>JAYPQK010000001.1:0-548213 GCA_038131955.1 Flavobacteriales bacterium
TAATCAATTCCACTTATGATGATGACCTTTGCAGATGAAATACCAAAGCAAGAAGGCAAGGCATCAACACGCATGCACCGGCCGTTGTCTCTGGATCACGAGTACAAACGTTACCCGGAGATCGTTTGAACTTCACCTGTGGTGAAAAAGCTGCATCCCAAGGGACGACCCATCTCCCAGAAGTCGCTCAAAATTGGGCAAGTCCTGTGGGGTAGAAATGATCAGGATCTCACGGATCCCAGCCATCATCAATACCGAAAGTGCATAATAGATCATCGGTTTATCATACACAGGCAGCATCTGCTTACTCGTTGCCAAGGTCAATGGATGCAGTCGTGTTCCGGCTCCACCGGCTAGAATGATTCCTTTCATGATTCTTTATTTTCTGGGTCGTCGATCTCTTCTTCTCGGAAATCCAAGTGGTCTAGCTCTAGATCTTCCTCCTCGTCCAACAAGGTCAGCAAGGGCTCTTGGAACCAGCGCGTCAACATGGCCTTCTCAAAGGACAACAAGAATGAAGGCAGAAGGATCAAATTGGCAAACATGGCAACCAACAGGGTGAGCGAAACCAAAATGCCCAACGCCTGTGTTCCTCCGAAGTCTGAGGATGCAAACACACCGAATCCGAAGAACAGAATGATGGACGTGTAGACCATACTCACCCCCGTCTCTCTCAGCGCTAAATGCACGGAGCGACCAATATCATTGTGCGTCAAGCGGAGATCTTGTCTGTACTTAGCCAAGTAATGGATCGTGTCGTCGACGGAAATACCGAAGGCAACACTAAACACCAGAATGGTCGACGGCTTGATATTGATTCCGAAATACCCCATGATTCCCGCTGTGAAGAGCAGAGGAATTAGATTGGTTATGACCGAAATGATGATCATACGAAGGGAACTGAATACAACGGCCATTAAAAGTGCCACGATGAAGATGGCAATACTCAAACTGATAAACAGGTTCCGTACCAAATAATTGGTTCCCTCCAAGAACGTGATGCTCGGACCCGTTATCGTTACATCTGTGTAGGTCGAATCGAAGGCATTACTCAAACTGCCAATCATTTCACTGTTCCCTGCAAATGAGATCGAGTCCAGATCGGTCTGAGCATTTGAGTCCTTCGATTGAAGGATACGCTTGAAGACCCTGCGTGCAGAAACATTTCGCTTGAGTAGTCGTTCGGCTAATGAGTCAGCTACTTCGCTATCCTCGATAGTTGATATCTCCTGAAGGATAGAATCTTGGTATTGTCGTTTCGGATTGAAGACCGAATCCACCCTCGGGTGGTAGTAGGCCAGCATGCTATCCATTTCGATCGTTCCGATATCAGCCACTTGCAAGCTGATCCGAGCGAAGCGTTGTGTAGAGTCCACGTAGATATTAAGTAAACTCTGGTCGGCGTCAGAGTTTTCCACGTAGTCTTCGAAGAACGCCTTCTCTCGAGAACTGATCAACTCGAAGCGCTCAGGATCGCCATCGTAGAATGCTTGCTTGATGAACTTCATCGCATCCACGATAGAGATGCTTTTAGAGAAGTTTGGATCGTCTTTAAAAAGGTCCTGGGTGGCTTCGATCGACTCGAGCATTTCATCACGACTGATCCTTCTCTTTTTCTTCGCATCAACCTGAATCTCGAATGGAACCACACCGCCAAAATTCTGTTCGAACCAATGCAGGTCCTCCACTACTTTGTGGTTCTTGGGTAGGTCATCCACGATGTTACCGGTGGTCTCAATGTATCGAAGTCCGTTGACAGACAGCAGGACAACCACTGCCGTGATGATGTACACCAAAGGTCTTTTGAAGTTGATCAGGTAATCAAACCACTTAACAAGGTTCAACACCCAACGCTGATTCAAGTGATCCGTTTTCTTGCCCGTGGGAGGGGGCAGATAACTGTAGGTGATCGTGATCAGAAGGATGGACAGCAAGAAGAGTGACATGATGGAAATGAATGCCACGATGCCGAACTCAACCAGCAAGATGCTTTCGGTAAAAACAAACGTCAAGAAGCCTGTTGCCGTGGTAGCATTGGTCATGAAAGTGGCACTTCCGATCCTCGACACTACTCTTACCAAGGCTTTTGCCTTGTTACCATGAGCATTGAGTTCAGAGTGGAACTTATTGATAAGGTAGATGCAATTCGGAATTCCGATAACGATCACCAGAGGAGAGATCAAGCTCGTCAGGATGGTGATCTCATACCCCAGGGTATTGAGCACGCCTAAGGACCAGATAACACCCGTACCCACTACACTCATGGCAATGATGACTGGCTTGATCGAGCGGAAGAAGAACAGCAGGATGACGATGGTAATAACGATGGTCAGGATCAGCAGAAGCTTGAGTTCTTTCTTAACCAGGGCACTCAAGTTCTCACGGATATAAGGCATTCCGGAGTAGCTGATCTTCACTTGGTTCTCCTCCTCGAATTTCTCCACGAGCTCGAGCACGCTTCCAAAGAACTCCGTGCGCTCGGTTGAGTTGAATCGCTCGTTGCTCATGGAGATGGCCATGATGCTGTAGTTATTCTGCCCGTTGTAGAGCAGTCCCCGATAGAACGGAAGAGACTCATACTTTTCGCGAAGGGCTTCGAGTTCTTCGATGCTCTGTACCGTACCCTTCACAATTGGGTCGATCAGGAATTTCTTCAGATTGGTATCCTTCCGAATATTGAATGCGCTTCCGATGGAAAGCACCGTATCCACCCCTTCCACTTTTGTGAGGGTGCGACCTAGTCGATACCAAGCATTAAATAGGTCTACATCGTGAAACAGATCACGTTCGATACCGATCGCGAAAACGGTTGACTCCTCTTTAAAACGATCCTGGAAGTCGCGCCAATCCACCATGGTAGGGGAATCCTCAGGGAGCATTTGCGGTAGGCCATAGGCTAGGCGCACCCCAGAGGCTTGATAGAGCATCCCAAGAGTAAAGAGCGCGAGAACCACGATGATCGTGAGCCTATAGCGAATGATAAGACGGGCGACATCTGCCCACATACGAGGACTTTTTTGAGCGTCGCCGAAGTTAAGAGAATAGGCCCCAACCGCAATGGTGCTAACCGTTATTTTTGGGCGCGATGACGCTCACGGATTCCTTGCAAATATTGAGACATTGGAATGTCAGAAAGGCGATGTACGCTTCACTGACCCTGTTGAGCTATTATGCCGGCAGACTAACGGGAAGTTCTGTCCATTGGGGACGTCCGCTGAGCCTGTCCATCGAGCCCACTACCGCGTGCAACCTTCGGTGTCCCGAATGTCCTTCCGGACTGAGGAGCTTTACTCGCCCGACCGGACGTATGGACCTCAAGCTTTTGGAGAAGATACTCAGCGATGTAAAGCCATTTTGCACGTACATCAACTACTATTTTCAAGGGGAGCCTTACTTGCACCCTCACTTCTTCGAGATGGTGAAGATGGCAGACAAGGCCGGCATCTATACGGCAACCAGCACCAATGCGCATTTCCTAGACGACACTAGAGCCAAGCAGACCGTGGAATCGGGATTAGACCGATTGATCATCAGTATCGACGGCACGGAGCAGTCCACCTACGAGAGCTATCGAAAGGAAGGCGACCTCAGTAAGGTCATCGAAGGAACGAAACGCATCCTTCATTGGAAGAAGGAGTTGAAGTCCAAAACCCCTCATGTGATCTTTCAGTTCTTGGTGGTTCGTCCTAACGAGCACCAAGTAGAGGAAGTGAAAGCCTTAGGAAAGGAGATGGGTGTGGATGAAGTAAAGATCAAAACCGCACAGATCTACGATTTTGAACATGGCAACGAACTGATTCCTACTCGGGACGAGTATTCGCGTTACAAGGAAGTCTCGCCGGGTTCATGGGCGATCAAGAACCCTTTAGACAATCACTGTTGGAGAATGTGGTCCGGGGCGGTCATCACCTGGGATGGTAAAGTGATCCCATGCTGTTTCGATAAGGATGCGCATCACAGTATGGGAAGTCTATCTGATTTCAGCTTCTCTGACATCTGGAAATCTGAAGGTTACCAGCAATTCAGAGCTAGTATCCTGACCAGTAGGAACGAGATAGAAATGTGCAAGAATTGCTCGGAAGGAACCCGAGTTTGGAGCGAGTAAGGCTCGACCTATACGGTCATGATATCCTTCTCCTTGATCTCCAAATACTCGTCGACCTTGGAAGAATATTTATCCGTGAGCTTCTGAACGCGATCTTCTGCATCCTTAGCTAAGTCGTCGGAGATGGTATCTTCCTTCAACTTCTTGATCTCGTCATTCGCATCCTTACGCGCGTTTCTGATGGAAACCTTTGCGTGCTCACCTTCTGCACGAGTCTGCTTCACCAACGTCTTACGGCGCTCTTCCGTCAGTGGTGGAACGCTGATCATGATGAGCTCACCGTTGTTTTGCGGATTTAGCCCCAAGTTGGCAATCATGATGGCTTTTTCGATCACCTCCAACATGGCTTTCTCCCACGGCTGGATCGAGATCGTACGCGCATCAGGCGTATTGATGTTACTGACTTGATTCAACGGAGTCTGGGAACCATAATAATCAACCATGATCCCATCCAACATACTTGGGTGCGCTTTTCCCGCGCGGATCTTCGCTAGTTCTTTTCGGAGGTGATCCATGGCAGCATCCATCGATTCACGCGCCATATCCAAGACCATTTCAATTTCTTCCATCGTTCAGAGATTATCTACAAATAAACGAATCAATGCTAATTAGGCCTCGACCAACGTACCCACTTGTTCTCCTTGAACCACACGGTTCAAGTTTCCGGGCTTATTTATGTCGAATACGATGATCGGAACATTGTTCTCACGACAAAGGGTAAAAGCCGTCATATCCATGACATTCAAGTTCTTGGCAATAGCTTCAGTGAAGGATAGGCTATCGAACTTGACAGCATTCTCATCTTTCTCAGGGTCCGCCGTATAGATACCATCTACCCGTGTTCCTTTCAGGATCACATCCGCTTCGATCTCGATGGCCCGCAAGGACGCTGCCGTGTCGGTCGTGAAGTATGGGTTTCCGGTACCGGCGCCAAAAATGACCACTCGGCCCTTCTCGAGGTGGCGCACTGCCTTTCTACGAATGAAGGGTTCCGCAATTTGCTCCATCTTGATCGCCGTCTGCAAGCGCGTTTTCAAGCCCAGAGATTCGAGGGCCGACTGAAGCGAAAGACTATTGATCACGGTGGCAAGCATGCCCATGTGGTCGCCTTGAACTCGATCGATCATGGAGCCATCGGCTTGAATTCCACGGAAGATGTTTCCACCACCGATCACGATGGCAACTTCGATCCCTTGTTCTACGATTTGTTTGATCTCGTGACTGTACTGCATCAATCGAACGTTGTCGATGCCGTACTGCTGTTCTCCCATTAAGGCTTCACCACTCAGTTTGAGAAGAACGCGTTTGTATTTCTGATCCGCCATAGCGCAAACGTAATTCATTTCGACCAAGGTTCTGCCTTGAAAATCTCAAAGCCTCTTGGTATTCTTCGGGCAAAAAAAAAGCGATGATCTCTCATCGCTTTCTTTCTTGGTTTATCGATTAGTTGAGGGCGTGACGCTTGAACATCGTAACGGTAAGAGAACCGTCAATGTCCTTAAGCATCTGCTCAACTGACTTCTTGTTATCCTTGATGTAAGCTTGGCTCAACAATGTATTCTCCTTGAAGAACTTGTTGAGTTTACCCATAGCGATCTTCTCAAGCATATCCTCTGGCTTACCTTCTTGGCGAGCAAGATCCTTTCCGATCTCGATCTCCTTTTCGATGACGTCTTGAGGAACAGCATCCTTATCCAAGGCAACAGGATTCATAGCAGCAACTTGCATGGCTACATCCTTAGCTGCATCTTTCACTGCATCGCCTTCGCCGTTCAATCCTACCATAGAGGCCACTTGGTTTCCCGGGTGGTTGTAAGCGATCACGGTGTCAGCCTCGACTACGTCAAATGCGCTGAGGTCAATCTTCTCTCCGATCTTACCGATCATTTCAGTGATCTTCTCTCCGATGCTCATTCCATCGCCGTAGGTCTGAGACTTCAAATCGTCCAAGCTAGCAGCTCCAGACTCCAATGCGATATCTACGATCTTCTCCACGGTCTGACCGAACTCTTCGTTCTTTGCAACGAAGTCTGTTTCGCAGCTCAATACCGCAATCACCCCACGCTTACCAGATCCATCGGTCTTAGCAAAAACCAATCCTTCTGTTGCGTCACGGTCTCCGCGCTTAGCAGCTACCTTCTGACCTTTCTTACGTAGGATTTCAATCGCCTTATCAAAATCGCCTTCTGCCTCTACGAGTGCTTTCTTGCAATCCATCATTCCGCTTCCCGTCATCTGGCGAAGCTTGTTCACTTCTGCTGCTGTGATCTGTGACATTCTAAAAAAGTATTGTAATGTTCGTTCTTAGTCGTTCGCTTCTTCTACAGCCTCTTCAACCTAGGCTTCAGCTTCTTCCTTGGTATCCTTCTGCTTATCACGATCCGTTTTGCGCTCAGAAAGACCTTCCTTGATCGCGTCAGTCATGATCTCTAGGATCTTATCGATAGACTTAGAAGCATCATCGTTACCTGGGATAGGGAAATCAACCGCAGAAGGGTCGCTGTTCGTATCCACGATAGCGAAAGTTGGGATATTCAACTTGCGAGCCTCACGAACTGCGATGTGCTCCTTATTGATGTCGATGATGAACAATGCTGCTGGAAGACGAGTAAGGTCAGCGATAGAACCGAAGTCCTTCTCCAGTTTCGCACGTTGACGATCGACCTGAAGGCGCTCACGCTTAGACATGGTAAGGAATGTACCATCCGTCTTCATCTTGTCGATAGAAGCCATTTTACGTATAGCCTTACGAATAGTGACGAAGTTGGTCAACATACCACCTGGCCAGCGCTCGGTAACAAAAGGCATATTCACCTCTTTCACTCGAGTCTCGATCGACTCGCGAGCCTGCTTCTTGGTTGATACGAAAAGGATCTTCTTTCCTGATTTTGCGATCTGCTTCAAGGCTGCAGCAGCCTCCTCAGCCTTAGCTACAGTTTTGTGAAGATCGATCACGTGGATTCCGTTACGCTCCATGAAGATGTACGGAGCCATGTTTGGGTTCCACTTGCGCTTGAGGTGTCCAAAATGAACTCCAGCCTCGAGCAACTCTTTGTAATTGGTTCTTGCCATGTTTACCTTCTTTTTAAAACAATCAGCGGGTAGTTCCGAAGAAGTCCCGCTGATTTAGATTCTAAACAACTATATAATTGAAATAATAAATTAACGCTTGCTGAACTGGAAGCGCTTACGAGCCTTCTTCTGACCCGGCTTCTTACGTTCTACCATTCGTGGATCACGCGTCATCAAACCTTCTGCACGGAGTGCTGGCTTGTATTCTTCGTTGATCTGAACAAGGGCGCGTGAAACTCCCAATCGAATCGCTTCGACTTGTCCGTTGATGCCTCCACCGCGTACTTTAACCATAACATCGTACTGACCTTCAGTCTCTGTCAATGCGAATGGCTGGTGAAGCTTGTGATGAAGAAACGCAGTATCTACGTATTCTTTGTAATCGCGGTCGTTGATGGTAATGTTGCCTTTACCCTTCTTAAGGTAAACACGAGCAACACTTGACTTGCGGCGACCGAGTGCGTTGATAACGTCCATCTTACTTAATTGCGTTGATATCGATTGTCTTTGGTTGTTGAGCCTCGTGTGGATGCTCTGAACCGGCATACACATAAAGGTTACGGAACATCTGACGTCCCAAACGATTCTTTGGAAGCATCCCCTTCACTGCCCATTCGATCAAATCGGTAGGCTTGCGATTCAATGTCTCCTCAGCGGTACGTGAACGTTGTCCGCCTGGGTGACCGGTGTGCCACAAACGCTCCTTGGTCTCCATCTTGGATCCTGACAACTGAACATTCTCAGCGTTGATCACGATGACATTGTCACCACAGTCTACGTGTGGTGTAAAGTTGGTCTTATGCTTTCCGCGAAGGATATAGGCTACGTTAGAAGCAAAACGACCCAAAACTTGGTCCTTAGCATCTACAATTACCCACTGCTTATCTGCAGTCTCACTGTTCGCTGAAACGGTCTTGTAACTCAAATGACTCACTGTTCCAATAATTTATTGCCCTTAAAAAGGGGCGCAAAGATAGAACTATTTTTAACTGCGTCAAACAGTTACGAAAAGAATTTATAGACCATGTTATCTACGATATCACCCCGAGTTCTTTCCCGACTTTAGTAAAGGCGGCAATCGCCTTGTCGAGATGCGCTCTTTCGTGAGCTGCAGAGAGCTGCACGCGGATGCGGGCTTGCTCCTTTGGAACCACCGGGTAGAAGAATCCGATCACGTAGATCCCTTCCTCTAAAAGACGGTCGGCCATCTTCTGAGAGAGCGCTGCATGGTAAAGCATGATCGGAACGATCGCTGAGTCGCCATCCTTGATATCGAATCCAGCTGCTTTGATACCTTTCTTGAAGTAGTTGACATTCTCCTCCAACTTATCACGAAGCTCGGTGGTCTCACTCAACAGATCGAATACGGCAATGGACGCACCCACGATGGCTGGAGCGAGAGAATTACTGAACAGATAGGGACGACTGCGTTGGCGCAGCATCTCGATGATCTCCTTCTTTCCTGTTGTGAATCCACCCATAGCTCCACCAAGTGCCTTGCCTAGGGTACCGGTGATGATATCCACTCTTCCCATTACACCATTCAGCTCGTGTGTTCCACGACCGGTCTTGCCGATGAAGCCCGTTGCGTGACACTCATCTACCATGACCATGGCATCATACTTATCTGCGAGGTCACAGATCTTATCCAATTGCGCTACATAACCGTCCATGGAGAACACACCATCGGTTACGATGATACGATTTCGAGCTCCCGAAGCTGCCTTCAATTGCTCTTCCAGATCGGCCATGTCATTATTGTTGTAACGGAAGCGCTGCGCTTTACACAAACGAACGCCGTCGATGATACTCGCATGGTTCAGCGAATCGGAGATGATCGCATCCTCAGGACCTAATAATGGTTCGAATACGCCTCCATTGGCATCAAAAGCAGCAGCATAAAGGATCGTATCCTCCGTACCCAAGAACTCGGCGATCTTAGCCTCGAGCTTCTTATGGATGTCTTGGGTTCCGCAAATGAATCGGACAGACGACATACCAAAACCGTGCGTATCCAACGTATCCTTTGCTGCTTGCACCACACGTGGGTGTGAGGAAAGCCCTAGATAGTTGTTAGAGCAAAAGTTCAACACTTCTTGTCCTGTGCTGATCTTGATCGACGCACCTTGTACCGAGGTAATGATCCGCTCCTTTTTAAAGAGTCCTGATTCCTCGATCGACTTCAATTCATCCTGTAGCTGTTGTTTGATATTGCCGTACATAGTCCGTTTTTGATTTGGGGCCGAAAAATAAGAAAGCAGCCGCGAATGGGCTGCTTTCCAATGGTCTATTATAGGATCGGATTAAACGTGTCCTTGAGCGAGCATCGCGTCGGCTACCTTAATAAAGCCAGCCACGTTAGCACCCTTCACGTAGTTCACGTATCCATTCTCATCTGTTCCGTACTTCACACATGCTTCATGAATACTATTCATGATGCCGTGAAGTCGTTGATCCACTTCTTCACGAGTCCAGCTCAAACGCAATGAGTTCTGGCTCATTTCAAGTCCTGAAGTAGCCACACCACCCGCATTAGAAGCTTTACCTGGTGCGAAAAGGATCTTCGCACTGTGGAATGCCTCGATCGCTTCAGGAGTAGAAGGCATGTTCGCTCCTTCGCTCACACACATACATCCATTGTTGATCAATGACTTTGCTTCTTCGCCGTTCAGTTCGTTCTGTGTAGCACAAGGAAGAGCAATGTCGCACTTCACGCCCCAAGGACGCTTACCTGCATGGTATTCAGCACCGAACTTCTCAGCGTACTCGCTGATGCGACCACGACGGTTGTTCTTAAGATCCATCAGCCAAGCCAATTTCTCTGCATTGATAGCATCCTTATCGTAGATGAATCCTCCTGAGTCGGACATGGTCACAACCTTAGCTCCGAGCTGAGTAGCTTTCTCACAAGCATACTGAGCAACGTTACCGCTACCTGAGATGACCACGGTCTTTCCGCTGAAGCTCTCACCCTTGGTCTTGAGCATATTCTCCGCAAAGTAGACGTTACCGTATCCTGTAGCTTCAGGACGGATCAAGCTACCTCCGTACTCGATACCCTTACCGGTCAATACTCCGGTAAACTCGTTGCGGATACGCTTATACTGACCGAACATGTATCCGATCTCGCGTCCACCCACTCCGATATCTCCGGCAGGAACGTCGGTGTCAGGACCGATGTGCTTAGAAAGCTCTGTCATGAAGCTCTGGCAGAATCGCATCACTTCGTTGTCTGACTTTCCTTTTGGATCGAAATCAGAACCTCCTTTGCCACCTCCCATAGGAAGCGTTGTCAATGAGTTCTTGAACACCTGCTCGAAAGCGAGGAACTTCAAGATGCTCAAGTTGACCGAAGGGTGAAAACGAAGTCCTCCTTTGTATGGACCGATGGCTGAATTCATTTCAATCCGGTAGCCACGGTTCACTTGATAATTTCCTTGGTCATCCAACCATGGAACACGGAACATGATCACACGCTCTGGCTCAACGATCCTGTCAAGGATGTTAGCTTCCGTGTATTTTTTGTTGCTCGCAACGTAAGGAATCACGGTCTCAGCGACCTCGTGAACAGCCTGAAGGAATTCGGTCTCATTAGGGTTCTTTGCCCGCACCGCTTCCATGAAGCTATCGATCTGCGATTGATAATTACTCATTGTGAACTGGTTAAGTATCTATTAAGTCTGTGAATTGTGGCGCAAAAGTAGGAGAAATACAATCCTGAAAACCTAATTTCAGTCATCCTCTGACGGATATTTCTGGCGATACATCGAAACTTGCTCCTCCCAGTATCGACGCGTGACGTCGCGGTCGTCCATAAAGAAGAATTCACCGCCCCATTTGTGCTTGACTTTTTTGAAGATGATCACATCAATTCCTTCCTTGACAACGATCCTAACGACCTCACTTTTCTGAAGGGTGAATGTCTCTTCCGTCACCCCATTTTCGAAGGATGAAAAGTCTTCCTTGACCTTGGTCTTCTCGGTTTTCGAAGCAGGAGCCTTGGGCTTGAGCTCAACATCACGCGCTGAAACCGACTGGATCGCAGTGGCCGCCTCCTTTGGTACTTCTTCCACCTCAACTTGCGGAGGAGTCAGGGTCTCAGCAATCGCTTCAGCCGAATCCACCTCCTCTACTTCGACCACCTCCGGAATGGTTGCATCTACCTGACGTTCTTGAATTCCCTTGCTCTCTGACGATGGAAGAGCAGTAGCTCCTAGCAGCGGCACCTCTACGATAATGGAGTCCACGGAGCGAGCCGCTCGTCTTGCCATGAGGATATCGAGGTCATTGACCTTGGACTGAAGCCATTGTTCCTTTTCTGCATTGTATTGGATCGCTTCTTCATACGCCATCCGAGCCGTTACATACTCTTTGGCTTTGAAAGCGCCATCCGCCTTCTCCATTGTCTCCTCGTACTTGCGCTCACGCTCGATCTGCGCTTCAATCTCAGCCTTCTCACGTTGAAGCTTTTTATTGAGTTCTTGACCTTGCGTTGCGCCGGCCAGGCAAAAGAGTACCAATACCAAGGTTAGGGCTCTTGTCATCTTATCTTCAGTAGCATTTGTTTCATTTCACTCAGCATCATCGCGGTTGCCCCCCAAATTTTGAAGTGATCAAACTCAAAATACGGAGTTTTAATGGCAAGGCCATAGCTCGTCTTGATCTTTCCTTCCACAACGTTCCTTTCGTCCAATAAGTGCGCCAAAGGAAGATGGATCACATCCTTCACCTCACGTGGGTCCTGAGTTAAGGGAGGCAGCTCTTCCAAAACGTAAACAAAAGGGTGCACCAAAAAGCGACTTGGGGGTATATAGACCTCGCTTAATGACCGGACGAACTGAGGCATTGATCGTGGGACACCAACCTCTTCTTCCATCTCTCGCAATGCCGTTCCTTGCAAATCGGAGTCTCCTTCCTCTCTTTTTCCACCTGGAAAGGCTACCTGACCGCTATGTACCCCATCATAAGATTGACGTTCGATCAACAAGACATGAGCTTCACCCTCCTTTGAAAATATGGTTGCAGCTACCGCACTGATCTTTGGCGCCCTGTCATTCTCAAAAGCCTCACGACGCTCCTTTGCCAAGACCGGTAAAATCTCTTCATGGGCCGACCGACCGTCCACCTCAACTTCACGAAATGCCGGCAGGGCGTTTAGAAAAAGTTCAAAATTCATGCTCATCCAAGTGGTAGCGCATCAACAGGTCGATAGGCTTCCGCATCACCCTACCCATCCTCAAGCCGTGCTCATCCATCACCGACTTTAACTCGGATTCAAATTCTTTGGCCACGGAACCCAAGAAATGGTGTGGCATCTCGGGCTGACCATACTTGACGAGGTGCTTTCGCACAAAAGCGCCAAATACCCCCTTGACCAGATCTTGCACAAACTGATGCTCGCGATGCTTACTACAAAAGGGGGCAAAGGATGCTAGAAACCTATTGGGAAGAGGATTGTGATAGATGGCTTGGAGCATCTCTTCATGATCATAACCGAACATAGCATCGAAATCCTCCTGAATATCTGAAGGCATCTCTCGATACGATCGAGCTCGAATGAGTTGCTTTCCTATATGTCCACCGCTACCTTCATCACCCAAGACATAGCCAAGGTTGGTGACATTGTCTATGATCTTCTCACCATTATAAAGACAGGAGTTCGAACCCGTCCCGAGAATACTTGCGATACCTTCTTCATGCTGACAGCAAGCACGTGCAGCCCCTAGAAGGTCATGAAACACTTCGATCTTAGCGTTGGGGAAAACCTCTTTAAGGCCCCGTTCAATGATCTCATTTCTTTTTGCGCTCGAGCAACCGGCGCCGTAGAAATAGACCGCTTGCACCTGATCGTCCAAGGATTCAGGCTTTGCCTCAGATACCGTACGCGACACCAAGGTCTCACTCACAAAAAATGGATTTAACCCGATCGTCTTGAATCTGATCTCTTCTTGAACCTGTGGCCCTAGCGCTACCCAATCGGTCTTCGTAGAACCGCTGTCTGCTACACAAATCACGATGCAAACTTAGTATGACTCACCCATAGAGAGAAAGAAAAAAGCCCTAGTCAATCGACCAGGGCTTTCTTTAAGGTTTATTTCCTTTCTCGTATGAGGGTAAGATCCCCACGCCATTCCACCTCTTCGGCATCCAGCGTGCGTTCGCGTCCCGTCACTACGTAGTAGTACGTTCCTTCTGGTTCCTTACCTCCATCCCAGAACTGGGTCAGGTCTTCTGTCTCAAACACCTTCGTTCCCCAACGGTTGAAGATCTTGATATTGAACTCCTCTATGCCCTCGATCGTCCACTCGAACAGATCGTTCTGGTTGTCACCGTTCGGTGTGAACACGTTCGGTACAAAGAAGTTGGTGATACGATCCGTTCTGATCTTCACTACGTGTGAGTCGATACAGCGTCCGTTGTCCGCGATCAAGGTCACGAAGTACGTCCCGATGTCCTCGAAGGTGAACTCCTGTGGATCGCCCGTCTCGTCATTGTAGCTGCTGTACTGATCAAAAGTCCAGGTGTAGACCAACCTGCTGGTGTCTGGTCCGCTTTGGTTGATGAACCGTACTTCAAACGGTACGCTTCCCTTCACCACGCCATCAGCGCCTACTGTTACATCTACGTCTGTCTCGTCTGCCGTAAAGAATGCATCCGGACTTGGCAATACTTCTGTGATCAAGCGTGACCATCCACTCTCGCAACCATACTCGCTTACTTGAGTTCCATAGATCACCGTTGGCATATCTACCAACTCGCCATAGTAGAATGGGTTACCTGCTCCTAGCACCTCTAGGTCTTCGAACTGAAGGATGCTATCAGGGTCAGAGAACGTTCCGTTCCATGAGTACCACTTATAGGTATTGCTCAGCAATCCATCACCGCGTACCCACCAGCCTTCGCCTTGGCAGTACGGTCCACCGCCGAACACTTTTGGCTTAACCGGTGTACGTGCGATGCGTACTTCCACTACTTCCTTGTTGTAGCAAGTAGTTACCGTATCATACAGCTCGTAGCTGATCGTGTAGAGTCCTTCTCCCAGCTCGCTTGGCACGAAGTATCCGTCGTGAAGCTGCACCAGGGATCCTCCCCAGATACCATCTGCGCGAGCCGTCTCCAGCTGAACACTGTCATCGATGTTGTCACAGTACACACTGTCTGCGCCGAAGATCGATGCATCCGGTAGCAAGTTGATCACGAGTTCTTCCGTGGTTGTCGTTCCACACTCTCCGTCGATCGTATAGGTGATCGGATAGGTTCCTGCCTTTAGGCCGGCGGTGTTGAAGTAGTAGTTACCCGGGTTCAGCGGATCTTCTTCTACGTTCTTGCCCGTCCACTCTCCGAATGGATCAGCTTCGTAATCGTTCAAGTAGATGATTACTTCTTCACCTGCACAAAGCTTAGGTAGAGAGTCGATGTCCGTGTTGTACTCGTTGATGATGCGGAAGTCAGCCGAGTCCGTAAATACGCAGCCGCTATCGTCTACCGTATGGAAGATGCGAACCGTATCAGGCGCCGTGTTGGCATAAGCACTTGGATCGAAGATACCACCCGCTGTTACGTTCGGACCACTCCAGGTACCACCATCGGTGTAGCCGCGAAGCTGCTCTGAGGTTGAGAACTTACAGAACGGTCCTTCGGTCAACACACGTGCATCCGGCAAGCCCTTCACGCGGATCGCGCGCTGCTTGGTGTTGGCGCAGACGCCTTCTAATACATAGGTAATGGTTACCGTGGAGTCCCTTCCAAAGCCTGGATCAAGGATGTCCGGCGCGAACACACCGCCCACTCCATTCACGATACCCGGACCTAAGAATGTTCCACCGGGTGTTACCGGTACGAGGGTATCCAGTGGGTCGCTGGCACAGTACACTACGGTATCTACGGTTCCTCCGTTGATCGGATCGAAGTTTACGTTGAACTGATCGAACACTTCCACCACGATGGTATCAGAATTACCGCAAGTTGCGCTCAAATTACTGGTCACCACATAAGCCGTGGTCTGTTGTGGATGCACCCATGGTGTTTGACACTGAACACATCCAAAGTTTTGTCCTACGATGATCGGATCACCATAGAGCACTGACCAATAGAAGGTATCTCCTCCATTCGCATCCAAGGTGATCGTATCCAAGCTACAAATAGCCGTATCAGGACCAAGGAAGGTAGAAGGCACAATTCGAATTCGGTAGTTGTATACGTTGAAACCTGTGACCGGACAGAAATCATCCTCGACCACCAGGTTAAACGGCACGAAGGACAGATTCGTTGGCACGGCCGACCAGGCTATATGGACCGTATCTGGGTTCGTCCCCGTGGTTGTCCATGTTGCGCCAGGCAACAACTGATCGATATTACAGCTGATGGTCAAGCTGTCATTAGAAAGGTTTCCGGCCGAATCGTAATCGTAGATCAAGATGTCAAACTCGAAATCCTGACCAAAACAAACTTCTACGGTATTGGAATCGATCAAGGCACCAGAACCATTGAAATTCTGGATACCCACTGGGTCGACCGGTGGGTTATTGTTACAACTGTCGAGGACAATGAACTGTACGTCACGATGCACGGACCCAATATACTCTCCAGATTCAGGGTCGTACTCATCCACTCGAACTGCCACGGCGTAATTCGCAAAATTGTATCCAGGCGGAATGAAAGCTGTAAACTCTACTTGTCCAGTAGCATTATCAATGGTGATTCCTGGGATAGGCTCAAGACCAGTAGCAGGAATAGCTGCGTTGTAAGCGATGTAAGAAAACCCGGTAGTTGTACTAAAACCATCGATCGCTGTATCCAATTCCCACCAAAGGCTGTCACCATCCAATTCAATAGCACCCCAGTTGTAGGTAACTTCTTGACCGTCACAGAAGAATGGGATCGGCTTCGGAGTGGTAAACTGAACTGTAGTATTCGTTGGATAATCTGCTTGATTCAGTTTAGCGTAGGCAATAAGACCTGGTTGTGAAGTGTAGTTGGTTCCTGAGTTACGACAGCAAATTCCTGTATAGATGAACCACTCGCTACATGTGGACTGAGAGAACTCACTAAAGCTGAAGGTTCCTTTATAGATATGCCACTCAATTCCCAAGAGACCTGTTTGCCATGTTCCATTGGGAGGACATGAGCTTAGATAAGACTGTGCATTACAGATCGGTGAGGCTTCGATCACCGTGTCCGACTGTAATGTAATGCTTGTGGTAAACCCTTGGTCAGGACAAAAGAACGACGCATTGATGGTTGAACCTGCACCTGCCGCACTCTGTGCGTTACCGGTTGGAGAGAATGCAGTTCCACCGCAATAGCGCAAGAAATCGACGATGACTTCAAAGGTGTCGCCATTGATGTGACGATAGGTAATATTCATTCCCTGGTTGTGAGAGGCAAAGCTCTGTGACACTCCTGCCAAAAGGAAGCCTAGAACCAAGGTCAGTCGGATTAGATTCTTCATACGTGTTTCGGTATTAGTATTCAATAGACAGACGAAAGCCAATAAAAGTTGCCTGAATCTACTGAATTGAAATACGAATATACGGCGGACCTATAAAATCTAACCCTAATGAATGACGGCTAAAAGAAAAGGCCCCGATCTCTCGAGGCCTTCTACTTATTTCAGGAATGAATTCTATTGCCGTTCTCGTATGAGGGTAAGATCCCCACGCCATTCCACCTCTTCGGCATCCAGCGTGCGTTCGCGTCCCGTCACTACGTAGTAGTACGTTCCTTCTGGTTCCTTACCTCCATCCCAGAACTGGGTCAGGTCTTCTGTCTCAAACACCTTCGTTCCCCAACGGTTGAAGATCTTGATATTGAACTCCTCTATGCCCTCGATCGTCCACTCGAACAGATCGTTCTGGTTGTCACCGTTCGGTGTGAACACGTTCGGTACAAAGAAGTTGGTGATACGATCCGTTCTGATCTTCACTACGTGTGAGTCGATACAGCGTCCGTTGTCCGCGATCAAGGTCACGAAGTACGTCCCGATGTCCTCGAAGGTGAACTCCTGTGGATCGCCCGTCTCGTCATTGTAGCTGCTGTACTGATCAAAAGTCCAGGTGTAGACCAACCTGCTGGTGTCTGGTCCGCTTTGGTTGATGAACCGTACTTCAAACGGTACGCTTCCCTTCACCACGCCATCAGCGCCAACTGTCACATCTACGTCTGTCTCGTCTGCCGTAAAGAATGCATCCGGACTTGGCAATACTTCTGTGATCAAGCGTGACCATCCACTCTCGCAACCATACTCGCTTACTTGAGTTCCATAGATCACCGTTGGCATATCTACCAACTCGCCATAGTAGAATGGGTTACCTGCTCCTAGCACCTCTAGGTCTTCGAACTGAAGGATGCTATCAGGGTCAGAGAACGTTCCGTTCCATGAGTACCACTTATAGGTATTGCTCAGCAATCCATCACCGCGTACCCACCAGCCTTCGCCTTGGCAGTACGGTCCACCGCCGAACACTTTTGGCTTAACCGGTGTACGTGCGATGCGTACTTCCACTACTTCCTTGTTGTAGCAAGTAGTTACCGTATCATACAGCTCGTAGCTGATCGTGTAGAGTCCTTCTCCCAGCTCGCTTGGCACGAAGTATCCGTCGTGAAGCTGCACCAGGGATCCTCCCCAGATACCATCTGCGCGAGCCGTCTCCAGCTGAACACTGTCATCGATGTTGTCACAGTACACACTGTCTGCGCCGAAGATCGATGCATCCGGTAGCAAGTTGATCACGAGTTCTTCCGTGGTTGTCGTTCCACACTCTCCGTCGATCGTATAGGTGATCGGATAGGTTCCTGCCTTTAGGCCGGCGGTGTTGAAGTAGTAGTTACCCGGGTTCAGCGGATCTTCTTCTACGTTCTTGCCCGTCCACTCTCCGAATGGATCAGCTTCGTAATCGTTCAAGTAGATGATTACTTCTTCACCTGCACAAAGCTTAGGTAGAGAGTCGATGTCCGTGTTGTACTCGTTGATGATGCGGAAGTCAGCCGAGTCCGTAAATACGCAGCCGCTATCGTCTACCGTATGGAAGATGCGAACCGTATCAGGCGCCGTGTTGGCATAAGCACTTGGATCGAAGATACCACCCGCTGTTACGTTCGGACCACTCCAGGTACCACCATCGGTGTAGCCGCGAAGCTGCTCTGAGGTTGAGAACTTACAGAACGGTCCTTCGGTCAACACACGTGCATCCGGCAAGCCCTTCACGCGGATCGCGCGCTGCTTGGTGTTGGCGCAGACGCCTTCTAATACATAGGTAATGGTTACCGTGGAGTCCCTTCCAAAGCCTGGATCAAGGATGTCCGGCGCGAACACACCGCCCACTCCATTCACGATACCCGGACCTAAGAATGTTCCACCGGGTGTTACCGGTACGAGGGTATCCAGTGGGTCGCTGGCACAGTACACCACGGTATCTACGGTTCCTCCGTTGATCGGATCGAAGTTTACGTTGAACTGATCGAACACTTCCACCACGATGGTATCAGAATTACCGCAAGTTGCGCTCAAATTACTGGTCACCACATAAGCCGTGGTCTGTTGTGGATGCACCCATGGTGTTTGACACTGAACACATCCAAAGTTTTGTCCTACGATGATCGGATCACCATAGAGCACTGACCAATAGAAGGTATCTCCTCCATGGGCATCTAGGGTAATGGTATCTAAATTACAGATGGCTGTATCCGGAGCCAAGTAAGTAGTTGGGACGATACGAATGATGTAGTTGAAGATATTGAAGCCGGTCACCGGACAGAAGTCGTCCTCCACGGTGATGTTGAACGGCACGAAAGTTTGGTTTACCGGAACCGCATTCCACTCGATGTGAACCGTATCCGGGTTAGTACCATTGACCGACCATGTAGCACCAGGAAGCACCTGATCAATGTTGCAACTGATACTCAAACTATCATTAGAGAAGTTTCCTGAAGTATCCAAGTCGAATACCGCCACATCGAAGGCGAAGTTCTGTCCGACACACACTTCGATCTCATTTGGACCTACTTGTGCTCCAGTACCAGAAAGGTTAAGCACGCCATTCGTGTCTTGTTGAGGAGCCAGATTCTCGCATGAATCCGTAACGATGAACTGAACATCTCGCTGTGTAGTGCTGATATGATCTCCTGATTCAGGGTCGTACTCAGAAACCTTTACCGCAATAGCATAGTTAGCCGCGATAACGCCAGCAGGCTTGAATGCCGTGAAGTTCAATTCGCCCGTAGCATTATTGATGGTCACACCGGTCATAGGCTGGAGTCCTGTCCAAGGGGCTTGGTAGGGAATAGCTGTAAATCCTGTTGTCATATTATAAGAGGCCATCGCTGTATCCAATTCCCAATACAAGCTATCACCATCTTGCTCCACGATACCCCAGTTATAAGTAGCTTCCTGACCATCACAAAAGAATGGGATCGGCTTACTGGTGGTGAAAAGAGGTGAGCTATTGTTGGCATATGTCTCCTCACGAAGCGTTGTCCAAGAAGCAACTCCTGGTTGTCCTACATAGTTGACGCCTGTGTTTCGAGCACCACTGGAATACATCAAGATAAACTCTGAGCAAGTAGACTGAGTCAGTTCACTCAATACCAACGTATCACGCATGATGGTCCACTCAATTCCTAAGAGCCCCGTTTGCCAACCTGCGATACAGGAATTTTGAAATGGCGCCATTGGGGCACAAATTGGAGATACATCAATGAGCGTGTCGAATTGGGCCGTGCGGTAAACCTGAGTTCCTACGTCAGGACAGATTACCTGATACCCCGTTGGCACACCTGTGGAAGCATTGGTCGGAGTTCCATTAAAAGCGGAGCCTCCGCAATATCTCCAGAAGTCCAATGTGACAACGTAAGTATCCAAAGCGATGTGCTCATAGGAAATGTTCATTCCCATGATGTGCGTAGCATGGGCACTATTTTGAAATCCCAGCAGCGTGGTAAAAAGGATTCCGAGTGTTAGTGCTAATCTTTTCACAATTCGAGTTTAACTGTTTCATAGATGAACCTCGAGATCAAAAAGTTGTCTGGGTGAATAAATTTTCCGATTGACGAACTTTGACCCCATGAAGATCTTGGTCATCGGTTCGGGGCTGGCGGGCATTTCCATTGCCGAAAGAATGCTCGAAATGAATATTGACGTCCATGTCCTTTCCGACACCCAACGTCCATCCAGCACACGCATCGCGACGGGCATGTACAACCCGGTGGTGTTTCGAAGATTGAACTTAAGCTGGATGATCGATGACCTCTTACCGGTCATGCATGATCTCTATTCGGCACTCGAGAAGAAACTCGGTATCGCGTTGAACGAACCGATCCGATTTGCGAAGAAGATACCGAGTGAAGACTATGCGACTCTCTGGCAAAAACGACAACCAGATGAGCCCCACGTGCGGTACATGGATCCCATCCACGATGGATATGGTCCAGTGAAACAGGCAGGCATGATCGACTGTACTGAGCTGCAACGAGCCTATCAAGATTGGCTTCGAACGAATGGAAGGCTGATAGACCGAAACTTCTCTTATGACGAGCTAGCGTTGACCGACCATGGGGTAAAGATCGAGGAAGGAGAATTTGACACGGTTATCTTTTGCGACGGTCCTTATGCCGTGGAGAACCCCTACTTCAATTGGCTGCCTTTCAACCTCTGTCAAGGCGAGTGGATCATCATCGAAACCGAATCGCCTTTGCCGATCGATCAGGTAGTAAACAACAAGACCAACGTGATTCCCCTGGGAGGAAATCGCTACAAGCTCTCGAGCACTTACAGCTGGAAGACGCTGGATTGGCAACCTCACGAGGAGGCGAAGCAGGAGCTAATCAAGAATTACGAAGAGCTGTTTCAAGTTCCCTACACGGTCGTAGAACACGAAGCCGCGCAGCGACCCACCGTTGCAGACCGTAGGCCTTACCTGGGTAGACATCCGAAGCATAAGCAGTTGGCCATCTTCAATGGACTTGGCTCTAAAGGCGTGATGTTGGCGCCGTATTTTTCGAAACACTTAGTGGAACATCTGTTAGAGGGAAAGGAGCTCATGGAGGAGGTTGACATCTTGAGGCATGGGAAGCGGTTTGGCGGGGTTTGAGTATGCGGGTTTGCGGGTCCGGAGTTTGCGGGTTTGTGGGTTTGTGGGTTTAGCATTGATCAATAACTCCAAACAGAGGAGCGACAGCGACGACCCAAACCGCGCTAGGGATAGAAGCGGCATCCTCTGACGAGAGTAACGAGGAGGAGATATAGCGAATAGCCCGCTCGAGCGCCCAAGTTCAGATGATGACAATCAGGGATTTATCAGAAAAAATGAATTTACTTTTGCAAAATGATTCTGCACAACCGTATTGATAAGCGTATCCTGAGGGAGATGATCGAAAAGGACCCTACGCATCGACGTACTGTTTCGTTTTATCGTTACGCGCCGATCGAGGACCCGCATGCGTTTCGCGACAAGTTGTACATGGACTGGAGTGAAATGACCTGCCTTGGCCGGATCTACGTTGCTAAGGAGGGAATCAATGCTCAGATGAACGTGCCGATCCAGGAATGGAATCGCTTTGTGGAGTACTTGAATGATGATGAGATCTTGACCCATGTTCCGCTGAAGATCGCGGTGGAGGACGATGACAAATCGTTCTACAAGCTAAAGATCAAGGTACGCAAGAAGATCGTGGCCGACGGATTGGATGATAACACTTACAATCCTTGGGACACAGGGAATCACCTCTCGGCGAAGGAATTCAACGAGGCGCTCGAGCAAGGTGCGATCGTCATCGACATGCGCAATCATTACGAAAGTGAAGTTGGTCACTTCAAGGGTGCCATCACTCCGGATGCGGATACGTTCCGACAAGAATTGGAGATGGTGGAGGAGATGCTCAAGGGCAAGGAAGATCAGAAAGTATTGATGTACTGTACCGGCGGCATCCGGTGCGAAAAGGCGAGTGCCTACTTCAAGCATTTAGGCTTCAAAGATGTGAACCAACTCCGAGGAGGAATCATTGAATACGCTCATCAGGTTCAAGAGCAGGGACTGGAGAACAACTACATTGGAAAGAATTTCGTGTTTGACGAACGCTTAGGTGAAAGGATCTCAGAAGATGTGATCGCTCATTGTCATCAATGCGGCGAGCCGTGTGACGACCATACCAACTGCGCTAATCTCGAATGTCATTTGCTCTTCATTCAGTGTGAAAAGTGCAAGGAGAAATATGAGAACTGTTGCTCTGAGGAGTGTCAAGAAGTGACTCATTTATCCGAGGAAGAGCAAAGAGAACGTCGAAAAGGAAGAAAGCCGAAGAAGGACGCTCGCAACGTCTTCAAAAAGGGTCGATTCAAGGAGCGGATGAAAGAGCTCAAAGCCGACCCTGCTCCTGTGTCTTGAATGTGAATAAACATGGATAAAAAATCCATGTCAGGCCGTGCGGATTGGGTAATATTGCACCCTATTCTGAACGACAATTTTCCCACATTCTATGATGAAAGAGATCCGATCAGCCTTAGTTTCTGTTTTTCACAAAGACGGTCTCGATGAGATCGCGCAGTTGCTCCATAAAAACGGCGTCACCATTTACTCGACCGGTGGAACGGCCAAATTCTTCGAAGACAAAGGCATTCCGGTAGTGCATGTAGAGTCCATCACGGACTACCCCTCCATTCTCGGCGGCCGTGTCAAGACCTTACACCCTAGAGTATTTGGGGGCATCTTAGGTCGTTCTTCTGAGTCTTCCGATCAAGCAGAACTGAAGCAATTCGAGATCCCTACTTTGGACCTTGTTGTGGTAGACCTCTACCCTTTTGAGGATACCGTAAGGTCAGGAGCGGGTGAAGCTGACATCATCGAAAAGATCGACATCGGGGGAATCTCGTTGATCCGTGCCGGGGCGAAGAACTTCAACGATGTGGTGATCATCCCGTCCAAGAATCAATACGCCGACCTGACCGCGATCTTGAAGAATGGAGGCAAGACCGATATCGACACTCGCCGACGCTTGGCTTCCAAGGCATTCGAGGTCACCAAGCACTACGACAGTGCCATTTCATCTTACTTCTTGGGAGAAGATTGGAGCGAGCAGCGCAAGACGCTTCGCTACGGTGAGAACCCGCACCAGGAAGGCTCGTTCGTTGGAAACATCAACGCTTTCATCGAGCAGCTTCACGGTAAGGAGCTTTCGTACAACAACCTACTCGACATTGACTCGGCTATCCGATTGATCCGCGACTTCAAGGGCGAGGATCCTTCTTTTGCCGTGATCAAGCACAACAACGCATGTGGTTTTGCGACTCGAAGTGATGCAAAGACTGCCTACCTCGATGCACTTGCGGGTGATCCGGTGAGTGCCTTCGGCGGGATCATCATTGCCAACACGAACATTGACCTCGATTGCGCGGAGGAGATCAACAAGCTCTTTTGTGAAGTGGTGATCGCTCCGTCCTATGACGATGACGCGCTTGAATTATTGAAGAGCAAGAAGAACCGAATGATCTTGGTAGACAAGCAACAGGACTTCCCTGGAAAATCGGTTCGCAGCGTTCTGAATGGCGTTTTGGAGCAGGACATCGACAGCAAGATCGTGCACGCTCCTGAGTTACGCAATGTCACCAAGCGCCAAGCCAGCGCGGAAGAAGTGGAAGACCTTCTTTTTGCCAACAAACTCGCTAAGCATACCAAGTCGAACACCATCGTTCTTGCGAAGAACAAGCAGTTGATCGCGAGTGGTGTGGGACAGACCTCACGGGTCGACGCCTTAAAGCAAGCGATCGTAAAGGCCAAGAACTTTGGATTCGAAGTACAGGGCACGGTCATGGCAAGTGACGCCTTCTTCCCGTTCCCTGATTGTGTGGAGATCGGTAACCAAGAGGGCATCAAAGCCGTAATACAACCTGGTGGTTCGATGCGAGACCAAGAATCGATCGACTTCTGCAACAATCACAACATGGCGATGGTGATGACGGGCATTCGTCATTTCCGCCATTGATAGGCTGTTGCAACGATGGAAAATAGAAGTACCTTTAGCAAACTTTGACCTGACCGTAGCCAGACACATGGGATTGTTCAACATATTGACCGAAGAGATCGCGATCGACCTAGGAACCGCGAACACCATCATCATTCACAATGATAAGGTGGTCGTAGACGAACCGTCGATCGTTGCTGAAGATCGCTCTACGAAGAGAATCATTGCCGTAGGACGTCAAGCGATGCAGATGCATGGCAAGACGCACGAAAACATTCGCACCATTCGTCCGCTTAAGGATGGAGTGATCGCAGACTTCCATGCTGCCGAGCAGATGATCCGTGGAATGATCAAGATGATCAATTACGGAAACCGTCTTTTCACTCCGAGTTTGAAGATGGTGATCTGCATCCCTTCCGGTATTACGGAAGTGGAAAAGCGCGCGGTAAAGGATTCGGCCGAGCACGCCGGGGCCAAGGAAGTATACCTCATCCACGAGCCAATGGCAGCTGCCATTGGTATCGGTATCGACGTGGAAGAACCGATGGGCAACATGATCATCGATATCGGGGGTGGAACCAGCGAGATCGCGGTTATTGCTCTTGGTGGAATCGTTTGCGACAAGTCGATCCGAGTAGCTGGAGACGAATTTACCAATGACATTGAGGACTACATGCGCCGTCAACACAACATCTTGATCGGTGAGCGCACGGCTGAGAGAATCAAGATCGAGGTTGGAGCAGCCATCACAGAATTGGATGATCCGCCCGAGGAGATGGCCGTTCACGGTCGTGACTTGATGACTGGTATACCGAAGGAGATCACCGTTTCCTACGTCGAGATCGGACACGCTTTGGATAAGTCCATTTCCAAGATCGAAGAAGCCATCCTTTCTGCGTTGGAGATGACGCCACCGGAACTTTCTGCCGACATCTACCGAACAGGTATCTATCTCGCGGGTGGAGGCTCCATGCTCCGAGGTCTGGATAAGCGGATCAGCATGAAGACCAAACTCCCTGTTCACGTGGCCGAAGATCCACTTCGCGCGGTGGCTCGAGGTACTGGAATTGCATTGAAGAACGCGCATCGCTTCCCGTTCTTGATGAGATAACATCACCGGAGCGGCGTCAAACCGTTTGACCGAGTATGAGAAATTTTCTTCAGTTCATCTGGAATAACCAGTTCACGCTGTTATTCATCTTACTGGAGATCGTGGGCTTTGCTCTGTTGACCACCAACAATCATTTTCACAACAGCAAGATCCAAAGTGCATCGGCAAGCCTGTCGGGCAGTTTTGCGGATACGCGCAATTCTTACGCCCAGTACATAGGCCTCAAAGAGGAGAATGAAAAGCTGCTCGATGAAAACCGAAGACTGAGAGAACGGCTAGAGCAGCGCGTTCGTTATCGTTTGGACCCGAACATTCCTTTTGAATACACCACCGCCCACGCCATCAGCAGCACCTTTCACCTGGGCAACAACTACATCGTTCTGGACCGAGGCTCCTCTGACGGCATCGAACCTCAACAAGCAGTATTGAGTCCGCAAGGAATCGTCGGAGTGGTGTACAAGGTCAGCGAGAAGTACAGTACGGTATTACCTGTGATCCATTCTCAGTCGAGGATCAGCTGCAAGCTTACTCGCAACAATTATTTCGGTCTCTTACACTGGGATGGTACCGACGACCACTACGCAACGTTGGAGAACATCCCCAATCACATCGGAGTCTTTGATGGCGACTCGATCGTGACCCGTGGAGGATCGGGAATCTTTCCCCCGAACATTCTGGTTGGATTTGCTGAGGGATCGGAGAAGGACGAGGCCAGTGGTTTTCAATCGGTCAACGTAAGGCTAGCCACGGATTTCAGGAAGATCTACAATGTCTATATCGTAGAAAACAAGGTGCGTCAAGAAGTGGACAGCCTGATCCAAACCATTGAAGAATGAATCGCGAGCTACTGTCCCATATCATTCGCTTCGTGCTCTTGGTGATCGTTCAGGTCTTTCTGTTGAACAATGTTCAGCTGAACGGAATGATCAATCCGTATATCTACATCTACTTCCTCTTAGTTCTGCCCGTCGACTTTTCCCCGAATGGCGGATTGATCCTTGGCTTTATTTTAGGTTTCATCATTGACCTTTTCTCACAGACCTTGGGTATGCATACGATCGCATCGGTCTTCTTTGCCTTTGGCCGACCGTATGTGCTGCGTTACATGGCGCCTCGAGATGGGTATGAATTCACCCGAACGATCAGTATCCGACAGATGGGATGGCTTTGGTTCCTCACCTTCTCCGGACTAATGGTATTCCTCCATCACTTCGTCTTGTTCTTCATCGAGAGCTTCCGCATGAGTGGGTTCTTCTTCACCGTAGGAAAATCCATTAGCAACAGCTTCATGACCCTCGCCCTTATAGTGGTCATCCAACTCCTATTCACCAGACCTCCTAAGTCGAGCTATGAATAATCTGGAGAACCGAAAGATCATCGTCATATCGCTCCTCGTGGTGGTGGCCCTGATCTTTCTTGGCCGACTATTCACGATCCAAGTTCTCGATGACTCTTATTCCTCCTCTGCTGACAACCAAGCCCTTCGATTCGTAACCCAGTATCCATCACGTGGGATCATATATGACCGGCATGGCGACATTCTGGTGCAAAACCAAGCGGCCTTTGACCTGATGGTCGTGCCCCGTCAGCTGGCGGGTCTTGACACCCAAGCCTTCTGCCAGCTTATGGAAATGGATCGAAGCGAGTTTAACACCCGCATCGACAAGGCCAAATCCTATTCCTACTATCGTGCGAGCATCTTTCAGAAGCAGCTCACTGCCGATGAGTATGCGCGCATAGCGGAGAACCTGTATCGCTTTCCAGGATTTTATGGTCAGAAACGAAGTCTGCGCATTTACCCCGATTCAGTTGCGGCACACGTTCTTGGTTATATCGGTGAAGTGAACTCGAGGGATCTCGAGGAGGATAGTGTGTATCGCCCCGGTGACTTCATTGGGATCGGAGGACTAGAACGTCAATACGAAAAGTTACTACGAGGAGAACGCGGTCAGGAGGTATTGCTTGTCGATGTGCACAATACGGTGCAGGGCAAGTATCGTAATGGATCGCTGGATGTTCCAGCCAAGGCGGGTACCAACTTGATCACTGGCTTGGATCTCGACCTACAGAAGTATGGGGAGGGCTTAATGAACAACAAGAAAGGGAGTATCGTAGCCATTGAGCCAAGTACGGGGGAGGTGCTATGTCTGATCTCAAGTCCGACATACGATCCGAATCTTTTGGTAGGAATCAAGCGGGCACAGAATTATCAAATGCTCTCGCAAAACGACTCCTTGGATCCATTATTCAATCGAGCTTTGATGGCGAAATATCCGCCGGGTTCGATCTTTAAGTTGGTCCAATCCCTGATCGCTTTGGACGAAGGGGTGATCACGGAGCACACCGGAATCGCCTGCAACAAAGCACTCGTTGGCTGTCACAACCATCCCTCCGCCCAGAAACTGCGAGAGGCGATCCAGATGTCGTGCAACCCCTATTTCCATCAAGTCTTCAAGCGACTGATCAATCGAGGTACTGTAAGCAGCTATTTTGAAGACTCAGCGATTGGATTGGACGCTTGGGAAAAGCGGGTGAAGAAGTTCGGAATGGGTCAGCGCGTGGGCCTCGACCTTCCTAGCCTGAAAAGCGGCAGCATTCCAGATGTCGAGCTTTATAACCGAATCTATGGAGCACGCCGGTGGGCGTTTAGCACCATCTATTCAGTCAGTATTGGACAAGGTGAGGTAGAGGTCATCCCTATCCAGATGGCCAATCTGGCCGCTACCATCGCCAATCGGGGATACTACATCGATCCGCACATTGTGAAGGAGATGGATGGCGTGAAAGATTCGACCCTTCATTACGAAGTCCACAATACGGACATCGACCCTGCTTACTTTGAACCTGTGATCGACGCGATGCAATGGGTAGTGGAAAAGCCTGGAGGGACAGCACGCAGGGCTCGCATCGATAGCATTGCGGTTTGCGGAAAGACCGGGACAGCCGAGAACCCGCACGGCGAAGACCACTCCGTATTCATCGCCTTTGCACCGAGGGAAAATCCTCAGATCGCGATTGCCGTATATGTGGAGAACGCCGGTTTTGGTGGAACTTGGGCTGCACCGATCGCCAGCTTGATGATGGAACGGTACATCAAAGGAAGCATCAGCGATACGATCAAGGAAAACCGTGTATTGGAAGCTAACCTGCTGAACGTAGAAAAAGACGATGAGGACTAAGAGAAGCATATTCGAGGACATCGACTGGGTGTTGGTGCTGATTTATGCAGCGCTTGTCATCTTCGGGTGGATCAGCATATATTCGGCCACGTATGATGAAGCACACCCGGGCATGTTTGACATGGCGAAGAACCATGGAAAGCAGGCCTTGTGGATCGCCCTTGCGGGCATCATTGCCGTCACCTTGCTCTTTTTCGACCACCGCTTCTTCGAGACCTTCGCCTATATCGTTTATGGTGTCAGCGTCTTTCTCCTATTGGCCGTGATCGTGGTCGGTACCGAAGTCAAGGGCGCACAATCGTGGTTTGTGCTGGGTCCTGTGAGTTTTCAGCCCAGCGAGATCGCCAAGTTCGGAACGGCTTTAGCGCTCGCAAAGTTCTTAGGCAATGAAGGGCCTCGGTTCGACCGACTTAAGACCAAGATCTACGCATTGGGGATCGTTTTCTTCCCTGCGGCATTGATCATGCTTCAACCCGACGTTGGATCTACCCTCGTCTTCGCGTCGATGCTGATCGTACTCTATCGACAAGGGCTAAGTGGTTGGATCTTCGGAATTGGATTCTTTGCTGCCGTGCTTTTTATTGCCGCCTTGTATATGAAGCAATACGAATGGACGGTCTTTGGACAACTTATCCAAGGGAAGGTCGCCTTCATTGTTGCTCTGGCCGGACTGGCAGGCTTTACACTCTACGTCCTTCGAAAGCAGCGCGGAAGCAGGCTTGTAGTTGGCGGAGGCTTCTTGGCGTCCGTGGGATATTTCTTGAGCGTGGACTGGCTCTTTGACCACATCTTGCAGCCCCACCATCAAAACAGGATCAATGAACTCCTCGGCATCGTCTCCGATCCTTTGGGTGCAGGCTACAACGTACACCAGTCGAAGATCGCTATCGGATCCGGCGGTTTCTTTGGTAAGGGCTTCCTTGAGGGAACCCAAACGAAGTTCCACTTCGTACCCGAGCAAAGTACCGATTTCATCTTCTGCACGGTCGGTGAAGAATGGGGGTTCCTCGGGACGTTTGTTGTGATTACCCTATTCGTGATCTTGCTAGGGCGCATCATCTGGAATGCCGAAAATCAAAGGAGCGAGTTCACTCGGATATACGGTTACTCGGTGGCTTCGATCATATTCATCCACGTCGCCATCAACATCGGCATGACCATTGGACTGGCTCCGGTGATTGGTATTCCTCTTCCGTTCTTCAGTTATGGAGGGTCCTCCCTGTGGTCTTTCACCCTCTTGCTGTTCACTTTCATCAAGCTGGACTCAGAGAAGAAGTACGTGCTTCGCTAGAGCACGAACCACTTGAATGAGCGGCGCATCTTACCGTCGTTTAGCGTAATGAAGTACAATCCTGCGGGCCATCCTATCGTAGAAATCTTACCCGATGCATCGACCCTTGACTCGTGCAGTCGACCGGTCAGGTCATGAACCTGAACTTGATCGCCGCGCTGGAATCCTCTGATCTGAACGGCGTTATTTCTGGGAACCAACTTCCAATCTCGGGAAGACGGATAGTTAACGCCTGTAGGGATCGTATCTTCTTCTAAACGCTTGACCCGAATATCTGCCCTTACCGGAAGGTGGTCGCTCATCTCATAGAGCGCTCCCAACACGGCAGAAGGAACACTACTATTGGTGCCATCGGTGAGCGCCTGGTTGAAGTGATTCCCATCGTTCCCCACGGTGACGTATGAATCTTCGACAAAGGATACCATCCCGGTGTCTTCCATGATCTGTCCACTCATCAAAATGAGGTCGAAGCGATCATCCATTCCACCTCCCGAAAAGCAATCGCCTGAGGTATGGGTGGACTGGGTATGCGCATAGGCGAAGGAAGAGGTACTGCTCCATCCGCCAGGGATCAGTGGGTCATAGAATCGGTGATCGCCATAGGTGTTCGAAAGAAAGTTCTGAAAGCCCGCCTCACTTGAACCCCCTACGTTCATGTCTCCGGCGGCGATGAAATAACCCGGGGGATAGTTATCGACCAAATACTCCATCAAAGACTGCGTGGCAATGTCACGTGCAGATACATCAGAAGAAGTTCCGCCAGCCTTCAGGTGCATCCCCACCAAGTAAAGGAAGACGGTGTCTGAACCTTCCTTCAACAGAGGGTCCTTATAGTAGAAGGTGCATATATCGATCGCCCGAACGATGCTCGAGCCATTGGTCGCTTGGGTAAGCTTATCCTGAGCGTGGAGCACCAATTTATTCTTGTCGTAGAACACCCCATTGACCAGGTCCGAGAAGGAGTTGTTTTGGATGGGAGCTCGCTTGTACCGATTGACTCCGTCCGTATTGAGCACATTATTGATGATGCGATCCGCGTAGACGATCGAGGCTCCCATTTCGTTCACAAAAAGCAGGTCGGGTTTCACATGCTTGGCGATGACCTCGAAGTAGGTATCCTTGTCGTTGATGTCATTGTTTTGGGCAGTACAAAAGCTGGTGACCTCACCATAGTAAAGCAGGTTGTAGGTCATGACCCGCAGGGTATCCCAATCCTGGGCGCGGACGTCAACAAAGAGGACCAATCCGATAAGCAGTAGCAGAACTTTTCGCATGGTGCGAAGGTAACCACCAAAGGACAGATTCACCTAGACCATTTCCAGGTCCGGGAGGTCACGAACGAGAAGATTGTGTTGAGCATCTTTCATCGTATCGCGCAACTCGTTGTATTTCAAGAAATATTGATCGTAACTCGTTTTCTTGAGCTTCGGGATCTCACTGAAGCCTACCACATCCATGGCCCGAATCACCTCGCCGACATAGAGTTTCTCTGTGGAGGAATGAGGAAGGTAGGAAGAGGCATCCTTGTTTGAGTGTTCGATCTCCGTGATGAGCTTGGCATCGACCATGATGTCCAATACCCGGGTAGTTACGCCATAAGGCAGATCCAACATATCGCTCAATTGTTTCGCCGATAACGGGTCTTCACCAGCGTCGAAGGCCTTGGCGATCTTCTTCATCAATAGCAAGGCGATCACATGGCGTTGGGTGGTACTCAATCGATCGCCGTCGATCTCATTCTCGATCTCGGAGACGTATTGGTTGGCATAGGCGATCTCTGCGCCGATCAGTGTGATGAGCCAAGACAGATTCGCCCAGATCAAGAACAGGGGCAAAGCGGCGAAACTACCGTAAATCGCATTGTACTTACTGACGCCTACCTGAAAGTTGATGTATCCCCACTCCAACAATTGAAAGGATGTTCCCGCAATGATACCGGCGATGAGTGCCGAGCCGAACTTCACTTTCGTATTCGGCATAACCATATACACAAAGGTGAAAAGCAACCAGATCAGGGTGTACGGAATCATCTGGATCAAGAAGTGAAACACGGGTCCTACCGCCTGCAGGAAGTCGTATCCTGCGATCAGGTTCTCCAATTCCTGCGAGATCACGACGGTCATACTACCGGCCAAGATGACGATGATCGGGGCCAAGAGCATGATGCTGAAATATTCGGTAAAGCGACGCAGCCAAGTGCGACCCTTGGCCACCTTCCATATCTCATTAAAGGCCAACTCGATATTGACAAGGAGTCGCATGACCGTCCAGAGTAAGACAACCACACCGATACCGGCTAGTATTCCGCCTTTCGTATTCTCTAGCATTCGGGTGGCGAAGGTCATCACTTGATCCGCCACTTCCTGATGCCCGCTGAGCGCAGAAGAGATCTCCATTTCCAGAGACTCTTGGAAGCCAAATCCCTTGGCCACGGCGAAGGCCAGCGCCACGAGCGGAACTACCGACAACAAGGTGTAATAGGTCAGTCCGGCAGCCTGTAGCTGAAGGTTGTCTTTGGCATAGTTCCTCAGTACGATGAGGATGATCCTCAATTGCTTGATGAAAAAGGCAAGAAACACGTTTCTATCCTCGAGTCGCACATGCCAAATGCGATCGTGGATGTATTTCGGAAGCCAGCTTTCTGTGTGTTTCGCCATTAATACCGTAAAGTTCAAAAATATTGGAAAGACCGCACCGTTCGGCACGAGAATGGGATAGGTTTGAACTATGCAACGAATCATCTCCTTATGTGCTGCCCTGCTCATAGCTAGCAGCGCCTGTCAAGCGCAATCCTCAGCCGAGTCATTTCAACTGGAGGATTTCTTGGCAAATCCGCCGACTTTGGCCAAACAGGTAGATCAGATCTACGACGCTATGACCCCAGAGCAGCGGGCGGCTCAGATGATCGTCACCTCTCTGGGTCGACTCGGGAAGAACATGGAAGATGTACGCCCCTTGGTGGAACAAAGCAAGGTTGGAGGCATCATTTTTCTCAGTGGGGACCCCGAGGAATTCAAGAAAGAGATCGAGGGTCTTCAGTCTTTGTCCAAGTTTCCGCTGTTGATGAGCATGGATGCCGAGCCCAGTCTTTTCAATCGACGAATGCCCGGCACACCGGAGATGTCTCCAACGGCCGAACTCACTACCACGGAGGCGGTGCAAGGTGCTATAGACGTGATCGACAGTACGCTGCACTACGTTGGTTTTCAGCACAACTATGCTCCGGTGATCGATGTTTCTCCGAACAACGAAGCCATTGGCAATCGAACCTTCGGAAGCGATTCAGCGACGATCATTCCTCTCGCTACACAGTTCATCCAGTCGACACAACAAGATCAGATCGTAGCCACGGCAAAGCATTTTCCCGGGCATGGCCGGGTGAGTGGAGATACCCATAAGAAATTGGTGTACATCGACGGTCGACTGACGGAGGTTCACTTGTACAAGCCGTTGATTGAAGCGGGCGTCGCCTCGATCATGGTTGGACATATCGCCATCGAGAACAATGAAAGGTATCAAACGGACGGAATGCCATCAACGTTGAGTCGAGTGGTGGTTACTGATCTTTTGAGGAAGGAATTCAGATTCGAAGGCCTGATCGTCACTGATGCGATGAACATGGGTGCGGTTTCTGAGATCCCAAACTCGACCCTTCTCGCTGCCAAGGCCGGGTGTGACATCATCCTGATGCCACCCGATGAAGTGGGAACACTTCAAGCGATCATCGACGAAATGGAAGTCAATCAAGAATTCGAAAAGCAGATCGAAGCCTCAGTGAAGCGCATCCTGAGATTGAAGCTTTGTCTGGGAATGGAGTTCTGACCTACAGATTAAGCGGAACGTTGGTCTTTAACTCTACCGGAACCTTCTTGGTGTAGAAGAAGTTCCCCGCTTTCAGTTCCCCTTTGATCGTTACCTCCGGTTGTTTTCCTGTGAGCAGTCCGGCAAGGCCAGAGATACCCACCGCCACCAGGTCGCCAATGGTTCCGTCGATCTCGATGTCATAGCTCTCCTTCGAGTTCGCTTGGATCTTAAAAGACTCCGACAAGGAAGCGTCACCAATGTGATTCTTACCCACTGACAGGTCGAACTTTCCAAACTTGACAGTAATCGGAAAGCTATTGGGGTTGTCGAGAACAACGGAGATCACGGCCTCCATATCGCCATCCTTGACCTTTTTTATTTCGAAGCCCTCTACGCGTTCAAGTTGAACATCCTTAAATTCACAACCCGAAAGAAAAACGAGCGTCCCTATCAACGAGAAGAGTAACACAACACGAGAACGAAGAAGAATCATGTCGAAATCGATTTTTGAGGTGAGCTTGCGGACAAAGAAAACGTTTCCATTTGGCATTTCGTTTCTGCTACTCTTCATTCATGTCTCTTTCGCACATGCGCAATCCTATCGTGCCAATCGATGGGCCTTTCCCAATCTGAACGGATTGAATTTTTCCGGTGCTACTGTACAACCCATCACAACGGCTTTGACTGGTAGTGAGGGAACCGCGGCCATCTCCGATGAAAACGGTGACTTCATCTTCTACAGCAATGGCAATAAAGTCTGGCAAGCCAACGGAACGATCATGTCCGGAGTTAACAACCTAGAAGGCGACCCGGAAGCGACACAGGCCTGTCTGATCGTACCAGCCAGGACCTCACCTACCCGATATTACCTCTTTGTCAATGACGCTGCGGCCGGACCGTTTGGCTTTCAGTACTACGATGTAGAGATGACCCTCAACGGAGGTAATGGTGGTGTTGTTGGTCCAACCACCCTCCTCGATACGGCCACGGAGAAGATGGCTGCCACGCGACACGCAAACGATCTCGACTATTGGGTGGTGGCGCATAAATGGAACTCCGATGAGTTTCACGCTTTCTTGGTCGACGAAAATGGAGTGAATATCAACCCGGTGATCAGCGCCGTGGGCATTCCCCATTTGAATAGCTCTGGTGCTGGTGAGGAAACCGGACAAATGAAGATCTCGCCCGACGGGTCTTGGATCGTCACGTGCAACTTCAACACGGGGGTTCAGCTCTTCCGATTCAACAATGAGACCGGCGAGGTAAGTGATCCTATCACGCTAGCCTCTGGAGCATCGATTTTCCCCTATGGAGCGGCTTTCAGCGCGGACAGCAAGAAGCTCTACTACTCACGGCGCGCTTCGAACGCTACCAACCCTTATGGCATCCATCAATTCGATCTCGATCACGCGTCCGTCGACTGTCTTCTGGCAAGTGAAATAGACTTCAGCAACAACGACCCGTTCAAGCTCTACTCTCATCTCCAGCTCGGCATTGACAAGAGGATCTACGTGGCTTATTTCAAGCCGAGTCCATTCAATGCGGACACGCTAGGGGTGATCGATCATCCGGATGAGATGTGTCCGGATTGCGGCTATGTCAACAATGAAATGCTGGTCAACAATGGGATGATCGAAGGTCTTCCTAACTTCGTTTCCAGCTTTGTTAGCGACGGAATGCGATACGAGTTCGGCACGAATTGCGAAGACGACAGCACCGTGTTTTGGCCCGAAGACACGCTCGGTTTGGACTCCGTTCGTTGGAATTTTGGAGACCCATCGACGGGTGCTGCTAATACCAGCAATTCGATTCCGGCCTACCACGTTTTCAGCAATGCTCCTGATACGTTTCTTGTAACGCTTCATACATTCCGAGGAAACAACATCGACACCTTCACGCGCAATGTGATCGTATGGGACACGGCGGTCGACCTGCTGGGACGGGACACTACTTTGTGTACCGGACAATCGATCACCTTGGATGCCACGTGGTACGATGCCTGTGTGATCTGGGACGACAGCTCGACCAACCTCACCTATACCACCAATCAAGAAGGTTATCATGGCGTCACTGTGTTTCATCAGAGTTGCGTTTGGCGAGATTCGGTCTACGTGAAGCTCGTCACCACACCCCCGCAGTTTACGCTTGGAAACGACACCTCTGTCTGTGCCGACGTGAATTTTGTGATCGATCCGGATCTTCAGGACGCCTTCTATACTTGGCAAGACGGTTCGCACGATACCACGTTTGCCGTTTCGTCGACCGGAACGTATTGGCTTCAGGCGAGCAATGCATGCGGAAGCAACACGGACACCTTGAATGTGATCCTGAATGAGGCCGCTCAACCCGTATTGCACTTTCCGGATGACACCACGGGATGCGATACCATAGGTATTGCGTTGGACGTAACCTTTGATGACGCTGTCTACTTATGGAATGACGGACAAACGGCCGGAATTCGAACCATCACAGAACCTAGCACCTATTGGGTGCAGGTGGGTAATTCCTGCGACACCGTTCGGGATACGATCGACATTTTCTTGGACAGTCCGCTCTTCTCTGCGCTCGAACCTCGCGAGGTAGTTTGTTCCAATACACCTTGGCGCACCCTCGAATTGTTGGCCACGCCCGACTCTCAGGTTGTGAATTGGAATACCGGAGAAATCTCTACGTTCATCGAGCTCAATGATGAGGATGGCACCTATTGGTTCACTCAATCCAACGCGTGCGGAACTACATCCGACAACATTGAAGTGCTTGCCTACGACACGAACTACGAACTGATGATCGGTGGCGACACAACCCTATGTGACGGCGGTTTGTTCCTGACCATAGGCGATACGGCGGATGATTTTCCTTGGGAGTATTCTTGGAGTTCGAATCAAAGCACGCCTACGATTCAAGCCGGTGTAGGCATCTACCAAGTGACGGCAAGTCATCGTTGCGACACTTTAGAGGTACGCACGGAAATCTCGGCGGCACCGAGGATCTTCATTAAGGATTCATTGACGCGCAACATCTGTCAAGGCGATACGCTGCTCATTCAGCTCTCTACGGACGCCGTGGTGGAGTCGACTTGGTCGAGTGGAGAGACTGGAACATCCGTCGTCATTGTTGAACCAGGAGACTATTTCGTGACGGTCATAGACAGTTTTGGCTGCGTGCAAACGGACAGCATCGGATTGGGCGACCTATGTCCGGGGATCGTGGACGTACCGAACGTGTTCACCCCTGGCGGCGACGGCCTAAATGATGAGTTCTGTCTAGACCTCATCAACATCGTCGAGTTCGAATTCACGATCTACAATCGATGGGGTCAAGAAGTATTCTACAGCATGAATGAGACCACCTGTTGGAACGGTGAGGTACAAGGGATTGATGCTCCGAGTGGAACTTACTTCTACGTATTACGAACGCTAGACGGCATGGAAGAAACCGCATCGTTCCGCGGTTCCCTCACCCTCATTCGTGAATGATCAAGCCTCCGCCGTAAAGTGCTTGTAGAATAACGGTATCGTCTCGATTCCCTTGAGGTAATTGAAGATCCCGTAGTGCTCATTAGGCGAATGGATATCATCGCTGTTCAAACCAAATCCGAACAGGATCGACTTGAGTCCGAGTTCCTTCTCAAAAAGCGCTACGATAGGAATACTCCCTCCACTGCGTTCAGGAATCGGCTTCTTACCGAAGGTCTCTTCCATCGCCTTCGAAGCTGCCAAGTAACCTGGGAAATCCGTCGGGATCACGATCGGCTCACCTCCGTGGTGTGCAGTTACTTTAACCGAAACCGAAGGAGGTGCGATCTTCTTGAAATGTCTTTCAAACTTCTCCGAAATATCCTTGGAGTCTTGGAAAGGAACCAATCGCATCGAGATCTTAGCATAGGCTTTGGACGGAAGCACGGTCTTAGCACCCTCGCCGATGTAACCGCCCCAGATGCCGTTGACATCCAAGGTTGGACGAATGCTTGTTCCTTCCATCGGACTATATCCGTTCTCTGATCTAGTCTCATTAATTCCAAGACCCTTCTTGAAGTCATTGATATCGAAGGGCGCTTTGGCCATTTCGGCACGATCTGCTGTGCTCACCTCTTCTACATCGTCATAGAATCCATCGATGGTGATGTGATGATTCTCATCCTGCATGGAAGCGATCATCTCACAAAGGATGTTGACCGGATTTCCCACGGCACCTCCATAGACTCCCGAGTGAAGGTCTTTATTTGGGCCGGTAACCTCAACTTCCATGTAGGCCAGTCCTCGCAATCCAACTGTGATCGATGGAACATCATTGGCAATGATGGACGTATCCGAGATAAGGATGACATCGGCCTTGAGTTTCTCTTTGTTCTCTTTGACCCAAATACCGAGGTTGCTAGAACCCACTTCCTCTTCCCCTTCGATCATGAATTTGACATTGCAGGGAAGGGTTCCGCTTTGTTCCATGTACTCGAATGCCTTTACATGCATGTACAGCTGACCTTTATCGTCACAAGCTCCGCGGGCATAGATCTTACCGTCCTTTACCACAGGTTCGAAGGGTGGAGAATCCCATAGATCTACCGGGTCTGCAGGTTGAACATCGTAGTGACCATAGACCAACACAGTAGGTTTAGAAGGGTCCATGATTCGCTCACCATAAACGATCGGGTGACCTGCCGTTGCGTGAATCTCTGCCATGTCCGCACCTGCTTTAAGCAGGCTCTCTTTCACCACTTCCGCGCATTTCTGGACGTCGCCTTTATAGGCAGGATCTGCGCTCACCGAAGGAATTCTCAACAGGTCAAACAGTTCTTCCAGGAATCGGTCTTTGTTCTCTTCGATGTAGCTCAGGATCTCTTCTCTATTCATGATTGTGTTTTTTATATCTAGTGAGGGTCACAAATATAGCGGTCGAAAGTTCTCCGTTTGAGGCAACCCACCCATATGAAAATCAGTCTTTAAAAGCGGGAAATCTTCCTAGAAGTCTGAGAGAGAATGATTAACCTTGTAGGTTAAGCGTTATGCGTCCCAACTTATTTGACCTATGAAAACTGCGATCACAATTTTGGTATCGGTGTTATTGACCCCGTTAGGCTTGCTTGCCCAGGGGGACAATCCTGGCTCACCGCAGATCCAACTCCTCGGCGATGGACAGACCATCAACTGTACAGATGCTCCGGTAACGATCGGGGTCAAGGTCAAGCACTGGCAACCCGGATTCACCTACGCCTGGTCAAACGGTGCGACTGATTCCGTGATCACGGTAAAGCCCAACTCTACTAGGGTTTACCAGATTCAAGTGCAAAATGAAACGATAGGATTCAACGAGACGCGCAGCATTGAGGTTCGCGTTAAGAACGACCCTATTGACATGGAGGTCGCTACCATAGACATTGATAAGCACACTTGCCCCGGTAAGGACATTTTGCTTCAAGCTCAGTTCTCTGGTGGACACGCGCCTTACACCTACACTTGGAGTAACGGGCAAACGGTAGCAGCGCCGATCGTAAAACCGGAGGAGAACACTACCTACTCTGTCACCGTGGTCGACGCCTGTGGCACAACGGAATCCGGCGAGGTGAATGTGCGATTTGAGGAAGACGATCCGCTTTCTGAAATTCCTGAGCAGACTCGCTCTTTCACATGTGATGACGACTTGGTTGTTCTAGACCCATCGCTTGAAGGAATGTCTGGTGGCGTTGGTTATGGCTACTCATATACTTTCAATACTTGGGATGAACGCAATAAGATCGTTACTGTCCACGCTAGCGAAGGCCAGGTGATCGAATACACCGTTACCGATGCTTGTGGGTTTCAAGAGGTAAGAGGCACGATCACGTTAGAAAAGGAAGAAATCGAAGTACCCACTCCTGGAGATATCACCGTTTGTAAGGGCGCTGAGGTTTCCATTACCAATGAGCACGATGAATTCTACTTCTGGGACGGCGAGAAAATGCATGTTTCCTATACTGCTGTCTACGAGAACGAAAGCACGGTGGAGTTGATGTATATCGATGTATGTGGTGGGTCACATATGACCGCGAAGCATATACGCATGGATGTAGTTCCTACAGACTTTGAAATGGAGGTGAATCATCTGGACCGCACAGTACAGTTACGAGCCCCACAAATGGAAGAAGGAACGGAGATCGCCTGGTACTTGAATGGACAGAAAGTAAGCGTAGAACCCGATCCAAAGTTCGACCTGGTCGAGGCAGAAGAAAACTTGATCGAATTGGAGGTTGAAAATGAAGCCGGCTGCACCGAGAAAGCCGCTAGAACACTAGTTTTGCAGGAAGGAGTGAAGATCCCCACGGCGTTCTCACCGAACGGCGATGGAGTGAATGACTTCTTTAGCGTGCGCTTTGCTGATGAATTGGCTCAGTTTGAGATTAAAATATTTGATCGCTGGGGGCAACTAATCTACCATTCACGCGACCAATACTTTGAGTGGAACGGTATGATCGATGGACAAACATCGCCTCTTGCCAATTACGCTTACATCCTTAGAGCGGAAACGGTCGAAGGAAGAAACATTGAAAAACGAGGAACAATATCTACCTTGATATTTAAGTAATATGAAGGGAATTTTTACACTTCTGATTTCGTTGCTTTTGGTAGGGTTTGCCACCGAAGCACAGATCGTCACCACGTCGGCAGCCCCTTATAATTCGGTTCCTTACCTGGTCAACAACGTGTTGATGGGACAAGGAATGACGGCTTATAACATTTCATCCTACGGAGCAACGATCCAACGAGGATTCTTCTCCAACGGAATGACTGCCATCGGACTGGATAGTGGTCTCGTAATGTGTTCGGGCAACGTCACCAACATTATGACCTCGACCGGAGCTGGAGCTTCAACTGCGATCGCGAATGGTGCCGGACAAGGTGCCGGTGACGCGGACTTGCTGTCTGTTGCACAGAGTGTTCCTTCACTGATCAACCAAAACTTCAACGTTTCATCAACGTGGGATGCATGTATCATCAACTTCGACTTCGTCCCAGCAGGTGATACTGTAGAGTTCAATTACGTTTTTGGTTCTGACGAATACACTACTTGGATCAACACCAGCTACAACGACGTTTTCGGATTCTTCCTTTCCGGTCCTGGTATCAACGGATCTTATTCTAACAACGCGATCAACGTCGCAACGGTTCCTAATACGAATCCAGCGCTTCCGATCTCGATCAGCACGATCCACCCTAACCTGAACGGAACCTATTACAACACCGGAGGTACTTGGTTGGCATACAACGGATACACCGATGTGATGACTGCCATTCTTGCTGTTCAGGCATGCGATACTTTCCACATGAAGCTCGGCGTTGCCGACGGTTCAGATAAGATCTTGGATACGGGTGTATTCCTTGAGGCTGGAAGTTTTACGGCAACGGGACTCATCGTTCAGCCTGAGCCTTCTTACAATCCATTCGGAGCTGACACTGCTCTTTATGAAGGTTGTGGAGACGTTAAGATCTTCTTTACCCGAAACGACAGTGTACTCCCATATTCGACGCTTGCTTATGAAGTTTGGGGTAGTGCTCAAATGGGCGTGGATTATTCGAACATCATCAATTCACAAGGAAACCCTTGTATCTACAACTCGACGACAGGTCACTGGGAATGTGAGGTGACTTTCCTTGCTGGTGAGGAAACTGACTCTATCGCTTTCGATGTGTTCTACGACAACATCACAGAGGGCATTGAAGACATCACGATCGCCATTGTGGATAGCGTCCAGTTGGGATGTCATACGGGTGACACGATAGAATTGACGGTCCTAGATCAACCCGACCTGACGATTGCGGCATTTGGAAATACCACGCTGGATTGTAATGATAGTGCAGCGCTTATCGGTGTTAACGTCTCAAATGGACTTCCTCCATTCACCTATGCATGGAGCAATGGCGCCCAAGACAGTTCTCAATTTGTGCAGCCCACGATCACCAGTACCTATGTGGTGACGGTAGAAGATGCGTGCGGTCAACAACAGGAAACGGACTTCGTGAACATCAGCGTCTTTAACGTACCGTGGTCGTCCATCAAGATCGGAAACAACCAAACCATTAGCTGTATTGACTCTCCGGTAGATATTGGAGTGGGAGTAACCTTCAACGATGGTATTTGGCACGGAGACATTTCGTACTTGTGGAGCACCGGTGAAACGGATTCCATGATCTCTGTATTCTCTTACGTAGATACTACTTACACCGCGACAATCACGCGTAACTGTACACAAGAGACCGTAGTTCACAGCTTCAATTTGTACACGTACAATGATCCAGTGATCACTACGACCAAGGACATTCCGGTGACCTACTTCGATTGTCCTGGCGATACTGCAACGATCAAAGTGGATGTAGAAGGTGGTTATCCTCCCTACACTTACACTTGGAGCAACGGAGCCAACACGCAAAGCCAAGTTGTTGGACCACTCCTAACGACGACCTATTTCGTAACGGTACATGACGTCTGTGCGCTGGTTGATTACGTGGATGAAGTTGAAGTAGTGATGCCTGTAGCCGAACCGCTTGAGATCCTAGGTGTGGTAAATGATACCGTTCCATGTACCAACACCAAGGTACACTTCGGACCGGCCGAGCCACGTGGTGGTTTCGGATGGGGTTACCTCTTCAGCTTCGACAATTTCGCAACTGACACAAATCGCATCCAAGACATCATGTTGGAGGATGAGCAGGAATACACCATCTGGTTGACCGACGGTTGCCGCACAGACACGATCACTAAGACCGTGAAAGGTGTAGTGGTAGAGAAGAATGACCTGGAACTGATCGTTCACAACGACACGCTGATGTGTTATGGTGACGAATTGATCCTCACCGCTGAAGCGCTGTACGGCGCTCCTGAATACTCATTCAATTGGAGCAACGGAGCCAAGAGCAGCGACATTCGAGTCTCTCCAAAGGTCCCAACGACCTACACCGTTCGAATGGAGGATTTCTGTGACACCGTTCGTACCGCGAGCATTTTCGTAGACGTCTCTCATCCTGAATCCGATTTTGAATGGGAATACCTGAACGACTACGAAGTCGAATTCACGAATAAGTCGATCGGCAACTACGATCTGACCGGATTCATCTGGGACGTAACAGAAGCAGGAGTTGCATCGTTTGAAGAGTCTCCGATCATGGCAATGCCTGATGGCAAGGAATACTTGGCCACCTTGAAAGTGATCGATGAGAACGGTTGCGAAGCGATCGATTCAGCGCTGATCTCTCCAACCTTCCAGTTGTTCATTCCTTCCGGATTCACTCCTAATAATGATGGAATCAACGATGTGTGGAGCATCGAAAGCGTAGGTATCAGAGAGATGCGTCTCGAGATCTACAACCGCTGGGGTGAAGTGATCTTCAGCACATCCGAGAAGGATTTTGAATGGGATGGAACACTCAATGGAAAACGTCTTCCTATGGGAAGCTACAGCTACCGAATTGTCTTCTTCACCGACGACGATCAGTACGCAGAGCGACGCGGAGCATTCAACTTGCTGAACGACTTCCAGTCGAGAAACCAATAAGAGTCAATTGAATTTTCTAGGTAAACCCGGGCTTCGAATCAAGCGCGGGTTTTTTATTGCTGCTTACGCGTCATCATGCCGGCGGCATTGACAAACTCGAGGATCTCTTGGTTATCCGTCTCCATCATCTCCTTGTTCGTTCCCTCCCACCACTTCTCACCTTTGTAGATGAACATGATGAAGTCGCCGATCTCCATGACCGAGTTCATATCGTGCGTAATGACCAAGGTCGTGATGTTATTCTCGCGTGTGATCTCGCGGATCAAACCATCAATGACGATGGAAGTCTGCGGATCAAGCCCTGAGTTCGGCTCGTCGCAAAACAAGTACTTGGGATTCGGAGAGATGGCACGAGCGATACCTACCCTTTTCTTCATACCCCCACTGAGCTCTGAAGGATAGAGCTTGTGTACGTCAGGCATTTCAACGCGCTCTAGGACTTGATCAACGCGCATCTGCTTCTCCTTGGAGCTTAGCGACGTTAGGATGTCCAATGGGAATCGAACATTCTCTTCTACCGTCATGTAGTCAAACAAGGCACTACCCTGAAAGAGGAAACCCATTTCCTTTCGCACGGCTTTGCGCTCTTTGTTCTTCATATGAACGAAGTCGCGGCCGTCATACAGCACCTCCCCTTTCTCGGGCTCAACCAAGCCAACGAGGCATCGCGCGAGGGTACTCTTTCCGCTACCACTGGCACCAATGATCAAGTTGGTCACGCCGGCCTCAAAGCGCACGTTGATGTCTTTCAGCACGTGCTTCTCGCCAAAGGTCTTGGACAAGTGATTCACTTCGATCATATCAAGAAGATTTGAGTGATGAAGTAATTCACGACGAGGATGATGATGGAACTCTGAACCACGCCACGAGTGGAGGCCTTACCTACCTCGAGTGCGCTACCAGAGGCGTAATAACCTTGGTAGGCCGGAACTGAAGTGAAGATAAAAGCGAAAACGGCGGACTTCGACAAGGAATAAACCACATGGTACATCCTAAAGTCGAGCTGCACGCCATACTCGTAGTTGGCGATGGTGACAATATCGGTTAGGGCAGCGATGAGGTAGCCTCCTCCGATCGAAACGAACATGGAGATGATCACCAAAAATGGGCTGATGAGTACAGCCGCCACGATCTTAGGCAAGATCAAATATGCGCTGCTGTTCACCCCCATGATCTCCAAAGCGTCGATCTGTTCTGTCACCCGCATGAGACCGATCTCTGAGGCGATGTTGGAACCGATCTTACCGGCTAGGATCAAGGCCATGATTGTTGGGCTAAACTCCAAGATCGTGGACTGTCGGGTAGTAAAACCAATGGTGTATGTCGGAATGAAGGCGCTGTCGATATTCGCCGCGGTTTGGATTGTGATTACTGCACCCATGAACACCGAGATCACCATGATGATACCCAATGAATCTAGGCCCAGCGAAACCATTTCATCAAACAGACGCTTGCGATACATAGACCACTTCTCGGGACGACTGAACGTCCTCCACATCAGGATGAAGTACTTACCTAAATGAAAAAGAAAGGCCTGCATTGCGACAAATGTAACGCTAAATCAACGCCAACTTGAGCGCCAAAATCAGTAGCTTTGAACGATGCGTCTTTCAAAAATCACCTTCATCCTGTTGGCCTGTCTTTCCTTGAGTAGTTGCGCGCTCTTCAAGGGAAAGAAGGATTGTGACTGCCCGTCATGGAGCGAGCACCATTTGCAGACCGATCCTGCAGACCGCCGACTCGCCGATCGACATGAGTAAAGAATCCTTTCGTCAAGGACTTTCGAAGTACATTCCTGAAGAAGCGATAGACACCGTCTACGATTGGCTCACACCCCATCGCATCAAACTGAAGATCAGCAAACCTCGCACTTCCAAGCTTGGCGACTTCCGTGTGCGAGGCAAGAACCATCCGGCGCAGATCTCGGTCAATGGCAATTTGAACCCGTACTCCTTTCTGATCACGCTTACGCATGAAGTAGCGCACCTGAAGGACTTTGATCAACGAGGTCACCTCCGCGAAGCCCATGGCGCGAGTTGGAAGAAGCAGTACGTTAACCTGCTGGAAGAAGTGCTATCGACCGGCGCCTTCCCACCGGATCTGGTTCCCGCGATCTTGCAGCACATGGAGCGACCGAAAGCCGCCTCGTGCTCAGACCCACAGCTTCTTGAAGCATTGCGACAATACGACGACGATCCCGGTTTGAGGTTGAAGGAACTGTACGACGGTGCGCTGTTTGAGATCGCGAACGGACGGCGTTTTGAGCGAGGCCCTTTGCGCAGAACACGCTATAAATGTCTTGAGCCAAAGAGTGGTCGCTGGTACCTCATCCATGGAGAAGCCGAAGTTCGACTCTTAGAATCAGGTAATTCCTAACCTTAGCTTCAAACTCAACCCGCGCGAGGTTGTTACTTTCGCGCACCAATCAATTGAAATGAAAGAAGTTTACTGCGTTGTGATGGCGGGAGGAATCGGCAGCCGATTCTGGCCAATGAGTCGCCAAGGCACACCAAAGCAATTCCTCGACATCATGGGAACGGGATCATCATTGATCCAATTGACCTATGATCGACTGAAAGCCATCTCCAACCCCGAGCAATTCATGATCGTCACCTCTGACGAATACGTAAAACTCACGATGGAGCACCTGCCTGAACTCAAGCAAGAGCAGGTATTGGCGGAACCATCGCGTAAGAACACCGCTCCATGTATCGCTTACGCTGCATACAAGCTCTACAAGCAGAATCCGGACGCGGTGATGGTGATCTCTCCTGCGGATCACATCATCCTGAAGGAGGGGGCTTTCCACAAGACATTGAATTACGCCATTGATCATGCGGCAGAAACGGGACATCTGGTGACTATCGGCATCAAGCCAAGTCGACCAGACTCAGGATATGGGTACATCCAGTTCCACCGTGAAGGCAATTCAGGCAACGAGGACATCCGACCTGTGAAGACCTTCACCGAGAAGCCAAGCGTTGAATTGGCGCTTCAGTTCCTTCAGAGCGGCGACTTTTACTGGAACAGTGGCATGTTCGTTTGGAAGGTCTCAAGCATTGTGAGAGCATTCGAACAACTCATGCCTGACTTGGCGGAGCTTTTCAAGGAAGAACTCGAGTCGCTCAACGGCTCCAACGAGAAGCAAGCCATTTCACGTATTTATGGCCAATGTCCAAACATCTCGATCGACTACGGCATCATGGAAAAAGCCAGCGACGTAGACGTCGTTCTTGGAGATTTTGGATGGTCTGACCTAGGTACCTGGGGCTCATTGTATGAGCAAATGCCACAAGACGATCAGCACAATGTGGCGTTGAAGGGAAGTATCAAGACCTACAACACCAACCACTCTGTCATCCTAACCAAAAAGGAAAAGCTAGCCGTAGTGCAGGGCTTGACCAACTACATCGTGATCGACACCGATGACGTATTGCTCATCTGTCAAAAAGACGAAGAGCAAAAGATCAAGCAGTTCGTCCAGAACCTGAAGGACGCTAAGATGAACCAGTATCTTTAGAGTCGGCAGTACGCAGTACGCAGTTAGATCACGTACTGCGCACTGCCTACTGTTTTTACATGCTTCCGATCATCTTACTAGGATCTACCCACTCGTCGAATTCGTCTGCGGTGAGGTAGCCAAGGTTGATCGCTTCTTCCTTTAGTGTGGTGCCATTTTCATGGGCGGTCTTGGCGATCTTGGCTGCCTTTTCGTATCCGATCTTGGTATTCAAGGCTGTCACCAGCATGAGTGAGTTGTCCAAGTTCTGCTTGATGCGTGCGTGGTTGGGTTCAATTCCCACTGCGCAATGCTCATCAAAGGACACACAGGCCTCTCCGATCAAACGAGCACTCATCAGCACATTATAAGCCATCACCGGTTTAAAGACATTCAGCTCGAAATGGCCGTTCGCACCGCCCATCGTCACGGCTACGTCGTTGCCCATCACTTGAGCACACACCATGGTTATTGCCTCGGCTTGGGTTGGATTCACCTTACCCGGCATGATGCTCGATCCTGGCTCGTTGGCAGGAATGATCAATTCTCCGATACCGCAGCGTGGACCGCTAGCCAACAGGCGGATGTCATTGGCGATCTTCATCAAGCTCACCGCCAATTGCTTCAACGCACCGTGGGTTTCTACCAAGGCGTCATGCGCAGCTAGCGCTTCAAACTTATTCTCAGCTGAACGGAAGGGATGTCCGGTAAACTCCGCGATCTTCTTCGCTACCAGTTCTGAGTAGCCTTTCGGTGTGTTGATACCGGTTCCCACAGCCGTTCCTCCCAATGCGATCTCAGAAAGGTGATCGAGCGTATTGCGAAGGGCTTTGATGCCGTGATTCAATTGAGAAACGTAGCCTGAAAGCTCTTGTCCAACAGTCAATGGAGTCGCGTCCATCAAGTGGGTACGACCGATCTTCACGACGTTCATGAACTCCTTGGATTTCGCGGCCAGCGTATCTCGAAGTTGCTCCACGCCAGGTATGGTAGTCTCAACCACCATCTTGTAGGCGGCAATGTGCATTCCGGTTGGGTAAGTGTCGTTAGAGCTTTGCGACTTATTTACGTCATCGTTCGGGTGGATCTTCTTCTGTCCTTCACCTAACGTCCCTCCTTCATGTACATGAGCGCGGTTGGAAACCACCTCGTTCACGTTCATGTTTGACTGTGTACCTGAACCCGTTTGCCACACGACCAATGGGAATTGATCATCCAGTTTTCCTTCGAGGATCTCCTCGCATACTCTAGAGATCAGGTCGCGCTTCTCTTCGCTCAGGACACCCAACTCGCAGTTGGCGTGAGCAGCTGCTTTCTTCAGGTAGGCAAAGCCGTAGACCACCTCGAGTGGCATGCTCGCCTCTGGTCCGATCTTAAAGTTGTTTCGTGAACGCTCCGTCTGCGCGCCCCAGTATTTATCGGCGGGGACTTTCACCTCGCCCATCGTATCTTTTTCTAATCTGTAATCCATCGTTTGTGGTTTATGGTTAAGGGTGAATGTTCTATGTCGTAAAATGTTCTTCACAACGCATCCGATGAATAAAAGGGATGCGTTATATTCGCTGCCAAATGTAATCCGCCATGGGAGAATATATTGGCTTCTTTATCTTTCTTTTCTTTCTGTTGATGGCTTTCTGGATCCTCATCTTCTTGGTAGGATTCTTGGGCTATTGGTCCATCATGGGCGGCTTGAACAGCCTTATGCCAAGCCTTTTCGAAAAGAAGGAAGAAGAATCAGCAACCGCTGAGGAATAATCCAGCGCTGATCTTACTCTGACCCTTCGGTCTCGAGCTTACCTGCATTCCACATCAGGAAGGCTTCCAAGAACTTATCGATCTCTCCGTTGAGTACCGCGTCTGCGTCGGATGTCTCTACATTGGTACGCACATCCTTAACCATCTTGTATGGGTGAAGCACGTAGTTGCGGATCTGGCTTCCCCACTCGATCTTCTTCTTGTTCGCTTCGATCTCCGCCTGCTTAGCTCGCTTCTCTTCCAGCTGTTGCTCATAGAGGCGTGACTTCAACAATTGGATCGCCTTCTCGCGGTTCAGAAGCTGGGATCTCGTTTCGGTATTCTCGATGATGATTCCCGATGGCTTGTGGCGCAATCGAACACCCGTCTCTACTTTGTTGACGTTCTGTCCACCTGCACCGGACGAACGGAAGGTATCCCAATCGATGTCGGAAGGGTTCACCTCGATTTCGATGGTGTCATCTACCAATGGATAGACATAGACCGAAACGAAGGAAGTGTGTCGTTTTGCATTTGAGTCGAACGGTGAGATGCGCACCAAGCGATGCACTCCGTTCTCTCCTTTGAGGTAGCCGAAGGCAAATTCGCCGGTGAACTGGAGTGTAACGGTCTTCACGCCCGCTACGTCACCATCTTGGTAGTTGAGTTCGGTGATCTTATAGCCGTTCTTCTCACCCCACATGATGTACATCCGCATCAGCATGGACGCCCAGTCGCAGCTTTCCGTACCACCGGCACCTGCGGTGATCTGAACCACTGCTTCGAGACTGTCTTCTTCCTCGCTGAGCATGTTCTTCATCTCGAGGTCCTCGAGAAGCTTGGCGAGTTTGGCGTACTGTGCCTCGATCTCTGATTGTTCGGCTTCCCCTTCTTTGAGGAACTCATACAGAACCTTGAGATCCTCCTGCACCGTGACGATTTCATCAAAGGCTTGGGTCCAGACCTTCTTCTTATTGATCTGCTTCACGATGGCTTCGGCCGCTTTAGGGTCATCCCAGAAATTGGGGTCATGCGTCTTCTGCTCCTCGTCGGCGATCTGGGCCTTTTTGTGGTCGATGTCCAAGTAGCTCTTCAGCGCCGCCAGGCGGTCGTCTACTTCCTTGATGTCGTCAATGGTAATCATGCTTCGCGAAAGTACGAATGCAGGAAGACAAACCTCAACTGCAACCTCAACTGCAACCTCAATTACTTTTTGGTCTTTGATCAGATGAACCTGCCTGCCTGAGGCAGGGTTGAATTTTAGCCTGGTGCAAGCGCCGTAGGTGCGGCACATCTAGAACATGAAATAAACCCAAGACCATGTAAAAGCTGCGTAGCTGCGACATATCTCTCCGGGTTAGAAGCTAAATGGTGAACGGTGGAACAGTGTAGGAGTGAACCGTGAACGGTGATTAGGCTCTAACCGATAGCTGGTAGCTGGTAGCTGAAAGCCGACAGCCTAAAGCAACCCCCCAAACTCCCCCCAGGTGTAACCCTTTCTTAAGAGATGATCGGTCAACTTCTTCTTGCGTTCAAGTTTTGAGCCTTCTTTCAGGCTTTTCTGCTTCTTTTCGATGAGCTTTTTGAGGGTGGCGGTGTATTCCTCGTCGTCGATCTCGGTCATGGCGGTTTCGATCAAGCGCTCGTGGATCTGGCGCTGCTTGAGTTCCATGCGGATACGGTACTTCCCCCATTGTTTGGTGCGGAAATAGCCGCGGGCAAAACTTCGGGCGTAGCGCTCTTCGTTGAGGAGGTCTTCATCCATCATTTGGAGGAGCACCTGATCTACTTCCTTCTTATACAAGCCCATGGAGTAGAGCTTGTCGCACACTTCCATGTGGCATCGATCGCGGTAGTTGCAAAACGTGCGGATCTTGATGATGGCCTCATCGACGGGTATGCGTTTCTTGGGGATCATTCCTGCTCAAAGAAAGTCAATGGGATTGAGTTGAGTCCGTTGAGGTGAGTTTCCTTTTTTTAACCACAGAGGGCACGGAGAGGGCACAGAGGACACAGAGGTAAAATACATCACCCTTTTACTGCGTACTGCGCACTGGCCTGCCGGAAGGCAGGCTCACAAACTGTGCACTAAAAAAAGGCGCCTCGCGGCGCCTTTTTCTTAAAACAGTATTTCCTTTCCTTCTTTGTCCAAGAACTCGTAGTCGAGGAGTGCGAGGGCCGTCTTCGGCTCCACGGCGATCCACTTCTTGAATTGCTTGAACCACTTACGCTGGTAGCCGTACATGTTCTTTTGCAAGAACGCCGCTACGAACGGATGTGCATTGAGGGTGAATTGCTTGTCTTTGTTCTCCTCAAAGATCGCCTTGAGATTGTTCTCGATCTCGTCGATGATGGTGATGGCCGCTTGTACTTCGCCCGTACCGTTGCAGGTTGGACAAACTTCTGCGGTTTTGATCATCATTTCCGGACGAACCCGCTGACGGGTGATCTCTACCAAGCCGAATCGACTGACCGGCAGCACTTGGTGCTTGGCCCGGTCGGCATTCATAAACTCACGAAGCTTATTGAGGAGCGTTTTGCGGTTCTCCGCCTTACGCATATCGATGAAGTCGATGACCACCAATCCGCCCATGTCGCGCAATCGTAGCTGTCGTGCGATCTCCTCGGCGGCTTCGATATTCACCTTGATGGCGCTGTTCTCTTGGTTGGCTTCTCCTTTGGCCGTATTGCCGCTGTTCACGTCAATGACGTGCATCGCCTCGGTATGTTCGATCACGAGGTAGGCGCCACTCTTCATGGTGACGTGCTTACCAAACAAGCTTTTGATCTGCTTCTCGATACCGAAATGTTCCATGATATCGGTCTTCGCCTTGTGTAGCTTGACCAGTTTATCGGCATCGGGAGAGATCGTCTTGAGGTAAGATGAAATATCCTTTTGGAGTTCCGGACTATCGACCACGACTTGACTGAACGAATCGTTGAGCAAATCGCGCAACATGACGTTCGTACGGTCGATCTCACCTAGAACTTTTTTAGGAGGCTTTGTAGAAGTAAAGTTTACAAAGGCCTCTTCCCACCTTGCGTAAAGGTTACGCAGGTCGGCATCGAGTTCGGCAACCTTTTGGCCTTCGGCCACGGTACGCACGATCACACCAAAACCTTTCGGCCTGATGCTCGATATCAATCTCCTGAGACGGTCGCGCTCTTCGCGCTTTTTGATCTTCTGAGAAACTGAGATTCGGTCTCCAAAGGGAACGAGTACGAGGAATCTTCCTGCGATACTCATCTCGCAATTCAATCGCGGTCCTTTGGTTGAAATGGGTTCTTTCGCAATCTGAACGAGGATGTAGCGATTGGGTTTAACCACCTGCTCCATCTTGCCGTTCTTATCAATATCCGGTTCGGTCTTGAAGTCAACCAGACTTCCATTATTCCGCTTACCGGTAATTCCTTCAGAGGTAAACTTCTGAAGAGATGCGAATTGAGACCCGAGATCGTGATAATGTAGGAACGCATCTTTCTCGTATCCTACATCCACAAATGCCGCATTCAATCCTGGAACTACGCGCTTTACGCGTCCCAGGAATAGGTCGCCAACGTTGAAGCCCTTATCGCGCTTCTCGTTGTTGTATTCGACCAGACCTTTGTCCTCTAGAAGAGCAATATTTACTTCACCATCCCCGGAGCGAATGATCAGTTCTTTGCTTTTATCACTCACTGTAGATGTATTTGATTGGACCCGGGGTCAGTAGGGAAGAATTACTTCTTCTTCTTGTGACGATTCTTTCTCAAACGCTTCTTGCGCTTGTGAGTCGCCATCTTGTGTCTTTTTCTTTTCTTACCGCTTGGCATCTCAATTTGGTATTTGATTCAACATTGTCTGAGCTTCCTCTCGGAGCTCCGAATTATTTTGATCCATCTCCAGAAAAGACTGAAGATGAGCTTTCGCTTCAACTGTCTTCCCCAAGTTCAGTTTGGCCATTCCTAACCAGTAATTCGACTCTGCGAATTCAGGATCGATCTTCTGAACGATATCAAACCGCTCAACGACCTTTTCCCACTGGTTGGTCTGTGCCGAGAACCTACCCAAGTGATACTGAGCTCTGAAGTTCGACGGATTCTCTTCCGCGATCTGTCGGAGCAATAATATCCCCTGCATCGGTGCTTCGCTGGCGATGATAGCCAAGGCCGAATCGATCTGATTCTCAACCGTGGGCGGCTCATTGTTGGCCACTTCCTCCGCAGAGGCTACCATATCACCCGCGTGGCGGGGAGCAAACATGAAAAGAACGATCAACGCGACGGTGATCCCAATAGCCAGGTAATGCTTCGTGCTGAATCCGGCCATTCGACCCGTCTTACTTTACCTTCACATTCTTCTTCACCTTGTCTACGAATGTCTTCGCAGGTTTGAAGGCTGGAATGTTGTGAGCAGGAATAATGATCGTCGTGTTCTTGGAAATATTGCGGCCCGTCTTCTCCGCACGCTCCTTCACGATGAAGCTTCCAAATCCACGCAAATACACATTCTCACCTCGTGCCAATGAATTCTTGACACTGTTCATGAACGCCTCTACAGTGGTCAATACCTCTGTCTTTTCTACTCCAGTCTTTTCCGCAATTTCCGTTACGATTTCTGCCTTCGTCATTATTTTCCTCTGTTATAAACTTTTGATATTCAGTGTTTTTACCGATTTCAAAAAACGGACTGCAAAGATAGAATCATTTTAATACGTTGAAAGCCAAGGAGCAAGTATTTTCGCGTCTTTGATGGAGGAATTACGATCAGCACTGCGCAATTGGTACCTGGAGCACAAGCGTGACCTACCTTGGAGAGAGGCTCCCACGCCCTATCACATCTGGCTATCCGAGATCATCCTGCAGCAAACTCGGGTGGCACAGGGATTGGAATACTACCATCGATTCACGGAAGAGTTCCCCACCGTTCAGGACCTCGCCTCTGCCGAGGAAGATCGCGTACTCCGCCTTTGGCAAGGACTGGGCTATTATAATAGAGCCCGCAACCTGCACGCCGCGGCAAAGCAAGCAGTTCATGAATTCAACGGACATTTCCCCGAGTCCTACGAAGGACTTTTAAAACTGAAAGGCGTCGGAGCCTATACCGCTGCCGCGATCGCTTCCATAGCATTTCAACTTCCTCGTGCTGCTATGGATGGCAATGTGATACGGGTGATCGCTCGATTGGATGGAATAACGGACGATGTCGGCAAGGCTAGCACTCAGAAGCAGATACAGGCTCGAGCGGATGAGATGCTGAACACGCTCCACCCGGGCGACCACAACCAAGCGATGATGGAACTCGGTGCTACGGTCTGTACACCAAAAACACCGAATTGCGAAGCCTGCCCCGTGCAATTCGCTTGCACCGCTTATCGACAAGACCTCCAAAGAGAGCTGCCGAGAAAAGAGAAAAAAGTCAAGCGCCGTAGTAGGTACTTGCACTACATCGTACCCACTTTGGCAGAAGAGACGCTCTTGGAGCAACGCGGAACCAACGACATCTGGGCGTCCTTGTACCAATTTCCCATGATCGAAACCTCAGACGATGAGGAGTTGCAATTGAGCCAGATAGAAAAGCGCATCGGAAGTGATGACATCGAGTTGGTTCGAGTGAGAAAAGCGGCCAAACACGTCCTGAGTCATCAGGACCTACACGCCACCTTCTACCATGTAAAGGTCAGTGAGTGGAATTCTCCCGAGGGAAACATCGTCGCCTTGGAGGAACTTAGTACGTTTGCCCTCCCGAGACTCATCGATCGCTATTTGGAAAACTACGCGGTGATCGATGGCAAAAAGCGGCATTAATCCTTAAGTTTGTTTAAACCCAAAAGATAGTCATGGCAGGAGGTGTTAATAAGGTGATTCTAATTGGTAATCTGGGCGCTGATCCAGAGGTCCGAACGCTAACGAGTGGAGCGAAAGTGGCGCGCATTCGCATTGCTACTTCTGAAAGCTATACCAACCGTGAGGGCGAGCGGGTTACCAACACCGAATGGCACAGCGTCAACCTCTGGAGAGGATTGGCCGATATCGCCGAGCGCTATCTTAAAACAGGCAACACCGTCTATATCGAAGGTAAGTTGCGCACGCGCAGCTACGACGATAAGGAAGGCGTAACGAGGTATGTCACCGAAATCGAGGCCGACAACATGACCATGTTGGGAGGCAGAAACGATGGAGGACAGGGGCAATCGCAACCTCAATCGCAATCGCAATCGCAACCTAAATCTCAGTCCAGTCCGGCTTCTTCTGATGGAGGGACAGATTCGGACGATGATGATCTTCCCTTTTAACTAAAGCCACAGCACTTTGGACCCTGGTGAACCGTCATCGAGTATCCTTCTAGACATTCTTCAACCTTGGAATTATTCGATCGCCTTTGGCTGGTTGGCCATGGTGATCTTGCTCTTGCTCTCTGCCCTGATCAGCGGATCGGAGGTAGCCTTCTTTTCCCTCAGTCCTAAGGACAAGCAGACCATCGAAGAGGAGGAATCGACACTTTCTAACCTCGTGATGGAGCTTCTGAAGAGACCTAAGCGACTCCTCGCTACCATCCTGATCGGCAACAACCTTGTCAACGTCGCCATCATTATTCTTTCATCCCTTTTGATGGAGATGATGTTTGACTTCACCGGGCGTGAGGTCTTGGCGTTCGTGATCCAAGTGGTCGTGGTTACGCTCATCATCCTATTGGTAGGTGAGATCTCTCCTAAGGTATACGCTTCGAAGCAGGCCGTACGACTCAGCCTTTTCATGGCACGCCCCCTTTCCATCATGTCTCGTATCTTCTCTCCACTCTCCCAGATGTTGGTCAAGGGAACACGCAAGATCGATGCACGAGCACGAGAAGCCGACACTTCAGGACTCATCACCGCAGACGAACTCAACCACGCCTTGGAGATCACAAGCGATTCTACCACCGGCGAGGACGAAAAGCGCATCCTTAGTGGCATCGTTCGTTTTGGATCAACCGAAGTCCGACAGGTCATGACCCCACGTGTGGACGTGATCAGCTTTGACGTGAAGATGACCTACAAGGAGCTGAATGAACAGATCATCGAGCACGGATATAGTCGTATTCCTGTGTATGAAGAATCCTTCGACAACGTACAGGGCATCCTCTACGTCAAGGACCTCCTGAGTCACCTCAATGAGCCCGAAGACTTCGATTGGAGACCACTGCTTCGCACACCGACGTTTGTGACGGAAAACAAAAAACTAGACGACCTGCTCCGCGAATTCCAAGACGACAAGAACCACATGGCGGTGGTCGTGGATGAATATGGCGGAAGCTCGGGGGTGATCACCTTGGAAGACATCATCGAAGAGATCGTAGGTGAGATCAGCGATGAGTTTGACGACGAAGAACTGGTCTACACTAAGATCGACGAAAACAACTACGTCTTTGAAGGAAAGATGGCCCTGATCGATATGTATCGTGTCTTGAACATCGAGGGGGAAGAGTTCGAAAAGCAGAAAGGCGATAGCGACTCGATCGCCGGCTTCATTTTGGAGATGGCGGGCAAGATCCCTCAGAAGAACGAGCGGGTCAAATTCGGACAATATCTATTCACCGTGGAGGCGGCAGATAAACGCAGGGTGAAGCGGGTCAAGGTGACCTTACTCGGAAACGAAGACGTTCGATGAAGCATCTCCTTTCGATCATCGCTTTAGTCGTCGTTCTTGCCGGCTGCAAAGACGACCCGATCCCAAAGCCACGCGCTTACGCTCGGATCGACCTTCCTGAGCACGACTATTTCTACGCCGGAGGTGAAAAGTGGGACTGTCCCTACTCCTTCGACTTTTCGAAGTACAGTGCCATCACGGTACATCCGCGGTACGAAGACAGCACGTGCTGGTACAACCTCTACTACCCGAAGTACAAGGCTACCCTTCACCTGACCTATACACAGGTCAACGAAGACCTCGGTCAGCACATCGAAGACAGTCGTAAGCTTGCGATGAAGCACATCACCAAGGCCGCGCAGATCGAAGAGCAACTGATCGAGCGCCCGGATGAACGTGTGTACGGGATCGTGTACGACTTTGCCGGAGAAACGGCTTCGGACCTTCAGTTCTTCTTGACAGATAGCACCGAACACTTTTTACGCGGAGCACTCTATTTCAATGTGCGTCCGAATAAAGACAGCCTAGCACCAGTGATCCGTTATGTGAAGGATGACATCAACCACCTCATTCAGTCGCTCCACTGGGACGGAACGAGTGCTGGTAGTACAGGTGAATGATCGCAAGCAAGACGATCAAGGCGAATACCTGGTGGATGACCCCCATGTAGATCGGCACTTCCATCAAGAGCGTGATCACACCCAGCAAGAATTGGATCCCGATCGCCACACACACGAACATCGAAGCGCGCATCAATCGCGGCGACCACGACAATGATCTGCGCCAAAGCACGATAGCCAAGATGAGCACGACCAAGCCCAACGTACGATGCACGAATTGAACCCCTGATCTTCCTTCGAAAAAGTTAGAAATGAGCGGTTCCAACGCCGTTACAGCGGGTGAGATGATCGAGCCGTCCATGAGCGGCCAGGTATTATGGATCCACCCGGCACGCAGACCTGCGACGAAGGCACCATAGATGATCTGAATGAACACGGCTGAACCGATCCATACTGCCCACTTCCGGTTGGAGGTCACCTCACGTTCCTCTTGTCCATAATTGCGGTAGCGCATTGCTACCCAGAAGATGTAACTGCACGCAATGAAAGCGGTAGAGAGGTGAGCGGCTAAGCGATAATGACTCACGCGGGGCACGTCGACCAATCCGCTCTTGACCATGAACCACCCCAGCAAGGCTTGAAAAGCGCCGAGGGCCAAGATGATCAAGAAATGCTTCAGCATGTCCTTCGGGATCCAGCGTTTCCAGAGGAAGAAGACGAAGGGAATGATGAAGATCACCCCGATCATGCGGCCAAACATGCGGTGGATGTATTCCCACCAGTAGATCGATTGAAAATCTTCGAGCGTGAAGTGGGTGTGCACCTCTTTGAATTCCGGAGATGCCTGGTACAGTTCAAACTCAGCCTGCCACGCTTCATTTGTAGTCGGAGGCAACGACCCAGCAAAGCTCCATTGGGTCATGGATAATCCTGAATGGGTCAATCTCGTGATTCCCCCTATGACCACCATTCCGAGCACCAGGACGATGCCGAGGTACAACCAATTGGTTACTATAGATTTTGGGATAAAGGAATCGCTCATTGCTGCTCATTTATTTCAATAACAACCGAGCGCAAAAATGGCTTAGAAAATGAAGCGAAAAACGTCGAATACGTTGGGGAACTGAAAATCACTGGCTTCTTCGTCGGTGCTCTGAGGCTTATTCAAACGCTCTTCGGTCAATTCCTTGACCTTTTCTTCATCGATCTGAACGATTGCCTCACCCATCGCGTCCTTCTTGCAGAACTGAATGCCCTCAGATTTCACGCCTGAAATAGCGAGTAATCCGACAAAGGCAACTGCAACGAACTTATAACCAAGTGTTTTCATGGAGAAGCAAATATAATCCGAAAAGCTTTACTCCGTCATTTCGTCTGCCCATAAGTTGTGGGATGCACACGTTATCTTTGCCGGCCTTAACATGGAAGACCAAAAACGCATAGACGGGGAAGCCGATGAAATGTCCTTTCTGGATCATCTAGAGATCCTTCGTTGGCACCTGATCCGCTCTGTCGTAGCGATCATGGTGGCTGCGATCGGTGCGTTCATTTTCAAGGGCTTCATCTTCGACGTCCTGATCTTCGGCCCGAAGAACCCTGAGTTTCTGACCTACCGCGCCTTGTGCAAGATGTCTAATGTCTTGAGCGATTCGATCCCTGCCCTCTTTCCTGATGGCGCCATCTGCATCGGCCAGGACCTGCCGGACCTGGTCAACCTGACGATGGCGGGACAATTTTCCGCGCACATCCTCACTTCATTGATCGCGGGTTTGATCTTGGCCTTTCCTTTCATCCTTTGGGAAGTGTGGAGATTCATCAGTCCGGGTCTGCGCAAGACGGAGCGCAACATGGCCAGAGGCTTCATCTTCAGCGCCTCGATCCTATTTTTCTCGGGCGTGCTTTTCGGCTACTTCATCATCAGCCCGTTGTCGATCAATTTCTTCTTGAACTATCAGGTCAGCGACACGGTATTGAATAGCCCTACCCTTTCGACCTACATCTCGTTGATCACCAGTGTGGTCATCGCTTGCGGTGCGGTGTTCGAACTTCCGATCCTGATCTTCTTCTTGACCAAGTTGGGCATCGTGAATCCGAAATTGCTTAAAGGGTTTAGAAGACACGCTCTGGTCGTAGCCTTGATCCTTTCGGCGGTGATCACTCCACCTGACGTTTTCAGTCAGATCCTCGTCTCTATACCGATCTTGATCTTATACGAACTTAGTATCTGGATCTCACGTATAGTAACCAAGCGTCAAGCCGATTAAACTTGTAGCTTTCCTGCCCGGAACTTACTGAACCGAATCACTTGGAAACGAGGCTACGTCGCATATTCATTCCTTTGATCGCCTTGCTATTGCTGGCGTCAGCTGCTATGGCTCAGCGCACGATCGTGACCGGCAAGGTCACCGATAAAGCCACGGGTGAGCCGCTTCCGTTCGTCAACGTTTTTTTCAAAGACAGCAAGATCGGTACAGCCAGCGATGTGAACGGGTACTATCGTATCGAGACCTACTACCCCACTGATTCGCTCGTCGCTTCCATGATCGGCTATGCTCGCCTCTCGAAGCGGGTGAAGTCAGACCAAGTACAGGTCATCGACTTTGCCATGCCGGCTTCGGGGATCAATTTGGGTGAGGTGACGGTAGTTGCGGACAAGAAAGAGAAGGATCCGGCGGTAGAGATCATGAAAAAGGTAGTGCGAAACAAGAAGGCCAACAACCGAGAAAAGCTGGACGCCTACGAGTATTCGGTCTACAACAAGATCGAGTTTGACATCAATAACATCGACGACGAGTTCAGGAACAGAAAGGTGATGAAGCCATTTGAGTTCATCTTCGACAACATGGACTCCACTTCGGAGGAGAAAGCCTTCCTGCCGATCTTCCTGACCGAGTCGAAGTCGCGCTACTTCTACACCCGCAACCCTAAGAACAACAAAGAGATCATCGAAGCCACGAAGGTGGCCGGGGTCAAGAATGAGAGCGTCAGTCAATTCATGGGCGACATGTATGCCCAAACTAACATCTACGACAACTTCGTCGGGGCCTTCGGTAAGGAATTCGTCAGTCCGATCTCCGACTTCGGAGCACTGAGTTATAAGTACTACCTCCTCGATAGCGCTGTGCTGGACAACCGATACAAGTGCTTCAAGATCGCCTTCCTGCCGCGTCGAAAGGGTGAGCTGGTCTTTGAAGGAGAAATGTGGATCCACGACACCACCTTCGCCGTGAAGCAGATCGAGGCCACGATCCGCAAGGATGCCAACTTGAATTGGGTGGATGGATTTCGGGTGTATCACGAATACAATCAGGTACAACCTGAGGTCTGGATGCTGACCAAGGAGAACGTCGTGGTCGACTTCAATGTCTCCGATAAGGCGGTTGGTTTTTACGGAAGAAAGACCACCGTCTACGACGACTTCGTCATCAATGAACCCAAGCCTTCGGAGTTCTTCAGTTTATTCAACAACATCGAGGTCAACGAGGACGCCAACGAAAAACCGGACGAGTATTGGGATGAGCAGCGACCGGAAGAACTGAGTGAGACCGAGTCGCAGATCTACGACATGGTTGACACCATTCAGAATATTCCCGCTTTCCGGACCTATGTTGACATCATCACGCTTTTCGTCACGGGGTATAAAGAACTGAAGTACGTAGACCTCGGGCCGTACTTCACCTTCTTCAGCTTCAATCAGATCGAGGGAGTGAGGCTGCGCGTTGGAGGAAATACCAACGCCGATTTCAGTACACGGCTCGAATTTTCGGGTTACGTAGCCTACGGTTTCAAGGACCAATTGATAAAGTATTCCGGGGGAAACCGCATTTTCTTATCCAAGCGACCGAGGCAGATCGTGAGTTTACTGCATCGACGCGACCTTGAACAACTGGGTCAAAGTGCCAACGCCTGGCGAACGGACAACATCCTTTCTTCCGTTTTTCGTCGGACACCCAACAACCAACTCAACGCCTTTGAAGAATACAAGGTCGATTACAACATCGAGTACTTCCCTGGATTCAGCACCGGGCTCGGATACAACCGCAGGGACATCTGGTCGGTAGGGTCGATCCCTTTTCAGCAGGAAGTTTCAGACGGAAGCTTACAGAATGTCAATCGCATCAGCACCTCGGAAGTCCGGGTTTCAGCGAGGCTAGCAGTAGATGAGAAGTTCATCAACGGCGAATTGGACCGCGTCAGTTTGGGCACGAAGTATCCGTTATTACGGGCCGAGGCCGTCTTCGGCATCAATGGATTTCTCGAAGGTGAATACGAATACCAGCGCGTATCGCTCAACATTCAAGACCGCATCGAATTCAGTCCACTCGGCGTGAGTGACATCACCTTAGAAGTAGGCAAGATATGGGGAACGCTGCCTTTTCCCCTTCTGCAGCTGTACAGTGGCAACGAAACCTATTTCTACGATGCGTATGCGTTCAACCTGATGAACTTCTATGAATTCGTCGGCGACGAATGGGCCACGCTGTTTTGGGTTCATCACTTCAATGGACTTTTGTTCAACAAGGTGCCGCTGTTTCGGAAGCTAAAATGGCGGGAGGTTGCCACGCTTCGCGCCGCCATTGGGGACCTTTCTGACCGACACCGCTCAGAGATGGTATTTCCGCAAGACCTATTTAATCTTAACAAGCCATACGCTGAAGCTGGAATCGGCGTTGAGAACATTCTAAAACTCTTCCGTGTGGATGCTTTATGGAGATTGACCTATCTAGACAATCCAGACGTCGTACCTTTCGGCCTTCGATTAACCTTCCAATTCGACTTCTAATATGAAGCTAAGGGCAGAACATCTCGTCAAACGATATAAGAGCCGAACGGTCGTGAACGACGTATCTGTGGAAGTGGAGCAAGGCGAGATCGTAGGATTGCTAGGCCCGAATGGCGCCGGAAAGACCACGACCTTCTACATGATCGTGGGACTGATCAAGCCTAATGAGGGAAATGTATTTCAGGACAATGCGAACATCACGAGTCTTCCGATGTACAAACGGGCTCAGCAGGGAATCGGATACCTTCCTCAAGAGGCGTCCGTATTCCGAAAGTTGAGCGTGGAAGACAACATCAAGGCCGCGTTGGAGATGCGGCGTGACATGAACCGAGCACAGCAGCAACAAAAGTTAGAAGATCTCCTGAACGAATTTGGCCTTCAACATGTGCGTAAAAACCGAGGCGATCTTCTGTCCGGTGGAGAGCGACGCAGAACGGAGATCGCGCGAGCGTTAGCTTCTGATCCTAAGTTCATTCTGCTCGATGAGCCGTTTGCGGGAGTTGACCCGATCGCGGTAGAAGACATTCAGTCAATCGTAGCGAAACTGAAGGAGAAGGACATCGGGATCTTGATAACGGATCACAACGTACAGGAGACGCTATCGATCACCGATCGAGCCTACCTCATGTTTGAGGGAAGTCTATTGAAGACGGGGACCGCCGAAGAACTAGCCAGCGACCCGCAGGTCCGCAAGGTGTACTTGGGACAGAATTTCGAATTGAAGAAGAAAAAGCCGATCGAGCCTCAGGCAGACGCCAACTCGTAAAGGTCGAAGGAGTAGGACTCCATGATGACGTTGCAAAGCAAACGCTTGCATGCATCGTCCACTTTAGCGCGGGCCGTATCCTCGTCTGGCGCTTCGATCTCTAGATGAACGTGCTTTCCAATGCGCACATTGTCGATCTCATTCAGACCGAGGTTCGACATAGTGGCAGATACCGCCTTCCCTTGTGGATCCAAGAGATTGTCGTGCGGCATGATATCAATTTCAGCTTTGAATTTCATCGTCGAAGCGCTTTCGTTTTGAGACCCCAAAGGTGGCATAAATGAATGAAAGGAGGAAATATCCGATCATGAATATCGGCAAGATCAAATAGTCGATTAGCCCATAGCTCAACGGACCGAGATCGATGTACGGAATCACGAAGATCACATAGCACACCGCCGCCCAGATAAGGATGCCATAGGACCACTTATTCGCCTGCCACCCATAGCCCTTCAGCTTGAGTGAAAGCATCGGAATGCGCGACACCATCATCAAGCAGAGGAACACGGCGAGGATTTGGTAGGTCAGTGGATTCCCCATAAGCTTCACCACTGTCACATCGGAGGCATCCCACCGCATCTGATCTGCGAGAACACCCACGAAAGAATCAGCAAGCGGATGATAGAAGTTGAGGTGATAATTGACCTCCAAAACCAACGGAATTCCGAAGATCACCATGCTCATAGCGGGAGTGGGAAGACCTTGGAAGTGGCTCGTCTTTTCAGTTTTCAGATTGAATTTCCCCAAACGATACGCCGCACCCATCGGGATCAATCCGGCCACTGAAGCGTTCAGCAAAACCGAAAGCGGCCAGTCGCCGATCTCCACGAAATAGAAACCCTGCGTGATGATGATCATCTGAAACAGGATGAATCCGGGCACTAGTCCGAACGTGATGAGATCTGCCAAGCTATCGAGTTGAACTCCCAGTTCACTTTGGGCGTTCAGCAATTTGGCTACAAAGCCATCCAAGAAATCCAGAATAAGGGCGGCACCGACAAAAAAGAGTGCGGTGACCATTTGCTCGCGAGCGATGTAGACCAAGGCTAAAAAGCCACACATCAAATTGGCGAGGGTGAGGAGATTCGGTATGAATCGGATGATGTTTCTCATGCGGCGGCAAAGATATTCGTTTGCTGGCTTGGGATCAGCTGCTTGTCCGCCTCAGGCTGATTAGCTGTCGGCTATCAGCTGTCAGCTGTCAGGAGGTTCTCTGCGGTTTCTGCGTTAACCTCTTACACACCCGCTTTGTTTTACACACCCCCTGCCCGTTCCGGTAAAGGCGGGCGCCTCGTACCTCGGCACCCCTCTCAAGAGGGGAAGGTGCGCTGTGTACAGCTTGCAGATTTAACCAATCACTGTTCACTCCCAAACTGTTCACCAATCACCAATTGACCATTTGACGATTTGACCATTTAACCAATCAACCATTCCCCACCGCCTCCGGCGGCAGGCAATTTATCCCGCCAATACGAGTTTATACCTACCAACCTCAAAGGCATTTAACTCGTACATTTGAATGATAGCCATGAAGCATCTAATAGCGGTTATGATCGTCGCCCTGATGGCGATGCAGGGGGCCTTCGCACAGGCACCCAAATACAGCAATGAATTCTTGAGCATTGGTGTCGGAGCCCGTGGTTTGGCCATGAGCAAAGCGCAGGTTTCATCTGTGAATGACGTCACTTCTGCGTACTGGAATCCCGCTGGCCTTACGCGTATTCGTCAGGATCTTCAGGTGGCCGGACAGCATGCCGAGTACTTTGCGGGCATTGCTAAGTACGACTATGTGGGCTTGGCAACCAAGATCGATAGCAACAGTGCTTTTGGATTGAGCTTCATCCGCTTTGGTGTAGACGACATTCCTAATACCACCGACCTGATCGACCAAAATGGAATCGTGAACTACGATCGCATTACTTCTTTCTCCGCGGCGGATTATGCCTTTATGGCTTCCTATGCACGCAAGCTGGGAGTACCCGGATTAAGCGTGGGAGGTAACGCTAAGGTGGTCTACCGACAGATCGGCGACATGGCCCAGTCGTGGGGATTTGGTCTCGACGTAGGTGCTCAATATGAATACAAGGGGTGGCGATTCGGAGCCATGGGCCACGACATCACTTCCACCTTCAACGCTTGGAGCTTTTCTTTGGACAGCAATACCGTAGCGGTATTCGAAGCAACGGACAACGAGATTCCTCAAAACGGCTTGGAGATCACCTTGCCCAAATTGGTGCTTGGCGCTTCACGGGAATGGATATTCAAGGATCGCATCGGCGTATTGGCTGAAGTGAGCATGGACATCACCACCGATGGCAAGCGCAACGTGCTGATTCCCGGAGACCCTTTGAGCATCGACCCCAACCTCGGGGTGGAGTTGGACTATGCTGATATAGTTTACTTGCGCTTTGGTATTGGAAACTTCCAACGCATCAAAGCCGAAGTGGGCAATTACTATGAATACACCTTCCAGCCCAATTTCGGCGTGGGTGTCCACATCAAAGAGACCGTTAGCGTGGATTACGCGCTTACTGACATCGGCGACCAGAGCGTTGCCCTCTACTCTAACGTGATCAGCTTACGGGTCGCGATCAATAAAAAATCGGGATGATCAAGCGGTGGGCAGCGATCGGCATAGCCATGTGGTTGAGCCAGTTTGCACTGGCCCAGCATGCGAATGACTGGATCGACTATGACCCGGATCGACGCTACCTGAAGGTCAACATCACCGAAGACGGTATCTACCGCATCTCAACTTCTTCCCTTTCGACCGCTATGACGGGTGTGGGGGTGGATATCAACGATGTGGACCCGCGAAGCATCCAAGTCTTCGGTCGAGGGGAAGAACAATACATGCACGTGGAAGGGCAGTCGGATGGATCCTTTGACTCCGGAGATTACATCGAATTCTACGGCGAGTCGAACGACGATTGGCGAACGGTGTCTACCTCTACCGCGTCATCATGAAGATCGACGGTGAAGCGATCGAGCGCCGAGCGACCGGTGCGGATCAGTATTTCACGAAGGAGTTTGGGAAGATGTATTTGATGAGGTAGCCTTCAGCTGTCGGAAGCCAGGTTGCAATGGCCTTCGCTTTCCCCTCTTGAGATGGGTGGACCCCGACGCGTCGGGGGACGGGGTGTGTCACCTGAACCCCTCAAATTACACACCCCGCCTCGTTCCTCGGCACCCCTCTCAAGAGGGGAAAGATCTCGGTTAACCTCTCTATCCTTGGGCCAACTCCTCCTCCGTCAGTACCGGCAATTGACTCAGCTTCAGGAAAACTTGCACTAAGGTGACCACATCTTTCTCACAGTAGGTGACGATGCGTTGGAGGTTTTGTTCTTCGTGGTAGACACCTGCTACTTGGCTGCCGTCGATGTCGTCTTTGGGGGTGGGTAGACCGAAGACGTGGGCGAGTAGCTTGAGCGAAGTGAAATTCTTGAAGTCGCCGAACTTCCACATGTGCATGGTGTCGAGGTGCTTGACCTCCCAAGGTTTCTTTCCGGAGATATCCAAGATGCGGGGTAATGGAATACCGTGGATCAACATGCGGCGGGCGATGTAGGGGAAGTCGAACTCTTTTCCGTTGTGCCCGCACAGCAAGTGCTCATCGCCGCTGAAGTGCTTGTCGAGCATGGTGGCGAATTGCTTTAGGATCTTCTCTTCGTCATCGTCGGCGAAGGACTTGACGCGCAGCTCACGCTTAGGACCGCGATCGTTGATGATCCCTACCGAGATGCAGACAATCTTTCCGAATTCAGCATAGATACCCGCACGATCAAAAACACTCGCAGGGGTATCTTCCTCATCTTTGAGCATCCACTTGGCTTTCTCTTCCCACAGTTTCTGGTAGGCGTCATCGGCCTTATCGAAGTTCTCGTATTGCGGAACGGTCTCGATGTCGAGGAAGAGGATGTTGTTCAGGTGCATGTTCATAGGTTAAAGGATCAAAATACCCTTCTCTTCGAGAACCGGTAGCTCCACCAAATTCTTCTCAAGCAGGGTGTCGGGGAGAAAGATAAATTTCTTGTCGAAGATCTTGCTGCCGATGTAGAAGCTGACCCAGTATTGGTTGTTGAGTCCGATCAGGTCTTCGGGGATGACCTCAATCGCACGCGAAGAACCTGCCTGCACATCCTCGAAGTAGTGCCTCAACTCGGAGGTATTGACCTTCTCCTCGCCTTTCTTGCCATAACCACGCGTGGAGACCATTACGTTGGTAATCGCTTCATCTAGGAGGTTGATGATGTGTACCTTCCAGGTCTTCATTCCTTCGGCCTCATGCGGTACGGCACAGACGCCCACTTTCTCTACTTCCGGAAATTCGATATCCTTCTTCATCGTTGTTCGATCATTCGGTAACCCATATCCAGGTAGCGGTACACATCTTCCGGGTGCGGCGAGGTATCGCCATTGTGTCGCTTACGTCCCAAGCGCACGACGATCAGCTCATCCTCAGGCACCACGAGTACATACTGCCCTTTGATTCCTCGCATGAAGAAGAAGTCCTTGCCTTGATGCTCGCCAAGCCACCAGCTGTAGCCGTAGATGTCTGAATACAACTTCGTTTGACTTCCTGTAAGGTTAACAGCAGCTGCCACATATTGGCTATCCACGATCTGCGTTCCTTCCCAATTGCCATAGTGCAGATATAACTTCCCTATCCGAGCAAAATCCTTGGCAGTAGCATTGATGCAGCAGAAACCCTTTTCCATTCCTCCTTCGCTGTCCAAAGACCAGAAAGCCGGATGTTCCGCCCCAATCCTTTTCCAAACATGCTCTGTAGCATAGTCAGCCAATGGTCGTCGCGTGGCCGCTCTGAGTGTGAAGGCCAGGACTTGAGTGGTTCCGCTTTGGTAGTTGAAGGGTCCGCCGGGCTTCTCGCTCACCTCGTAGTTGATATGCAGGGCCTCGAGGTCATCGCCATAATTCGCCCTTGCCGGATAGGCAAAAGGATTCAGGTAGTGTTCATCGAAGTTGATACCCGAGCTCATCGTCAGCAGATGCTCGACGGTCATCTCCTTTCCGAATCCCTTCTCGTATTGGGGTAAATAATAGTAAACCGGGGTCTCCACGCTTTCGATCTCACCGCGGCCGATGGCAATACCCGTAAGCAGTCCGACAATGGACTTGGCCATGGAGAAAGAATTGCTTTTCGACGTGTCGTTGAAATCTTCCCAATACTGCTCGTGCACCAGCTCATCGCGGTGGATGACCACAAAGGAGACCGACTGGTTCATTTCGTGGTAGGCCAATTCCTCCTGGTTGAGAGAATGGGAACCGTAGTCCGAAGCCAAAGGCCAAGGTTGAGGCTTGCCCGCTTCGATCACACGATTGGGCATTTCCTGATACTCTTGGATATCGGGCCCAAGCTTTCCCTTGAAGATGGTACTTCCAAGGGTGTTGTAGAGGTAATGGTGTCCTGAGATCTCGACCACGAAATGCAGCATCAGCAGCCAGAACAAGGTCCAGCCGAGGCGCTTGACAAAAGGTGAGTCGAGCCTCACGCTGCTAGAATTTAGCGAGTTCGTCCTTCAACCAATCGATCACTTCGATCTCGATGCTGTCGGCACCGCGGAATTCCGCGAGGTAGACGGTCATCCAATCTCCGAGGTGGATCAAGTGTAAGGCTTGTTCGATGCGTGAGTCGCCTTCGGCTTTGAAGTGATGAATGTGCGGTGTCTTTTTCGCCATTACCCTTTCGGTCAACTCCATGCGCTTGGCCACGCGAGGGTGATCCATGTCGCTGGTGAGGAAGATAACTGCCAGATCTTTTGACCCACTGGCCCAACCGACGAGCTCGTTGTGGTTCATTTCCGGATAGGTATTGTACCAAGACAATCCTTTGCTGTTCTCGGCGATCTGCTGCTTCCATCGAGTCGCTACACCTTCCAACCAAGAAGACGTGTAGATGATCGGCAATTTATGCTGGATGCTTTCTGCTAAGGTGCGGGCTGCGTTCTTGATCTTTTCTTCTTTCGCATCGAGGAAGTCGATCGCTGACTTGACTTGATCGAACCACGCGCCGTTGGTTAGGTCGTAAGCCTCGGCAATGCGGAAAAGCTGCAAGAAGGTCAGTCCGAATGCAGCGCGCGGTGGGAGTCCACCCGGCACAGTGATCAAAGGCCAGCCGTTGGCAATGGCCATGTCGGAGATCTTACCACCAGAGCTGATCACAGCGATCTGAGCATTCTTCTCCACCGCGGTTGCCAGAGCTTCTAAGGTCTCTTCCGTATTACCTGAGTACGATGAAGCGATGACTAAGGTATCTTCATTCACGTAGGCCGGAATGGTATAATCCTTCGCCGATTGAATCGGTACGCTGCTGTGGTCTTGGAGCATTTGACCCATGATCGTTCCACCGATCCCGGAGCCTCCGAGTCCACAGACGAGTACGTTCTTGCATGATAATTCCTGCCGCACATTGAATTCGGCAGCTATGTCGAGCGCTGTACGCAAGTGCTGCGTAAAGTCGGCCACCAATTGATCCATCTTAATTTCCATAGCGACAAATATAGCAGTGGCAACGCAGGCGCGGCTTCGTTATATGGCGAATTCTCTTCATCTTTGCCGACCAATTTTTCGAACGCATGTCACACGAACTCAACGATCAAGAAAGAGAACGCCGCGAGAGTCTTCAAGAACTACGTGCGCTGGGCATCGATCCGTATCCCGCGGCGATGTATCCGGTGAACATCACTTCTGCCGCGATCAAACAGGAGTTCAACGAAGAGGAGAACAACCTTCAAGAGGTGTGCATCGCAGGAAGATTGATGAGTCGCCGCATCATGGGTAAGGCATCATTCGCGGAGTTGATGGACCACACGGGTCGCGTTCAGGTGTATTTCAACCGCGATGAGATCTGTCCGGGTGAGGATAAGACCATGTACAATCGGGTCTTCAAGAAGCTATTGGATATCGGAGACTTCGTCGGCGTGAAGGGACACGTTTTCAAGACACAAGTCGGTGAGATCTCGGTTCACGTGAAGGAGATGACCGTGCTTTCGAAGTCCTTGAAGCCGCTACCTATTGTGAAGACCGACGCCGATGGAAACGTGCACGACGGCTTTGCCGACAAAGAGCAGCGTTATCGTATGCGTTACTTGGACCTTGTGGTGAATCCGGAGGTTCGCGCTGTTTTCGAGAAGCGCACCAAGATCATGAACTCGATCCGTGAGTATTACAATACGAAAGGATATTTGGAAGTGGACACCCCCGTTCTTCAACCGATCCCCGGTGGAGCAGCTGCGCGTCCGTTCATTACGCATCACAACACGCTAGATCAGGAAATGTATCTCCGCATCGCGAATGAGCTTTATTTGAAGCGATTGATCGTGGGTGGATACGAAGGGGTGTATGAGTTCTCACGAAACTTCCGCAACGAGGGAATGGACCGCACGCACAATCCGGAGTTCACGGTGATGGAGGTGTACGTAGCGTACAAGGACTATCAGTGGATGATGGACAGCACCGAGGAAATGATCCAGAAGGTGGTGATGGACCTGCACGGCAAGCACGAGGTGCAGTTGGGTGACAACGTCATCAACTTCAAGGCGCCATTCAAGCGAGTTACTTTCTTAGGCGCGATCGAAGAAGCTACCGGAACGGATGTTTCTGGCATGAACGAAGATGAATTGCGTGCTTTCTGCAAGCAGCACAACATCGAAACCGATCCATCCATGGGCCGAGGCAAGTTGCTCGACGAGATCTTTGGCGAGGTAGCCGAGCCGAACTTCATCCAGCCGACTTTCGTGATGGACTATCCGATCGAGATGAGTCCGTTGTGTAAGCGCCACCGTGAGAATCCAAATCTGACCGAGCGTTTCGAGTTGATGGTAAACGGTAAGGAATTGGCAAACGCCTATTCAGAGTTGAACGACCCGATCGACCAGCGAGAGCGATTCGAGGAGCAGTTAAAGCTCAGCGAAAAGGGCGATGACGAAGCGATGTTCATCGACCAAGACTTCCTTCGGGCATTGGAGTATGGCATGCCTCCTACCTCAGGAATGGGTATCGGTATCGATCGTTTGGTGATGTTCTTAACGAATCAGCCGTCGATCCAAGATGTGCTTTTCTTTCCTCAGATGAGGCCCGAACGTCAGTGAGGAGCCGAATCCACGAGCACCCCAAAAGATAAATAGCCTCGCGAGTAAATGAGGCCTGAGAAGCATTGAGTTTGAGAGCCGTGAATTGCGCTAATTACGCGAAGTGTGACCAGATACTCAAACTGCGCACTGCCGACTAACCTACTCCCCTCCCCACGATTCTGACTCGGGTTCTTTTGGAATGAAGGCGTCGAAGACCTTCTGTCCGGCAGAGAGCACTCTGGGTGCGATCTTGAACCTTGAGAAGCTGAAGCTGAGGTAGTAGAGCAGGAATCCGTAGCTGAGGATCTGTCCTCTCAGGAATTTGTTGGCCATGGTCTTTCCGTGCATGATGCCGATGATCAAGGCGGAACCGATGAGGATGATCGACAACCAAAAGATGAGGAAGTACCGGAGCTTGTCGTTGATGAGCCGCCGGTGTGGATCGTAGAAGCGCGATGCATTGATAGCCCTATTCTTCATTGTGAACCAGAAGTGAGTGGTGAGCATGAAGAAGAGCAGGGTGAGACCGTTGTAGGCCTTGACCTGTTCGTTGATGAGCCAAAAATCATAGAAGCCGTGCATCAGTGATGCTAGCAGGAATCCACCGAGGAAGAACCTCCATCCAGCTAGGCTCTTTTTGTAGATCGAGATCATGACCGAGTAGCCGACCACCGAACTGAAGGTCATGTGAGCTACCGTGGCGAAAAGTGCTCGTCCGTTGATGGCGTAGAACGACGACTTCATGATGTACAAGGAGTTCTCGATAAAGGCAAATCCCAGGGCAGAGATCGAGGCGTAGAGAATGAAATCATAGGGTTCGCGGACCACATGCTTGTAGCGCACGATGATCAACAAAGGGAGTAGCTTCACGAATTCCTCCACCATGCCGATTCCGATGGTGCAGTAGAAGAAATCGTTGAGCGGTTGACCATTGAGCGTAAAGCCTAGGCTGTTGATGAAACCAGAAATGGGAAAAACCAGAAAGGTGGTAGCACATCCAAGGACGAAAACGATCAGGATATTGACCCACCGTTCCGGGTCGAATATGTCGAGTTTTCTGAGGTAAACTGCCCAAATCGTGCTGATCCCAAGCGCGGCTGTGATCCCGACGATCGTGTTGAAGTGCATGCGCTGTGCACTATCGACCAAGGGGGAGATGTTGGGCAAGAAGAGTTCGATGATAGCGAAGGCCAACAGTACAAATCCACCTACGGTGAGGACATACTTATGCCGTGAGAACCGCCAGAATTCCTGAGATTCAGTCCGTTTGAAATCTTCGTACTTGTACTTCAAGAAGTTGAAAAGCAGATAAGCTCCGATGAGGTTGAAGATGAGATTGAGAAGATTCCACATCTTTCAAAGCTGAGGAAAAAGTTGATTGTGATGACAGGGCGCGTGGGCGAAGTGCATTTTTTACTTTTGACGCGATGGAACACTCGTATGGTGTGATAGGAGCAGGTAGTTGGGCCACGGCGATCGCCAAGATGCTCAGCAACAACTCGTGGAAGGTGAACTGGTGGTTTCGCCACCAAGAGAGCGTGGACTACATCAAAAAGTTCCGCCACAACGACCGCTACCTGCAATCGGTGGAGTTCGACCTCGATCGCGTTCACCCCAGCCACGACCTGGAAGACGTCATTAAGAAGAGTGAAATCCTCGTCATCGCCATCCCTTCCGCTTTTGTGTATCAAACCTTCAAAGGATTCAAGGTCGAAGGCATCGAGAAGAAGATTCTCTTTAGCGCCATCAAAGGAATCGTACCTGAATACCATTCCATCCCGGCGCGCTTTTTCCATAAGGAGTGGGACATCCCCTATGAGCGTATCGGCATTATATCAGGACCTTGCCACGCCGAGGAGATCGCGTTGGAGCGCTTGAGTTATCTTACCCTCGCCTGTCCGGATGAGAGCATTGCGCAGATCATGGCGGATGCCTTGGCCTGTCGCTATGTGAAGACCTCTACCTCAGAAGACATTTTCGGAACGGAGATCAGCGCCGTGATGAAGAACATCATGGCGATCGCGTCCGGTATTTGTCATGGATTGGGGTACGGCGACAACTTCCAAGCGGTGTTGATCAGCAATGCCATTCAAGAGATCGAGAATTTTGTCGATGCCGTGAGTCCGGTGCACCGTGATGTGAATTCGTCAGCCTACTTGGGCGACCTATTGGTGACGGCGTATTCCAAGTTTAGCCGAAATAGAACCTTCGGCATGATGATCGGCAAGGGCTATAGCGTCAAGGCAGCACAGCTCGAGATGAGCATGGTGGCAGAAGGCTACTACGCGGTGAAGTCGATAGTAGAGATGAACAAGAAATACGAAGTGGACCTACCGATCACGAGGGCGGTTTACCACATCTTGTATGAAAAGATCTCGCCAGTGATCGAAATGAATCTCTTGAAAGACAAGTTGGTCTAATCCTCAGTCGACAACTCCGGTAGCCTCACCACGAACTCCGTACCCTCTCCCTCTGCGGATTCAAAATCCACCTGACCTTTGATGTTCTTGACGGACTCTTTGAGAATGTAGAGTCCCAAACCACTTCCAGGAATCGTACTTACTCCCCGGAAGAAAATATCCCAAATCTGATCCTTGAACTCTTCTTTGATCCCAATGCCATTGTCTTTGACCTTGACCTCTAGGCTCCCATCTGCGACACGCATATCGACCGCCACGAAGCTTTTCTCCTTCTTGGGATCCACGTACTTGATGGCATTGGAGAGTAGGTTGTTGATCACGATACGCAATCGCAGCGCATCCGTGAAGAAGGTCAGATCATCCTCCACGTCAACGAAATAGTTGATGCTATCCTAATTGGCCATATACAGTTGATCATTCAAGCACTCATCCACGATAGGTCGTAGCTTGACGTGCTCAGGTCGGACTTCCATCCTCTTATTCCTCGAGTAGTCGATGACATCTCTGATGTAGCGATCGAGGCGGTCGAGGACCTCGCGCTGCATGACCAAAATATTGTTCAGCTCATCGTGATCTTCTGCTTCTTCTGCCAAGGAATTCAATCCTAACACGGAAGCAATGGGCGCTCTGAGGTCGTGGGAAATGCTGTAGACAAAGCGATCGAGCTCCATATTAAGCTGGTTCAAATCCTCATTGCGATCTTCCAACCTGAACTGCGCGCGCTTGATATCGTTGATGTCGAACGAATATCCGATGAGGAATTTCTTTTCGACCTGTCCTTCTCTCAATCTAATAGGAACCAGATTCCTGATGTGGTAGGTATCTCTACCATCCCGGGTCTGCATCTTCTCCTCCCAGCGAATAGTGAGATCGCCAGAAAGCGCCTCCCTGATACGATCATCTCTGACTACAGCAAACTCCGAGGGCAGATTACGGTATTCCGCATAATCCGCATTGGTCTTTCCGATCATGAAGGATCGAGCTTCATCATCACCAATGGTATTTTTACTGATATAGTAGTATCTACCATACTCATCGATCAACACGGCCTCGACCGGGATGTTATCAAGTACACTTTGATAAAATTCACGCGTAGCGATCAATTCCAGTTCTTGTCTTTTCAGTTGAGTACGATCCTGCACCGTTCCGTACCAGGCCCGTTCACCTTCATCATCACTTTGCTGACATATATAATGGAGGAACTTCTCCTCTCCATCCGGACAATGGTACCAAGAACCGAATTCAAATGACGAATTCATTCGATCTGCTCGATCGATGCCCGCATCAATTCCCTCGAGGTCAATGTCCTTGAATTGGGTAGCCCATCGTTCAAATGCATCCTCAAAGTCGGTAGGCAAGAACCCATGGATACTCGCACACTCCCCGACCAATCGACGATCTTTCGATCTGGATAAGCTCGCCAGTTGCCCACTTTAGCCAAGCGCTGAGCTTCTCTGAGTTGAGTTTCACTTTCTTGCAACAGATCCGTCTGCTCCTGCTGATAGGTCACATCGGCAATGGTTCCCACCAAGAATTTCTCACCCCCTTCTTCTTCGACTTTGGCGCAACTCAATCGTCCCCAGAAGGTAGACCCATCTTTACGACGATAGCGGAGCAACATATTCGTCACTCGACCATGCTTTTCGATCCGAGCTAAGAGCGCATCTCGTTCTGACTCAGACTCGTAAAGATTCACCGGAGCTATCGCCATGATCTCTTGCTTCGAATCATAGCCATACATCCTCACAAAAGCCTCATTCACGAACTGGAGTCCTTGTTGGATATTCGACTTGAAGATGGCCTCATCCATGTTGTCACTGATGGTCTGAAGAATGGTGGCATCTCGTTCGGTAACCTTCAGTGTCTCTCTCGTCTTTTCCGTTCTTCTTCTTGCGCTTCGCTGGAGGACAACCCCCATCATGGAAGACAACACGGCCGAAAAGGCAAAGGCGGAGACTCGAAACACTTCTAGTCCAAACGGTTCGAGTTCAACTACGGCAATGTTTCAAAAATAGACCACCGAGACCCCAGTGACGGAGACGATGAAGAAGAGTGTAAGCGAATTGAAACTCTGAGCACTTCTACGCCGAAAGAGGTAGATGTACATCAGAAAGCATATGAGAAGGATGTACTGGAAATTAGTGTCGTCTCCGAAGTAGGCAATCAAGGTCAAGACCAGAAAAGCAGGGTCCATGACAAACAGCCACTTGGCGGGCCCATAAGCTTTGCGATGATTGGCATACAGCACGAAGGTCGCCGCGAGTAAATGCATCACCATTACCGCAGAGAGAAAGAGAGCATGGTGAGGGAGTACCAACATAGTGGCCAACCCAGTGAGCCAAACGATAATGACGCCTTGAAACTTGATAGAATTGATCGCCTTGATCTCATCTACCAAATCATCAGGGGTATCGGCATATAGGCCGATCCTGATCAGTCTTCGGAATAGTCGCTTCACCTTCAGGGGCGAAAATAGTTAACTATGGCCTTTGCTTGCGCAGCAGTGACCACCGCCTTCAGCTCTTCTTCCGTTAGGGTCTTGATGCGTTCAAGACTGAAGAAGGTACGCAACAACTCCTTGGCGGTCTTTTCCCCGATGCCGTCGATCTCCAATAACTCACTCTGAAAGGCCGCCTTGCTTCGCTTGTTGCGATGGTGGGTGATGCCGAAGCGGTGCGCCTCATTACGCAATCGCTGGATAAGCTTAAGCGACTCCGATCGCTTATCGATGTAGAGAGGAACAGAATCTCCCGGAAAGAAGATCTCTTCTAGTTTCTTAGCAATGCCAATGATGGCCACCTTGCCGCGTAATTCCAATCGATCAAGGCTTTTGACGGCCGAACTGAGCTGTCCCTTACCACCGTCCACGATGATCAACTGAGGTAGTTTCTGGTTCTCATCGATCATACGCTTGTAGCGCCTATAGATGACTTCTTCCATCGAAGCAAAGTCGTTGGGCCCTTCCACCGTTTTGATGTTGAAGTGCCGATAATCTTGCTTACTGGGCTTGGCATCCTTGAACACCACGCAGGCCGCCACGGGATAACTCCCATGAAAGTTGGAGTTATCAAAACACTCGATGTGGGTAGGCAGCTCTGTCAGGCGTAGGTCCTTCTGCATGGTCTTCAGCACCCGACTCGCATGTCGGTTGGGGTCGACCTTCTCTTGAGCCTTCTGACGATCGAGCATGAAGAAGCGAAGGTTCTTCTGGGAAAAGTCGATCAGGGATCGCTTGTCGCCACGTTGAGGTTGATGAAAGTCAGCAGACTCCCACTCGACGTCGATATCCTCGTTGATCAAGATCTCCTTCGCCGAACTTTGGAAGACCGAGCGCATCTCGGCGATCGCAGAGAGCAGGATGTCTTCCTTGGGCTCGTCGAGCTTTTTTTTGAATTCAATGGAATGACTCTGGATGATGGCGCCATTGACCACGCGCATGTAGTTGACATAGGCAAACGCGTCATCGGAGACGATCGTGGCCACATCCACATCCTTGATGCTCGCATTGACAACTACAGACTTGCTTTGGTATTCCTCGAGGAGATCAATGTTCGCTTTGAGTCGAGCGGCTTCTTCGAAATCCAAGGCTTCCGCCGCCTCCTGCATACGCTGCTTGCTCGAACGGATCACTTCATCCACATCGCCCTTGATCAACTTGCGGATCTCATCGATGCTCTGGTCGTAAGACTCTACGGTCTGCTTTCCCTCACAGGGACCCAAACAGTTTCCAATGTGGTATTCCAAGCAAACCTTGAACTTTCCCTTGGAGATGTTCTCTTCCGACAGGTTGAAGTTGCACGTACGCACCTTGTGGAGCTTCGTCGCTAGACCTAAGACAGCCTTCATTCGCTTGACCGAGGCGTATGGACCATAGTACTCCGAACCGTCGCGGATCACATTGCGCGTTGGGAACACACGTGGGAAACGTTCTTTCTTGATGCAGATCCAGGGATAGGTCTTATCGTCGCGCAGCTGAATGTTGTACTTCGGCTGGTGCTCCTTGATCATGGAGTTCTCCAAGAGCAAGGCTTCGTACTCATTGCCGACGATGATGTGATTTACATCTCGAATCTTCTTGACCAGCAGACGTGTCTTGCCGCTGTCGTATCGATCTCGATTGAAGTAAGAGGAAACGCGTTTCCTCAGATCCTTCGCCTTTCCCACGTATATGATCGTACCATCCTTATCAATGTACTGATATACCCCCGGCTTATGCGGCAGGTTAGCCACTTTCTCCTTCAGTTCATCATTGTGATACGTTTGGTCTGTCATCCCAGACAAAGGTCATAATCTGTAAACAATGTGTGTGGAACTTTTTTCGTTAATCATTCCACACAACTACAGAAAAAGTACTTTGGTCGAACCACGAAACCGAACATTCAGCCACCTCCCTTGTTAATTACGCCGATACATCATGGGAGCATATTCAATTAAAGACCTCGAACAGCTGTCGGGCATCAAAGCCCACACCATCCGTATTTGGGAGCAACGCTATGGCATCATTGAACCCAAGCGAACCGATACGAATATTCGTTTCTACGACGATGAGCAGCTGAAGTACGTGCTGAATGTGGCGCTTTTGACTCGCCACGGATACAAGATTTCGAAGATTTCCAGCTTAGATGAACGGTCATTCAAATCGGAGGTCGAAAAGCTTTACGAGCAGACCTTGATCCACGACACCGACGTGATCTTGGACCTTGACGCCAATGATTTGATGGTATCCATGATCGATATGGATGCAGACAAGTTTCACCGCATCTATGAGAACTCGGTGAAGAACAATGGCTTCGAGCGCACCATCACGCATTTGGTTTATCCTTTCTTAGAAAAAGTGGGGATCCTTTGGTCGATTGGACAGATCAATCCGGCCCAAGAACACTTCATGTCTTGCTTGATCCGTCAGAAGATCATCTCAGGTATCGATCGTCTCGACAATCCGAAAGACGGAAAAAAGTTTCTACTCTTTTTGCCTTCGGGTGAACATCATGAGATCGGTCTACTGATGGCGCATTACATGTTGAAGAAGGCAGGCGTGCGTGTCTTTTATTTGGGGCAAAACCTTCCAGAAAGCGATCTAGAAACGGCCATCGAAACGGTAGTGCCAGATAAAGTACTCACCTTCTTTGTAGATCCGGCGGTAACCAATAATGCCGAAGCAACGGTCAAGAAGATGTCAGAGATGTGCGATCAATGCGACCTTCTCATCGCGGCACGTCCGACTCCAGAGCTGGCCAAGATCCAAGAGAAAAACGTCCACTTCCTCCACGGAATCAAGGACCTAGAGAACTATATCTAGTCCCTGTTCAATTTTTTTAGCATTTCCCTTAAACAAGTTTCACCCTAGTGTTTTCGGGGCTTTACGTAATTCTTGTTTAACTTTTATCCATTTTTGTTAAACATTTTCTTGTAGGGAACGATGTTGCCACATATATTTGTTGAAGTTTAATCTCAAATAATTAAACAACATGTCAACGATTGAATTCAACCAGCAGATCCTTTCCTTCCGAAAGCCACTTGAGTATTTCGCTTACAGCCTCACTCATCATGAGCAAGATGCACAGGATCTTGTACAGGACACGTACATGAAAGCCGTGGCATATAAGGACAAGTTTCGTGAAGCCACCAATTTGAAGGCGTGGATGTACACCATCATGAAAAACACCTTTATCAACAATTATCGTCGTCAAGTAAAATCACGCACGATCATCGATCAGTCGGAAGACCTTTACTTCTTGTCTAATGCTCCTGATTCACGTGACAAAAACCCTAGCAGCATTTACAACCACGGAGAGATCCGCAAGAGCGTAAATGACCTTCAGGATGAGTTTCGCATTCCTTTCAAGATGCACAACGAAGGCTACAAATACAAAGAGATCGCTGAGTATTTGAAACTGCCCATTGGAACGGTAAAAAGTCGTATTTTTCTTGCACGTAAGAAATTAATGGATGTCCTAAGCGACTACAATCCAAACTAAGAATCATCCCATGTCACCGACCGCCACCGTCATAGGGTCAGGATTCTCAGGTCTGTCGGCTGCGACGTCGCTAGCCGACCAGGGCTTTGATGTGACCGTCATTGAAAAGAACGACGCCCCCGGAGGGCGTGCCCGTAAATTTGAAACCGAAGGATTTGTCTTCGATATGGGCCCCAGTTGGTACTGGATGCCCGACGTATTCGAAAAGTACTTCGAGCGCTTTGGAAAGAAGCCTTCCGATTATTACGACCTCGTTCGCCTCGATCCTTCTTACCGCGTTTATTTCGAAGATGAGTATGTAGACATGCCCGCCGACATGGAGGGATTGAAGCAGCTATTCGAATCACGTGAGAAAGGAGCCGGCGCCAAATTAGAAGCCTTCCTAAATGATGCTGCCATTAAATATGACGCAGGCATCAATGACCTCGTTCACCGTCCTAGCCTTTCTATCTTCGAATTCATAGATTGGAAAGTGATCAAAGGGCTCGTTCAATTGAACCTCTTCTCCAATTTCAAGGACTTCGCTCGGAAATACTTCAAGGATCCCAAGCTTCTCAGTATCATCGAGTTTCCGGTTCTCTTCCTAGGCGCCATGCCTAAGGAGACTCCGGCTTTGTACAGCTTGATGAACTATGCTGATCTAAAGTTGGGCACGTGGTATCCGATGGGCGGAATGCACAAGATCATCGAAGGTATGGTCGCCCTTGCAAAGGAAAAAGGGGTGAAGTTTCGACTTAGCGAAAAAGTTGAACGCATCTATTTGAATGGTGCTATGAATGTAGTGACAGACCAAGGCACGATCAAGTCAGACTACGTAGTGGGAGGAGCAGACTACGCCCACATCGACCAGCACCTACTCGATGCAAAAGACCGACAGTATTCACCTGAATACTGGGAAAAGTGCGTCATGGCGCCTTCCAGTTTATTGTATTACGTGGGAGTCAACAAGCGCATCACGGGGCTGAAGCACCACAATCTGTTCTTTGATGCCGACTTCAGCGTACACGCCGAAGAGATCTATAAGACCAAGCAATGGCCAAAGGATCCTTTATTCTACGTGTGCGCTCCCTCCGTTACCGACCCTTCTGTAGCACCTGAAGGACACGAGAACCTCTTCATTCTCATTCCGATTGCAGCAGGTTTGGAGGGCGACACCGAAGAAGTGCGCAAGCAATACTTCGAAACGGTAGTAGATCGTATTGAGAAGCACACGGGAGAAAAGATCCGCAACCACATCGTGTATGAACGAAGTTTCGCGGTCCGGGAGTTCAAGGAGGAGTACAACTCCTTCAAAGGGAACGCCTATGGCTTGGCCAACACGCTACTTCAGACCGCCTTCCTCAAGCCGAGGATCAAGCATAAAAAATTAGATCATCTCTACTTTACCGGTCAACTCACTGCACCTGGACCCGGGGTTCCTCCGTCTTTGATCAGTGGGCAGGTAGTAGCCGATCATATCGTTAAACAAACACTGAACTAACCATGAAAGCACTCTTTGATAAGGTAAGCCTTCAGGCCAGTAAGATCACCACGCGATCCTATAGTACGTCCTTCTCCATGGGTACCCGCTTCCTCGGACCGTCGGTTCGCGATGCGGTCTATGCGATTTATGGATTCGTTCGCTTTGCTGACGAGATCGTGGACACCTTCCACGACTATGACAAGCAACGTTTGTTGGACAAATTCCGCAACGACACCTACGAGGCGATTGAGGATGGAATTTCGTTGAATCCCATTTTAAATAGCTTCCAGCACGCAGTGCGCGAGAATGGCATCGAGCGTGAGTTGATCGACACCTTCTTGGAAAGCATGGAGATGGACCTCAACAAGAAGGAATACAGCAGAAAAGGCTATGAGCAATACATCCTCGGCAGCGCGGAGGTCGTGGGGCTGATGTGCTTGCGCGTCTTCGTTCAAGGCGACGATGCGTTGTACAAGAAGTTGCAATACCCTGCTATGCGCCTGGGTGCCGCCTTCCAAAAGATCAATTTCCTACGCGACTTGAAAGCCGACTATGCAGAAATGGGTCGTACCTACTTCCCGGGTCTGGACATGGCCACCTTCAACGACGAGGAAAAGAAGCGCATCGAGGCGGAGATCGAAGCCGACTTCGCAGAAGGTTACGCAGGCATCCTTCAACTGCCGAAGAACTCTCGATTTGGAGTGTATCTAGCCTATCTCTACTTCCATCAGTTGCTGCGCAAGATCCAGCGCGTGGAAGCGGTTGACCTGATGAAGTCACGCATCCGAATCCCGGATCAAAAGAAGTATGCCCTTTTCGCAGAGAGCTATGTGCGTCACAACTTGAACCTTCTTTGATGAAGTACGCTATTTACATAGCATTCCTAGCGCTGCCATTTTTCGCTTTCGGTGAGACCAATGACCCGAACGTCATTCGTCACCAATTCATCAAGGCGACTCAAAATGAAGACTCAAGGGCATCATTGGCTGAGCAATTGTCGCAATCCGAAGGATTAGACCCGATCATGCTCAAAGCCTATTTGGGCGCTTCTAAAACCTTATTGGCTGAAACCTACTTCTCCCCTTGGTCGAAGTACAGTCAGTTCGTAGACGGAAAGAACCTCTTAGAAGAGGCGATCTCCCAGGATCCTGACAACGTGGAGTATCGATACCTACGCTTCTTGATCCAGATCAAAGCGCCCTCGTTCCTCGGTTATGATGAACACCTTCAACAAGATTACCTAGCAATCAAGCAAGCCATGTCGATATCATCCGAACGAGATCTCTGGCTTCAGCACTTCAAGGCATTCGAAGCTGAGCATGCCACGCTGATCCAAGAACGGATCGGAAAACAGTACTAGTTATGGAGCAAGTGATACTCGTAGATGAAAGGGATAACGCACTCGGAACGATGGAAAAGATGGAGGCACATCGTCGAGCTGTTCTCCACCGTGCCTTTTCGGTCTTTGTCTTCAACGACCGTGGAGAGATGTTGATCCATCGCCGAGCGATAGAGAAATACCACTCTGGTGGACTCTGGACAAATGCTTGTTGCAGTCATCCGCGTGAAGGAGAAACCACAGAAGAGGCCGCGCATCGACGCATGATGGAAGAAATGGGCTTCGACTGTGAAATGCAAAAAGAATTCAGCTTCATCTATCGCGCGGAATTGGACAATGAACTGACCGAACACGAATTGGATCACGTATTTTTTGGTCGATTCAACGGAATACCTACCCCCAATCCGGAGGAAGTGTGCGAGTGGAAATACATTTCACCCGAACTCCTCCACCGAGACGTAAAACTCCGACCTACTGCCTACACCGAATGGTTTAAGATCGCCCTGGATAAGATCCGCGAGCGCAATATGGCACTAGCATCGTGAGAGTAAAAGTCAGCAGAAAAGAACATTTCAACGCCGCTCATCGACTGCACAACCCTCAATGGGATGAGTCGCAGAATGAGGAGGTGTTTGGTAAATGCAACAACCCGAATTGGCATGGTCATAACTACGAAGTGATCGCCAATGTCACGGGCGACATCGATCCGAAGACGGGTTATGTCATCGATATGAAAGAATTGAAAGAGATCCTCAAAGAAGAGGTGATCGAACCCTTTGACCATCGAAACCTAAACCTGGACGTGGAGGATTTCAAAACCCTGAATCCCACCGCAGAAAACATCGTCGTGGTGATCTGGAACCGCTTGCGAAAACGCTTGAAGGAAGACCTCGACCTCAGTGTAACGCTTTATGAAACAGAAAGAAACTATGTGGAATACGATGGCCGATAAGGAAGAGCTACTGGAAGCTTTGGACTACGAGCACCACTGGAATGGACTGACCACTCCGATGCGTGAGGATGCTCATGATCTAAGTGCGGAAGAGAAGATCGTCAAGATCCGAGGACACTTCAAGGAGATCATGGAAACGCTGGGTATGGACCTCACGGACGAGAGTCTGCAAGACACACCAAATCGCGTAGCCAAGATGTTCGTGAACGAGGTCTTCAAAGGACTCGATCCAGCGCATAAGCCTGAGATCAAGCTCTTCAACAACAAGTACAAGTACAAAGAGATGCTCGTGGAGCGCGACATTACCGTCTACTCCTACTGCGAGCACCACTTCGTGCCGATCATCGGAAAGGCGCATGTGGCCTACATCAGCAACGGTCACGTGATCGGACTGAGCAAGATCAATCGCCTGGTGGAATACTACAGCAAGCGCCCTCAAGTGCAAGAGCGACTGAACGAGCAGATCGCCAAGGCTTTGAAGGAAGTCCTCAAGACGGAAGATGTAGCCGTAGTGATCGACGCCGAGCACCTCTGCGTGAAGTCGCGCGGCATCCAGGATACAGCGAGCAGCACGGTGACCGCCAGCTACCACGGAAAGTTCAAGGAACAGGATGTCCGCAAGGAGTTCCTGAGTTACCTCAACTTGAAATAGGACGTGATGAAGGTTTTAGTCGTAGGAGGAAGCAAGGGAATTGGCAAAGCAGCGACGGAACTCTTACTCGAGCAGGGTCACGTAGTGATCGTAGCGGCGAGGAGCAATGACGAGATCTCTCATTTACCGGTGGATTTCATCGAAATGGACGTGACTGGTGATGTGAGCGCACTCGAGGACATCGATGCATTGAACGGACTCCTCTACTGTCCCGGCAGCATCAATTTGCGTCCCTTTCATCGATTGACCGACAAGGATTTTCAGTCGGATTTCGATCTGAATGTAAAAGGCGCGATCAAGACCTTACAGACCACGATGAAGTCCTTGAAAGAAGGGAATGGATCCGTGGTATTGTTCAGCACGGTGGCCGTACAACAAGGCATGGCCTTTCACGCATCGGTAGCCGCATCCAAAGGAGCCATCGAGGGCTTGACACGCAGCTTGGCTTCGGAGTGGGCGCCAGATATCCGAGTGAATGCGATTGCACCGAGTTTGACGGATACGCCATTGGCGGAGGGACTGCTCAATAACGATAAAAAGCGAGAAGCCAGCGAACAGCGTCATCCGCTGAAGCGCTTGGGTCGAGCTGAAGACATCGCCTCATTGGCGGTGCACCTCATCTCAGATCAAGGAAGTTGGATCACCGGACAGGTCATCGGCGTGGACGGAGGAATGAGCAGACTGCGATGAGTCGCACGCACTATCAAGCCGAAGATTGGCAAGTACGCGCAGGGCGCTTTTGGGCCACCTTCTTCAACACCATCAGTGGTCCGCGAAGCGTCTTCATGATCGGCACCGAAGATGGGAAGGGCGTGGGCAACATCGGCCTATTCAATTCGATCGCACATATCGGGGCCAACCCGCCTTTACTGGCTTTCATCCTACGCCCTGCCACGGTAGAGCGACACACTTATGAAAACATCAAAAACCATGGAACTTACACACTCAACCATAGTACTCCCGATCTGGTCGATCAGACGCACCAGAGTTCGGCAAAATATGCCCGTGATGTGGATGAATTCGATGCCCTTGGATTCGAGAAGCAATACATCGACGGATTCCAAGCTCCTTTCATCAAGAGCTCACGCATAAAACTCGGACTGCAGTTCGAGGAAGAACATTTGATCCAGGCCAACGACACCCGACTGGTGGTCGGCAAAGTGCAGCACGTGCTCATCGATGACATCCTCGTCGCAGAAGACGGGTTCATCGACACGGCAGAAGCCGACACCTTATTGGTCAGCGGACTGGATGCCTATCACAAACACGAATTGATCGAGCGTAAGCCCTATGCCCGACCCTAAGGAAAAACTTACCCTTTTCTGGTTTCGCCGAGACCTTCGTTTGGAGGACAATCATGGATTGTTCCGAGCCCTGAAGGAAGAAGAGAACGTCCAGCCCATCTTCATTTTTGACACCAACATCCTTGACAAATTAGAGGATAGGGACGACCGACGCGTGAGTTTCATCCACGCCCAGATCACCAGCCTCGAAGAGGAGTTGAGAAAATACGATGCGCATATTTGGGTGTACTATGGCAAGTCGATCGAGATCTTTCAAGAGATTATAAAAACTAAAAACATCGGCGCTCTATACGCCAATCGCGACTACGAGCCCTATGCACGGGAGCGCGACAAGGCGGTGTACGAGTTGGTGCAAGAAAACGGCATTCCCTTCCGCGCCTTCAAGGATCATGTGATCTTGGAAAAGGAAGAAGTGATGAAGGACAACGGTGAGCCGTATGTGGTCTACTCACCCTATATGCGTCGATGGAAAGAGGTGGTCACCGATCATGACTTGGCCTCCTACCCTACCTTGGAATATGCGAAGAACTTCTTCACCGGTTCCACCGCCCAGATGGTGACCTTGAAGGAGATGGGCTTTGATCAGCACGTCAAGGATTGGAATGATCCGGCGGTAGACCTCGACGTGGTGAAGAACTATCACAACACCCGCGACACGCCGGCGAAGGAAGGAACCACGCGTATTTCACATCACTTGCGTTTTGGAACCATCAGTATTCGTGAGATGGCGAGGATCGGAAAGGCGCACAATCCCAAGTGGTACAACGAATTGATCTGGCGTGAATTCTACCAGAGCATCCTGTGGCACTTCCCAAGGGTCGTGAATGAAAGCTTCCGTCCGGAGTACGACCGCATCGAGTGGCGCAACAACGAAGAAGAGTTTCAGGCTTGGTGTGAGGGAAGGACCGGTTATCCGATCGTGGATGCCGGCATGAGAGAACTGAATGAAACCGGTTTCATGCACAACCGCGTGCGTATGGTGGTGGCCAGTTTCCTGACGAAGCACCTGCTCATCGACTGGCGCTGGGGGGAGGCTTATTTTGCAAGAAAGTTGATCGACTTCGAACTCGCGTCCAACAACGGAGGCTGGCAATGGGCTGCGGGCAGTGGCGTAGATGCCGCTCCGTATTTCCGGGTCTTCAACCCCTATTTGCAAACCGACAAGTTTGACAAAAACCGAGCGTACATCCGCAAGTGGGTACCGGAGTTTGAGTCAAGTTCATACCGCAAGCCGATCGTGGAACACAAGTCAGCGAGGGAAAGGGCGTTGGCGACGTACAAGAAGGGACTGGGTAGGGAGTAGTTGAGCGGGGAGTTGGGAGTGCGCAGTGCGGAGTTCTACTGTTCACTGTTCCTCCGTTCGCTCTTCACCATTCAACCACTTGACCATTTAACCACTTGACCACTCCTCCTGACAGCTGATAGCCGACAGCTGATGGCTCCCTCGTCAACAAAACCTGATTTTCATCTGTTTCCCTATTGATTCCCCGCCACATCAGGCACCGAAAGAGACATCGTACATATATTCGCACGACACACATTTATTATGGCTGAAAAGGACCTAGAAAAGATCTTCCAACAGAAGGTCGACGACGAGATCAAGATCGAACCGAAGGATTGGATGCCGGAGGACTACCGCAAGACCTTGATCCGACAGATCTCTCAACACGCACATAGCGAGGTAGTAGGTATGCTTCCCGAGGCAAATTGGATTACTCGCGCTCCGAGTTTGCAGCGCAAGCTGATCCTCTTGGCAAAGATCCAGGATGAGGCCGGTCATGGTCTGTACCTCTACTCTGCTACTGAGACACTTGGCGTGGAGCGGGATGATACCATCGAAGACCTTCATTCGGGTAAGGCGAAGTATTCTTCGATCTTCAACTATCCTACCCTCACGTGGGCAGATATCGGAGCGATCGGATGGCTCGTGGATGGTGCCGCGATCATGAATCAAGTGCCGCTATGCCGCTGCTCGTACGGTCCGTATAGCCGTGCGATGATCCGTGTGTGTAAAGAAGAAAGCTTTCACCAACGTCAGGGCTACAGCATCATGCTCGCCATGGCGAATGGAACTCCAGAGCAGAAGCGCATGGCGCAAGACGCTATCAACCGATGGTGGTGGCCAGCGCTCATGATGTTTGGACCGAACGACGCGGATTCCGCTCACTCTGCACAAAGCATGAAGTGGAAGATCAAGCGCTTCAGCAACGATGAATTGCGTCAGCGCTTTGTGGACATGACCGTTCCACAGTGTCATCTACTCGGCTGTGAAGTGCCGGATGCGGATCTGAAGTTCAACGAAGACACCGGCCACTGGGAGTTTGGCGAGATCAATTGGGACGAATTCTGGAATGTAGTGAAGGGCAACGGACGTTGCAACCGTGAGCGCATCCGTGATCGTCGCAATGCTTACAAAGAAGGCGAATGGGTACGCGAAGCGGCCATGGCCTATGCTGAGAAGAAACGCAAGAGAAAAGAAGCCACGCAAGCGGCTTAACCGATAACACAAACCACTATGTCAACAAAGAAGAATTGGCCCCTTTGGGAGGTTTTCATTCGAAGTAAGGCGGGACTCGCTCACCGCCATGCGGGAAGCCTCCACGCGGCAGACGCGGAAATGGCCTTGGAAATGGCTCGGGATGTCTATACCCGCCGCAACGAAGGCGTGAGCATCTGGGTCGTGGAATCCAATCACATCACCGCCTCCGATCCGGAGGACAAGGAAGCCTTGTTTGAACCTTCCGGCGACAAGATCTACCGTCATCCGACGTTCTACGATCTACCCGACGAGGTGAAGCATATGTAATCTCGCCAAGGCGAGATTACCGTGATTCGAGATTGGTGATTCGAGATTCGGGGGCGGCTGCGCCGCCCAGCTGAACGCCGATAGCTGACAGCTTTTCGAGACTGACTTCTCTCACATTCCAGCTAAAACTCTACTATTACCTAAGATTCATACCCATGCCTAAGTTCCAGCCATTGAAAGTACGCGATATCCGACGCGAGACGGAAGACGCCGTATCGGTGTCGTTTGAAGTACCAGCAGAGCTACAGGAGGAGTACAAATTCATCCAAGGACAATACCTCACCTTGAAGACCGATCTCAATGGCGAAGAGGTGCGCCGCAGCTATTCGATCTGTCGGAGTCCGCTCGACAACGACTTGCGCGTGGCGATCAAGAAAGTGGAAGGCGGGGTATTCTCGACCTACGCGAATGACGTATTAGAAGTCGGCACCGTACTCGACGTGATGACGCCGATCGGTCGCTTCTACACGCCAATCGATCCGGACAATGAAAAGCACTACGTGGCCTTTGCCGCGGGCAGTGGAATCACTCCGGTAATGGCCCACATGCGAACGGTATTGGCCATGGAACCGAAGAGCGAGTTCACCTTGATCTACGGTAATAAGTCCACGAGCAGCATCATCTTCAAAGAAGAGATCGAAGACCTGAAGGACGAGTACATGGATCGATTGAGGGTATACCACATCCTGAGCCGAGAGAATAACGAATTCCCACTCCTCAATGGTCGCATCGACGCCGAGAAGTGTGATACGTTCATGAAGTACTTCATCCAACCGGAGACGATCGATGAGGTCTTTGTATGCGGACCTGCACCATTGATCGAAAACGTGCGCAAGACGATGAAAGACGCGGGTCTTGACCGCAAGAAAGTACACTTCGAGCTCTTCGCTTCTCCACAACAGTTGGCAGAACGAGAAGGCTATGAGAAACCCAAGCGCGAGAAGAAAGAAGGCTTCCAAGCCAAGGTCGATATCATATTAGATGGTGTGACCAACAGCTTCACGATGGACTCCGAAGACACCAACATCCTAGACGCCGCCCTGAAGAACGGTGCAGACCTACCGTTTGCCTGCAAAGGAGGCGTTTGCGCGACCTGCCGAGCCAAGCTAGAAGAAGGCAAGGTAGATATGGAGGTGAATTATTCCCTAGAGCCAGACGAACTAGAACGCGGATTCATACTGACTTGTCAAGCTCATCCGACGATGGAGAAGGTGGTGGTGAATTTTGACGAAGCGTAGCCGCCGAAGGCGGCGGGGAATAGGGCGTGGTTAAATGGTCAAGTGGTTCATCACCCATGATCTAATGATCTGAATCTCTCATTGCCTGATTATCAAATTGAGGTTGAGGTTGAAGTTGAGATTGAAGTTCCTCCGTCTTTCATCTTTTGTCTTTCCGTCTTTCCGTCTTCCCTCCCATTTCCCATATTTGCGCAAATCTTCTGACACATGAGTGACACGCGCATTTTGGTCATCGGTGCTTGCGGCCAAGTAGGAACCGAATTGGTTGAAGAATTGTCGAATCGTTTTGGGAAGGACGCGGTGATCGCCTCCGACATCCGAGACGAAGCCAAGTTTGATGTAGAGTACATCCAACTCGACGTCATGGACCGTGACCGTGTCCGCGAAGTGATCACATCCAAGGGCATTACCGAAGTCTATCATCTCGCCGCACTGCTCTCTGCCACAGCAGAAAAGAATCCTGAGTTTGGTTGGAAGCTGAACATGGACGGCCTGTTCTCAATATTAGACCTCGCTAAAGAAGGACTCCTCAAGAAGATCTTTTGGCCGAGTTCGATCGCCGTTTTTGGTCCGACCACACCACGAGAAAATACGCCTCAACGCACGATCATCGAGCCGACTACCGTGTATGGCATCTCAAAATTTGCCGGAGAGCGTTGGTGTGAGTACTACCACAACCGCTGGGGTGTAGACGTCCGCAGCATCCGCTACCCTGGATTGATCGGATACAAGTCTTTGCCAGGAGGCGGGACCACCGACTACGCCGTGGACATCTTCCATCAAGCGTTGAAGCAAGGAAGCTACGAGTGCTTCTTAGAGGCTGATACCGCCCTTCCGATGATGTACATGAGCGATGCGGTGAAAGCCACGATCGATATCATGCAAGCACCTGCCGAAGACATCAAGATCCGTTCGAGCTACAACATCTCTGCGATGAGCTTTGACCCAAAAGGAATCGCGGCCGAGATCCAAAAGCACATACCTGACTTCACCATCTCCTACGAACCCGACTTCCGTCAGCAGATCGCCAACAACTGGCCTGCTTCGATCGACGATACCGAAGCCCGCGAAGACTGGGGTTGGAAGCACGAGTACGGACTCTCAGAATTGGTCGAGGACATGCTTACTCAACTCCGAAATCGACAAGAAGTTTCAGCATAGGAAATTAGGATGACACGCTCGGAAGGACACCACACCCGATTCTTGGAAATAAGTTTATGATTTCGCCCGCTTTTGAAGTCCTCAAATTCATATCCGCCGCTCAAGACCCTGCTGATCACCTTGCTGATCATTGCTGGTAGTACTGTGTACGCCCAGAACAAGACGAACGAGGAAGGACGTCGTGTAGGCTATTGGAAGATCAATGGAGAGGTTGATTCTAAACCTGGTTATTCCCCCGACGCCCTCATCGAAGAAGGAGAATACAATGCCGGCCGAAAGGTGGGAATGTGGAAAGCCTATTACCCTTCCGGAAAGATCAAGAGCGAGATCACCTATGCTATGGGACGACCAAAAGGTCCGTACAAGACCTATTATGAGAATGGTCAGGTAGAGGAACAAGGAAATTGGAGCCTCAACAAGAACCAAGGAAAATTCACGCGCTACTACGAGAACGGTCAAGTTCAACAGTCGTTCAACTTCGACGAGACCGGTAAGCGCAACGGCCCTCAGAAGTACTTCTACGAAAACGGCCAGTTGATGATCGAAGGAAACTGGAACGGAGGTAAAGAGGATGGCGCGGTCAAGGAATACTTCGAGGACAGCTCTGTCAAATCAGTGCGGGTATTCAATGGCGGCAAGATGGACGAAACTAAGTCAACCTTCAACAAGCCAAAGACACCGGCAGCAGCTCCAAAGACGGATACTGAGCCAGTGAAGCAAAACAACCAAGTCAAGACAACGGTGACGGTTGAAAAGGTAGAGAGTGCACCAAACATCGGCTACTTTGATGGAAATGGTGACCATACCTTGTACAATAAAAACCGACAGATCTCTCAAAAAGGATTCTTCCAAAGTGGACGTCTAAAGGACGGTAAGATCTATCGCTACAATCGCGATGGTATCTTGACAAACATTGAGATCTACCAAAACTTCCGCTACGTCGGTGAAGGCGTGATCCCGGACAATATGAAGTAGAGCGGAGCTGCGCTATAGTTCATCGCCGAAGGCGTCCCTACGGGAAAAGATTAGTAGGCTGGAGATGCTGCAAGTAGCTGTTAGGGTACTTCACTCCCCGACTCGTTCCTCGGCACCCCTCTCAAGAGTGGAATGTTCCATCCACCAATTCTCAACTATTCGACATCGGCTTTCAGCCCCTATCTTTGCCGCTTGCGAAAAGAAGCCATGGAAAACTTGCAACTGTACAACACCCTCACGGGGAAAAAAGAGAAGTTTGAACCGCTTAGACCACCGCTTGTCGGATTGTATGTCTGCGGTCCTACCGTATACAGCAACGCACACCTTGGCAACTGTCGCACCTTCCTATCCTTTGATCTGATCAATCGCTACCTCCGTCACTTGGGATTCAAAGTGCGTTATGTTCGCAACATCACCGATGTAGGACATATAACCACCGACGTAGACGATGGCGTGGATCGTATCGGTCAGCAAGCCCGACTGGAACAACTCGAACCGATGGAGATCGTGCAGAAGTATACGCTCGACTTCCACGAGATCATGGATAAGCTCAACCTGCTTCCGCCGGACATTGAACCGACGGCGACAGGACACATGATCGAACAGATCGAGATGATCAAAACGATCCTAGACAATGGATTTGCCTATGAGTCGGATGGTAACATCTACTTCGATGTTCAAGCTTACAAGGACAAGCACAACTACGGCGAATTGAGTGGTCGTAATGTGGATGAACTGTTCAGCAATACCCGTCAACTCGACGGACAAAGCGAAAAGAAATACTTCGCCGACTTCGCACTCTGGAAGAAGGCATCGCCTGAGCATATCATGCGTTGGCCGTCTCCTTGGAGCACCGGTTTCCCTGGATGGCACCTCGAGTGCTCTGCTATGAGTACCAAGTACCTTGGAGAGCAGTTTGATATTCACGGCGGTGGCATGGACCTCAAATTTCCTCACCACGAATCAGAGGTAGCACAAAACACAGCTTGCTCCGGACACGGCCCGGCCAAGTACTGGCTGCACACCAACATGCTGACCTTCGAAGGTTCGAAGATGTCCAAGTCCTTGGGCAACTCGATCCTGCCGAATGAGCTTTTCACCGGAGATCACGAGCTTCTGAAGCGCGGCTTCCACCCGATGGTAGTACGATTCTTCATGCTCCAAGCCCATTATCGCAGTACGCTCGACTTCTCAAATGACGCCCTCGAAGCGGCTGAAAAAGGCTATCAACGATTGATGGCAGGAGTGAAGATCCTCGATGTCCTCCCTGTTTCTGACAGCAGCGACGTAGATGTGGAGACGCTCAAGGGCAAGTGCTACGCGGCCATGAACGACGACTTCAATAGCCCTATGCTCATCAGTCACTTGTTTGAAGCGGTGAAAACGATCAATTCGATCGCCGAAGGACGCATCAAGATCAACGCCGCCGATAAGGAATCACTTCAAACGCTCGTACACGGAATGGTAGATGGCGTACTTGGATTGAAGAGCATTGAAGAGACGGGTGATACCGGTTTGATCGATGGACTGATGTCTTTGATCCTGGATGTTCGCGCACGTGCCCGTGCCAACAAGGACTGGGGAACTTCAGATGCGATCCGAGATCAGTTGACAGACTTGAACATCGTCGTCAAAGACGGAAAAGACGGAGCAACATGGGAACTCAAAGGATAGTTCTAGGCTTTCAAGTCGCATCGATCCTGTTCATCACGGGCTGCGGTGGGGATGAAGAGCGCAAGATCGACAAGCCCGCGGTAGAAGCTCCGGCGGCACCCAAGGTCGAGTTGGTCACTACCCCGGATTTCAATGGCGATTCTGCCTATGCCTATGTGGTAAAACAAGTAGCCTCCGGTCCTCGCGTTCCGAACACGCCTGAGCACAAAGCCTGCGCCGATTGGCTCATCTCCGAATTGGAGCGCCACGGACTGGAAATCAATGTTCAAGAAGCTACGGTCACCGCCTACAACGGCAAGGAATTGGAGATCTACAACATCATGGGTCGTTACCGTCCTGACGCGAAAGAGCGCATCTTGCTCATGGCGCATTGGGACACGCGTCCATACGCAGATCGCGACGATGAAAGAAAGAACAAACCCATCGACGGTGCCAATGATGGCGGCAGCGGTGTAGGCGTGCTATTGGAAATTGCTCGAGTGATCAGCGAAGCGGATATCATGGGACCCAACATTGGCTTCGACATCCTCTTCTTTGATGCGGAGGACTATGGCAAGCCATCCTCTTCCATGACGGGCGACGGCAGCAACACCTGGTGCTTAGGCTCACAGTATTGGTCGCAGAATATTCCGATCGCTGACTACAAGCCGAAGTATGGCATCCTGCTCGACATGGTCGCTGCGACTGACGCCGTATTCCCAAAGGAAGGTCAATCCCTGCGTTTTGCGCCTCAGGTGGTTGACAACGTTTGGGCGATAGCCAAGGCCATGGGACACAGCGATTACTTCTCCCCTGTACAGGGAAATCCTTTGATCGACGATCACATCTACGTCAATCAGTTCGCAAAGATCCCAACGATCGACATCATCCACTACGAAATGTTGCGCTATGATTTCGGCACCTTCCATCACACCCATGACGACAACATGGACCTCATCGACAAAGGCACGATGAAGGTGGTGGGTGATGTAGTGCTCCAGGTGATCTACCAGGAATGAGAGCGCTGCTCGTCATCCTTACCTTTTTCGTAGCCACCTCGGCTTCCGCTCAGCATGCCGACATTCGTATCCTTCGAGACATTCACGTCAAGCGCAATACTGCGTTGGATCCCACCTTTGACGTCATCACCAACTCCGCCACGCCCATAGCCATCTCGGTACCTATGTCTTTCCTGGCGTCAGGATTCATACAAAAGGACACACTCACCTTTATGAATGGTGTCACCATGGTGGGAGGATTGGCCATCTGTTCGGGCATCACCCTCGGCATGAAATACGGCATCAACCGTGATCGTCCCTTTGTGACCTTTCCGGAGATCACCGGACTCAGTCCAGCGGGATCGCCTTCCTTCCCTTCCGGACACACCTCTACTTCATTTACTCTAGCCACCAACCTCACCTTAGCCTATCCCAAATGGTGGGTGGCAACTCCCGCCTACCTCTGGGCCGGAGCAGTGGGCTACTCACGCATGCACCTGGGCGTCCACTATCCGAGCGACGTGTTGGTCGGGGCCATGGTAGGGGCGGGTTCTGCATGGTTGAGTCATGTGCTTACGAAGCGATTTTTTCGTCAATAATTCCTCCTTTCTCGACCTGTTGCTTTGCGCGCAGAAGGCTATATTTCGGCAAAATTCCCTCGCATGGCCGACGACAAAAATCTCTTCCTTCTCGACGCGTACGCCCTCATCTATAGAGCCTATTATTCCTTCATCTCCAATCCACGCGTCAGCAGCAAGGGATTGAACACTTCCGCCATGTTCGGCTTTACGATGACCCTTTGGGACTTGCTTCAAAAAGAGGATCCGACGCACATCGCCGTGGTCTTTGATCCTCCGAGTGGAGACACAGAAAACTTTCGTGTGGAGCAGTACGCCGAGTACAAGGCCAACCGCGAAGCCATGCCGGAAGACATTCGTAAGTCCATCCCTTACATCAAGGCCATCGTGAATGGTTTTCGCATTCCTACGCTCGAAGTGGAAGGCTACGAAGCGGACGACGTGATCGGAACACTTGCCAAAAAAGCAGCGCGCGCCGGATATACGGTTTACATGATGACGCCCGATAAGGACTATGGACAATTGGTCGAAGACCGGATCTTCATGTACAAACCCGGACGGCAAGGATCAGACGTACAGATCCTAGGTCCAAAAGAAATTTGTGAGAAATACGGCATCGACCGTCCGGAACAAGTGATCGACATCTTGGGCATGATGGGTGATTCGGTTGACAACATCCCCGGAATTCCCGGTGTCGGAGAAAAGACGGCGATCAAGTTCGTTCAGCAGTTCGGCTCCATGGAAGGTTTATACGAAAACCTCGACCAGCTCAAGGGCAAGATGAAGGAGAAGGTAGCGGACAACAAGGACCAGGCCTTCATGTCGAAGGAACTCGCCACGATCATACAAGACGTACCGATCGACCTCGACGAGGATGATATCATTCGCGAAGAACCGGACAAGGAGCGCCTAGTTGAGATCTTCACTGAATTGGAATTCCGAGGATTATCCAAACGCATCCTCGACGAAGAGATCGCCGTGACGCAAACCAGCAGCAGCGGTGGGCAACTCGATTTGTTCGGTGGTGGACGAGACGCGGTAGATTCAGGAGCTGTACATGAAGTGGAGACCGCCTCAGACCTTGAGTCATTGGAATCAGTAGACGTGGATTACAAGGCGGCCACGACAAAGGAGGAACGCGCAGAACTGATCAAAGAACTGGCCCAGACCAAGAGCTTTTGCTTTGACACGGAGACCACAGGCCTAAACTCAATCACGGCAGAGATGGTCGGAATGTCATTTTGCTGGGAAAAGGGCAACGCATGGTACGTTCCGGTTCCGGAAGACCAAGCCGAAGCCAAGGCCATCGTACAAGAATTCAAGGAGGTCTTCGCCTCAGAGTCCGAAAAGATCGGACAGAACCTCAAGTACGACCTAGAGGTCTTGAAGCGCTATGGCATCGATGTGGGCGGCTTTCTATACGACACGATGATCGCCCACTACCTGTTGCACCCTGATATGAAGCACAACATGGACGACATGTCAGAGTACTACTTGAAGTACAAGCCCGTCTCCATCGAGTCGCTGATCGGAAAGAAAGGGGCGAAGCAAGGCAGCATGCGAGACGTAGCGCTGGGAGACATCGCTCGGTATGCATGTGAGGATGCCGACATCACCTGGAAGCTCAAGCAGGCATTGGATGAAGAGCTCAACAAGGATCACTTGGTCAAACTTTTCCGTGAGATCGAGTCGCCGTTGATCAGCGTACTCACCGACATGGAGTTGGAGGGCATCAACCTCGACGTGGACGCTCTGCACAAGTTCTCGAAGGAACTCGACACGGAGATCGTTGACCTAAAGACGAAGATCTTGAACCTCGCTGGCATCGACTTCAATGTGGACTCACCCAAACAGCTCGGTGAGGCATTGTTTGATCATCTCAAGATCGACGAGAAAGCAAAAAAGACCAAGAGCGGTCAGTACGTAACGAAGGAGGATACACTCCAAAAGCTGGCCAGTCGACATGAGATCATTCCGCTCATCTTGGACTACCGTAGCGTCAAGAAATTGAAGAGCACATACGTAGATAGCCTGCCTGAGGTCGTCAATCCGGAAACGGGTCATATCCACACCAACTACATGCAGACCGTCGCGGCCACCGGACGACTCTCATCGACCAGTCCGAACCTGCAGAACATTCCTATCCGAACCGAACGCGGCCGTTACATCCGAAAAGCGTTCATTCCTCGATCCGAAGACTACGTCATCCTCGCCGCTGACTACTCCCAAGTGGAGTTGCGCATCATCGCCGCACTCAGTGAAGACGAAGGGATGATCCAGGCGTTCAAGGATGGGCTAGACATTCACGCTGCGACGGCCGCCAAGGTCTTTGATGTCAGCATCGATAAGGTTACGCGCGAACAGCGCAGCAAGGCAAAAGCCGTCAACTTCGGCATCGCCTACGGTCAGGGTGCCTTTGGACTCGCTGACAATCTGAACATCTCTCGTGGTGAAGCTCGTGAGATCATCGAGAACTATTTCAATCAGTTTCCGGGCATCGAGAAGTTCAAAGAAATGGCGATCGAGAAAGCAAGGGAAAAGGGCTATGCGGAAACGCTGTTGGGACGACGACGATACCTACCCGACATCACTTCGCAGAACGGGACCGTTCGCGCCGCTGCGGAACGAAACGCGATCAACGCACCGATCCAAGGTTCGGCTGCCGACATCATCAAACTAGCGATGATCGAGATCCACGAACGTTTCAAGAAAGAAGGATTCAAGTCAAAAATGCTCTTGCAAGTGCATGACGAATTGGTTTTTGATGCGCACAAGGACGAACTCGAAACCATCACTCCGCTCATTCGTACAATGATGGAAAATGCTTACACCATCGCGGTTCCTTTAATTGTTGACATCAACCATGGTAACAATTGGTTGGAAGCACATTAGTATTCTGAGCCTACAACACCTATGTTTGTTTCAATCTGGGAAAATTATGAGAACCTCTAACCTACTTCTCGCCATTTTGGCCACGGCCATACTATCGGCCTGCGGGGGAGAAAAAGCTGAAACGGCAGCTCCAAAACAGGCCGCATCTGACATTGACACGTCAATGATCAAGGAGGAAATCGGCGCAGAACTTTATGACCGTACAAAGTCGATGTTCTACGCCATGCCCACCCCGCTTGAACTTCAGTCGCTGATCGAGCAATCGGGAGGATTTTTCCGCGAAGATCTTTTGGCAGACCCTCAGAAGTCAACCGATTACCAAACCAAAGAGCAAGAAGCATTTGCCTTGGGCGTCTTTGGAACAGACATGAGCTATTCCACCGTGTTCGACCAGCAACAAGATGCTTTGCTTTACATGGCAGCTGCCCAGCGCGTGGCGAAGAAGATGGGTATTCGTGATCCGTTCAACGCAACCCTGATGGAACGGGCCGATAAGAATCAAGCGAACAAGGACTCCATGCTCCTGATCGTCTCAGAGATCTATTGGGAACTCAACAGTCAACTACAGGACGAGAATCGCAACCAAATCGGCTTGATCGTACTTGCCGCCGGATGGGTGGAGGGAGTTTTCCTCGGTTCAAAGATCCTGGAAGAAGGAAGTCCAAACCCGGAAATGGAACGCGTGATCGCGGACCAGCGATTCATCGCTTCCCAATTGGACGCTCTGTTTAAGGACTACGCCAACGACCCCTTCATCGCACAGACGGAATCTCGGTTCCGTCCACTGGTAGATCGACTTCTTGCCTTGCCGGTTTCAGAGAGCCCTACCACTACTCGTAAAGAAGGAGGCAAGACCGTCATCGGAGGAGCAACCACGGTAGACTACACTCAGGAGGACCTAGCTGACATCACTCGCATCGCCGAAGAAACCCGTAATAACATCATGGCGCTATGAGAACCATCCTACCTACTCTCCTACTGATCGTTACTACGCTAGGGTTTTCTAACCAAGCAGATGCTCAATGCAAGTCATTCACCAAGCGCATGTGTCTTTCCGAACTCGAAGGCTACACCAACAACGGGCAATACAATGGCGCGGTCCTCTTCGAAGGCGAAGCCGCCTCGTTGGTACAGACCTTTTATTCGGGCAAAAACTACCGACTTTATGTCTGTGCTCACGAGGCTATCAGTGACAGCCTTTACTATGAAGTAAGGGACTACAAGAAGACTCTGATCCATACAAGCAAAGGAGCAGAATCGAACATCTTCGACTTCAGCGTAGAGTCTACTCAACAACTCTATCTCACCATCAAGGTTCCGGATATGGGTACCGGCAACGAGTTGAAGAAGAACGGATGCGTATCTGTTCTCGTCGGTTTTAAGGAAGAGAATTAAAACCGGCTTCATTCCTTATTCTAGCTAGTGTGCGTAATATTGCGCCATGACCTATTCCATGACAGGCTATGGGAAGTACGTGTGCCAATACCAAGGCCGCGCATTGACCATTGAAGTACGCACCCTCAACAGCAAGCAGGGCGACATCAACGTGCGCATGCCTTCTATCTATCGTGAGAAGGAACTTGAACTGCGAGACATGATCTCACAGCGACTCGAACGCGGAAAGGTCGACCTGAGTATCCAACGTGATCTGGCAGAGGAAGAAGTTACCAGCGAGGTCAACGAAGCCATGGTAGAAAAGTACTACTCCATGATCAAGCGCATGGAGGGCAAGATCGAAGGAGAATCCTCAAAAGACGCCGTAGACTACCTCTCCCTCATCTTCAAGCTACCCGACGTGTTGCGACCCGTCACCGAGCAGTTGGAAGAAGAAGAATTCGAAGTGGTTCGCGCCGGACTCAAAGAATGCTTGGATGCCTTATTGGACTTCCGCGCGCAGGAAGGCAAGAAACTCGAGGGCGTATTAAAAGCAAGCACCGAATCGATCCTTCAGCTTCTGAAAGATGTCGAACCGCTTGAAAAAGAACGGATGGAACGCATTCGTGCACGCATCACAAACAATATGGGAGAAGAGGCAGAGTCGCCCTCCTTCGACCCGGATCGATTTGAGCAAGAGCTGATCTACTACCTCGAAAAGCTAGACATCACTGAAGAAAAGGTTCGACTCAAAGCTCACTGCGACTACTTCCTGAAGACCTTGGCGGAAGAAGAGATCAAGGGAAAAAAGCTTTCATTCATCGCTCAAGAAATGGGCCGTGAGATCAACACTTTAGGCAGTAAAGCGCAGCACTCAGACATGCAGCGTGTGGTGGTCAACATGAAAGACGAATTAGAAAAGATCAAGGAACAGGTACTGAACGTACTGTAGGCATGAGCGAACTCAATCCCCACGGAAAAGCGATCATCTTCTCTGCTCCCTCTGGCTCCGGCAAGACCACTATCGTGCGCGCTTTGCTCGATGCCGGCCTACTTCTGGAGTTTTCTATCTCTGCTACCAGCAGAGCACCTCGAGGAACCGAGAAGGATGGCGTTGACTACTACTTCTTGGGCATCAACGGCTTCAAAGAGAAGATCGATCAAGATGCCTTGCTCGAATGGGAAGAGGTGTATGTGGACCAATTTTACGGAACCCTCAAGAGCGAAACCGACCGGATTTGGGATAATGGAAACGCCGTCGTCTTCGACGTTGACGTCTATGGCGGCATCGAGCTGAAAAAGATCCTCGGCGATCAAGCCTTGGCCATCTTTATCCAACCCCCTTCCATCGAGGAATTGGAGCGAAGACTACGAGGTCGAAATACCGAATCAGAAGAAAAGATCGCACAGCGCCTATCCAAGGCCAATGAGGAGTTGGAACAGGGAGAAGCCTTTGACACCACCATCGTCAATGAAGATCTGGAGAAAGCGATCTACGAAACAAAAGCCGTTGTACTGGAGTTTTTAAGAGGATGAGTAAGAAGGTCGGACTATACTTTGGAACCTACAATCCGATCCATGTGGGTCATTTGATCATCGCCAATCACATGGTGCAGTACGCAGAGCTGGATGAGCTGTGGTTTGTCGTGACACCGCAGAATCCGCTTAAGCCAAAGGCCTCCTTGCTCGCCGACTACCACCGTTTGGCTTTGGTGCAGATTGCCGTAGACAATAACTTCAAGTTGCGGGCTAGCAATATCGAGTTCAGCCTTCCCCAGCCTTCCTATACGATCCATACCCTCGTGGCCTTGAAGGAAAAACACCCGGAGTACGATTTCACGATCATCATGGGTGAAGACAACCTCAACACCTTTCCCAAGTGGAAGAACTACGAGCAGATCCTAGAAGACTATTCCATCTTGGTCTATCCAAGGGTAGAAAGCGATGAAAACCTAAGCGTCAGGGTCGAGGGCCGCAGTGACCTCTTAGAACACCCCAAAGTGACCATGGTCGACGCCCCCTTGATGAAGATCTCCGCTAGCTTCATACGCAAGGCCATCAACCAAGGCAAGGACGTACGCTACCTCCTCACCGAACCCGTACTTAAGTACGTGGATGAGATGAATTTCTATCGGTAAGCGTTCAGCTATCAGTTCAGCTTTCAGCTTTCGGGAGGACTTCTTGCTCGCACTGATCGCTGATTGCCGTTCACTATTTGACAATTTGACTATTTAACCAATAAACCACTCGAATCCCGACCTTTGCACTCCCAAAAGCAAGAACCATGAGCGACCACACAGAACTGAGCGACCTAGGAGAATTCGGATTGATCGAGCACCTGACGAAGAACATTCAGCACGCACAGCCATCCACCGTACGTGGTGTGGGGGATGATGCGGCCGTCATCGATCGCGGAGATCACTATGAGCTTGTCAGCACGGACCTTTTGGTAGAAGGCGTGCACTTCGACATGAGCTACACACCCCTGAAGCACTTGGGATACAAGGCCATTGCTGTTAATGTTTCTGACATCTGCGCAATGAACGGCGTATGCGAGCAAGTTACGGTGAGCATCGCGGCTTCGAATCGATTCTCGGTAGAGGCATTGGAAGAGGTTTACGAGGGCATGCTCACCGCATGCAAGGCATACAACGTTGACCTGGTAGGAGGTGACACCTCATCCAGTCTCTCAGGTCTCGTGATCAGCGTCACCGCCATCGGTAGAGTGGCCAAGGACAAGATCGCTTATCGATCTGGCGCGAAGGAGCACGACCTGCTCTGCGTAACCGGAGACCTCGGTGCTTCCTATATCGGACTACAGATCCTCGAGCGTGAAAAGCAGATCTGGAAGGAGAATCCGGATGTGCAGCCCGACCTTGAAGGGCACGACTATGTACTCGAGCGTTTTCTCAAGCCAGAAGCAAGGGTAGATATTATTGCGGCACTCGCGGAAAAGGACATCATTCCAACTTCCATGATGGACATATCGGATGGATTGGGATCGGAGGTATTACACATCTGCAAGCAGAGCAATTGCGGAGCCAAGGTATTTGAAGAAAAGCTGCCTATCGACGCCACTACCGCGACCCAGGCCAAGGAATTCAACATCGAACCCTCGCTTTGCGCCATGAACGGCGGCGAAGACTACGAGTTACTCTTTACGGTGAACCAAAAGGATTTCGAGAAGGTCAACGTGATGGAGGGAGTTCACATCATCGGACACATCGCCGATGCCACTGAAGGAGCCGCGGTAGTATATCCTCGTGGAGAGGAGATCTACATCAAAGCACAAGGCTGGAAGGCGTTCTAGGTCCGCCTTCCATTGCACTTGGCTCTTTTCAAGGAGATCAGAATAACTTGATCGCCATGAAAAGCACGTCTACTAACAGCGCCAGTACCGTTGATCAGACGATCCATTTCATCGGAGCGACCGCCAACATCAAAGAGAGGGAAAGCATCGTCAAGCCAGCAATGATGCCGATCTACCACAGATGATCGCGAGCAAACATGCCCACCGTGATGCCACCTACGATTCCGATCAGCAAGAAGCCTACGGAAATAATCGAAAATCGATCAAATTCGGCATTCTCTAAACGGGTCAAAATATTCCCTCCTCGGGTAGTTTCTTGAGATTCCATGGTGTTTGAATTGAAGGTTTCGGAAAAGAAGGGGCATCTCGTTGGGCCTCCGATTGACGGTAGTTAGACACAAACTTGACATTCGTCAGAACGCGATGAAAATGAGCACGTTCGCTTAGCTTTGATAGGTAAGACTAGAAGCCATGAAGAACATCTTAGTTGCCATAGAATTTGACGAGCACACTCCCGCTTTCATCGACTATGCCGTTATGATCGCGAAGCCCTTTGACGCTAAGCTCTGGCTGGTCCACATTGCCGAGGCCGAACCGGACTTTGTGGGATACAACGAGGGTCCAAAGTACATCCGCGACACGTTCGCCCAAGAACTGAGAAAGGAGCATCGACATCTACAGGATATCTGCGATGAGATCAAAAAAGAAGGTATGGAAGCGGAGGGGTTGATGATCCAAGGTCCGACCATTGAAATGCTCCTGGAGGAAGCTGACAAACTCGAAGTAGACATGATCATCACGGCCACCCATCACCGAAGCTTCATCTACAAAGCCTTCATCGGAAGCGTTTCGACTGAACTCTTCGAGCGCAGCAATATCCCACTGCTGGTCTATCCGGTTTCGGAATAAGACCGCCTACAGCCGCTAAACTCGAACTGACCGAATTCAGCCACAGATAGGAGCCATGCTAAAAGAGTAAAGGCCAGCTTCGTGAGCTGGCCTTGGCGTATCTATAGGGAGGTTTGATCTTCTCTGAGGAATTTGAGCTGCAATCGTACCTCCAATGCGGACTATGTTGGTGAATCGTCGGGCTTGTTTGGCTTCTCCCTTGATTCATGACCAAAGGTGTAGATCAGAAAGGCATAGAAGTATGACGAGGGATACGCGAAATAATGACAAGGGTCATTCCTTTCATCAGCGCGACATCAACGCCCTATCCAGCGCCGCTTCTGAGGCTTCTTTAGCCTCTACATATCCCATATGTCCACAGCCTTTTAGGGTATGAAGTGTGACATACTCGGAGATCTCAGAAAGCTCTTGAGGCTCCGTAAATGGGATGCGTGGATCGTCGGTCCCTGCTATGATGTGAACTGGATACGGCGGAAACTTCAATAGCAGTTCTCGATTGGGTCGGTCACGCATTCCTGCAAGGGCCGCGATCACACCTTGGACTGGTGTTTCAAGCGCTAAAGTCTTCACTTCGTTCACCTGATCCCTGTACTTGGTCCGATTCACAGGTCGAAACAACATCGGAATAGATTGCCGAATAAAGCTCTTGTGGTTTTGCTTCACCAATTCGATGGCTCGATCACGGTTCTTCTTCTGCTCCTTGGAGTCCGATCGAGCCGTGGAGTGATAGAGGATCAAGTTCTTCACATTGTCGGGCCAGCGTTCGGCAAAGGCAAGCACCACGTAACCCCCCATCGAATGTCCGACGAGCTGGACCCTTCGCAGACCCAAATGCTCCATCACGGCGTGGACCGCCTCGGCCATTTCATCCATGGTGTGGACATAGCCAATACAATCGCTCTTACCATGACCAGGCAGATCGATCATGACAAAGCGGTATCGTTCAGAAAGCCCTTTGATCAGATCCTTCCAAATCCAACTTGCTTCCAAGAAGCCATGTAGCAAGAAGACGGCAGGACCCTTTCCTCTTTCCGAGAAATGAATATTGATATCCTTGAACCGAAGCTTAGGCATTCATCAGCTCTTCGATCTCATCAGCTTCAATTGGAATATTCCCCATCAGGTTGTGATGCCCATCCTTGGTGATCACATAGTCATCCTCCAATCGGATTCCCAGGTTCTCTTCCAGAATGTAAATCCCTGGCTCAACCGTGAACACCGATCCTTCAGGGATCGGCGCATTCCATGGGCCGTAGTCGTGGGTATCCAATCCGATGTAATGCGACGTGCCGTGCATGAAGTACTTCTTGTACGCCGGCCAGTTCGGATCCTGGTTTCTGATATCGTCCATGGTGATCAAACCAAGGTCTACCAATTCCTTTTCCATCAGAAGGCCTACCTCAAAGTGGTACTCTTTCAGCGTCTTACCTGGACGTAGGATCTCGATAGCTGCATTCTTCACACGAAGCACAGCGTTGTATAAATCCTTCTGTCGCTTCGTGAACTTTCCATTCACCGGTACTGAACGCGTCAAGTCAGAGGAATAGTTGGCATACTCAGCTCCAAAATCCATCAGGATCACATCGCCGTCCTTGCATTCTTGATTGTTCTCGATGTAATGCAGCACACACGCATTACGACCCGATCCAATGATCGGAGTGTAAGCGAATCCGGAAGAGCGATTGCGAATGAATTCGTGCCACAGCTCGGCTTCGATCTCGTACTCCATCACTCCCGGCTTGATGAACGGAAGGATGCGTCGCAAGCCTTTCTCAGTAATATCACAAGCCTGCTGCATCAAGTCGATCTCGATCTGGTGCTTCACCGCGCGGTGCTTATGCAGGATCGGATTACTTCGCAGGTAGTTGTGGGCAACGTACTTGTTCTGACACCATTCGATCCAACGATCTTCGCGAGTCTGCATCTCCGTATTGGCCCGCCAGTGCTCATTGGTATTGATGTAGACATTCTCTGCTTCACTCATCAGTTGATTGAAGATGGTCTCGAATTGATTGAGCCAATACACGGTCTTGATGCCTGAAGTTTCATAGGCCGCATCTTTCGAAAGCTTCTCCCCTTCCCAGATCGCGATATGCTCATTGGTTTCTTTCAAGAACAAGATCTCGCGGTGCTTCTCGTCGTGACAATCGGGGAAGAGCACCAGAATACTTTCTTCCTGATCGACGCCGCTCAACCACAGGATGTCGCTGTGCTGCTTGAACGGTTTTGTACTGTCTGCACTGATCGCGAAAATGTCGTTGGAATTTAACACAGCCAACGACTTCGGTTGCATATCCTGCGTGAAACGTTTGCGGTTGTGAATGAAGAGTTGGTTGTCTATCCTATCGTATTTCATGGTACCTGTTTGATTCCCTACAAATGTGCAGGAATACTCGAAGAAAACAAGGCCTAGCGGCCTTTGATGTCGAGGATCATGGTATCGTAATGCTTCGCCACAATGGAAAAGCTCCGATGCTGTTCAGCCCACTGTGCGATGCGAGAATTGGCATGACGCTCCACCATCAGCGGTGTCACGTTGTTAAAGATCGCCTGGCGCCCCACTTCGTCGAGATCGAAGGTCACTCCAAGATCCCATTGTTCGATCATGAAAGCATCATCACCTACCCCTTTCGGAGCGATGACGGGCAGGCCGTTAGCAAAGTACTCGGCATTCTTGATGGGCGAGATCGCGATCTTCGACGGTCCGGGACGGTGCAATGAGAAGGCCACATCCGCAGCAGAGAGATAGCTCGCCACTTCATTCAGCTCCACGAACCGAATGCTGAACGATCGATCATCAAAGCCATCGCATGGGCACCTCCCCTATCTTTGTCGGGATGAGAGACAAGCCCGTTGTCATTTGGAAGAACCGCCGACTTTGGGAATTTTCCGAGTTGAGAAAGTATCGGGAATTGTTCTGGATGCTCGCGTGGCGGGATTTCAAGGTACGCTACGCCCAGACCTTTATCGGGGTGCTCTGGGGGGTAATCCAACCGGTGCTAACCATTATCATCCTTTACGTGGTCTTTGGTCGCTTTGCTCAAGTCGACACGGGCGATATTCCCCACATCGTCTACAGCACAGTGGGTGTCATGGCGTGGACGTACTTCGCTTTTGTTCTTTCGAACGCCGGCAACTCCATCATCTCTGCACAAGCGATGATCCGTAAGATCTACTTCCCGAGAATCATCATCCCTCTTTCGAAAGCCGTGGTCGGATTCATTGACATGGCCATCACATCCGCCATCTTAGTGGTATTGATGTTCGTTTTTGAGGTGCCGGTAAGCAGCAACATCCTCTTCCTCCCACTATTCATCATTTTCAATGTATTGGTCTCACTGGGCTTGGGCATCTTGATCAGCGCACTTACCATTCGATACCGAGACGTTCAATACGTTGTCCCTTTCGCAATTCAGCTGGGCTTGTATATCACTCCTACAGCCTACCCCGCTGAGTTTGCGATCACCCATCTGCCTAGCTGGGCAAGCGTGCTCTATTTCATGAATCCGATGGCCGGCATCGTAGAAGGTTATAGATGGGCCGTATTGGGCACACCCATGCCGGGAGAATTGGCTTGGGTATCCGTGATATCCGCGGTAGTTCTGATCGTAGTAGGACTAACCTACTTTCAAAAAGTAGATGGTAAAATCGCAGATCATGTCTGATCGATCGCCCGCCATAGAGATCTCAGGGATCTCCAAGGAATACACCTTGGGCAGATCGACTGCGAGTCTTCGGGAAAGCATTTCGTCGCTTTTTAGAAAGAAAGAAAAGGTAGACTCCTTCCTTGCACTGAATGGTATCGATTTCTCGGTCGATCGAGGTGAACGCATTGGTATCATCGGGAAGAACGGTGCTGGAAAGAGCACCTTGTTGAAGATACTTTCACGGATCACACAACCGACCGAAGGCGAGGTCAAGATCTACGGCAGCGTCGCTTCCCTGCTCGAAGTGGGCACAGGCTTTCACCCGGAATTGACAGGTAGAGAGAATATCTTCCTCAACGGTTCCATCCTAGGGATGACACGTAAGGAGATCCAAGCCAAACTAGACGAGATCATCACGTTCAGCGGGGTAGAGAAGTTTCTCGATACTCCGGTCAAACGATACTCAAGTGGTATGTACGCGCGTCTCGCATTTTCGGTAGCAGCACACTTAGAACCCGAGATCCTGATCGTGGATGAGGTCCTGTCGGTTGGCGATGCCGAATTTCAGCGAAAATGCCTGGGCAAAATGGACTCTGTAGCCAAGGCCGGCCGGACCGTGCTTTTTGTTAGCCACAACCTAGACGCCGTGCGAAAGATGTGCGATCGATGTGTCTGGCTCGAGGCGGGAAAAGTGAGAATGGACGGCTCCGCCGAAGAGGTGGTCAACGCCTACCTGAGCGATATTGAGCTGCGATCCGAAGAAGTTCATCCGTCGGAAAGAATGGACCGAAACGGAACTGGTGACGTGCGCATTCATGATGTGAAGATCTCCAACCCTGATTCTGACCTCATCGAGAGCGGTCGTCCGTTTGAGGTGTCGGTTGAATACCAAAGTGCCTCTGCGGATACATTTCATTGCCTCGCAGCTGTTGGTGTTTATAAGGAGGATGGCACGAGGATCGGAACGTTGTCCACGCGTTTCAAAGATGAACTCGTGGAGCTCAGAAACGGAAGTAAATTGACCTTCAAAGTCGAACGACTCCCGCTTGCACCCGGTAAATACTACCTCAACTCGTTCATCGGACACCGAACCGAGCAAGAGGTGCTCGACTTCGTAGAGCGTGTGCGTTCATTCGAGGTCCATGCGTCAAGATTCTTCTCTGAGAGTGATGAGATCTACTACCCCTACGACACGGTATACTTTGACCACAAATTCTCTCTGGAATGAAGTTCGTTTTTATAGGCGGTTGTGGTCGGTCGGGGTCTTCTCTTCTGCAGGATCTGTTGTGTCGACACCCAGAGATCGCGGGTGGACCAGAGTTCAATTTTACCGCTAGGATCCTTCAATTGCATGGAAACATGCAGAAGCCTTTCTACCTGAAGCGGAATGAAGGGTTCTATACCCAGGAAGAACTGGATTCAAGGGTCCGAGAATTCTATCGGTCCTTCTTTCAACGGATCCAGAATGAGAAGCCTGAGGCGAATTGGATATCCGAAAAGACGCCCGACAACATCGATGTGTCGACTGAATTACTCCATACGATCAATTGCTTATTAAGAATAATTCCAAATAATCATCATGACGCTCAATCAAAATATGACGGCCTAGGCTAAGAACATTTCAAGGCTACATTTGTCCCTTTATTATACAAACCAAACGTATGGCAGCAAGATCAGCACTCCTGAAATCCTCACTCGCCAAGAAGTACTGGATGGCAATTACGGGATTGTTCCTGATTCTCTTTCTTATCGTTCACTTAGCAGGGAACCTCACACTTCTTCGAGCACCGGAGGTGGCCGGGCCCATGTTCAACGAGTACACGGCATTCATGTCGTCCTTCCCACCCATCAAGATCGTTTCTTACCTCTTGTATTTCTCCATCCTTTTTCACGCAGTGGATGGGATCATGATCCTTTCTCGAGAAAACAAGAATGCAAGACCGGTCAACTATGCGTACAGCAAGCCAGAGCGTAATTCGATCTGGGCATCCCGCAACATGGGAGTGCTAGGCACGGCTATCTTCGTCTTCCTGGTGCTTCACATGGCGAACTTCTGGTTCAAGTACAAGTTTACCGAGCTCCCAATGGGTCCCGGTGGAGAAGAAGGACTCCCCGACATGTACGGCGTGGTGATCGCTGCATTTAGCGAAGGATGGTATACGGCGATCTATTTGATCAGCATGATCGTTCTTGGGTTTCACCTGTGGCACGGCTTCGAAAGTTCATTCCAGACCTTGGGCTTGAACCACCCGAAGTACAACCCGATCATCAAGTTCGTAGGACGCTTCTACTCGATCGTCGTTCCTGCGTTGTTTGCCATCATTCCGATTTACGTCTATCTCAATCTCTAAGCTGACATGACAAAGCTAGATTCCAAGATACCTGAAGGTCCAATTGCAGAAAAGTGGACCATTCATAAGAACGAGATCAACGTTGTCAATCCGGCCAATAAACGAAACATCGATGTGATCGTTGTGGGTTCGGGCCTCGCCGGTGGCGCTGCTTCTGCCTCCTTGGCAGAAATGGGTTACAACGTCAAGACCTTCTGCTTCCAAGATTCACCTCGACGCGCTCACTCGATCGCGGCTCAAGGGGGAATCAACGCTGCGAAGAACTATCAGAACGATGGCGACTCGGTCTACCGACTTTTCTACGACACCGTTAAGGGAGGTGATTACCGTGCACGCGAGGCGAACGTATATCGCCTGGCAGAAGTAAGTGCGAACATCATCGACCAATGCGTAGCGCAGGGTGTTCCCTTTGCACGTGAGTACGGAGGGTTGTTGGACAACCGTTCATTTGGAGGCGTTCTCGTTTCTAGAACATTCTACGCGAAAGGACAAACGGGTCAACAGTTGTTGCTCGGCGCTTACTCGGCCATGTCCCGACAGATCAATAAGGGTAAGATCAAGATGTACAATCGTCATGAGATGCTCGATTTGGTTCTCGTAGACGGAAAAGCTCGAGGTATCATCGCTCGAAACTTGGTTACTGGTGAATTGGAGCGATACAGCGCACACGCCGTGGTATTGGCAACCGGAGGATACGGAAACGTGTTCTTCCTATCTACCAACGCAATGGGATCGAACGTAACGGCCGCTTGGCGAGCTCACCGTAAAGGTGCCTACTTCGCAAACCCTTGTTTCACTCAGATCCACCCTACTTGTATTCCACGCTCAGGCGACTATCAATCTAAACTGACCTTGATGTCAGAGTCACTTCGAAACGATGGTCGTATTTGGGTGCCAAAAGAAAAGGAAGACGCGATCGCGATCCGCGAAGGACGTTTGAAGCCAACCGATCTTCCTGAAGAAAAGCGCGACTACTATTTGGAGCGACGCTACCCTGCTTTTGGAAACCTGGTTCCTCGTGACGTTGCGTCAAGAGCGGCTAAGGAGCGCTGCGATGCCGGTTATGGTGTAAATAAGACGGGTGAAGCGGTTTACCTAGACTTCAGCGCAGCCATCATGCGATATGGACGTGAGCGCGCGAATGTGCTACACATCGAAACCCCATCGGATGAAAAGATCCGTGAATTGGGAGAGAAAGTGGTTGAATCGAAGTATGGAAACCTTTTCCAGATGTACGAGAAGATCACCGATGACAATCCGTACAAGACCCCGATGATGATCTACCCTGCGGTTCACTATACCATGGGAGGATTATGGGTAGATTACAACCTGATGACCACCATCCCTGGATGCTACGCGGCAGGTGAAGCTAACTTCAGCGATCACGGTGCAAACCGTTTGGGAGCATCGGCATTAATGCAAGGTTTGGCTGATGGATATTTCGTTCTGCCTTACACCATTGGTGACTTCCTAGCGAACGATATTCGTACGGGAGCTATCCCTACGAACACGCCTGAGTTTGAAGAGGCTGAGAAGGACGTTCGCCAACGTCTGGAAGGTTTCATCAATAATAAGGGTAGTAAATCTGTCGACCATTTCCACAAACGCCTGGGTAAGGTAATGTGGGACAAGGTGGGTATGTCTAGAAATGCCGAAGGACTTAAGGAAGCCTTGGAAGAGATCCGACAGATCCGCGAAGAGTTCTACAAGGATGTATTTGTGCCTGGCACCATGGACTCTTTCAACCCAGAGCTAGAGAAGGCCGGTCGTGTTGCAGACTTCCTTGAATTAGGGGAGCTTTTTGCGAAGGACGCACTAGATCGAACTGAGTCCTGCGGCGGGCACTTCCGCGAAGAATCTCAGACAGAAGAAGGCGAAGCTCTTCGAGATGATGAAAAGTTTGCATTCGTCAGTGCTTGGGAATGGACAGGGGACCCTGGAAAGTCTAACCTACATAAAGAAGACCTGACGTTTAACGACATCGAATTGAAACAACGATCTTATAAGTGATCCTCACTTTATAAATAGAAGATTATGAATCTGACACTTAAAATCTGGAGACAAAAAGACGCCACCGCGAAAGGAAAGATGGAGACATACCAGGTTTCCGAGATTTCAGAGCACATGTCCTTTTTGGAGATGTTGGATGTATTGAATGAGCAATTGATCTCTGAAGGAAAAGATCCTGTAGCGTTCGACCATGATTGTCGAGAAGGAATCTGTGGCATGTGTTCGCTGTACATCAACGGCGAGCCTCATGGTCCCGACCGCGCGATCACGACTTGTCAGCTACACATGCGCAAGTTTAAGGATGGTGACACGATCTACATCGAGCCATGGAGAGCAAAGGCCTTCCCAGTGATCAAAGACCTAGTAGTAGATCGTTCTTCGTTCGATCGCATCATTCAAGCGGGAGGTTACGTTTCCGTCAATACTTCCGGTAATACTCTAGACGCCAACGCAATTCCAATTCCGAAAGCAGATGCAGATGAAGCTTTTGACGCTGCTACTTGCATTGGTTGTGGTGCGTGCGTTGCCGCCTGTAAGAACGCATCTGCGATGCTGTTTGTATCAGCGAAGGTTTCACAATTGGCTTTGCTTCCTCAGGGACAAGTAGAACGCAAGGAACGGGTTCAGAACATGGTGGATCAAATGGACAAGGAGGGTTTTGGAAACTGTACCAATACCGGAGCTTGTGCGGTTGAATGTCCGAAGGAGATATCTCTCGAGAATATCGCTCGTCTCAATCGAGAATTTCTCGCAGCGCGCGTTGCATCCGAGTAATCGGACTCAAAAACATGGAAAAATGGGGCGTGAGCCCCATTTTTTTTACCTCAGAGTTAATTTTTAGTCCGAAATAAGTTAAGTTTGGTCGAGTCTAACGAAACATTTATCTAATGAAGAAAGCTTTACTATTTATAGGCCTGTTCACCGCTATAGCCGCCACTACTAAGGCACAGATCATTGCGCAGGGCATCTCACCTTCCAATATTGCAGGAAACTACGACTTCACCTGGGCTGATCCAGGAGGAGGAGATTGGTCAAGTCCTGACTTCAACATCCCTGGAACGAACGTCCAAGACACGTTGATGTTAGTGGATGATGGTTCTACTGGAACGAATCCACAAGGAAACCCAATCTCTGCGGAAGGATGTAATCCATTGGTCAACGACCTTACAGGCAAGATCGCTGTGATCTACCGAAACACCTGTGAGTTTGGAACGAAGTCATTGAACGCTCAAAACGCCGGGGCAGTCGCCGTCATCATTGTCAACCGTGAGGAGGGGCTCGTGAATATGGGAGGAGGAAACGATGGTTTCAACGTGACCATTCCAGTTGTTTTCCTTCAAAACTCGGATGGTCAATCCCTGATTGACGAGATGGCTAACGGACCAGTTGTTATGTTTTTGGGTAATCGTACTGGTAACTTCGCCAACGATCTGAGCATTGATATCAGCGATGCTTTGATTCCTCAGCAGTATGCGCTTCCAACTCAATTGGCCCTGTTGGACAATGAGGTATCATTTGATCTTGGGATCACCTGCTACAACTTCGGTTATGACGATGCGACAAGTACTACCGTGACTGCGACAGTAACTGACCCAGCAGGAACCGTTCTTTACGATGAGACCCTCGGGCCATTCTCCCTGACTGGAGTAGACACCAACACAGGAGCTCTTGATAGTGTTATTCTTGGCTCAGGTGGAGTAGACTCATTCCCGACCTTCAATTTAGTAGGTCCGAATCCAGGACGGTTCACCGTTGCCTACACCACACAAAACGGTTCAGTTACTGATGACTTCTCTGATGATAACACGGTTACAACTGACCTCTTGATCGATCAAGATTTCTGCTACGCGGAGATCGATGCGAACGATGTGACTCAGACCTCAGCGCACTATCGTCCAGCGGAATCTTACTCTAGCTACTCGGCTTGTATCCACTTCCGTGATGCGAATGCAGAGCGCATCGGAGTGGATGGACTTTGGTTCTCGGCTTCTGCTGCCGACTCTTTGACCAATCAGTCGTTCTACATCAAGGCATTCCACTGGGGCGATGAATTCACTGACCTCTTGGATGAAAACCTAGCTTTTGATAACATGGAAGAGCTTGGAGCGAAAACCTACACGTTCACCGAGAACCTCGAGGAGACCATGGTATACGTTGAGTTTGACGAGGACATCCCCCTTCAAAGCAATGAGCGCTACGTCTTCTGTGTTCAGACGTTTGACCCAACGGTTTTCATCGGTCACGACACACGTACGAACTATATCGCTACCATCAACCATTACCTTCAGCCCATCGGCATTTTGGAGATGAGTGGTGAGTACGATGAGATCGGCTTTGGTGCCGACGCGATTCCAAGCATCCGCTTGGGCATCCTTGATTCTTCTGAGATCGTTATCCCTGAGGACACTACACCGGACAACACTGGAACCGAAGAAATGGCTAGCTTCCAATTGAACGCTTATCCAAATCCAACCAAGGATCAACTTCTTGTTTTGGCCGAGGTTCAAGGAATGGCTAACGTGTCTTTGATGGACGTTACCGGAAAGGTCGCTATGCAAGATCAGGTGAACTTCACCCGAAACAACGCGACACTAAACCTAGCTGGTCTCCGCGCTGGCGTTTATTTCCTCCGTGTTCAAAGCGAAGACGGTCGTTTAAGTCAAACACGCGTTATCAAGCAATAGATTACCTATATCATTGTTGAATGTGATTAAGAAGGGGCGGAATTCCGCCCCTTTTTTAATAAGCAAAAACAGAAAGATCATAGTCAAAATGATGCTTTTTAATCGACAAACAGTATCTTCGAAAGCTCAACAAATAAATCATTCACATGAAAAGAATCTTTACCCTATTATTCATGAGTGTGCTTACCCTCGGAGCCGCCTTTGCGCAGCCCTCTTCGATGAGTGCTACTTACTCAGCTGGTAACATCAACTCTTACAGCTATTCTTACAACGCCGCATGTAATGCAGGCGATACTCTTCAGATCAACGTTCCTTCTGGCTCTTTGATCACTGGCGTAGATGTCGAATATGACATGACCGCTCAAGGTGGAGGCTGGATGATGGAACAACGTTCACAAATCGAGTGCGTCACCACTGGTAACACAGAAGGTACTTGGTTCTCTGGATCTGGTTACGGTGGAACGTTCTCATACAACCGTACAGGTTTGGACATTGCCAATGGTATTTCCAATGGTTCAGTGACCTTCAGAATGCAAGCTTGGAGAACTTATGGATGGGGTGGTTGTAGTTCAAACTATCAGATCATCCCTAATAACTCATGGACGGTAACCGTATATTACTGCCCGGGTACTGCTCCTTTTACTCCGATCCTTTCGGTTGACACGGTATTGGCTAACTGCGGTGATTCAAGTGCTACTGTATCAGCTAACTCCAGCTATACAAGCTACCTTTGGTCAAACGGTGATACTAACGTAACTGCCTCTTTCTCCACTTCCGGTGAGTACGTTGTTTTGGCAAGCGATGCGAACGGATGTCCTTATCCTGATACGGTACACGTGAGTGTGATCACTACAAATCCTACTCAATCTGACTCCTCCATCTGTCAAGGTGAAGAAGTTACATTGGACGGTCAATTTGTTCCTTACGGAGGTTGTATTGCCATCGACACTTTCATGCAATCCAATTATCAGCTCATTGATCACAATTCCATCACTGGTGACGACCGTGGAGGTATCGCTATCACTCCGGATTACTTCTATTATGTAGGTGACGGAGCCACTGGACGTATGGATGCGTCCAACTTGGCAAACGCTGTTGCCTTGCCTAAGCGCGATGGTATCTTCAGTGATTTGAACTCAGGCCAACTTTGGACATTCTGGTCAGGATCAAGCTTTAACTACAGCAACATCACTTCAATCGCTAAGATGGACGTGGATCTTAACATCGGCGATGTTACATCACTTTCTCAATCGATCAACGCAGGATATGGATCGTTCGTTGCAGCAGGTTCTGGATATGTTATCCTTTGGGCAAATAACAACGACACATTCTACCATATTGATCTGACTACAGGTGAAGTAACAAACCTTGGTTCAGGTAATATAAGTACTTCTTCAAATATCTACTTCAACAACACAGAGAACTGGTCACGTTGGGGAGTTGCTGAATGTGACTCTACCGGTGGTTACGCTATCGTGGGTCGTGCATATTACATCAATAGCTCCTACATGTACTCTCCTGGAGTCATTGCGCGCTACTACATCAGCTCTGGAGATAAGGAGATCGTAACTACATTCTCTGGATCAGTTAGTGACATGGCTTGTATTACATACTCGCCTTGGAATGACCGTTGGTACTTCCACTGGGAGGGGTATGGTAGCACATTCCCTGTTTACGGTAGTGAAATGGCAGGATATGCTGACGCTCAAGGCACCGGAGGTGCGGGAGTTATGTCTCCTCCACCATCGTACATCTACGCATGGAACACAGGTGATACTGCCCAAATTCTAACTGCAATGCCTGATTCTACTATGGACTTCGTATTGATGACTACTGATGGTATTGGAATGTGTTACGATACATTGAACGTTCAAGTAACTGAAGCTCCAAGTATCTCACTGACAAGCACGGATATTGCTTGTAAGGGTGATAGCAATGGCGCTGTCAGCTCAAGCGTATCAGGTGGAAGCTCACCATATACATACTCATGGTGGCCAATGGACACGAACATTGCCAACGGATACGGTTCAGGTACCGGCGTAAGCAATGTTCCTGCTGGCACTTATTACTTATCAGTTGTCGATGACAACGGATGTTCAAACATGGACACAGCAGAAGTAAATGAGCCATTGTCATTGTTCATCCCTGTCCTTAGCGGACTTGCTGATCCTCTTTGTTCTTACTCTGAGGATGGAAAAGCACTTGTGCTTCCAGCTGGTGGAGATGCTCCATACACGTACAACTGGTCAAATGGTGAGACTACCGTAGGTAATACCACCCTTGGAGATGGCAACTTCTCTGTTACTGCTACTGACGCCAACGGTTGTGAGCGAGTAATGAGCGGAACCTTGACCTCTCCAGATCCAGTGAGCATGTCATTCGCTGCTACCGGTAACGATTGTGAAGCTGACGAAGATGGAACCGCAACGGTAACTGCTTCCGGTGGTACTGCTCCTTACGCTTACGCTTGGGAGAACGGAGATGATGATCCAAACGCGAATGGACTTCCTTCTGGATTCCAAAACTTGACCATCACAGATGATAACGGATGTATGTTCTCTGACTCTGTCGAGATCACATTCTTGAACACAGCACCAGAGATTACTTTGGCTGATTCATTCGAGAAGTGCTCTGAGTGGTCAATCACTTTGGATGCAGGTCCTGACGGAGCTTCATACGCTTGGTCAACCGGTGACACAAGTCAGACAACCACCACCAACGCTGGAGGTCTGATCTTCGTTACAGTGACAGGAGCTAACGGTTGTGTTGCTGAGAAGTCAACCTTTGTTGTGAACAACCCATGTCCTACTGGCATTGAAGCTGTAGGAGATGTTCCTAGCATCAACGTTTATCCGAACCCATCCAATGGCGTATTCAACGTTGAAGTGGAAGGAAACGTTGAAGAGATGATCGATCTTCAGGTACTTGATCTTACTGGTCGCGTGATGACCAGCGAAGCAGGTGCTCTTGGATCTGGATCAAACATCACTACCCTCAACTTGAGCGGTCTTGCTCGAGGTACTTACATGCTGCGCATGTCGCAAAAGGGTGAGTTGATCTCTGTACGCAACATCGTGATTCAATAAGGATCACTTCACACCATATGAAAGGGGAGCTTCGGCTCCCCTTTTTTGTTGAAATAAACCTGCATCAATTGAGCATCTAGGTCTTATGCGCCTATTACATTTGTGCGCCCACGGAATTACCCCATGCCGACGCACCCAAACACCATCAGCTCTAAGCTGCCTAAAGTAGGAACCACCATTTTTACCGTCATGAGCCGTCTGGCTCAGGAACAAAATGCGTTCAACCTTTCTCAAGGATTTCCGGATTTTCCGGTGGATCAACGCCTGATCGATCTCGTGCATCAGCACATGAGCTCTGGAAAGAATCAATATCCTCCTATGGCTGGCATTCCCGCCTTACGGGAGATCATCAGCGGAAAAATGGAAAATCTGTATGGGGCATCTTACGACCCAGAATCAGAAATCACCATCACCGCTGGTGGAACACAAGCTATTTTTACCGCGATCATGGCTACCATCAATGAAGGTGATGAAGTGATCCTGTTCACTCCGGCGTACGATTGCTACGCACCAGCGATTGAACTGGCAGGTGGCAAACCGGTTTATGTGCAATTGAAATCCGGAGACTTTAGCATCGATTGGAAGCAGGTCAAGAAAGTGGTAACGCGTCGGACCAAAATGATCATGATCAATACCCCACACAATCCGAGTGGCAGTGTGATCTCAAACAATGACGTGCAAGAACTCATCAAGATCACCAAGGATAACGACATCGTGATCTTGAGCGATGAAGTCTATGAGCACATCATCTTCGATGGCCAGCCTCACCGCAGTATGGCCAATTATCCTGAATTGGCGAACCGTTCGATCATCGTGTATTCCTTTGGCAAGACCTTTCACGTTACGGGATGGAAGACCGGATATGTTGTTGGACCTTCCAATCTTATGGCCGAGTTTAGAAAAGTGCACCAATTCAATGTTTTCACAGCCAACGCTCCTATTCAATACGCCTTGGCTGACTACATGAGTGACCCAGAGAATTACTTGCACATCGGTGAGATGTATCAGGCGAAGCGAGATCTATTTTTGAGCGCCGTGAAGGCCTCAAGGTTCAAGATCAAGCCATCAAAAGGGACCTATTTTCAACTGTTGGATTACTCCAAGATCAGCGAAGAAGAGGACACCGAATTAGCCAAGCGGCTTACTATCGAACACAAGGTGGCGTCAATCCCAGTGTCTGTATTCTATCACAACCCCATTCAGAATCAAGTCCTTCGTTTTTGCTTCGCAAAGGAAGATGAAACCCTCAAGCGAGCAGGCGACATCATTTGCAAGATCTAATGGCCAAGAAGGAGCGCATCTCAGTCACCCTCGTTCAGCCCAATGTTCATTGGGAAGACCGCGATGCTAATCTGTCTCACTTGATCGAACTGCTGGAAGGTGTGGGCCCCACCGACCTGATCGTGCTTCCTGAAATGTTTCCTACGGGCTTCTCGATGAAGCCAGAATCTTTGGCTGAACCTGTAAACGGTATTAGCACCCAATGGATGCGAAAGATTGCAAGCCAAAACAACTGCTATGTCACGGGAAGCATCATCACTGAGGAGGACAAGAAGTATTTTAACCGTTTGACATGGATGGCGCCGGATGGAACTTTCACCACCTATGACAAACGACACTTATTCAGTTTCGCACAAGAACACGAACACTACACGGGTGGCAGTGAACGGATCATCGTGGACCTGTATGGATGGCATGTTTGTCCTTTGATCTGTTATGACCTACGTTTTCCGGTATGGGCACGCAATCAATCCATGAACGGCGACATGACCGATTCCGCATTTGATATCCAGATCTTCGTTGCCAATTGGCCGGAAGCTCGCCGGAGGCCATGGTCGACTCTTCTGGAAGCCCGCGCCCACGAGAACCAATGCTATGTCATCGGTGTGAATCGCGTGGGAGAAGATGGTAACGGTATACCTCACTCAGGAGACAGCGCTGTTTTCAGCCCTAAGGGAGAGCTGCTTTCAACTATCCCTGCGAGTGAGGAAAGTGTATCGCAGGTTGAACTGAACTATCAACATCTGTCTGAATTCCGTGAGAAATTCACGGCCTGGAAGGACAAAGATCGCTTCGACCTTCGTTAGGGTTCGAGTATCCACTCTACTTCTTCGACCCAATTGGCACGAACCTCTAAGGTCTCGTCAAAGTAGATAACCGGTTCCGGTAATCGACCAGATCGATAGTCTCCGGGATCCCATTTACCATTCTCATTCAGGTCAGCGATCAACCTGACCTGATAGGTGCCCAATGGAACTTTCGTGAACTCCACAAGCTCCGTCGCTGATACACTTTTACTTCGGCGCTTCTTACTGTCCTTCAATAATTGGACGACGTAGGCATGCCCTTGATCCGGCAATTGCAATCGAAAATTCAATTGACCGAAATCTGTCTTCGATGTTGCCTTCAACTTGACGAGCAACGTGTCATTGCACTGTCCAAAGCGGTCACAAATCGAAGAATCCGGTAGGAAGAAGGTGTAATTCAACCCCTCCTGCCAGCCGTGATCGATCACCAATTCCATTTCTTTCTTTATTGCGGCATCAGCAAGATCTAGCGTGTCCGAATTATCAATGATGAGCTTACTCCTCGAAAGATCCAAGTATCCCAGCGGAGAATCAGAAACCAACGAGATAGGCTCCCAGTGTGAGATAGATTTGCGCTGCGGTTTCAGAACAAATCCCTTCGGAACGTTCTTTTCATCGGCAAACTTGGATGGTTTCAAGAAGCCAACAGTGTCGGCTCGGTCGTTGTATCGAAGCCTAACCTCTAGTGAGTCGTAGTCATTACGCTCAGGAAACCAAATATTCAACGTGTCGTTCGCCTTATTCCATTGGAGTGTCCAATCCTCGGTATCAATACCATGAATCTCACTCAACTCGAAGCCTGTCGTAGGTAAATTGAAAATGAATTGCAATCCCAAGTCGCCAATCTGCTTCTCCTCTACGCTGTATTGCAAAGTATCCGCGTGCTGAAACAACAAAAGGTCAGGAAAGGGTACGGCATTAGTATCCCCAGGAGAACTAGAAGTGATTAACTCCTTGCTGAACGCTACCTGCTCAGTTGGAACGTCAAATTGATACCCGCTGTTCTCGGAAAGAAGACCGAAGATCTTATAGGTGCCCGGTGTCAAATAGCCAATGCGGTAATTTCCCGAAGCATCGGTCTTGTCGAAGTATCGAGGCAATCGTGTCAGTGGAAGCGAGTCAATATTCTCTAAATACAGCATGACCAAGACATCTTCTACAGGCTGCAAGGTAAAAGCATCGATCACCCTACCCCGCACTTCAAAAGAGTCGATGTAGGGACCGGTTGAGAATACAAAGACATTGCTGTCAAGTGGATTTCTCTCATTGATATCCACAATGCCTTCACCGAAGTTGAATACGTACGTGGTTTGATCGGCTAACGAATCCTCCCAGGTGACTTTCACATCCCGCTTGCGCATCGAGATCGTCGGGGCTTGATCGAAAGGCGGCGTAACCACTAGTTCTTGACTTGCCTTTGAGATGTCTACGTACTCATCAAAGGAGAACTCAAGGCTATTGCCTTCGAAATTGACCGAACCATTCTGCGGATTGGACGCTAGGATCTTAGGTGGCTGCTCGTCTTTTGGCCCACCCGTGATCCGACCCGGTTGTGCGCAACTGTAGACCAGCAACACAACAAGGATAAGAGCGATGTATTTAGTAAATCGTCTTTCCAAGGTGGTCGCAAAGTTCGGTTAAATACTTCCTGTCCGTGTCGTCAAAGGTGTTGAGTTCTGTGCTATCGATATCGAGTACACCAACCACCTCGCCAGCAGAAGACACGATCGGTACTACGATCTCAGACCTACTAGCTGAACTACAAGCGATATGACCCGGGAATTGATCAACGTCGGGCACCACGATCGCCTCACTTTGCTTCCAGCTTGACCCACACACTCCTTTCCCAAAATCGATGGTAGTACAGGCCACTGGCCCTTGAAATGGCCCTAGTTTCAATTCACCTTTCTTCACGAGGTAGAAGCCGGTCCAGAAATGTCCCAGTCCATGATGAAGCGCCGCGGCAACGTTGGCCAACACAGAGACCTCATCCATCTCCCCTTCGACCAAGGCAAAGATCTGCGGAAGCACCTGTTCGTATTGCTCCGATTTGGTAAGCCCGGTATCTATGTGAATGGATTCAGCCATGGCGGACAAAGATAACATCGAGCAAGGTCCTCAGGCTATGCTTGGACAAGCGATCGTAGCAAGCGAAACGCGGACATCGTCTATTTCGAGAGCCGCCGCTGCACAAGCTTCGATCGTAGCTCCGGTTGTGACCACATCATCCACGATCAGGACATGCTTTCCATGGAGTTCGCTATCGTCGGATGCCTCGAAAAGTTCCTTTACGTTTAGCCAACGATCATATCGTCCTTTTCTCGTTTGGCTTGAATTGGCCGTTCTACGATGAAGCACATCCGTGCGATAGGGCACATTCATCTCCTCAGCCATTCCTTGGATGATCGGTTCACATTGATTATAGCCTCTCTTTTTAAGTTTCTTCGGATGCAGCGGCACGGGAACGATCAAGTCGATATCGTTCCAGATCCCCGATCTCAATTCCCTTCCAAACCGGTGCCCGAGATATTCACCCACCTCCAAAGCACCGTTGTACTTCAAGGCATGCAACATACCCTGCACGATTCCACCTTTTGTAAAATGGAGATAGGACGTAGCTCGTACCAAAGGGATCTTTCCCCAGAAGATCCGCTCGACCGGATTCTCTTTGAACATCCAATACTTGGTCGTAGGCAAATGATTTCGACAATGATCACAGATCAAATGCTCATGCTCATCCAATGACATTCCACACCCCCTGCATTGAAAGGGGAAAAAGAAATGACTCAATCCTTCTGCGTAGCTTGCTATGGTATTCATGGCATGACAACCAGGGGAATGGCCCCCTCGATGTCATCGAAAGTAAGCAGATAGGTGCCAGGGCGAATGGCACCGATCGCAAGGGTTTTCTGCTGAATTGCACCTTGTGCAACCACCCCTCCTTGAAGATCATAGATCCGGTAACCGTGCCGGCCCTCCAACTCGATATGAAGTGTTTGTCCGGATCGGATCGGGTTAGGGAAGACCTTGAATCCAACTCCGAGTTCTTCCACTCCAGGGATGGGCCCGGTGGCGAACGCATCGATCGTATCCGAATAGCAGCGATTAGAAACAACTACTTGATATTGGACTCCGACCGTATTCGTCATCCCGGTCTGCTCTAGCGAAGCCATGAAGGAATAGGATCCAACCACGGTTGTATCCGGGAATATCCATGTGATCTGATCCGTGCAAGAAGCCTGCGCCGTAAACTGAATTGAAATACCTGAGGGTTGCGAAGTGATCTGGGCATCCGGATACTTGCGCTGGAAGATCAGCACGGTATCCATTACCCCTAGGCTTTCATTATAATAAGAACCCGAGCATCCATCCACGAGCTTAGTCGCCACTACCTGATACTCGTAGGTAGACGTGTCCAATAAGCATTGGTCGAGATAGCTTGTCTCCGTAAGGACATCCGACCTTCTTTCCCATGGCCCCTTGTCCTGCCGGCGATAAACATAGTATCCATCAATTTCTTGATCCGGGCTCGACGTCCAGTTGAGTTGGACATTTAACGTATCGACCGTATCCGCCGTCAAGTTAGTGGGCGGAGCGATGTACTCCATCCTGAGGCTTGGGTCGCCCAATTGCGCCACATGAACGAATCGAGCACCATAACTTGACTCGTAGAGGTTGTTGTTTCCTTGGGTCAGTTTGGCACATGCGCCGATGCTTTCACCAGACCCCAAGGGGTAGTAATGCCACCATGGACGACCCGCCCAGCTGATGGTCATGGTTCTTCCCTGAGCTAGTGCGGAACGCAAGAAGTTGTTCTGTCGATCCCAGTCACCGAAGTAGCTGCCAAACAACATGGTAAAACCCGTCAACAAAGAGTCTCCCACCAATTGCGTAGAAGTACCTATTCCGCTAGCTGATTCATGGGAACCTCCGCCACAACCATAGGAGAACAAATAGCCCTGAGATGCCATGGTCGATCGGTAATCTGCCGTGAAGATGCTATCTTTTCCTACCATCGGCGCGAAATTCCGCCAGCCATTTGAGGCAAAGGCCTCGCCGCCAAATCCTCCAAAGTTGTCATCGATCAGACCTCGCTTCGGCAAGGTCCATTCAGCCTGTTTATAGGCATGTACACGATCCAAGTACTCCTTCGTCAACTCCACCTCTGTTTTTGAAAAATGGGAAAGGTTTCGCATGTCGATCCTTCCAATCATCAACTCGGGCTCTCCGTTTCCGGGAATTACACTTTGATCGAACTTACCATCTCCGGGTACATTATCATTCCTTGGATCATTTGCACTTGTATTGTTGATGGAATTGTCCGTCCATGTTCCGTCGAGGTCAGCATAGTACACATCAGCGGGCCACGCACCCTGATGATCAGGAACATGTCCGTCAGGCGCAAGGTTTCCGGAGTATGGCACCGGGATATGGCCAATGATCACCAACGTGGTGAGATCATCAAACAGAGAAGCCACCCCTTCGATAATGCCTTTGATGTCTGCCACTTCATGGCTATCGGTCAAATTGAGCATCACCGTTCGGTAACCATCTTCATCGAGATCCTTCTTGAATCGTCTCAACTCAGGAAGAAGAGCGAGGTAAATCTCCGTTTCAACCAAGATGAGCGCACCTCCGCGATCCCTTTGGATATTGGCCCTGACCCCGGCTCGGGCGTAACCATAGCCCAGATAGCCATTACCATACTTCACCACACGATAGTCATAGCGCATTCCTTCCTGCACCGTAGTATCTACGTAAGTTGTCCCGGCGGTGGAGGCGATCTGTGAACCCCAAGATGTGGCCTCCAGTGTTTTTCGAAAGATCCGATAGCTATTCGCGCCGGCATCTTCTCCCCATGAAAGCTCAATGGCGGTTGGGTTCTCCTGCGCCTTGGCTTGAAGCCGCACCGAGCACTGCAACGCCGTTTGAGCATCAACATTCCAAAAAAAAAGGGTGATCAAACAGAGGATAGAGAAAATGCGCATGATCGTAGATTTAGGAGGAAAGAAAGGTAGGAATTAATCTCCAGCGCTCTCCCCTTGGCCGTCTACCTCTCCTTCGAATTCAGTGGTCACCACGTGTGCATCGAAGCCTTGTTCTTGAAGGTATTTGGTAAAACCCGATGTGTAGCCGTGCGTGACGTATATGTGCTCGGCTTCGGACAAACGAATGGCTTCGTTCAGTTGTCCCCAATCTGCGTGATCCGAAAGCACAAACCCTCGATCCGCATTCCGTCTCCGCCGCGTGCCCCGCATCATCATCCATCCGCTGGCAATGCCCGTCTGGTATTTCCCGAAGCGACGCATCCATGACGTACCCATGGCTGACGGTGGGGCGATGATGAACGCTCCCTCGAACCGATCTTTCTTCATCTCAGCTTCTACCAGTGATGTGGGAGGAACATCTATTCCAGCATCCTTCAAGACCAGATTCGTGTTCTCCACCGCTCCGTGCGTGAAGACTTCCCCGATACTTGGATCCAAGTGTTTGAGAATGCGTTGAGCCTTTCCAAGGGCGTAGGCAAAAAGGACAGAATTTCTACCCGCCTCCGCATTGCTCTTCCACCAAGCATTGATGTCTCGATAGACCTCGTGCTGGTCTGGCCACCGAAAAACAGGAAGCCCGAACGTGCTTTCGGTGATGAAGTGGTGACATTTAACCGGTTCGAACGGCGTACTCAATCCATCATCGTCCAGCTTATAGTCGCCTGAAACCACCCAAACCTCGCCTTTGTACTCGAGTCGCACCTGTGACGAACCAGGGATATGCCCGGCCGGATGCAAACTCAGTTTCACACCCCCAATGATTCGCTCTTCCCCGTACTCTAGTGCATCAGTTTTGATGTCAGCCCCTAAACGATGCTTCATTACCGGTATGCTCTTCCGATGCGCCAGATAGTGCTTCATTCCGTAGCGAGCATGATCGCTATGGGCATGCGTGATCACCGCCTTGGGAACGGGTCGCCAAGGGTCGATGTATAGATCGGCCTGAGCGCAGTAGATGCCTTTATCGGTGAAGGTGAGCATTAGGTAAACCGTCGAACAATGGAACGCACCTGTTGAACGTAAGATTCACCGAAGAGGTTCACATGAACGAGCAAGGGATATAGGTTAGCGATCTGCGTGCCTTCCTCCCAATTCGATTCCAAAGGGAACATCTCATGGTAGCGATCAAAGATCGACCGATCGAACCCTCCAAACAGTTGCATCATGCCCAAGTCCATGTATCGATGACCATAATAGACCGCTGGATCAAAGATGCTCGGCTTGCCACCAGAGACCACGGCATAATTCCCAGACCATAGATCACCATGGAGTAAAGAGGGCTTTTCCTCCGGAAAGAATTCTGAGAGACGGCCATAGAGACTTTCGAATGAGTTTGCGTCAGCAGCGTTCATATGACCCCTTTCGATCGCCATTTCAAGTTGAAAATCTATGCGCTGGGTAAGGAAGAAGTCGATCCAGTCGTCCATCGGTTCATTCCACTGATTGAGGCTTCCGATGTAGTTGTCGACATCCAGTCCGAAGGATTCATGCTCGGTCTTATGAAGCTCCGCCAGGCAATGGGCAAACTGTCTAGTAAATTCCTTCCCAGGTGAACTCGGCTCCAAGTACTCCATCACGAGCAAGGCTTGATCTTCCTGATAGGAAACACCAAAAGTGCGCGGAACAATGAAAGATGAAGCTTCCCTCAGAAGTTGTAACCCCTCCGCCTCACGTTCAAACATAAACGGGAATCGTTCAGCGTGATTCACTTTGACAAAGTATCGCACCCCTTCAGCTTCCACCTTGAAGCATTGATTGATATCCCCTCCACCCACGGGTTGGATACTCCCGGCGGAGACCTTTGCGTCGATTAGCTCGGCAATAGCTGATTCAATTAGTGTGGGCTTCATGAGCAATTTGCTACTTTCATTGTTACATCATCAAATGAACAATTATGAAATCACTTTTTCTAATCTTAAGCTTCATGGGCATCATGGCTAGCACCGCTCCGGATCAAACGATCTATCAATTCACGATGAAAAGCATCGAAGGCGAAGATGTGAGCCTATCGGATTATTCCGGTAAGGTGGTCATGATTGTGAACGTAGCTAGTAAGTGCGGCTTGACTCCACAGTACAAGGACCTCCAAAAGTTGTACGATGAGATCGGCGGAGAAGACTTCGTGATCCTCGGTTTTCCAGCCAACAACTTCATGGGTCAAGAACCTGGCACGGAAGAAGAGATCATGGCTTTCTGCGAGAAGAACTACGGTGTCACCTTCCCGATGTTTTCCAAGATCGAGGTCAAGGGAAAGGACATTCATCCTCTATACGACTTCCTGACGCACAAGGGAAAGAACGGAAACGTAGACTCAGATGTAAGCTGGAACTTCCAGAAGTTCTTGATCGGTAAAGACGGTACCGTCCGCGAATCGATCAGCCCACGTCAAAGCGTCTTGGACACGGACATTAGGAAAATGATCGACGCTCTCCGCGCAGAAGGATAGTTGCTATATTTGCCGTCCATTGTTGGGGATGTAGCTCAGCTGGCTACCCGCCCGTTCCGAACGGTACGTTCGGGCGGGGAGCGCTTGACTCTTGAATATGAAGGTCTACGTACTTCGAAGCGAAAAGGATGAATCTCAATACGTAGGGATGAGGTCGGATCCAGAACGAAGACTTTCAGAACACAATAAGGGTCAAGTAAAGTCAACGAAGGCTAAGTGTCCTTGGAAAATTGTTCTTATTGAGTCTTATGACAGTAGAATCGAAGAGAGAAAAAGAGAGAAATATCTCAAGAGCGCCGCTGGAAGAAGATTCAGAAAAAGTTTGGGGATGTAGCTCAGTTGGCTAGAGCGCTTGACTGGCAGTCAAGAGGTCGTGGCGCCCATACCTACAAAAAATCAGTTAGTTACAGGCTTATTAATAGATAGTTCGTCATAAAGTATGTCTTTATGAGGACTAAAAAAGAACTATTTCCAATAGTGTCCATTACTACGAAGGGACATTATTTCGTGTATTTCTGGTATTGTAACAAGCGCTACCGAAATGCTAATTCAAGTTGTTTAGGAATAGCTGTTTATCCAAATCTGTTGCCAATTAAACAGAGGGCACAAGAAGCTGAAAAATTAAGGCTAATATTTTTCCAAGCAATTAATGATGGATGGAAACCAGTTGAAGAAGCCATAAGGCAGGTTCCTATTAGCGCTTTGGCATTAGGTAGCTTGACAAGGAAGCTTAAATTAGATTTTTCTGATTCATACAAAAGAGATCTAAGCTCTACATGTAGACTTTGGAATAGCTACATATTAGACAAGGGAATAGCAGATAAGCCTATTACCCACCTTACTATCAATCATATAGGTAAGTTCATCTATGACTATGCACCATCTCCTGCAAGTATGGCTAACCTTAAGAGGAATATTTCAGCACTTCTAAAGGAGGAATTAGAGTCTAATGGAGTAGTGCTTAACTTCAGTAGAATTAAACTCCCTAAAGCACCTCAGCAACTGCATAAACCCATTGCTGATATAAGCGCTCTGTTAAACGATATAAGCTCCTTTAATGATAATCTACGCTTATGTTGTTTAATGGTCTATACGATGCTCCTAAGGCCTCATAGAGAAGTCCGCTGTTTGTCGTTTGGAGACTTCAACAGCGACTTCTCCCAAGTAAGTCTTAGTGGTTCTAAAGTGAAGTCAAAAAGGAATCGTGTCTTACCAGTTCCAGAGGTTGTCAGAGATGAGGTTTTAAAGAGGTTTACAGGTAATAGGAAAGACAATGTATTTACCCTTACTGAAGAGCCATACAATAGAGATTACTTCAAGACTTTATGGTCAAGGTTTAAGAGGCAGAGTCATCTCTTGGAACAAGATCAAACGCTGTACTCATTCCGTCATACTGAAGCTATCCAAGTCTTTGAGAAAACAGGCTCTCTCCAGAAACTACAGCAAGTAATGGGACACAGCGATATGAAAGTATCCCTTACCTACTTGAGGGGATTAGAAGTGAAGCAGTTGGATGTGGAGGATTTGCCCGAGTTGTAGCGATACATAAGCTTATTAAGCGTATCAAACCTCGTTCAACTCATATATCTCATAACTCGCCATAACCTCATCAAAAACTGGTTTAGATACAGGATTTGTGCCATCCAAGAACGAATTCAAAGCATCTTCATTATGTACAGCAATTTTGAACATTACTGCACCTTTATCAGGAGAAACAGTCCCTAATGTTTTCGTTAAATCAGCAATTTTCTTTCTTTCATTTATTGCTTCTTCAGACTGCATAAAGCCCATAAATTTCTCAAACTTACCTTCTTTTAGCCTTGCAACAACGAGTATGTCTTTCATCATTATCTCTTTCTTTAGATTAATTCTTATAAACATAAACAACTTATAAAACTTATTAGAGGAAATTAGACGAATTATTTTGAAATCCTGTAATTCAGGTATAGCAAGGGATACAAACTCTTGACTTATATTTGCCCTCCACGATGGGGATGTAGCTCAGTTGGCTAGAGCGCTTGACTGGCAGTCAAGAGGTCGTGGGTTCGACTCCCATCTTCTCCACTTGATGATGAAGCCTTTTCGCGAAGCGAAAGGGCTTTTTTCATGGCCAGCAATCAAGCTCGCTTGAATTGATGGACTGGGAAAAAGACCCGCATGAGCACAGCGAATGCTGCTTGATCCATTTCACGGGAATGATGGGATCACGCTAGTACTCCCATCTTTCATCAATGCCTCCTACTCCCGAAAGAATCACTCCCAAGCATCCTTGTCTCATCCAATGTACCCATTCCCACACCTCCTGTTATAAACTGTTTTGTTTACTTTTAATAAACGTTTTTGTTTATTTTCGCTTTAGAAATGAGATCGATGAAAACACTACCCAAACTAGACAAGGTCAAAGGAACGCACCCAGGATCTGTTCTCAAGTGGGCTTTGGAAAGAGATCGAATGCGTAGTTCTGAACTTGCGGACTCGATCGGGGAGCATCGCCAAACCATTAGTGCCATTCTAAAGGAAAAGCGCAATATCAACCCTTCGATCTCTATTAAGTTGTCTAGCTATTTTGACGTTCCAAGCGACTATTTCATGATGTTGCAAGCCAGCTATGACGTGAAGCAACTTTTGATAGAAAACAAGGTCCGTTCTCTTGACCCTACGAAATTCAGGAAAGTCGTTTTCTGGGACACGAACATGGAAGAATTAGATTGGGACAAGAACAGCAAGTTCATCATCCAACGGGTGATGGAACGTGGAAACAAACAAGAAATTCAAGAAATCGTTTCCCACTACGGAAAGAGTCGAATCGAGAGAGAGATCAAAGCTTTCGGAGGGAGTCGGTTACAAAGATTCGAAAGGAAACTGGCTGAGATAGATATTACTTGATCATGGGGCTGAACTATCAGACCGTTACTGACTCGCTTCGACAATCATTGTCATGGTTGATGGAAAGATCAGAGTTCTCCGAGTTTCGTTTAGTTGGAGGCACTTCGATGAGCCTTCAGGTAGGACACCGCCAATCCGATGACATTGACCTATTCACCGACGCTAACTACGAATCAATTGACTTTAAAAGACTCGATGCCTTATTAAAAACAGAGTTCAAGATTGTCGAAGGTGATATTCAAGATTCCATAGGTTTTGGCACCTCTTACTTCATCGGAGACTCGAAAGAAGACCTAGTAAAACTCGACCTTTTCTATACAGAACCTTTCGTCTACGATCCGATCATTGAGGATGGTATTCGAATGGCTGGTCTGAACGAAATTGGAGCCATGAAGCTCCAAGTCATTGGAACCTCCGGCAGAAAAAAGGACTACTGGGACCTACACGAGCTTCTGAATTTCTATTCCATGGACGAACTTCTAGATTTTCATCACAAAAGGTATCCTTACGAGCATGCAAGAGAAAAGCTCATTCTCGATATTGGTGACTTCCAAGCAGCAGAAAATGATCCGACACCGAATTGCCATCGCGGCAAATTCTGGGAGATGATCAAGCAAGATATTCTGCATGAAATAGAAGGTCTTCTTTAACCTTTTCTTGGGTGTGTCCCACACCGTCGGCGTGTGGCCTTGCTATCAGCGAAGCAATACTCGCTACTTTCGAACGCATCAAACAGAATCTCAATGAAGCAGATCGCACTCCTTTTATGCTCGACTATTCTCTGCCTTTCCTCGTTAGCCCAGGATGACGTCACTACCATCGACGGTATCATCAACGCGATGTATGATGTTATCTCCGGCGACTCAGGGGTGGTTCGCAGTCCAGAACGGATCAAAAACTTGTACCACCCCGACGCGAAACTCATCCCAACAGTCGGCAAGGATGAAAAAACAGCCTACTATTTGTCACTGAGCCAGTATATGTTCTCCAACCTCCACCGCATGGAGGAGACAGGGTTCTTCGAGCGTGAGCTCCATCGGGTGACGGAACAATACGGGCAGATGGCGCACGTATTCAGTACATATGAAACGGAGTCCCCACGGGGTAAAAAACGCGGGATCAATAGTGTTCAGCTACTCAACGACGGCAACCGCTGGTGGATCCTCAACGTCTTCTGGCAGACGGAAGACGATGGTCATGCCCTTCCTGAAAAATATCTACCCTAAGCGACTGAAGTCAACCCTTCCCTCAATCTCGACGTCTTAACTGCAAGCATTTCACGCATCTTTGCACCATGTTACGTTTGCCGCATATCTTTTTGTTCGCGCTGCTGTCTCTCGGCTTATTGCTGGCGGCATGCAACAAGGATCCGATCGAAGAGCCGGAACCTGAACCCGAACCTGAGCTAGAATTCAGCACGAGTGCTTACTGCGACAACTCTTGCTACTTCTCAAGGGACGGTGAATACGACGACGGCGGATATAATTCGAAATCCTCACTGTGCAAGTTTGGTACGGATTGTACCGATTGCGGCAGGCGTGTCGTCAAGAAGATCAAACGATGAGAACCTCACTGAGCATCTTGGTTATTGTACTCGCGTGCTTTGGTATGTCCGGATGCAAAGAAGAGCTATGCAACGACACTTGCTATTGGCCAGCCGATGGCGTATGCGACGACGGCGGTGAGGATGCTGCCTTCGACGCTTGCGAGTACGGCACGGACTGCACGGATTGTGGCCCCCGAAAAGAATTGGACTAAAACTGAGCGTCCTTAATCACCTCCGCATGGTCAAAGGCTAACTCAGGCAGATCATCTAGATCGAACCACGCAGCTTCTGCGGCATCATCGCCCCCTTTGACTTCCACCGTTTCCGGGATCTCCAATCGGTACACAATGCTCACGGTCCGAAACCTGGGATCACGATTTGGCGCGCCGTAAACCCCTACAAAAGAAAGGTCATTGATCACCGCCCGGACCCCGGTCTCTTCCTCCAATTCTCGCATCGCAGATTCCGGAAGATCCTCATCCTGCTCGACGAATCCTCCAGGCAAGGCCCACTTTCCCTGAAAGGGAGGATTCTTGCGTTTGATCAAAAGGACCTTTTGATTGTTTGCTATCACAACGGTATCAACCGCCACGAAAATGTTTTGGGAAAAGCCATGCATTCAGGTCTTTCAACATTGGGCCGCGGTTAGTCCCGTTCAATTATTCATAATTTTGCCGCGCAATGAGAATAGAGGTACTCAAATCGAAGATACATCGCGTAAAGGTGACTGACGCAAATCTTGACTACATCGGTAGCATCGAGATCGATCAGGCATTGATGGAAGCTTCGAACATCATTGAAGGTGAAAAGGTACAGATCGTCAACATCAATAACGGAGAGCGATTTGAAACCTACGCCATCACGGGTAAGCGTAATTCAGGCGTGATCAGTTTGAATGGCCCCGCCGCTCGACGCGTGATGCAAGGAGATATCATCATCATCATCTCGTACGCCCAAATGGAGTTTGAAGCAGCGAAATCCTTCAAACCTTGGGTCATCTTCCCGGACGAAAAGAACAACACACTCGCGAATTGAATAAAAAGCTGAGGTCTGCACTGCAGGTGCTGGTTTCTCTAGCACTCGGCTTCTTCCTGATCTGGTTCATCTACAAGGACCTGACAGAAGAAGACAAGGCTAATATGGTCAATTCCATCAAGGAAGCAAACTACTGGTGGATCGTCGCGTCGACCGGAGTGGCCGTGTTGAGCCACATCTTTCGTGCGTATCGATGGAAATTCCCGCTGGTTTCTTTGGGAATCAACATCAACATGGCGAATCGCTTCTCAGCAGTCATGATCGGCTACTTGGCCAACCTCGCCTTCCCTCGCCTCGGAGAAGTCACGCGCTGCGCCATCTTAGCCAGATACCAGAAACAATCCTTTGAAAAACTTTTCGGAACCGTCATCGCTGAACGTGTAGTGGACGCCGTGATATTGTTGGGATTGATCTTTCTGGCTATCGTGATGCAATTCGGGATCTTGAAAGACTTCCTCGCCGATACAGGAGGAAAGCTTTTGGAAAAGACCTCCACATTTGTGATCCTTGGCGCACTTGGAGTGATCGGCATTGCCGCCTTGTATGTTGGATGGAAATTCATCCAGCGCTCCACGCATCCCTTCACCCTGCAGGTTAAGGACAAGATCATGGGCCTAGTAGACGGATTTGCTACCATTAAGCGCATGGAAGGGCAACTGTGGTTCTCCGTGCACACGGCCCTTATCTGGCTTTGCTATGTCATGATGTTCGTTCTTACTTTCCAGAGCTTACCCGAAACTCAAGGTGTTCCATTCGGTGGAATGCTGGCGTCCTTCGTACTGGGCGGACTCAGCATCGTTGCCGTGCAAGGTGGACTTGGGGCCTACCCATTGGCCATCATGGTCATCTTAGCCCTATACGGCGTAGACAAGAATGTGGGATATGCCTTCGGATGGATCGTCTGGACCGCCCAAACTGCCGTGATCATCTTGGTAGGTTTCTTGGCCATGATCGCCATGCCTTTGATCAATGGTGAAGCCCCCAAAGAAGAAGCTGAAGCATGAGTTCGGGAATCGAAAATCGGATCCACCAGCATCGATACACGATCGAAGATGTACTTCGGACCTGGCGCTTGGCAAGTGAAAGCATTGTCTTTACCAATGGCGTTTTTGATCTCATCCATCCCGGTCATGTGCTCTACTTAGAACAGGCAAAAGCTCTTGGGACGAAACTGGTACTGGGACTCAATAGCGACGCCTCAGCAAGATCGCTTGGCAAAGGAGATGGACGTCCGATCAATGATCAAAAATCTCGATCCCTGGTCATAGCAGCCTTGCGATCGGTGGATCTAGTGGTCATCTTTGATGAATATACTCCGCTTGAATTGATCAAGGTAGTCCGACCCAACATCTTGGTAAAGGGAGGAGATTATACCGTCGATCAGATCGTAGGCGCGAAAGAAGTGATAGAGGCGGGGGGTGAAGTAAAACAACTCGATTTCGTGGAGGGTTACTCCACCACGGCGATCGAACAAAGAATATTGAATTCGGGTTTATCGAAGTGATGGCAGACATCAAAGCAATACAAGACGAGATCATCGACGAGTTCAGCTTCTTCGGAGACTGGATGGAGAAGTACGAGCACATCATCGAATTCGGAAAACAACTTCCGGAGATCGATGCGAGCTTGAAAACAGAGGAAAACCTAGTGAAAGGGTGCCAAAGTCAAGTTTGGCTGCATGCCGAACTCGAGGGAAACCATCTGAATTTCAACGCCGATAGTGATGCCGTGATTACCAAAGGTTTGGTAGGACTCATGGTACGTGTTCTTTCGGGTCATAGTCCAAAGGAAATCGCTGAAGCCGACCTTTACTTTGTTGACCAGATCGGATTAAAGGAACACCTTTCGCCCAATCGGGCCAATGGATTGGTCTCGATGATCAAGAAAATGAAAATGTACGCCGTGGCATACCAAGCAAAAGCTCAAGCATAGCATGGATCCTGCTCTGAAGAAACAATTGGAAACTTCTATCATTTCGGCGCTCAAGACGATCTACGATCCTGAGATCCCTGTCGATATTTACGAGCTTGGGTTGATCTATGAGATCAAGATCGAAGAGTCGATGGATGCAACGATCGTTATGACCTTGACATCTCCGAGCTGTCCGGTAGCCGAAAGCCTTCCCGTAGAAGTAGAAGAGAAAGTGGCCGGTGTAGAAGGGATCGAACGCGCTAAAGTGGAACTAACATGGGACCCACCCTGGGACAAAGACATGATGAGTGAAGAAGCTATGGTGGAACTTGGATTGATCTGATCGATCATGGAAGGTCCTGTAGAAAATAAAGTGGCGAAAAGCGGTCTGATGACGCTCGATCTAGAGGAGCAGAGACCGAATTGGAAAGTGGTAGGCTTTGACCTAAAAGACCTCCTTTGGGAAGGTCTGGTCCTGAAAGAAAAGGACTTCCGTGAATTTGTCGCATCTCACGACTGGAGTCAATACCAAAACGCGTCGGTCTTCATCCACTGCACATCAGATGCAATTATCCCGACTTGGGCTTATATGCTGCTGGCATCTCAATTATCGAGTGTGGCACATTATTCATTGGTCGGTTCCAAAAAAGAGATTGAGCAAGCGTTGTGGCTAAGTTGGGTGGCCGACCTCGACCTTACACCCTTTCAAGACCAACGTGTGATCCTGAAAGGGTGCAGCGATGAAGCCATTCCTGAGTCGGTCTACCTCGCCTTGACGGGCAGACTCACCTCGGTGGTGAAGTCACTCATGTTCGGAGAACCGTGCTCGACAGTTCCGGTCTTCAAACGCAAGTGACTCAGAACAAGATATTCCTGCGGTCTTTCCAGATAACAAAGGCATAAAGTTCCTGCTCGACGAGCATCGCAACTCGTTCACCATTGAGAAACTTGTTTACCTCTGCTCCGTCCCATCCCTGAGTACGGAGATCTTCGGCGTATTCTTCCGCTTTATCCAAACTTCCAAACACCCATGCTGAATACGCGAATTCATAGGTAGGCAGTACTTCGAAACTCAAAGGCTGGTCTACCTTTTCCATCAAACTTCGGCCCTGAGGTTGTTCAAATGTGCCAAAGTATACGGTAAAAGAAACCGCCTCAAGTTCGACTAGATCGGGGTTTACATCCCGGTCGTTCAAGTTGCCCAAGAGGACCAATGCGTCCTCAGATGAGATGCTGCGCTGATTAAAGAATGGAATCAGACTCACATCATTCTCCTCGACTCCTTCAGGGAGTTCGGGGAGTCCTTCTAGTGCCTCCTCCAGCGTCCTGTACTTACCATAATACCACCAAGCCTTCGTTGCCTCGAGAGACAGAAAAGTCTTCGTTCTTCCAGTTTCCACCGACCTGATCCGTTTGGATCTGCCACTGAAAGACCAAATGCTGGGGCAGGTCTGGGTTGTAGATTTTACTCTGTGCTGACACGGCAGACAAAAATGCAAGCAAAATTGCCAGTACCAAAAAGACGGGAGCTAAGGCTTTCATAACATCAGAATTTATAGGTTAAACATGTGTTAGTGGTGTCACCTATTCATCCAATGTTCAAGGGGTGAAGTCGAGCTGCAATTAGTTAGACACAGGTTCGGATGAAAAAGTTGCCTGATATTCTAACTTTTTTCTGTTTTACGGTAGTTTATTCTGAAAGTTCGATTTTTCCCTTCATTTCATCGATGAATAAAGCCGACGCTTCGACACGAATCCGAATTTTCATCACATTTGAGCTTATGCCTTACCCTATGAGACACCTAGTGGTCCTGATTTTTTGGATCACAGCCTCTTCGTCTTTCGCGCAAGACTACACCCAAAGTATCCGCGGCCGAGTGGTCGACAAAGACACACGTCAACCCATTCCGGGCGTGAATGTGGCATTGCTCGACGACCCTGAGAATATTACAGGAACGAGCACGGATGAGGAAGGTCGCTATGAGCTACCCTCCCTAGACATCGGCAGGCACGAGCTTCGGTTCACCTTTATCGGCTATCTGCCTCAGATCATCAACAACGTAGAGGTCAATTCGGGAAGGCAAACCATCCTCAACATCGAACTCGAGGAAGCTGCCATCGAGATGGAAGCGGTAGAGATCATTGCAACGCGAGATGGTGAGCCGCTCAATGAAATGGCAATGATATCAGCCCGACAGTTCAACGTAGCCGAGACGGAACGATATGCAGGAAGTCGCGGTGAACCCTCAAGGATGGCATCGAACTTTGCGGGAGTCCAAGGCGCGGACGACTCCAGAAACGACATTGTGATCCGCGGTAATTCTCCACAAGCCATTCTCTGGCGCATCGAGGATGTTCCGATATCCAATCCAAACCACTTCAATATTCCCGGAACAGCTGGAGGATCCGTGAGTATCCTGAACAACAAGACACTTGGCAACAGCGACTTCTATACGGGAGCATTCCCCGGTGAATTTGGAAACGCAACTGCCGGCGTCTTTGACCTCAATATTCGAAATGGAAATAACCAAGATCATGAATTCATAGGCCAGTTCGGATTCCTCGGAACTGAAGCGATGATCGAAGGACCAATCTCGCGAGAGAAGAACATCACTTACATTGCCGCTTATCGCTATTCCACACTAGCGCTGATCGGTGGACTAGGGATCGAGTACGGGACAGATGCGATACCGAAGTATCAAGACCTCACCTTCAAGATCAATGTTCCCGGCAAAGGCGCGTCGTCCTTTTCCCTCTTCGGAGTTGGCGGCACTAGTGACATCGACATCCTGATCAGCGACCAAGAAACTCCCGAAGACCGCAACATCTACGGAGATAACGACCGCGACCAATATTTTGGATCGACCATGGGCGTGCTCGGCGCTAACTACACGCGCTCACTGAATGAAAAGACCTATTGGAAGACCTCTGTTGCCTACAACTACAGCGAGGTCAATTCCTACCACGAACTGGTGTATCGCTACGTCGATAACGAAGGCAAATACCAACTCGACAGTGTAAATGCGTTCGACCCATTGCTCAACTACACCTTCAAAGAACAACGTGCCGTTGGACACACCTACATCAATTCTAAGTTGAATCGCAACCACGTGATCAAAGCCGGAGCGGTGGTGGAGCAGTTCTTCTTCCAGTACGAAGACAGCGTGTGGGTATTTGACCCCGCCTCTCCGCTTTATGACACCTGGCGCGTTCGCTGGGACTCTCGGGATCAAGCGACACTGATCCAACCCTACTTACAATGGAAGTACCGCCCCAACAACGATTGGGTAATGACCTTCGGGCTCCACTCTCAGTATTTTACCCTCAATGGAGCCTCGTCTTGGATAGAACCTCGCGGAGCCATTCGTCGCACCTTCAAAGACGGCTCTTCCCTCAATATAGGCGGCGGGCTCCATAGCCAGACACAGCCCTACTATCTGTACTATTTCTCCGAACAGGAAAATGCGAACGGCGATCCAGCCCTTTACAATAAGAACATGGATTTCACCAAAGCGATCCATGGTGTGGCCGGATACGATCGCATGCTTTCCAAAAACCTGCGATTCAAAAGTGAGATCTACTACCAGTGGCTCTATGACATTCCGGTCGACCCCAATACGCTGTCGTTCTCGCTGGCCAATACGGGTTCGGGGTTCGAACGCTTCTTTCCAGACTCACTGGTCAACGAAGGCTTCCAGCGCAATTACGGGATAGAATTCACCTTGGAGAAATTCTTTGCTAATAACTACTACTTCTTGTTCACGGGTTCTTTGTTCGACAGCAAGTACCAAGCCGCCGACGGAAAATGGCGAAATACAGACTTCAATGGAAACTTTGCGGTCAATGCCCTCTTTGCTAAGGAATTCAACCTGTCTAAAAAGCAGATGCTCTCGCTCGGAGGAAAGGTCACCGTGGTCGGAGGTCGTTGGTATGGCCCACCCGACATCGCAAAGAGCAATCAAGAGAAGGAGCTGGTTCCTATTGACAGCTTGCGCAACACAGAACAGTTTCCGAATTATTTCCGGGCAGACGTGAAGGTCAACTACCGTTATAATGCGAAGAAGGTCACCCATGAATTAGGCATCGACCTGGTCAATGTGCTCAACACCCGAAACGTGCTCAGCCTGACCTATGCGCCTGACGAAAATGAGGATCCCGAAGAGAGCATTCGACGCGAATATCAGCTCGGCCGACTGCCCCTATTCTACTACCGCATCTCCTTCTAGGCAAATGCTAGTGAAAGGCCTACTTTCGCGGCTCACTTGACCCACATGCTTCGCTCTATCTACTATTGGCTCCCTCCTTCGCTTCGGCTTCTTGCGCGTCGACTTGTATTTCTTCCTCATGATCTAATGACTGCGGGAAAACGTCGAGGTGAACTCCTGCCACCTCGTGGGATCATCTTCACGGGCTCTGGCGATTTTCTGGAAGATGGAAAGCGGTGGACTGAACATTTCAAACACTACGGTCTGCAACCATCGGATGCCTTCCTCGACATTGGATCGGGCATTGGCCGAATTGCCGTGGGACTGACCCATTACCTGAATGCAGAAGCCAAGTACGAAGGTTTTGATATCATGGCGCTGGGTGTGAATTGGTGTCGAAACAACATCTCCAAGCGCCACCCCCAGTTTCGGTTTACCTTGATCGACCTGAAGAATGACCTATACCGCAACACCGGTGATGATGCTTCCCAGTTGACCTTTCCTTACGGTGATAATCACTTCGAAATGGCTTGTGCCACTTCTCTTTTTACGCACCTCCTTCCCGACGAAACTGCCAACTATTTGATTCAAACCGGGAGATGCCTTAAGCCGGGCGGTAAGTTGGTTGCCACCTTCTTCTTGAAAGATCCGAATGCCTCTGACGACAAGGCTCAAATGGACTTCAAATTCGATAAGGGGCGCTATGCCTTGCACAGCGAACAGTCACAAGCTGCGAACGTGCGCTATGACCTTGAGCTACTAACTGAAATGGCCGATAAGGCTGGCTTGAAAATCGAGACCATCGATCACGGCCATTGGAGGGGAACCCCGAAGGGTCAGTCAAAAGATTTTCAAGATATCGTCGTTATGACCAAGCCTTAATAGGCACGTACTCGCTTGCCTTCGAAGAAGTTCGCAAAGGCACGATTCACCACACGATTTCCACCCGTAGTAGGATAGTTTCCGCTGAAGTACCAATCGCCTTTGTGATGCGGAACAGAAGCATGGAGTCCGTCAAGTGTCTGATACATGATCTCTAGATCCGCCTTCAAGTCTTCTGGCCTCAACAACTCAGAGATCTTCTTAGAGATCTGCTCATCGGTAAACGGCTCATAGATCTTCTGGACGTGGTTTTGGTAATTATGGTTATTCGATTCTGCCAGTTCTGCGATACAAAGGTCATAAACCTCTTTGATCACCCCTTCACGACCCGTTTCCTTCAGTAGGGCGATCGCCGCTTGGAAGGCTACGAAGTCCTGAAGCAAACTCATGTCGATTCCATAGCAATCGGGATATCGGATCTGAGGAGCGCTCGAAACGACTACGATCTTCTTTGGGTTGAGACGGTCCAGAATGCGGAGAATACTCTGTTTCAAGGTAGTACCTCGAACAATGGAGTCATCGATCACCACCAAGTTATCGGCATTCTTTCGCACCGTGCCGTAGGTGATGTCATACACGTGTGCAACAAGGTCGTTTCGATCGCTATCCTGAGTGATGAACGTTCTGAGTTTTGCGTCCTTGATCGCCACCTTTTCAGCACGAACGCGTTCATTCAAGATCTTGCGAAGGGCGTCTTTGTCTTTCGGGTCGATCTTCGCGATGTCATCCAACTTCCGCTCGTTGTGGAACTCTTCCAATCCTTTGAGCATACCATAGTAGGAAACTTCTGCTGTGTTCGGAATGAAGGAGAAAACCGTGTTATCAAGGTCATCATCGATGGTCTTCAATACCTGCGGAACCACCGTTCTTCCCAACTCTAATCGTTCGCGATAGATATCGAGATCACTGCCTCGCGAGAAGTAGATCCGTTCAAACGAGCAAGAGAGCTTTTCACCTAGTTGGCGGATCATGTCCATCGATACTTTACCGTCCTTTCGAATGATCAAGGCATGTCCGGGATCGATCTCTTTGACAGATTCAGAAGGAACATTAAAGACCGTTTGGATCACAGGTCGCTCGCTGGCTACCACAACAACTTCGTCATCGCGATAGTAGAAGGCCGGGCGAATTCCATTTGGATCACGTAGCACGAAAGCATCGCCGTTACCGATCATTCCGGCCATCGCATATCCACCATCAAAATCCTCCGCTGAACGAGTCAAGATGTTACGAACATCCATGTTCTTTGAGATCATCGCTGTGATCTCTGTATTGCTGTAACCTAATCGCTTGTATTTAGCGAAAAGGGCTTCGTTCTCTTCGTCAAGAAAGTGACCGATCTTCTCGAGTACCGTTACCGTATCGGCCTTCTTCTTCGGGTGCTGACCTAAATTGATGAGGATCTCGAACTGCTCATCTACGTTGGTCATATTGAAGTTACCCGCCAAGACCAAGTTTCGCGTCATCCAGTTGTTCTGACGCAAGAAAGGGTGACACGCTTCAATGCTATTATCGCCGTAGGTCCCGTAGCGAAGGTGACCTAAGAAAACCTCTCCTGAAAACGGCGCATTCTCTTTTAACCAATTCGGGTCATCCAATACGGATTGATCTCCTCCCGCTCTTTCTTGAACGCGGTTCTTGATCCCTGAATACACGTGATCAAAAATATCTTGGATCGGCTTGTTACTATTGGATCGGAATCGAGAGATGTATCGGTTTCCAGGGGTTACGTCAAACTTTACGTTGGCCAAACCCGCTCCGTCTTGCCCGCGGTTGTGCTGTTTCTCCATCAGGAGATACATCTTGTTTAGGCCGTAAAAGGACGTGCCGTATTTCTCACGGTAAAAATCGAGGGGCTTTAGGAGTCGAATGAGTGCTATACCGCACTCGTGCTTGATCTGGTCGCTCATTTTCTTCGGGGCGACAAAGGTATCAAGTTTTCATCGCTGAGAGCGAATCAAGTTAACGTTTCAGTAACAGCAACTAAATACCCGTCTCATGCGTCTAATACATTGCGCGCGACTCGGCAAACCGCTACCTTAGGCGTTCGTTTTCAGTTTGAGAATTCAGCTCACATATCTCCTCTCTTTGCTCTTGGTGTTGTCCACGACCCTAGCATGGGGTCATGGCCATGATCACTATGGAGAGTTGAAGTTTGAGGAGAACAAGGGACAACTCCCGGAGCATGTTCATTTCCGAGCTCGATTTCCCGGTGGCATGGTCTTTTTGGAAGGACAAACATTGACCTTCGACATCTTCGATCAGTCAACCGTTGATCAACTTTCAGCCTATAAAGCTGGTGAGATCACAGCGGAAGAGCTCCCTGAACACCTTCAGTGCCACGCATTCAAAGTTCACCTAGTCAACAGTCAAAGACCCTCGGCCATTGAAACGGAAGAAGCTTTAGACGACTACGTGAATTACTACCTCGGGAACGATTCGACGAAATGGGCGAGTGGCGTCCAACAGTATCACGGTGTCATTTTCAAAGACGTATATCCAGGCATCGACGTCCGGTACTATTCTCAAAACTCCAATTTCAAGTATGACTTTATCGTTCATCCCGGTGCTGACCCTTCGGTCATCGAGATCGCCTACGAGGGAATCGATGGTTTGAAGCCTGGATTCGGTAATATCCTCATCGAAACGGCGGTGGATCAGATCATTGATCAGGAACCCGTCTCGTGGTTGGAAAAAGACGGCGAGCGGTCCTTCGTAAAGAGTTCGTTCCGAGTACTCGAGCAAGACAAGGGTCTCCCTCATATCGGTTTCAACGTGATGGCTTCCGACGAAGGAACACTGATCATCGATCCGACCTTAATCTTCAGTACCTACACTGGCTCCACCATCAACAACTGGGGTTCGACGGCTACCTATGATTCACTCGGAAACATGTACGCCGGAGGATACATTTTGGTGAGCGGAAACGGAAGCGGGTCGGGTTATCCCACGTCGACCGGAGCCTACCAAACCACATTTGCAGGCGGTGTGGGCGGCTTTAAGACCGACATGACGATCACGAAGTTCAACGCTGCCGGAACAGCTATAGTCTACTCTACCTATCTAGGGGGTAACGGAAACGAGATTCCGCACAGCTTGGTGGTAAACAACAACAACCAGCTCTACATCTTAGGCACCACTTCGAGTTCGAACTTTCCGACCACCTCAGGAGCCTTCGACGGAAACTTTAACGGAGGAACGGCCATCGGCTCTACGGGGGTCAACTCGAATTCCAGTCAGATCCAATACACCACTGGTTCCGATATCATCATCGCAAAGCTGAATGCAAATGGTACCAACCTGATCGCATCTACCTACATCGGCGGCACAGAAAACGACGGGATCAACATGAGTGATACGCTCCAGAAAGCTTATGCTGATGAGTTCCGCGGGGAGATCATCGTCGACCTCAACGACAATTGTTACGTCGCCACGAGCACTGCCTCTGACGACTTCCCGATCGTGAATGGCTTTCAATCCAACTACGGGGGTGGACTTACGGATGGCGTCATTTTCAAGTTCAACTCTAACTTGACAAGCCTCTTGTGGTCGAGCTACATCGGAGGGAGCACTGCTGATGCGGCCTACTCCATTCAGTTTGACCCGAACTTCGACGTTTTTTGTACCGGGGGAACCAAGAGCGCTAACTTCCCAACTACCAACAATACGATCAACACGACCTACCAAGGAGGGCTGACAGATGGCTGGCTTGCGAAAGTGAGCAACAATGGTTCGAACCTGATCGCATCGACCTTTCTAGGCACCAACGATTATGATCAAAGCTTCTTCGTTCAGCTCGACCTGTCTGGCTTTGTTTACGTGGTGGGACAAACCGAAGGGAGTTATCCAATAGGGCCGAGCTGGGTCTATAGTGCGGCGAACAGCGGCCAATTCCTACACAAGCTTTCTAACAACCTTCAAAACACCATTTTCTCTACGAGGTGGGGTTCCGGCAACGGAAACATCAACCTCTCCATGACGGCGTTTTTGGTGAATGAATGCAACCATATCTTCGTCTCCGGTTGGGGAGGATCTCTCTTCGGCATTGGAGCTTCAACGAGTAGTGGGACGACCACGACCGGCCTCCCCGTCACGAATAATGCCTACAAGACCACGACTGACGGTCATGACTTCTATTTCATCGTCTTCGAGGACAGTGCGACGAGTATTCTCTTCGCCAGCTTTTTCGGTGGAAACACAGGGGCATCCGGAGGTGAGCACACGGACGGAGGAACGAGTCGATTTGACAAGAAAGGGATCATCTACCAGGCGGCGTGCGCGAGTTGCGGTCAGAACAGTTCATTCCCCACTACCACCGGGGCTTACTCTACGACAAAGCCTACTTCAGCCAGCTGCAACCTTGCTGCTCTTAAATATGACCTCATCACACTGATAGCCGAAGCCGATGTAGACGGCCCCCTGAGCATTTGCATCAATGACTCACTTCAATTCGAGAATGAGAGTTTCGGAGGGTCAGAATACGAATGGGACTTTGGCGATGGAAATAGTAGCACGGAATACGAACCTAAACACGCCTACACCACCGCAGGAACCTACGATGTGGTCTTGATCATTCGCGATTCGGTGAGCTGTGTATACTCAGACACGGATTCCATCCAAGTAACCGTCCTTCCCGGTCCGGAAGCCACGGTTCCAAGCTTCCCAAAAGTCTGCGAAGGCGACGAAGTACAGCTGACCGCCTTTGGAGGAACCTCCTACTCTTGGTCACCAAGCTCGGGTTTGAGCGACCCAAACATCCAGAACCCGATCGCCACCGTGGACCATCAGATCACCTACGTAGTCACGGCCATCGATAGTTGCGGAACGGATACCGCTTGGGTCACGCTAAAGACCTTCCCCGACAATACCGAAGCAATGCCGGATACCAGCATTTGCGAAGGTCTGTCAGGACCGATGTGGGCTAGCGGAGGTGTGAGTTATTCATGGTCTCCCCCGATCTACCTGAGCGCCCCAAATAGCGCTACACCAACTGTCTTTCCAGACACCACAACACACTACGTAGTTTCTATCCTCGACTCGTTTGGTTGTACTCACCAACACGAGGTCACCGTGTTCACCTATGGCTACGTTCCGCAAGTGGAAGCTTGGGGAGACACCGTGGTTTGTACAGGACAACGAGTCATGTTGAATGCACAAGGAACGGATGAATACGAGTGGTACCCGAAGGACAACGTACTAAGTCCTTTTTTGAATTCTACTCCAGCATTCCCGGAAGTGACCACCACTTATGTGGTCGAGGTAAAGAACGCCTGTGGTAGCGCATTCGACTCGGTACTCATTGAAGTGTCAGAAGTAGAGCTTGACATTCGAGGCGATACTAACATCTGCGAGGGCGACACCGTCCAGCTCAAGGCTACAGGAACTTTTACTTACCAATGGACGGGCCCCTTCTTTGAGCAACCAGCCTTCGCGAGTGCACCCAAGATCAACCCAGAGGAAAGCGGGTGGTATTACGTCACAGGAAAGAACCTTCAGAATTGCGCCAAGACGGATAGCGTCTACGTCGGAGTCTATCCCGTACCTGAATTGGAAATCCCGACTCGCCAAGACACGATCACAGGGCTGAGTAATGTGCTCCTCATCGCCCAGTCGAACACTGAGATCCGCTGGTCATCCAAGGGCTATATCCCTTGCGTTGATTGCGATAGTATTTTGGTCTATCCCAGAGAGCGCACCGTGTATTACGTTACCGCCGTGGACTCTCAGGGATGTAATGTACACGACTCTGTAGTGGTGGCTCCGATCAGTAAGATCTATGTTCCGAACGCCTTTACGCCAGATGGTGACGGAATCAACGACATCTTCATGGTGCAAGGACACAACCTCTCTGAATACAGCATCGTGATCCGTGATCGCTGGGGACAGATCATCTACCGAAGCTCTGACATTACCAGCGGATGGAACGGACGAAAGTTCAACACCGGCAAGCTCTCGCAGATCGGCAGCTACACGTACTCGATCCAATACAAGGTGGTACCGGAAAAGAAACAGGTACAGACCGGGACGATCAACCTGATCAGGTAAAACGCGGATCGGTCTCCATCACATGGCCGCAATTCTCGCACGTGCGTAGCTCTTCACTTCCATAGTACTCTTTAAAACGAGGTAGGAAGTCCGTTTCGATGTTGGTCAAGTGGAAATAAGTCTCGTGCAGTTTATGGTTGCACTCATCGCAGAACCATAGGAGTCCATCCTTATGATCCGCCTCACGAACGCGCTCCACTACCAGTCCGATCGATCCTTCAGAACGACCTGGACTATGTGGCACTCGAGGGGGCAACAAGAACATATCCCCAGGCCCTAGGTTCACGTCCACCCCTTTGCCATCCTCCTGGATCTTGACGGTAATATTGCCTTCGAGCTGGTAGAAAAGTTCTTCGGTCTCGTTGTAGTGATAATCCTTTCTTGCATTCGGACCTCCTACGATCATGACGATGTAGTCCTCTCCGGCTGGATATAGATTCTTATTTCCTACAGGGGGCTTCAAAAGATCTCTGTTCTCCTCGATCCATTGATGCAAATTGAAAGGTCGCTTAATGCTCATGGTTTATGATTTGCTGCTAAAAGTAAAAAAGGCGGCCGGAGTTCCGACCGCCTAAGCAATTGAGAAAGGTCACTGTTTATTGCAGTACCACCGAACGCTGACGAATGCCATCATCCGATCTTAGTTCGAGCGTATAGCTTCCTTTCGCTATTCCTGAAACGTCTAGGGCATGATTTTGCCTAGCTCCCAGGTTGGTTGTTTGTTCGAATACTACCTGCCCGGCAACATTGATCAGACGAAGCGTCGCATTTTGCAAACTTGAGCCCGTCATGATGTTCACAACGCTGTTGGCAGGATTTGGAAATACGATCCATCCAGCCGCATCCACGTCTTCCACGCCGGCAGGCCAAATCTTCACGGTGATATCATCGTTGGTCTGACAGCCATTGCTATCAGCAACAGTCACGGTGTACGTTCCGCTCTGTCCTACATTGAGGATCTGCCCATTGAAGCCCGTGCTCCACAAGAACTGGGTGAATTGTGAACCCGCATCGACCTGAATTGGACCTAGACCCTCCTTATTTGGACCGAGTTCTACCTGCTCAGGTACCGCCTCGATCACTTGGATCTCATCAGAACCTGTACATCCGGCGGAAGTGGTTACCGTGACCGTATAGGTTCCAGCTCCATTTACCACAATGTTCGGCACCGTATCACCCGTGGACCATGCATAAGCTGCATAACCTGGAGTCGTAGTGAGAAGGGCGATCTTGGTAGGACATATCATCTTATCGGGTCCGAGGTCTACTATGGGATCCTCGTTGTCAAAGCCAACAGTGGCCGAGGTCATGGTTTCACATCCATTCGCATCAGTGATGGTCAAGGAGTAAGTCCCTGCTGCCAGCCCTCCAATGGAATCCGCTGTTGACCCATTACTCCAAGAGTAGCTGTAAGGCTGAACACCACCATTGCCATTGGCTAAGACATATCCATTCTCGTCGCTTTCACAATTCGCATTCGTAGGGTTGGTATTCACTCCTAATGGCGGTGGTGAATAAACATCCACTTCATCCTCTTTGAAGCAGCCGTCATCGTCCGTTACGGTAACGGTGTACGTGCCCTGTGCAAGACCGGTAATCGTTGCAGAAGTTTGTCCATTCGACCACGAGTATGCAAAAGGAGATGCTCCCGTTGCCGTTACGGTGGCGCTCGCGTTTGAATCGGAGAAACAGTCGTTCGAATCTGCCATCATCGAAAGGTCTGGCCCATCACTCACGAAAGTCCAGAAGGTGTCCCCACAGTTCGGTTGAAAGGCCACGAAATCATTGGTTGCCGTCCATGCGGAAGAGTTTCGTCCTGGAGTGGCATAACCAGCAGATCCGGTAGCATTCTCGATTCCTTGAGTGGACGCCGAGAATGGGTATGGTTGGGACTGAGTATGGATCTCAATTCGTCCACACCCCTCCCAAAGGTGGATCTGAGAGTATCTTGGATAGCTCGACCCGCAGCATTGTGGTATTCCAGCAAACTCTATGATACACTTTCTGTTTGGCGCGGTACCCACCGTTTTGTAGGTAATGGAACCTCCACCCGGAGGATACAGGTCTTCCCAAACGTGGGCGATATAGTTGTTTGGTGTCTGAGAACTAGGAATAAAATCACCCGAGCAACATCCATTGTCCGTATTGGTTCCAAACGTGATGAAGCCATTCGAAGAGATCTGGAATGTCGTGTACTGATTGTCGAAAAAACGGAAGCTGAATCCGATGTTCAATTGACCGGAAATCGCATCATCACCAAGGGAGACCGAAGTGCCTCCACTGGTGGTGTCAGGGTTATAAGGGAGCGACTGATCCACCGTATAGGTAGTAGTGCTAGACAATACCAAGATCGGTATGCTGTCTTGCAATCCGGCTGGATTGAAATATCCACTGCTATTCACACCCGGACCCAGGATGGTTCCTGAACTTCCTCCACAAGAGGCCGTGAGTTGGCCTCCGGTATCGGAAGAACAATAGAATGAATTGAGGCCGCTCAAGGTGCACTGGCCATAGGTTAGGCCAGCAAGCAGCAGACCGGCAAGGGTAAGTAAGTGCTTCATAGGGATGGGTTTAATTGTAACTAAACTAGGTAAACCCACCTCGGTGACCAAGAAAGAAACGAAAAATGAATTTTAAGGAATGATCAAGCGGAATCCCTTTCCATGTTCATTCATGATCTTGACTCCTTCATCCTTCTTTAGGTACTTTCTCAACTTCGCGATGTATACGTCCATACTGCGAGAGTTGAAATAGCTATCATCCCCCCAGATGGCAAGCAATGCCTGAGAACGATCGAGGAGTTGATTGGCGTGTTGCGCAAGCATCTTGAGCAAGGCATTCTCCTTCGAAGTAAGATGCTGTTCATCATCACCGTGCTTCAAGACCTGATTCTTAAAATCAAACGTGAAAGCTCCGAGCTCGAAGACTGTTTTCTCCGGTGCCTTTTGCTCGCCCTTTGTCCTACGCAAGATGGCTTTCAAACGAAGAAGAACCTCTTCCATTGAAAATGGCTTGGTGATGTAGTCATCCCCACCACTCTTGAATCCCTCGATGGTATCGTCTTTCATCGATTTCGCCGTAAGGAAGATGATCGGAATGCTCTTATCTGCATTTCGAATTTCCTTTGCCAAGGTGAAGCCGTCTTTCTCGGGCATCATTACGTCGAGGATACAACAGTCGAAGGTGCCGTTGGCGAAGATCTTCCAACCCTCTACACCATTTCGTGCCAAGTGTGGCTCGTAGCCCTTGGCTTGCAGATATTCCGTGAGAACGATCCCCAAGTTAGGGTCGTCCTCGGCCACGAGGATCTGGATCTTATCCGTTGTTTTCGTTTCCTTCTCCATAGTCATCTTGCTTTAGCGGGATTTCAATATAAAAAGTACTTCCAACATCGAGTTGGCTTTCAACCGACACGCGTCCACCGTGCCGTTCGGTAATGATCTTAACATAACTCAAGCCGAGTCCAAAACCCTTGACGTCGTGCACATTTCCGGTAGGCACTCGATAGAGTCGATCGAAGATCTTCTTGAGGTTCTCAGATGAAATTCCAATGCCTTTGTCTTTTACCGATAGAATGATGTTGCCATCTTCTTCTTTGGTTTGAATGGTGATCTCTGGCTTACTTCGAGAGTACTTCACGGCATTATCCAGCAGGTTATAGATCACATTGGTCATGTGATTCGGGTCTACATAGATGATCGAATGCTCAGCGCCGAGCTGCATGTCCACCTTAGCATCCCGATCCTTCAACTGGATCTGATACTTATCGAGCAGGTCCTGTAGCAATTGATGCATATCGATATCCTCGCGTTTCAGTTTGAAATCGCCCTTGTCTAGAACCGCACTCTGCAATACTTCCTCCACCAACAAGCCAAGTCGCTTATTCTCAGCATTGATGATATTCAAGTAGCGATCGACCACATTCTGCATGCGACCCAACTCCGGATCAGCCAGCGCTTCGCAAGCCAAACTGATCGTAGAGATCGGCGTTTTCAACTCGTGGGTCATGTTATTGATGAAGTCGTTCTTGATCTCGCTGCTCTGCTTTTGGTAGAAAATGGTTCGAACGGAATAGTAGGACGTCCACACCAAGGCAATTAGGAGGATCAACGACACTAAGAGTAGCACCCAAAGGCTATTGAAAATGTACCCCCCTTGATTCGGAAAGTGAAGCTTGATGAAGTAAGGCACTTGGATCACATCGTTTGGAAACAAGCGTGCGCTAGAAGTAGATGCCCGAAGAGATGTTTCAAACTCCTCCGGACCAAAGACCATCTCACCTTCTTGGTCAAACACGCCCATGGTATACTTCAAGCTGAGGCCCCGTTTCTCTAAAGCCAAGTGCAGCAAAGAATCAACTATTCGCGGATCGACGCGCTCGTCGATGGGTTGATTGATGTTCACCTCGATCAAGCTTCGTACAATGTCGCCCAAAAAGGTCTTCTTGGATTTGAGCCGTTCCCGCAACTGGTCAAGATCTCTATTGACATCATCGACCCGATGCTCCAACTCCAATTGGATCGAGTCCGCCGTGAACATCTCCAATCTCAATTCATCTTCCAGGTCCGTGTTGAATGGGAGGTCATCGACGGAATAGGTCACGGTCTTTTCAGAGCGTTGCCCTCCGTGCTCCTCCTCCACTTTCATTTCCACTACATCTTCCTTTCGCTCGATATTGCGTTTGACCACAAACTCCATCAAGGAATCATCCGGTGGAAAACTCTGCCCATCCTCGCCTTCTACAAAAAGGTACTGCGCTTCCTGATGCGATCGGATCTTAGTGAGTGTCTCGTGCCGCTCGATCAGGTCAACGACTTCTGCCAATGCCTCTGAAGCGCCCCGTCGGATGCGGTCCTTTTCAAGGTCAATGGCATTGCTGATCCAGAAGATCTGAATGCCGATCAACCCGATCAGGGCCACCGCTATGACGATGACGATGTTGCGAAGCTGGTCTTGTTTCATGGGGCCGAACAAAAGTAACGGCGCATCCAGCGTTAATTGCTTGTTTAACAGTACTTAACAATGGTTAACCGCCCATTAACAGCGGGTTGCAGCGGGTCGAGATAGGTTTGGCTTTACAAAATGACTACCATGAAAAAACCGCTATTGCTGCTTGTGATCTTGACCCTGATCGGGGTGCAGTCCTTTGCCCAGGATCAACCAAAATCAGTTGAACGTACGATCCAGATCAAGGATGGGGACGACCCAAGAGTGACCATCACCGAGAAAGTGGATGGAAAAACTACGGTCAAAGAACTCGAAGGCCAAGCGGCCCGCCAATACATTGAGGACAGAGAAGAAAAGCGCGAGTCGGTTCGCGAAGAGAAGCGTACGATCGTTGAGATAGAGATCAACGAAGACGACATCGAAGAAATGAAAGCCAGCATGAGGCAGGTTCGCGTAGACGTTGCATCCGAACTGGAAAAGGTATCGGAGGAGATCAAACACATGAATGTCGATTCGATTCTGGAAGATATCGGTGTAGAGATCGAGCGCTCCATGAATGAAGTACGCTATCATTTCGATATGGACGACAATGCCTCAAAGAGTGTTATCGTCATTCGTTCCAACGGACAGGATGAAGATGAGGAGATCGACGTTCAAGTGGAGGTTCGATCAGATAGTGACGGTGACACTGAAAAGGAGGTCGAGGTGACGCGCACAAAGATGGTGGTTGAGGATGTGGAGGAATCTCAAACCGGAAGCTCATCCATTCAGGACTTGAGAGTCTATCCTGTACCAAGCAAAGGCGACGTTCAAATTCAGTTTGAAAATGATGAAGATGGACCTGTCCACATCCAGATCAAGGACTTGCAAGGAAAGACGGTACGCGAAATGAAGATCAAGGGAGAGGGCAAGAAGAACATGCGGATGAACTTGGACAAACTTCCCTCCGGAACATACACGATCGAAATTCGTGAAGGCAAAAGCAAATACACGAAACGACTCGTGCTCGAATAAGATAAATTCTCGTTGTTTAGTTAGGTTCAGAAGAAGCTCCATATTGCATGGGGCTTTTTCTTTTTACTCAGGCTACATTTGACACCATGGAAAAGCTGCAGAACTACATCAACGGTGAACTCTTGGCTCCTAGCTCAGGAGAGTATTTCGAGAACATGGCTCCGGCCACCGGAAAGCCATACAGCCTAATTCCCGACAGCGATGCTGTAGATGTGGAGCGAGCCACCAAAGCCGCTAAAGATGCGTTTCCAATTTGGAGCAAGATGAGCATCCAGAAGCGTTCGCACTATTTGATGAAGATCGCTGAACTGATCGAAGCCAATCTTGAGGAATTTGCCGAGGCGGAAAGTCGCGACAACGGAAAACCGCTTTCTCTGGCCCGCATCGTGGATATACCTCGGGCCGTTTCCAATTTTCATTTCTACGGAACTGCCATCCTTCACTTTGCTTCCGAGTCTCATTCAATGGGAGAATTGGCGATCAATTACACCTTGCGCCAACCGATCGGAGTAGCCGGATGCATCTCGCCTTGGAACCTTCCTCTTTATCTTTTCAGCTGGAAGATCGCTCCGGCATTGGCGGTAGGAAATACGGTGGTAGCAAAGCCTTCAGAAGTGACTCCATACACTGCCTACCTCCTTTCCAAGGTGTGCATCGAGGCAGGCTTGCCAAAGGGCGTGTTGAACATCGTTCACGGTCTCGGTCCTAAAGCAGGCGCAGCCATCATCGAGCACGACGACATTCCGATGATCAGCTTTACCGGAGGTACCGCAACGGGTGAGTGGATCGCGCGGACTGCAGCGCCCAAATTCAAGAAACTAAGTCTCGAACTAGGGGGCAAGAATCCGAACATCATTTTCGCCGACTGCGACTTCGACGATATGATGGACACGACCATGCGTTCATCTTTTGCGAATCAAGGTCAGATCTGCTTGTGCGGATCGCGCATCCTGATCGAAAGAAGCATCTACGACCGATTCAAAGAAGAGTTCGTGAAACGAGTCAAGGCGATGAACGTAGGTGACCCAAAAGATCCATCTTCTAACCTTGGAGCGGTAGTCAGCGAGCCGCACATGGAAAAGGTATTGAGCTATATCGAGTTGGCCAAAGAAGAAGGCGGGGCCGTCTTGGCCGGTGGAAAGAGAAAGGAGATGACGGGAGAATTTGAGGAAGGATATTTCCTTGAGCCTACGGTGATCGAAGGACTACCCCACACCTGCCGCACCAATCAAGAAGAGATCTTCGGGCCAGTGGTCACCTTGATGCCATTCGATTCAGAAGAAGAAGCGCTGATGATGGCGAACAGTACGAAGTATGGATTAGCCAGTTCGGTCTGGACCTCCAACCTTAAGCGCGCTCACCGAGTTGCCAAGGAATTGCACACAGGCATCTGCTGGATCAACTGCTGGTTGCTCCGCGACCTGCGGACTCCTTTCGGTGGGGTGAAGGCTTCCGGAGTAGGTAGAGAAGGGGGCTTTGAGGCGCTGCAGTTCTTTACTGAGCCTAAGAACGTTTGTATTAAATATTGACCTTCTTTTGGGTTCACGCGGAGGGCGCGGGCCAGCCTGCTAGCAGGCAGCGGATTTCGCTCTTTCAACTCTGCGATCCTGCCGCTAGGCAGGTCTGCGTGAACTCAATCCTCGAGCTTGTGAAAGTGCGCCGACTCCACTTTGGCGATCATGGAGTGGTAGTACTTATACCACCGTGCCCTTCCTTCTGATTTGGCTTGAATGTGGGTGGCGTTCTTCCGCCAGCGGTCAATGGATGCTTGGTCACGCCAGTAGCTGATGAAGGAACCTCTTCCATCTGCCTTATGACTCTCATAGCCTAGGTAGCCCTCCGTTTCCATCGCTAACTTCAAGGTGATCTCGTCCATTTCGGGGTAGCCCTCCAGGTCTTCGCCGATCAGGTAGTTGAAGATGGAAGCGTAGTAGGGTGGTTCCTGAACGATATCGTCTTTCCAGTTGATCAACTGCTTTGGTCGAGTTTCTTCACCATGGTGAGGATGGTTGCTATTGCCACGGTCTCACCGGTCTCATCGTACATGTCCACCAAGAACTTGACGATGCCTTTCGCGATATCCTCTTCGCTGCGCTTCTCTTGATCGATCTTTTCCTTGACCGTAAAACGAACACCGACTGTTGCCCCTGGATACACCGGCTTGGTAAATCGAGCTTGTTCGACACCGTAGTTAAGAAGCACGGGGCCTTTCTTTGGATCCACAAACAAGCCAGCGGCTTTGGACAACAAGAAGTAACCGTGTGCCACACGCTGTTCGAAGATGGTGCCCTCCAAGGAAGTGGCGTCCATGTGCGCGTAGAAGTTATCCCCGCTCACGTTGGCAAAGTTGACGATATCGGCATCCGTCACCGTGTGTTTATGGGTGAATACGGTATCCCCCACACGCAGTTCTTCGAAGTGTTGACGGAAAACATGTGGATTCGCCTCGGGTTGATCGGCTCCGACTTGAAATTGCTCTGTAATACGCGTGATCGTCTCTGGATGACCCTGGATCGCGGTGCGCTGCATGTAGTGCTTCACCCCGCGGGTTCCTCCCATCTCTTCACCACCACCGGCACGCCCCGGACCTCCGTGGCTCAACAACGGCATGGGCGAACCGTGACCCGTGCTTTCCTTAGCACAACGCTGGTTCAATACCAGAATTCGTCCGTGTAAATGCGCTGTATTCAAAGTAAACTCTTTCGCGATCTGATCATCAGCGGTCACGATAGAGGTCACCAATGAACCTTTACCCATTTCGGTAATGCGAATGGCTTCGTCCATGTCCTTGTAAGGGATCAGCGTACTCACCGGACCGAAGGCTTCTACGTCGTGTACCTTGGTCTTGTTGAATGGATCATCGTTTCGGAATAAGATCGGACTGAAGAAGGCTCCTTTGTTCTTATCGGCTCCTGTCACCTCAAAGTTGTCGAGGTCGCCATACACGATCTCCTGCTCTTCCATCAATACCTCCACGTTCTTGCGGACACGCTCCACTTGCAGCTGTGAGGCAAGTGACCCCATACGAACCCCTTCGACCGACGGATCTCCGATTGTGGTCTTGGCCAGTTGTTGACCCAACGCGATCTGTACATCCTCCATGTACTTCTCAGGCACGATGATGCGTCGGATGGCGGTACACTTCTGTCCGGCCTTCACCGTGATCTCGGCGCGGGTTGCTTTGATGAACAAGTCGAATTCGGGCGTTCCGGGAGCTGCGTCCTCGCCTAACATAGAAGCATTCAAAGAATCAGCCTCCAAATTGAACGGAACCGAGTTTTCAATGATGTGAGGCATCGCCTTCAGCTTCATTCCTGTGGCGGCCGAGCCTGTAAATGTGACCACATCTTGGTTCGTCACATGATCGATGATTCCTCTTCCTAAACCTGTGACTACTTGAAGAGATCCTTCCGGTAAAATGCCTGAATCCACGATCTCACGGACCATGAGTTCGGTGAGGTAGCTGGTAAATTCAGAAGGCTTCACCACGGCAGGTACTCCGGCCAACAGGTTCACCGCGATCTTCTCGAGCATTCCCCAGATCGGGAAGTTGAATGCATTGATATGCACGGCCACTCCACGCTTCGGAACGAGAATGTGATGTCCGATGAAGCTTCCGCCTCGAGACAGCGGAGCCACATCGCCTTCGACCATGTAGGGCAGGTCTCCAAACTGACGACGCAAAGACGCGTAGGCGAAAAGGTTTCCGATTCCCCCTTCGATGTCGATCCAGCTATCGGTACGTGTTGCACCGGTCGCTGCGCTCAGGGCGTAGAATTTCTCCTTTCGTTCGCTTAGATACAAGGCAAGCACCTTCAGCATTCGTCCTCTTTCCTGGAAGGTCATTTTACGCAAGGCGGGTCCTCCAGCGGAACGACCATAGTCCAGAATTGCGGCATAATCTAACCCTTCGCTACTGACCGTACCAACAGGATCTCCTGTGATCGCGTTATAGGCGGTCAGTTCCTCTCCGTCTCCGACAATCCACTTACCCTGTACGTAATTGCTGATTTTATTCATATCATTCTTCAATTTGGTTCCTCACCCGCATCGATTTCCTTTCATTGACAAACTCCCTTAGAAGTCGGTTCTGCTCCTTTGTAAAGTCCACATCATAAATAAACTGAGTCCCCGAAAAAATAATCCTACCCACAGGTCGGTTCAGATCTATGTTTGACGGGATTCTATCGGTAGGATAGAGGTCAATAAAAACCGGATATAGATAATCCGGATCTTTTTGATCATTTGGAACTCTGCTATCCACGTACACCGTTTTAGACACGTATCCATCTTTATAGGCTACCATGATCACCGAGTCCTGAAGGGGAATAAAGAACTCAAACCTCCCAATTCGGTTCGTTTGGAAACTATCGATTCGAATATTGTTCTGGTACAGAAATATCGTTGCCTCCATTCCATCTTTCCTTTCGTTCACCACTCTCCTATTCAAGTGCAAGTTTCCTACATCAGGAAGCCGGGAGATGGCCGGATAGGCCATCAAGCAAAAAAGACTGAAAACGACGGTATGAAGTATGGTCCGTTTCATTGCAATAACTACACGAAGATACTCCGCACATTGAGCTCGACCAAGGAATCGGCTACTTCAGCGTCGTGCCTTTTGCCAACCATAAGGGATGGCATTCATAGGTGAGTCGTCCGTGAATGACCATGGGACCCTTGTCGATCAGAGCCGCAGCATCATCGACGGTTTCGAGATCGAACAGGAGCACTCCCCGCTTCTCAGTATCATCGCCGAAGGGTCCGGAAATCTGCAATCCCTGTGATTCCAACGCACCTAGGTGAGCAAGATGATCCTTCTGAATTTGAGCCGCCTCTTCTTCCGATTGACTGCGATTCGGACCGGACAAGTGCAAGCAGAAGACATACTGTTTCATGTGGTAGATCGTATCCCCGGCATCGTAGTCGAACTCGCGAACAGGCTCGTCCTGAGCATGGGCTGTTACCCCTATCATAAGGACTACAAGTATCGTCAAGAACGATTTTTCCATAGATCGTAGAATTTGGGTTGTTCAGGACGATTCGGCTCCACTTCTCTCAGAGGTTCACATTCGCGTAGTCCCTCATAGCAATCCGATGGAAGTTGCTGATACAGCTTCGTCCCTTCGGTCTTCCACTCCAGCATTTCATCGCTGACGTCTTTGACGATCCTGGCCGGATTACCCACCACCACCTTTCGATCCGGAATCTTGGTTTTCGCCGGCACAAAGGCAAGCGCTCCGACAATGCATCCATCGCCTATCTCGACCTCATCCATGAGGACTGCATTCATACCGATCAGGCAGTTCTTTCCGAGCTGGGCACCGTGCACTATTGCTCCGTGACCCACATGCGCGCCTTCTTTCAAGCGAACTTCTACCCCCGGAAACATGTGCACCGTGCAGTTCTCTTGCACATTGCATCCATCCTCAATCACGATCTTTCCCCAGTCGCCCCGAATGGCGGCTCCTGGACCGATATAGACATTTTTGCCAATAATGACATTCCCCGTCACCGCCGCTTGGGGGTGGACGAAGGCGGTCTCGTGCACGACCGGTTTGAATCCGTTGAATTCGAAGATCATTTGCTTGCGCTTTGCGCAAAGATGGGAATAGGAATTGGGGAGTAGTGAATTGGGTTTTAATATTATGAGGGCACCTCCCTCGCTGCGAGCGAGGGACCGGGCTATCCGCTATATCCTCCCGAAGTCTCGGGAAGGATGCCGCTGCTATCCCTGGCGCAAACGAAATTTATAATCTTTTAATTGATGCTTCGAAGAAACCTTGTATCTTTAACGTCCCAAAATCGCGGGGTGGAGCAGTTGGTAGCTCGTTGGGCTCATAACCCAAAGGTCGCTGGTTCGAGTCCAGCCCCCGCAACTAAAGCAAACGCTTAAACCCTTGTCTAGCAAATAGTTGAGGGTTTTTTGTTTTCCCTCACACACCCATTCACACACCTTATTTGCTTCTGTGACTTGCCTGGTCTACCCCAAGTTCCACATCCACACTGCCCACAATGTCCCATGAATAAAGAGGTTTAGCTGTGGAATAGTGTGGAATTGATTTGGTTGCTAGTATTTACTGGTGAATTCACGATAAAAATACCTGCCTCCATAGTACAGGATAAAAAGCCCCTACCAACAGGTAGAGGCTCTCACAGTATCGATCGGCAATTTAATTCAGAATAACCTTGTACTGGTTAGCTTTACCAGCCTGAGACACAACTATGGTGTATTGCCCTCGAGGAAATTCTGCTAACTCACAATTCACCGCATCCAATCCTGACCCAGATAGCACGGTTTTTCCATCAATGCTCAAAACTTTAAAATCAAATTCCCCTGAACATTGAATAGTGATATTGTTTCTCGAAGGGTTAGGGAAGAGCTTAATTTGATCAATAGGAGAAGATTCAATATTGGTTGGAAAACAATCTTCTAACTGGGCCCCCAATCTAATCAGGTAATAATCACTTGTTTCAAAATAGACCTTATCCCCATCACATTCAAAAACTGTTGACGTAATCAACTCATTGCCAAAATGTAGATCAATCGTCAGAGTATCATTTTGGAAAATGTAAGGATTAGTCGTTGGAAGAGCGTCAGAGGTGTCCAATGAGTTCCAGTAAGATTCGTCACATTCAGTTGAGTCACAGTAATAGGTATATCTTGTTCCATCAAGAAATTCATACATCGTGTTTGGAGGGGAGTTTTCAATCGGGGACCATAGCCAACGTCCTTCTATAGAATTCGTAATCTGCCCCATTGAGTAAGAGGATAGAACAAGAAAGAATAGAAATGCGATGCTTCTCAAAATAAATAAGATTAAAATTCAGAGATGTTCAGTATTTCGTTTACACGTTCAAAAAAATAGTAGCATACTACCCTGACGATTAGTAAACAACTAATTTCCTCCTTAAGCTAAGGATGACTTCAAGTATTCTAATATTTCATTTTGCTTCTTCCTCCATTTAGTAAGGTATATCACTATAGTGAGTGCCCCGAATATCATTGCTATCTGTCCAAAAAACAATAAACTTAAGACAATTAATGCTATAACAATTATCTGCCCTGCTTTTGAGCGGAAAAAACCACCTAAGTTACCATTGATAAGGACTTGCGTTGTCTCTCCTTTATTCTTTATGGTTATGGAAAAACAGTCTGTGACTGACTTTTCTAGGTAAATTCTTCGATTCGAAACCTTCTCTATTTTGTATCCATCACTTGAGTATTGAGATTTGAGTAAACTCTCAATTGTATCGAGATTAATATCTTGATTGACTAATGAAATTTTTGGCACGTTTCTGAAGAATTAAATTATTTTTTAGAATCCGTCTAAGGATAGGTAAATTTCGAAGATAGAGTTTTTCCGCAAAACGCCCTTGAAACACAAAAAGCCCCTACCAGAAGGTAGAGGCTCTTATAGTGGTAGGCGGTGGTTAATTCAGAATAACCTTGTATTGGTTAGCTCTACCAGCCTGAGACACAACTATGGTGTATTGCCCTGTTGCGAACTTACTTAGATCAATCTCATGATTGGATTGATTGAGTATTAGGTTGCTTTGAGTTAATACCAGCCTTCCATCGTTGGCATATACTCTGACCTCTACTTGTTCAAGTCTACCTTGATTCAGTGTTAGATTGACTTTATCTCTTGTGGGGTTAGGAAACAAATTGATGTGCTCTGAGAGAATGAGATGGTCTATTCCTGTAAGCCACAGTGTAATGACTTGCGAGGTAGAGTCCAAGCAGCCTTGTTCTACCGTCTGAATGACGCTGATCTGCCCTGAGAGTGAGTCCTGACTCCATGTTACCTCTGCGTTTGCGCCATTAGCTGAAAGGGTTCCGTTGACCACACTCCACTGGTATACCGCTCCCGCAATAGAATCGACATAGTAAGAATGAACCGCACCTTGGGGTAAAGAATCTGTTCCTTGGATTGCACTTACCTCGAATAGAGTATCCATTACCTCTATGGTAAATGAGTCGATAGTGGTATTACCCGATGGATCAACTCCTAAAGAGCAACTGTGTTGGTTCCTTCATGATCACAAGTGAAATCACTTTGAGACAGACTTAAGTCTACACTACAGTTATCACTTGAACCATTATCTGCTTGTCCAGCTGTAATACTAACCATGCCCGCCGCATCTAGATAGACGGTTATGTTCTGACTTATCACCGAAGGAGAGATCGTGTCCAGTACAGTGATATCAGCTGTGACAGATGAGCTATTGCCTGATGGGTCAACCGCTGTGAGGGTGACTACATTGACTCCCGTATCAGAGCAATCAAAGTCAGTTTGATCTAGGTAGAGAGAATCCACACTACAGTTGTCCGATGAGCCATTGTCTACCTGTGCTGCAGTGATGCTAGCTGCACCCGTTGCATCTAGATAAACGGTTAGGTTCTGACTTATCACCGAAGGAGAAATCGTATCCAACACGGTGATATCAGCTGTTGCCGATGAGCTATTGCCTGATGGATCAACCGCTGTGAGGGTGACTACATTGACTCCCGTATCAGAGCAATCAAAGGCAGTTTGATCTAGGTAGAGAGAATCCACACTACAGTTGTCCGATGAGCCATTGTCTACCTGTGCTGCAGTAATGCTTGCTGCACCCGTTGCATCTAGATAAACGGTTAGGTTCTGACTTATCACCGAAGGAGAAATCGTATCCAACACGGTGATATCAGCTGTTGCCGATGAGCTATTGCCTGATGGATCAACCGCTGTGAGGGTGACTACATTGACTCCCGTATCAGAGCAATCAAAGGCAGTTTGATCTAGGTAGAGAGAATCCACACTACAGTTGTCCGATGAGCCATTGTCTACCTGTGCTGCAGTAATGCTTGCTGCACCCGTTGCATCTAGATAAACGGTTAGGTTCTGACTCACCACCGAAGGAGAGATCGAATCCAACACAAGTATGGTGTCTGAGATGGTTTGCTCACAGCCATTGGCATCACTTACGGTAACGCTGTAAACACCTGAACCTAGGGTTGATGTGCTTTGGGTTGTACTGCCATTGCTCCAGAGGAAGGTATATGGGGTAGTTCCTCCGCTCACATCTACACTTGCGAATCCATTAGTATCATTCACACAGACAACATTTTGTTGACTATCTATAGCTGAAACTAGGGCTGTTGGTTGTGTTACCAAATAAGACGCATTTGTAGATGCACTATTATTATCCGTTACCGTAACAGAATACGTTCCGGCAGGCAATCCAGAAATTGAGGAAGTTGAAGCCCCTGTATTCCAGAGATACGTGAACGGAGAAGCCCCTCCTGTCACGGATGCAGATAATATAGCGGCAGAATCACCAAAACATTGAATCGCTGAATCTTGAGAGATAACTACTGAAAACAATTCAGTTATCGTCACAGAACCATTCCCAGAATTGAATCCTGCAGTATTTGATTGATTTGTACCATTATTGTATGACCCGCCGCCGCCGCCTGAGCCCCAAGTGCTACCATTCCAACCGTTTCCGCCTCCTCCGCCGTTGTATCCACCACCACCGCCGCCGGCACCAGAACAACCGCCGCCACCGCCGCCACCACCAAATCCGCCTATGGGTGCACCAGCACTACAGGAATAGACTGCTGAACCCCCCGCTCCACCAGATAGTGCCTGGACACCACCAGATCCACTGTAGGTGGCAGCACCACCATTTCCACCATTACTAGTCCAGCCTGCACCTCCACCACCAGCGCCAGGATAGCCTATTCCCGTTGAAATAGGAATTCCACCATTACCTCCAGCCCCATTGGAACCACCGACTCCATTCCCAGAGCCATTTGTAGAACTAGTAGTAGAAGTGGTCGCTGATCCAGCACCCCCTTGCGAGCCATTAGAATTTCCTGCTCGACCACCGCCTCCACCAGCGGCAATCATTAAAGAACCGCTAGACGCTGACCATACGAAAGATCCACCGCCACCGCCGCCAGTATTATTGGACTGGGTAGCTCCCTGACCTCCCACTAAAATTAATAGTGTATCTGGACCACTAATAAGAAAATCTCCAACAATTTTAGCTCCTAGACCTCCTGAATTTCCTCCTCGACCTCCTCGAGCCTCGATTTCATAAATTCCAGAATTAAGAATTATAGTGTCAATCTGATTGGAATATGAAAATGTATTTACTACTTGCGAGTGACTGTAAAAATGAACACAAACAACGAATGTGAGGACTTGGATAATGACTTTCATGATTAATAATGATGTAATTTACTGGAAGTTGCAAAGCTAAGTCATCAACATAATCGGTCTGTCAAATTGTTCTTAATTTTAACGTAATTCCTAGATCAATCTTATCGGTAGGAGATTTTTTAGATTAATGACTGGTGAATTGGATCTCGTTAGCTCACACGCGTTCTTTCTTTTTCATCTCTTTGGTCATCAGCATTTAATAGACTACGCTATTACTGATTATAAGACCCGTTTAACGCTTAAAAAATATCAACTCACTTCTGCGGTCCATCGCTCGCAAATTCGAAGCGCAATCCTCTTCAGAATTGCAACCGCTTACCAACTGCGACTCACCGAACCAAGAAGGTTGGAGTTGCTTTTCAGAAACACCAAGCTGTGTCATGAACTGCACAATCGCATTGGCGCGCTTCATACTCAAGGTCACATTGTACTGCTTACTACCAGTGAAATCCGTGTGCGACTGGACTTTCAGCCCAACCTCGGGATGCAGTTTAAGATAGTCTGCTACGTCTGACAATAACTCCAAGTATTTGCTTTCGGGCTGAGCTTGAGCTTGACTGTGATAAACCAGTAGAGCTTGCTTTCCGTCGCCAATCGAAGGGACCTCAGTCAGGTCTATGACTAATCCAATCCTCACCCGACGAGCCAATTCAATTGGTGTTGCTTCAATTTCACCGATTCCACGAGCCTCTACACCATTTTCTCTCCCTACAATTTCAACCACCTTTTCAGCTCTTCGCAAAGCTAAACGCTCATTGTATTCGCTAGCTCCAATGGTGTCAGCAGCTCCTTCTGCGAAATTCACTTCACACATTCCAGCACTTGCAATCTGTTGCAATTGTCTTCGATCTCGGGGCTCAAGCTGATCACTATCAAATCCAAAGAAAACATCAACGTACACATCCGATCGAGCGAATGGTCTCTGGACTTTCTCATCCAAATAATCTGCCCCAGATGACTTCTTCTGGTGCGCATTGTTCACAGGTTTTGCCTCTTCTTCCACCTCCGAAGGTTCTGACCAAATCTGTGCATCATCTTGTGAATCAAGATCATTCAAGGCAACATCAACCTGAATCACCGAATCAAGCATCATGGAGTCTTCCCGCTGTGTTAAACTGGCAGGTCGATCTACATCCTCGCGATTGGGGTCAGTTGTTAAAGCCTGTTCATCGACATTGGAAGTTAAAAGCTTATTGGCATTCTTAATCAAGTCCTCCATAGATTCAAGTTCCTCGGCATCCGTCACCTCAGCCACCAATAACCTAAATTGACCATCTTCTTCACTGTACGCAATGCCCTGTTCAACTTTCATAATCATACCATTCGCTAATCGAATCCATTCAAACGGATAATCCTCCAATTCTTCATACGAAATGGTGGAATGATCAATTGGATTAATGTACTCAACTAACTTGCCAAGTTGATCGAAGAATTGCACAAAATCGTTCCGCAAGATCACATTTCTCTTAGCGTCAACGAGCACGACGCGTGTAAGCCCAGAGATCGCAGGAATAATCCCCTTCGCTTCAGCAACTTCTTTCTCAATAGTCAGGGTCACTAGCTCTCCCATTAAGAACTTTTCAATCATGTCGGCTGTGAGGTGGGTGTCGTTTTGCTCCTTCAGCAAGGTCATCACAGCTCTCTCCGAATTGAGCTTTCGGAAAATGAACTCTTCTGCCTCAGCAATAGCAACGGTCGTCTGTATTTCACCTTGGCGATTCAAGATGCGCATATTGATTTGATCAAATGCCACATCATCCACTATGAAGCGTAACCCTGGTTGAATATCAAGGTTTCGAATTTGAATAGAACCATCATCTTCAGTAAGGGTCGACCTTAGGATGTCACCTTTTTGATCCAACACATTGAAGGACACGCCGCCTGGAAGCGCCTGATCGTTTGAATCAACCAAAACTGAATTCAGGTCAAATGTGTTGGACATAACTCCTTCCTCATCGATGTTGATTAGCATTTCGTTCCTGTCCAGGATTTTCACCATTGAATATGTTTGAGGTGTTTCCACCTCAACGGGGGCTATTCCAGGCTTAACAATGGATGTCTGCATTTTCGGCTGCATGCTTTGGAGCATATTCATTCGAGGGTCAAACGTGAGGATATCGGTGACCCCAAAATTGAATTGATCTGACGTAAAGAATGCTTTTCCATTAATCCCTGACCAATAATAGGCTTCAAAACCTGGAGAATTAAGCATTGAGAGTGGCTCTGGATTTGACCAATTTGTCAAGTCACCATCCAGTGCTTTCGAAGCGAACAAGTCGTAGTTAGCAGAGTCCCCCTGACCAACCATTCTCGCAAAATAAAGCGTTGAATCCAGTACATTGAAAAATGGCGAAATCTCAGAAGAAGACGTATTGAGAGGCAATGACAGCCTTCGGAGCTTTTCAAATTCAGCCTTTTCTTCAATGTATTTTGCAAAGTAGATGTCATCGCTATACCGCTTTGATTCTTCAAAGGTGGCAAACATCATCTTTTGATCAGGTGTGATGAAGAATGAGTAGAACTCTGTTCTTGGGCGGAGGCCCTTTACCTTCACCTGTTCTGGTTTCGACCAAAACCCGTTCAGTTTAGTGCTCTTGGACAATCCAATTCTGGCGCGTGGATTTTGATTGTATCGTCCAAGCAAATAAAGTATGGTGCCTGAGCTATCAACGCCTACGACCACATTATTAAATTCATCATTAACCGGATGTTTCATGACAACCGGCTGTGACCATTCACCATCTTCATTTACTGCCGAGTATGCAATCTGATCGATTACCACACCTGCCTCACGATCATAAATAGGAAAAACGAAGTAAACAATTCTCTGACCATCTAATCCCAGTGGTGCGCCCACATTAAAGGCATTCGTCACATCATCGTTTAACCATTTATGGATTCCCGGAGATTGGGATAAAATGGTAAGTGAACTTAGGAGGAAGAAAAAGGAAAGCGAGTATTTCAACATGTTATAAATGCTTAGTCAGGGATCAAAACTTCAAATCACTGCGCGCAGGAAAAACATAACTCAAGTAAAATTCATGACTCCATCCGAGCTGCCCAGATACACTCAGCACACTGCGTTCAAGTGCATAGGACCATCTCAATTTATTACTCAGGAAGCTACCAACGGTAACAGAAAAGGCTGCGTTAGCGCGGTAACCTAGCCCAAGCCAAAAACTCTGTTGGTAAACCGCCCTAAACATTCCGTCTAATTCAATGGGAGCACCTTTGACCATTCTGTTAGAAAGAACGGCATCGATGTCCCATCTTCTATCCAGTCGATGCGTCACTCCTCCCGTTAACACCAGCGCCCGATCTAACAATAATTTACTGTTCTTATCATTGACCCATGTGGCCCTAAGCGGATCAATCAGTGACGCTCCCAAGTATGCGTTAGTTGTAAAAATCACACCGTCTACGTTAATTCCAAAAGACTGATGACTTAATCCAGCGACACGCATCATGTCCCATGCCTGATCATTTCTTATTAAAAAGTCAATTCTATTCGGGTTGATTTGAAACTTTGCAAAGCGCAAGGTTGGGCCGATCCCCACATACAGTTTTTTACTCAATCTAACCACTGGAGACCAGTGCAATTGAGCCTCCATCCTTCCAAATGCGCCAACCTGATCATTGATGACATTGGCAGAAACAGTGTGAAACATCCTTTTGCCTCCAGCGAGCCCTGTGTTTTGATTGAGCTTTATTCTGCCAGAAAGCAATCTGCTTGATTTTGGTTTCCCAATTGTTCCACCTATCGTCAATATTTGGGTTTGTGGGCTTTGATCGTGGCTAACCCATTGATTTCGCACGAATACTCCCACCTCCCAGTTATCCCTCAACACCGACAAACTGGGATTCACCAGCTGAGGATTTACGAATGTCTGTGAGACTAAAAAATCCTGCTGTGCCTCAGAGAGTTTCGGCAAAAATGCTAGGACAAGCAGTAGTATGATTCCAGCGTTCTTCATGTCATTTCCTATTTTTTAATTACCGAATAATGGAGATAGTTCCAGATACCTGTTCACCACCATCGCCTAAATCAATTATAAAGAAGTATGACCCAACTGGCATTTGCTGCCCTTTGTAGGTGCCATCCCATGGTTCTGCGTAACCAACTGACTCAAACACAGGTAACCCGTACCTATTTACGATGTACACAACAGAATTTGGATAGAGGTCAATTCCTTCTATGTAGAACACATCATTGACCCCATCACCGTTCGGACTGAACGCTTGTGCAAAATTGATGTCGTGAATCACGGTGATTGAAACCTCGTCTCGAACCAAACATCCATCAACTGACTCACCGAGCACCTGATACACGATATCAGCCGTTGGGCGTGCTATTGGAGCTTCGCTAATCGGATCATCTAGAAAATCAGATGGCTCCCACATGTAATATGCTACCAACGAATCCTTCGGATTCAACTCAATTGGCTCAGCGAAATAAACTGACGTATCAGCTGGGGCCTTTAGAACCGGCAATGGATACCGTTCAATTTCGAATTGACAGGTTGATTCATTGCCGCTGACGTCAATCACCTGGTACACAATCGTTGTAACTCCCTCTGGAAAGAAGGAATTTGGTTCCAGTCCGCTCGTCTGAACTATATCCTGAATTCCACACGCATCTGTGGCGTCAGGTGCTTCAAAATACACGAGTGTATCACACGTTGAAAAGGACTCTTGGCATTTGATAACAGGTGAGATGGTGTCAACCACATTCACCATAACCTCTTGACTGTCTATGTTTCCAGATTGATCCCGAGCATAGAAGATGACGATAGTGGAGTCGCCATGTTGGCAATTCAAACTTGAAACAGCCAAGTAGGTCGAATCAATGAAACAGTTGTCAATTGTACCATCATCCAACATTTCCGGAGTAATGTGCGCAAAACCATCTTGATCCAGGTACAAGGTTGTGTCGTGGGAGTAAATTGAAGGCGCAATCGTGTCAATCACTTGTACATTGATCAAAGCACTATTCACGTTGCCACTAGAGTCAACCGCAACCACGGTTACGGAATTATCACCAAGGTCGACGCATCCAAACTCAGTTTGATCCAAGTAAATGGTATCGATCCCACAATTGTCATAGCTGCCCAAATCCACATCTTCAATGGTGATTGCAGCCTCTCCACCGTTATCTAGCGCAACCGTGACGTCTTGCAAGAGCAATGACGGTCCAATCGTATCCAAGACGACCACATTGAAGACGATGGAATCCGTATTATAGGAGCCATCTATCACAAAGAACGTAACTTCATTAGATCCAACCTCATTGCACGAAAACACACTATCCGACAGATCATAATTCACTAGGCCGCAGTTGTCATACGAGCCGCTATCAGCTTGTTCAGGGAGCACGTATCCTAAACCGTTGCTGTCTAAGTAAACGACTAAATTCTGCGCAGAGGCGACTGGATAGATGGTATCCACAATGGTGACAAAGACTGAAGCGCTTGTGGCATTCCCACTGACATCAATCACCGTCAAGGTGACCTCATTTTGGCCCACATTACTGCAATCAAACGAATCAATACTCAAGTACATGGTATCAATACCACAAGCGTCAGAAACGATGCTATCAACATCTTGTGGCACAACGAAAGCCATGCCATTTGGATCCAAGGTTACCACCACGTTATTGGTCACTACAAAAGGTGATATGGTATCGAGCACGGCAACCTCAGCGGTTGTGCTGTCTACGTTTCCATTGTTATCCCAAACGATTAAAGTAACCATCTGTGTACCCGTATCACCGCAATTGAATGAGCTCGGCACCACCGTCATGGTATCGATTCCACAATTATCAAGAGAGCCGGCATCTATTTCTTGTGAGGTAATGTTTGCATTACCTGCAGCGTCAAGATAAGTTGTCATATTTTGGGCTATCACTGAGGGAGAGATCGTATCCAGAACAGTGATATCAGCTGTGACAGATCGGTCCAGTCAGTGATATCAGCTGTGATTCGATGGTGACTACATTACCCAGAGCAATCAAATGCAGTTTGATCAAGATACAGTGATATTGTCTACCTGTGTTGCAGTGATGCTAGCTGCAGGGAAAGAGGGTCGACTTATCACCAGAACAGTGATATCAGCTGTGACAGATGAGCTATTACCTGATGGATCAACCGCTGTGAGGGTGACTACATTGACTCCCGTTTCAGAGCAATCAAAGGCAGTTTGATCTAGGTAGAGAGAATCCACACCAGCTGTGATGAGCCATTGGTGACTGCACCTGTTGCATCTAGATAAATTGACTTATCACCGAAGGAGAAATCGTATCCAAAACCCATTGTTTTTCAGAGCAATCAAAGGCAGTTTGATCTAGGTAGAGAGAATCCACACTGCAATTGTCCGATGAGCCATTGTCTACCTGTGCTGCAGTGATGCTAGCTGCACCCGTTGCATCTAGATAAACGGTTAGGTTCTGACTCACCACCGAAGGAGAAATCGTATCCAACACATACACCATGAAATCAAACGTATCGCTGTTATTCGTAGAATCAAAGACTGCCAATTGCAAGGAGTTCAAACCAACATCTGAACAATCAAATGATGTGTTTGAAATCCAGGTGCTTTCGATGCCGCAATTGTCGTAAGAGCCGCTATCGACGTCATTAAAATCTAAGGTTACCTCTCCCCATTCATCAAGATAGAGCGTGGTCTGAGATGCCAGTGCAACAGGATTGATCGTGTCCAAATCAATGATGACGAAACTGGTATCACCTGAACAGCTTGCGCTATCTGTATAGTTGAGACTGTATAGCCCAATACCTAGTTCAGATATAGAGGCACTCGTATCACCTGTATTCCATTGATAGGCATATGGTTCATAACCTCCTGTGAGCGTGGTAGCAATGGATCCATTTTCAGTTGCTTCACAATCAGTCGGCACGATGAGTGCAGAAAGTTGCGGGTTACTCACCCCAACATCGATGGTATCTACACATATACCTATGCCATCTGTGACTGAAACCGTATAAACCGTAGATGTATTAGGACTGACGTCAATGTAAGATGTGGTATCCCCTGTGGACCAAACAAAATTGAAGCTATCATTAATCGAAGTTGGATAACTGTACTGTGCCTGAACGTAAAGCCTTTTGACGGTTCCTCCACAAGGATCTCCAAAGACTCCGTTGGATGCAGGAATAGTCGCAGAACTATTCCCCAACAGATACCCTTCTACGATTGAAAGCGATCCGGAGGCATGACAGCTCGAAGTGCTGAACGTGCCACATGACCCAGTCGGCGTGCCATAGCTAGCAAACAACACCGATGTGAAAACTGCACCTGCTGGCGCCTGTAAAAACAGATTTCCATTTTCTTGGACAGTACCGCACATCTCACCATAATCGGTGGAGAATGGAGAAAGTCGGATGCTATCATTAATACAAATAACCGTATCAGACGACCCTTTGCCAATGGGAATGACACTCACCACCAATGAATCTTCCGAAGCACAACCAACGGAGTCTGTAACTGTAAGTGAGTAAATGCCGCTTGACTGAGCGGTGAGTACTTGAAGAGTGTCACCTGTTGTCCACAAATAACTACTCCAACTAGCGCCAGCATCTATCGACACACTGTCTTCGCCGCACGTTAAAACGGTATCTTGACTAAAGCTAAAATTCGGATTGTTGACCTCAACCAAGACGCTATCTGAACAAGTCGAAATGCCATCGCTGACGGTGACCGAATACGTCGAATTAGAGCTAGGAGAAACCAAGATTGTTGAAGTTGTATCACCCGTTGACCATAAATAGTTGAAAGCATAGGCATTTCCTTGATTTGCAGCAGGTAATGCCGCTTCGAAGGGACTAGGTGTGGTTGAAGGGAAGGATCCATCTGTTTGAATTTTAATTCGTCCATTCCCACCTGCACCACCTGCGCCACCACATCCATTATTACTTCCGCCCGAACCACCAGTGGCTTGGATGGTGCCTGAATTAGCAATACCTCCAGACAGAAGAATCGTTCCACCTGCGCCGCCACCCCCGCCGCCCATGCCACATCCCCATCCACCACCGCCATTGCCGCCAACAGACCCATTTGAATAGATGGTGCCGAGATTAACTAAGCTGTCCGCATGGATATGGATAATTCCACCGCCATTACCTCCGCTGCCAGGTGCTCCACCGTCTTCATCCGCTCCAGCCTCACCTCCTGCGCCTCCCATATACATTTTGATCAAGGAAGCTGAGCCTATAACATCGCCCCTCGTACCTCCGTAGTGACCCCCTTGAGTATTTCCATTTACACCATAACTTCCGTGTGAACCGCCACCTCCACCACCAGCGTCCTGCCTACCTGTTCCTCCTCCTCCTCCATTAGCATTGGCGCCATTCCACACCGCACTATTACTTCCATTGGAATTTCCACCTGTGTAGCCATATCCCAAAACACCTTCGCCTTGCGCTCCATCTTTATTACGGTAATAGGCCGTATGAGCCGTTCCTCTGTAACCTGCACCTGAGGCGGTTATCTGACCCTGGTTGTGAACGAATCCAGTGGCTCGGAAAACCAACACACCGCCTGTGCTACCATCCCAATTATGACATGTTAAAGTGGCTCCAGACGGAACGGTCACATTTGTGTAATTCGGCACCCTCAACAGCTGGTGAACTACATTTGAAGCACTGTTGTAATCGTTTGCCAGATTTGAATCGAGAACGAGCGTGCTGCCATTGATTGCCGAAATGCGGTTAAACTGATAGTTTCCTGCTAATGCGCCACTTGTTGCCCCATCAATCATGGTAATAAGCAACACTTCATCCCCCACTGACAATCCTGACACATTTGACACTGAAACATCGGGCTGACCAGATGGATTCGTTCCCGTAACAGTGGTTCGCACGTCGTCCGTATATACTATTCCCGATACAGCTAAAACGCCATCAGCACCATTTCCAAAAATCGCATTATAAGCTCCAGTTGGATAATGCCCAATGGTGATAGTATCACCTATGCAAATGGTGGTGTCGGAAGAAATCGAGGCCAAATCTAAAATGCTAACTAGAATAGAATCAACATTTTGACACCCTAATGAATCAGTAACAGTAACGAAATACATCCCGCTTGAATTAACCTCTACTGAACTGCCAGATTGTTGATTCGACCACACATAGTCCTCCCAGCCTAAGGCAGCAGAAACGATCAAACTATCTTCCAAACACGTAAGAGCTGAATCTTGGCTAAATATGGTTCCGAAATTGCCCGTGGACACACTCACGGTAATCGATTCCTCACAAGTTCCAAGAGAGTCCGTAATGGTCACAAAGTAGGTGGTAGTGGTATCAGGATGCACGTCAATAGAGCTCGATGTGGCCCCTGTCGACCAGTTAAACGTGACTCCAATCAAGGACCCACTAACATCCACTGACAAAGTGATGGTGTCGTCTGAGCATAGACTTGTATCATTGGAAGTTGTGTAATTCACATTGCACTCGTACCCTCCACCAAAGGTCAAGACAGGAGAATTGGTAATTAATTCAATAAACGCCTCGTCATCGGTGGCAAAATCGTCATCATCCACTCCGCCAATGTCACTTGCAGATCCCCCCAAGGCCGAATTGGGCGAAGTTGAGGTCGCGAAGGATAGACGAATTGGGGTGTTCACCGAGATGCCCAAATCTTCAAAATCAATATAGAAATCCATAAAAACCGGGTCGCCTGAACAATTCGAAAACTTTGCATTTGATCTTTGATGTCTTTGGGTGGTAGGATAAGAGGCCAACGTGGTAAATTGATTCGGAGCCGATTCTCCATCCACATCTAACAACTTCGTTCCGTTAGAATTACCAGATCCGTATAAGATCTCAAACTCAAATCCCGGATTGCCTGAGGTATAGTTCGAATCGGCATTAGGTCCCGTATTACCGAAGGATAAATCCGTGTCCATCAAAATCGAATAACCATAACCTGCATTGCCTGGATTTGCACCGATTCTTATTCTGAACACCAACAGTTCATCACCGTTTCCAAGCGTATCATCTGGATCCTCTAGTCTGTAATAAGCCGCATGCTCATTGGTATTGGGATTGTCTACAATTTCCGTTGGACCGCACGTCGACCCAGTTTGTAAGTCGCTATTCGGTTCGGGAGAATAATGCCAGATGGTTGTGAACTCTGCATCAAATTCTTCAGATTCATCGGATATAGATGATGAAAACGTATCGCCACTATTCGTAATGTAATCGTCGTTTCCAGGATCTAAAACTGACGCAGACCCCGTTCCTGTCGAATTCAAGAAGATGTTTCCGGTTTGACCAATCGCATCGTTATTCACGCCTAGTAAAGACAGTCCAACTACCGTAATAGCTGAAATCCATCGGGACAATCTTCCAACTTCTTGGTTTACCATAATGCTCTTTTCTGGAAAGTTCTACTTAAAGACCAAAGATTGTTTTTTTTTCTCATTGATTCGAATTTCAGAAAATTACATAATCAGTTTTTCTATCAATGCTCAAAACTTTAAAATCAAATTCCCCTGAGTATGGATGATTTGAATGGGGTGTTGAAGAAGATGGTTACCTAGTACATCAAATGTTGTTTGGATTTATCTCTCCAACCTGATTGGTTCTGATACTTCACAAAGAATATCTTCAAATCACTTTGGTTAGAATAATCAACGAAGTAGATCTTCTTATCTGATTGGTTGGGGTAATCTACAAAGTACCATAACCCATTGTTCCCATCAGATTGATTGGGGTAATCTACTTTGAACACCTTCAAATCACATTGATTTTCATACTCTACCACATACACCTTAACATCAGATTGGTTTGGATACTTAACGGAATACACCTTCTGAGAATAAGATGATAGAGGGATTAGGAATGATATGAAGAGGAGGTATTTCATCAACTACCTACTTGTTTATCCACTTCTTTATACTTGAAATCAACCAACATAGGTAAAAAGTTTGAAGGCCAATTTATTCAATTAGGTTTTATCACCGCACAAAACCCCCTGAAACACAAAAGCCCCTACCAGCAGGTAGTGGCTTTTTTCATCCTGCTCCAGCATTCGATCGCTGATCAAACGTCATTAGTATTTATATCAAGATTACAGCGCTCAAAGCTGTTGCGAACTCCTCGTTTAGCATCATGCTCCCATGCACTTTGATCAACTACGTTCAACTTAATGTCTTCTCCATGTTCATAAAGCACACGCAGTGAATCAAATACCGACAGACAATTATAGATCACCGTATCAGAGACAAATGAACCCATTTGGTCCTCCCAATAAATTAATCGCGCTGATCCAGGCGGCACTTCAGTGCTGTCAGCAACTTGGTTAGTATATGTAACCACGATTAATTTCTCGGTTGTATGGTTCGTGACCGTGTTTTCAAACGTTGTACCACCCTCGCATGAAAAAAGCAGTATGCAACACAGACATAGAAGCGGAATCTTGATCATTTCTAGCTTCATTAACCCTCTCATCTGGCGCTCAAAGTTACAAACCTTGATCATCAAATCGTCATGATGTCGTATCTTGAATCAACATCAAGAACTAGAAATAGCACCAACCGATCTGAACAATCACTCACCTTAATGCTCAACCAACTTTCGCTAAAAACGAACCCAACATCTTTCTGTATGCGCAAGGCATTAAACTTGTCGAAGAGTACAAAAAACTTTGTTTTAAACAGTTATGTGACAGTTCATTTACCCTCAATGACGATGTCCGTTTGATTTCTTATTCCAAGATATTTAGACCCGATGCTTATGTACTATCTGTCTAGATAATTGAAGTACTTCAGTAATTTGAACATTAGAATAATCAGGTAGTTATTGAATAGTTCTTATAATTTTTCTATTTGGTTGTCCATGATTGAAATAATTGTATTATTGACTAAATCATTTAAACTTTTAAGCATATGAAAAATGTTCTTCTCGTCGCCATCGCGGCTGTTTTTATGTTGAGTTCTTGCGTAAGCATGAAACATTCATACAGAACTCAGGATGTAAACAGAACTAGCATTGGAGTCGCCGATAATTATGTTGCAGATTTGGACATTGATTTTAAAACCGTACTAAAGGGTGAAACCACTAGGAATCACGCGAGTGAGGCACAAGCGAAGCAAGAAGCTTATTATCAGGCGATTGTGTCAAATAATGTTCATGTTTTGGTTGATCCAATTTATAGTGTAAGTGCAACAAAACGATGGTTTGGCCTTCTGACAACTAGCACAGCTAAGGTAGTTGGATTTGGTGCTACGTATGTAAATCCACGCACTGCCAATTCTGATGAGAGTGAAAGTAATGGAGCATCAGTCAATACTAGGCTGTCACAGCTTGAAAGATTTTCAAAAATCAACGGAGTGCAGCAAGGTATAACTCATTCGTCCTATGCAATTGATACGAGAGAAGGTTGCTGTAAGGAAGGGTCTGACAACGATAATTTTGGAGACACGCACCTCATACACGCCACCGAAAATGCTTCTTCTCTTGTGGATGAATTTGGTAAATTCCTTGAATTAACCGACGAGGCTTGTGTTGGTTGTTCTACTGCCACTGTACTGAACATAGAAAGTGGATATAGCAGCGCCTCAACTGATAAATGTTCAAAAGGCTTGCGTAAGGTTTTAAGTAAAACCCTTGGCAGACTGCCCATAATTGGGAAACCATTCCGTTGTTAGGGTTTGCTTTATGTTTCTAGTTCTATGAAGTGTGCCTGTTATAAATTTTAACAGGCACACTTTTTTTGTAAATCTATCTTCTAAAGGATGTCACGCAGTTTTTTAACCATTATAATTTCTATTTTCCATGTTTCAGGGATTTCACAAGTTAGTAATGCTGACATAAAAAACTTTGAAATTCAAAAACATAAAGAAATTCCTGTTTTCACTGCTATGATCAATGAGGCTATTCCAGTTTTAATAATTTCTAATAATGACTCGATTAAAGCATATCTTTTGGATAGTTCGATCCCTCTAGTTAGTAAAGATTTTGATAGCTATTTAGAAACAAAACAAATCATTATTGACACCTCTTTATTCCTTTCCCGTTCATCAATAGATGGGTTTCTGGATGATGTTCATCACAAATCAGAGATCGCTGCTATGCTTGCTCAAAGTAATGATATGAGTGAGAATTCAATTTTAATTGAGAGTCAGTTGGAAAAGCAGGCGGGATTAATAAAATCTTTTTTACGGGAAAGAAATAAGTATCAGCAAGGCTCAATTGCCAACTCGATTCTTATTGATGAAAATGATGTGAACTTTGCTGAAGAGGCTAAACGAAAAATATCAATGGATGAAAATCTAGTTGATGATGAAAAATGGTCTTCTAGTATCGTAGATACATCATCTACAGATCGTGTGTTAAATTTAGAACCCCACTCAAATCAGAGTTCTGAAGAAGTGAATTCGAGAAAAGGTGATTTAACCCTTAAAGAATCTCCTGGAAAACTCAACAACCAAAGAGACCATATCACCTTAGAAGTCGGAAGTCATTCAGTTCCAATTTCTTTTGAGTCAGGAGGTAATCTTGACAAGATTTCAAGTCAGAACAAACCCTTATCCGCCATTAATTTACGCTTAGAAGAAGAGCCTCTAAAAGAAAAGTTGCCTGAATCGATTTTAAGCGACTCCAATTTACTGAACGAAACAGTTAACGAAGAAGTTCAAAGCTCTGTGAAAGAGGGAGTTGAAGATCATTTGTTTACTTCAAACTCTGTTTTAGAGGAAGCAAAAAATTATGATCGAACGTTTGAGGGGATAACTTTCCATCTACAAATAGCTGCGCTAAGTGTAAAGAAAAACAATAAAGATGTTGGCCGCAGTTTAAGCATTAGCTCATCCGTGAATAACATATTACAAGATGGACTTTATAAGTATTACATCGGCAACTTCTCAACCTATTTGCAAGCAAAAAAGAGAAAAGAAAAGCTCCGATCTGAGGGAATCGAATCCTTTATCATTGCAAAGTCTGGAACTAGAATTATAGACCTTAAGAGCCTTCTCTTAAGAGAGTAATTCTACTCTACTGTATGTATTGATTAATGACTAATGTAATGCACCCTACCAGAAGGTATTGGCTCTCACAGTATCGATCGGCAATTTAATTCAGAATAAACCTTGTACTGGTTAGCTTTACCAGCCTGAGACACAACTATGGTGTATTGCCCTCGAGGAAATTCTTGATCGTGAAGAACTGAAATCCAGCTCCCCCATCCAGATCACCGTCGCCGTCCACGTCGATATCAACATCCCCATCGATCTCACTGCCGATGAAGGGCATGACGGTCTGAATGAGGAAAATCACTGTAAATGGAATCGTCATCCCCCAGAAGATCTTTTCAATGGAATCTAGTTCCGTCCACTAATCCGAAATAGTCAATAACATAGTAGTAGGTTTCCGCCTTTTAAACTACTTCTTTTCTCTGAAAACTGCTAACGCTTTCGGAAAGATTGCGTGGAATTAACGCAACTGTGCACCGACCTCGGACTCAAATCGTTTGAGCAGTCTATCCATGGTCTTGTCGACTTCCTTATCGGTGAGGGTCTTGTTCTCATCGCGCAAGTTGAACGCCAAAGCATAACTCTTTTTACCGGATGGAAGGCCCTTTCCTTGGTAAACGTCAAAGAGTCGGACCGAATTCAACAGCTTGCGTTCGGTTTGGTAGGCCAAGCGTTCTAGCGTGGAATACTCCACCGCGTCATCTACCAGCAAGGCCAAGTCGCGACGCACCTCCGGGTACTTTGGCAACTGCCCTACGGCGATGTCGCGTTGACGCATCTTGACGATGTCTCTCCAACGTAATTCTAAGTAGAACACCTCGCGCTTGATCTCGAAGGCCTTCTTCATCTTGTCAGAAACAGAGCCCGCGGTCACCACCACTTTGTCGCCCTTTTTCCAATCCATGCCGTAAGAGAACCAGTCGTTGGTGGTTTCCTCCGTGTTGAACTTGGACACGTCGATACCGAGTCGCTGGAGGATCATCTCCAAGGCACCCTTGAGCTCAAACCAATCCGCATCTAGGTCGGCAACACGCCAGTGATCCGCGATCGCTTGACCGCTCACGAGAACACCTAAGCGCTCTTCTTCCTTGAACCCTTCGCCCTTTATTCGGTATACACTTCCGAACTCGAAGAGCTTGAGGTCGAGTTGCTGTCTATTCAGATTGTAGGCTCCGTTTTGGAGAGCGGAGAAGATCATGGCCGGACGCATGATGCCCAATTCCGAGCTGAGTGGGTTCGCCATGTGAACTACGTCCTCTTCGTTCCATTCATTGGACAAACCTCCGTACTTCGCATCGGTAAGCGAGTTGGTCATGCACTCGAAATAGCCGTTCGAAACGAGGGTCTTGGTCACCGCCTCCTTCGCACGAGCGAATTCATCGGGCTTCATGTCCTTGATGGTCGAGAGTACTTTGGTGGAAACCGGGACTTCGTTGTAACCATAGATGCGCAACACCTCTTCGATCACGTCAGCTTCGCGGGTCACGTCCACTTTGAATGGAGGGACCTTTAAGTGCCACGTCTCTCCTTCCTTCTTCGCTACCCGGATATCCAAACTGCTCAAGATTCCTTCTGTAACAGCATCTGAAATCTCGATCCCCATCAAGGCATTGGCTTTCGCAGGACGATAAGTCACGTCAAAGTCAGCGAAGACCTCAGGATGCGTATCACTCAGATCACTACTGATCTTTCCTTCCCCATACTCCGCGATCATTTTGGCGGCGAGCTTGGCCGCGTAGACCGTAATATTCGGATCGATGCCACGCTCGAAACGGAACGAGGCATCGGTATTCAATCCATGGCGCTTAGCCGTCTTGCGGATGTAGACCGGATCGAAGTAGGCGCTTTCCAGGAATACATTCTTCGTGTCCTCAGTCACGCCTGAGGAAAGTCCTCCAAACACCCCGGCGATGCACATCCCGCCCTTTGCGTTGCAGATCATCAGGTCGTTGGCGTCGAGCTCGCGTTCTTCCTCGTCGAGCGTTGTGAATTTCGTTCCTTTCGGCAAGGTCTTGACGATCACCTTGCCACCTTCGATCTTGTCCGCATCAAAGGCATGAAGCGGTTGACCAAAGGTGTGATTGATGTAGTTGGTGATGTCGACCACGTTATTGATCGGTCGCACGCCGATCGCCTTGAGGTAGTTCTGCATCCACGTCGGTGATGGTTGTACCTTCACATCAGAAATAGTAACCCCGACGTAGCGTGGGCAAGCCTCCTCATTCTCTACCTTGACCGGAATGACGAGGTTATGGTTGTCCGGCTTGAAATCGTCCACCGAAGGACGACACAATTCAAATTTCTTTCCCTTGCGATGAGCGAGCACGGCCTTCAGTTCACGCGCCACACCGAAGTGTGAAGCAGCATCCGCTCGATTAGGAGTAAGTCCAATTTCAAATACAAAGTCGGTTTCAATGTCGAAGAGCTTCGCAGCCGGAGTTCCAATGGGGGTGTCTTCGGGTAGCACCATGATACCGTCATGAGAGTCACCCACGCCGATCTCATCCTCGGCACAGATCATTCCTTGGGAAACCTCGCCTCGGATCTTGGCCTTCTTGATCTCGAAGGATCCGCCGTCCGGCGTATAGAGCGTAGTACCAACGGTAGCTACGATCACCTTTTGTCCGGCCGCCACGTTGGGCGCGCCACAAACGATCGGTTGATCCTCACCTGATCCGATATCGACCGAGGTACAAGAGAGTTTGTCCGCATCCGGATGATTCCACACCTTTTTTACAAACCCCACAACGAGGCCTTGCATTCCCCCCGGAACAGACTCCACCTTTTCGATGCCTTCCACTTCCAGCCCGGTGCTGGTCAGCAGTTCAGCTACTTCTTCCGGTGATTCTGCAAGGTGGATAAAATCCTGCAGTCGATTGTACGAGATCTTCATTCGCTCAGCTCATTGTGAAGCGGCAAAAGTAGGAAGATTCGCTTGCTCGAACCTTAGTCTTAGGCAAAGTCTTGACGACTGATTGAGGTCTATCTAAAAGAATATATGTGCTGAGAGAGTATATTTGATGATTACGCAAAGATTTTTCCTGTCAAAGGACTACCTGAGGTGACGAGTTGGAATTTGATCTGGCTGAAGAATAAGAAGTTCCTTCCCGCCGCTCAAGCTTTCCTTGACTATATCCAAGAGGAAAAAGAGGCGATCATCGAGCGGCGCTTTGAGTGGTATCATTGACAATTATCATAGCTCGTCGACTTTGTATATGAATACCTTTGAACCTGAAGAACCAAAGTAGGCTTTTCGTTTTCTACCGCTGATGCTACATTACACCGCATATTTTCACGACACTTCTACCGAATGGGTAACCTTCGTGCACGGCGCGGGAGGAAGCAGTGCCATTTGGTACAAGCAGGTGCGTGAATTCAAGGAGCATTTCAACGTACTCTTGGTCGACTTGCGCGGTCATGGCAGATCGAAGAGTCCGATCTATGAGAAACTGAAGCGATACAACTTTCAGGTGATCGGTGATGAGGTCATGGAAGTACTCGACCATTTAGAGATCGAACAAACTCATTTTGTAGGCATCTCGTTGGGCACCATCATCATCCGTGATCTTAGCGAACGCTACCCTGAGCGAACGAGCAGCCTCATCATGGGTGGCGCAGTGATGAAACTCAACCTTCGTGGACAGGTTTTGATGCGCGTGGGAGTTTGGCTGAAGTCCGTTGTCCCTTACCTGATCCTTTACAAGCTCTTTGCATGGATCATCATGCCAAAGAAGAAGCACAAGGAATCCAGAAGCCTCTTCGTTCGCGAGGCTCGAAAACTTTACCAGAAGGAATTCAAACGTTGGTTCACTCTGGCCGCTGATATCAACCCGATCCTACGCATCTTCCGATTAAAGGCGAGTAATATTCCAACCTTATACATCATGGGGAGTGAAGACCACATGTTCCTTCCGAGCATTCGTCGCTTGGTGGAAGAACACAAGACCGCCTTGCTACATGTCATCCCGGAATGCGGACACGTGGTAAATGTCGAGCGTCCGTTGGACTTCAACGCGCAAAGCCTGCAATTCATCCGCAGCGTTTCTTTGGCCTAGTTCGGCTAGCTTTGGCTAGTGCAGATCGAACGGAGCCATACCCTTTCACATTCAGACCTTCCTCCCCTGGTCGAGATCTGGAATCAGGTCTATCCTGACTTCATGGCCTATGAAAGCGTTCAAGGCACGATCAACTACCTGAATGGGCTAAGCTCGAAGGAGCACTTTTTCATTCGGCAGGAAGGGAAGGTCGTTGCATGGCTATGCACCTTCGACCGAGATGGAACGCGATGGTTTGTGATGATCGTGGCGCCTGACTTTCAGGGAAAGGGAGCCGGCAAGGCATTGCTCAGCGAAGCGAAGAAGACAGAGTCGTTCTTGAATGGATGGGTGGTTGATCATGCCTCGTATCGCTTAGTGGACGGCACACCATATCGATCACCGGTTCAATTCTATCTTGGATTGGGATTCACGATCACCGAAGACCGGTTCGACAACGGGGTGTTGCGTGCTATCCGTATGACATGGGAAAGACCAAGACCTCAACGACCCTTATCAAATTAGCGTATCATTGACAAAAGCATTCCCATGTCAGGAACGGAAGACTACCTCTCGCACAACAAAGCCCTCTGGAATAAGTGGACCGAAGGTCATGTGACCTCGGACTTTTATGATGTTCCTTCATTCTTGGAAGGGAGAAACAGTCTCAGCGAGATCGAGCTGGATCCGGAAAACTAGTCTAGCACGTAATTCACCGAGACGTGTACTTCTTTCACGTTGCCCGTACGCTGGAAGATGTCCTTCGAATCATTGATCCCAAGTCTTCCTTCCTTGTAAACCTTCGAAGAGCCGTCGGTATAGATCACTTTGGCTTCGTGCTTTTCTGACAATTCGTACACCACCGGAATCTGGCAATATGTAAAGGCCATACCATTCTTCGGTACGTCGATCTTGCTCACCTTTCCACGCTGATCGAAATAGGTCAACGTGCCGTCTTCTTCCAAGAACTCTTCCTTGCGAAGGATGAGTGGAGCAAACTGCAATCGAGCCTCCTTTACTCGCACACCTAATACTGCCCAGCGATTGATGATGTCTTCTTTTACCTGACCGGTCATTCCCGGCTGCTGAACTCCCGCATTCTTCGGTGTATGAGAATAGGCATCCGTGGGGAACGCGCCGTACAACTCAGGAGATTTGTTTACACCTATTCCAGCTCGAATCTCATAGAAGTGCTCGATCAACTGACCCATAACTCCTTCGTCGGCACCTTTCTCTTCACCCAAATAGATGCACTCCTGCACGGCCAAAAGTAGCTTGGAGACCATGTGCCAATAGATGGAACCAAGACCTTCATAGCCATAGAAGGTGCCTGATCGGCCAGTAAATGATTTATGGTCAAAGACTTTCTCAAAGACTTGGATCAAGTGGTCCTTTTCATGGCGAGCTAATCGAGCCAACTCCGGATCTTCGATACCGTCTAGGGCACGAAGCAGATCCTTTTCGTTGTGGAACTCACCATTGAAATGAATCTGTCCGGTGATGTCGCGCTCAATGATGGATCTGTCATTTCGAAGCAACAGGGCCTCCACTAACTTTGAATCCTTCACCCACCGTTCTTCGATGCGATTCTTTTGGAGGAAAGGCAGCAACTCTCGATCCGGATAAAGCATGTAACTATACTGATCCGGGCGGAACATATCACTGGCTTTCAGAGCATTCAATACATCCAGTGACTCTCTTGCCGATAGATACTTTGCGCTTAGCACAGAAACCTGGCCTTCCAACATCTCATAGAGATAGCTGATCTTGGCCTGACCTTCAGAGAGGGTCACTAGGTTGTAAGAATGATACAATCCATCTACGCGTTTATTGATATCGATCGCCTTTTCGAGGTACGTATTTGCTCGTTCAAAGAACTCGAGCATGGCATCGACACGAAGGGTGCGCTTCTCACCTGTAAAACCAGCATATGCTGTTGTGCGGTAGTGCTCTCCCGCGATACCAAAGTCATCCATGAAGTCGCGTCTCCGCGCATCCGTGAAGCCTTTCTCAAGTCCAGACTCGTAATTCTTAAACCCTCGATTCAAGGAATCCATGAGGTCGACAACGGGCTTGTTGATCTCGAAGCTATCCACCTCAAGATCTGCGAATAGTTTCTGGTAGAAGGCGAGCATGCGGCGTAGATAATACAACGTCACCATGGAGACGCCATTGCCAACCAAAGCATTATTCGCATCATTCCATTCCGGTCTCTGAGTATTGAGCCAAATTCCGGCTTCGGGGATGAGGTTGTACAACTTGGTTAAGGTCATCACCATGAGTTTCTCCACCAGATTGACCTTCAGAAGCTGCTCCTCTTTTGTCCAGATCATCTTTCCGTCAGAACCGATCTGATCAGTCTTGAAACGGATGGCGCGGTCCATGTCATGATCAAAATCGATGGTATCCTTTGGATCCGCGGTGATTGCATCGTAGCCTTTAATGCGATAAGGCACGTTGGCGTAAGTGAAGATCTTTGAGTCCAACATGCGACGCAGTCTGCGAGGATGATAGCGTAACGAAAGCTCCAGAAACTTCAGTAGATAGATCACTTGGTGATCGCCCCAATATCCGATGTATGACCAAGGGTCATCCGGCTCGATCACCTCCCAGTCGATGCCCTCGTTGGTGATGCGATAAGGATTGTATCCGTCAATGGTAGAAGCATTGACGAACTTGGTGATCATGCCGAGGGTATACTCCGGATAAGTAAAAGCCAGAGCTTCCCAGTTTTGGAAGATGTCGCGCCAGTTGCCTTCGAACTTTCTTGAACGTTTTCCATTTGCTGTCTTCACTTGGATGGTAAAGTGGTTCCAAGGACGACTCGGGTCACCGTGACGACGACTGAAAGAAAGAGGAAGATACTCCAGGTAGTAGCGCATCAAATCCTTCTTGTTCGTCGCTGTGATGAAGTAACGCAATTGATGATAGGAGATCGTCGGTGGAAGTTCACTGAGTGTTCCTTTGAATGCTTCGAAGGCCTTTCGGTTCATCAGCTTGACGTGACGAAGGAAGTCATCGGTCTCAATCTGATATTGATCGACAAAAGTTCCACCCCGCATGATATTGAAGAGCACATTGGAGAAGTGTCGTCCGGTACTCAAACGGTCCTGTGACAACTGGATCCCATCACTCATTCCGATCTTCTTGCGTAGCTCGGCCTTGTCCTCAGCCACATCTTCCATGACCTCATCGTAAAGGCCATTGCGATTACGCAGCTTCATGCGCAACGCCTCAATGTCAGCATGCGATTGTGCAAGTTCAGAAACTACTACCCAAGAGACACTTCCATCCACCTCCAAATCAATATCGGTGCGCAGGAAGAAAGCTCCCTTTTCAGCCTTCACGTCGGTTTCTTGCTTCACCTCACGGCCACGTCGAAAACTCTCGAGTTGGGTGCTTGAAAGCAGATATGCCTGAGCATCTACGCCGGTAGACCAAACGGTGGTGCACTTAAGCGCTTCACTTGGCTCGGCTTTGTCAACGACCATCGAACTCAGCGAAAACATGGCCAGACCGGTATCGCTGTCTAATTCGTTGCGCTTGTATGCGTCAACCAAGGTGCTTCGCGCCGCTTGCAGGTTACTATCCACTCCATATGGAAGGATGTTGGTGATTCCATCCAAGACCTCAATGGTTCCGATGTCTTCCGCGTGTTGAATCACTTCCGAGCGCTTCACGATACCATACTTCTCAGAGAAGATCCACCCATAGCGGAAGGTCACACCAAGCTGGTCGTTTCGCTGCTCAAATACGATACGATTTCCCTCACGACTCTTATACAAGCGACTCGTGGTCGGGTAAACGCCTTTATAAGTATTGTTGAACGGCTCCCACAAGAAGAACGTTCCGCCTTTTTCTACACGAAGCAGCGTCGTGCTACCCGTCAGTCCGACCGAGTCAGTGATCTTATCGTCGGTGTAGTATGGAAACAGCGCATTATCCGGGCTTACCCGTCCCGCTGATAAGGCTCCATTACTTGAAATGAAGAACCAGTGGTCAGACGAACTCACGATCGTCATGAAGAACGGTCGCATTCGGTCGAAATGCTCGATCACGTAATAATCCTCACCGAACAACGTCGTGAATTTCCCTTCGATCTGCTTATCCTCCAGATGAAGCGGCGTCGTTCCCAACAATACTTCTTTCATGCTCATATCAATTCCTCTATTCTATGATGATCGTTTGGATGGCTCGCGCGGGCAGTTCGATGAATGCCACTTCGTCTGCGCGCTCCAATCGGATCACTCTCTTCTCTTCTGTTTGGTTTAAAAAGGCAACTACTTGCGATCCGTCTTCGTTCTGAACGGATGTGGTCATAATCTCATTTCCTGCCCAAGATGCTTCCCAGCCAATGCGCTTTGCTTCCGGACGCATGTACTTGCTAAAGTGCACCATGGCGTCATACAACGGGGTAAAATACACCTCATCCGCAGCGGTATCCACGATGATCGGAGCGATGCACCAGTTGTTGGCGTGGTTAGGTCCACCTTGTCGGTCGAGTACCATATTCCAATCTACCCAACCTGTCACCCAGTTGTTCATACACCCGATGATGTCACGAGCGTAACGGAAGACCGGCACGTATTTGGGGTGATCCTTCTTGTCCTCTGGTTTTGCCCAATCCCATCCCCAGTCGGTGGCCTCTCTGGACCAATACCAAGCGTCGTCTTGCCAATGCGGCACCTCGGCATCGATGCACCCTTCTGTATGAATGATGGCCTTATCAGGAGCTAGCTCATGCGTATGCTGCAATGACTCGCCATACCAATCCACGGTGCTCGTATACCAGTGAACTGCCGTTCCGTAAATATGCTTCTTCACTTCAGGATCTGTAAGCAATACATCTGCCCACTCTTCGAGTTCCTTTCCGCGGTTCTGATCATAAACCAAAATCGCTTGGTTGTAGCCTTCACGATTCAATTCCGGCCCAAGATGGTGCTTCACAAACTCTCCCATTTCTTCAGGAGTGTAATTCATACTCTCCCAGTTCGAGTCATTGCCAAGCGGCTCATTCTCAACCGTGAATCCCCAGATGTCAATTCCTTCTTCACGGTAGGCGTCGACATACTTCGTGAAAAACTTGGCCCAAGTAGGATAGTACTCCTTCTTCAAGCTTCCTGCGTACCACGCATTGTTTGTCTTCATCCACGGAGGAGCAGTCCACGGCGATGCGATGATCTTGAATCCATCCTTCGAAAGCCCCATGGCATCTTTAATCATTGGGATGATGTCATCCTTATCTTCTCCTACAGAAAAATGATCGAGCGCGGTGTCACCCTCGACAGGAGCATAGGAATACGAACCTAAGGAGAAGTCACAGCTATTCATGTGAGTTCGCGTTAGTGAGTAGCGCGCGCCGTCATGTCCAAAGTAGGCCTGAAGTACGCGGTCGCGATTCTCCTTACTGAGTTGATTCAGCACGAAAGCAGACGACTCCGTGAACGCACCTCCGAAACCCAAAACGGTCTGAAACTGTTCATTAGGAAGTAGTCTTAGTGTATCCACGGCTCCCTTCACCTTATCCAAGGCCGAAACTTCCTTCAATCGATCTCCTTCAGCGGTGGATTGAATGATCTTGACCTTCATAGGCTTGGGTGTTGGCTCAGAACACGACCATAGCAACGAGGCCATGGCTCCGATGAGAATGACTAACTGCTTCACTTTTTCTGGTAAACGCGAACGTAATCCAAGATGTATTGATGCTGGTCGTAGGCGTCATCGATGCCCTGAAGACCTCCCCATCCGCCTCCGACGGCTAGGTTGATGATGATGTTCTGAGGCTTGTTGAACGGCCACTCAAGCTCGTCGGCATTCTTGTCGTAGGTGTAGTAATGCTCTCCGTCGAGATAACCTTCGATACGATCAGGGTACCACTCGATAGCGTAAGTGTGGAACTTACTATCCATGCTGTCGACCTTGATCTCACTTCCGATCTGATTGCCCTGCTTGAAGTAGTAGGCACGTGTGTGACAAGTAGCATGATTGATTCCGCTACCGGTTGAGTCGTCGATCTCGTAGCCGACACATTCGAGCACATCAATCTCACCACAATACGGCCATGAAAGCTCATCGCGATATTCATCACCCAAGAGCCATCCAGCAGCCCAGGTACCACGACCCACAGGCACCTTGGCTCTGAATTCTACGCGACCGTAGGTGAAAGACACCTTTCCTTGCGTGGTCAATCGAGTAGAGGTCCATGGGTTACCCATATCGTCGCGGTGGGCTTCGATGATCAGGGTTCCATTTTCTTGACGAGCATTCTCTGTTCGAGGTCCCATGTAGTACTGCGGTTCAAAGTTGCCCCATCCCCAGTTGCCGATGTTGTACGACCACTTGGAGGTATCAGGAAGGCCTTCCCCATCGAATTCGTCTGACCAGATGAGTTCCCACTCTTCACCTTCCATGGATTGAGTAAGCGATTTGGGAGTCGGCTTGAACTTCTGGATCAATTCAAAAGAAATACTGTCGATGAGCACGTTGGTATCTGCGTGGATCCGTATCGGGTGCTTACCCGTAGCCAAGGGTGAGCCATCTACAGAAACGCTTCCACCGTTCAATGCTAGCGACCCGGTGATGTTGTAGGTGCGATCATCCGGATTGTTGATATAGTCCTCCAACCAGACATGGGTTTCAGTTCCATTGCCATAGACCGTCACTCGGTATCGACCGGTTTCGTTCACCTCAAGCTCGAAGTCAAATGGCTTGTCCTTCGAAACTTCATTGGATTCGGCACTGAATCGCTTGACCAGGAGTTCCGTTTTTGAAGCTGATTCATTGGTAGACTCTTCTTTCGGTTCCGTTGATTGTCCTCCGCAAGAGGTAAGAAGGATGAGGGCTAGGGCTGGCCAGAAATGCGAGGTTGACATATCGTTTACTTTACTAGTTGAGCTTCTAATTCTTCGAGGGATTTTCCTTTGGTTTCCGGAATCACTCGGATGATGAAAATGAGTCCCGCCGCAGCAAAGAGACCGTATATGAGGAAGGTAGCAGAACTACCCAAGGCCTCGAGTTCCCATGGGAAGATCCACTGAACGAGGAAGCTGATCGCTGAGTTTATCAGTCCCACAAAGGAGATCGCAAAACCTCGGATCGCATTAGGGAACAATTCAGAAAACAATACCCACATAACCGGACCGATGGACACGGCGAAGGAGGCTACGAATCCGATGATAGCCCAAAGGATGAGCATAGAATTCATCTTGATGGTAGCCGTAACCAACGGTGACTTGTGCTCGGTGATCTGCTCTTCTGTAAGTACGGTAGCCAAGGCTGCCGAAAACTCTTTGTCACTTTGATAGACTTGGCCCACCAAAGGTTCGACCGTAGAAGGATCCAGATCTTCGATCATGGAGAAGGTATCAGCCTTCACTTCGTAGGTGGCATCGTAAAAACTGTAGGACAGCAGGAACATACAGAGCGCTATACCCGCAACACCAAAACTCAGCAGCGGCTTACGACCGAGGCGATCGATAAAGAGCATAGCCACGACGGTAAATACCAAGTTCGTCAGACCCACCAAGATCGCTTGAACGAACGAGGCGTCTGTACCGATACCCGATTGTTCGAAGATCATCGGAGCATAGAAGAAGACAGAGTTGATTCCCGTGATCTGTTGCAAGACAGCCACCACGATTCCGATAGTTAGCACCAATCTGAGTGAAGGGTGCAGAAGATCCTTCAGCTTACCCTTGGCTTCGCCTTGGTCAGAATCTTGATTCTTCATTTCTTCCAACACGTGATCGGCCTCTTGTTCAGACGTCAAACGGCACATGATCTTGCGCGCTTCTTCCTCTTTGCCTTGGAGAATAAGCCATCTCGGGCTTTTCGGAACGAAGAATAGTCCAATGAAATACAGCATGGCTGGCACGGTTTCTAATCCGAACATCCATCTCCACTCGTTATCACTCAAGCCGAGTGAGGTAACCCATCCGCTGGTCTCCTTGGCATATTGTAAAATGAGATAATTGGTAAAAAAGGCCAATGAGATACCGATCACGATATTCAGTTGATTGAATGAAACCATCCGACCTCGGAGTTCGGGTGGTGACATTTCCGCGATGTACATCGGCGCTAGTATGAGGGATGCTCCTACACCAAATCCACCGATCATTCGTGCTACTACAAGCCAGAAAAAATCAGGAGCAAGGGCTGAGCCTAAAGCCGAGATAGCGTAAAGGATGGCCGCAATACGCAGCACGGCTCTCCGACCGATCTTGTCGCTCAACGGTCCGGCAAACATCATCGCCAAGGTGGCGCTTAGGGTTAGTGAAGCTACCGACCATCCCAACTCTAACTTGGTGAGTTGAAACTCCGGCTCAATGAATCCCACTACCCCGGAAATCACCGAGGCATCGAATCCCATCAACAGCCCTCCGAGGGCCACGATCAGCGCGATCAGCGCGATGACATATCTTTTAGAATGCATGGTTATCAGGTTTAGATTTCACCACTGATCTCTTTTCAATTGTGATTGAAAAAATGCTCATTTTCATTCAAACGAACGTCAATAATACCTTTTTTTCAAAAAACTATAAGTATTCAATCTTCTAACTTTTTTGACCAACCACTGAAAACCTTTCAATAAATGGCGTTTTTACAAGGGTTTTTATCCATTTTCATCAATGCGATACGGTCCAAACATTTTCAGAAAAAACCATCTTTTGGTACTTTCTACTATTTCAATTTCAAGCTTGTCTCTACCGAATCCTCGATAGGTGATTGCAAAATCTCTCAACCCGACTATTTTTGAGCGCATGAAGGCAAAGAGTTGGTGGTGGGCCATGGTCATGGCAATCGTCCTGATGGCTTGTGAAAAGGAGCCCGAGCGCGTGGTGACGGAACAATGGAGCGAGACGCAGCCCAAACTGGTGTCGTACTATCTGGAGCAGGATAACCAACGCATGAAAGTGAAGGAGGAAAAGTTTTACCAAGATGGCACGCGAGAGTATGTCGGTGGCTTTGACGAGAAGGGCTTGCGTCATGGAGAATGGCGTTATTATTACGATTCCGGTCAGCTCTGGAGTTTAGGAGGTTATGATCATGGTCTGAAGGAAGGAAAGAAGGAAGTTTATTGGCCGGATGGCACGAAGCGCTATGAGGGTCAATTCAAGGAAGACCTCAAATCGGGCACTTGGACCTTCTACAATCCGGACGGCACGGTACTCCAAAAGATGAATTTCGACGCCCAACAGGCGGACTAGGCAATTGCCCTCAGCGTTGTTACCTTCGTAAGGTATGATCCCTCCACACAAGGTTGATGAAATATTGAATGCGGCTCGCATCGACGAGGTTGTTGGCGAGTTTGTCAACCTCAAGAAGTCGGGGTCGAGTCTCAAGGGTCTGAGTCCATGGACGGATGAGAAGACCCCATCCTTCATGGTATCCCCGGCCAAAGGGATTTTCAAGGATTTCAGTTCGGGCAAGGGCGGTAACGTCGTCACCTTCCTCATGGAGCACGAGCACTTCAACTACCCCGAGGCATTGCGTTGGCTCGCGCAGCGATACAACATCGAAATCGAGGAAGAGCAACCCACTCCTGAACAACAGGAGGCAAGAAACGAGCGTGAAAGTTTGTATGTGATCAATGACTTTGCACAAAAGTGGTTCAGTGATCAGCTCTGGGAAACGGAAGAGGGTCAGCAGATCGGGTTGAGCTACTTTAAGGAACGCGACTTTAAAGAGAGTGCGATCAAGAAGTTTCAGTTGGGCTACAACCCGGACGACTATCAAGTGCTGACGAACGAAGCCAGCGAACGCGGTTATAAGGATGAATACCTGCTAGCGACGGCGCTGGTCAAGGAAAAGAACGGAAGGAAATACGACGGATACAAGGGGCGAGTGATCTTTCCCATCCACAACCTGAGTGGTCGGGTCATTGGCTTTGGCGGACGAACCCTGAAGGCAGACAAGAACATTCCCAAGTACATCAACTCTCCCGAGAACGCGATTTACGACAAGAGCTCCACGCTTTATGGCATCCACTTCGCCAAGCAGTCGATCGCTCGCGAGGAGAACTGTTACTTGGTAGAAGGTTATACCGACGTTATTGCGTTCAATCAAAAAGGGATTGAGAACACCGTTGCCTCGTCGGGAACCGCCCTGACAAAGGATCAGATTAAACTGGTTTCTCGCTATTCGCAAACGGTGACCTTGGTATATGACGGCGACTCCGCGGGACTTAAAGCCAGTCTGCGAGGGATCGACATCATCTTGGAGCAAGGTATGAATGTGAAGGTGGTCATGCTTCCGGAGGGACACGACCCCGATTCATTCAGCCGAGAACACGACCGCATCGAGATCAAAGAGTACCTCGAGAAGAACGCTCGGGACTTCATCGTCTTCAAGGCCGACCTACTCATGGGAGATGCCCACGGCGACCCGATCAAGACCAACGAGGTAATTCACCAGATGGTCGACAGCATCGCTTTGATCCCGGACACCATCCTTCGTTCACTGTATGTGGCCGAGTGCAGCAAACTGATGAACGTTTCGGAGAAAGCCTTAATCGCAGAGCTCAACAAGGCCCTCCGCAAGCACCACCGTCAAATGCATCGAGGTAGTCGCCGATTTGAAGAAGACCTGCCCGAGCCACCGGTGATCGAGACCTCGTTCCAGGAAGAGAAAAAGTTTGTTGAAGACACCCTTGAATTTCAGGAGCGCGACATCCTAAGGTTGATGATCAATTACCACGACAAGACCTTCATGTTGCAACACGACCCGGAAAAAGAGGGGGACGAGGTGAGGTATGAGGAAGTCAACGTGTTGGAGTTTCTGTTGGACGAGCTGATTCAAGACGGTATTCAATTCGAGACCGAATCCCTACGTAAGCTTTTTAACGCGATCTCAACACACTACGACGAGTACGAAAAGCTGAGCGTGAACAGCTTTATCAACCACGAGGACGATGAAATGAGGGCGCTTTTCGTTGACCTGATGACTTCACCTTATCAGCTGGACGACTGGGAGCGCAAAGAGATTTTCGTAACACCGGAGGAGAAGAAGTTGAACCGAGCGGTCATGGAGGCGATGTACGCTTACAAGGACAAGCAGGTGCAGCGTATGCTCAAGGAAAATCAAGAGGCCATGAAGGAACAGGCGACCGTGGGAGGCGATGCTTCGCCGTTCCTGATGAGGCAGATGCGCTTGGAAGGTCTGAAGCGTAAGATCAATCAGAAACTAGGAAGAACCGTATTGCACTGATGAAGGAGCTTTTAGAAAACATCCAGACTGTTCTCGAGTTTGAGATCTTCTCCTACAAGGACTTCAATCTCACCGTATTCAACGTAGGCTTGATCATCCTGATCTACCTGATCACCGGAATCACGTTAAAGGTATTTCGCCTTTTCATCGACCGAAGCATCAAGAGAAGAGACTGGATGGATCGGAGCTCACTCTACGCTCTTGAAAAACTGGCCGCCTATTTTGCCTACACCATTGCCACGACCATTGCATTGGAATCGGTCGGTATAGACCTAACGATCGTCCTGGCAGGTTCGGCCGCCTTATTGGTCGGGGTGGGACTTGGCATTCAACAGATCTTCAACGACTTCACGAGCGGACTCATCCTTCTCTTCGGAGGAACGGTCAAAGTGGGCGACATCGTAGAGTTCAACAACACCGTCGGTCGCATCATTGAGATCGACTTTCGTACGAGCAAGATCAAAACCCGAGATGGAATAACCATCATCGTTCCCAATAGTAAGTTGGTCTCCGACAACGTGATCAACTGGACCACGATGGACGACCTGACTCGTTTCAATGTTAAAGTGGGTGTGGCCTATGGTTCGGACACCTCGTTGGTCCGAGATATCTTGACTCAGGTCGCAAAGGCTCATCCTGCCGTAGATCAGGACATGCCCGTCAAGGTTCAATTCAAGAATTTCGGTGATTCCAGCTTGGATTTTGAGGTCTTCTTCTGGGCTCGCAATTCCTGGGAGATCGAATTCGTTCGTAGCGAAATTCGCTTTGAGATCGATCGACTGTTCCGTGAAAAAGGTGTTCGAATTCCATTCCCTCAGCGCGACGTTCATTTTTATAAAGAAGGCGAATGAGAAACTTGCTTGCCATAGTTCTTTTGTTCTCAAGCCTTGTTGGCTTTGGACAGGCTGACTTAGCAGTAAAGGGCTTGGTATATGGAGAGAACGGTCTACCGATGAAAGAAGTGAGCGTGGTATTGACCAAGGCATCCGATCGCGAGATGGTGGAGGTGGTCACTCGTCCCAATGGCCAGTTTCAATTCGACCTTTCTTTCGACGAGGAATACACAATCTATTTCAACAAGCCCGAATACGGTCAACGCTACATGGAATTCGACACACGCAATGTTCCGGAAGAAGAGAAAGGTTACTCATTCGAGTACGGAGGCTTCCGTGTGACGCTTCACGAATCCGAATCAGGCAAGAAGCCCAAGCGGGTCGCTCGCATTGGGTTTGATCCTGCGGTGGGCAATTTTACCCATGTAGAGGAATGACCCAAGTCTACTTCATCGGCGGCTTAGGAGCAGATCACACGGTCTTTGATCGCCTAACCTTGCGGGAGGATATTGAAGCACACCACTTGCCTTGGTTGGTCCCGAAAGAGAATGAGTCGTTGGGCCACGACGGATGGCCGAGGGCATAGCTGACCCTGAAAATGCCACCCTCGTGGGCCTTTCTTTTGGTGGCATCATGTCCATCGAAATCGCCCAACGCTTTCCGATCAAGCAGGTGGTTTTGATCAGTTCGGTGAAATCCAAAGCCGAGATGCCGATCAACTTTGATCTGATCGGATTGATGAGGTTGCATCAGGTAGTACCTCCATCCCGTATCATGCACATCCGAGATTTGGCCGCCTGGTTTTTCGGGGTGAAGACCGAAGACGAACGAAACATGCTCTTCGGGATCCTAGAGCGAAGCAATGAGCGCATCGTAGACTGGTCCACGGAGCAGATCATAGCGTGGAAGGGCGACCACGACGTGAAGAACATCCGTCATATCCACGGAACCGCAGACACGGCCTTTCCGATCCGGAAGATCAAGGCCGACAAGAAGGTGAAGGGTGGCCCTCATTTTATGGTCTACACGCATGCCAAGGAGGTGAGTGCTTGGTTGAATGAAGTGCTTTAAAGCGGGTGAACAACTTGTGGTCAAAGTCCCTTTCTAGGCGGGTCGAGGAATGTACATTTGCCGAAACGCAAACTACTCATGAAAGACACACTCAGAGCACTCGGAATCCAAGACACCAATCAAGGAACATACACCGGACGCTGGATCGAATCCAACGGAACGGTCTATGAATCATTCACCCCCGTCGATGGCAGTAAGATCGCCACGGTGAAGGGTACGTCAAAGGGGAACTACGAGGAGGTCGTCGCCACGGCACAAAAGGCGTTTGAAACATGGCGCATGTGGCCCGCTCCTAAAAGAGGAGAAGTAGTACGACAGATCGGCGAAGCGCTTCGCGAGAAGAAGGAAGACCTTGGAAAATTGGTCAGCTACGAAATGGGAAAAAGCTACCAAGAAGGTCTCGGCGAGGTTCAAGAAATGATCGATATCTGCGACTTTGCGGTCGGGCTTTCACGTCAGCTTCACGGCCTCACCATGCACAGTGAGCGCGCCATGCACCGCATGTATGAGCAGTACCACCCGCTGGGAGTGGTTGGTATCATCTCGGCCTTCAACTTCCCTGTGGCTGTATGGGCATGGAACAGTATGATCGCGTGGATCTGCGGTGACGTTTGTATTTGGAAGCCATCTGAGAAGGTGCCGCTTTGCGCCGTGGCTTGTATGAACATCGTTGAAGAAGTGTTTCAGCGCAACGATGTGCCTGAAGGCGTCAACTGCATGGTCGTTGGAAACTACGAGCTCGGCGAGTTGATGAGCAATGACACCCGTGTGCCGTTGATCTCCGCCACCGGATCTATCCGCATGGGTAAGAAGGTAGGCGAAGCCGTCGGACGTCGATTGGGTAAGACCATCCTCGAATTGGGTGGAAACAACGCGATCATCCTTACTCCAAATGCTGACCTCAAGATCGCCGTTCCTGGTATCGTGTTCGGCGCCGTCGGAACAGCAGGACAGCGATGCACATCGACACGAAGGTTGATCATCCACGAGAGTATTTATGACGAAGTGAAGTCTACCCTTGAGCGTGCCTATGGACAGCTGCGCATTGGCGACCCATTGGATGCGAACAACCACGTCGGCCCACTGATCGACAAGGACGCCGTTCGGATGTATTCAGAAGCCATCGAACAGGTGAAAACATCCGGAGGATCGATGGTTGTGGAAGGCGGAGTGTTGGAAGGAGCAGGATACGAAAGCGGCTGCTACGTGAAGCCCACGATCGCAGAAGCGAAGAACGAGTGGAAGATCGTACAGGAAGAGACCTTCGCTCCGATCCTTTATCTCATAAAGTATTCAGACTTCGATGAAGCCATCGCCATCCAGAATGGAGTGAAGCAAGGTTTGAGTTCGGCCATCATGACCACCAATATGCGTGAGAGCGAGATCTTCTTGAGTCATCGAGGTTCTGACTGCGGTATCGCAAACGTGAACATCGGCACGAGCGGTGCCGAGATCGGTGGAGCATTCGGAGGAGAAAAGGAAACCGGCGGAGGCCGCGAAAGCGGATCCGACGCTTGGAAGGCATATATGCGCCGTCAAACCAACACGATCAACTGGAGCACAGAACTGCCATTAGCTCAGGGCATCAAGTTCGACCTCTAAGGTCATTCTGAAAGTTCAGCGACAGCGGCATTGAGGATGGGTTCCACGATGTCGCTGTTTTCATTTACAAAGGCGATGACGCGGTACGCTTCGGGACTCTGATCGAGTTCTGATAAAGAGACCGTAGTCGTCCAGTCAAAGCTTCCGCTTTCAAGGTCGATGAGCTCTCCTTCGTTGGGCGTAAGCACATAGCGGATCACGTTGGTGTGTTTGAACCCTTGGATCCAATCGCCTTGCTGATAGTAGGGATGGTCCTCATCATCGTTTCCGTAGTTGCGTTGATCATAGCCGCTCCCCTCGCCTACCACTTCTTTCTCGACGAGGATGACGGTCAGGGCCAACTCTTTCTGTAGATCTTGTGCATCGGTCAACACTTTCACCTCGATCTGCATATCAGACTCTTGTGTCATCGTCTCGATGCTCAGGGACACCGCTGTTGAATCTCGTCGAACCAAGTCCACGATGCCCCGAGTCATATTGACCGGATAGTATACCACGCTGCCATCCTCATGGCGACGACTCACATGGAGCAAGGGCGTATAGACCGTCTTGTTGATCTTGTCCATCAAATAACTTGTATAAGGATGCGAAAGCGGCCCGAACAAGTCGTGCGACATGTGCGTGACATTATTGTAATTGGCTTCGATCTCCTCGACTTCATGGTGTGCTAGCGGGCATGCGCCACAATTCACGCTCACGGTTGGTTCGAGCAGAATGGTATGCTTCGAGTGAGACATCGCTGCGTCGGAAACCAGTTGGGGCAGCGGAGCAGGCTCATCTTTCTGGCAAGCCGAAAGACTCAGCAAGGTCAAAAGGAAGAGAGGAAAAAAGTGACGCATATGAAGTAGACGTTAGAGCTGTTCAAACCGTTAAACGACCGTCCGGTTCAATCCTTACGGAAAAAGATCAACGTCTCCGTGCGTTGGTTGGTATTCGGGTTTTCTACCCAGCGAGCATCGAGCAAAGAATCGCCCTCCGGCGTCCATCGGAGGATGAACTCCGCCTCACTTGTATCACTGACTTCGTCGAGCGGATCATAGACATAGGCTCCAGCAGAATTCACTTCATAGTGAGTAGACCGCACGACTTCGGTTCGAACGCCGGAGAAGTTTCGGTACGTCAACAGGAACAACGAGTCTTCGTCACAGTGAATCTGCATCGAGTAGAGCAAGGTGGGAAAGCGATCAACGATCAAGGAGTCGATGGAGTCGACTTCGGTGATGATATGAACGGAATCTGAGCGCCATGTTCCCAGTAGTTCTTTCGGCGAAGAGCAAGAAACGACGTAATCGGGCTCGGTCGGACACAGCTCGACGCGCTTTTTACAAGCCGTCGTTCCGGAAAGGGCAAGTATGCATATCCAAAGCAGCGCTCTCATCTTTTCTTGTAGGTTTCCCCGCACTCCAAATTCTCGAGGGGTGTTTCAGCGGGATCACAGAACGTAAAAATATTGCCTTGCGTATCCACGCAGTCAACGCATTCACGTCTCTCGCAACCCATTGTCAATACGCCTACCATCCCTACTATGATCACCGATCGGAGCACAAGGCGAATGTAGGGGTAAAAAAAAGACCTCACCGGATGGCGAGGCCTTTAAGATGTTCACAAACCACAAAGTTATTGAGCCGCTACCTTCACTAAGTTGGTTCGACCATTCACGTCAGTTACGCGAACCAAATAAATTCCAGACTCCATTCCGAGTGCATCAGCATCAATGCTCACCGCATTGCGACGCTCACCTGAAATAGTAGCCACCAATCGACCTGAAAGATCCATAACAGAAACACTAGAGATAGCGCTGTTTGACGCAGAGCTAACTGTGAAAGCATCAACGAATGGATTAGGGAATACAACCATATCGTTGGTCTGTACTTCCTGAACTTCCAAGATGGCGCTTGAGCTATCGCACTGAGTACACTGATCCCAGCAGAAGATCAATGTAGTTGGCCACTCAGGGATCACAAGGGTACGGTTGATGTTTCCTGCACCGTCATCCAAGCCGCAGCTGTCAGTAGCGATATTACTTCCTGCCAATCCTTCGTTCGTTCCCCAATCACCGTTCACGAACTTGTAAAGCTGTTCTTCCCCGATAGATTCTGCAGGGTAAGTAACTTCAATCGACCATACACCTCCACCTTCATCTGTCATTGCAGAGTTAGCATCAGAAGGAGACCAATCTACCATAGCATTACCACCGGTAGTCGCGCTCATCGTAGCAAAGTTTCCACCGATGCGGATACCGTTAGCATCGATGTTGCTGTTGGTGTCGTAGTTGGTAACGTCCACCTTGTACGTGATCGTTACTTGGGCTTGAACTCCCGCAACAAGAGCGGTGGCAAGCAAGAGAGTAAAAATTTTCTTCATCGTTAAGTGAGTTTAAAAATGTATTGTACCTTAGTGTCAAAATTACACTTAGATGATACTAAAGTAGTATTTTTCGCAAACCACAACAAGATTTTTTAAATTTCCTCACTTAACCTATGCTTATGAAAGTTAATCACTTACGGTGGTTCTTGTCTTTCGGACTCGTGTTCTTAGCGGCACTATCCATTGCACAAAACGCCACCTTAAAGGGAAACCTCAAAGGAGAAGATGGTTTCCCTCTAGTAGGGGCAACAGTCGTCGTTGAAGGCACATCGCCACTTCTTGGCGCCTCCTCTGATCTCGACGGAAACTATGAGATCAAAGGCATCAAGCCTGGAACCTACAACGTAAAGTATTCATACATCGGATTCAAGACCAAGACCCTCTCGTTGACCTTTGCAGGTGGCGAGAATAAGTCCGTCAACGAGACCATGGCCTTGGATGGCGTACTGCTGAGCGAGGCGGTTGTGATCGGTTATGGCACCACCAACTCGGATGACCTGACCGGTTCTACTAAGGTGGTCGACCAGGAGGACTTTGGAAAGGGAAACATCACCTCCCCGGAGCAGTTGGTCATGGGTAAGGTATCCGGGGTGCAGATCACCTCTAATAATGGTGCCCCGGGATCGGGTAGTACGATCCGGATCCGAGGTGGAACGTCGCTAAACGCCAGCAATGATCCGCTCATCGTCGTGGACGGCGTGCCGCTGGACAACAATGACATCTCAGGAGTCTCTGATCCCCTTACGCTGATCAACCCGAACGACATTGAGAACATGGTGGTATTAAAAGATGCTTCCGCTGCGGCCATCTATGGTTCTCGTGGTGCGAATGGTGTCATTCTGATCACTACCAAGAAAGGCGCGAGTGGAAAGACACCGTTTTCCATTAACCTTCAACAAAATGTGTCACTTTCGACGGTGACGCGAAAGATCCCTGTGATGGATACCGCTGAATACAAGCGGGTCGTGCGCGAGTATGGTAATCCACAGCAACAAGCCCTCATGGGAAATACGAATACGGATTGGCAAGACGAGATCTACCGCAACGCATTGATCCTCGAAACCAATGTGGCCCTCACAGGAGGTATCAAGGCCTTGCCATATCGATTGTCCTTTAACTATAAGGATGAGAATGGGGTGCTGGATCGCGACAACATGAAGCGCTACTCAGCCGGACTGAACTTGACACCGAAGCTGCTCAACGACCAGCTGGCTGTGGATGTGAACACCAAATTCTCCTTGACCCAGAGCGTTTTCGCTGACCGTGCCGCTATCGGCTCTGCCGTCACCTTTGATCCTACACAACCCGTTTACGCAGATGACCCTGAAGTCTATGGGGGTTCTTACACCTTTCCTTCAGACTACACCCGTTTCGGTGGCTACTACGAGTGGGTGCGGCCAAATGGAAATCCAGATCCACTCGCCGTTCGCAACCCGGTTGGTCTTCTGAATCAGAGAGACGACTTCGGAAATGCGCAACGATTCATTGGTAATGCAAAGCTCGACTATGAGCTGCCATTCTTGGAGGACTTCCACGTGGTAGTCAACGGGGGATATGACTACTCCCGAGGATTCGGAACCGTAACCGTTTCTGACTCATCGGCTGGTTCATACATCCAGGGTGGACGTCAAGAGCAATACAATCAGGTCAAGACCAACCGACTGCTTGAATCTTACTTCAACTATAAGAAGGAGGTCGAGGGCATCAAAAGTGAATTCGATCTGACAGGAGGATATTCCTACCAGTTTTGGCGAACTGAGACAGACGTATTTGACGTACTGAATATTGCCGGTGACACGATCACCCCTGCTGGAATTCCCGGATGGAATGAGAACGCTTTGATCTCCTACTACGGTCGTATGATCTACACGTTCAACGGTCGTTACCTCTTGACTGCCACGTTGCGTCAGGATGGATCAAGCCGATTCTCTCCTGAAAATCGATGGGGACTTTTCCCATCACTCGCAGGCGCATGGAGGATCTCTGACGAGGCCTTCTTGAGCGGGTCAAATACACTTTCTTACTTGAAGCTTCGCGGAGGCTGGGGAATCACAGGCCAGCAAGATATCGGTAACGACTATCCTTACATCGCGAACTATCAAACCTCTACTCCTACAGCGATGTATCCTTTGGGAGGCGTTTTCTACAATATTTACCGTCCTGACGGATTCGACTACAACATCAAATGGGAGGAGACCATGTCCTATAACATTGGTATCGACTATGGATTCTTCCGCGATCGGCTTTCCGGTTCATTAGACTTCTACCTGAAAGAAACCTATGACCTGCTTGCGATCATCGATGTTCCTGCCGGTGTGAATTTCAAGAATGAGATCCTCACCAACGTGGGTTCGATGACCAATAAAGGATTCGAGTTCGAATTGAACGCGGTAGCTATCCAGAAGAAAGACTTCCAACTTGACGTGGGTGCCAACATGACGATGAACATCAATGAGGTCACCAACCTGACCGCAGTTGCTGATAGCAACAACATCGGTATCCTAACCGGAGGGATCTCTGGAGCGGGTATCGGCAACAACGTTCAGATCCACTCTGTAGGTTTCCCAACGAACTCCTTCTATGTATTCGAGCAATTGTATGACGAGGATGGTAAGCCTCTCGAGAATGAATTCGCTGATCTCAATGGCGACAGCGTGATCAACCAAGACGACCGCTATCACTACAAGCAAGCCGCTCCTCAATTGTACATCGGATTCTATAGCAACCTGCGTTACAAGAAGTGGAGCCTCGGCTTCAACCTAAGGAGTGAACTAGGACGCTATGTTTACAACAACGTGAAGTCTTCACGAGGCTTCTACAACGCTATTCCTTCGCAGAACTTCTTGGTCAACCTGCATGAGAGCTTCTTGGAAGATGAGATCATCCAAACCAGCACCAACCAAACGCTATCCGATCATTACGTGGAGAGAGCTGATTTCCTCCGTATGGATTACGTCAATCTTGGCTACGACTTCGGCAGTGTTTTCACAGAGAAGCTAAAGCTGAGAGTGGGTGTGGCGGTCAACAACGTGTTCTTGCTCACGAACTATTCCGGGGTGGATCCAGAGATCTCCGGTGGAATTGACAATAACTTCTACCCAAGACCGCGGATCTACTCGTTCAATCTCAACCTCTCATTCTAAAGCACAGAAATCATGAATAACAGAATCATAAAGACCATTATTCCTTTTGTGCTCGTGCTTGTCACAATGAGTGCATGTCATAAGGACCTCAATCTAACTCCGAAGTACGGATTCAATTCTGCCGCGGTATACGACACTGCCGACAACTACGTCAACGTTTTGGCCAAGCTATACGCTGGGTTCGTATTGAGTGGCAATCAAGGACCCGCAGGAAACCCTGACATCGCTGATATCGATGAGGGCTTCTCACCATACCTCAGGGTGTATTGGAACCTTCAGGAACTATCCACTGACGCCGCAAAATGTCGTTGGAACGACGTGGGTATCCCAGAGCTGAACACCATGGAGTGGAGTTCGGCAAACTCTTTTGTTAAGGCCATGTATTCTCGATTGTTCTTCCAGATCACACTGGCAAATGAGTTCATCCGAGAGTGTTCGGAGGACAACATGGAACGACGGGGCTTTTCCGAGGCAGAGAAGAATCAGATCCGAGCCTATCGTGAGGAAGCACGTTGGATCCGTGCATTTGTTTGGTCTCACGCCATTGAGCTATTTGGAGGGAATGTTCCATTCGTGACTGAAGCCGATGGTATTGGTGCTCAACTTCCGGAGCAAACCAACGCGAAAGACCTCTTCGCCTATGTGGAAGGAGAACTTCTAGAGATCGAGTCAGCACTTCCAAGCGCCGGCTCAGGTGATTATGGACGAGCAGACCAAGGAGCTGTTTGGTTCTTATTGGCCAACATGTACCTCAATGCTGATGTTTGGACAGGAGAAGATCGCTACGCGGATGCCCTGACCTACGTAGAGAAGATCATCAATTCAGGAGCTTACTCTCTTCAGGACAATTACAAGTACTTGTTTACCCTGAACAATGAGAATTCGCCCGAAGCGATTTGGTCTGTACTCTGTGATGGAGAATTCACACAGTCCTATGGTGGAACTACCTTCTTGGTTCACGCCTTCGTAGGTGGTGGCATGGATGTAGATGAATTCGGCATCACCGGCGGATGGGAAGGATATCGAGCCACCAAGGCGTTTACCGACCTTTTCGTTGCAGATTCCGCGACCAGTGATCGATTCACTTGGTATACTGAGGGACATAGCCAAAGTATCGACACCTTCGATCAGTTTGATCAAGGATGGGCGATGACGAAGTACAAGAACGTTTACTATGACCCAAGTGGCGATACGATCATGCCGGACAACTATTCCATGAACTCGCAGGTGAACCTGGATTTCCATTGGATGCGTTTGGCTGATGTATACCTCATGTACGCTGAATTAGCGGCTCGCGGACACGGTAGTACTGGAACCGGGTTGCAATACATCAACATGTTGCGAGATCGAGCCAACGAACCAAACATCACTTCGTACGACCTCGACTTCATCATCGATGAAAGAGGACGTGAGCTCTCTTGGGAAGGCAAGCGTCGCAGCGACCTTCGACGTTTCGATCGATTCACTTCCGGCAGCTACCTCTGGGAGTGGAAGGGAAATGTGGTTGAAGGCATGGGTGTTTCCGATCACTACGAGATCTACCCGCTCAACGCGGACGACGTGATCGCTAATCCAAACTTGACACAGAACACCGGTTATTGATCCGGTCCTTATAACTTAAAAGCCACTTCGGTGGCTTTTTTTATTCCTCATGTATGAAGCGAAGCAATCTTTATATACTGCTGACGGCTGCACTCCTCGTCGGAAACCAACTGTACGCCCAGAAGATCGAACACATGGAGCCTCCTCATTGGTGGGCAGGCATGAGCAGTGGCGAACTTCAACTCATGATCCACGGTGAAGGCCTAGGTGAATACACGGCATCATCCGATGACCAGCAATTCAAAGTGACCGGCGTGGAGAACACGGATAATCCGAACTACTTGTTTGTCAACATCGCTCTCAGCGGATCGATCCAACCGGGAGAGTACACCTTCCACCTCGTCAAGGATGGGAAGAAAAAGAAGAAGGTAAAGTATGATCTCAAGGCCAGGAAGCCGGGTTCTCGGGAACGCGCCGGGTTCAATTCCTCAGACGTGATCTACTTGATCACCCCGGATCGATTCGCCAACGGTGACCCGAGCAACGACCAAATGGATGGCATGATCGAAGGCCCGAACCGAGAGTTCAAAGGCGGTCGACACGGCGGAGACATTCAAGGCATCAGAGACCATGTAGACTACATCGCCGACATGGGTTTCACGGCTATTTGGAGCTGTCCTGTGATCGAGAACCAAGAGCCGGAATACTCTTATCACGGATACAGTACGACCGACTTCTATAAGGTAGATCCTCGCATGGGAAGTCTCGAGGATTACAAAGCGCTCAGCGCAGAAGCAAAAGAAAAAGGAGTAAAGATGGTCATGGACCAGATCATGAACCACATCGGTGACGGACATTGGTGGATGGAAGATCACCCCAGCGCCGATTGGGTCAACAACGACTGGAAGTACAAGTGGAACAAGCACTACCGAAGCACGCTTCACGATCCATACAGCGCCGAAGAAGACTCCTTGAGCATGACCGACGGATGGTTTGTTGAAAGCATGCCCGACCTGAACCAGCGCAATCCGCTTTTGGCAAAATACCTGATCCAAAACTCGATCTGGTGGGTGGAAGAAGCGGACCTCGACGGCATTCGTATGGATACATACCCCTATCCTGACAAGAACTTCATGGCCGATTGGTCTTGCGCGGTGATGCAGGAATATCCCAACTTCAATCTGGTAGGAGAAGAATGGACGATGAACCCTGCCTATATCGCCCATTGGCAAAAAGGAAACAACCGAGGGTACCCGAGCTGTCTGCCTAGCATGTTTGACTTCCCCGTCCAAAAAGCCTTGGTTGACGCCCTGAATGAGAAAGAATCGTGGTGGGGAGGCTGGTTCAAACTCTACGAAGCGGTGGCGCAAGACTTTCAGTATCCGGATCCGAACAACCTAGTCGTTTTTCCTGACAACCACGACATGGATCGCTTTTACCGTCAGATCAATAGCGACCCCGATCTATTCAAGCTAGGGATGGCTTTCATCGCGACCACTCGTGGGATTCCTCAGATCTACTATGGAACTGAGCTCTTGTTCTACAACAGCGAAGAAGGCGACCACGGCACCATCCGTATCGACTTCCCGGGTGGATGGGACGGAGACTTAGTGAATGGATTCGCAGGTGAAGGACTTTCTATGGTTCAAGCCGACGCCCAGAAGTTCACGAAGACCTTGCTCAACTGGCGAAAGACGGCCTCGGCGGTACACAACGGAGACCTCACACATTACGGCCCGAAGGATGGCGTGTACGTCTACTTCCGATACAACGCAGACCAACGTGTAATGGTGATCTTGAACAAGAACGACGAGCCAACATCACTAGACCTGAGTCGTTTCGCGGAACACATTGCCGGAGCTCAGTCGGGCACGGACGTCCTCTCAGGACAGCAGTACACCATGCAAGGAAGCATTGATCTTCCCGCACGAACCCCTTTGATCCTTGAACTGTGATCTCGCGTGCCTTCCTAATATTCTGCATGTCACTTACGGTCGGGTGTAGTAATTCTCCGGAAGCAAATAGCAGGATCGACGTTCACCCGTCTTTCCAGTCGGAGTTTGTGGACGCCCGCGATGTAGAGGTATTCCTGCCCCGGCAGTATTTCGAAGAAGAAACCACCCGATTCGACGTGCTTTATATGCACGATGGACAGAATGTCTTCAACGCTTCCACGGCATATGGAGGTGTCGCTTGGGAAGCCGACAGCATCTTGCAAGACTTGATGGACAAGGGAACCATTCGCCCTGCCATCATCGTCGCCGTATGGAATAATGGCATGATGCGCTATAATGAATACTGTCCCGAAAAACCCTTCATGCAGCTCGACTCCGCCATTCGTGACAGCATCGACGATGAATATGGATTGAAAGGAAACATGATGGCCGATGAATACCTGAAATTCATAGTGTCTGAAGTCAAGCCGTTCATCGACAAGACCTATCGAACTCAACCCGAAGTAGAGCACACCTTCATCATGGGATCGAGCATGGGTGGTTTGATCTCCTCCTACGCACTCCTCGAATACCCCGAGGTCTTTGGTGGAGCCGCATGCCTCTCGACCCATTGGCCTTTCTCACATGCTGCCGGACCGCATCCTTTTGCGGATGTCATGATCGATTATGTTGTACAGAAATACGATCAAGCCAAGGATGACCACTTGCTCTATTTCGACCTAGGAACAACCACACTGGATTCGCTCTACCCAGCGTATCAGGCGCGCCTCGACAGTCTGATCTCCTCACGGTATGGCACACGACCGAATTACATGAGCCGCACGTTTGAAGGACACGAGCACAACGAGTCTTCTTGGCAGAAGCGCGTTCATATTCCCCTTGAATTCCTCCTTTCAAAAGGTCAACCCTGACCCGCTTCCTTCTTCCGCTTCGCCTTGATCAAGGAATCTCGACGTTGCATTTCTTTGAGCTCCACCTCGTTGAACAAAGGCTCGCGAATACGCAGTGTCAACAGTCCAGCCAGTATGAAGAGGGCCCCACCAAAGACGAGGTAATAGATCGCGTAATCCTCGAAAAACCCATGAATGATCGGTCCGCCGAATAGCGCATTGATGATCTGTGGAATGACGATAAAGAAATTGAAGATCCCCATGTAAACGCCCATCTTGGTCAGTGGCAATGAATCGATGAGTAGCGCATAAGGCATGGAAAGGATACTCGCCCAGGCGAAGCCGATTCCGACCATGCTGATGATCAACAGATTTGGATCTTTGATGAAGTACATGGAAAGAAGTCCGATCCCGCCGAGAATGAGGGCAGACATATGAACGAACTTGCGACTCGTCAGCTTGGCTAAAGGCGTCAAGAGAAAAGCGAAGATCAACGCGAAGAAATTGTACCATCCAAAGAGGAATCCAGCTTGATCTCCCGCCGTATTAAACGCGGCTCCACTGGTATCATCCGGCGATAATCCGAAGTGATGGGTTGCCAGCGCCGAGGTCGTGTACACCCACATGGTGAACAAGGCGAACCAAGAGAAGAATTGGACCAAGCCCAATCGACGCATGCGGATCGGCATCTTGACAAAGTCGATGAAAATATCAGACATCTTGCTCTTGGGTTCAGGTTCGGTTTGTCCGTTGTACTTCGCAAATTCCTCTGGCGAATACTCTTTGATCGTAGAGATCGTGTAGATGATGGTAATCATCAGAATGGCCGCGCCGATGTAAAAGGACCACACCACGTTCGGGGCAACCGACCCCTCGGGAGCGGCATTGGTAACGCCGAACCAGTTGGTGAGGATCCACGGCATGAACGACCCTAGGATAGCACCGAGGCTGATCAAGATCGTCTGCACGCTGAATCCGATCGTACCTTGACTTTTAGGGAGCATATCGCCGACCAGTGCCCGAAACGGCTCCATCGAAATGTTGAACGAAGCATCCATCAAAGCGAGGAATCCGATGCCAACCCAGAGAATGGCGGAGATGCCCAAGAACTCCATCACGTACATTCCCTCTCCGGCCACAATGTTCGAGTTGGGTAGAAAGATCAACCCAAGACTCGCTAAGATCGCTCCCACCAAAAAGTAAGGCTTACGACGACCAAAGCGTCCCCAGGTGTTGTCGCCCATGTGTCCGATGATCGGCTGAACGATCAATCCTGTCAAGGGAGCAACCAACCAAAACCAGGAAAGCTCATGGACATCCGCGCCGAAGTTGGCAAGGATGCGACTGGCATTTCCATTCTGTAGTCCGAATCCCATCTGGATCCCCATGAACCCCATACTGAGGTTGATGATCGACCCAAGGCCTAGTTTCGGCTTCTCGATCGCTGTTGTCTCAGTAGAAGTTTGCGGCGCAGCTTGCATAGGAGTAGTGTTTCGTGAGACTTATTCGTTCATCTGCAAGATGAGGAATTCATAAGGCATAATGACCTTTGCCGAGTAGACGCTGCCCCTCATCAGGTCCATGTCATTGGGCGTATCATCCATATAAGCAGAGATGTCTTGTTGCTCATCCGTGCCGTTCATGATGAAGCGAACATGATTCTCGCCCTTGATGCGATCAAAGGCCATCACACCATTGCTGCAGTCTTCACCGAGGAATTCGAATGAACCTCCATTCGCACCACCCCACAGGGCAGGATTCTCTTCCTTGATCGCATTCAGCTTCGTGAAGAAATCAGCCAGCTCGTATCGATTCCAATCGATCTCGTCCTTCTCAAAGAACTCCAATCGCTTATCCAGTTTCGATTCCTGACCGGAATACAACAACGGCATACCCGGAACCGTGTACATCAAGGCTTGGAAATTCTTGGTCAGAGGGCCAAAGAGTTCTTCCTCGGTTCCCTTCCATGTATTCTCGTCGTGGTTGGTGGTAAAACGAAGCTTGTACGCATCCTCCGGATACTTCTCATCTTCTTCGATCATGAACTTGCGCAGGTTATCCAAATTGTAGTGCCCTTTACCGATCTCCATCAACTGATGATGAAAGCCCCATGCATAAGAAGCATTGAAGCAGCTGTGCATCTTTGGTTCGTCCCACTCAGCTAGCATGAAAACATCCTTCATCTCCCGGAGCTCGGCAATGGTACTCTCCCAAAAATCAAGTGGCACTTCACCCGCGACGTCACAACGGAATCCGTCGATATCGCACTCCTCGATCCAGAACTTCATAGCATCCTTCATCGCTTGGCGCATAGAGTCATTGTCGTAGTTCAGATCGGCTACGTCACTCCAATCCGGGTTGGGCGGAATGATGTTTCCGTTCGCGTCTTGGGTATACCACTCTGGATGGTCCTTCGCCCAAGGATTGTCAAATGCACTGTGGTTGGCTACCCAGTCGAGGATCACTTTCATGCCCATGGAATGAGCGGAGCGAACCGTCTCTTTGAAATCATCGAGGGTTCCGAACTCCGGATTGACCGCCGTGTAGTCAGAGATAGAATAATAGCTACCCAACGTTCCTTTTCGGTTCTCTTTTCCGATCGGTTGGACCGGCATGAACCATAGGATGTCAACTCCCATGTTCTTTAGGCGTGGAATGCTTCGGTTGAATACCTTCAGATTTCCTTCCTTGGAATACTGACGCACGTTCACCTCGTACAAGGTCGCGCCTTGGATCCACTCCGGTGAGGCGTTCAAAGCCACCGGCTCAGGCTCGGCCGCTACTACACCTTCCGGTGTAGTATCGCTTTGTGGGATTTGGGTAGTGCGGTCTCCGCCGCAGCTGCTGATCAGCGCAACGGAAGTCGCCAATGTCAGAAGTGAGAGTATTCGTTTCATGGTCATTCGGTATAGAGGATAAGTGAGGTAAAAGGTTGTAATTCGATCGTGATCTTGCCGTCGACGGGGTCATGAGACGTCCCGTCCGATGCCCACAAATAGGAGCCTGCTTCGAAGCTGATCATTCGTGGGCTGTCGCCGTTGTTGAAGCAGGTGATCACCCGATCTTGCAGGTAGTTTCGTTCAAAAACAAGGATCTGGTCATCCGACTCTAGGATCTGTAGATCTCCAAAAAGAAGTGCCATGTGATCGGCGCGAATGCGTGTGATGCGAGAAACGTGCTCCTTGACCTCTTTCTCCTTCTCGTTTTGGAGGTCGAAGCGCATCATGCGACGGTTGTCCGGGTCATTCGCCCCCGGCATCCCGATCTCGTCTCCGTAAAAGATGACCGGAATCCCAGGAATGGTCATGATAAAGGTTTCGAGCATCTTCAGCTTCTCATAGCCGATTGGGTCTTCCACCTTGATCTCGCGTTGCCATCCGGCTTCCTTTTGGTCTTCGTCGTCACGTACCGCTCCACTTGCTAGGCTGATGAAGCGTGTCAAATCGTGGTTACCGGTGATGTTGCACATCTTGTGCAGGTCGCCGTGAAAACTCAACGAGGCCATCAAGGACTCTCCCAACTTGGACATCGGTGATGACGTGCCTTTGAAGGCCGTGACTGCATCGAAATAGAGGTTGAAATCAAATTGACCATCCATCATCCCCGATCCGATATAGCTTTGGATCAACTCACGGCTGCCGAAGGTTTCTCCCACTTGGAAATAGTTGCGCCCCGTTTCTTGCGAAAGCTGCTTGAGCTTTAGGGTGTTGGTACGCCAGAATTCTTCCGGGATATGCTTTGTCGCATCGTGCGAAAGCCATCGAACCGTATTCCTTCATCCACCAAACGGCGCTGTCACTCATCACATCGACCACCTCCGGAATAGAGAAATCGAGGGTAGGTAAAAAGTCATCGAACCACGTAGTCAAACGGTACTCATCCCAGCGACGCAGGTTTCGCTCGCCATTCGGGAGCTCGAGGTCGGTCTTCCACTCCGGATGCGCTACGATCATCGGGTGCTCTTGATGCACATGGTTGCACACATAGTCGAGGATGATGTTCTTGTCCTTGGCGTGCGTTTCATCCACCAAGGTCTTCAGCTCGGCGTTCGTGCCTAGACGATGGTCAACCTTCTTGAAGCTGATCGGCCAGTACCCGTGATAGCCAGAGAACCAGCGTCGAGGTTCAGGGTATTCCTGGAAGGCCCCGGTAGGATTCTGTGTGATCGGCGAGATCCAAAGGGTATTGATCCCCAATGAATCGAAGTAACCGCTCTCCAGTGTCTTTTGAATTCCAGCTAGGTCCCCACCGAAGTAATTGGCCTTCGGACGAATGCGCATGTCCTGCACGGGTTCATCATTGGATGGATCGCCATTGGCAAAGCGATCGACCATCATGAAGTACATGATGTCGCGTTCATGGTCTTGACGGTTCAACTGATCGGCCGATTCAATGACCTTTCCATGCGCCAAGGGAATGCGGATCTCATTGCTGAGTCCTTCCGCTGTTCCACTCCAAATTCGGATGTAGGATCGAGCCATCTGCTTGGCAGCCTCCGGAATATCAAAGAGATTGTCGTCATCTGCCTTTTCGATGGGCTGATTTTGCCAAAGCGCTAGCCATTTTCCTCCGTCGACCGTGGTGACAATGTGCACGATGTCCTCGTTTGAAGACTCCAGCGTCAAGTGCGGAATCTGATCGCGATCCGATTGCTCTACCTTCAAAAAAGAATTGAACGCCCCAAAGCCATTGGGTACGGAATCCGGGCTATTGGGATCGAGCTGCTGCTCGCCGTTCACCTGAAGTCGATAGGCATAGCCTCCCGGGTAAAGGTCCATTTCCAAGACCCACTGGTCTCCTTCTTTCACGAAAGGATTGGCTCCTGCCGCCCAGCCATTGAGGTCGCTGACAAAGTCAACGGAATTCACCTCACGACCCTGAGGGTCAAAGGTGAGCTGAACCCGCTCGCGTGCTGGTTTCTTCAGTGGAACAACCCGTGAAGTGTTACCAAAAAACACCTCCATCGGCGCGATCCAGTCTTCCATCTGTCCACGCAGTTGGAAGCCGTCATTGCCCTTTTTCCAATCGTATGAAAGTCCCTTTGGTAGATGAATCGAGTCGATCGCTGGAACATCCTTGAAATAATCTGACAACACTACCCAATTAGTGTCCTGGGTCAACAAGACCACCGAATTCAATCCATAGGTCTCACTTTCTAACGTGGGTTCAGTAGCGAGATCCGTTTTCTTCTCTTTGCAACCCGAAAGAAGAAGAACAAAGAATAGGAAAGATAGGTAGTGGCGCATGGTTCAAAGATTATTTCATACTGCAGTCTTGCTTTTAATCACGGTACTCCGTGTTCCGTCCAGATCGATGAGTTCGCCCCACACGTCAATGGTGATCGGAGCACTGGTGCTCAACTCCACACCATCTTTTCGGCTGGTGACATGGACACGGACTCCGCGAAACACGATACTAAACGTATAACTCTTCCACTCTTTAGGCAAATACGGACGGAAGGTCAATCGATCGTTTTCCACCCTCATTCCACCAAAACCTTGAACCAAAGCGATCCAGGTTCCTGCCATGCTCGTGATATGCAGCCCTTCGTGAACCTCTCGGTTGTAGTCGTCCAAATCAAGTCGAGAAGTGCGTAGGAACATCTCATAGGCCTTCTCGCGATAGCCCAACTTGCTGGCTAGTACGGAGTGAATGCAAGGGGAAAGAGACGACTCATGCACCGTGCGCGGCTCATAGTAATCGAAGTTGGCCTTCAACTCCTCTTGGGTGAAATGGTCTTCGAAGAAATAGATCCCTTGAAGCACATCCGCTTGCTTGATAAAAGGCGAACGAAGGATGCGGTCCCATGACCACTTCTGATTGAGCGGACGCTCGCTGATCGGAAGATCATTTACCGTAATATTCTCCTTGTCTAAATACCCTTCCTGCTGCAGGTAGATATCGCTACCCTGCATTTTCGGATAGTGCATGTGGTCTGAGATGTACATCCATTCCTTCTCCGTCTTTGGAAAATCGAAATTGAGTTTCTGACACAGGGTCTTGAACTCATTCGGATGCTCTTCTTTCAGGTAGTTAGCCACTTCGAGGGTGTAGCGCATACACCAAGCTGCGATGTAATTGGTGTACCAGTTGTTGTTGACGTTGTTTTCGTACTCATTGGGACCCGTCACTCCGAGCATGACGTACTGCTGCTTCGCCTCGCTCCAGTTGACGCGCTGTGCCCAGAAACGAGCGATTCCCACCAAGACCTCGAAACCGTATTCGGCCAGGTAGACCTTGTCCTGCGTGTGCTTAACGTAGTTGTAGATCGCATAGGCAATGGCGCCGTTACGGTGGATCTCCTCAAAGGTGATCTCCCACTCGTTGTGGCATTCCTCACCGTTCATGGTCACCATCGGGTAGAGTGCCGCTCCGTTCTTGAACCCCAGTTTCTCGGCGTTCTCAATGGCCTTCTGCAGGTGCTTGTAGCGATAGACCAAGAGCGTGTGCGCCACCTTTTGATCGGTTGTAGCCATATAGAACGGCAGGCAATACGCCTCGGTATCCCAGTAGGTACTTCCTCCGTATTTCTCACCTGTAAATCCTTTCGGTCCGATGTTCAGACGCGGGTCATGACCGTTGTACGTCTGATACAATTGGAAGATATTAAAGCGGATCGCCTGTTGGGCATCCATATCCCCTTCGATCACGATATCACAATCCTTCCAGATCTGCGCCCATCGCTCTGCGTGTGTCTTGTCTAAGGCTTCCGTTCCGGTGGAATGAGCCCAAGCCAATACATCGTGGCATTTCTGCTCCAGATCCTCCACGCGATGATCTCGGTTGGTACAATTCGCCACCCACTTCTGGATGCGGAATACATCACCCGGTTCGAAGGTTTTATTGGCCTGTACACCGATGAATTTCTTAGCGGTCTCCTGATGCCCGGTAAAAGGCAGGTCGCTACCATTCTTCTCGATCGAAAACTTCATCGCCGAGCCGAGGTGGTAGTCTAGTTTCTTGGTTTGAATCTCGAGGTACGCCTCGTTGTTTCCCGCGTTCTTCTTGACCTCTTCCCAGAACTTCACTTCGTAGTTCGAGTCCTCGTTCATGATGTCGCCATCGAGGTAGGGCTTGATGTGGATCTTCCCTTCGCCATCCAGGATCTTGATCTCATAGTCGACCACACCGAGTTCGCGGTTCTCCATGGAAACGAAGCGTTTGGTCTTCACTTCTACCTTTTCTCCAGAAGGCAAGGTACCCGAAAACCGGCGATGCAGAATGCCTGTCTTCATGTCCAGCGTTCGCTCAAACGAATCGATCTTCATCGTATTGAGGTCTACCGGCTGGTCGTTCAAAACGATGGAAATGCCGATCCAATTGGTCGAGTTGATCACTTTGGCGAAGTACTCGGGGTAACCGTTCTTCCACCATCCTACGCGAGTCTTATCGGGGAAGTAGATTCCCGCCATGTAGCTTCCCGAGTGGGTCGATCCCGTAAAGTCTTCTTCGAACGTGGCGCGTTGGCCCATGTGACCATTCCCAATGGCCATGAGGCTTTCGTACTTTCTATTGTTCTCGTCGGAAAATCCGCGTTGGATGATACGCCAGGGATCCCTGACGACTAGATCACTAATGGGGTTCATAGGAGTTGAATAGCTTCGTGAACAGAAATCTCTGCAAGGGAGGGTCGGACGACGTCAGCGTCGCCGAGCACGGAGTTATCTCCAATGCCGACGGAGCGCATGCCTCCGGCCTTTGCGGCTTCAACACCTGCTTGAGCATCTTCGAACACTACGCAGTGCTCGGGTCGCTTTTGCAGGGCCTCGGCCCCTTTCAAGAAAACTTCTGGATGTGGTTTGCTGTGAGTAACCATAGAACCATCGACGACTGCGTCCAACAAATGGTCGATCTCGATCTGTTCCAGGATGAGTTTGGCATTCTTGCTCGCCGAGCCGAGTGCCGTGCGAACCCCTTGTGATCGGGATTCTTCTAAAAATTCTTTGGCTCCGGGAAGGACGTCCGTCGGAGTCAGGGTCTTGACCAATTCAAGGTACCAGTCGTTCTTCAAGGCCATGTAGCGTTCGATCTCTTCTTCGGAAAGTGTGAGGTCTCCCCATTCGAGAATGCGTTCGATACTACCTCGTCGACTGACGCCTTTGAGTTGTTCGTTTTGTTCGTGCGTAAAATCCGTCCCAAGCTCTTGAGCAAGTCGACGCCAGGCCTGAAAATGGAAGCGAGCCGTATCTACCAGCACCCCGTCCAGGTCAAACAAGAAGCCGACCTGATCAGGACTGATATGCACGCTTCCGGTCATCGATCAGGCCACTTCGAGGATTTGCTTGTGCTTGATGTGATAATCGAACAGGTTTTGCACCGGATGCTTGATGATGCGTCCCACCTTGCAGTCGCGCTTCTCCAATTCCTCTCGAAGAATATCCTCAAACAAGAACGCGATGGAACCGACGAAGCCAACCTTGTACTTGTGGTACTCGGCAAAGTTGGTCACGTGGATATCGATGAATCGCGCCATGCCCTCGCGGATCATTTCGATGACGTACGCATTGTCCTTATGGTCCGCGATGAACTTCATGTACGAAGCAAGGTAAACGTTCGCGTGCACATTGTTGTAGACCTGATTGAGCGTTTCGCTCCACTTCAAATCAAAACGCTGTTTGAAGTCATGGTACATTTCGGACGGTAGACGCTTGTAGAAATAGTCGGCCAGAACCTTCTTGCCATAGTAGCTTCCTGAAGCTTCGTCGCCAAGAATGAAGCCCAGCGCTGGTACTAGTTCAGTAACCTCATTACCATCAAAGAAGCAGGAGTTCGATCCCGTTCCAATGATGCAGCTGATGACTGGCTCGCCTTCGTACAGTGAGTAGGCCGCTGCGACCAAATCATGGTCAACATGGATCTCCGCAGCGGTAAAAACCTCTGCTAATCCACGTTCAACGATCAAGTTGAGATGGTCACTTGAACAACCCGCGCCGTAGAAAAACACTCGGGTGATCTTATCCTTCACATCCTGTAGCTCGGGAGTTTTACTGAGCGTAGAACTCACAAAAGCGGTAGAATGGAAGTAGGGATTGAATCCTTGGGTCTTGAACTCGAGGGCGATCTCACCCTTCTCTTTCAGAATGACCCAATCGGCCTTGGTCGACCCACTTTCGACAATGGCAATCATATCTGGTTGGCTTAGTTCGGTAAAAGCTTAGAGTAGTTTCAATACATCAACCATACGTGATGAATAACCCACTTCGTTGTCATACCATCCGAAGATGCGAATCAGGTTTCCATTCACGCGAGTCAACTCGCTATCGAAAATGCATGAGTGATGGTTGGCAAGAATGTCAGAGGAAACCAATGGCTTCACGCTGTATTCCAATACTCCTTTCAATTGGCTGTCGGCGAATTTCTTCACCGCTGCGTTCACTTCTTCTGCCGTGGTCTCTCCGTCGATCAAGATCGTAGCCTCGGTCAAAGAACCGGATGGAACCGGAACGCGGATCGCGCTACCGTCCATCTTGCCCTTCAGCTCAGGGATCACCTTTCCGATCGCCTTAGCAGCACCGGTGGAGGTTGGAACCATGTTCTCAGCAGCAGCACGTGCACGACGAAAATCCTTGTGAGGCGCATCCAACAATCGCTGGTCGCCGGTATAGGCGTGCGTGGTAGCGATGAAGCCCTTCTCGATCTTGTAGGTGTTGTGCAATGCATGCATCATCGGAGCCAAGCAGTTGGTCGTACATGAAGCCGCTGAAACAATCGTGTCGTCGTCGTTGATCACATCGTGGTTCACACCGAAAACGATATTCTTGATGTCCCCTCCCGCAGGAGCAGAGATCAATACTTTCTTAGCGCCTGCTTTCAAGTGAAGTCCGGCACTCTCTCGGTCGCGGAAGAATCCGGAGCACTCGAGTACCACATCAATATTCAACTCACCCCATGGCAAGGCTCCAGGGTCTTTGGAGGCGTACACTACGATCTCCTTTCCGTCGATGATGATGCTGTTGTCCGTAGCAGAAATATCGTGACCCTTGATCGGTCCGTAGACGGTATCGAATTCCAAAAGATGGGCGAGCATGGCTGGAGCTACCAAGTCATTGATCGCCACCACTTCCACTGAATTATCTTCTAGTAGGATGCGCATCACGTTTCTTCCGATGCGTCCAAATCCGTTGATGGCTATGCGTTTCATAATCTAGTTTTTCTTCGTTCTATGCAAACGTAACGAATCTTAGTGTATTTTGTACACTTAGTCTGAATTTCATATCTTTACGATCACAAACCATATTTTAGCAACCTCACTAAACCAACCGCAGTCCCATGGCGGAAAACCATCTTCCTCGACCCTCCAACCCCAACGTCTCAGTAGACTGTGTGGTCTTCGGCTTTGACGACGAAAAACTAAAAGTTCTGTTGATCGAGCAGGCCGTTACCGGAGAGTTCGCTCCGCAACTGGCGCTGCCCGGCGACCTTGTCTTTGAAGACGAGGATCTAGACACCGCAGCCGAGCGTGTTCTGAACGAACTTACCCACCTAAAAGGCATCTATCTAAAACAATTCAAAGCTTTCGGAGATCCCGACCGCGTAAAGAACCTGAAAGACCAAGAATGGCTTCGCACCGTTCGACAAGATCCAGCAGCGCGCGTGATCACCGTCGGCTACTACTCCCTGGTCAAGATGGAGGCCTATCGACCTGAGGCGGCGTCCTTCGCCGGTAAGGTCATCTGGCACGACGTGGATCAACTTCCGGAACTCGGATTTGACCACAACAATATCGTTAATGAAGCCCTGGCTCGCCTCCGTGAAGAGTTCGAGTTCAAACACATCGCCTTCGAACTTCTGCCTAAAAAGTTTACGCTCTCCATGCTCCAAAAACTGCATGAGATCGTTCTCGGCGTCGAGCTTGACAAGCGCAATTTCCGCAAGAAATTGAAGAAATCGGACATCCTCAAACCCCTAGAGGAAAAGCAAAGCGGCGTAGACCACAAGCCTGCTCAACTCTTTGAGTATGTGGCACCAAAGAGGTAAGTGTACTTTGGACACTTAGATATTTTCCCTATCATTGAAGCGCAAACCAACGTCTTCTCCTCATGAAACCAATGCGCACCCTTTTCATCGCGGCCTTTGTGGCCCTGTCCATCAGCGCCACCGCACAAGTAACGCTTGACCCATTCTTTGCCGGTCAGGATGATTCTATAACGGTATACTACGACGCCACTCAAGGAAACGGAGCCTTGGCCGGTCAAACCACAGTCTACGCCCATACGGGAGTGATCACAACAGCGAGTACCGGACCGACCGACTGGAAATTCGTGCAAGGAAACTGGGGCACAGCTGATCCGAATGTGCTCATGACCGATGAAGGCAACAATGTTTTTTCGATCAGCTATGACATTGAAAGCTTCTATGGCTATCCAGCAGGTACGGAAGTACTCAGCTTGGCTTTTGTTTTCCGCACCGCCGATGGCTCGATCGTAGGTCGTACCGCCGCCGGAGGTGACATCTTCGTGCCGCTTTACGACGGATATGGCGCTGTACTCCTGAACCCGGGAGCAGAACTCCAGATCATTGACCAACACCAGACCTTCGAGGTGGAAGCCCTAGCCTCTGACCCCAGCACCATGCGTATATGGGTGGATGATAGTACGGTAGCCGAAGACAACAATGTCACGGAACTCAACTACACGCTCAACACGATCAACTTCGGTCCTGGAGCACACTACATCATCTTGGAATCGACCGATGGCAATGAAACCATCCTTGACAGCAGTCGCTACCTCTTCCGTGAACCAACTGTATACGAGGCTCTTCCCGCCGGTATCTATGACGGCGCCAACTACATCAACGACAGCACCGTACAACTTTTGCTCACCTGTCCGATCAAGAAATTCGCGTACGTCATCGGCGACTTCACCAACTGGGAAGTGGATCCCAACTACGCGATGAAACGATCCCTTGACACCTCCTCCTTCTGGATCGAGATCAGCGGTTTAGAACCGGGAGTTGAGTACCGCTATCAATTCGTGGTGGGCGAGGACCTGATTCGCATCGCAGATCCATATACCCACAAGGTTTTGGACCCATGGAACGACCCTTGGATCCCCGAAGAGAGCTACCCGAACCTTATTGACTATCCTACCGGATTGACCAACGAACCTGTATCGATCTTAGAGATCAATCGCCCTGAATACCCTTGGGACACGACCGTCCAATTCGAGCGACCTGCCCCTACCGATCTGCGCATCTATGAATTGCTGATCCGCGACTTTACGGAGGAGCGTACCTATCAATCAGTCATCGATTCCATGGCCTACTTGAAGCGCCTCGGCATCAACGCCATCGAGCTGATGCCTGTCAACGAATTCGAAGGCAACAACAGCTGGGGATATAACCCATCGTTCTATTTCGCACCGGACAAGTACTACGGGCCAGAGGAAAAACTCAAGGAACTCATCGAAGAGGCTCACCGAAACGACATTGCCATCATCATCGACATGGTGCTAAACCATTCGTTCGGGCAGTCGCCATTGGTCAGACTCTTCTTTGACGGCCCCTCTAATAAACCTTCGGCCGACAACCCGTGGTTCCGCCAGGACCCGGCACACGACTTCAACGTAGGGTACGACATGGACCACGAAAGTCCGTACACCCAAAAATTCGTGGATGATGTGATGCGCTTCTGGGTGGAGGAATACCATGTTGACGGCTACCGCATGGACCTTTCGAAAGGCTTCACCAACAACGTGACGCTAGGCAATGTAGGAGCCTGGGGACAATACGACGAGACGCGTATCGATCTCCTCACACGCATGGGTGATGAGGTCTGGGCAATCGACCCCAGTGTGTACATCATCTTGGAGCACTTCGCCAATAACGACGAGGAAGAAGAACTCTCAAACCGAGGCTTCATGCTGTGGGGTAACGCCAACCACGACTACAACGAGAACACGATGGGCTACGGCGCCAGTTTGGGATGGTCGTCGTACCAAAACCGAGGCTGGGATGACCCACACTTGGTGAGCTATATGGAAAGCCACGACGAGGAACGCTTGATGTATCGCAACAAGCAGTATGGCGATGCCGTGGAAGGGTATGATACCCGAAAGACATGGACGGCTTTGAAGCGCATGGAACTCGCCACCGTTTATTTCCTCAGCACTCCCGGACCCAAGATGTTCTGGCAATTCGGCGAAATGGGATACGACCTTTCGATCAACCGATGCGAGAACGGAAGCATCAGCGAAGGTTGTCGACTTTCTCCGAAACCACCGCGCTGGAATTATTTGGAAAACACCGATCGCAAACGCCTCTTCGAAGTGTATGCGGCGATGAATCATCTTCGCGAGACCTATGACGTCTTCGCCACCACGGATTACAGCATGTTCCCGGTTGGCGATGTGAAGAGCATCAAACTCGAAAGCGCCAACATGAACGTAGCTACGATCTGCAACTTCGCCATGACCTGGCAAGAAGCAACCGTCACCATGCCGCATACCGGTACTTGGTACGAATACTTCATCGGCGATTCGATCGAGGTGACCGGCACGACCTTCGACTTCAACCTGAGCATTGGAGAGTATCGACTCTATACCGACGTTCGATTGGATACGCGTGAGATTCCAGCTGGGATCGCGGAGACAGAAGATGACAAGCTATTGATCTACCCCAACCCTGCGACTGAAAAGGTCTTTATGCAGGCAGGCTCCTACCAAGGAAGTACTCAAGTGGAACTCATCGACATCACCGGTCGCGTGATACAAAGCACGATGCAACAAAGCAACGGCTCGATCTCGATGGACGTTTCTAATGTGGAATCAGGAAGCTACCTCGTGCGGGTACGACAAGGCCAGAAGGTGCGTCAAGAGGTTGTGATCATCGATTGATCAGCCCTTATACTCTTTCTGGAACCAAGATCCGCCTACAGCGAATACGTTGTTCAACGCTAGAAAATCAGCGCTGGTTTCTCGTGTGATTCCACCCGTTGGACAGAAGGCAACGTCTCCAAATACTTGACCGTAGGCCTTGAGCGCCTTCATTCCTCCAAAGAGGTCAGCAGGGAAGAACTTCAAGGTATCGAGACCCATTTCTACAGCCCGCATGATCTCACTGGGTGTGGCTACTCCTGGTAGGTAAGGTAAGTCCGAACGCTCCATAACTTGGTGCAACTCCGGCGTCAAACCCGGACTCACCATGAAGTCGGCTCCGATGGCCACCAATTGAGCCACCTGCGCTTCCTGCGTCACGGTTCCAGCTCCGATCAACACATCGGAGCCATAGTTCTGCTTCAAAGCTTCGATCGCCTTTATCCCTTCCGGGGTGCGCAACGTGACTTCAATACACCGCACATCCTGCGCGATCAAAAAGTCCATGAACGCATTCGGGTCGTCATTAGGTCCAAAGGTCACCACGGGCACAAGCGTGTGCCCTTCCATGACCTGTCGAATGTTGTTCTGTTTTGCCATATCAAATGATGAATGAAGCGCCTTCTTCGCTCTCTGTGGTCAACGGTCGTAGACGGTTCCAAAGTTCGCGCCCTACTCCAAATGAATCCTTCGGCTCTGCGGCCTGAACTTCCCGTTTTTCTACTTCTTCGATGTTCTCGACGTTCAGCGTTCCCGTCTCGGCATTGAGTTCGATCACGTCACCGGTCTTCAACTTGGCGATCATTCCACCCTTGGCCGCTTCCGGACTCAAGTGGATCGCCGCTGGCACCTTGCCTGAAGCGCCTGACATACGACCATCCGTGACCAAGGCCACCTTGTAGCCTTGACCTTGCAACAGTCCCAACGTGGGGGTCAACTTGTGCAATTCCGGCATACCGATGCTCTGTGCTCCTTGGTTACGCACCACAACCACACAGTCCTTGTTCAGCTCTTGGCGCTTGAAGGCATCGATCACGTCATTCTGATCTTCGAAGACAACGGCCGGGGCTTTCACTACCCAATGCTCCTTGGCTACGGCACTCACTTTGATCACCGAACGACCCAAGTTTCCTTTCAAAAGCTTCAGTCCGCCGATGCTGTCGAAGGGCGCATCGACTCCGCGAAGTACATCTTCATCCAACGGCTTCTCCGGAGCATCTCTCCACTTCAATTCGCCTTTGTCTAGATACGGCTCTTTGGTGTAGGCCTCAAGACCTTCTCCCATGCACGTCTTCACATTCTCATTGAGGTAGCCGCCTTCACGAAGGGTCTTCATCAAGTAACCCATACCTCCACAGGCTTGGAAGTGGTTGATGTCGGCCTTTCCGTTCGGATAGACACGCGTCAATAGCGGTGTCGCCTCAGAAATATCGTTGAAATCGTCCCAATCGATGATGATACCCGCGGCACGCGCGATACCGATCAAGTGGATCGTATGGTTCGTAGAACCTCCCGTTGCACACAGCCCCACGATGGCATTCACCACGCTCTCCGGACTCATCACTTCGTACAAGGGAATGTACTCGCCACCCAGCCTTGTGATTTCCGTCAAGCGCTTCACGGCATAGTCATTCAATGCCTCACGCAACTCGGTTCCCGGCGTGACAAAGGAAGATCCCGGAAGGTGAACCCCCATGATCTCCATGAGCATCTGGTTGCTGTTTGCCGTGCCGTAGAACGTGCACGTTCCTGCCGAGTGATACGATGCCGACTCTGCCTTCAGCAGTTCATCGCGACCGATGCGTCCGGCTGCATACTCTTTTCTCCAGTGCGCTTTTTCGTCGTTGGTAATGCCCGACTCCATAGGTCCTCCCGGGATGAAGATGAACGGAAGGTGACCAAAACGCAGCGCTCCGATCATCATACCCGGAACGATCTTATCGCAGATCCCGAGGCACATTCCTCCATCAAACATCGCGTGGGACATACCCACCGCAGTCGCTAATGCGATCACGTCGCGACTAAAGAGTGAAAGCTCCATGCCCGTTTGGCCTTGGGTCACTCCATCGCACATCGCAGGAACACCCGAAGCCACTTGCGCTACCGCACCGTACTTACGGGCAGATTCGCGCAACTTGGGAGGATAGTCCTCATAGGTCTTATGCGCACTGAGCATGTCGTTGTAGGCCGTAATGATGGCCAGGTTCGAACGCTCATTCTTGCTGAGTACCATCTTCTCATCGTCTGCACATGCAGCAAAGGCGTGCGCCAAGTTGCCACAAGCAAGATCGCCCCGTTGGACGGTGTTCTTTGCCTCAGCGTGCATCAGGTCGATGTACTCTTTTCTTGATTTTTCCGAACGCTTCTTGATCCGCTCGGTGATCTCTTTTATACTTTGATTCATACTATCTTTATTCTGTCCAATGGATCTCGATCGGGGCTTGCTTCTGGTGCAAAAAGCCTTGGATCGGATAGGGTCGATACAGTTCGAGTTCCATCGCTTCGTCCAAAATAGATTTCTTATCGCTGCCGTAGCAATGCAGGATCAGATGACTGGCATCCAACAAGGCTCGGCGGGTAAAGGTGATGCGACGATGCTGAGCGGTCACGGGATCCGTGATCATGAGCACACGCTCGTCTTGCACATCCATTCCATCATCCAACTGCGGCGACTCCGGAAAGAGGCTCGCCGTATGTCCATCGCCACCCATACCGAGTAATACAACCGTGAACGGCCGAGGTAGTTCTTCTACCGCCTGCTTTGACAGCCTCAGGTTGCGCTCGATGTCTTCCGAATCCTGCACCAGGGGAATGAACTTCGCCTTGGACGCCTTGTCTTTCAGCAACAGTTCTTTGACCATTCCTCCATTCTGATCAGCGTGTCCATCGGGCACGTAGCGTTCATCTACGAGGGAGACGACCACATTCGACCAGTCGAGGTCGGCACGTGAGAGTCGTTCAAAAAGTCCTTTCGGTGTAGATCCACCGGACACTAGCAGCGACGCCCGGCCGCGCTTGTCAATATCCGCCTTGAGGGCAGCGGTGATCTGTGCTGTGAGTTCGTTTTCGAGTGCTTCTCTACTTATCATTCGCCTCCGTTTGCACTTTCAATACATGACGCGACTTCACCCAGTGGGTTCCTTCCTCCATCACGCGATCTCCAGGGCCCCATGAGCCGGCTTCGTAAAGAATGTTTGGCATGTTCTGTCCTGACCAATGCTCAAAGATGGTTCCAGCCCATTGCCAAGCGGCCTTCACCTCGTCGCGTCGCATGAAGAGCGTTTGGTTACCACGAACCACATCCATCAAAAGGCGCTCGTAAGCTTCTGGGAAGCGATCGTCAAAATGCTCGGCGTAATCCAATTCTAGGGAGAAAGGCTTATAGCGGTATCCACCCGGACCCGGCACCTTGACCATCTGCACCAATTCGATGCGCTCTTCCGGTTGAAGGCGGATCGTGAGGCGGTTGTTCTCGATGTACTTCTTCTCAGGGAAGATGTTGTGCGGTACGTGCTTGAAGTTGATCACGATCTCCGAGTAGCGGTGCGGCATGCGCTTGCCTGTACGGAGGTAGAAAGGAACTCCACCCCATCGCCAGTTGTCGACATAGGTCTTCAGCGCTACGAAGGTCTCCGTCTCCGAATCGTATTTCTCGATGTCCTCCAAGTAAGAGGGTAACTGTCCCTCGTCGGTGCGGCCGCGCGTGTACTGTCCGCGTACCACATCCGTCTTGATCGTTTCGGCCGTGTAAGGGCGAAGTGCCTTGAGCACCTTCAGTTTCTCATCGCGCACCTGGTCGGCGTCCAGCACGATCGGTGGCTCCATAGCGATCAAGCACAAGAGCTGCAAAAGGTGGTTCTGCACCATATCGCGCAACGCACCGTAATTGTCATAGAATCCTCCGCGCGTTCCCACACCGATGGACTCCGCCACGGTGATCTGAATGTTGTCGATCTCTTGGGCGTTCCACGAGCGCTCGAAGATGTTGTTGGCAAAGCGCAAGACCATGAGATTCTGCACCGTTTCCTTGCCTAGGTAGTGGTCGATGCGGTAGATCTGCTCTTCCGAGAAGAACTTCGCCACCTCATCGTTGATCTCCTCCGAGCTCTGCAGGTCGCGACCTACCGGCTTCTCGAGCACCACACGGGTTTCTTTCGTAATGTATTTACGATCCGACAGGAACTCACAAATGGAACCGAAAGCGGAGGCAGGTGTAGCGAGATAGAAGACACGGATGGCGTGCTTCGACTTCACGAACCATTCTTTGGCGTACTTGCTCTCTTTTCCCGTTCCGGGATCGATGGCTCCGATGGAGATCATTTTCAAGAGTCGCTTGAGCACATCCGGGTCGATATTCTTGACGTACTCTTCCATCTTGGCCTTGAGGGTCTCCTGAAATTCCTTCTGTGTCTTCTCTCGGCGAGAAACGGCCAGGATTCGGCTATCGTCGTTGATCTGTTGCTCATTCAATCGATGGTAGAGCGCAGGATAGATCTTTCGATAGGCCAGGTCGCCTTCACCCCCGAATATGATCAGGTCGAAGTCGTCCATTTGTTGATGTTGATTGGCTGTCATAATCTATAGGTTCGACCAAAAATAAGTAGACTTAGTGTAGATTTTACACTAAGTAATGATTATTTGCATTTCGACGCTGGAAATTAATACTCGCTTAATATTGTCGCGCGGTTGTGCCGCTTGAAAATTAAGGATTGAAATTCAATGGACTGGATCGAAGTAGGATACTTGGGATTATTTGTAGCGACCTTTCTCGCTGCAACGGTCATTCCATTCAGTTCGGAAGCCATCGTCGGCACCATGATGGCGGGCGACTTCGATCCGTGGATGCTGCTCTTGGTAGCCACAGCGGGCAATACACTCGGCGGCATGACTAGTTTCGGTCTAGGCTATCTCGGCAATTGGCGGGCCTTGAGTCGCTACCTCCGCGTCAAAGAAGAAAAGGTAGAACGCTGGAAGACCACCGTCGACAAGTATGGCGCCTATACCGCCCTCTTGTGCTGGACGCCCTTTATCGGTGACGTCATTGCCGTAGCGCTCGGAATCTTAAAAGCGAACGCCTGGCGAACGGCCTTTTGGATGACGGTGGGGAAGGGAGTTCGGTATGCGGTGATTATTTGGTTGCTCTCTTGAGGCGCGAGGAGCTAGGCACTAGTCATCAATTCATTTGAATTTTCTTTGGGCGTGCTCTCGCCTGCGGCGAGATCGGGCTATCCGCGCTACACGGTAGCTTGCTCCTATCCCTGCCCGAATGGTACAGGCGGGCGCTCGGGGTGACACCCTCACATACGTTCGGGCAAGCAGCCAACACTGCTTCACCACACACTAAACCGTCCACTGTTCACTCCCAAACTGTTCACCGATCACCACTTGACTATTTCCCCACCCTCTACTTCACCTGAAGTACTTCCTCAAGGCTGTCTATCGCCTTCTCCAAGGTCGTGATGTTGGTGAATACCAAACTGAGTCTCTCATTGCGTTCGCGGATCTGAATGCGGTTTGCATTCTCTTGTACGAAGCGAATGACCTTTTCGAACTTGGGGGACTGGAAATAGGTCGAGGTTTGATCCGGCAGGAAGTAGCCGATCAGCTTTTTGCTCTTGTACACCACCTTCTCGAATCCGATGTCTTTTCCGGCCCAGATCAGACGTTTTGATTTCAACAGTCGCTCTACCGATGGCGTGATCGGTCCGAAACGATCTTCTAAGCCTTCGGTGAATTCTTCCAACTCTGCCTCGTTGTTCACATCGGCCAGCTTGCGGTAGATGGCCATCCGCTCGGTGATGTTGTTGATATAATCGTCCGGAATGAGCACTTCGAGGTCGGTCTCGAGTTGACAGTCCTTGACGTACTCGCGGTCTTTGTCTTCCTTGAACAACTCCTTGAACTCGGTTTCCTTCAATTCCTCCATCGCCTCTTCCAGGATCTTCTGATAGGTCTCATACCCGATGTCGGTAATGAAGCCACTTTGCTCGCCACCCAACAAATTTCCTGCACCACGGATGTCGAGGTCGCGCATCGCAATGTTGAAACCACTGCCCAATTCACTGAACTGCTCGATCGCGGTCAAGCGTTTGCGGGCTTCTTGGGTCAAGGAACTCAATGGTGGACACAACAGGTAACAAAAAGCCTTTCGGTTGCTTCGTCCTACCCGGCCGCGCATCTGGTGCAGGTCGCTGAGTCCGAAGTTTTGCGCCTGGTTGATGATGATGGTATTGGCGTTCGGAATGTCCAGTCCACTTTCGATGATCGAGGTGGAAACCAACACATCAAAGTCGCCCTCAATGAAGCGCAGCATGATGTCCTCCAATTGATGACCTTCCAATTGTCCGTGAGCAAACTCTACGGTCGCTTCGGGAACGATCTTCTTGATCATAGCACAGACCTCACCGATGTTCTGGATACGGTTGTGGATGAAGAAAACCTGCCCGTTCCGTGTCAACTCAGCATAGACGGCATCCTTGATCACCGCTTCATTAAACGTGTGCAACTCAGTCTGAACCGGATAGCGGTTGGGCGGCGGGGTGTTGATGATGCTCAGGTCGCGTGCCCCCATCAGTGAGAACTGTAAAGTCCTTGGGATTGGAGTAGCCGTCAGCGTGAGGGTATCCACATTGACCTTCATCGTTTTGAGCTTGTCTTTCACAGATACACCGAACTTCTGCTCCTCGTCGATGATCATCAATCCGAGATCCTTGAACTTCACATCCTTGCTGACCAAGCGGTGTGTACCAATGAGGATGTCGATCTTGCCTTCGGCGAGTTTTTGGAGCGTTTCTTTTTGCTGCTTCGCCGAGCGGAATCGGTTGATATAGTCTACCGTAACCGGAAACTCTTTCAAGCGTTCCCGGAAGGTCTTGGCGTGCTGCATCGTGAGGATGGTAGTAGGTGCCAAAACCGCGACTTGCTTTCCATCGGTGGCCGCTTTGAAGGCCGCTCGAATCGCTACTTCCGTCTTGCCGAAACCCACATCACCACAAACCAATCGATCCATCGGATAAGGCTTTTCCATGTCGGCCTTCACCGCTGCGGTAGCCTTCTCCTGATCGGGGGTGTCCTCGTAGATGAAGGAACTCTCAAGTTCTGTCTGCAGATAGGTATCCGGATGATAAGCAAAGCCCTTTTTCATCTTTCGCTCCGCGTAGAGCTTGATCAAGTCATAAGCGATCTCCTTGACCTTCTTCTTGGTCTTATTCTTCAGGCTCTGCCAGGCATTCGAACCCAACTTGCTGATCTTCGGTGGCGTACCTTCCTTTCCTACATACTTTGAGATGCGGTGCAAAGAGTGAATGCTCACATAGAGTACATCCCCGCCCTTGTAGATCAGTCGGATCGCCTCCTGCATCTTGCCATTGACATCGATCTTTTGGATGCCCGAATACTCGCCCACACCATGGTCGATGTGCACCACGAAATCGCCCGGCTTCAGGTCGGTCAGTTCTTTCAAGGAGATCTGACGTTCCGAATCAGCAAAACCTTCCTTGAGTTTGAATCGATGGTAGCGCTCAAACAGCTGATGGTCGGTATAGCAAACCAGTTTCAACTCGTGATCGATGAAGCCTTCGTGGATCGCCGTATTTACCCCCTCGAAATCGAAGGGCTTTTCGGTGGTCTCACGGCTGGTAAGGATGTCGTCGAAGATCTGATGCAGTCGCGTGATCTGCTTCGGATTCGACGCGAAGATGTAGTTGTAAAATCCGTTCTTGGTGTGGTTGGTCAGGTCGTTGATCAACAGGTCGAAGTTCTTGTTGAACGACCCCTGCGGCGTCTGGTTGAAGGTGACCTCCACGTCGGCTTTGAACACGCTCGATCTGTCGAATTCCACTTGGGTGAATGCGGTCAACTTTTCTAGGTACATGTCCTCCGACAGGTACAGCTCGGTTGGCGACAATCGCTTCGTGCTTCCCTTGAGATCTCCGTACTTCTCCTCAGCCTCTTCGAAGCGTTTCCGCACGTGCTCTTGGATCAATTCAAAGTTCTTCAACCACACCACGGTCGACTCCGGCAGGTATTCCAGGAACGACTGACGTAACTCCTTCATCGCCTGCTTTTGCACGTCAGGGATGATGGTTATGTGACCGTGATCTTTGACGCTCAACTGGGTCACCGGATCGAAGGTGCGAAGGCTATCGACCTCCTCTCCAAACAGCTCGATGCGGAAGGGGCGATCGTTGGAATAGCTCCAAATATCCACGATACCTCCACGGATGGCGAACTGTCCCGGCTCGTAGACAAAGTCGACCCGGTCAAATTCCAGTTCTTGCATCATTTCATTGACGAAATCCTGGGAGAGGTTGTCGCCGGTTTGAATGGCGAGGGTATTCTTGACCAAGTTCTGCTTCCTGACCACTTTCTCGGACAACGCATCCGCATAGGTCACGATCACGAAGTGGCGCTTGCGCGTGTTGATCGCATTGAGTACCTCGGCGCGCATGAGTCCGTTCTCACCTTCGCTCTTCTTCCCACGGTAGTATTCGTAGTCTTCGTGGAGTTCGTAGGGAATCTTGTCCGAATGCGGAAAATAGAAGACCCGATTCGGGGTGATCAGGTTCTGAAGGTCGTTGTAGAAGTAAGCTGCCTCTTCCTTGTCATTGAAGACAAGCAGGTGGTGATTCTCATGTTTCTTGAACGCTGCCGCAGCAACAAAGCTCAGCGACGATCCGGCCACTCCTTTCAATCGGTGGCGTACGGGCACAGCAAGGTCAGGTCCAAAGTCGAATTCCTCGATCTGCGGACTTTTCTCAAAGCGTTTTTTAATGTCCTCTATGCCCACGGCTAGATTGGAACCACGAAGGTGGGAGTTTGTTCCGAAACTGGAGAGTGGAGATTAGAGATTGGTCGATTCGGGAGTCGGGAATGGGGAATGGGGAATGGGTAGAGATGGAGAAGCACTGACGCGTCCTCAAGCAAAGGATAAAAGTTTAACTTCACCTCATGGCTGAAAAGGCAATACCTCAATATATCACCCCAGAAGTAGCGAAAGAGCGCTTTCGAAAGTTGATGCGATTGATCAAGATTGACCAAATGCTTCGTAGTGCTAAGATTACGCATAAAAACTCCGACAAGAATGGACCTGCTGGACGATGAGCTTGTCCAATTCTGGAAAGCCTTGCAAGACAATGAAGTACGCTACATCATGGTTGGTGGATTTGCGACCAACCTGCATGGATTCTCTAGGACCACGGCGGATCTCGACCTTTGGATACAAGACCTTCCCGAAAATCGTCAGCGTCTCATTCTTGCCTTAAGACAAATCGGACTACCTGAAATGAGAGAGCTGATCTCTACGCAGCTTATCCCCGGATGGACAAGTTTTCATCTACCCTCAGGATTCGAACTCGATCTGATGACCCATTTAAGTGGCTTTGAGTCAGGAGACTTTGACGACTGCTATGAGCTAGCTTCCACTGCAGAAATCGACGGAGTAAGTATTCGATTTTTACACCTCAACCATCTCATCCGATCCAAAGAAGCCTCAGGCCGGCCTAAAGACCAAATCGATCTTTTAGAGTTGAAACGTTTAAGAGACTCTCTCTAGCCCCAAGCGCCTCACTCCAACCTCTTATCACATTCACACTCCCAGCATTCCTCCATCGTATCGTTGGGAACATTCCCATCACAGCCACCCCAAGTGAATTCCTTGCACTTGCCACTGTCTTTGTCGAAGTAATACTTCGTGATCAGAGCCTCACACGGACCCGCTTCGGGTTTCTCAGAACACTGAGCAGGTCGGGTACAGTCTTTCTTACAAGCGACGACAATCAGTAGCGTTGTAATGAGGAGGAACAAATAGCGCATGGTTGGTGAATTTGTTCTTTAGACGAAGATTGGTACGTTTTAGTGTGGCCGTACGCAAGTTAGAGTGACCGAGCCACAACCCCTTCCCCTCTTGAGAGGGGAAAGGGAGGATTCCGAGTTGAACTTATTGAATTATAAACCCCGCCTCAAGGCCCCCAACCATCACCGTAAACCAACCCGGCTCTACGATCCACTTGCCGTCCATTCCAACGAAAGCCAGATCCTCGACTGGAATCGAAAAAGAAACTCGCCTTTCCTCGCCGAGAGCCAGTTCGATCTTCTGGAAGTCCCTCAATCGCTTCACTGGTGGTGTGATGCTGGCGATCTCATCCCGGATGTACACCTGAACTACTTCCTTGCCTGATCGGTCTCCTGTGTTCTTCACCACCACGGACAGCTCAATCGTCTCTTCCAGCCCGTAGGATTCCTTCTCCAATTGAAGATCAGAATATTCAAACTCGGTGTAGCTCAGGCCAAGACCAAACTCCCACTGAGGTCGGAATCCGGTCGGTCCCCAATCCGGTCCGATGGTCTCGGCGTGCTTGTGATCATAGGTAGTGAGGTCATTCACGGCAGACGGATAGGTGAATGGAAGCTTTCCGGAAAAATTCTCCTTTCCGTACAACAGGTCCGATAAAGCCCTGCCTCCTTCTGATCCCGGACGGTAGGCCATGATCACCGCCGCGGAGCGTGCTGCGATCTGCGAGACCACCCTCGGACGGTCTTCGAGCAAGACCAATACCACTGGTTTTCCGGATGAGAGCACGCGTTCAGCCAATTGCAGCTGTAGCTCATCCAATTCCAGATCCCGAATATCCCCCGGCTTCTCCGTCGCCGGAGTCTCACCCAAACAAAGTACAATGGCCGATGCGGTCTTGGCTAGGTGTTCCACCGGCTTCAAATCATGGACTACGCCCAACTCGCCCATTTCCAAAAAGCGCAGATCAGGATCGTGTTCTCTCATCGACTGCACCAAGGTCAAGTGACCCTCCTGCTCGATCAGACTATCCGTACCCTGCCACGTGCGCGACCATGCCCCATTCAAAGACGACATGCTATTCGCTGCCGGGCCGATGACCAAGATCGGTTCATCCCGATCCAGCGGTAAAGCATCGCCCTCGTTCTTAAGCAAGGTGATCGACTCAAGCGCCGATTGAAACGCCGCCATCTTGTTCCCCTCCCGATGATAAAGGTGAGCGTCGCTGGTCGACTTTCGGAACAAGCCCATGTCCCACTTGAGCTGCAAGATGCGACGTACCGAGGCCTCGATCCGTTCCTCGGAAACCACACCCGATTCGACCAAGGCCAATACATCCTCTACGAAGGAATAATCGTTCGGCACCATGGCCATATCGAGTCCGGCTTCCACCGCCAAATAAGCTGCTTCTCGGTTGTCCTCTGCAATGCGATGCCAATCCGCCAAATGAGCCACATCGGCCCAGTCGGAGAGCACAACGCCTTCAAATCCGAGTTCATCGCGGAGGACATCATTCAACCAATACTTGTTTGCTAGCACGGGTCGCCCGTCGATCTCGTTGGAGCCGACCATCACGGTTTTCAATCCTGCATCAATGGCCTTCTTGAACGCGGGTAAGTGTACTTCCCTCAAGGTTCGTTCTCCGATGTGAACGGGCGTGCGATCCTTCCCAGAGAACGGGAACCCATACCCAACGTAGTGCTTGGCACACGCCGCTACAGGGGAGTCCGACTCTTGATACCCGCGGACCAGTGCCTTGCTCAATCTTCCTGCCAGATAGGTGTCTTCTCCAAAGGTCTCGAAGAACTGCACCCACAACGGTTGTCGCGCTACATCAAGGATCGGCGAGAACACCCAATGTACTCCTGCCGCTCGACTTTCCTCAGCGGTGGCCTCACCGAATCGCGAGATCAAGCTGTCGTTCCACGTGGCCGCCATCCCCAACTGATGAGGAAAGAGGGTCGAGCCACTCACATAGTTCGCTCCATGGACGGCATCGAAGGCATAGATGACCGGGATCTTTCCTCCCTGCTCAGGCGATGCATAATACTTGATCGTCTGGGTGATCGTTCGCCACTCCTCGAGGGTGAGTGCACCACCGGCGGTGTTCATGATCGATCCTACACCCTTCTCTTGGATCGCTTCGATCAAGGCTTGTGTATCGAGTCGGATCGAACGGATCAACTCTCCTTCCTCACGGACCACAAACATCTCCACATTGAGCTGGACCATCTGACCCACCTTCTCCTCTAAGGTCATGGACTGCAAGATCGAATCCACCAAATCGCCCCCGAGGCCCCGTTGCTCTTGAGTTGCAGAGCACGATACCAAGAAAAGACTACCGAGAAAAAAGATCAGAACTCGCATATCAACTGAAGGTAAACCACAGAATCAAGATCAATACGATCAGGCCAGCGGTCAGGTAAACATTCTCCTTCTTGAAGGGGACATGGTTGGGCGTGTAGGTCACTTGATCGAGGTGCGGATTATCGTCGGGTGTGGTAGTTAAGCTAACAACGAGTAAAACCAAACTACAGAGCACAAAGAGCAGAAGTGCAAAGTGTAAGAAGTTGATGTCAGCGACCCACAGTGGAAAACCGGATAGGGCATCCTTATTCAACTCCAAGACTAAGCGCGCTACGCCCAAGACTGCTCCGGTCAACAGGGAGGCCATAGCGCCTTTGCTATTGAGTCGCTTCATGAACAGTCCGAGCAAGAAAACCACGGCAATGGGCGGAGCGATATAGGCTTGAATACTTTGCAATTTTTGGAAAAGCCCCCCCTCGATGATGTTCAGCATTGGGATCCACGCCAGACCAAGCGCCACCAAAATAACGGTGGCCAATTGCCCCACCACCACCAATCGTCGTTCGCTGGTTTGCGGGCGCCACTTCTTGTAAATATCGATCGTAAAGAGGGTCGAACAAGAATTGAATACCGAACTCAAGGAGCTCATTAACGCAGCTAACAATCCTGCTACCACCAAGCCTCGTAGTCCGGTTGGCAGAAGCTGCATCACCATGACCGGAAGAGCGGCATCGTATTGAACACCAGTCTCGGTCTCAGGGAACTGGATCACCGCATCCGGACCGACCGAAAGCGCATAAGCGATCACTCCCGGCAAGACGAAGATGAACATAGGAAGCAGCTTCAAGTACCCGGCGAAGATGGTTCCCTTGCGGGCGTGATCCAGGTTTTTGGCTGCCAGGGTGCGCTGCACAATGAACTGATCCGTACACCAGTACCACACCCCGAGGATCGGAGCGCCGAAGAGGATCCCGGTCCAAGGAAAATTCTCATCCGAAAACGGACGCCAGAGCGAAAGGTGTTCAGCGCTCGTCTTGATCTTGATCGCTTCAAAGCCACCCACCTCGACCAAGCCATACACCGTTACACTAATGGCCCCTCCGATCAGGATGAACATCTGTATCAGATCCGTGTAGACCACCGCTTTCAATCCTCCGAGCACGGTGTACAATCCCGTGATCACCACAATGAGAATCGCGCCCGTCCAAAAGTCAATTCCGAGGAGCGCCGTAAATACGATCCCCCCAGCGGCGATTGTCACAGAGATCTTGGTGAGCACGTACGCCACGATCGATACCCAGCTCAAGTAATTTCTGGCGGTGGAACTGTATCTCTTCTCAAGAAATTCAGGCATCGTGAAGACGCCGCTTTTGAGATAGAAGGGCACGAAGACCCATCCTAGTAAGAGTAGGATAAGTGAGGCCAGGATCTCAAATTGAGAAGCCACGAAATCGCCCGACGCTCCTTGACCGGCCAGTCCGACCAAGTGCTCACTTCCGATATTGGAAGCAAACAGAGACGCTCCGATCACGAACCAACTTAGGTCACGACCACCGAGGAAGTATTCCTCTGAGCTTTCGAATGAAGCCTGGTTTCGTTTACGTCCTTTTCGAACCGCCCAAAATGCAATGAAGAGGATCAACAGAAAGTACCCCGCGATCACCGCGATGTCTATCGTTCCCAGTTCGTTCATCAGTATTCTCGAATGATATTGAACGGCACGTTCATGCTAGACAAGTAGCCATTTTGCTCTACCGTTACAAACAGTCGAAATGCTCCGCTGGTATCCGGTGTCAGCATCAAGGCTTGTGTTGGGATCAGTCCTTTCTCCAACCACGGCACCGGTTGTGGCTTGTCCTCTGGATCACCTCCTGTACTCTTGGCAGTCGACTCGCTATACAATTCCCATCGGATCTTGGCACCGGGCTCAAACTCCCCCTCCACCTCAACGGAAGCTACGATTCCTCCAACTAACGTAGTGGAAGGGGTGAAAGGTCGGCCTTCAACCTTAAGCTCACGGATCTGTGCAGTAACAGACTCAAAGGGTTCTTCATTCCACGCCTGCTCCATCGCCTTGACCGTACCATAGGGTCGCCCTGTTTCATCAAACATCCCAAACCAACTATGGGTGCGTTCTTGCTTCTGACCCCATAGAAACACAAAGCTTCCCATGCAGCGGGGTTCATTCAAGATGTGATCCATGTAGCGCTGGTAGTAGAGTCTTTCTTTCTCATTGGTGGACTGCTCGATCGGAGCTCCCATATCGGTGGTATCCGATTCCCAAAATCCGTCGGGGCCCCATTCTGTGATCAAGTACGGTCCATCATAGCCATAGGCGGAAAGGCTGTCGTCTACCTTACCTATATCTCCGTAGCTGTTCACGCTGATGAAATCAATGTGGGGAGCATACTGCATGATCACGGGAATCTCTTCGCGCTGAACCCCGGCGGTAACGGTAGTCACCGGGTGAACATGATCTAGGTCTTGTATCATCTTAGCGATATCGTCTACCGCTTCAATGGTCTCGAGATTTCTTCTGTTGAATCCAACCTCGTTTCCGACCCCCCAGAGTAAAAGCGCAGGATGGTCCTTGTACTTTATGACAACCTCGCGGAATTCTTCCCACTGCTTCTGAACGGCGCCGTAGTCTTTGTAATTGAATCCGTGTCGTTCGTGCTGAACCCAAAGTCCAAGCATCACCTTCAGATCATGTGCTTCAGCGCTATCCAAGATCTCACCGGCCCTGTTAGCATCCCAAGTTCGAATGGCATTAGCGCCGGCATCCTCGAGGCGCTCAAAATATCGACTTCCACCAGCGCCTTTGACGAAAAACGGCTCTTCATCAACCACCAGGCGCCATCCTTCAGAACCTTCTCGAATATCAACCTTCAGAGTAGTAGGTTCTTCACATCCTAAGATGAAGATCAAGAATAATACACCGAAAATGGACAGGTTAGAATTCAAAGTTGGTTCCCTTCTTAAGCAGGTTTTGATAGGCTTCTTTGTCGAAGGTAAACAAGCGCGCCGGTCTGTGGGGCACATCCGACTGCATTCTTTTTGTGTCCTTGAGTAATCCCATACTCAGAATGCGTTTTCTAAAATTCGCCTTATCAAATTTTTCGTTGAGAATGTTCTCATAAAGCGCCTGCATTTCACCGAGTGTAAATTCCTTCGGCAGCAACTCAAATCCCACCGGCTGGTGGCGCACCCGCTCACGCAACATGGTCAAGGCCTCATCGATGATCGAAGTATGATCAAAAGCCAATCCTGGAAGATTATCGAGGTCGACCCAAGAGACGTTGTCTGCCCATGAATTGGCCAACGGCTCGTAGCGATCTACACTGATGAGTGAGTAGTATCCAACTGTAATGACTCTACCCACCGGGTGTCGATCCACTTGACCATAGCTGCGGGTTTGAGTCATGAACACATGGTCTAATCCGGTCAATTCCTTGAGCACCCGCGTGGCTGCCAACTCCAGATCTTCATTAGGATACACCAGGTCGCCTGGCAAAGCCATTTTACCTTGATGCGGTTCAGCCCCTCGTTGGATCAAGAGCACTTTCAATCCGTTCTCATGGTATCCCAGGATGACGCAGTCCACCGAAACGGCAAACTGAAAGAACTTCTCAATGGGAATCTTATAATAACCGGTGAACTGGTGGCCAATCACTTCCTCCAGGACTTCTTTTTTTTCTTTCATAGTGTTCAGATCAGGTGGTGGATGTGAATTGAAATAACTGATATGGGCAAATCTAGCAGATTTTACTTCTTATGGTACTCCAGACCATATTAATTGACAATTTGACAATTATTAGCGGTTAATATTCCAATCTTTCAATGAAATATTCTAATATTGGACTGTTCTAATAGTAAATATTACTATAAGATTGTACACTTACTAAACTCAAAAAACCATGTTGAAAAGGTATTCGCTAACGCTTCTCATGCTCATTGCAGCTATGGTGGTGTGGGCGCAGGAGAAGAAAATCTCCGGCGTCATCACAGATGACACCGGACTTACGGTTCCCGGCGTTACGATTCTCGAGAAAGGGACGCAGAACGGCACGACAACCGACATGGATGGCAACTACACCATTACCGTTTCAGATGCGGCGACCGCCGTATTGCGCGTGACCTTTATTGGTTATGCCCCACAAGAAATTCCGGTCGGAGGTCGCGACAAGATCGACGTAACCATGGCCGCGAGCGTAGCCGCTCTTGAAGAGGTGGTCGTGGTCGGTTATGGTACCTCTACGAAAAAGACCTTAACGGGTGCTACCTCTAAAGTGAAAGGGGAACGCATCGAGAAGATGAACATTCCACGAATGGACCAAGCCCTTCAAGGTCAGGTGGCCGGTGTTACCATTAACACGAACTCAGGTTCTCCTGGCGGTTCTTCTTCCATTCGAATTCGTGGTTTGAGCACCTTTGGCGACAACGATCCCTTGATCCTAGTAGATGGAGTTGTCTATGACTCAGACGGATTGAATGCCCTCAACCCTTCTGACATCGCTTCTATCAACGTATTGAAGGATGCAACCGCTGGTATTTATGGTGTTCGAGCAGCGAATGGTGTGATCCTGATTGAGACCAAGAAGGGGTCTCTAGGCGGAAAGCCAAGGGTTGAGTTCGATTCATACTACGGAATCCAACGTACCGCTCGCAAAATGGATCTTTTGAACGCCTCCGAATACGCCACGGTGAAGAATGAGATGTTCCGCAACGGCGGTCGTCCTGAGCCATTTGAGAATACGGACCTAGGTGCCGGAACCGATTGGCAGGATGAGGTCTTCACGGATGCTCCAATTCAGAACTACAACCTGAGCATGACCGGCGGAAATAAGAACACGAGCTATTCGATCGGCGGTTCATATTTCTCCCAAGATGGAATCGTTGGAGGAGACAAGTCGAACTTCTCGCGCTACAATGGACGTGTGAACTTCGTGACCGACCTTTCAGAGAAGTTGAAGCTGACCAACGTATTGCTTTACACCCATGAAGAGCGCAGCACCCTTCCTGAAAATGGTATCGGCTCAGTGCTCTACAATACAGTGAATGCATTTCCAAATGAGCCAATCCGCACTCCCAATGGCAACTACAGCTACATGGAAGAGGTAACGGACATCATCAATCCGATCGCTCAGATGGAAAACACCCACAACTGGAGCAAGGTGGACAAGATCGTAGGTAAGGAAGAATTGACGTACACCTTCAACGACAACCTATCCTTCAGCAATCGTATCTCTTACAACTATGCGATCGTTGATGACAAGGTGTTCACGCCACTCGCGTACTACGGTCCGGGTAAGGCTCAAAACTCTGCCCTTAACGAGAACCTAGATCCAACGATCGTCATCATCGGCGATAGCACTCCGATCGAACGAGGTGCAGCGATCTATGAGCAGCGTGCCACTTACATGGATCTCACTTTTGAGAGTTTCTTGAACTATGAGAAAATATTCCAGGATATGCATCAGGTGAAGGCAACGTTAGGAGCCTCTGTGTTCCGTCGACGATCTGAAGCACTCAACGGATCTGCTTTCAATATCCCGGGCAACTCGGTTGAATATGCAGATATCGCGGCTAACCTCGCACCTGGAGGATTTCTGAACAACACCGGTTCTTGGCAAGTGGAAGAGCGACTGTTATCGACCTTCCTTCGTGCAGAATACTCGTATCAATTCAAGTACCTCTTCTCTGCGATCCTTCGTCGCGATGGATCTAGCCGATTCGGCCCGAACAGCCGCTATGGTATCTTCCCAACCGGTTCTGCAGCATGGTTGCTATCAGAGGAGGATTTCTTCGATATTGCTAGCATCACCTACGCCAAGTTACGTGCTAGCTATGGTGTGTCTGGAAATGACCAGATCCCCAACTTCGCTTACCGAGCTCTACTTAACGGAGAAGGTGTATACGTCTTCGATGACCTGATCACTCAGGGAGTTGCTTTAGGACGAGCGTCTAACCCTGACCTTAAGTGGGAGACCACGCGTCAACTCAACATCGGATTCGACCTTACGTTCTTCAAGGCCTTCGATTTGAACATGAACTACTTCATGAAGAACACTTATGACCTACTCTTCCAGCCCGATGTTTCTGCCGTTCTTGGCGCGTATGGTGCAGGTGGACAACCTCCTGTGATCAATGCGGGTGACGTGTCAAACCAAGGAGTTGAATTGGAATTAGGATTCCAAACCAATCCTGACCGCCCCTTCGGATTCAGCACCAACTTCAACACGACTTACCTGCGCAACCGCGTTCTTAGCGTGCCGGATGGTGTAGAATTCCTTCCCGGTGCTGCTTTCGGCGTTGGAGGCGTCGTAGCGACCCGATTTGAAGAAGGCTTCCCTATTGGATACTACATCGGATACGAAACAGATGGTATATTCCAAACCCAAGCGGACATCGATAATGCAGAGGTTGAGCAAGCCGGAGCAGAGCCAGGTGATCTGAGATTTGTAGATCAGAATGGAGACGGTGTGATCAGCTTTGGTAACGATAATGACCGAGTGATGCTGGGTTCTCCGATCCCAGACTTCACCTTCGGCCTAGCATTGAACTTCCGCTTCAAGTCGGTTGACTTCTCTGCTAACATCTATTCTGCGATCGGTCAGGAGATCATTCGCAACTACGAGCGTCAACAGCCATACGCAAACATGCTGGGCCAGTGGAATGATCGTTGGATCGGACCGTTGTCCAGTGAGGAAGTTCCAAGAGTTACCACCGCAGCAACCCGAAATACCGAATTCTCAGACTTCTTCGTAGAGGATGGTAGTTTTGCTCGACTCCGAAATGTTCAATTGGGTTATACCTTCCCAAAGGAACTAACGGAGAAGGCCAAGATCTCGTCTTTGAGACTGTACGTGGCAGCAAACAACTTGGTCACACTTACCCGTTATCAAGGGTTTGACCCAGACATCGGATCCTCAGGCGGAACGCTTTCCGCAGGAGTCGATTATGGATTCTATCCTCAAGCAAGAACCATCATGGGTGGTGTAAATCTTAAGTTCTAAGTCATGAAGAAAATCAAAATCATACCCTCCTTCATCGCTGTTCTGATCTCAGGTATCATTGCAGCAGGATGTAACAATTTCTTGGATCTTGATCCGGAATACACTCAGGACGCGGAGAACTACTTCTTGACTCCTGAAGACTACGATCGAGCGCTTACCGGCGCCTACGACCTACTTCAAACTTCGTTTGTTACTCTTTGGATCGGCGAGATCGCCTCTGATAATTCCATTGCCGGCGGAGAAAGTGTGACCGACACCGAAGGTCTCCACGAGATCGACGAAATGCGTCACGACGCGGTGAACAATGAGCTTCAGAGCATCATGCGTTATAACTACGCCGGCGTCACAAGAGCAAACTTTATCATGGAGAATAAGGATGCTCTCGAGTTTGACGGCAAAGCGAAGATCCTAGGTCAAACTCGGTTCCTTCGTGCCTACTACTATTCTGAATTGGTGAAGTACTTCGGAGATATGCCGTTGGTAATCGACAAGCGTCTCGGTGCGGAAGAAGTGCGTAAGATCGAAAGATCACCTGCGTCGGAGATCTACGCGGCCATCGAAGAAGATCTGAAGTACGCTTCGGAAAACCTTGACTGGACTGACCCGGTAAAAGGGCGAGTAACGAAAGGAGCGGCACTATCCCTCTTAGGTAAAGTTTATCTCTATCAAGAGAAGTGGGGCGAAGCGGCGTCTACCTTTGATCAGGTAATCAATAGTGGTCAATATGCCCTCATCGATGATTTCACTCAGCTCTTCACAGTAGCCAACGAGGGCCACTCAGAGACCGTTTTCGATGTTGAATACACGGGTGCTGAAGGCGGTAGCTATGGATGTTTCCCTTGTCTAGAGGGTAATGCAGCCGTAGGTTTCCATGGCATTCGCCAGTATGAAGGTCCTATCTACGCAACCGGCAATAGCTATAATCTTCCAACAGAAGATCTTTACAATTCATTCGATCCTGCAGATCCTCGACGCGATGCTTCTGTCTTGAACATTGACGCTTGGATCGCCGCTCAGCCAAATCCAGGAGCCATCAGCTACGGAACGGGCGCAGGAGGTCACACGGGCTACTTTAACAACAAGTACCTTAAGCGTAAAGCAGAATTGGGTCTTCCTGACGACGACCTTACCACACCGGTGAACTACAAGGTAATCCGATACGCAGATGTTCTGCTTATGGCGGCTGAAGCACATGCGCAGAATGGCAACGACGGAACTGCCTTGAACTACGTGAACCAAGTACGCGCTCGGGTAGGCATGCCTGCTCTGACTAGCTCTGGAACACAACTTCTGGAAGACATCTACCAAGAACGACGATTCGAACTCAGCGGCGAAGGATTCCGATTCTTCGACCTTGTACGCACCGGTAAGGCAGCCGAAGAGATCGACGGCTTTGTAACAGGAAAGCATGAGCTGTTTCCGATTCCACAGATCGAGATCGATCTAGCCGGAGGTAACTGGCAACAAAATCCAAACTATTAATACAATTCAAATCCAATTAAAATGAAGCGTTTATTATTAATGACTACCGCTTTGGCCTTCTTGACGATTGCGTCATGTAAGAAGGACAAGGTGGAAGCACCTACCGCAGAGGATGCTACGTTTACGTATACGACCTCTTCGCAAAGTGACAACATCATCATCTTCACAGCCGACAACTCCGAGCTTATCGCTCAGTGGGATTTCGGAAATGGTGAGACTGGTGAAGGAACTACCGCAGAGGCTCAATACCCCACTGCCGGCAGCTACGATGTTACCCTTACTGTCTTCAATGAAGAAGGGAATGCCAGCTCAACTCAGACCATCGTGATCGAGAATGATGATCCAAGCCTATTGGACGATCCAGTCTACAACTTGCTTACGGGTGGAGTTGACGTTGGTTCGAAAACTTGGGTCATGGACTCAAATAACAGTGCGCACTTCGGAGTAGGACCTGAGCCTGTTGGTTCAGCCGGTCTCTATCCTGAGTACTGGGAGTCTGGTTGTAATGAAAAGCCTAACACAGGACTTTACAGCGATGAATACACGTTCTCACTGTCTGGTTTCAGCTTCAACATGGAGACCAACGGTTTAGTTTATGTGGATGACCTTCAAGAGGCCAACTTCCCAGGAGCTTACGAGAACTTGGGTGACTATAGCGCTCCTTTCGATGATCAAGTTGGAAATTGGAGCGTAGAAGTTGATGGGGATACTACCTTGACCATAACGGGTGGTGGATTCATGGGCTTCTATACCGGCGTAACTCAATACCGCATCCTTCGTTTGTCTGAAAATGAAATGTGGCTCCGTTATCTAGATGGTTCTGACCCTGCTTTGTCATGGTACATCCGCTTGATCCCTAAAGGATACGATGCAGGAACTGACTGCGAGCCAGTAGAGCCAGTAGAAGGATGGGCTCTTCCTATCGATTTCGAAACTGTTGAGCCGGAGTTCGAAGCGTTCGGAGGAAGCACAGACACCATCATCGACAACCCTGATCAATCTGGCATCAACACCAGCAACCGAGTATTGGAGACCGTTCACGGGAACGAGACTTGGGCAGGTGTGTTTGTTAATTTGGATGGTCCATTGGATTTCAGTACAGCTACCAGCATCAAGGTCAAAGTGTGGGCTCCTGCAACAGGAGCTTTCCGCATGAAGCTCGAGGCACAAGCTAGCTCTTCAACCTTCGTAGAAAAGGATGTGGACGTTACTGTTGCTAACGAATGGACTGAAATCACCGTAGATTGGACAGGTGAGGCTGCCGATACCTACGATCGATTGGTACTCTTCCCGGGTTGGGATGTTTCTAACGCAGGAACATTCTACTTGGATGATATCAAGCAGGAGTGATTCTGAATAATAATTGACTGGGATAAGATGGGAAGGGTCGCGAGACCCTTCTTATCTTTTGTCCCGTATCATCTAAAATAATAGTCATGCGTAAGAACATCTACCTCGCCACCACCGCACTTATTGTCCTCATCCTAGGCCTTAATAGCTGTCAGGAGGATGATCCTGCTCCTCAGTTGGTCATACCTTCCGGTCTTTCTGTAGAGATCATCGTGGACGAGATAGAAGAAGGTAAAGTGGAGTTTGTGGCAACTGCGACGAACGCCAACTTCTATACTTTCATGTTCAACGATGGAACCGAGGATCAATTCATTGAATCCCCAGATGGAACCATCGAGTACGTGTTTACTGATTCAGGTACTTATTCCATCAACGTAAGAGCCAATGCTACCCATGACAACTATAGTGAAGTGACCGAAGAAGTCACCATCACCTTTTCCGAGCCGGTAGGAAACAGCGGAAATCCTCCTGCAGGAGGATACGAAACGCCTTTGACCTATCCAGGCTATACACTGGTTTGGAACGATGAATTTGACGGCACGTCACTTTCTGACGATTGGACATACGAAATCGGAACCGGCAGCAATGGTTGGGGAAACCAAGAACTGCAGTATTACCGCGAAGAGAACGCGTCAGTATCGGGTGGTAATCTGATCATCGAAGCGAGAGAAGAATCGTTCGGTGGTAGTAACTATACTTCGGCTCGAATCATTTCCATGGATAAGCAAGAGTTCAAGTACGGACGCATCGATATTCGCGCTGCAATGCCCTATGGTCAAGGCCTTTGGCCAGCCCTTTGGATGCTTGGCGCCAACTTCAATTCTGTAGGTTGGCCTGAATGCGGAGAGATCGATATCATGGAAATGGTAGGTGGCGTGGTCACCGGAGGGGGTGACAATGTGGTGCATGGCACTGTGCACTGGGACAATGACGGCACCAAGGCAGACTTTGGAGGTAAGCGCGTGATGCCTGAGCCCCTTGCTAATAACTACCACGTCTACACACTCCAATGGGACAGCACTCAGATCGAATGGTACATCGATGATACCCGCTATCACACCATCGACATTACTTCAGCTGCACTCAGTGAGTTTCAGGAAGAGTTTTTCTTCATCTTTAACGTTGCTGTAGGTGGTATCTGGCCTGGAAGCCCAAATGCCGCGACGAAATTCCCTCAACGAATGTGGGTTGACTACGTACGTGTGTTCCAAGAACAATAATGCGAAGGCTTTAGGTAAATACAACCATTTCAAGTCCGGACATAAGTTTCACTTAAGCCCCTTTTTGGGGCTTTTTTGTTAAATAATGGTTTTTTTCACTAAATGGTTATGGTATTATTTACTATTTCTTAGTATTATTGTAACTAAACTTTATTTCAATGAAATTATTTTACTCATTAGTGGTAGCGTTAATTATCTCTTCGGGGATAATGGCGCAGTCACAAAACGACCTTCCTATCACCTGGGATGATACTGCCAACGTGAATTATACCACCGTACCATTTGGTGGAAACACCTCCGCACTTGCGTTGGACCCGACTAACTCTTCCAATAACGTGCTTCAGGTAAATAAGCCCTTAGGAGCAGCTATGTGGGCTGGAGTAACACTGCATACAACTGCAGGTCTTGCTAGTATGATTCCATTTGACTTAAACAACAACAAGATTCGTGTTAAAGTGTATTCTCCCGATTCAGGAATTGTCGTAAAGCTGAAAGCGGAAGTTACTGGTACACCAACACAGAGTGTGGAAACTGACGAATTGACGACTGTTGCTAATGCATGGGAAACACTCGAATTTGATTTTACAAACGAGTCAAGCGGAACAGCAGCAATCAACTATTCGTACAACTACGACTATCTCTCTATCTTCTTCAATTTTGGAGTAGACGGGAATACTGCCGGAGCGAAGACTTACTACGCGGACAGTGTATATTTTGTTTCTCACATGGTCACCTTCCAGGTGGACATGAACCAGTATAGTGGTTCCTTTACCACCCCGGAGGTCAACGGTTGGTTTAATAGTTGGAGCGGTAACACTAACCCTATGAGCGATACAAACGGCGACAACATTTGGGAAGTAACCATCCCGCTTAACCAAGATTCGATGGAGTATAAGTTCTGTCACGACGGCTGGACCGGGTCAGAAGTCCTAACTCCAAACAGTGGGTGTACAAAAACCGCCGGGGGGTTTACTAACCGTTTCATTTACATTACAGGAGATACGGTTCTACCAGCCGTGTGCTGGGGGTCATGTTTTGAGTGTATTCCTCCTCCTGACACACACAACGTAACATTTCGTGTTGACATGAACCAGTATAGTGGTTCCTTTACCACACCGGAGGTCAATGGTGACTTCAACGGATGGTGTGGTGGCTGTAACTGGCTGAGTGATACGAACGGCGATAACATTTGGGAAGTTACTCTTCCTCTTTACCAAGATTCTATCGAGTTCAAATTCGCTTATGATGGCTGGGCTGGACAAGAAAACCTAACTCCAAATAGTGGGTGTACAAAAACCACTGGGGGGTTTACTAACCGTTTCATTTACATTACAGGAGACACTATTCTACCCGCCGTGTGCTGGGAGTCTTGCTTAGAGTGTCCTCCTGATACGCACCTAGTTACCTTCCAAGTAGACATGAGTCAGTATTCTGGGTCATTTACGACCCCTGAGGTAAATGGTACGTTTAACAGTTGGTGCGGTAACTGTAACGCGATGTCGGATCCTGATGGCGACAACATCTGGGAAGTGACCATTCCTCTCTACCAAGATTCGATCGAATACAAATTCGCACACGACAACTGGGCAGGACAAGAAGAATTGACTCCTGGTAGCGCTTGTACCAAGACAACAGGTGCATTCACGAATCGGTTCATTTATATCACCGGTGATACCATATTGCCAGCGGTGTGCTGGGCGTCTTGCTCAGAATGCGGAATCATTCCTGACACCTTCAACGTTACATTCAACGTGGACATGCGTGGTTACACTGGTTCTTACACAACTCCAGAGCTGAACGGTAACTTCAACGGATGGTGCGGTAACTGCAACGCCATGGCTGACCCTGATGGAGACAGCATCTGGACCATCTCTTTGGATATGTATCAAGATTCTATCGAGTATAAGTTCTCTCACGATACGTGGACCGGTCAGGAAGAACTTACTGAAGGTTCCGTCTGTACCAAGACAACAAGCGGTTTCACTAACCGATTCTTGATCATCACAGGCGACACTGTTCTTCCAGAAGTATGTTGGGCATCTTGTATGCCATGTGATACCACTACTGGCATGAACTACCTGAACAACATTGATTTCTCTGTATATCCTAACCCTGCAAGTACAACGATGTGGGTTGAAGGCGATGCAAGTCCTGCTACCCTTTCAGTCTACTCTGTACAAGGAACCAAGTTAATAGAGGTGCGCACCAATGGATCGACTAGGAACGAGATCAGTATCGCATCCCTACCTAATGGCATCTACACCCTGAAGCGTGTAACCGAGCAAGGTGCTACTGCCAAGAGATTCGTCATAGCTAAGTGAAAAATGTGGTTTGTGAATTAACTTAGCTGGTTAAGTGAGGAAAGCCCGATTAACGTCGGGCTTTTTTTATGCCTCTTCCTTCATGACCTCATCCATCATCAAGCGGGATCCTACATAAAAAGGGACCTTCTGATGAAGTTCCTTCGGCTGAATGTCCAAGATCGTATTCTCACCATCCGTTCCGTACCCACCTGCCTGAGCGGCCAAGAAAGCCATGGGATTGCACTCATAGACCAAACGGATCTTACCGTCAGGCGCGTCTGAAGTGCCGGGATAAACGTAGATACCTCCCTTCAGAAGATTTCGATGAAAGTCTGCGACAAGTGAACCGATATATCTACCCGTGTATTGACGATGACCATTAGCCTTTCGCTTGTCACGGCAGTACTGAACGAAGCGTTTTAATCGCGGATTGAAATCATCGAGGTTCACTTCGTTGATCGAGTATACCTTTCCGTCCAAAGGCATTTTCACGTGGTCTAAGACTCGGTGGTAGGATCGCTTCCACGGCTCCAAGGTGAAGACGTGGAGTCCATGACCGGTAGTCAATGCCATCTGCGTACTCACGCTATACATCACATAACCGGCCGCGACCTGATTTCTACCCTTTTGCAGAAAGTCTTTGAGTTCAACCTGCTTTCCAGACTCCGTAACACGCTCGTATACACCGAAAATCGTCCCGATCGCAACGTTTACGTCGATATTGGAAGAACCATCGAGCGGGTCGATCACTACAACGTACTTGGCATCCAAGTTCTCTTCAAACCCAACGATCTTCGTACTCTCTTCGCTGGCCCACCCCGCAACGACTCCCGATTGACGCAAGGCGCGCTCGAATACGTTGTCGGCATACACATCCAACTTCTGCTGGACGTCGCCCGCTTCATTCTTGCTTCCCTTAGCTCCGAGAATATCGTCGCCAAGGCCCTGAAAACCTACTTCTTTGGAAACGATGAACGATGCTTGTTCGATCGCTGAAAAGATCTTCGCGATCTCCGGTGTGGTCTCTGTGGAGAGGAACTCATTGAGTTCGGTCATGCTACTTGAATTTCTGCAAAGTTGGCAATTTGATTCCCGACTTTGCCTTTTTCATTTCAACCTCCTTCTCCGTCAAAGGGGTCAAACCCGCTTGCAGAAAGCGATAGCTGTCCAATGCATAGACCACTTCGTAGCCCAAGGGAAGGAAATGCTGACGAATGATCGTCTCCAGATCGTTCTCGTACGAACTAAAATATTCCTTCTTGATCAGAGAGAATAACTCCTCCCCTTTGTCATCCAACACCGTCATGTGCACTTTGATCACCCGACCATATTTTCCACTCTGGATTGCCAACTGATCGCCCGTGGCAATGAGCATATCTACCTCGTTGATAAACAGAAAATAGTCCGCCTTGTACTTGGGCGTAAGCGAGTCGACCAACAACGGATTCAACACCAAGGTCCGAGTCAAAAGCTCTCGATCGTCATACACGGTCACCAGCTGTCCTTCCTCGATACGGGTTCCTGGCTCAGCCTCCTCGACCAACTCCCCTTGCAAACGGATCCAATACTCGGCTAACTTCCGTTTGAATCCTTTATCCTCCAAAATCACCGGCGGCGTATACGGCTCCACCTTGCTCCGCGTCACTTTGTAAACGAAATCAAGGTCCTTGTTCAAGACCGGATCGTCTGCGTGCAAATTGACATAGTCATTGAATTCCCTGGCTGCAATGATGATGGCGTTATCCAGACCCTTCCTGAAAAAACCACGTGTGTGTTGATAGGTATACGACGTCCCCTTCGCGATCTCATGATCCACCTCAGTCATGTACCGATCAGGATGAAACGGGACGACCAGGATATTGGGCTGCTCCAGCATTTGAATGCTATCTCGATAAAAGCCCAAGTACAACGAGTCGTTGGTAGGGCCGTAGGTCTTCTGCGCCATCACCGGCACCGCCAATGCTAAGGCAAGCACGTAGATCATCCATCTCATACCGCTAAGCTACTACGACCTCATACCAGACGTAAGTGCAGAGGATTTTCTTAAGAACAGCGGCCTGTGAACTGATCTTCGACAGGAAATGCAATGATTAGGAGCCTAGGTCAACCCCGAGCTCTTACTACCTTTGCAGCCAAAGACAAACTACATATGCCTTTCTATCATAAACTTGGGAAGATTCCCCCTAAGCGTCACACCCAATTCCGTCAGGAAAATGGCGAGCTCTATCAGGAGCAACTCTTCGGTACGGTCGGATTCGACGGAATGTCGAGCAACCTGTACCACGTTCACGCTCCAACACGCGTAACATCGATCGGTGATCCTGTGAACATGACCCCACAGGTCGCTGTGGAGAACAACATGACGTCGCGCATGCTGGCCGGGTGGAATGTGAAGCCGGAAGATGATTTTATGAAAAGTCGCGTCCCCGTGTTGGTCAACAACGATTGCCAGATCGTGCTTTCCTCACCCAGTAAGTCTATGACGGAATATTTCTACAAGAATGCCGACAGCGACGAAATGATCTTCATCCACAAGGGAACCGGGAAACTCCGAACCTTGGTGGGAAACATCGATTTCAAATACGGTGACTACCTGATCGTACCCCGAGGTATGATCTATCAGCTTCAGTTCGACGGCGAGGACAATCGCTTGTTCATCGTTGAGTCACGAGCACCGATATATACGCCTAAGAAGTACCGCAACTGGTTCGGCCAGCTGCTTGAGCACTCTCCTTTCTGTGAGCGTGACATTCGTCCGCCCCATGAATTGGAGACCCACGATGAGAAGGGTGAATTCATCATGAAGGTCAAGAAGCAAGATATGCTGCACACCTTGACGTATGACCGACATCCATTTGATGTGGTTGGATGGGATGGATTCAACTTCCCATACGCCTTCAGCATCCACGACTTTGAGCCGCTGACCGGACGCATTCACCAACCACCGCCCATCCACCAAACTTTCGAGACCACTACGTTCGTCGTGTGTTCGTTCGTACCAAGACTGTACGACTACCACCCACAAGCGATTCCGGCTCCTTATAACCACAGCAACATCGACTCTGACGAGGTGCTCTACTACGTAGACGGCGACTTCATGAGCCGAAACCACGTGGAGAAAGGCTACATCTCCTTGCACCCAGCAGGCATTCCACACGGCCCGCACCCTGGCGCCATGGAACGCAGCATCGGTCAGAAGGAAACCATAGAGCTCGCTGTGATGGTCGATACCTTTGCGCCACTTAAGATCACCAAGCAAGCCCTAGAGCTGAATGATGAATCGTATTGGAAATCTTGGATTGACTAGTCGAAAGCGCAAACTAAAGTTCAAACACGAACATACAACCACATAGATTTTAGCTCAGAATGAAAGGTTTAAAGTGCCTTTCTGAAGTTCTGACCCGATCAAAACGAAGAATATGGAGACAATCAAAAAGAAAGAAAACGTCCGCTACGGTACAGACAAGATCTTCGAAGAAGCCGAAGACTTCCTTCCCCTGTTGGGAACCGACTACGTCGAATTGATCGTAGGTAACGCCAAGCAGTCCGCACATTACTACAAGACTGCTTTTGGCTTTCAATCTGTAGCCTATGCTGGATTGGAAACAGGCGTCAAAGACCGCGTTTCTTACGTGCTTCAGCAGGATAAGATCCGACTCGTACTCACCACTCCCCTCGATCCAGGTGGGTGGATGAACGAGCACCTAGACAAGCACGGCGATGGTGTTAAAGTCGTTGCCCTTTGGGTAGAAGATGCTACCAAAGCGTGGGAAGAAACCACCAAGCGAGGCGCCAAGTCTTACATGGAGCCTACCCGCGAAGAGGACGAAAACGGCTATGTCGTTCGCTCAGGCATCTTCACTTACGGTGAGACCGTGCACATCTTCGTAGAGCGTAATGAATACAACGGCCCCTTCCTCCCTGGATTCAAGAAGTGGGAGTCGCACTACAACCCTTCTGAGGTCGGATTGAAATACATCGACCACATGGTAGGCAACGTAGACTGGGGTCAAATGAACACTTGGGTAGATTTCTATGCCAAGATCATGGGATTCGCTCAGATCGTAACCTTTGACGACAAGGACATCTCTACCGACTACACCGCTCTGATGAGTAAGGTGATGAGTAACGGAAATGGCCGCATCAAGTTCCCGATCAACGAGCCAGCCGAAGGAAAAAAGAAGTCGCAGATCGAAGAATACATCGATTACTACAAGGGCGCGGGAGTTCAGCATATCGCCGTGGCTACCGATGATATTGTAGCGACCGTATCAGTAATGCGCGATCGCGGCGTTGAGTTCTTGTACGTGCCAGACACATACTACGATGACCTGAAAGAACGCGTAGGAGACATCGACGAGGATATCGAAGTGATCAAGGAACACGGCATCTTGGTGGATCGCGACGACGAGGGGTATCTCCTCCAGCTTTTCACGAAGCCCGTGGTAGACCGTCCGACGATGTTCTTCGAGATCATCCAGCGTAAAGGCGCATGGAGCTTTGGAAAAGGAAACTTCAAGGCCCTCTTCGAAGCCATCGAACGAGAACAAGAAGTTCGTGGAACACTCTAAGATCTAGCCCCTTACACCACTAACATGTAAGGTAAGCCCTTCTACTTCTGTAGAGGGGCTTTTTTTGATGGGCCTGACAGCTGATCCGCCGGAGGCGGACAAGTAGCTGACAGCTGAAAGCTGATAGCCGACAGCTTCTTATTGCGATAACTGCCACATGATCCGGTAGAGCTCTTGATCGACCCCCGTACGCACATTCCATCGCCACATTCACCGCCGTGTCAAAGCCAATCGTAAAATCGGTTCCGAAAATGTCATTGTCGATTGTTCCCGGCAATCCGATCACCGGAATATCGAATTCCTCTTGAAACGCAAAGGCTCCTCGCATAGAGCCATCTCCACCGATCACTACCTAAGCATCGATACCATGTTTCTTAATGTGTTCGTACGCTTGCTTTCTTCCTTCTGGGATGCGAAACGCCTCGCTTCGCGAGCTCTTCAACATCGTCCCTCCCAATGAGATGATCTTGCCAACACTGCGCAAGGAAAGTTCTTCGATTTCACCATTGTCCATTCCATTGTATCCATGGTAAATGCCAGAGGCTTTGAGTCCATGAAAGATCGCGTTCCTAGTTACGGCGTGAATTGCCGCATTCATACCAGGGGCGTCTCCCCCGGAAGTGAGTATTCCCATGTGCTTGATGTCTGTCATTATTCCGAATAGAATTCCTTCAACATTCCGCGGTACGCACTGAACAGCTTCGATTTCGAAACGAATCCTATGTAATGCCCTTGGTCATCCAAGACCGGCAAGTTCCATGCGCCGCTGGTCTCAAATTTATGCATCACAATATCCATAGTGTCCTCTTTCCGGACATATTCCGGGGCGTCATTCATCAGGTCATGTACGTAAGTTGTGTCATACAATTGCTGATTGAAAATAACATTCCTCACTTCATTGAGGTTCACGACACCAATGAAATTCCGTTGTTCATCGACCACAGGGAATAGGTTTCGGCTGCTCTTGGCAATCACCTTCACAAGTTCTCCGAGTTTCTGATAAGGCGTTACCGTTAGGAAATCCGTCTCGATCTCTCGGTGCAACTTCATCAACGTGAGTACCGCTTGGTCTTTGTCGTGCGTAATCAATTCTCCCCGTCTTGCCAACTGAGCGGTGTAAATACTGTGTGGACTGAATTGTTTTACGGTCAGGAAGGCAATCGAAGACGTAAGCATCAAAGGCAGGAACAGTTCATAACCTCCCGTGATCTCCGCGATCAAAAAGATCGCCATCAAGGGAGCGTGCAGATTACCCGCCATCATCCCTGCCATTGCTACTAGGGTGAAATTACTTTCCGGTAGATCACCCAATCCGAAGTGGTTGATCCCTTTCGAAAAGAAGAAACCAAAAATGGCTCCCATGAAAAGCGTCGGAGCAAAGGACCCACCAATTCCTCCAGCTCTGAAGGTCAATGTGGTTGCGAACACCTTGAACAGACCTAAGCCAAGAACGAAGAGAAGCAACACCACCACATTTCCGGTGTAGTCTTCAAATAGGGAGTTCTGCAGTATATCAAATGGTCTTCCCTCAATGATGGCATTGATCGTCGGGTATCCTTCACCATATAGCGGAGGAAGAAGAAAGAGCAACAGACCGAGACCCGTACCGGCAATAATGGTTTTATTACGCTGGCGTTTGACCTTGTCAAACACCTTGGTCACTAGCATAAAGACCTTAAAGAAATAGACAGAAACCAGGCCTGTGAATACACCTAATCCCATGTAATACGGTAGATGACTGAAACGCAGTGTCTCTGTAATGTTAAAGTGAAAGAGGGTGTTGTCTCCTAAGAAGAATTGAGACGTGATCGCCGCTGATGCGCTTGCCAAAAGCAAGGGGATCAACGAAGCAGTGGTCAGATCCAACATGATCACCTCGATGGCAAATACGATCGCCGCTACCGGTGCATTGAACAGTGCGGCCATCGCGCCGCTGGCAGCACACCCGATCAATAGCGTTCGAGTCTTGTAAGGAAGCTTGAACAGCGTACCCAAGTTCGCCCCCCACGCGCTCGTGGTACCCACCGTAGGTCCTTCCAATCCAACACTACCTCCAAACCCCACCGTCAAAGCCGCCGTGACTACAGAAGAGTAGAGGTTGTGCTTGCGTACCAAGCTGTTCTTCTTGGAAATGGCATAAAGGGTATTTGGAATACCATGATTCACGCGCTGCTTTACCACGCTTCGAATGAACCACTGCGCCAAAAGGATTCCGATGAGTGGATAGACAAAGAAGAGTACATACTCATACTGTTGGACAAAGCTGTTGGTAAGAATACTCTCCACCACATGTACCGTCTTCTTGATGATAAGTGCCGCCAATCCGGAAATGAATCCAATGACGATCGCAAGGAGATAGGTAAACTGCCTTTCACTCAGATGTTCTTTTCGCCATTCATTGAACCACAGGATAGACTGCGCCCATTTCGTGTTCGCTTCTCGCAAATACGGGTCTACCTGGGATCGTGTTCGATCGAAGAAATCGGATGCCTTTGACACCCTACAAAGTTTAGGATTCGTGTTGGACTTTCAGATGCAACTCTTGGAGCTGCTCCTCACTAATGGTCGCAGGCGTATCGATCATAAGGTCTCGACCCGCATTGTTCTTCGGGAAAGCGATGTAATCACGAATGCTGTCTGTACCACCAAAAATGGCTGCCAGACGGTCAAATCCGAAGGCGATTCCACCGTGGGGCGGAGCTCCGTATTGGAACGCTCCCATCAAGAACCCGAATTGCTTTTGTGCCTCTTCGTCAGAGAACCCGAGGAGCTTGAACATTTTCGCTTGCAATGCCTGATCGTGAATTCTGATCGAACCTCCGCCTAGCTCCACACCGTTGATGACCATGTCGTAGGCATTGGCATTCACCTTGCCCGGCTCACTATCGAGTAGACTCAAATGCTCAGGTTTCGGAGAGGTGAAGGGGTGGTGCATCGCATAGAATCGCTGCGTGTCCTCATCCCACTCCAACAAAGGAAAATCTACCACCCAAAGCGGTGCATATTCATCCTTCTTGCGAAGACCAAGTTGGTCTGCCACGTGCAGTCGAAGCTCGTTCATCTGCTTGCGCGTCGCATTGGTGTCTCCAGCGAGGATCAAGATAAGGTCGCCTGGCTTCGCGCCGGTCTTCTCAGCCCATGCCGCCAGCTTCTCCTGATCGAAGAATTTGTCTACCGACGACTTGAACGTGCCGTCCTCGTTCACCTTGCAATAGATCAAGCCCTTTGCTCCAACCTGTGGTCGCTTCACAAAATCGGTCAATGCATCCAGTTGCTTCCGAGTGAATTCGCCCGCACCCTCAGCGTTGATGCCCACCACCAGTTCGGCCGAGTCAAAGACCACAAAGTCACTTCCCTGGCACACGTCGTTCATTTCCACGAACTCCATTCCGAAGCGGATATCCGGCTTATCCGAGCCATAGCGCTGCATCGCCTCCGCATAGGTCATGCGCTTGAATTCCGGCAATTCAATGCCCTTGATGCTCGTGAAGAGATGCCGTACCAATCCTTCGAACGTATTCAAAATATCTTCCTGCTCCACAAAGGCCATCTCGCAGTCGATCTGCGTGAATTCCGGCTGTCGGTCCGCTCGAAGGTCTTCATCGCGGAAGCAACGAACGATCTGGAAATAGCGGTCATAGCCACTCACCATCAAGAGTTGCTTGAAGGTCTGGGGTGATTGTGGCAAAGCATAAAACTCGCCTTCATTCATTCTGGAAGGAACGACGAAATCACGCGCACCCTCTGGAGTCGACTTGATCAAATAAGGCGTTTCGATCTCCATAAACTTCAGGCCGTCCATGTACTTGCGCGTCTCGATTGCCAATTTGTGTCGGAGCTCTAAGTTCTTTCTCAGCGGGGTGCGTCGTAGGTCGAGGTAGCGATACTTCATGCGGATCTCTTCGCCGCCGTCCGTTTCATCCTCAATCGTGAAGGGAGGAACCTCTGATGCATTCAAAACCTTCAGCGCCTTCACATCAATTTCGATCGCTCCAGTAGCCAGTTGAGCATTCTTGCTCTCACGCTCGATCACCAAGCCTTCTACTTGGATCACGTACTCACGTCCCAATTTTCGAGCCTTTTCGCAGAGCGCCGGATCCTTCTCAATGTTGAATCCCAGCTGAGTGATCCCATATCGATCTCGAAGGTCGACAAAGGTCATTCCCCCCATATTCCTGACACGTTGTACCCAACCCGCCAAGGTCACCGATTCACCCACGTGATCGATGCGCAATTCACCATTCGTATGCGTCCTTAACATAGCTCGTTATTTGAGTGCGTGAAGGTAAGATTTCATAAGGTCTCCACACCCTTTGTCGCGCCTTATTTCGCTGTGAGTCAAATCAAACCATAGCGTGAGGCTGGTCATGTTTTCACCTTTTCGGAATGGACTCCTTTGTAACATGAAGAGCCAAACGCTCACCAAGGAGGAGCAGAAAAGTCGTATACATATAGACGATCTGCATTTCGAGCACCAGCAGTGGGTCCGAGAGATGCGTTTCTTCAAGGACGAATGGATCTTCTTCAAGGATAGATTGGAAGAAATAGCGTCGCGATACACTTCCTTGAAGGTGATGCAGGAACTGGAAAAATTCCAGAACCAGCTCTACATCCAGGGCAACGCCATGGATGAGCTCATTCACGAAGTGAACGAGCACGAACATTTCCTCGCGAAATACGCTGAGGAAAACCCCGTGGCCATCGATCGGGTTTTATTCGAGGACCACGCACCGCTAAGAGAAAGGGTTAAACGCAACCGCGAACTCGTTCACGAATTCAAAAAAGACTACCAACGCTTCTTGTCGAAGTGGCTGTAGTACCAAATGAAGTGATATGTCAGCTATTGAGATCACCAACGACATGACCATCGAACAGGTCCAGAAGCAATTCCAGGAACGATTTCCTTTCCTTGAGATAGAATTTTACTCGACGGAACACGCAGCCGGTGAAGGCACCCCAGAAGCATTACGCGTAAACGTCGAGACAACCATTGGTATGGCTCGCACGATCCAATCCGATGGAGTGCTAAGCATACATGGAAATCAAAAGGTCATTACGCTGGAAAACGCCTTCCACGAGCTCTTTGGGCTTAATGTACAGGTGTTCCGACGCAGTGGCGGACTTTGGCTTCAGACGACTACTACGGACGACTGGACATTAGGTGAACAAAACGAAAGGGCCAAAGACTTTTCGCTCGGCTGAAATTGAATTCTTGGTTTTTTGTTTGGCTAGAGGCCGGTTACTGAGTTTACTCGGTGCCGGCTTCGTCATGTTGGAACCACGAGCGAATGACAAAGAATACACCCACCGCAACGAGTGGAATGCTTAGCCACTGACCCATGTTCAAAACCATCGACTCTTCGAAACTCACCTGCACTTCCTTGTAGAACTCAATGAAATAACGAGACGAAAAAGCCAGGATGAGAAATACTCCAAAATGGAGCCCTCTCCTCCTTCTATAATCGGTTTTATAGTACAGTCCGGCCAAGATCAAAAAGATAATGAGATAACTCAACGCCTCATAGATCTGAGCGGGATGCCTAGGCACCTGATCAAGACCTGATCGAGTGAACAAAAAAGCCCAATCTCCGGCCCATGGAGCACCCACGATCTCGTGGTTCATCAAGTTCCCGGTACGAATGAAAACGGCTGCCAGAGCTACGGTGATGACGATTCGATCCAAAACCCAAAGCACGGGCTTCTGAGATACCTTTTTGCTCCACAACCACAGTGAGATAATGATTCCAATAGCCGCACCATGGCTGGCCAACCCACCCTTCCAGACTTGCAGGATCTCGAGTAGATTCTGGGAATAATAGTCCCATTGATAGAAGAACACATGACCCAACCTAGCCCCAAGTACAGTTCCGATCATCATGTAAAGCAAGAGGCTATCCATCCAATCCTTAGGCAGTCCCTCTCGTTTGAGGATGTTCTGCATGATATAATACCCGGCGAGGAAGGCAGAAGCGAATAACAATCCATACCACCGCACTTGGAGGGGACCCAACTCAAATGCGAGCGGGTCGACCTCCCAGGTGATGTATAACAAGTTCATCATGCAGCTCAAGTCTTAACTTCGTGCGCAAATATAGGATTCACAACATGCTTCAACGCCCCAGAAGAAACCGAAAGAACGAAGTCATTCGTAGTCAAGTCCGGGAAACGAATATCAGCGTAGGCAACCTGATCTACCCACTATTTGTGGTAGACGGTCAGAACATCCGTTCAGAGGTCAAGTCGCTCCCTGGCCAATTCCGGCTATCTCTAGATCACTTGCTGCGAGAAGTGGAAGAATGTTTGGAGCTCGGAGTGAAGACGTTCGACCTCTTTCCTGCGGTAGATGAATCGCTCAAAGACACCATGGCGACGTACAGCTATGAGGACGAGAATTTCTACTTGAAATACATCCGAGAAGTGAAGGCGAGATTCCCAGAAGCCGTTATCATGACCGACGTAGCCATGGACCCGTACAGCAGCGATGGCCACGATGGTGTTGTAAAAGACGGAAAGATCCTGAACGACGAAACGCTCGATGTACTAGGAAAGATGAGCGTTGCACAAGCACAGGCTGGGGCAGATATCATAGGTCCTTCAGACATGATGGACGGACGAGTGGGTTATATCCGACAAGAACTGGACGACGCTGGCTTCAGCGATGTCAGCATCATGTCCTATACCGCCAAGTATGCGAGCGCCTACTATGGCCCGTTCCGAGACGCGTTGGACTCAGCACCCAAATTCGGAGACAAGAAGACCTATCAAATGGATCCGGCTAACAAGACGGAAGCGCTATTGGAAGCCGAACTCGACTACGCGGAGGGTGCTGACTTTTTGATGGTCAAGCCGGCGCTGTGCTACTTAGACGTCATCCACCTGTTGAAAGAGAATTTCCCCATACCGATCTCCGCCTACAACGTGAGCGGTGAATACGCTATGCTTAAAGCGGCAGCTCAAAACGGGTGGGTTGACTACGACCGCGCGATGCCTGAGATGTTGCTGAGTATCCGCAGAGCCGGAGCCGATATGATTCTGACCTACTTCGCTAAGGAGTTTGCTCAGATGGCAAGGGATGGCAAGCTTCATTAATTTGAAAGAAAAAAGCCCCCGTTTCCGAGGGCTTTTCTTTTACAGATCTTCCTTGTTTTAGTGCGCTACCAGAACCTTTAATGAAGACTGCTTTCCTGACTTCATCGTAGCTCTGATCTCATACATCCCATCGTTTAGATGCTGTGTAGGGATGGTCATAGTAGGTGTGCCAAAGTTGTTTTGCTGAGCCACCTTTCTTCCCATGATGTCATACATGTCTACAGACTCGATGGATGCCGATGGATTATTCACCTTCAACTGAATTACCTCACTTGCAGGTATTGGGAAGGCGATCAATGCCTCTGTACCCATGTAAAGCTCATCCACATCAACGCTCTGCCAATTCCCGATTTGCATCGTCTTAACCATTCGAGGGATGCTATATCCCATGATGGTGTCGATGTAGGTCAATCCTTGAGTTCTTGATTGATTTGGATTGGTCAGTAAGGAATTCGCATGGATTGCATCTTCATCGAATGGACCTAATCCCAGTCCTTCCAAGTAAGCTCCATAGGCGTCAAGATCACTCTTTGACCACCATTCCCAAGGAGCACCATTAGGCTCGATGTCACCATTACCATCACGAACGACTAGGGCGAACAAGCCCTCCATTCCGGTACTTGGAATATCCATAGGATCATTGATGTTAATGATCGGTGAGTCTTCCATACTTCTTCCATAGAAGGACCTGGCTCTTTCCGTGAATGGATCGGCGGGATAGTCTCCCGAATACGCATCATTCAAGCCTAAAGCATTGGCCTTCGGAATGAACGTATTCGGACCATTTACGTCGACCACGTCATCGCCCGTTGTTGGCACAATCACAATTCCTGTATCGAAAGGTGCGAAGTTGTCGTACGGAGAGTGAAAGGTGACGAAAGGGCCATCGCCCGCTTCCATCCAACTGATGTCACCGAGCGCACCTCCGGCATTTACGCAGATATCAACCTCACTAGACATGCCATTATCAACATACAAGTTGATGAGTCCGCCATTACCATCGATATCGCCTACGATCGAAGGCTGGATGACACTGTTGCCCCCGAAGACAAATTTGTCAAGAGCAGTTTCCTCCTGCTTATCCAAAGTATTGTAAGCCAGCGCTACGTAAGCACCAGAACCTGCACCGTACATCGCAAAATTATCTACGTCGATTCCTAGTGGGTTTCCTCCGTTGACAGCAGCAAATCGAGCCCCCTTGATACAATACTGAACATCATGAATGGCGCGGTAAACCGCATTCAACAGAGTTGCTCGACGAGCTACCAAGCCAGAAGGTCCGGCCGCCAATGGATTCCATCCTAGACGATAGTTTGGGGCAATTGCTACAAAGCCTCGCTTCGCCCACTGCTTGCATAGCTCTACAGCGGATGAGTCCTCCTTCGAACCTCCGTAACTTCCATTTACCAATGGAGGAAGGAAATTCCCCGTGTGCACATATACCACGACCGGACGCTCAGCGAGGGTGTCGACTGACGTACTTGGCATATAAATATCCATTGTCAACTGTGCCACCTTCAGCATGGTAGTCGTATCTAATGCATAGGGATAGAAGAAACTAAGTGGAATATTGGCAGGATTCGTAGCCAAATAGGTCTGTAAAGAGTCCTTCTCAGCCGCAATTTGAGCCGCGTTCGCCCCAACGTAGGTCGGGTCGAGTAATGAAGTGTTGAGTAGTGGGTTTACGTTAATGCCGTAAACCACATTCTTTTGGACGGTGATCTCTCCATCCGTAAACACTTCTTCCAGATAGCGCTCTTGAGCCAAGGTGGCGAAAGAAAATGCGCTAAGAAACAGTAGGAGTAACTGATTTTTCATGGTAATAATTGAATTGAATTAAAGGTTATAATTTATCATTTAACTGTATTTAGATCGAAAAGTAAAGAAACATAAGCAAGTCGCCCTATTGCAGGACCACCATAGACCTGGCGCACTCGATTATCGAGCACATTCGAAGCTCCAACCTTCAAAGTGCTATACCATTTTGGTACGGAGAAGTTAACCTGGGCATTCAATAATCCGTAGGATGGGATCTCTCCGGTGAACTGTGGAGAACCTTCAAAAGTGAATCCCTCCACCCAACGGTAGTTAAGTGCATAGCCAAATCTTCCAAACCTCAAGATTGGCAAGATGATATCACGGCCCGAAACGCCAATGTTATACTTGTGAAGGGGAGTATTATAGGCTGGAATGATCGGGTCATCCTCGCCCGAGGTAAGCTGATTGAATGAATAGTTTCCATTGATCGAATGCTTCTTGGCAAAGAAATAATTGGTTCCAACAGAAACCCCTCTTGTTTGCACCTGCTCCGTAGCATTAGCGGCTAGGCGATAGACTTGCGGATCTTGAGGAAATCCAATAAGGTCAAAGTCAACATCAACCCCGATCATATATCCGATGAAATCCCGGTACCAACTCTGGTACGCTGCAATATCTATATAAACTTTGTCTCCAAATATTCCCCGGTAGCCCAATTCAAAAGTCCTCACTTTCTCTGGCCGAATGGCGTCCACATTGAAATATTCAAGCGTCTCCTTATCGAGCGCCCCTAGATAATCAACAAATGAGCCTACCGTAACCAGAGAATCATAACCCTCAAGATTTCCAAGGAGAATGGCCCGCCCAACATTGTAGTATAGATATTGATCTGCCAAGCTCGGATTACGAATTGCCGAGGAGAAGGTACTTCTGAATGTGTGATTTGTAACTGGGGAGTAAACAAGGGAGATCGCTGGTGAAAACAGGAAATCGAAATTTTGATTCTTATCGACCCTCAGGACTCCACTCACCTTTATCTTATGGTCCAAGAGGTCGCGTGAGACACCGGTGTAAAAGCCAAATTCCTCGTTCTTTATCACTCGGTACGCCGAGTCGGTCTTGACCACCTCTCCGAACTCATTGAGACCACGCTCATAGGTCATGGTGTCCTGAAAAATGGTTCCCCTAGTATTAGGACGATACCATCTATAGTTTCCTCCCAGAATAATCTGGAACTTCTTTACATCAAATCGATACTCACCATGTACGTGATACAAGGCCGATCGATCATAAAATAAGGAACCTCCATCGGTGAAATTTCGAGATGTTATGTCAGAAAAGGCTGAATCGAACCTGGGTGTTCCCGGTTCATACGCTGGAATCCCCGCCCGACCATCCTCATTCAAGTCAGACCTCAATTGGGTGTGCCAAGCCTTGAGCGTATCTTGGTATTGGACCAGCCACTCATCCAATGCCTCAGCCCACAAAGTATCGTTTTCAAAGGTGGAAATATCAGGATACCCTTCAAATCCTTCCAATTGACGCGTATAATCTCTCCCTCCCCAAATGGTTCGGTAGCGGGTCAGCCAGTTGTCGTTCCCATTAACGTCAGACAGTATAGTGGACTCGGTCATTCGAACCCCAGTGGTGACAATGTCGTAGGAGTTTCCCGCATCTTCATGTGTTGCGTACGCCCTAATAAACCACTTTCCCTTCTTTCCAATGTCCACCTTGTTTTGTAAGAACTGAATATCCTTCAAGCTGTATCGATTATCGCCCTGATAGATCGTGGTTCCCGTACTATAGCTAACAGCATAGTTCGCTTCGATGCTGTCCGTAAATCGATAATAGAGACCTGCATTCAGTTTTAAATTATCCGTGTTGTAGTCGGCAAGGTCTACTTCGCGGTAGCCCTGCTTAAATACTACGCCATATCCGGGATATTCGGATTTCGAAAAAGGATCCGAACGATCATCATACACCTCATCACCATAGATATTCACAGCGTCAAAGCCCCCCGGATTCTCTTCCGTTACCGACGAACCATCGATCGGTAAGTAGTTTTCCGCCTGCCAGTCCAAGGCCTTCATATAGAAGAAGTTCAACTTATAGCCGAAGGTTTCTCTTCCTTTCTCATTCTTTATGTTTTGGGCCCATCGCACGGCATACTCTTGCATATTACGTTCTCCTGTTTTCACAGACACAGCCAAGCCCGGGAAACTGTATGGATCCTTGGTTGCCATATTGATCACACCGTTGAACGCCCCCGGACCGAAGAAGGCAGAACTTGCGCTTGCGACAATGTCCACACTGAGCACATCAAGATCTGAAGCCCCTAAAAAATTGCCTAGAGAAAAATTCAAGCCCGGACTTTGATTGTCAACGCCATCGATCAACTGAAGTGAACGGACCGGACTTGTACTGTTGAATCCTCTTGTGTTGATCACTTTGAATCCAAGACTAGCAGAAGTGATGTCGACCTCTTTTAAGAGTGCAAGGCCATCGTAGAAGTTGTCGGAGGGCGTCTCTTTGATGGCGATAATGTCCATCCGCTCAACCGTCAATGGCTCTTGACGCTGCTTTTCTGATATACGGTAGTCCACCACGTCAAATGCTTCTAAGGAGGTAGAAGAGGAGGCTAGGTCAATCTTGATCGGTTGGTCTTTATCTTCTAATGTGATCGTTTGGGTTTGATATCCCATGAACGTGATCACCAAGTTAACCGGAAGTGAACGATCCGTCTTAAGTTCAAATCTCCCGTCTAAATCGGAAGTGGTACCTTCCGTAGTTCCTTCAATCACAACGGTTGCGCCAATCATAGGAATGGACGCATCTTTGTCCCAAATTCGGCCCGCAAGCGTGATTTGGGACATCACGTGGCCAAACGTGAATAGAAAAAGCGCTAGAAGAAAGGAGTGTCGCATTTTGCCATTCAATATTATCTAATCTCTCTCACTATAGCCACTTTTTTTAGTTTCGAGAAATCCAAGGGCTCCTTCGAGAACATACAAAATGGCAGAAATGGCCAAGTAAAAGGGCATAAGGCCAAATCCTGCGTAAAAAAAGCCCTCGTTTCCGAGGGCTTTCCTGTCAGTGGATGTAACGCATCAGGGCTCGAGCGTTACTATCAAACGTAAATTCTTGGGAAAGTCTGAAATAGTTCTCTGGGTCTACGCAACTCTCATAGGCGAACTTCGCGACATCCAGACGGTATCGGTCGAAAGAGAATTCGCGCATGATCATCGACACCTGCCGGGTGGTGACCAGGTTGTTTCGTAATGCCGCTTCTGCGATCTCCAATTTTGAACGGTCGAAAGGGCTGCTACGCATCGCTCCAATAAGACCATCAAAAGCACGGCCATGCATCACCTGAGGTGCCGCCATATAACCTACCGGTTCCGGAGTTCCGCGTTGACCTTGATTGAAACGAGGCGGCGCTGATTGCTCGAAACGCATGCCGTTTCGGTTGAACTGCCCTCGGACGAACGAGTTGTGCGGTACGAACACACCTCCTCGATATACAGTCCGATGTACCACAGGCGCTCCGTTTCCCCGACCGCGTCTTTCGTGGCGAACTACTCGGATATTATAGTGTCCCGGGTGTAATTGATCCAGTTGGAGAGTCCCATGAACAGCGGGGTAAGTTTGGCCATTGACCTCGATAGAGTATCGACCGAATTCCTGGACCTGGATCTCCAAGGCAGAAGACCCGTAAGGAAAAGCTGCTGCAGTGGCTACCACCGCAAAAAGCACGCTCAGTAAAGTGATCATCTTTTTCATGGTTTCCTCTTTTGGGGTTAACACCTTGAAGAAGACAACCGCCGTGCCAAACTCACCTAAGCGATCTCGTAGACCTTACCTGGCAAGGACCTGATCACCCCTTTGAATTCAAGGCCAAGCAACGCTGAAGTGGCCTTACTTACAGGCACTCCTACAGATAAACTCAAATCGTCTAAGGTCTCTTTTTTCTTAGTTGATAGATGGTCGTAGATCTCTTTCTCAAGGCCCTCTAGCTCCAAGAACAATTGCTTCTGATTTACACTCATTCCCTTCTTCTCACTGCACTTCTCCCATCCCATTAGATAAGCGAGGTCATCCACCGACTCGATCAAGGCGGCTTGATTGGTCTTGATCAAATGATTGCACCCCGAAGAAAATGGAGCGTCTATACCCCCCGGAAATGCCACTACATCACGATTGTAGCTGGCAGCCATGCGCGCCGTGATCATCGCCCCCCCCTTCACCATAGTTTCTACCACTACCGTCACATCCGCCATTCCAGCTACGATGCGATTGCGCTGTGGGAAATTCTCTCGGTCGGGTTTTGTTCCGCAATCAAATTCAGAAAGTACTCCACCGTTCCTCTGCATATCCTGTACGAGTCGATCATTGCTTGCAGGGTAGATCCGATCGAGAGAATGACCGAGCACTGCTACGGTCTGAAGGCCCTCCTGCACCGCACATCGATGCGCGATGGTATCGATGCCATATGCGAGACCGCTGACGACCAATGCACCGTAATCCTTTAAGCCGGCGACCAAAAGCTCGGTGATGCCGAGTCCGTAGGAAGTATGGTTTCGCGTACCTACAATACTGACCACGGTAGGCTGATTCAAGTTCATGTCACCTTCCCCGTATAAGAGAACAGGCGCATCCTCACAATGCTTCAATCGAGAAGGGAATCGAGGATCCGTGTAAAAGAGAATATCCAAGTCTCGCTTTTGCACCCATTCGTATTCCAGCTCTGCATCACGAATGGCTTGCTGCCGATTCAAGTTCTGCACGATCTGTTTACCGATTCCCAGAATCTGTGCAAGCTCTCGATTCTTTAATTCGAATACTTGTCTCACGCTTCCGCAATAGGAAACCAAAGCACGGGCGCGGGCTCCACCCACACCCACCAACTTTTTTAAAGCGATTTGGTAAATGACCTCTTCCATCCTCAATCCGTCTCAAAAGTAGTACTTGCCGCTTTAAATCGATGTGTAACTTCGTCCTTGAATATGAAAATTCTTGGCATTATACCAGCTCGCTACGACTCTAGTCGATTTCCTGGCAAACCCTTGATTGACATTCAAGGGAAGAGTATGATCCAGCGCGTTTATGAACGGGCAAAAGAGAGTGAGCAACTCGAGCGCGTGGTGGTCGCCACGGACGATGAACGCATCTTCGATCACGTTATGGAATTTGGCGGCGAAGCGGTAATGACATCTAACCAGCACCTCAGCGGAACAGATCGTTGCGTGGAAGCTTACGAGAAATTGGAAGAGCCGTTTGATGCGGTGATCAACATACAAGGCGATGAGCCGGTGATCAAACCTTGTCAGCTGAATCTCTTGGCATTCTGCTTCAATGATGATGCGTGCGAGATCGCTACCCTGGCGGTAAAGATCAAGACCAACGACATCCTCTTCGATTCGAGTAAGATCAAGGTGGTACTCGATGACAATAACAATGGGATGTATTTCAGCAGGCACCCTATTCCCTATCAGCAGAAGCCAGCGGAGGACTGGCTGAAGCATCATGACTACCTCAAGCATGTAGGCATCTACGGGTTTCGAACAGACATTCTTCGCGAACTTGGCAGGATCCCTCAATCTAACCTTGAACGAGCCGAATCCCTAGAGCAATTACGCTGGCTGGAGAACGGATATAAGATCCAAGTAAAGCTTACCGAATTCGACTCGATTTCCGTCGATATTCCAAAAGACATCGACCGTGTTTTGGATATTTTGAATGCGGGCTGATTCTCGCCTGAATTGTTTTCTTTGTTCTTGAGTCCCGACCGGTGAAATTCGATACATACATAGCAGAGCTTTTAGAGGAACACGATTGCGTGATCGTGCCTGACTTCGGCGGTTTTGTCGCGAACTACGCTCCGGCTAACGTCAATTCGATCAACCATCGGTTCGATCCCCCTTATCGTAAGATCAGCTTTAACAAGCTCCTAGTTCACAATGATGGATTGCTCGCTTCCTACGTGGCTCGTAAAGAAAAAGAACAGTACGAAGCCGCAGTTAAGGATCTGAAGAACTACGTCCTCTATCTGAAGGAGGAGCTTCGTGACAAGAAGAAGGTCAACATAGAAAAAGTAGGCCTATTGCTCTTACAAGCCGATGGGAGTTTCCGGTTCGAACAAATCAAGAACCCTGCATTTTTCCGAGAGGGTTTTGGCCTTGAGTCTTTCTTTAGCAAGCCCGTCGAGAGAAGACCGGCCGTGATGCCGACGATCGAGCCTAAAACAGAGCGTAAAGTTTCTGTGATCACTCCGCTTGCAGAAAAAGTGGAAGAGCCGATCAAGACTGAGCCTCAACCAAAGCCGGAGGCGAAGCCCGAGCCTAAGATCGTCAAACTCGAGCTGCAAGTGGCTGAGAACGAAGCGGTAACCGAAGAGAAGAAAGAAAGTAAGCCTAAAAACCCAAGACGAGTCTGGCCAATCGCCGTCGCTGCTTCAATAGGAATTCCGCTTCTTGGTTATGCCGTGTGGGTGGCATTGAGCACACCTCTGATCAAAGACACAGCCTCCTTCCAATTTTCTGACCTGAACCCATTCCATAGCCACGGAACCGCAGCATATGAAGAACGCCCTTCCGCGTTTCAGGTTATTGCCTTTGATGAGTCTGAGCCATTCACGTTGGAAGATAAAGTGGAGTTCTTGGAAATCTCCGTAGAGAATGATCCGGACAAGACACTTGTTGTTCGCCTGGTAGACCCTAAAGAGAAGCTAGCCTCCGATACTCCTTTGCGATATCACATCATTGGTGGCTGTTTCAGCATGGATGAGAATGCTGAACGAATGGTGAGCACCTTTCGAAATCGTGGCACCAACGCTTCCATCATCGACAGAAAAGGTCCATTGGCCCGTGTAAGCATCGCAAGTTTTGCCACAAAAAAAGAGGCCAAGCGAGCGCTGGCCTCCTATCAACAAGAGATTTCCGGAGCTTGGCTCCTTTATAAGTAGTTCTTGAGCAAATGGCTATTCGCCTTCTTGCGTAGACTTCTCAAACCTTTTTCTCGGATCTGACGGATGCGCTCTCGGGTAAGTCCCAAGTTGTTGGCGATCTCCTCTAAGGTCATTGGCGGAACACCGTTCAATCCAAAGGATAAGCGAAGCACATCTGCCTCACGCTCTTTCAGGTTCACCAAAACGCGCTCGATGTCGCGACGAAGAGACTCGTGCATCAATAGATCCGTTGGAATATCCGAATCACTATTCGGCATCACGTGAAGCAAGCTGTTGTCTTCACCCTCCATCAACGGGGCATCCACCGACACCTGCTTCTGGGCGTAAACAAACAAGTCGCCCACGCTATCAGGATTAGACTCAAGCAGCTCGCCGATCTCATCATTAGATGGCGGACGCTCAAATTTTTGCTCAAGCGTTGAGTATGCCTGCGCTACTTTCTGGATGGCACTGACCTTATTCAAGGGTAAGCGAACCACGCGACTATTCTCAGCGATCGCCTGCATAATGCTTTGACGGATCCACCATACCGCGTAAGAAATGAACTTGAATCCTTTGGTCTCATCGAAGCGCTTAGCTGCGATGATCAATCCGATATTTCCTTCTGCGATCAGGTCTTCCAACGTGAGGCCGTGACCTTGATACTGCTTAGCAACGGAGATAACAAATCGAAGGTTGGCACTTACCAATTTATTGAGGGCCGTCTCGTCCCCCTGTTTGATCCGAACAGCTAGACGAACTTCTTCTTCGGCATTGATCATTTCCTCTTTGGAAACGTCACTTAAATATTTGTCTATGGATTTGCTGTCGCGGTTGGTTAGCTGCTTGGTTATTTTAAGCTGACGCATAGTAGGTTATAAGGTTAGGTAGTACATCAAAAGGTTGCTGAATGTAGGAATTATTTGCTAATTCACAACTTCACCTTGAAAACTTTGACGATGGTCGTCAAAATCTTACCATTCATCGTTAGTCGAACGATAAACCTATGTTAACGAATCAACTGCGCCACTTGTCGAGCAACTCATTGACCTGGGTGGCTTCCTTGGGGGAGAGCGAATGGAGTTGTTTCTCCCATTCTACCATTTGCTCATCGATGGTCTCAAGCAGCTTCAAACCCTTATCTGTGATGGTCACGTCAACCTGACGTCTGTCGTGTTTACAAGGACGTCGCGTAACCAAGTCTTTCGCCTTTAACTTGTCGATAATGCGCGAGACGTTGCTCATCTTGTCGATCATTCGATCCTTGAGCAAATTCACCGAAGCCGCTTCCGGATACTGACCACGAAGGATGCGCAGCGAATTGTACTGTTGAGGTGTCAGCTTGTGCTCTTTGAAAATGCCATTTTGCAGGCCATTCAACCAGCTTGCTGTGTACAATACATTGATCAGGAGTTTGCTGTATTCGCTCCAAAACTCCATCTGCTTGATCTCTTCGCCTATAGATCCCATCCGATAAGGTTAAGCCGCAAATCTATGTTTTTACACTTAATGTCGGTGTATTCTACACTTATTTGGAAAGGGCCTTATATAAGCGTATGCCGAACATCAATAGTATGCCCACGGCGAAAAAACCCAGCGTGCCGTACACCCAATTGAGCGTGCCACGAAGAATGACCACGAAAACAATAGACACCAGCCAGAGGGTAGCAACTTCATTCCACATACGAAGGCGAACAGACGTCCAAGAAATGAAATCGTTCTGATATTGCCGATAGATCCGATGGGTGATGAAATGATACACCCACAGCAACGTAGTTAGTCCGATCTTGACCAACATCCATGGCTGCGTCCAAAGCTGTAGTTCCCAAACCATCCAATAACCGAACACGGTCGACAGGACGGCCGCCGGCCAGGTGATGATGTTCCACAACCTGGACTCCATGATCTTGAATTGGTCCTGCAACACCTTTCTTTCCGATACATCTCGCTCTTCTGCCTCGGTGTGATAGATGAAAAGTCGGACCATATAGAAGAGGCCGGCAAACCAACTCACGACGAAGATGATGTGAAGTGCTTTGAGGTAGAAATACATGGCGTTCGAAGGTAAGCTACCCCGCCCTAGATTCTACCTTTGCATCCTAGAAAAACGAAGCTCATGAAAGCAAAAACTGCCTCACAATCGGTTGCTACGGCCACACACATCGTGCTTCCCGATGACACCAATACCTTGGGTAATCTCATGGGTGGACGACTGATGTACTGGATGGACGTCATCGCGGCTGTGGCTGCTCACCGCCATTGTGGACGGGTGGTGGTGACTGCTTCTGTCAACTATATTTCCTTCAATCAGCCGGTTGGCCTTGGTGATTTCGTCACGCTTGAAGCAAAGATCTCCAGGGCCTTCGGTTCGAGCATGGAAGTCTTCATTGACGTTTGGGTGGAAGACCATAAGACGACAAAAAAGGTCAAGTGCAACGAGGCGATCTTCACGTTCGTCGCGGTAGATCAGATTGGAAATACGATTGAAGTTCCTGAACTCATCCCCGAGTCAGATGTTGAAAAACAGCGGTACGATGCCGCGCTTCGAAGAAGGCAGTTGAGTCTCATCTTAGCCGGTAGAATGAAGCCGAAGGATGCCACCGAACTGAAAGCCATCTTTGAAGACCTGTCAGAATAAAAGAACATGACACACGAAAAAGTACTGGAAGCGCTCTCTCACGTGATTGAGCCTGAACTAAAGAAAGACGTTGTTTCCCTAGGACTGGTGTCCGATATCAAAGTGGAAGGGAACACCGTTTCCTTCAAAGTGAAGTCGAGCAATCCGGCGATGCACTACCGAAAGCGCCTCGAGGAGGCTTGTATTCATCAGGTCCGACGCTTCCTCGGCAATGACGTAGGGGTTTTGGTGGAAGTCGACGCCATGCCGAAGAGTTCAGATCGACCTCAGGAGCAGCGACGCTTCCTGCCCAATGTGAAGAGGTTCATTGCCGTTGCTTCCGGTAAGGGTGGTGTAGGAAAAAGCACGATCTGCGCCAATATCGCGGCGGGACTGGCGAAGCGCGGACACAAGGTCGCCTTGGTGGATGCCGACATCTACGGTCCTTCGATGCCGACTATGTTTGACGTGGTCGATGAGAAGCCGGTACTGACCGGCACTGAGCAAAGCAACAAGATGCTTCCCGTGGAAAGCTATGGGGTGAAGATGCTTTCCATCGGATTCTTTGCGGAGACCAATCAGGCCATCGTCTGGCGAGGTCCAATGGCCAGTAAAGCATTGAAGCAAATGTTCTCGGACGTGGAATGGGGTGATATCGATTACATGTTGATCGACTTGCCTCCCGGGACCGGCGACGTGCATCTTTCGCTCGTGCAGGATATTCCTTTGGACGGTGTGGTCATTGTCAGTACTCCGCAGACAGTTGCGCTGGCTGACGCGCGAAAGGGTGTGGGTATGTTCAAATTACCGGAGATCGATATTCCCGTACTTGGCATCGTGGAGAACATGAGTTGGTTCACTCCTGCTGAGCTACCGGACAACAAGTACTTCATCTTTGGTCAAGACGGCGCGAAGAACCTCGCTGAGGAATTGAACGTCAGCTTATTGGGTCAGATCCCGTTGGTGCAAAGCATCCGCGAATCAGGAGATGTGGGTCGACCAGCGGTACTTCAGGACAATACGCCGCAAGCCGACGCACTCAACCAAATGATCGATAACATGCTGAATGCCATAGAGGTTGCATAGCAGTTATTACCTTTGAGTTCGATTATGGAGAACGTGGCGCGAGAGTTATTGGAAAAAGTGGTCAAGGCACTGGATGAGATCCGGCCATTTCTGAATGCTGACGGTGGGGACCTAAGCATTGTTGAGATCACCGAGGATCGAGTATTGCGCATCGAATTTACGGGAGCATGCAGTTCTTGCTCAATGAATAACATGACCTTCAAGAACGGTGTTGAAGACGCGATCAAGCGGTTGGTTCCCGAGATCCAAAGCGTGGAGCCGGTGAACTTTTCGCTGACCTACTAGAATTTTTTTCTCGCCCACCCAACCCCCCTATTTCCTTTTGCGTGTATCCTGCCGAAGCGGAAGCAATTCGTGCTTTCGACGGTGAAGTGAAATGATCGCAACGCAGGTAAAAAAGGCTGAAATGGCAACGCATAGTGAAAAACATGCGTATTTAGTAACATGGAAGTCCGTCCCGAACTTTTGGCGCGGTGTCGCAAGAACGACCGCAAAGCTCACAATGAGCTCTATCGCCATTGTTTCGGGTATCTCATGGCAGTTTGCCTGAGGTATACCAACAACCGCGAGGACGCTGAGGCTCATTTGAACCAAGGCTTTCTCAAGATCATCACCAACCTCGATAAGTACAAAGAAGAGATTCCGTTTGGGTCCTGGATCGCTAGGATCATGGTGAATACGATCATTGACGAGTTTAGAAAGGATAAGAAGCGCAGAGAGCACATGACCGGTGCCGATATCGATGAAGTTCCGCACACAGGAGAAGTCGATTTCAACGAGGCAGCGGAAGAGCTCGAGGCGGAAGAGTTGAGAAAGATGATCCAACAGTTGCCCGACATGAGCCAGAAGGTGTTTAACCTCTACGCCATCGAAGGCTATACCCACCGAGAGATCGGTGAGATGCTGAAGATCAGTGACGGCACCAGTAAATGGCATGTCTCCTTTGCTCGCAAGACCCTTCAAGGGATGATCAAAGAGGCGATGAAACGAATGATGAGTATAATGCTGTAATGGCTGAAAAGAACAACATAGACAAACTGTTTGCCGACAAGCTCGGCGCAGGCGAAGCTGCAGGCTACTCTGAGGCCGCATGGTCAGGAGCATCCGCCATGCTCGATCGCCATTATCGTCTGCTGTTCTGGAAACGTGCAGCAATGATCAGCGTGCCGTTGTTGGTAGTTGCAGGACTCACCTGGTGGGCAGTGCCAAACCAAGAAGCAACCGACATTGCCGCACCTATAGTTTCTCCCGCTTCAACGATCGAACAAGACATTTCACAGGAATCAGAGACAGCTACTTACTCAACAGAAGAGGCAAGCTCAAGCGAAACCTCTCCCGTCGGATCAGGCGAAGCTAGCTCTATCACGAATGATGCGACATCCTCTGTATCATCGGTTGAGTCCGCCTCTTCCAAAGAAATTGCATCAATATCAGAAGGTCCAGAAATGGGCTCTACTTCAGCATCCACTCCGTCATCCTACGTCGATGAAACTCCTGAGCGTTCGATCCATCAAATCTCTCAGATAGACCCAAGTTTCAATGCGCCATATGAGAATGTTTACACAAGAAGCTCGGCTGTCGAAACCATCTCTGCATCGGAGGTCGACTTCAGCCTGGACTTGATGCCAACCTTCAATATCAATGGTATAGGTGCGGGTAACGCACAAGGTATTCTTGGTCGAGATAAGTTGAAGAAGGATAAGCCAGCAGTTGAGCATCCCCGACTCGATGTTCAGATTCATGGAGGTCTGGTAATCGCTAACGGTATTTCCGTTTCTCCCAATTTCGAATCACAGGGATCGAATCAAGGATATTATTCTGGGGTTTCAGCAAGCTACAAGCTACACAGGAAGTTTCGAGTTGGAACTGGTGTTTTCTTGAATAACCGCTCCCTTAAAGCCCGCTTTATGATATGGAATGATGAAGGGTTGTGGACACCCACTTCGTTGACCTATCTAGATATTCCGGTTCAGGTGCTTTATTCAATCGGGGCCAGACATGAAATTGGATTTGGAATGACATACAGCCCATTTCTTCACTGTAGAGATGCTGAAACTCTTCCGGCATTCGATGCCGAACCTGGTCGATCATCTCCAGAAGGAAGTGCGCCTGGTTTTGCCAACTTCGACGTTGCAGGTTTATTCCAATACCGATTGCAGATTTCTAGGAGATTCTTTGTGAATGCCCAATTCAGGTACGGTCTCTTTGATGTCACTGATGATGAGTTCTACATGACTGGGGATCGAGACGACCGCAACCACCAGATCCGAATCGGCCTCAGCTATCGCATCATCAATCGCTAAAGTGGATATCCTTGACGAGCAGTTGCAAGGACGAATTCCCCCGATAGACATTCTCTTCTAACGTATAGGCTAGACTGAAGGGTTTACCCGATTGGATCTCTTCGATCTTATCTCCCAGTCCGAAAGCGATGCCTTCAAAGTTTCGCTGCCTCTCTCCTTGCGGATGCACTTGAAGCTTCAGGTGAGTGCCATCGCCCACGCGGCGACAATTTCCAGTATCCATCAACCCGTGCGTGACGAAGATCGGCCGCATATTACCAGGACCGAATGGTGCCATCCTTTCCATCACTTCGAAAAACTTCTTCGTGAGCTGAGAAAGCTCTAACTCGAGATCCACTTCAATGGTCGGAATCAACTGCTCCGGATGGATTTTAGCGGCTACGACCTCCTCGAATCTGCGTTGGAAGGCTTCTACATTTTCCAAGGGAAGCGTCATGCCCGCTGCGGCCGGATGACCTCCAAAGTTCTCAAGTAGATCGGCGCATTCTTCGATGGCTGCGTGCACGTCGAAACCTTGCACGGAACGAGCAGACCCAGAAGCCTTCCCATTGGATTCGGTCAAAATGATCGTAGGACGATAGAAATGATCCTGCACCCGCGAAGCCGCGATTCCTACTACTCCCTTGTGCCAATGACTCGCAAAGAGAACTGTTGATTTCGATACCTGTAATCGCTTGTCGTCCCGGATCATGGTCAGCGCCTCCTCCATGGTCTGCAGGTCTACTTCGCGTCGATCGACATTGTTCTGATTCACCTCCTCGGCAGGTCGTTTGGCCTGCTGCTGTGTGGTCGCGGTCAACAATTCCACGGCTACATTACCGTGCTCCATTCTGCCGGCGGCATTGATCCGCGGACCGATCTTAAAGACTAGGTCGCTTACAGTCAGATTCGGTTTATTGAGCTTTCCATTCTCTGCCAGTCCAACTCCTTCCAGCATCTCAGCCAATCCGGGACGCAGCACGCGCTCCATATGCTTCATTCCCCAGTACGTGAGGATCCGGTTTTCGTCTTGCATGGGAACAATGTCCGCCGCGGTTGCAATCGCAACTAGATCGATGTACTTGAAGGGTTCTTCTCGCTCCAATTCCCACGCCTCCGCCAGGGCCTGGATCAACTTGAAAGCGATCCCACAACCGCAAAGCGCCTTGAATGGATAGGAGCATTTCTCCTGCAATGGATTAAGTATCGCAACGGCCTCAGGAAGCTTAGCACCCGGAAGGTGGTGGTCACAAATGATGAAATCAATTTCCTTTTCCTTGGCGTAAGCCACTTGACCAAGTGCTTTCACGCCACAGTCGAGCGCAATGATCAAGGAGACCCCGTTGTCCTCGGCAAAGTCTATTCCCTGATAGCTCACACCATACCCCTCTGCATACCGATCCGGGATGTAGAAACTGACATTATCATAGTGATGAATGAGAAAATCATAGAGCAGGGAAACGGCCGTGGTTCCGTCCACGTCATAGTCGCCATACACCAAGATGTTCTCCTCTTCCTCGATCGCCGTTCGAATGCGCTCAACAGCCTCAGACATTCCGTGCATCTGAAATGGGCTGTGGAGTTTCTTCAAGGAAGGATTAAAGAAGGTGCGCGCCTGCTCAAAGTCTCGAACGCCACGCTGGAGCAATAGAGTCGCCAACGCATCGCTTGCGTTGATCGCCCTCTTGAGATCATCGATCTCGTCTTGGGGAGGTGTCGGTTTTACTCTCCAGCGTTTTTGAAGCATGGCCGAAAGATACATGTTGATGCCAGCCTCCTAGGACAAATTTTGCACCCGAAAAACTTTGGATTTGCACTCCTTGCCTCAACGCGGTCTTACAGAAAGGATCTCGAGCACTTCGCGCTTCTCGACCTCCTCCTTGCTGTCACCAAAGGCACCGTCGCCCTCTTCATGGACGCTGAGGTAGTGATGACCTGCGATAACCTCGACCACGAATTCCCCCTTCTTTCCAGAGACCTCAGAATTGGATTGAAGGAAATTGAAATGCTCACTTCCTTCGATCAAAGCGTCTTCGGTGATATCAGGACTGATGGGCTTCATCTTACCCGGCTTTACCTTGACAGGATAGAGGTATCGCTTCAGTATCACATTCACCCCCACCGGAACGATCATCGTAGCGAATTCGTCCGAAGCTTCTTTCACATATCGACCCTTCAGGTCTGAAGGGCGCAATAAAGTGGTCGTAGCATTATTCACTTCACGTTCGTCGCGGGCGTTCGTACATGACTCCTTCCGGACTGACACGCACCAAGAAATACTCACGCATGAGCAGATCACTCACCTGCGAGAGGCTATCATCCTTCCGAAAATCTTCGACTACCTCATCGATCAGGTCGATCAGTGAGGTGCCCGTCGCAGTAGTCGACCCTGATGGTTTCTGCTGCTTTTTCGGAACTCCGTCTTTATCCAAATACGGCTTCTCATCGATCTCTTCCTTCACCTCCTTCAGCTCTTCGAGGCTCTCGCTGACCGACTGGGTCAACTCTCTGAGCAGTGCTTGTTCTTCGGTCAGTCTCTCTTCAGCTTCCGCAATCGGTTCTACCTCCGCGGGTTCCTCTTCCTCCACGACCTCCGGCTCGACATAGGCGGGCTCTTCCGGTTCAGACTCGTAGCTTTCTTCCACCACCACCTCTTCGATCGGCTTCTCCCAACCGGGCTCTACTTCAAGTTCGATTTCCTCTTCGATGTCTTCATCCTCTTCTACCTCCACGATGTCCATCGGAGGTGGTGGTGGTGGTGGCGCCTAGGTTGCCTCCATCTTTTCAGCCGTAGCCAACTTGGATGGAAGAATCGCTGCTGCTTGTCTTTTGAGTTCTTCGTTCCGCTCACGCTCTTTCCGAGCACGTTCCTCAGCCGATTCGATGCTATACATCTCCTCAGCCACTTCCATCATTCGAGCAGCCGACTCATCGGTATAAGGAATGCGGATATTGATCCCGACGATCAACGGATAGGTGAGAGATGGATTCTCGGCTTCGATGTCCGAAACCCTTGCAGCGTAGGCCCTTGCGATCTCATCTAGATCCTGACCTTGCTTGACTTCATGGACGTAAAACGCCTCGCCGGCAATGATCTTGATCAACGGGTTGATGTTGTCAATCTCTTGGGCAAATGCGCCAATGGAGGTCAGCAAAAAGCTGAAAAGTAGCACGATCCTAACTGCGCTCATATGCCGAAGATATCATGTTCTTCCGTTTTCGCCTGCACAATCTCCGACTGACGACGAATCGAAGCGTTGTGAATCGCTTTCCAAATCGCCTGTATGAGATCGGGGTCGAGGTCGACTTTTCCTCCTTGTTCCGTGCGGTCGCGAAGAATGTCTAGCCAGCGCTCCAACTGGAAAATGGCGATGCCGGAATCCGATTTATACTGTCCTAGATCCTCGACGATCTCCATACGGCGCTTCAGTGTGTTGATGATCTCGTGATCTACTTCATCGATCAAGGCTCTTAGTTGCACCAGTCGATCACTCCTGAACCCTTCCTCACTACTCCGTGTGCGAGTCTCGAGTCCGTCCAAGAACGAACCGAAATCTGAAAGGAACCACTGTTGCTTTGGATCGCTCAACGCTTCGTCAGGATTCGGATGCGTCTCCACCATGAGCCCATCAAATGCGAGGTCAAAAGCTCGTTGAGACACCTCCTGCACCAGGGATTGCTTTCCCGAAATATGACTCGGATCTACGAGGATCTCAATGTTCGGAAGCTTCGTTTTTAACTCGATCGGGATGTCCCAATTCGGCGCATTCCGATAACCCTGATCCTTGTAGGTGCTAAATCCGCGGTGGATAGCCATCAATTTGTGTAAGCCAGCCTTCGAAAAGCGTTCCAGCGCTCCCATCCAAAGCTGTAGGTCTGGATTGAGCGGGTTCTTAACCAGCACAGGGATATCCTTCCCCTCAAGAGCGTCTGCGATCTCCTGAACCGAAAAGGGGTTCACCGTCGTCCGCGCACCTACCCATACGTGTTCGATCCCGGCATCCAATGCCATTCGCACGTGCTCTGCGTTCGCCACTTCGATGATGAAGGGTTTACCAAATGCTTCTGTTGCTTTGCGGAGCCACGGCAATGCCTGAGCCCCCATTCCTTCAAAAGAGTTGGGGCGAGTGCGCGGCTTCCACACACCAGCGCGGATCAAACGCACCCGATCATCCTTCGCCAATTGTGCGGCTACGGTTATGATCTGCTCTTCGGATTCCGCACTGCATGGGCCAGCGATGATCACGGGTCCTTGGCCGGGAGGCATCCAGGTTGAACTGGGTACGATATGGATCTCTTCGCTCATTGGAACAGAAACGAAAATAGTGATCCAAAAGTTTGAAAAGGTGGATCAAAGACCGACTTGAAGAGTCATGAAGAACATGCGTCGTTCGGCCGGTATAATGCCAGGCCCCGGGTAGCCGGTGGCGCGACGTGTCAAATAGACATTGTCAAGCATGTTGTTGATGCTTCCTTCGAGGCGGATCATCTTCCATGAGTAGGAAAGGCTCGCGTCCCACACTGTATAGGCAGGAATGAGTCCCACGGTCGCATCAGGGAAGAATTCGGCGTTCGTGGCATCGGTGTACTGATCACTCACATGGTTGAATTGAACCCCGGCTTGAAAGGCGTTCTTTTCAAACCCAAGACCCGTCTTGAAGTTCAAGACCGGCACATTCTCCACTCGATTGCCATCAAAGGCGGTCATCTCCTCCGATCGATATCGCGCCTCAACTATGGCGATGTTGTTATACCAAGAAAGACCCCATGAGGCGTCCTTCATCAGCCAGTCGCTCAACTTCAATTCTTCGAACATTTCAAAACCTAGGAATCGTGCGTCTGCAATGTTGTCTCTGTAATTGACTACTCGCGTCACGCCTTGCTCATTGGTCAACGCCTCGAGCGACTCGCCAATGCGATTGTTGTAATCCATGATGAACACGCCCAGATCAAACGAAAGAGCATTCTTCAGGGCTGTGCCCTTTGCTCCCAAGTCGATGGTAAAACCCCGCTCGTCTCGCATGTCTTGCGCCACCACTAGGTTTGGATTCGAGACATAGATGTCAGAAAAGTTCATAGCTCGATAGTTCTGGCTGGCGTTTGCGTAGAACTCGATATCGGGATTGCATCTCCACGTAGCTCCCAGTCCGAATAACGCAATCGAACGTGAGCGGTCTGTTTCTGCGTCGATGACTTCGCTGGAAAGGATCTCCTGAGTCAATGGATGGCGATTGATCTCGGAGTAATATCCCTCAGACCTGGTTCGGATGTGCTCCAAGCGGAACCCTGGCGTCAAATACCAGCAAGATGAAATCGGGAGAAGCAATTCGCCGAACAGCGCTCCATTCTCTGAAGTGAAACGAAAGTCAGATCCTTCCAGCTCATCCGATCGAAGGAAGTTGTAGTCAGGGCCTTGACCCGAACTCGCTTTTCCCTGCCGGTTACGTGTATCGCCGTGATAGAGTCGGGTTCCAACCAAGATGGCGCCTGGATTCCCAGCCAAGTCAAAGCGTTGGATGAGTCGAGTTTCGTTGCCGATGTTGTTGAACTCGCCGAGGATCAGATCGCGCAATCCGCCCGTATCCACTCGGCTGATGCTCCCCAAAAACCCTAGAGCAGCGCGACTACTCTTGAGTACAAAGGTCTTACTGTTCAGAGTGAGGGTCTCGGTCAACTTTCCGTTCAGCGTGGCGCTGAAGACGTTCCAATTGATGCGGAACCAATTTCGATCGCGGCGGCTTTGATGGGGGTCCGTTTCGAACTGTCGGTCCGTGAGTCCGCCAGGTTGCTTGGCATTGTAAAAACTTTGTGTGTAAGCCACATCTAGGCTCCAGCGCGCTCCCAACTTTCTTCCCGCCTGAATATAGGAAGCATTGCTGACGAAGTGCGAATTGGGTCGCCAGCCATTTCCTTGTTTATGCTGGTAAAAGCCATAGTAATTCCACTCTCCGGCAGTGCCGCCAATGCTTGTAAAGGAGTTGAAGAACTCGTAGCTACCGAGGGTAGTTCTTTGAGTGATGGCCAATCGACGATCCTCGGCGCCCCGTTTCATTTTGAAATTAAGCAGGCCGCCGAATTGAGTTCCGTACTGAAGCGACGCTGCTCCGCGCACCAATTCGATGCGTTCCACCGCTTCTATAGGCGGAGTGTAATAGCTTTCGGGATAACCCAAGGCATCTGCACTGATGTCGTAGCCATCCTGACGGGTATTGAAGTTCGTGGTCCGCTTCGGGTCTAGGCCTCGCGCTCCGACTCCCATCTGGAGTCCACCTGCATCCGTTTCTTGCACATTGATTCCGGGCACTTTCGAAAACACTTGTCGACTGTTGTTGGTGCTGCGGTTGACGTTTATCTCCTCGGGTAGAACGATCTCGTTCTTCTTGGCGGCATAGAGACCATCAACTTCGATGTACTTCAGTTTGCTCATTCCTTGTCCGCTTCGGCTTATATCGACCACATTCAAGGTATTCAGCTCAATGTTCATGGGAGCTAAACTCACCTCAACCTTCGACTCACCTTCATCCAACTGCAGCATTTGGGCGAGATAACCTTCAGCAAATACGGTGATCGTGTGAGGACCATCGGAGATTTCTTTCAAGAGGACTACCCCAGACTTTTCCGCCAAGAATGATCGATCCGTATTATCCAGAAACACCTCGACATCGCTCAAACCACTCGGCGTGACATGCACCTCCACGTTCCGCTGTGCGAATCCGGTCAACGCGACGGTTATCAGGATGATATGGAGGAGGATCTGCCTCATCCCTTAGTTTGCTTTTGCAGAGGAAGGATCCATGATTTGTGCGACCAACCATCCTCCAATTCTGCCAGGTCAGTCGATGGGTCTATAAAAGGCCTACTCGGTCTGCCATTGAAGGTCACGTGTACATCGGCATGGACCTTCGCATCGCGGATCCCTTGCTGTTCGAAATGTTGTTTGAGATGATCTGCGTACTGAAGCATGAAGTCAGGCTGCGTGCTCATCATCTTTTCTTGTACCGGCGTAAGGAACTCGGAATTGTCGACCCAGATCTCTCGACCCTCACTATCTGCGACTCGAAATTGAGCATAGCCCGCCTTCTCGATCAGCATGACCCGCCAGCCGAAGCGATATCCTTGTTCGGTCCAGAAAGTCTCTCCGGGATAGAGTAGATATCGAAAAGGAAAAAGCACTTGAAAAGCGATGAAAAGGGACAGTCCAAGCATTGCCAGACGCGGAATTCGTAGCTTTTTGGAGCTAAATGTCGTTGACGAAGAACGGGGAAGCCAACGTTCGTGTGCCGCGCCCGAAAAGAAGATCAAAGTAGCTCCGATCATTATGAAGGGGAACATTCCGATCTGGAAGAAAGACCACGTCATGAGGTGGAATGCGACAACCGCTAGGTACGCCAGAGGTCTCCATCGAGAACTAAAAAGCAGAAAGGGAATAGCAAGGTCATAGATTGCTCCTGCCCAGCTGAAAACGTAGGCAGTCGCCTCGTAGGGCATCAACCAGCCGATGAGTGGAAGGTGGGATTGGGCAGGCAGCCACAATGCCAATGGCATCGCTTCCAAGAGCCAGTCCGGATTCAGCTTAGCCACCCCGGCCAGAAAATAGACCAATCCCAACTGGAACTTGATTACGTTAATCGCGGCAGCCGGAACTCGACGCAGGCTCGAAACCATGCCCGACTTCAAATCCAAAGAGTAGGCCCTGTTGGCCGGCAGGAAGATCAAGACCAAGGCAACCAGACTCACGAAGTAGTAGTGGTTCAAATAGTAGGTCGCGTCGATGAGTTCGATGAAGGTGAACGCCAAGAAAAAGGTGATCGTTGATAGGCGGTAGAAGGCTCCCAACGCAATGCCGAGGGCACTCATCGCAACAGCAATAAAAAGAACATAGGTCATCACAGGGCCCGGGTCAGGCACCCAATGAAATCCGAAGAACTTAAAATGGAATGCCGGATCAATGTATTGCTTCTCGATCCAGCCGTTCATCGCAAAGCGGAGCATACTGATGAACATGATCACCCCAAATAAAACGCGAAAAGTGACCAAAGGAGCGATGGTCACTTGATTATGCACGGCGCTATGTAGCCAAGACCTAATCACCGTCGTTATCCTGATAGGTAATCTGTACACCTAGTTGGGAAGGCATATCGGTCTTTAGCAGCACCACTTGGTTCTGCAATTTGGCATGGAGATCTTCAACCAACGAGGGGTTCGTCTCGATGGCTTCATTCAAAGGCACCTGGATGGCATCAACCGCCTCCAAGCAGGTTGCAAACCCTTCCTCGATCGCCTCACTCAGGAGCATATCGCCTCGCCGAGCATCTAGTGCATCAAGGTAATCGTCGATCCCACTTCCGCTGCCACCCGTGAACGCATCTCGTATTGTGACAAGATTAGCTCGCAGTAGGGAAATGGAATGCCCGGAATAAAGCGCCTCGACCTTTTCGGGTTGTGCCACCCCGAGGGTCTTCTTACCGAGTGGAATGCCCACCTTGGCGTTCTTGACCAACTCAAAATCCTGGTTCAGAGCATTCACAAGAAGACCCAGCGAACTACCGACGTCACTTCCGGTGCTGGTCACGAATTCATCGCGGTAGGTTGAATTCCAATCCGATCCAACCAATTCCACTGGCGCCTCTACCCAATCTAGGTTTGCCTCAATAAAATCCAAGTCCCATGTCGAGTCTGGTCTTGAAAGCACATATTCCAACGCCGGGAATCCCTTTGCTGCCGTGTTCTGCGCATTTCCTAGATCGTATTCTGTTTGGCTGAATAACTCTTGAACCCTAGCGGTATCAGTCGGGAACGTATTGACCGTCAACTTCAAACTGCGATCCGCAGCCGGGCCTAACTCGAAGGGCGCACATGATTGCCATGCCAAAGAGACGGCTTCCAATTGAGCGCGTAGAGCATTGGCATTCGCCAAAGACGGGTCTGATTTGTAGCTTTCAAAGTCACTTGTGAAGGCAGCGATTTCAGCATTGAGGCTATTGTAGGCTGGCAGTATCACGGCATCTGCCAACTGCTCGAGCATGGCTTGCTTATCGAAATCCTCGCCAGAAGGATCCTGTGGCTCATCACCCTTGCACGACTCCAACTGAACTGCGATCAACGCTACAATGAGCCATCCAAATCTTCGAACCATCACAATGCTGATTTAATGCTTTCCCAACCATAAATTCCTGCCAAGAGATCACGAGAAGCTTGAAGATCTGTGGTAGAAACCTCATACAAATTGTCACCAATCAAGTTGATCACCTCATCGATCTGTGCTTCTGTGATCCTGCGCTCCGGGTTGTAGAACAGAGAATAAGTGAACGCAACAGCTTCTGAGAGAGCATGGTTGCGCACGTAGTCGTCACCAATGTTGTTGATGCCTTGGTTGATGTAATGGATGGCCGTTCCGGCACACACATTCTCCCATTCCTTGCGCACATCTGCGATAGCTGAATCCCGTTCATCGAGGCGGTCTTCAGTGATCGCTGCACGACCTATGAGAAAAGCCAAGCTCAATCTCTCGTTGGTTCCCAATAAGGCATCTCGTCCCACGCAATACTTTCCCCAGAACCTGACATCCTCGGTGTTGTCCGGAAAATCAATGGAAACGCCCAGGTATCCGTAGGCTTCATCCCAGTGGTGTTGCATGGCGGTTCCTTCTCCCTCTACCACAGACTTATTGTCGACGTTCATTTTCTCATCCTCCAAGTAAACGCCTGTTGCCTGATAGTACATCAAGGCCCCCATGAGTATTTTCTCGATCAGTTGCACCGGCTCAAAGCCTTGTGCGTCGTGTAAGCGGCTTTCCGTTCCATCAGCAGAGAAAAGCACTCCTGCAACGCCGTTGGATCCTGTGTCCATGCTTTGGCTCGCCGCGACGATATCATTGAAATATCCGTCGAAAATGGTGAGGTGAGGTTCGAACGTCTTGCTCTTGATGTCCTTCTCTGAACTGAAGCTGAAGTTTCCGTTTGCGTCGCCGTTGGTATTGGCAAACATGGCATTCAAGACAGCCTTATCCAGCTGCACTCCCATTTGATTGGACGTCTTCATGTAGGTGACCATCTCCTCCAATTGATTCAATCGTTCGGTCTGACCACTGAAACTGATGTTCTCGAAGGAATACGTGTCGGGCACCTCCAGCGGTTCTACCGTCGGATCTACCGGCTCCTTTCTACAAGAAGAAAAGCTCAAGAGAGCCAAAGCCACAAAGGCAAATGACTTGAGGTTGTTTGGCATGGTTGTTTTTATTTAGACTGGTTTTAAATAACCATGCAAACATACCGTCCTCAGTGGATAGCCTTCATACCTCTTTTTTGGTATTTTGGTAAAGAAAGACCAACATCAGGTGATGTGGTCCACGGCACTACTCAATGCTGATATCCATCACCGACCGCACGGCATTCACCACCATGTAGGTCTTGGTGCCGAGGGTCTGCTCATAGCGCTTATACGCCATTACGGTAAGTGTTCCTTCTGAGACAGGCGTTAATGTCGAAGTTTCATTTTGGTCGAACTGTGCCTGAGAAACACCCTCAGAAAAGTGTTTAGTGAAGGTAGAAAAAGGCCCTTCAAGAATGACGATGACCGAATCAGCGTCTTTGACGACAGCGTCCAATGTGACCGTATAGGGACTGCTTCTGCTGATCGAACGGGAAGAAGTAAACAATGGGATCACAGGAAATGGCCAAGGGTTCAGCAAGCCGTTGAAAAAGCCATGACCATCACCCCCTTGAATATTAAAGGCCGGTCCTCCCGCCTTCTTGAATCCTTTGCGTTCGTCGGGGAACTCGGTCCAACTGTATATTCCTGTTGAACCTTGGGAGATCGTTCCTTGGTAGGTCTCTTGATTGAACGTAAGATCTCCCACATCCGCATAGCTCGACCCATCGTAAAACTCAGCCCGGACCATTCCTGAGCTCACTCTGGTCGGAATACCCGAGATCATCCAAGTGCGCTGATGGTTCAAGGCATAGAGAACCCCATCCTTTCCGGAGGGATTTAATTGCAAGAACTCTGCAGGAATAAAATCATCCAAGACCAACTCCCCTTGGTCCGACGCAGAACCCCCCTCATTGTTAACGGTCAATTGAACATCATAGATGCCATGCAGGTCGTAAACATGTACCGGAGCACTCTCTGTGCTCGTGCTTCCATCGCCGAAGTTCCAGGAGAATTCCTCTGCGCCTTCTCCTGTGTAAGTGAAGGTCACTTCCAGTCCGTTTCGAGCAATGTTGAAATCAGCAGTAGGTTCTTCAACAGGATCTTCTCCGTTGGGAGTGGGATCGGGGTCATCCTTTTTACAGGCTGAAACAAAAAGGAGCATGGCAAATGCCGAACTGATACAAAGTGCTTTCCTCATCCGAAGTGAAATATATTGTTCTGAGAAAAATAGTGAATCAACCCTCATTCTTGCGGATCAACCCCATTTTTTCACCCAACGCGAGAGCGAATTCGCGCATCTCCACCGAAAGCTTTTCGTCTCCAGTGGCTCGCTTGTAGGTGTCGCTCATGCTCAAAAGCATTTGATGGAAGAACATCTGCATATCCTCAACCATCATATCCTTAGTCCAGAGGTCGATCTTCAAGGTGTTCTTTTCCTTCTTATCCCAAATGGTCAAAAAGGCGGCGTCACACACTCCCTTGTCTTCCGTTCCTTCTGCATTCCACTGAATGGCTTCAGGAATTTGGTTTTCATCCATGTGAACCGTGAAGGTGATCTCTGATTTGATTGCTGACATTGTTGCTTATCTATGGTTTGTACTTGCTTTGATTTAAAATGTCTTCTGCCTTGGTATTCATCAAGGTTTCTAGGTCGATCTTCTCTTGACCCGACATGTAGGCGCGAACGATCTGCCATCCGATGTAATGACCCATCCTAGAAGGGGATTCCTTGACCAGGTCAACGGTAAACGGCCCTTCGCTAGTGAATTTTGCGATCTCGGTCTGGTCGCTAGAAAAAAGTAGGTCGTTGTCGATGAAATGCGCCCATACGAAGGGTTCATGCGCTTCTGCCCAACCCTCTTCTTCCGCAGAGTAATGGATCTTATAGCCATCGGGTTGGTAGGGAAAGATGGCGTCCATCGCATACAGCGCTTTGCCTTGTTGAACGATCACTTCCAACAAGGTCGGGGTAGGATTCGCAAGTGGAAATTCCGACTCGAGCCAGCCCTTCATGACCGTTGGCGCGATGGCCGCGGGCTTCATGCGAGGTCGCAGATAGACCGGGATCTGGAGGTAGTCGTAGAACACGCATTTCTCTCCTAAGAACATTTCCAGCCCTATCCCCACCCCGTTAGGCGTTAGCGCAGCCGGAGTATGAAAGCCTCCATTGAAGGAAAGGTGATAAGGAATGGTCCGATTCGGAAAGTAGAAGTGGTAATACCGCCAAGCATCGGTGAGTTCTTCCTCCAGCTCAGAAAGGTCGGGAAACACCGAGTCCACTTTTGCCTGCACCTCGCGCATGGTTTGGTCGGTGGTGAAGTTTCTCACTTGAACAAACAGATCGCTATCGTCCCCCGCGCCTAGTTGCAGTACATCCTCCACATAACGGGTATAGACCTCTTCATACGACTCTTGCCAAATCGGGTGTTGTTTGCGAAAGGTGATCGCACTTATATCGAACCAAGCCGAGTCAAGACGCTCAATGGCAACCTCGACTCCGTTCTCGGGAACGGGTATCTGAAGCGGATTTTCCTCCTCACAACCCACCATCATCCACACTAAGAATAGTGAACATAGCGTTGTTTGAAGTGTCCTTTTCAACATAAGGCTGATCATTCCGACAGTCGTAATTTTGGAACAAATGTAGTTGGCGTATGAAGAAGAATGTGAGCAAGGCGGTTTTCACCGCCCTAATGATCCTGTGTGCCACATCGATGATGGCGCAAGAGAGTGACATGGACGATCGAAAGTTTCGATTCGGTTTGCACGCCTCCCCTAACCTAGGATGGCTAACACCCAATATCCAGGAGTTTGACAAGTCTGGACTTCAGTCGCGATTGGGCTTTGGCTACGGACTCATGATGGACCTCAAGTTCAGCGAAAGTCCCAACTACCTGTTCAGCACGGGCATCAATCTCACCAACAGCGGCGGTGGGTTGATCGAGGCGTACGACTCACTCAATATTGTTGCTATCAACGACAGTACTAATCTGGCGAACTACTATACCGGCAACCGTGATCGAACCTACCGGGTGCAGTATGTAAACATCCCTCTTCTCTTGAAGATGAGGACGAACGAGATCGGCTACATGAACTATTTCGCAGCGGTAGGTGTTGACCTAGGAATTCGCACGCGTGCATTTGCCAATGACGACTTTACTTGGGAACAATCAGGGGTGACTCCTTCAGATGTCAAAGACGTAAACATCCAAGACGAGATGCAGCTCTTCCGTCTCGGGCTGAACCTCACCGGAGGTGGGGAGTTCAATCTTTCAGGAAACACCAATCTCTACGTGGGCATTTCGTACCACAACCACTTCACCAACATGTTCCGCAAGACGCAGGAGAACCGAATTCTCGAGCCGGATGCTGACGGGAATCCGACCATCGTAAACGGCGCTGCGGTACTTGGAAAACAAAAGAAAGCGGTCTCGAATTACGTAGGCCTCAATGTGGGTATCTACTTTTGACGCATGCAAACAAGTGCGGTCATTGAGCACATCACTTCCTGGCTCTTCGAGTACAATCAGAATGCACGTACCAACGGTTTCGTCATAGGCGTTTCCGGTGGAATTGACTCTGCGGTCACCTCGACCTTAGTCGCCCGTACCGGACTTCCTGTTCTGTGTCTTGAAATGCCCATTCATCAATCTCCTGATCAGGTGAATCGTGCCATGGACCACATCGAATGGCTCAAGCTCCATTTCCCAAACGTGAGGATGGAGTCTTTAGAGCTGACCGGAGTGTTTGATCAATTTGTCCACGCGCTTCCGGATACCACGGAAGAAACCCACGACATGGCCTTGGTGAACACCCGTGCACGATTAAGAATGACGGCGTTGTATTACTTCGCTGCACTCGAAAGAAAGCTTGTCGCTGGGACAGGAAACAAGGTCGAAGATTTCGGTATCGGCTTTTACACCAAGTACGGTGATGGCGGGGTAGACCTGAGTCCGATCGCGGACCTCAACAAGACGGAAGTCTATGCCTTAGGAGAGGAATTGGGCATCATTGATCCCATCATGACTGCTCCTCCCACCGATGGCTTGTGGGGAGATGATCGTACGGATGAAGACCAGATCGGTGCTTCCTATCCCGAATTGGAATGGGCCATGGAATTCGAAGGCGATGAATCCTCCCTGAGCGAAAGAGAAAAAGAAGTGCTGGCGATCTACCGCAGACTGAATCGCATGAACCGTCACAAAATGGAGCCGATTCCGGTTTGTACGATCCCGGAAAGCATTAAGTAACTTAGACCACCTCCCAAACGCTGGTTCCTTGGATCAGCTTGTCGAGGTCTCCTTCACCCTTCACTTCTACGGCATGATCGATCTGCTCTTGAAGCACCTCTTCATAACGGTAACGATCCTCTTGGTAGAAGATGCCGAATGGACGGGGAAGACCATTCTCTTTTCTCGGATCATCGAACATGCGGGTCAATAGCATCGCCTTACCCATGTCTTTAGAGTCGTGGATCCAAAGGTCTTCGGCGCTTACGTCAGCCACATTCACCACCTCTGGTTTCATGCCGTTCAGGCGAATACCGAATTCGTTCTCTGCTCCGAAGATTAGCGGCTGACCTTCTTCCAAGAACAAGGTGTGCTGCGCTTTCGTACCCTTATCTGTGAAGATCTCGAACGCCCCATCATTGAAGACATTGCAGTTCTGATACACCTCGATCAGAGAGGTGCCCTTGTGACCATCAGCGGCTTGAAGTACCGCTCGCATGTGCTTTGGGTCGCGGTCCATAGAACGCGCAATGAACGTTGCATCGGCTCCCATCGCTAGAGCGAGTGGATTGAACGGGTGATCCAACGACCCCATCGGAGTTGACTTCGTCACTTGACCTTTTGGTGAGGTCGGCGAATATTGACCTTTGGTCAAACCGTAGATCTCGTTGTTGAAGAGCAGGATGTTGACGTCAAAGTTTCGTCTAAGCGAATGGATCAGGTGGTTACCTCCGATGCTGAGCGCATCCCCGTCACCGGTGATCACCCAAACACTTAACTCAGGACGTGTAGCCTTGAGCCCGCTGGCAATGGCGGTAGCACGACCGTGGATGGAGTGGATGCCGTACGTGTCCATATAGTATGGGAAGCGAGAGGAGCATCCGATCCCGCTCACGAATACAGTGTCTTCCTTCTTGATCCCTGCCTCAGCCAAGGTCGATTGCATCTGCTTAAGGATGGAGTAATCTCCGCAACCCGGGCACCAACGCACATCCTGGTCCGTAGCTAAGTCCTTGGCGGTCAATTGTTGTGTGTCGACGGTAGTACTCATTTCACTAGCATTTCTTTGGCACGCTCTCCGATCTCACGTGCGGTGAATGGCAATCCTTTGATCTTGTTCATCGGGATGGCTCGTTGATCGAATTCAGCGTTGATCAAGTTGACCAACTGTCCGTCATTGATCTCCGGGATCAAGACTTGCCTGAAGTTCGACATGACTTCGGCCAAGTTCTTTGGGAATGGGCTTAAGTAGCGAACGTGGGCATGACTCACTTGATGTCCCTCTGCGATGAGGTCGCGAACTGCGGTTCGAATGGCTCCGTAAGTAGAACCCCAACCGAGGATCAAGAGGTCACCCCTCTCCTCTCCTTGTTCGATGCTTTGCAGTGGAATATGGTCAGCGATCTTTTCAACTTTGGCGCGACGCACTTTTACCATGCATTCGTGGTTCTCCGGATCGTAGCTCACATTACCCGTTTCAAAGTCTTTCTCTAATCCGCCTACACGGTGCTGAAGGTCCTTCATTCCCGGAACGGCCCAGGCACGCACTAGGTCTTCATCACGGCGATACGGATAGTAGACACCGTCATCGAGGTCCTTCTCTGCATCTGCGAACCTTGGCTTAATCGCCTCGATCTCCTCGGCCTTTGGGAATCGCCATGGTTCGGAGCCATTGGCGATGAATCCGTCGCTGAGGTACATCACTGGAACCATGTGTTCGAGTGAGATTCTCGCAGCTTCAATGGCGGTATCAAAGCAGTCGCTTGGTGAGTGAGGTGCAAGCACAACCACCGGTGCTTCTCCGTTGCGACCGTGGATCGCCTGCATGAGGTCAGACTGTTCGGTCTTGGTAGGAAGGCCCGTACTTGGTCCTCCGCGCTGGACATTGATCACCAAGAGTGGGATCTCCAACATAACGGCCAAGCCGATCGCTTCTCCTTTCAATGCAATACCGGGTCCGCTGGAGGCTGTTACTCCCAACGAACCTCCGTAGCTCGCGCCAATCGAAGCGCAGATCGCTGCGATCTCATCTTCGGCTTGGAAGGTCTTTACGCCATAGTTCTTGTGCCGAGCCAATTCATGTAGAATGTCAGAAGCCGGCGTGATCGGGTAGGAACCGTAGAAAAGGTCGAGTCCCGCCTTCTTGGCGGCCACGATCAATCCGAGTGCCGTAGCCTGGTTGCCCATGATGCTGCGGTAGCGCCCTGCCGGCAAATTTGCAGACTTTACATCGTATCGTGTGGTGAAGGTCTCGTTGGTATCGCCAAAGTAATAACCGGCCTTCAACACCTTGAGGTTCGCATCGCGGATCTCAGGCTTCTTGGCGAACTTCTCTTGGATGAAGGTTTGCGTACTGTCTAAGCTGCGGTTATACATCCAATAGAGGAATCCGAGCACGTACATGTTCTTGCAACGATCAATCTCCTTGGTTCCGAGTCCGCTATCGACCAAGGCTTGGCGTGTCATCTTTGTGACGTCCATTTCGATCACGCGGTACTTATCGAGTGACGAATCCAAAAGTGGATTAGCCTCTTCATCGTACTTGGCGAGTCTCAGGTTCTTCTTATCGAATCCGTCTGTATTGGCAATGATGGTGCCACCCACTTTCAACTGATCGAGATTGGCCTTCAAGGCGGCTGCATTCATCGCTACGAGCACCTCGACCTCATCACCGGGGGTGAAGATGTCCATGCTGGCGAACCGCAACTTGAAGCCGGAAACCCCGGCTACAGTGCCCTGTGGAGCGCGAATCTCTGCAGGAAAGTTTGGGAATGTCGATATGTCGTTCCCGTGGAGGGCCGACGTGCTGGTAAATAAGCTTCCTGTCAACTGCATTCCATCACCGGAATCGCCAGCAAACAGGATAATAACGTCTTCTTTCTTCTCTGTAACGCTACTCATGGAGTGTCTTTTCTTCCTTCCAACAGCCAACCCTTGGCATCAAACCTGCGTTTCTCCTTACGTCCGCCTATTGAAAAACTGGGCGCAAAAGTAGCCCAATTCGCGAGGAATTGTGAGACATTCGTAATGATCGATGGAGGGGTGGAATGGCTGATATGCATTATAAATTACGTTCGAACTTAGCGCTTTTGATGGGGATCATTTTGGTTCTCACTTTCGGATGCCGAAGGGAATTCGGTTTGCCCGGAGTGGAGAACGAAATTCTCACGCCCATCTTGTCCTCTAAACTATCGATCGGCGAAATTGTTCCGGACTCCCTTCAGACAACAGACGAGGATGGCTTTGTCACCTTGGTCTACCGCAACAATATTTACACCGCGGGCTTAGGTTCTTTTCAAGAGATCGAGACCCGAGAATTTTCAGAAACAGCCAAACTGCAGTCGCTCACCCTAGGAGCTCAGTCGGCAGAACGCAGCATTTCACTGGGGCAAGTAGCTCAAGAAATGGGAGCTACCGGGGAATTCATCATCAGCCAGAACGGCAACAACATTCCTATTCCGCCGATCACGGGGCTCACCCATGGGCCTATTCCCGTTGACGGCTCAGAATTCTTCGAAACGGTCACGCTCGACTCGGGCTACATGGACATTACGATCATGAATGGTTTTCCCACGGCGATGTCGAATGTAGAATTCGAGATCCGAAACGAAAGCGACAACAGCTTGATCGGGTCGCAGACCTTTCCATCTGTCGCAGCAGGTACCACGGAGACCCAAACGATCGATCTGGCGGGCAAGACCATCGAAGGATCATTGATCGGTAACATCCTCAATTTTGACATCGACGGAACCACTTCTGCCGTACTGATCGACACCTCTGACCAGGTCATCGTGACGGTAACCGTGCGCGATATGAAGGTTCATTCCGCCACGGCGATCTTCCCGGCACAGAACATCATTGAGATCGGCGACACGAGTGCGATGGAGAATGTCGGCGATTTACGCATCACAAGAGCCAAGGCAAGATCAGGAACGATCAATATCAGGGTGGTGAGCACCGTGGAGGACACCATGTATTTCGAATACTTCGTTCCAGATGGCACCAAGGATGGCGAGCCCTTGTTCATTGAAGAAAAGATCAATCCGGCACCTGTCGGGGGAAGCATCGAGAAAGTCTTCCAATACTCCGTAGATGGATACGAATTCGACCTTACGGGACAACCCGCCGTGAACCATTACAACGCCTTTTACAGTGAGTTGACCAGTAGAATTGACTCTACGGGCAGGGTGGTCAACTTGAGTTTGGAGGACAGCATTCTGATCTACGTTCAGCTCAGTGAGTTTCTTCCTGAGTATATCGAAGGTTACTTGGGTCATACCGAGGCTGAGTTCGGACCGACCAGTGCACCAATCGATCTCTTCAAGCACTTTGAATCCGGCACGCTCGAGTTCGAGGAGGTTGGGGTGTCATTGGGAGTGAGCAATGGAAATGGGGTTCCCTTTGACGTAGAGCTGCTAAATCTATCCGCCGAGAACACATCCACTTCAAATGAAGTAGACATCGACTTCAGCGGACTTCCGAATCCGCTTTCCATCTTAGGCGCCGCAGATCTATCCACTCCCTGGGAAGAAAGCTGGCAATTGCAGGCGACCTCCAGCTTGAACAATGCCTTGAATATCTATCCTGATCAACTGAATGTAGCATTGCGCGTAGTGAGCAACCCCGCTCAGGATTCTAATGGACTGAATCAATTTGCCGTCGACACCAACACCCTAGATGCCTATTTGGATCTGGACATCCCTCTTTCCCTGATCGCGAATGACCTTGTGCTTTCCGATACGCTACCTCTTTCTGTAGGCGGCATAGAACGTTTGGAGTCGATCCAGGGTGGAACCTTTTATTTGGTGGGGAAGAACGGATTTCCGCTGGAAGCTGAATTGACGGTGGCGTTTCTTTCGCCGGATGGACAGGAATTGGTCGTCTCTGAGTTTGACGGAAGCATGCCCGCGTTGTCTACGAATCAGCAATCTGCGCTTTCCTGGACCTTTGATAAAGAGGTCTTCGATCAGATCCGGCTAGCGAACAGGGCCATCGTCAAAGCGAAGTTGAATACCCTCTCCACAACACAGCATCAGCGAATCTATTCTGACCAAATCTTAGACCTGACGCTGTCGGCGAGGTTCCTTTACAATTTTGCCGAATGAAAAGGTGGTGGGTTCTAGGCTGCATGATTCTTTTGGGGGTCACTTCGAACGCTCAGCTAGATCGTTGGTGGACGCACTACCACTACCGAGGCAATCCTGATCTGGAGCAGAAGAGCATTTGGTTCGAGGCGAATGCAGATTTGAGTTCCAATCGGATATCCAATACCATCACAGGTCAAATACGGAGTGGCGGCAAGATAAGCTTGGCACAGACCGCTTATCTATCACAAAGAGACCCCGCTGGTGTCACCCGTTTAGGAGGGGGTGTCGATGGTGGAATGTGGTATCGATCATACGGTTCAAGTCGTTTGCATTGGCACGTTGGCGCTGGTATGACGGACCGACTGTATGGAAGTATGCGCACCGGTTTGGCACAGCTCGTTCTTACTGGAAACGGGGTCTATGAAGATCAGACCTTGTCGCTTGGACCGAGTTGGTTTCGTTATTTGAGCGCACAATATATAGGAGGGGGTGTCGATCTAGAAACGGATGGTCTAATTCTAGGGGTGTTAGGAAAAGTAATCAAGGCCTCACGATGGCATGAGGTGGACATCGCATCCGGCTCATTCTACACTGCTCCATACGGCACCTCCTTGGAAGCGGATCTCACGGGAAGTCAATTCTACACCTCCAGCGATCAATCAAAGCTATCCGCTTGGTACGGAACCGGAGGTAGTCTGAGCTTTTTCATGATCAACCGGCCGGCCCCGGGAAAGATGCTGGTGTCGGCGCAAGTTCAAGATCTTGGGTTCATTCATTTTGGCGGGGGTAAGAAGCAAGATGTGCTAGTAGACACGATCTTCACTGGACTGGACGCGACGACTCTGCTTGAGTCGGGAGCACAGCTCAATGCGCAAGGATTAGACAGTATAGAAGCGTTGTTAAACCTGAAATCGACCGCTACTTCTAGGGCTGTTTTCTACCCAGGGAACCTACAATTGGACATGATTAAGCCTCTTGGAGAAAAATTTTCCTTGGCTTTTCAAGTAAGACAGGCCTTTGTTGCCATTCCACCAAAAGTAAGGTTGGGGCTACGGATATCTGCAGGCGAATGGCTAGGTCTGGAACCCTATTTCATCGCGGGAGGGCTATCTAGATTTCATACAGGCTTTACCGCCTCGATTCACCCTGGAAGCCGCTTACAGCTTATGATTGCGTATGGTTTGATCGAGTCGCAAATCGCCCCGAATTCGAGCACTACCCAAACCCTGAACCTCCGGTTGAACGTCTTGCTTTAGAATCGAAGTGCTAAAAGGCTTAGTTCCGTTCCTGACACAGATCATTGATCGATGAGTCTCTTACTAACAACGATGAATCAATTACTGACAATGATCAAAGTTATGGTCGATTGAAGCTTTTATTACATTTGTATTACCTAAAATTCAAATCAATTATGAAAAAGTTTACTCTTTTACTGGCTGGAGGTCTTATTGCCTCTATGTCATTTGGTCAGGTCTCTTGGTCTGACGACATCGAATCCTACACTGCTGGTGATCTGATTGGTGCAGCAGGAGGTGCTAACGGATGGACTACCTGGTCTAACGATCCAGGAGGTTCTGAAGATGCTCCTGTATCTACCGCAGAAGCTAATAGCGGTGCTAATTCTGTCGAGTTCACAGGTGATGTTGGACAAGACGTTGTACTTGACATGGGTCAGGTATACTCAAGCGGAACTGTTCTTGCTAGCATTAGCGTTAAGGCGGACAGCGGTTACTACTTCAACTTCCAGGCTGGTGCTAACATTGGTGATGACTGGGCATTGGACATTCAGGCTACTGACTCTACGTTGTACATCTACAACTACGATGGTAGCTTCATTTTCCACGCTGTCATTCCAATCGGAGGACAAGGTGGAGATTGGCACACGTTCGATTTCGAATTCGATCTAGATGCTGATTCTAACAACTGGCACGTTAGCTACGACGATTCACTCGTTGCTACTTTCACTAACCCAGTTGCTTCAACAGTTTCTATGATGAACTTCTACCCAATCAGTGCTGAGACTGATTTCTTCATCGATGACGTTAGCTACACACACTGGCCAACTCCTAAGTCAGTTACTTTCCAAGTAGACATGAACTACTACGAAGGTGATGTAGGAACACTTCACATTGCTGGAAACTACTTGAGCAAGGACTTCATGTGGTGCGGCGAGTGTCTCGCTATGGACGATACTGACGGAGACGGCGTATGGTCTGTAACTTTGGATGTACCAGCTGACTCTATTGAGTGGAAGTACCTGTGGGACAACTGGGCGGTTAACGAAGCGTTGACTGAAGGAACTCCATGTACTAAGACCTCTTTCGGTTTCACTAACCGTTTCTTGGTATTGACTGAGTCTTCTACCGTTCTTGATCCAGTATGCTGGGAGCAGTGCGATTCTTGCAGCATGCCATCTGGTGTTACTGAGGTAGTTGAAACTGCTCCAGTTCTTTATCCAAACCCAACCAACAACGTATTGAACGTTGAGTTTGGTAGCAATGTAGAGAACATGGACATCCAAGTTTATAGCTTGACTGGTCAGGTTGTTCGCAACATGAACTCTTTCAGCGGAACTAAGGCCATCATCAATGTAGCAGACCTTCCTCAGGGTGCTTACTTCGTTGTTGGATCTAGCGAATTGGTTCGCTTCCGTGAGACTTTCATCGTTCAGTAATCTGAAACTGATAGAAATTGAAAAGGCTCCCAAATGGGAGCCTTTTTTTGTGCCTTAGAATTTGTGCAGAGCCGAAACAGAGTTTCCTTAAGGTCTAACTTTCTGGTCAGTGAATAGCAAGTATAGGGATCTCCAAATGCTCGGCAAGTTCTTCGGATATACTTGGCTTCAGAAATCGCTGCAGCAAAGTGCTGCATCGTGGAGTAGTCACCAAGAGGTGCATGTTATTATCGTGTGCATACGAACGAATCGCCTCTTCGATGTCATCATTTGTGATCACCTCGAACTTATGGCTGAAACCTTTCATGGCCGTATGCAGGGCAAAGCCTTTTTCGGACTTATCCACTCCGCTCTCCTTCCCTTCGCGATTGACCGTGAGGATGGTGATCTCACTTTGATTTGAGCGCACCATGTCTGAAAGCACAGCCGGAAGCTGTTCTTCATCCGAATTGAGTAAATCTGCGGTAAACAGTACGTGCTTCAAGCTCTCCAAATGATATCCTCTTGGTACGACGATGACAGGACAGGTTGCCTTCTCGATCACTTCTGCCGCAGTGCTTCCTAGAAAGATCTTCTGCAATCCGGTCACACCCGCCGTTCCCATTACGATCAGATCCACTTCGTTCTTACGAGCAAAGTTGGTGACCGTATAAATGGGGTCGCCGTACTCTGAAACTGTGGAAATCTCAATGCCAGGATAGTGCTCCTCGAAATACTTCTTCTCCTCCCGCACGGAATCCTCAGACGCCTCTACCAAAATGTCTTTCAGGGACACCATGGAAGTAGCCGTGGTCTTAGGTTCTTCGTAAGCGTTGAGGAGGATATACTCATGCTGAGGGCCGAGAACGGCCAGTCCATATCGAAACGCATTACGCGCGTCGTTGGAAAAGTCGGTTGGTATCAGTACAATGCTCATATCGAAACGACGTGGTTGGTGGTTCAGTTCTGAGGATCAATCCACCAGATCTGAAAACGGCTCGAAATCTTGTTTGAGCTCCTTGATCTTCACGGAAAGAACCGGGATGTTGGCATGATTCAAGTATGGTTTCTGTTTGGGTTTAATTGTCTTGAATGGACTCCTTCTCAAAGGACCCCAAAGGTCACAACAATTGCTGTGCACGCCTTTTATGGCACTCAAATAAAACACTGAGATTGCTCAGGTAAACGGTTAGACGCCGCCCATGCTGATGCGGCTCAATTTCTCGTAGTCTTCCACAACGATCGTCTTACCTTCATTTGAAATGAGGTTCTCGGATTTGAAATCAGAAAGGGTTCGGATCAAGGATTCAGTAGCGATACCGGCATATCCAGCGAGTTCTTCTCTTGAGATGGCTAGTTCGATCCTGTGACTTCCTTCATTTCCGTATTTGTCATACAGCGACTTTATCACGGTGGCCACACGCTCCCGCACGTTACCGTAGGCGAGCTTCAACAGTCGCTCTTCCTGCTCCATGACCTTACGCGAGAGGATCTTGATGAAGTTGTTGGTGACGCCGCGGTTGGTGTACATCAGTTTCTTGAACTCCTCGATTGGAATCAGGGCTACTTCCGAATCTTCAATGGCGGTAGCTTCTTCGGTGAACGCCGAGTTCTCTAGTAGGGCTAAATACCCCGGAAATTCTCCTGGTCCACAGAGTTGGGTAATGAACTCCTTGCCATAGTCGCTGCTTTTTGAAAGCTTGACCTTTCCTGTTTTCAGGTAATACAAGGCATGAGGATACTCCCCTTCGCGGTAGATGGTATCCTTCTTCTTAAAGGCTTTGGTATCGCGCTCGTTGATCAAGTCTTCAATGGAGAGCTCACGTTCTACATCGCCCAAGTACTTTAGGACATCCTCATGATTATCCAATTGAGCCGGAGCTTTCAGATTCTCTGATTTCTTGAGGCGTAACTCAATGGCGTCCAGTAGATCTGTCTCTTCGAATGGCTTGGTGAGATAATCATCTGCCCCCATATTCATGCCCTTGCGGAAATCACCTTTCTCAGATTTAGCCGTCAAGAAAATGAAGGGCACAGAAGACGTTTTTGGGTTGTTGTTGAGAATATGCAAAACGCCGTAACCATCTAGTTCCGGCATCATGATATCACAGATGATCAGGTCAAACTCCTTTTCGTTAGCCAGACTCACGCCCACTTTTCCGTTCTCTGCGCTGTCCACATCATAGCCTGCGAGTTCCAGGATTTCGGTGGTATTCTCACGGACGTCTTGATTGTCCTCAATCAAAAGGATTCGATTCATGCGTGATCTTTGTTCGGTATGGCAATAACGAAAGTGGTTCCTTCATCGGGAACATTTTCAAATGTAATAGTCCCATTCAGAAGATTCAGGTATTTGCTCACGATATTGAGTCCTAGTCCTGTGCTTTGGATATTGGTGGCATTCTTCGCGCGAAAGAACCTTCCGAACATGTTTTCTTGATCGTTATGTGGGATGCCGATGCCACGGTCGGTAACGCTGAAGACGAGTTCCTTCTGGGTAACCCTTACTCGCAGTTCAATGCGCTTTCCCTCACCGGAATACTTGATCGCGTTACTGAGTAGGTTGCTGCACATGATATCCAAGATCAGCTTTCTCAGGACCAGTTCTTCTTCATTCAGTTTATGTCCTCTGAACACCGGGAATTTGCCTTTTTTTTCACTTGCTCCAGGTACTCCTCCCAACGACCTTCAAATTCTGGCAGGCTGAACGAGCACTCAAGGCACTAAAGCACGCCTTAGTAAACCTTCTCTTGAGGGAATCCGTAACTTAGATGTTCAAACCATCTAACTATGAGATCTGCTCTTTTCCTTGGTTCACTGCTTTGCCTTCTTCCTATAAGCTTCTTTGCTCAAGGTATTCAGACCTATGAAGGTCCGTTTGAGAATGGAGAGGCAATTTTCGAGTACACCGAAAAGGACATGCACGAGAAGATCATGAACGGGAAGTTCTCTTACACAGAAACCCGACACATCCAAACGCGAGGTGGTGAGCATGAAGTGTTGATCACAGGTAATTTCAAAGAGGACAAAAAACACTTGACTTGGGCGATCACGATCAAGCCGACGGACGCGACCACTGGTCTCACAGAAACCATCATTGGAAATTACTCGGATGGGGAGCGTTCAGGTCTTTGGACTCACCGGGTCGTGGACAACACCAGCAACGAAGAGATCAAGCTAGCGAAGGTGTCCTATATCAAGAATCACTTTCGCGGACCTTTTAGATTCAATTTCCAAGACAGCAATGCTGTGGACATGCTATCATTAGCCGTAAAAGGCACCTTTGATAATGAAGGATTGACGCATGGGACCTGGATCCTAAAGTACACCAACGGTGTGGGCACGCATTTCCGAGATAGTCTGATCTACGTCCATGGAGTCCTGGGCTATCGAAAACGCCTAAATTCCACAGAGGCCACTGTGATTGAAGAAATGGATGAACTAGCGCTGGCCAATTCGTTTTTCGTAAACATGAACAAGGCAGACTCCTTCTCTGTGTTGGAAGGAGAGAAGTACGGCCTTCGAGCTACGAAGATGGATCACCCGATCTTGAAACCTCTGTTCACGACGTGGATGAACCTCTCTGCCAATGAGATCGGCAATGCATACAACGCTCCTCTTCCTCTCGTGTATTTCAAGCGAGGAGAAACTAGAAATCCTGGCCTTCTATATAATACCATGAAGATCATCCCTTGGAAGGATACGCCAAAGGGCAAAAAGGAATACGAAGAGAAACTAGCCCAACAGCAAGCCTACGATACAAAGATCGGTGTAGCCGACTTCCAATTTCAGCAGAAGAACTACCGACAAGCTAACCAACTCTATCGTGAAGCAGTTGAGATCAAACCGGAGCCCTACGCCCAAGACCAGATCAAGAAAGTGGAGGAATTCATCCGCTTGGAAAAAGAGAAGCAGCAGCTTCTAACTGCGGTCTCGAGTAGAGAAGAGCTCTGGAAGGGCAATAACACCATGTTGGAAGCTGAAAGCTATTATGGCAAGAAGGGCAAGTTGTATGAGGCGAGCCAGCGCGCTCTAATAAAAATGAAGCAGGACCTCCTCTCAGAGTACAGAGATACCCGCACTCTTTTGATCCAAGAACGCACCGAGGAGTTGACCAACGATCAGTTGGAAGAGTATCAAGCAAGGCTGGATGAAGCCATCGCTTTTCAAGAATTGATCAAAAAGATCTCCAAACGAGAAGACACTAAGGATTTGGAAAAAGAACTGAAGAAGATGGAAGATCCTTCAGCCATCATCACTCGCATCAAGCAGGAATAAAAAAGGGGGCCCGAAGCACCCTGAATCATTTCTGTTTCTAACATTCAATTCCGTGAAATCGATGAATTGCCGCTTGCCCTCTTCGAATTCCAGAAAATCCTTGTTTGCGTGGTTGGACTTTACGGTCGGCCCAAGGGTTTCCGGCTCAATATCATAATACGAAATCAGCCCGGTGTCATTGAGCATGGTATACACTGCCTTGCAGCCATGACAGCAAAAGTCATGTCCGTCGTGAAGGATGTGCTCTTCCACACAGTCCTCACCGCAGTGATAACAGCTAGTTTTTTGTTTGGGTTGCTCCATAGAAAAGCGAGGCTACAAAAGTGCCTCGCTCATTGAATGTAAGATATGACGTTCGTCAGTTCGCGCTTTGAACGCGATCAATGACGTACGGTAAACTTTCGCAAATAGCTTCCGCCATCTGTGTCGACCTTCATTAGGCAGACTCCGGCAGCAAGATCCTCAGTTGAGACAACTATGCTCGTTGCGTTCACTTGACCTTGGATCACCAAGTTTCCGAGTAGATCAATGACGATATACTCCGTAATCAATTCGTTGCTAGCAAGCGTTACGCGATCATTTGCCGGATTGGGGAACATCTTGAATCCTCCGTCTACCGGGCCACCGATTCCTGTCAACTCAACAGCAAATACCGCTGAGGTATCACAACCATTGGCGTCGGTTACAACAACGGTGTACTCACCAGCATCCAAGTTTCCGATGTCTTGAGAAACGGCAGTGAAACCATTCGGTCCAGTCCATGAGTACGTGTAAGTACCTGTTCCACCTGAAACGGTTATGTCTATTGCGCCATCCGCACCCAGATTCACTCCTTGCACCGCCCCGGCAATGGAAACCGGATTCGGCTCGTTGATCTCCACGGTCACCTCATAGGTTCCGGTATCATTGTCTGAAATGGTCACCACATAGGTGCCGGCACAAAGTCCTGATTGGGTTGCTCCAGACCCGCCACCTGGCCACGCGTAAGTGTAAGGAGGTAGTCCGCCAACCGCAGAAACGGTAGCCGAACCGTCGCATGCTCCGGCACACGATGCCGATGACTCATTCTCCACAAAACCGAGAACCTGAGCGCCGATAACGAACTCAGCGGCAAGAATGTCTCCCCCTGCAGCATTCGCCTGGGCACTTAGCACCGGCCATTGCTCGCCATTGGCGATCCAACGGTAGGTGTGTTCGGTAGAAACACTATCCAAAAACACCGACCAACCGATGAATGGAAGCTTGGTCCAAACGGTATCCTGATTATCAGCACGATAATATTGTCGAATGGTAGTGAAGTTTCCTCCAGGAGTTGAAATATCGCCGTAGGCATCCACCAAACTCGTGGCTACTACGATGCGCTTCAGTCGAGCTGAATCGCAGAAAGCGATGCCGAACTCCATGCAACTGACCGTCGTGTCGAAGATGGCCGTGTCAACGAAGGATGAGTTGAACGTAGATGGAAACTCGATCTGAGTGGAATTCGGGTTGAAGTCGGCGATAATATTGATCGGAAGGCCAAAACCCGCTCCGGCAAATCCGTCCACCACCAAGGCTGAACTGCTGGATTGGAAGAAGAGCGTATCACTCTGTCGCTCGATGGCGAGATCCGCATTCGGGAACTGCGCTCCGCTGGCAGTCGTAGCAGGATCTACGAAGCTTAATGTATTGATGTTACTCAACGACATGGTCGAAAAATCCCATGTCTGCATGCCCGTGCCTCCAACATTGAGTCCGGTAGGAGGTGCGTTGTCGTATCCTACGACGATGCTATCCCCGGCCTGACCGTAGTCGGCTTGGGTAACTGTGATCTGCGCGCTGAGCGCAGTAGAAAATACAAGTGCGAGTGCAAGGAGTAATGATTGTTTCATAAGATGGCTTTGTAACGTGTAAAGGTATAGACGAAACTCGTACACATAAGGTTTATTCAAGAAAGTCAGAAAGAACACATGCACCTAAATGATGATACCTTTGTGGTATGGAAAGCGTACGTCAGCAAAAGGTTTCTCGATTGATTCAGAAAGAGTTGAGTGGGATATTTCAATCTCAGTTCAAACATCTGGCACACGGAAGTATGGTGTCGATCACTGTGGTCAGGATCACTCCCGACCTAAGTTTTGCACGCGTTTACCTCAGCGTCTTTCCCGCCAATAAGCCGAAAGAAGTGGTAGACGCCTACAATGAGCATCTGAACGAGATCAGCCATTCGCTCTACCAAAAGATCCGCAATCAGTTTCGCAAGATGCCTGAGATCCGATTCTATCATGACGACTCTCTTGACTACGCCGCTCGTATCGACGACATCCTAAGCAACGATTAGTGAACCTTCCTCTTTCCATCGCACGACGCTACCTCTTCTCGCGAGGGAATCGAAATGTCATTAACATCATCTCAGGCATTGCCGCTACCGGTGTGGCCATCGGCAGTTTGGCCATGATCATTGTACTCAGTGCCTTCAACGGGCTGGAGTCTCTGGTATCAGACCTTTACACCACCATCGACCCGGATATCCGAGTCAGTCTGGAAAGGGGCAAGACCCTTGCGCTGGATACCATTGACTTTTCAAGCATTGCTGAGGATATAGACGTGGAGGCCGCAGCGCCTGTGCTAGAAGAAACCGCCTTTCTCCAATACGGAGATCACCAGACAATCGTCACGCTTCGCGGTATTCCCGAGCCTTATCTGCCCTACTTACACCTGAGCGACTTTGTCATCGAAGGCACGCATGGCTTGAGCGAGCAAGGCTTCCCCAGAGCGATGATGGGGTACGGCATCGCCGACAACCTCGGCTTGTTTATCAGCGATGGCTACGAAGGGGTGAAGGTCTACGCAGCCAAGCGCGACGCCCCTGCCAATGCTATGCTTCCGGAAAGTCGGTTCGTTCAAAAGCGAATCGTCGCAAAAGGGATCGTGGCTCTGAATCCAGAGTTCGACTTCAAGTACTTCTACACCCCGTTTGATTTTGCCGCCGAACTCCTCCAGCACGAGGGGCGCGCATCCTTCATTGACATCACCTTGAAGCCTGGTGTGGACGCGAAGCGTTTCAAAGAAGAGCTATCGGAAAAACTGGGCGATGGCTATGATGTGAAGACGCGCATTGAATTGAATGATGTCATCTTCAAGACCAACGCGACCGAAAAGTGGGTCACCTTCTTCATCCTGAGCTTCATCTTGGTGGTAGCCACATTCAATCTGATCGGCAGCCTGACCATGCTGATCATTGACAAGAAAAAGGACATCTCATTGCTCCGTTCCATCGGGCAAACGGTGAAGGATGTTCAGCGCGTCTTTTTATTCGAAGGTTTACTCATCACTGCCGTTGGTGCAGCCTTGGGTGTCGGTCTCGGAATCATACTCGTATTGGTTCAATACTACATCGGATTCTTCCCCCTTCAAGGTGGTTTGGTCGAGTACTATCCGGTAGAGCTTGAATTGTCTGATGTGCTCGCTGTGCTAGGCGTGGTATTCCTGATCGGACTGATCGCCAGTCTTATTCCCGTACGGGTCTTGCTGAATCATCGACGACTTCAGGTCATCGTATCCTCGTAGACATCCGTGATCGAATCGAGGATCTCAAACAAGACGCTGGGGTCCATCTCTGTAACCAAATGCATCCTGGTCTGCTTAAAGTGCGGAATCCCCTTGAAGTAATTCGCGTAGTGTCGGCGCATTTCCAACACACCCAAGGTGTCCCCTTTCCATTTGATCGAGCGCTCAAGGTGCTCCTTGGCTACGGCTGCGCGCTGCTCTAGCGTCGGCGGAGCGAGATGCTCACCGGTCTTCATGAAGTGTTTGATCTCGTTGAACACCCAAGGGTATCCAATAGCTGCACGACCGATCATGACGCCATCCACGCCATAGCGTTCCCGCATTTCTATGGCCTTCTCGGGGGAGTCGACATCACCGTTTCCGAAGATCGGGATCTGGATGCGTGGGTTGTTCTTCACCTCACCGATCAAGGTCCAGTCCGCCACACCTTTGTACATCTGTACCCGCGTGCGCCCATGGATCGAGAGGGCTTTGATGCCTACATCTTGTAGTCGTTCGGCCACTTCAACGATGTGCTTTGAACTATCGTCCCATCCCAAGCGGGTCTTGACCGTCACCGGGAGGCTGGTACTTTCCACGATAGCTTTGGTAAGGCGCACCATTTTCGGGATATCTCTCAAGATCCCTGCGCCCGCATCCTTGCACACCACCTTCTTGACCGGGCAACCAAAATTGATGTCCAACACATCCGGATTCGTTTGCTCCACGATCCGGGCGGACTCGCGCATGGGCTCCTCATCCCCTCCGAAGATCTGGATACCGATAGGCCGTTCATCTTCATAGATGTCTAGCTTCTGCACGCTCTTGGCGGCGTCGCGTATCAAACCTTCCGAACTGATGAACTCAGTGTACATTATATCAGCACCATGGCGTTTGCACAAGGCACGAAAGGGCGGGTCACTCACATCTTCCATCGGAGCCAGGAGCAACGGAAAGTCGCCGAGTTCTATGTCACCTATCTTCACCATTTTTGAGGCTGCAAAGTTACAATGCAATCCACTGAGCATGCGACAACTCCTTAAAGAGTCCCATCCGTTGATCCAAATGCTGGTGCTGATCTTGGTCGGAATCCTTGCCATGTCTGCCCTAGCTGGACTTTTCACCCTGGTCTTGATCCTCGTGGGTGTGGACCCCAACTTCGTGCAATACCCACAGCACATCGTTGACCCATATGGCATTGAAGCATACAGCTTAAAGGTCTATCAGCTTATTCAAGCGATCGGGTTGTTCATTATTCCCTATGTGCTTTATCGCAAATGGATGGGGCAGTCAAGCTATAGTCTTTCCTTGTCTAGTACGCAGGTAAGACCCTTGGTCATCTTTGCGATGGTCGTATTGAGTTCCTTGCCGTTGGTGAATTATTTAGCCGAATGGAATGCCTCACTCCCCTTTCCTGGTTCCATTCAGGATTGGATCGAAGGTCGAGAGCAAGCCGCAGAGGCGCTTTTAGAGTTATTTCTTCGAATGGACACCCCATTCGACCTTATGGTGAACTTCTTATTGATCGCGGTGGTCACAGCTTTTGCCGAAGAATTCTTTTTCCGCGGAACACTGCAGCCGATCATACTTCGGTTGATCCCGAACGTCCATGTGGCGATCTGGTTGACGGCCTTCTTATTCTCTTTTTTCCACTTGCAATTCCTCGGCTTCTTTCCTAGGATGCTTCTAGGATCTGTGTTTGGCTATGCTGCACATTGGACGGGTTCACTCGCACTTCCCATCGCAGGGCATTTGGTCAACAATGGCGTTGCTGTACTTCTGACGTATCTTATCGGAATCGAGACATTAAGCGAGGAGGCAGAGACCCTAGGTGCCAATGAAGGCGAGTGGACTGTTGCTCTGTTGAGTGGGGTCATCCTTTTAGTGGGCATGTGGTCGGTTTATCGACAAAGGAGCGCTGGCGCAAGGCAGGAATAAAAAAGCCCCTCTACGAAACGCAGAAGGGCTCCAAATCCAAATGATGTGGTTGTGAATATCAGTCAGGCAATCGCTCTCGAGTCGAGTAATTGATCTTCAACGCCTGAACTTCTCGTAATTCCTGTTTTATATCGGTCACGACTCCCATTTTGGTGTCTTGATCCACCTTCATAGAAACAGTGATCTTACCTTGTAGCGCCTCAGGACGATCCGCTCTTCGAGCGATGATATAGTCCTGAATGTCGTCCACGTCAGCAAAGTCATCGTCCAATTGGATCTTAGGAACCGTACCGTACAATTCGGTATTATAGGGTTCTCCGATGTAGATGTAATCCACCAATGCCTTGGCTTCCAGCTTATCGATCTCGGTTGCTTCAGGCTGATTCAGCTTGATCTTGAGATCGACCTCACGCATGACCGTGGTCACCATGAAGAAGAAGAGTAGCATGAACACGATATCCGGCAATGAAGCCGTACTTACCGCGGGTGTTCCTTTGTTATCGTCTTTTTTAAACTTTGACATATCAGCCTCCGATGTCTTTAGGTTCTGCTTCCGAGATACGCTGAGGATAGACATCACGAATGGCGTCTACCATCTCCTTGTACTTCTCACCGCCTTCTTCCGCCTTGGCCATCTCTTCGATCTGCTCGTAGCTCATCCCGAACTCGCGCTGTGCCAACTCATTTCTGAGCTCAGTGTAGGCCGCCGCTAATTCGTTTTGGACCTGGATATACAGATCATAGGATGTACCGCGGTCATTTTGTAGAGAGATAACCTGCTTCGAGACCTGCATGGTTCCTAAAAGAGGAATGTCAACAGGCTTGAATTCAGGAAGATCCTCCTTACGATTTGGGTTGGCGATGAACTCCTTCGCTGCTGCGCGCAACTCACCGATCTCCATCAAATCACCTTCGACCAAGAGTTGGTCATTAGCATTCGCCAACACGACGAACACGTTGCGATCCTTAATGGGGGGTGGGTCCGGCTGGTTCTCCAACAGGGGTGGTGGCAGTCGACGTGCCAAACCCCAGCTTGTGTCCATGGTTGTGGTCACAAGGAAGAAGACCAGCAAAAGGAAGGCGATGTCTGCCATCGATCCTGCGTTGATCTCTTGTAGTTCTCTTTTCTTCCTTGCCATATTGCCTTACTTAAGAAAACGTGACACGGATGAGTACGCGATCGTCAGTACAGCTGCGATGAATAGGATATACAAAGCGTACAATCCCATGCCGCTAAATTTCACGGCCGTTTCAGTAACGCCTGATTGGTAATACGGCTCGATGGTTCCATCGGCAAACACATAGCTGATCACAAGGACCACGAGCAAGCCTCCGATTCCAATCGCCGCACCTTTGATCTGCTTTGGGTTGATCACCACTTGAAGCGCCGCGCCACCTAGGGCAGCGATGATCGCTCCAAAAAGCAGAAAGTAACTCAGACCTATGAAATACCCAACCGCGCCGCAGTCAGTACAATCGCTCTGTTCTGGCGTCAGTCCGGAGGACATGGTCAACACCATCAGCAGTACGCCGATCGCGATGAACGCGACCATGATGATTGAATTTACTCTTTCAAACATGGTCTGAATTATTTAGTCATGTTGTGCTTGATGAGAAGGTCAATCAAGGAGATAGAAGCATTTTCCATCTCGTTGACGATGCTGTCCACCTTAGCAACGATATAGTTGTAGAAAATCTGAAGTACCATCGCAACAAGAAGTCCGGATACTGTAGTAATCAAAGCCACACCGATACCACCTGCAACGATACCTGGAGAAATATTGTTTGCTGCGGCGATCGCGTCGAATGCCTCGATCATACCGATTACCGTTCCGAAGAACCCAAGCATCGGAGCCAATGCGATGAAGAGTGAAATCCAAGAAAGACCTTTCTCAAGCAATCCCATTTGAACGCTTCCGTAAGAAACAACGGACTTCTCTACCATTTCGATTCCGTGATTGGCACGATCCAAACCTTGGTAGAAGATACTTGCAACCGGACCGCGAGTGTTACGGCATACTTCCTTAGCTGCCTCAACTCCGCCGCTTTGCAAAGCGCTGTCCACCTCGTCCAACAATTTCTGATTGTTGGTAGTGGCCATGTTGAGATAAAGGATACGCTCAATAGACATAGCAAGACCGAGGATCAAACAGATCAATACGAAGGACATGAACTCTGGTCCACCTTCGATGAACTTCTGCTTGACAACTTGGTGAAGACTTTTCTCTGCTGCTACTTCCTCTTCTGTAGGACCTTCTTCCACCACTGGGGCGGTTTCCTCAGCAGGGGCCTCTTCGGCTGCAGCGGAATCAACAGTTTCTGACGCAGCGGAATCACCTGCTGCTTCTGTGCTATCCTGAGCAAACGAAACTGTCAGGCCTGAGAAGATTAGGGCCACAGTCATCGCAAGGGATAAAATGGTACGTTTCATATTCACTGATTTGGATTTGAGTTTCTCAAGTTTTGGTTCATATTCTTTTCAAAACGGCCGTAAACATATAATGTGAAACGTCATTCACGGTTAACATTACATGATTTTTCAACCTGAATGAGGCAATGGAGATTCCGCATTTGAGCGAAAAAAGCTCCGAACGTCCCATTTCAAAGGCGTCAAATGTAAAAAAAGAGCCTTTCCCCTCCTCGCTTCAAACCGAGAATTTGGCATCCGCGAGTCAAGCGTCTTATAAAACGATCCCAAACACTTCAGGATTACAAGCTTAATTACGAAAATGTCAGAACTTTAACTGACTTCTTTTATTTTTGAAGAAGTGCAATTCTTGAAACTTATAGGTGTGGTCATGATCTCTGCGACGATGCTACTATCGTCGACCGGGATTCGCATTTCGCAGCATTGGTGCGGTGATGTGCTGGTGAATACCTCCATTTGGGGGAATGCTAAGCCTTGCGAGCACTTTCAATCCAACACCATACCCTGCCCGTTTCATCCGAACATGTTCATTGAGGTCATGGACGGAGAGAAAAAGAATTGCTGCAATGAACAAGCGATCTATGTAAAAGGCGGCGACGAAGACTTCATGCCATATGCTAGTGTAGTTTCTGCCCCTGTATGGAACTTATTGGCGCTGATCCCAAGCTTTGACCTAGACCTTTTCCGCGTCGCTCCTAAGCGCGAGAAATTCAGGAATCACTCTCCCCCATTACTGACCAGGCCCATTCTTCTTCTGGTTCAGTCCTTCTTGATTTGAACATAAGTCTTAGCTCGAATATCCTTCTCGGGCTTTTGGCGCTGTTCACCTGCGCCTTAGATCGCAATCCTACTGATCAAGGTCAGCAGTTGCCAAATCTCTCGATCGATGCATTTTAGAAAACAACCTTATTCAACCTTATCATGAATACACGTATATCCTTTTTTATCACGCTTGTCGCCTTAAGCTTTTCTGCAAGCGTTTTTGCCCAAAACAACATCCTGCTGAAGATCAATCACAAACTCTTCACCGATGATTTTGCCCTGTATCTAGAGTCGGCCTCTCCTCAAGGTGAAGCCTTCGAATTAGACCGCTTGGAGTATTATATCTCCGAGATCTCTGTCACCCACGACGGAGGAATGGTCACCTCCTTTGACGACCTCTGGCTTCTCGTTGACGCCTCTAGCGCTACCAACGAAGTGCTTGGTCAGGCAGCTATCGATTCGGTAGAATCTATTTCGATGCACATTGGTGTGGACGAGACCCACAACCACCTCGACCCTTCGTCATGGCCAAGCAGCCATCCTCTCTATCACCAGAGTCCTTCGATGCACTGGGGCTGGACAGCCGGATACCGCTTTGTAGCGATGGAAGGCGTCGCCGGCGAAAACTTGAATCAGGTCTTTGAGGTACACGCGTTGGGTGACAACAACTACTTTGAAACCACCGTAGATGTTTCTGCAGGTGCGTCGGGAAGTAATGTGGTCATCGAGCTCTTTGCAGACTATACCCAAGCATTGATGGACGTCAGCGTTGAAAGTGGTGTGATCAGTCACGGCGCTACTGGTATTTCGATCGATGTGCTGGAGAATTTCAGAGACTACGTTTTCTCTGATATGGCCCCGGTAGACACGGCAGATACGACACCAGTAGACCCAACAGGAATAGCTGATCTCGACCTTGAGCAACGCATCAAGCTTTATCCTAACCCAAGCACTCAGGGCGTGGTGAATATCCATTCGATCGACGCCTCGATGACGGCTGACCTTGCCATCTATAACCTCATGGGAAAACTCGTGAAGTCCGATGCGATTCGTGGCAACCAAGTTGTTCAAATCGCTGATCTAGCTCCCGGAATGTACACCGTGCGTGTTCAAGATCACAATTCGAACGCCGTAGAATTGTTAAAATTGATCGTACAGTAAAAAGCTGATCTTGAAAAAGCTCGCGGTCATATTAGTCGCCGGAATGCTCCTGGCAGGTTGCCAAAAGGATCCTGTGATCCCGGTACACCTAGAACCAGATTTGAGCGCCCTGCTTGTCGCGCCGCCGGGGTTTCCTGAAATACCTTTTCCCGAGGACAATGCGTATTCAGACTCCCGTTGGAGATTGGGCAAGAAACTCTTCTATGACCGCGCGCTTTCGCAAGATTTTTCCATTAGTTGTGAAAGTTGCCACAAGCCAGCGCTAGCTTTTGCCGATGATCAAGCTGTCACCCCAGGTGTTGAAAAACGCCTCGGGACGCGAAACTCACCGTCGATCGCCAATGTGGCTTACCTCCCCTACCTCATGCGGGAAGGGGGTGTCCCCACCTTGGAGCAGCAAGTGCTGGTTCCCATCCAAGAACACGCAGAGTTTGATATGAATATCCTGGAGCTGGTCGAGCGACTGGCAGTGGATTCCTCCTATCAGCAAATGAGTCGTGAGGCTTACGACCGGGAGTTCGACGCCTTCGTCCTAACCCGGGCACTTTCTACGTTCGAGCGCACGTTGATCAGCGGAAACAGTTTTTACGACAAAGCTGAGCGGAGTGAAGGAACGTTGAGTCCGGCGGCACAGCGAGGGAAGGATTTGTTCTTCAGCGCTGATGCATCCTGTGGTTCTTGTCATGGTGGTATCTTTTTTTCGGACCACAGTTTCAAGAACAATGGACTGTACGCCGAGTATGAAGACCCCGGGCGATACCGCTTGACGATCGACAGCGCAGACCTGGCCATGTTTCGTGTTCCTTCCCTGCGCAACGTAGCGTTGACCGCTCCCTATATGCATGATGGAAGCATGACCACCTTGAGACAAGTCATTGAACATTACAACGAAGGCGGCGCCAACCACCCCAACCAGAGCAATTTGGTTCGTCCGCTCGGTTTAACCGACCAGCAGATCGACGACCTCGTCGCCTTCCTTGAGTCCTTGACGGACGAAGAATTCATTTCCAACCCATTATTCCATGAAGAATAAAAAGATCCTTATCCTAACCATATTGATGATCCCGTTGGTGTTCTCTCTTTGCAAGAAAGACACCGGGACACTCCCCTCTATCACCCAAATTGCTGAATACGACGATACGCCGTATGAACTTTTTATCGGTGGTTTCCCTCCTCCTCAGTTTAACGACAACCCTCCTACCATTGAAGGGGTAAAGCTGGGTAGGATGCTCTTCTACGAGAAAGAGCTCTCCAAAGACAACTCCATTTCCTGTGCGAGTTGCCACCTTCAAGAGCATGCATTCACGGATCCAAACACTTTCTCAGAAGGTGTTGACGGTTCCTTAGGCAAGCGTCAGGCCATGTCGGTCTTTAATACCGCCTGGCACACCAACGAGTTCTTTTGGGATGGGCGCGCTCACTTACTTCGCGATCAATCGCTCAAGCCGATCGAAGATGAATTAGAGATGAAGGAGAGCCTTCCGAATGTGATCGACAAGCTCACGCAGAGAGAAGAGTATCGCCTACAGTTCATCCGCGCCTTTGGCGACAATGAGATCACCGCTGAGCGCATGTCATTGGCTATGGAGCAGTTCATGAACACAATCGTCTCGAACCGATCCAATTACGACCGATTCCTTGCGGGTGAAGTTTCACTGACTGCAAGCGAAGAGCGCGGACGCCAACTCTATTTTGCCGAATACAATCCCGGTTTCCCCGAGCAATCAGGCGCCGACTGTGCGCACTGCCACGGCGGAGCGAACTTTGACAATAACCAATACATGAACAATGGCTTGGATGTGGAAGCAGATCAGGATGACCTGGGTCGAGAAGAGGCGACCGGAAATGCCAGCGATCGAGCCAAGTTCAAAGTGCCTTCACTGCGTAACATCGAGGTGACGGCTCCTTATATGCACGACGGCCGATTCACCACCTTGGAGGAGGTGATCGGCCATTACAACGATGGTATCAAGATCTCTCCTACTCTAGATCCAGCTTTGGAGTATACGACCTACACAGGGCTGATGCTCACCGATCAGGATAAGGCAGACTTGATCGCCTTCTTAAAAACCCTGACCGATCAGGAGTTGCTCACCGACGAGCGTTATTCAGACCCATTTGCTGAATAAGGGTCGGTACTAGAATAAAAAAGGGGGCGCAAATGCGCCCCCATTCTCAATTGTTGGGTTCGGAAAATTAGCGGACCATGGCATTGACTGCCATCCAACCACCTCCGTTCTCGCACTCAATTCCTTGAGCCTTCAAGAACCCAGTTGCTTGACCGCTTCGAGCTCCGCTTTGGCAACACAATACAAGTGGCTTACCGATCTGCTTCAACTCACTTACCTTATTCTGGATTTCATTTAGGGGAACATTCTTCGATCCCGCTACGTGACCTCCCATGTATTCTGCAGGAGTGCGCACATCGATGATGACCGCACCATTCCCGATCATTTCTTTTACCTGTGTGTTGTCACCTCCGAAAAGTCCAAAAAAACTCATACCTATTCTGTTTTAAGGTTTGATGTTACTAATACTAATTCGCTGAAATTGCGATGCAAGATTACAACGTTCTCGTCGCATTGAATGTGACATTTGTAACAGAGCCCTCTTCTCCTAGTCAACGCAAAACGCCCCGATAAATCGGGGCGTGCTCGTTGCGGTTGCGGAGAGAGGGGGATTCGAACCCCCGTTACGTTTCCGTAAACACGCTTTCCAAGCGTGCGCGATCAGCCACTCTGCCACCTCTCCGGTTCTTGAATGGAGGCGCGAAATTAAACAATAGGAATGAGTTATTATCCGCCTTGAACGTTTGGGTCTATGGCTTTGGCGCGCTGGATATACTCTTGCGCTCTGGCTTGATCTCCTAGCTGTCCGTACAAGATGCCGATGTTCAGCAAGACCCTGGCATTCTCTGGGTTCAACTCTAGGGACCGGTTGAAGTTCATCATCGCTGAATCGGCTACACCCGTCATGGCGTACACGATGCCTAGTTTCTGATAGGCCGCGGCATTGTCGGGATCGTTCTGCACGGCTTGGTTCAAATAGCGTTTGGCGGTCGTCATGTCGCCTAAGTTCTTTCCATGTAGCTCTCCTAGAGCGCCGTAGATCCTGGAGAGGTCTTTTCCCTTTCTGTAATTGAGCAGGAACTGATACGCCTTGTCGGCTGATTTGAAATCGCCTTTCTGCACGGCCACATTGCCGGCGGCTTCCAGGTTGGTCAACAAGCGTTCGTCGTTTCGCCGAACCTTGATCGCTTGGGTGAAGTAGTGGACGCTGTATTCGTAGTTGCCCATCTCAAAGTAGATGTTGCCGAGTATATCTAGCGGCGGGTAATATTTCGGATAGATCTTCAAGGAATTCAGACAGTGCTTCTCCGCCTCGCGAAGGAGTCGTTGTTTCTCGGTTGGATTTGCGGTCTCCTTGGCCAGGTCGAGCGTCTCGCTTCCCATGGTCATTTTGATCTTGGCCGACCCGTCGGATGTTCCCACGTCGGCAGTCGCCAAGGCGCGGTCGTTCTCCCAAGCGTAGTTGCGCGTAACGGTCTTTCCGGCGTAGCCGATCATGATAATAGCTAGCACCCCCGTCGCAACTGTTGACCCCCACTTCTTCTCGACCACCTCGCTGAGCAAATAAGCCACTATGATGGCAAAGCCTAAGGATGGTATGAACAAGAAGCGCTCGTTCATGAACGCTCCAATGTCGAAGAAGAGGTTGCTGAAGAGAATGAAGGTGCCGAAGTAGATCAGCAAAGCGTAGCCGATCACATTGGCCTTGCCCCCTTGTAGCCGTTGCATCAAAGTCCAAAGACCAAACCCTAGGATCGCGGCATAGGCTAACAACGAAAGGATCGATCCCATCTCCGACCAATCATAGTAGGGTCGCATCCCGGCTTCGAGTTCATCAAAGCTTCGGAAAGGATGGAAAGGGTAATAGTCATGCGTCAGCGGGTGCGGCCAAACCAGCAATTTGAGGTACAACCCCATCGTAAAGAAGATACTCGCCAATCGCTCTCCGCCTTCTGCATTGAGGTAAGGCTGATTCATCAGCTCACTGGCCACGTCCATGGTGTCGCCTTGGTCACTGAATACCGACATGCGCACGAGTAGGTACAAGATCGTCACCCCGACCATCGGTGCAAACGCCATAGCGGATCGTTTGAAGTCGCCCTTGGGAAAGAAGATCAGAGTCAGCGGCACTGCTCCGAGGAAGGTCACGGTGGATTCTTTGGAAAATAAACTGAGCAAGAACCACAGCCCGGAGAGAAACAAGAACTTTGACTCTTCCTTTCTGAAGTATTTCAACACCGCATCGAAGGCCAGGAGTGCAAAGAGCAAGCTCATGATCTCGTCCCGACTCTTGATGTTAGCCGCCACCTCGGTGTGCAGGGGGTGTGCGATATACAAGATTGTTGCGAGGAAGGGAAGGGTCATCCACCATCGTTCTTCGCGCCAGCCAAAGATGGAGCGCAACACCATGAGCAATACCACGGCAATCAGTCCGTAGAGGACTACGTTGATGAAGTGACTGATCTGTGGTGCTTTTCCGAAGGCTTCCCACTCCAACGCATGCGTGGTCAAAGCCAAGGGACGATATCGCCCACCTTCCACGAGTTTCTTCTTCGAACCAAAGAACCCCGTCATGATGTCGTTGGTCCAGATCTCTTTCAAGCCATCGACACCTTTGGTGGTGAATTCATTGGCGGTGATGTAGAGCTTGTCGTCGAGCGCATACTCGAACGGGATCGTGTTGGCATACAGCAGGAACCCGAGTGCGAAGACCAAGAAATAGGGTAGGTTATTCTTCTTCGGTGTCTCCACCACTTTTGAGACCTCCTCTTGGATCGGTGCCTCTTCCTTCTTCTTTGGGGTATATCCTCTTCGTTTCGCCATATCAACGGATCGAAAGTTCTCCTCTTAGATTGGTCGCCATTTTGTCCCTCACCCAGTCGGATTCGCCGTTCTGACCGAGTAGGAACATCAGTTTCGTTAACGTCGCTTCGAGGGTCATATCACCACAACTCACTACGCCCGCGTCTACGAGTCCTGTGCTGGTTTCGTATCGACCTTGTTCTACTCCCCCTTTGGCGCATTGGGTCACATTGACCACCACCACGCCCCGCTCGACCGCTTGCCCTAGGGCATTCAGCAACCATCGATGGCGCGGCACATTGCCGGCTCCGAAGGTCATCAGAAGGATGCCGCGCAGGTCAGTGTTCTCCAAGACCGAAGTAACCAACTGCTCGCTGATCCCGGGGAAGAAGGTCAAGACAGCCACACGGGTATCGAACCCACGGGCAAGGGTGAACTCCTCTTGCTCCGAGCGATACAGCTCTTCGTGGTCAAAGTTGAGATTGACGCCCGCCGCGGCTAAGGCAGGATAGTTGGGGGAAATAAAGGCATCAAAGGCCTCTGTGCTGAACTTCTTCGTGCGGTTACCGCGGTACAAAGCATCTTCAAAGCAGATGGTGACCTCCTGAATGACCGGCTCGTCATTGATGCGCTGGATCGCAAACTCCACCGCCGTGATCAGGTTCTCTCTAGCGTCGGTTCTGATCATTCCGATCGGTAGCTGTGACCCGGTCAGAATTACGGGTTTCCGCAACCCACAAAACATAAAGCTCAGCGCACTTGCAGTATATGCCAGCGTATCGGAGCCATGTAGGACAACAAATCCGTCGTAGTTGCGATAATTGCCATGAATCGTGGTCGCGATCTTTTCCCAGTGGTCGGGCATCATGTCGGAGCTGTCGATGGGCTCATCAAACGAGACCGAGTCTAGCGTGGCGCCAAGTCGGTTGAGCTCCGGTACCTTGGCCAGGATATGGTCGAGGTCGAACGGCACGAGGGTTTGGCCGTCTTCCGACTGCACCATTCCGATGGTTCCACCGGTGTAAATGATCAGGATCTTACTCACTCTGCGAATGTGAAAGTTTTATCGAAATAAATTCCGATGGTGGCCAAGATCTGGGCTCTAGACCCCAGCATCGGATGTACCCTTGTAACGGATTCGCGATAACCTTCGGGATAATCCTCCACCAGTGGGTCTGGATCGTAGAGAAAGCGCGATTCGATCCGGAAGAACCCGAATTCTTCTACTGCCTTTTCCACACTCATGGTTGCTCCAAGGATCGTCATGCCGCCTCCTGCCGCAGGATACACGCTAGAGGTAGTAGCCCGACTGTTCCACGGCGTCGCATTTGGAATCACTCGAAACGAGTTGATAGAGCTTTGATCGTGGAAGACCTCGCCTCTCACAGCCACAGACAGATCGTTCTTGATGTGGTACTTGGCCGTGAGCAGTCCCGCAACGAGCGGGTCCGCCAACCAACCGGGTCCACCGTAGCGCCACTGATTCGCAAAGGCGACATCTACTCCGGCTTGCAGGGTGAGTCTATCGAAATCCATGTTGGCGTAGATATTCTGATAAAGGAGATAGGCGTCATTCAACTGACCTGTATTCTCTTGGCCTGCCATGTTCGAATAGCTCATGAACAGTCTGTCGTTCCATTGCTTGGAAATGAGCATTCCGAAGGTTTTGTAATCGTTGTCGTCGATGTGTTTGTTGTAGCCATTGATCATGTGGAGTTCGATATGCCAATCCTTCCCGAAGTCGTAGGACAAGCGTGCCCCACTTTGATAGAACGGCCCATAGAAGGTGCCGAGGCTGATGATGCTCATCATATTATCCCTCGGTAAGAAGCTCTCTGTTCCGACGTGCGTTTTAAAGAAGCCCATGTCCAGCCAAAGCCCTTTCGCTAGGCGTACTCCGGCGTTGGCTTCTTGGATGTTCCGATAGGTACTCTCCCAAGTGATGGCAGGAATATCACCGAAATGCACCGTGGTTAAGCCTCTGAATCGATCACTGTCAAAGCTTCCCGTGACTTGGGCGATGTTGAGTCCAAGGTTGTTGTGAAACGCCCCGATGCAATCGTGCTGCTGGAGTCGCACGTCGCTCGCGTTGGTGTAGTATGAGTAATAGACATCGGAATAAGCACCAAAAGAGGCTTCGGCTCCGTCCCATGGTGATTGCGCTGCAGCGCTAATCGTCAAAATGCTCAGGGTGATCGTTAGAATCCGTGTCATGACTAGGTAGATTTAAATGAAATAGATCAATGCAATTCTGAGTGGTGATCTTGTGAATCTCTTCCCCCGGTTGGTTGTAGCAAGCCGCCAACTTCTCCGCGACCAAGGCGGCGTAGGACGGTTCATTCCGCTTCCCACGATGAGGGACCGGTGCAAGATAGGGGGCATCTGTTTCCAGGATAAAAAGCGAAGGGTCGAACTCGTGGATGAACTGGTCGATCTTGCCATTCTTGAAGGTGAGTACGCCACCTAAGCCCATCTTGAATGTGCCGTAGTCGGCAATGTGCTGCGCTTGTTCTTTGGTACCGGTGAAGCAGTGAAATACTCCCCTAAGTCTATCGTCATGAAGGCGATCCACCACCTCGAAGGTCTCGTCAAAAGCGTCTCGAACATGGATAACAATAGGTAAGTTCAACGCCTTAGCCCACTGGATCTGTTGCTCAAACGCGTCGATCTGCTTATCGAGGGTCGACTCATCCCAATACAGGTCAATCCCGATCTCTCCTACTGCCCAGTATTTGCGCACGGGTTGAAAGAGGTGGCGCTTGATCTCCTCGAGCTGGTCTTGGTAATCGTCCTTGACCGAACAGGGGTGCAGGCCCATCATAGGAAAGGCATTGTCGGGTAGTCGATCCTGGCATTTGTGGAGTGAGGTAATGGATTCCACGTCGATGTTTGGCAGCAGATAATATTCCACTCCTGCCTTGCGAGCACGATCGATCGTGTCATCAAAGTCCTCGTCAAAATCCGGAAGGTAGATGTGGGTGTGGCTATCGATCAGCATTTCTCAAAAATAGGGAAGGATTGGATTATGGTTTGATTGGGCCGCGAATTTGAGCGGGCTCGTTGATCGGCAATCAGAAAGAACTTCGTGTAATTAGCGTAATTCGCGGCCCAAAAAAATCAATTGACGAATTTCGTAGCCATAGGATGAACTCCCCTACTCGCATATTGATCGTTCGCTTTAGCTCTATTGGCGATATCGTGTTGACCACGCCGATCGTTCGGGCGCTGAAGACACAGCTGGAGGGTGAGGTTCAGATCGACTACATCACCAAGAAGCAGTTTACCTCTATCCTCGAGCCGAACCCATATATCGATGAGGTGATCACGATCGACAAGCACGTCGGCGAGGTGGTGGAAAGATTGCGCGACGGGATGTACGATTACGTCGTTGACCTGCACAACAACATTCGGTCAAAGCAGGTGAAGAAGGCGGTGAAAGCCCTTTCGTTCACCCTCGATAAACGCAATTTGGCGAAGTGGCTCTACGTGCGCACCAAACGCGAGGTTTCCCCGATCGGACATGTCGTTACGCGGAGTTTCGATGCGGTCAAAGCCTTGGGTATCTCTCATGATGAAAAAGGCCTGGATTATTTCATTCCTTCTACTCAAGAAGTGTCTATGAACGCCTTGCCCGAGGGGTTTAGAAATGGTTATGTAGCCTACGCCATCGGCGGACAGATGAAGGGAAAGATCCTCCCTGTGGACAAGATGATCGAGCTATGCAAAATGATCGACCGCCCGGTGGTCTTACTCGGCGGGACCGAAGACCGGTCAACCGCAGATCAAGTGGCCAAGGAGCTGGGAGATAAGGTCTTCAATGCCTGCGGGGCATTCTCCCTACACCAATCGGCCAGCGTCGTGAAGCAGGCTGAAAAGGTCATCAGCCATGACACCGGCTTGATGCACATAGCAACGGCTTTGGAGAGGCCCGTCATCTCGCTGTGGCTCGCTACTACGCCAGCATTGGGCTTTGCTCCGTGGAATGCTGTCGAAGGCTCGTTGATCATCGAAGCAGATTGCCCAAAGCGCCCCACGAGCAAACTCGGGAACCGAGGGTATCAAGATGGTTGTGTCTTCAATATCGACCTGAAGGCGATCGCTGATGCGGTGAATGGTTGATTAATCCAACGTCAGCTCCAGCGTCGGATCCCAAAACAATTCTTCGAACTTTTTCACCTTATCGTTCACGACTTCTATCCCCTCTGCCTCCAGTCTTTCCTGCATGGCAAAAGGCGTCTCAAAATGCATTTTACCGGTAAGCAACCCTTGGCTGTTGACTACACGATGAGCCGGAACCGGTGGCACCTGTCGATGACTGGCATTCATGGCCCAGCCCACCATTCGAGCTGATCTCGGGGCGCCTAGATACCTGCCGATGGCCCCGTAGCTGGTCACCCTTCCATGAGGAATGAGTCTGACCACTTGATATACCTGATCGAAAAAATCGCTGTCCACCCATCAAAGGTAAGCAGCGCCGTTCGTCACGCATTGCACAACTCGATCCAACGCTCGTGCTGTAAATGCCCTGAGCAAAGTACTTTCGCGGCATGAATCGGCTTGGACTTTGGATGATCATCGGCACCCTCATGCTTCCGGGTCTGCTGCGCGCTCAAATCGACATCCCGAGAAAAACCATTACTGCTACCCGTGCATCTGAGCGTCCAAAAATCGACGGACTGCTGGACGACGCCGATTGGAAGACCGCTCCTGTGGCGACCGACTTCGTCATGTTCGAACCTGAAAACGGAACCGACGTTCCCTCCAATATGCAAACCAAGGTTCGCGTGCTATACGATGACAACGGCATCTACATCGGGGCCTTCATGCGGGATCGTGCTCCGGATAGCATCTTGACCCAGCTGACCGAAAGGGATGTCTACAACCAAAACACCGACTGGTTTGGATTCTTCCTCAACCCTTACAACGACGGTCTGAGCGACTTCAACTTCTGGGTGACCGCAGCGGGAACACAGAGCGATGCCCGCACTACTCCTGAAATGGACGACTTTTCGCTGAACTCGGTCTGGAAAAGCGCCGTCAGCATCAGCGACTCCGGCTGGGTGGTCGAAGCTGAGATCCCCTATATCGCCTTGCGTTTGCCGGAAACACCCGTGAAGGACTGGGGACTAAATTTCATGCGGAATGTGCGTCGCAGCAGGAAACTTTCGACTTGGAATTTTCTCGATAAAAGCCTCGGGTATCGATTCGAGTACCAATGCGGACTGCTCACAGAAATGGCCGACATCGAACCGCCTGTTCGACTTTCTGCTACACCCTATGTTTCGGGATATATCGACAACTTCAACGGCAATACCGCCTACGACCTGAATGCTGGGATGGACCTGAAATATGGGATCAACGAGAGCTTCACCCTCGACATGACCTTGGTGCCTGACTTTGGGCAAGTCGCCTTTGACCAACAGTTCGTCAACCTTACTCCGTTTGAGAATCAATTCGAAGAGAACCGACAATTCTTCACCGAAGGAACGGACCTCTTCAACATCGGCAACCTGCTTTATACGCGTCGTATTGGTGGACAACCTAAGAACATTCGAGGTCAAGACCTCAGCTCGAACGACTCCGTGACGATCCAGCAGGAGTACACCCGTTTGATCAACGCCACGAAGGTGTCCGGTCGCACTAAGAACAACCTCGGCATCGGGTTCATGAACGCCCTGACCGATGATAATTTCAGCACACGCATCGAGGATGGGGTTGAGACCCAGATCCTCACAGAGCCACTGACCAATTACAACGTGATCGTATTGGACCAACGCATCAACCGCAACTCTTCACTGAGTTTTGTGAACACGAACACCATGCGGAGAGGTCCAAGTCGCGATGCCAACGTAGCCGGCTTGGTGGGGCGCTTCAATTCGAAGTCCGGCAAGTACTTCTACAACGGAGAACTGAAGCAAAGTGCCTTATTCGAGAATGGTGACGTAGATGCGGGATACTCCACGGAAATTTCAACCGGTGATGTTGAAGGTCATTGGCGATGGGCCGTTGCGCAAAAGTTGATCACCGACAATTTTGACATCAACGACCTCGGCTTTCAGCAGCGAAACAATCAGGTGGGTAGCTACGCGTCGCTGAGCTACGTGACGATCCAGCCTACCAAGCGCTTCAATCGCTTCGAGCATGAAGTGAACGTGGGTTACGAGCGCCTGCTCGAGCCCTTTTCTTATGAGGACTTCTTCCTTTTTTACCGCATGTTCTACCTCAAGCGAAACTTCTTCGCGTTTGGCGCCGATGTCAGTGGCCGCCCTCTAGAGACCGTGGACTTTTTCGAACCTCGGGAGGTGGGTCGATACTTCATCAATCCGCGCAACATCGAGGTAGGCGGCTTCATTTCCAGCGATTACCGCAAGGCCCTGGCGATCGATGCCAGGGCAGGCGCAACGTACATGGACGAGTATGACCGATCGAGTGTTCGACTGAATGTAGAGCCTCGTATTCGCGTTGGCGACCACCTTTTCATTATTCCAAGCGGGTTTATCCAAAAAACATGGAACGATTACGGCTTTGTGCCAGACACCCTACCTACGGACATCTTATTTGGTCGACGTGACAACCTATATGTGGAATCACGCATACAGGCTCGCTACGTTTTCAACCCAACCACCACCCTGAGTCTGATCATGCGGCATTCCTATTTCGATGTCAATTATCACGACTTCCACTTGCTTGAGGAAGATGGCACGCTCACTGGCTCCGATCGCGAGGCGGTGGACGACATCAACTTCAACACCTTCAACGTGGACATGAAATTCTCTTGGTGGTTTGCCCCCGCATCCGAATTTGTGATCCTCTACCGAAACGTCATTGCACGGGCTGATAATATCGTAGACCAAGGTTATATCAACAACCTCGAACGCACCTTTCAGTCACCGATGCAGAACAACCTCTCCATTCGATTGACCTACTTCTTGGATTACAACCGCACGCGGAACTACTTCAAGGCTAGGAAGTCAACCGATACTTCAGGTACTTGATCGTCTTCCCTTGCTCCAGCCACATCTGCTCATAGAAGGTGCGGATGTTGAGCACGTCCTGCATCTTTTCATCGAGCTGGTGGATGCCCTCTTGATAGAGGCGGTTGGTGTCGAACTCCTTTTCAAACTTCACCCCTTTTTCGGCAGCATTGAACTCAGGAATGGCCTCATCTCTTGTAAAGGAATAGAGGTCGTCGCTGTCGCACTTCAAGTGCAAGGTTCCTCCCGGCTTGAGCACCTGGATGTAGCGATCCAAGAAGAGCTCGTGGGTCAAACGCTTTCGGGGTCTTCCCAGCTGCGGATCGGCAAAAAGGATCCAGATCTCAGAGATCTCACCCGGAGCAAAAAAGGATAAGATCATATCGATCTTGGTACGTAGGAATCGAACGTTGGTCATGCCCTCATCCTCTACCTGCTGGGCACCGGTGTACATCCGCGCTCCTTTGATATCGATGCCGATGAAGTTCTTTTCTGGAAAGATCTTCCCCATGCCCACGGAATACTCCCCTTTGCCGCAGGCGAGCTCCAGTGCGATCGGATTGTCATTTCCAAACTCTTCGTGCCACTTCCCCTTCAAGCGGTAGTTCGTGTTCAAGACCTCGCTGAACGGAGGTTCGATCACGTGGGTCATGTCCTTGACCTTGGCGAATTTCTTCAGCTTGTTCTTCCCCATCAGAAGTCAGGATTGATAGCTACGAGGTCGATCTCAGACGGAACCGTGCCTCGCTTCAGCGAAAGGATGTTGGAGATCATCGAGGCGATGTCTTCGGGTTGCACGAACTCGTCAAATGGCGCATCCATTCCGTCCCAACTCGATGTGGCGATGGAAGAAGGGAAGAACGCCGTCACTTTCACACCAAGGGGCAAGAGCGTCTGATGCAAGACTTTGTGGTATCCCCACAAGGCGAACTTCGAAATGGTGTAGCTCGCTGCGTCGACTCTTGGTTTGCGATTGACGACCGAACAGACATTGAAGATGTGTCCTGTCTTCTGGGATTTGAATCGGTTGATCAGCGCTTGTGTCAGAGCATAAGGAGCTTGAAAGTTGAGCGCCATTTGAAAATCCAAGTGGGCGTCTCCTTCGTCGAGTCGATCGGGAATATACGTGCCGACATTGTTGACCAAGATATCAATCGATTCACAGGCGTCAAGAATTTCCTTGGCATAGCGGATCACGTCTTCCTGGTCTGTAAAATCGATGGCCCGGATCTGGACAGGGTTTCCAGTTTGCTTTTCGATCTCTTCCTTGGCTTCTATCAATTCACTTTCCTTTCGGGACGAGAGCCAAACCCGATAGCCTTGTTGAGAAAGCTCTTCGGCGATCGATCTGCCGAGGCCCTTGGATGAGCCGGTGATGATGGCGTTTTTCATGCGGCAAAGATGGGCAGAATGACGGCGCATTGCAATCCAAGTGTAATCTTGAGCAAGCTTAATGGGAAATGGATCATCGTGTTATCTTTAGCGGCTCCTAATGAAAAGAAACCTAACTATCATCTTGATGACCGCCTTGGTCGGTTGTTCATCTTCCAAGAAGAACGCCGAGGCAAGCGCAGCGCCTGAAGTTCCCTCAAACATGGAAGCTGTAGCGGATGATCATGTCGCGACCGAAGAGCCGGAAAACACTCCACCGGAAAGCACAGACGAAGCGGTTTGGCAACAGAAAGACCCGATGATGCTTCCCGACCAAGAGATGCGAATCCAAGTTTCTGAGTTCGACGCCTATTACTGCGACTTTAGCGAAGTGACTCGTCCGTTGGGTCCCGAGGCTACTGAGGTCATGCTCCCGACGTTAACGGGAATGGTCACTTTCTCCATCGAGAATTCGAACACGATGAGTCCGGCTTTAGCCGCTAAGTTTCCAACGATTCGCTCGTTCAAGGGGAAGTCGAAAGACGGCAAACTCACCCTGCGTTTGGACACCAACGACGAAGGTCTCTTTGCCGAGATCACCGGAACCGAGAGAAAAGAATTGATCGCGCCCTTGTTCAAGGGTAGCCCATCCTATTATGCTGTTTATGCTGAAGAGAACTCCGAAGGGGGCACTCCTCGCGACGAAACCTATGACTGACAAGTATGAAAAAAGCTCTATTCCTTGCGGCTGTTTTTAGCCTTTCCACTTTCCTTAGCGTTGCTCAACAAGATTATCTCACTCCTGTAGAGACGATCACCACGGGGTATACATCGAGTGTGTACACCTTGAATGACCCTGTGCTATCCGATAAATTACTTTCCGCACCGGCATTGGAAGAACACGCGCGTTCTCAAGGTGTGGAATTCGAACTACTCGACCAGCATGGCAATGTGATCGAACTGGAAGCCTTTTATAGTCCTATCGTAGCAGAAGATTTAGCAGAACGATATCCCGAGATCCGGACCTACAAGGTGCGGGGCAAGGGTGTAACCGGTCGCGTGGGTTATACCTTCAAGGGATTTCATGGCATTCTTTTCACCACGCAGGGCACGCTCTACATTGACCCGATCAACGCCGAGGAGGGCGTTTACCACACCTACCATCGGAAGGATTTCATGGACCACTACCGAGGAGAAAAGCAGCATCGTTGTCTCGTCGATGAGTACTCCACGACACCAAAAATGCTCGAGATCGCAGAGTCGTATCAAGGGCGTCAAACGGGCGATAAGCTTCGCACCTACCGTCTGGCCTTGGCTTGTACCGGAGAGTATGCGCAGTTTCATGGAGGAACGGTCACTTCCGTTCTCAGTGCCATGGTCGTTACGATGAACCGCGTCAATGGAGTATACGAGCGCGACTTCTCCGTCACGATGGAGATCATTGGCAACAACGACGATATTATCTTCTTCAACGCCAGCACGGACCCTTACACCAACAACAGTGGCTTCACCATGCTCGGTGAGAATCAGAACACGATCGATAACATCATTGGGTCGGCCAACTACGACATTGGACACGTATTCAGCACCGGAGGTGGGGGTATTGCCAGCCTTGGATCCGTGTGCTCCTTCAGCAACAAGGCGCGCGGCGTAACCGGTGGAGGTTCGCCCATCGGGGATCCGTTTGACATTGACTACGTAGCCCACGAGATGGGTCATCAGTTCTCAGGAAACCATACACAGAACAACAGCTGTAATCGAAACCCAACAACCGCTTGGGAGCCAGGCAGCGCCTCGACCATCATGGGCTATGCGGGTATCTGCTCACCGAATTTGCAGAACAACTCGGACGACTATTTCCACAGTGGAAACTATACCGAAATGCGAGCCTTCTTCCAGAATGGTAGTGGGAATACCTGTGCTAGCATTACCAACACCGGTAATACCGCTCCTGAAGTGACCGTGGACCCAACGAACTACGTTATTCCAATTGAAACTCCTTTCGTGCTTCGTGGCAGCGCCACCGACAACGAAGGCGACGACCTCACCTACTGCTGGGAGCAGATGGATCTCGGTCCTTCCACCTCACCCTCGAACCCGACAGGCAATGCACCTATGTTCCGCTCTTGGGACCCGGTCGATCACGGTGAGCGCACCTTCCCTCGCTTGGTGAGTGTGTTGAGCGGAAGCTTGGTTACCGGTGAGGTGTATCCAACTTATTCTAGAGGAATGACCTTCAGACTGACCGTACGCGACAACAACATCGCTGGTGGTGGAGTGGCCTACGACGGCGTGAACGTCGGGGTCGATGATACTAAAGGTCCATTCGTGGTTACCTCCCCTCCCCAAAACGCCCAAGTTGAGGCCGGCGTGTACTACACGATCGAGTGGGATGTGGCGGGAACCGATCAGTCTCCGGTGAATTGCAACGAAGTACACATCTTGCTTTATAGCAACAATGGAATAGACTTCGAAGACACCCTGGTCGCAAATGTGCCGAATACCGGCTCTTACACTGGCATCATGCCCACCATCACAGGGGCAGGAATGCGAGTACGGGTCGAAGCCGCTGATAATGTATTCTTCAACTACAATCCAGGCGCGTTCAACTTTGTGGATCCTGTAGTTCCTTCGGGAGATAGCATTGTGCTAAGCGTTGCTCCTGATTGGCAGAATGGAGGAATTGACCTTTTCTGGAACGATCCGTTTACCAACGAGAACAACTGGGTGATCGAAAGATCAGTTGGTGGCAATGGGAATTTCGTGGTAATCGACACGGTGGATGTGAATGACACTACTTATAAGGATCAACAAGTGAGCATGCTCGGCACAGAGTATTACTACCGAGTCTATGCGATCAACCCTGCAGGTGCTTCTGCCTACAGCAATGAAGATAGTTGGTTGGGTGTGGGTGTCAAGGAGTTGAGCAGTCAGCACGTGAACGTATTCCCGAACCCATCTTCTTCTTTAGTTGAAGTGAAAACGCTTGGGGTTCGCATTGAGTCGGCTCGTTTGATGGACTCCCAAGGCCGTACTGTGATAAACTTCGGTCAGTACGTAGATCAATTCTCTGTGCAGGACTTGCCGGCGGGAAGCTATTTCTTTCACGCACAAACCGCCGAAAAAGGCTTGATGGTGTCACCATTGAATGTGGTACATTGATGCATGAGCGATCCATCGGGTAAACAGCGTGTGTTGGTCGCCCCAATGCCCTGGGGCCTTGGACACGCGACCCGTTGCATCCCGATCATACGTCGGCAACTCGCGGAGGGTCATGAAGTGATCATCGCCGCTTCCGGAGGACCGAAGGCCCTGCTTCTTTCGCACTTCCCGTCACTACAGACGGTGGATATTCCATTCATGACCATCACTTATCCAGCAGACGGACGAATGGTCAAGCACTTCTTTTGGCAGGGTCCGCGACTCATTTGGAGCATCGTGAGAGAGCACCGAAAGCTTCAAGTTTTGGTCAAAGAACTGGGCATCGATCTTGTGATCTCCGACTCCCGGTTTGGACTCTGGACAAAGCGCTGCCGAAGTGTTTTCATCACGCACCAAGTGAGGATCAAGACTCCTGTTTTCGAAGGTCTTGTCAACTCCCTGAACCGATGGGTCATGAATCGCTACGACGAAGTTTGGATCCCGGATCATGAAACTAAGCCTGGTCTAGCAGGGGAGTTGTCTCATCCGACTCGTATGCCTTCGCGCTACCGCTACGTCGGTCCACTCAGTCGCTTTGAAGAAGCCCTTAACAGATCATCCGAGACCATTTGGGATGCCGTTGCCATCATCAGTGGGCCTGAGCCACAGCGAAGTCTTTTCGAAGCGGAGGTGATTCGGCGTTATGTGGAATCCGGCGAGCGACTCCTCCTTCTGGAGGGAAAACCCGATGAACCGAAGGAGACCGAAATGGACAACATCCTCATCGTCCATCATCTGGATGATCGAGCTTTGACGGAAGCATTGGCTACAACTCGGAAAGTCATTGCGCGCAGCGGTTACTCCACCATCATGGATATGGCAGCCTTGGGTGTTCAAGATGTGGAATACCACCCTACACCCGGGCAGACGGAACAGGAATACCTAGCTCAGTTGCACGGAGGTCAAAGCTGATAGCCTTGAAAGTGCTTACGCTCCTTGGTAAGATCGAGCGAAGGATACTTCTTTTCGAGCACGGCGATGATCTCGATCTGTTTTCTGAGAAAGCGCTGGAATGAATTGCTCTCGGGGTCAACCGGTCGGTGTTCTACGGCCTGAACCAAGGACTTGAGCTCTTGACAAATGATTCGCGTTTCGTCCGAGAAGAAGCTGGTCTCAAACTTTTGCCAGACATAGTCGATCGCTTGTTGGGTCGGATGAAGCATATCCGTTTGATAGAAGCGATAGTCACGCAGATCATCCATCATCATCTCATACGACGGGAAGTAATAGCAGGAGTCAAACTCATCGACAACAGCATGAATCGCTGAAAGCAAATGAGCTTTAGACCTCTGGTTTTCCACTGCGCCATCCTTCCAATGCCTGACCGGACTTACGGTGAAGACCACCTTTGCTTTGACCCCTTTGGAGGTTAAAAACTGAGGGATATGTCTTAGGATAAGGTGCACATCTTGAAAGGAAAGCAGTCGTTTGCGGAACTCCTTATTCGGGATCTTGTGACAGTTAGCCACGGTATGACCCATTTCAATGTGTTCATACACCCAAGCCGAGCCAAGCGTGATGAAGACCACATCCGCCTGCTTGATCTTGGTCGCTCCTTCTTGAAGACTTTGGTTGATTCCCTCAAGCGTCTCTTCAGCGCTTTGGCGGTTAAACGAACCGTGATGATCGAGGCTCACGAAGTGATCCCCGGAGCGAGTGAGTTCATCCACTGAATACGGCCGATCATTCAGCATGCGTTCGAGCGCATTCATGATGGAAAAGGGATTGAACAGGATGCCAAATGGGTTGATCAAGGTCGCGATCTTGTTGTGGATCAGTCGCTCACCCATGTTCTCCGTGAAGCAAGACCCCAGCATGACCACTTGACTAGTGTGGTCAATAGAAAACGGGAATTCCGGTGCTGCGACCTCGGTTCTGAATGCTTCCATGGGTGATTATTTCGCCTTTTCGAGGGTAAAGGAAAAGGTGGTTCCCTTGTCGACCACGCTGCGCACCGAAATACTCTGTCCGTGCGACTCGATGATGTGTTTGCAGATAGCGAGACCGAGTCCGGTACCTCCTTCATGGCGCGACCGGCTCTTGTCTACCCGGTAGAATCGTTCAAAGAGGCGCGGAAGGTGTTCCGCTTCCACCCCGATACCATCATCCGAGACTTCGACCAGCACATTCTCACTCATGTTAAAAAATCGAACCTTGCAAAAGCCCCCTTTCTTACCATAATGAATCGCATTCATAATCAGATTGGTGAAAACTTGAAGAATCTTACTTCGGTCTCCTACGATCTGGATCGGCTTATCATACTTCTCGTTGAACCTCAACTTGATCTTCTTCTTTTCTGCTGAAAGCTCTAAGAGCTGAAAGACTTCATCCACCAGCTTGACCAAATTGAACTTCTCCTCTTTCAATGCTGTATTTCCCGACTCCAGCCTTGAGATTTGATCTAGGTCTTCGATCAATACCACCAACCGATCAAGGTTCTTATCTGCCCGCGCCAAGTAGTCGTAGTTAATCTTTGAATCTTCAACACCTCCTTCGATCAAGGTATGCAAGTAACCTTGCATATTGAAGATCGGTGTACGCAACTCATGAGCAAGATTACCAATGAAGTCCCTTCTGAATTTTGCCTGATCACGTAAGGACTGGATCTCTTGCTGCTTGGTACGCGCCCATTCTTGTACATCTCGTTGCACCGTCCCCAATTGATCTCCGCTGGAGCTGGCCGATTTCAACCTCTCCTCTCGGGTCATCGGATTAAAGATCGTTCGATAGATCAGTTTGATCTTTCCATGGAGAAAAGTTTCGATAGCCCACCAAGAAATCAACCATCCAGCAACGAAAGATGAAACTGAGTAGCTGATCAGAACCCACAACGGTATCTGCCACCATCCATTGAGATATGCAACAATTGAGATAAGTACCGGTATAACTCCCACGCCGCCCGCTATCAGGAGGCTAATCTGTCTTGGATGCTCAATATTCATAGGCAAGAGGAGAGGATCATTCCTCAAACTTATAACCTACACCTTTGATCGTCTTGATCTTTGAGCTGCCAATCTTTTCGCGAAGCTTCCGGATATGCACATCAATGGTGCGATCTCCTACGACGACATCCTCTCCCCAAACCGAAGAGAGAATAGACTCTCTAGTAAAGACCTTGCCGGGCACGGAAATGAGTAGAGCGAGCAGTTCAAACTCCTTTCTAGGCAAGTTGAGCTCAACGTCCTCGTTGACCACGACGTATCTATCCCTATCGATCTTTAAAGTATCCACTTCCGCAACGCCTTCATGGGTCACCGTACTTTCTTTTCTACGAAGCAGGGCCTTTAATCTACTGATCAATACCCGCGGCTTGATCGGTTTGGTGATGTAATCATCTGCACCAGCGTCAAACCCGGCGATCTGAGAGTAGTCTTCTCCACGAGCAGTAAGAAAGGCAATGATGATGTTCTTCGTTTCCTTGCTCTCTCGCAGCCTAAGGCATGTTTCGACGCCGTCAATCTCAGGCATCATCAGATCCAAGAGGATGAGGTCCGGCTTTTTCTTCTTGGCCACTTCAATCGCCTGAATGCCGTTGGTCGCAGTATAAACCTTGGCGCCCTCCTTTTCTAAATTGTAGCTGATGAATTCAAGTATATCCTCTTCGTCATCTACTACCAAGATCTTCTTCCTCGCAAGCATGGGCTCCGTGTTATCTGAAAACTTGTCCGAATGTAGGTTGCGAGCCATGGTTTGCAGGTTAATCTGTCATTATCAATTCGCGCGGAGTGTTATCTAAACGTGAACTCCGTGAAGGTCACTTAACGCTTAATTAATTCAATATTAAAAATATCCTGATTCTAGGGGGGCAACTTTGTCGCCGCAAGAATTAAAAATATGAAGCGATATTTATTTACCACGAGCCTCTTTCTCCTTATATCGTTGATGGTGTCCGCACAAACCGGGACCATTCAAGGTGTCGTCGTTGAGACTATGGGTGGCGAAGAAGTTCCCGTTCCCTTTGCGAATGTTTTTCTACTTGGCACCACTACTGGTACTTCAAGTGACTTTGATGGAAACTTCAGTTTTTCCGCTCCCGAAGGCACTTATAAGTTGGTTATCAGCAGCGTGGGCATGTCTTCCGACACGTCTGAAGTACTTGTGACGGCGGGACAAGCAACTCAAGTGAATCGGGTTCTCGGTCAGAACGCCATGGTCTTAAAGGCCGTTCAGATCGAAGCGAAGATGGACCGCGAAAGCGATGCTGTACTGCTGATGGAGCAAAAGAACGCTGGAGCCATTCAGCAAGCCATTGGCGCAGCAGAGCTATCCGAACAAGGAGCGTCTGATGTGGAGCAGGGCGCCCAAAAGATCAGCGGCATTTCTCGTTCGCGAGGATCAAATGATCTGTTCGTTCGCGGCTTAGGCGATCGATATAATGCAGCACTGCTCAATGGGCTCCCCATTGCCTCGTCCAATCCTGATAAGAAGATGATCGACCTTAACATCTTCCCAAGCAGCATCGTGCAGAGTATTACGGTTTCCAAGGCATATGATCCGACCCTCCCTGCCGACTTTGCCGGAGCCACTATTGATATTTCTACAAAGGATTTTTTCGAAGATCCGTTTGTAGAGGTGGGTGTGAGCGCAAAGGCCAATAGCATGACGACCTTTCAGCCATTCCAAATGAGCCAAGGCGTCGCGAACCCCTTGATTCCGTTCGCCAGTTCTGAAGATAGATTTCTTCCGGATGACTTGGTGCAGGGTTATACCTCTTCCTATTACAGCTCTTCCCCCGATGACCAAGAGGATCCTTTCTCTCGCGGTTTGAATCCTGTGACTCAACCAGCCCTTCCAGGAACCGGTTACTCTCTGCTCGCAGGAAATTCCAAGTCCTTTGGAAACAGCGGCCTTATCGGGCTCTTAGTTTCAGCTGAGCACGCCAATGACTATCAACGACGTGAGGGGTTGGCGCGGAACCTTGACAACCTTGGAGTGGACAAGAATTACTTTGAAACGACCAGCTTCGATAAGACAACCAGTTCCATGGCCCTAATGAACATGTTCGTGCGCCTTAATCGTGATCATGAGATCGAAGCTACTGGTCTCTATACTCAAAATGCCACGGATGCCGTCTCGAACTACGATGCCTTGATCCGAGACCGAGATCGCAATACATACCTGTATTCTGTTAGAAACGTGCTTCGCTCGAATAAACTCATGAACGGTCAATTGAGAGGGACTCACTCTTTTGCTAAGGATAGATTGAACTTAGTTTGGAAGACGAGCATGAACGTCGCTCAAAACAGTGAGCCGGATCGAAGTCAATTGATGTACGAGGCCAGCGACGCCAATAAAGACGACTACACTTTCGCAGCATTGAACGCCTCTGACAACCACCGCTTTTTTAGCTCCTTGCAAGAGGAGGAATTCAACATGCACGGCGCTTTAACTTGGAATTTCAAGATGACAGATAATGGCGATGCGATTGGAAAGATCACCGCAGGCGCCGCACCACGTTGGAAAAGCAGAGACTTCAATTGGCGCCAGTTCAACATCCAGATGAAGGAATACGCTGATTCCATTCAGTATTCAGAACAGACCGTCTCTGCCCTCGCCCCTGAGGCTTACCTGAATTCATCAGCTTTCACATCTGGACTATACCAATACACAGAAGCTCGAGATGGATCTCGCGTACACGCCGCAAGCCAAAATGTAATGGCTGGATTCATCAATGCGGAGTATTTGATCGCTAACCGACTGAACGTCATGATCGGTGCTCGCATTGAACAAACGACTCAAACCGTGGAGTACAAGCTGCTTGGAGACCGATTGAAGGATGCCTACCGTGTTTCTACCTTAGATACGCTCAACATATTTCCCGCATTGAACCTGAAATACACGGTTAACGAGAAAAGCAACTTGCGTATGGCTGTTTCTCAGACGACCTCACGACCCAATTTCCGTGAGCTGGCTCCCTTCCAATATCAATACCAATCACGTCGACTGTTTGAAGGAAATGTTGGGCTTACCAGTGGCTACTCTAAGAACCTGGATGTCAAGTACGAATACTTCCCTTCACCTGGTCAGCTCATTGCGGTTACGGCATTCGGAAAGCGCATCGATAATCCGATCGAACGATTTGAAGTGCCGACCTCAGGTACACTCTTCACGTACTTCAACATGGGTCATGCATGGGTCGGAGGACTGGAGCTCGAGACTAAGATCAACTTTGGCGAGCTGCTCGGAAGATCTGAAGAAGGAAGCAACCGCGCCATTGATCAACTGGAACTGGGTCTCAATGCCGCCCTTAACTATTCAAGGTTCAACATGAGCACGAGCGACACCATCCAAACCAATAAGGGAACCATCTTAGCAACGAATGCTGTGCGTCCGATGCTCGGAGCGAGTCCCTTCCTAGTTGCTGCAAGTGCTCAATATCAGGTAGAGATTGCCGGAGTGACCTCAAAACTTGCCCTGGTATATAATGTCTTCGGCCCACGCGTAGTACTTGCAGGAACATACGGCAAGGGAGATGTATATGAGCAGCCTGTTCACTCGTTGGACCTCATCATTAAGAATCAGGTGTCTGAACGAATTGACGTTGATCTCTCCTTCAGAAACCTACTAAATCCGCACATTCAACAAACACAGGAGATCCTCGGAGAAACCTTCATTTTCAATGAATACCGCTTAGGCGTGACCTATGGAGTGTCCATCAACTATCGCTTATTCACAGGAAGTTAAACCTGATAACATGTCGGTAACAGAGGCTTCATTGTCATATAGCTACCGCAACATCTTCGGTTAATAGCACGCCCGTTGCTTTGCCAAGAAATCAAGAAGAAAAACACATGAAAACAACAGTTATGCAATTCAACAGAATTCTACTTCTCTCTATCTCTCTAGGTCTGATCACTTTAGGATCTTGTAAGCGAGAGGGATGTACGGACCCAGAGGCTATCAATTACAACGAAAAGGCCAAGAAGGAAGACAACAGCTGTGAGTATGATACTTCGGCGGATTCCGTTCTTGCGGGAGACATTACAGAAGACCGCACCTTGGATGCGAGCATCAGTTATACATTGTCTGGTGGAGTTTACGTCAAAGAAGGAGCCACCCTTACCATTCCGGCAGGGACTATGATCAAGTCTGATCCAACTGAGTCAGTAGCCTACCTCCTAATCGAGCGTGGAGCGAAAATTCAAGCGACAGGAACGGTGTCGGATCCGATCGTATTCACATCTGGAGCGGCAAATCCTGCCTCCGGTGATTGGGGAGGAATCATACTCTGCGGATATGCCCCTATTAACAACGGTAACGAGGCTACTGCCGAAGTGGGGGATGTTCTCTATGGAGGAGACAATCCGGCTGATAATTCCGGCACCCTAAGCTATGTGCGTGTAGAATACACAGGTAATGCCATCAACGACGAGAAGGAGCACAATGGATTCACCTTCAATGCTGTTGGCTCCGGCACATCCATTTCTTACCTGCAATCGTATATGGGTAATGATGACGGATTTGAATTCTTCGGTGGAACGGTCGAAGCCAACTACCTGATATCATCCGGTTCAGGCGATGACAGTTTTGACTGGACATACGGTTGGTCAGGAACGGGTTCTTATTGGATCGCTGAGCAGATTCCTGGCATCGGAGACCGAGGCATCGAGGCAGACAATAACGGTGATGACAACGGTGCTTCTCCCTTTTCAAATCCAACGCTTAGCAACCTGACCCTGACTGGTTATGGTGAGAGCGACGGTATCAAACTTCGCGAAGGAACTAAGGCTAACATCTCGAATGTGGTCATTGATAATTTCAGCGATGGCATCGATATGGAACACGCCATCACGATCTCCAATATTGCCTCCGGTGAGTTGACTCTCGAAGATATCCAAATGTCAAATGTCTCGGACCTCTTTGAAATCAAGGGTGCGGGATCTACAAGCGATAGTACAGCCGCTGCGGATAAGATCAATGCAGCCATTACAGGAACAACTTCCGGCGCAGGAACTGACTGGCTAAACGGTTGGTCAAAAAGCCTGTAAGCAGCCTAGAAAGAGCATTTTTTAATTCAAGCCGAAAAGGTCGACTCTAAAGGGTCGACCTTTTTTGTTTACATGGGCTTAACATTGGCTCATCGCCGAACAACTTGGCATTTCGCCAAAAATGGACTTTATGGTCTCATTTTCTAATGCTTACCCAATTTCCACTTTTTTCAATGTGAAGTTAAGCTTAACACCAGTTTACCTTTTGGTTATGAGTCTTAACTCAAGGCGAATTCAGTGTGAATAAAGCGAAAATTTGCGCCATGAAAACACCCCGAACCCAACTATGGGCCACACTGATCTTAGTGCTAGTGGCCATTCCGTCTTTTGGTCAAGGAATTCATTATCCAAAATTCGGTAGCGGCATTCGATACGAATCTGCTGATTCAAGCGGCGCAATTAAAATGAGCGCGCGAATTCAGAACCTATTCATAGCGAGACAAGACCTAAACAGCGAATTCGATCCACAATTGAATGGCATGGTCCGTCGAGCTCGACTCAAGTTTGATGGTTTCGCCTTTTCTCCGAAGCTCACCTACAAAATCGAGTTGGGCTTGGCACAGAGAGACCATGGCTTTCGCGATGACGGAGAGCTTGTTGGTAATACCTCACGATTAGTGATGGACGCCGTGTTGAAATACGAATTCGCCAAAGGTCATAAGATCTGGTTTGGTCAGACGAAGCTGCCTAGTAACCGTGAACGTGTCATTTCATCTCAGAAACTACAGTTCGTAGATCGAAGTTTATTGAATAGCCGTTTCAATATCGACCGAGACTTTGGAATCCAGCTGCACCATAAGTTCAAGATCGGAGAGGCTCGCTTAAAGCTGGTAGAATCCATTTCTATGGGAGAAGGCCGCAACGTGATTCAAACCGATATCGGAGGGCTGGACTACACCGCCCGCGTTGAATTTCTTCCTTTTGGAGATTTCACAGGGAAAGGGGATTACTATTCATCCGACTTAGCGCGAGAAGAAAGCCCAAAACTTTCCATCGGCATCACTGGTGACTTCAATCAGGGTGCTATTCGACAAGGTGGACAACTTGGCCGAATTCTCAAGGATAGCCTTGGAAACTATGTCACGGCCGACCTTCTTTCCTTCCAAGGGGATATGATGTTCAAGTATCAAGGTTGGTCTTCACTGGTCGAAGTTGCCTATAGAGAAAGCAGCCTCGGCGACTTCCGAGATGTAAGTGGAAATGCCTACCGCACAGGGTTTGCATATTCAGGTCAGGCCGGCTATTTGTTTAAGAACAATCTAGAATGTGCAGGAAGATATACGCGTACGATGCCCCTTCAAGCGACAGCTAGTGGGGTGGGACACGTGGAACAGTATACGCTAGGCCTTTCCCGTTATTTTATGGGCCATAATGTAAAAGTTCAAACTGACTTAACATACGAGCGAAGCCTAAACACAACCTTTGCTAACGGAATGCTGATGTACCGCTTCCAAACTGAACTGTCCTTTTAAATAACCTAACCCAACTACCGGTGAGCTACAGTTTTTACGACTTTTTGGTGCTAATGGGCGCCTTGGGATTCTTCATCTACGGGATGAAGATCATGAGTGAAGGCATCCAAAAAGCAGCAGGCCAAAAGCTTCGAGAGATCCTCGGAGCCATGACCAAAAACCGATTCTTCGGGGTCATTACGGGCTTCCTCATAACAAGCCTTGTGCAGTCTTCTTCCGCGACCACGGTAATGACTGTGAGCTTCGTGAACGCTGGACTCTTATCCCTAGTTGAGTCTGCAGGTGTGATGATGGGAGCGAATATCGGTACGACCATTACCGGTTGGATCGTATCCTATTTCGGGTTTAAATTCAAGATCGTCACGCTTTCCCTTCCCATGATCGCATTCGGTCTTCCGATGATGCTCACCGGAAATTCTAAGGTGAAAAGTACAGGTGAATTCCTAATTGGATTCGCTATTCTGTTTCTTGGTCTTTCAGCATTAAAAGATGCAGTGCCAGATCTAAAGGAAAATCCAGAGGTTCTTTCATTTCTCTCAGGTTTCGAGCCAGGCATCCTAACCAATCTGCTCTTTGTACTGATCGGTGCCGTGGTCACCATTATTGTGCAATCTTCGAGCGCGGCGATGACCCTCACTTTCGTCATGTGCAACAACGGCTGGATACCATTTCCTTTAGCCGCAGCGATGATCCTCGGAGAGAACATCGGAACAACCATCACTGCAGAACTTGCCTCCTTTGTCGGAAACGTGCACGCTAAGCGTTCAGCGAGAATTCACTCGATGTTCAATATCATTGGTGTAACCTGGATGGTATTCTTGCTCCCCTTCGCTTTGGATCTTATCACGTGGTTCTCTCAAAGTATCATGGGTAATACTTCTCCATATGAGGATTCGGAATCCATTCCTTTCGCTTTGTCCTACTTCCACACCTTCTTCAACTTGACCAACGTCATGCTGTTGATCTGGTTTGTTCCGGTTCTGGTCAAACTAGCCATCAAATCCGTTCCGTCAAAAGGTGATGATGACGAAGTGTTCCATCTGGAGTACATCGGCACAGGGCTCATGGGAACCTCTGAACTTGCAATACTTGAAGCTCGAAAAGAGGTCACCAAGTTCAGCGAAATCACCCTACGCCACGTCAGAATGGTGAAAGACCTGCTCGTTGAAAAAGACAAGAAGAAGTCAAAAAAACTGGTAAAGCGTATCAAGAAATACGAAGAGATCACTGATAATATCGAAGCAGAAATCACGAAGTACCTTACGAAAGTTTCGACCAAACAGCTTTCTAAGGAGTCGTCACAGTTGGTGCGTACCATGTTGAGCGTGATCAAAGATCTGGAGCAAATCAGCGATATCTGTTACCAAATGTCCGTCAACCTAGACAAGAAACAGGACAGGAAGATATGGTTCACTGCGGATCAACGCGAGGCCCTCTTGAAGCTTTTTGGCATGGTGGAAGATGCAATAAATAACATGAACAAGAACATGAACTTGGGGAATGCTCACTTGGATCTTGAGGTCGCTGCCAAATTAGAGCACGCCATCGACAAGAAAAGAGATGCTATCCGCAAGACGCATTTGGAAAACGTTGAGAAAGGTGAGTACGACTTCCAAAATGGAATGATCTACAGTGACCTCTTCGTGAACTTGGAGCGTATTGGCGACCTGGTGATGAACGTCAACGAAGCCCTTGCTGGAAAATTCTAATTACCCGTGCCGTTCTGAAATACGAACGGCACGCTCTGCACCCTATTACTCTCGTTACCCGCTTGGTCGATGATGTAAGACTCGAGCCGAATGGTGTCATTGCCTTGATATAGCTGCACCAGAGAAAAACTCTGGATCACCTTTCCTTTTAGCAGCCATCCTTCTCTGTTCTTACTTGATGCAGGGATCACGCTGAAAAAGCTGGTAGGGTTCGCGGGGATGAACTCGACCCATTGTCCATCTATCTTCTCAAATAAGAAAGTCCGTACTGATCTGATCGTATTCGAATCGATCGGACCGTCGGTGTCCACATCGTGTCCAATATCACCCTGACAATCCTCAAACTCCGTTTGGAAGATGAGATTCTCCCGACTGTCATCGAGCATCAGCGTATCGTAGGTAAGCGAAGGAGCCGGTTCGTCACATTTGATCTTCGTGCAGCCTATTACAACGCCTGTCGCCATGGCCAGAGCCATTACCTTTGAAATCGTATTTGCGTATTTGCGTTGCATGGACTCGAAAGTAACAATCGTCGATCGAATTTCTTCTCTCTCTTCAGACGCGGATTTCGCTGCGTTGGCTGGGGAGATCTTTGACTATCAACGTAAGCATAACGCACTCTATGGACGATTCGTTCAAGGTGTATTCGGAAACTCATCATTTAATCTAGATCAACCCGCCCTCTTACCTATCCAACTTTTCAAATTTGCAAGGGTCAGTTGTCACGATACCGAAGAGACCATTTTCTTGAGCAGCGGCACGACCCTAAGCACGAGGTCACAGCACCCGGTGTACGACCTGTCGCTCTATGAACGTTTGTCGATTCAGCACTTCGAATCCATCTATGGAAGCCTCAAAGACCTTGTGATCCTTGCTCTATTGCCTTCGTACGAAGAACAAGGCAGCTCATCACTGGTATTCATGGTAGACCGGTTTATACTTCGCGCTGATCCGAGATCCAAGTTTTTACTGCATGAACCGCACCTGCTCAAGCAGACGCTGTCTCAGCTCGCAGAGGAAAAACAACCAGCCGTTCTCTTTGGCGTAAGCTATGCTTTGCTCGACTTTGTGGAACTACATAAAGTGGAGTATCCGGAACTGATCCTAATGGAAACTGGAGGTATGAAAGGAAGGAGAAAGGAGATGACCCGCGACGAGCTTCACGCTGCATTGAAATTGGGATTTCCTGCCTCCAGGATCCACTCTGAGTATGGAATGACCGAACTGCTTTCGCAGGGCTACTTGAACGACCAAGGGAGATTCATTCCTCCACGCTGGATGAAGGCTTTCACCTCAGAGATCAGCGACCCATTGCGGATCCTCGGGCCCGGAGAACGAGGGCTGCTCGCCTTTATCGATCTGGCCAATGTGCACAGTTGCTCCTTCATTCAGACCCAGGACATCGGTATTGTTCAGTCTGATGGAACATTCTCCGTTGAGGGACGTTTGGACACAAGTGATCTACGGGGATGTAACCTACTATACACCTGACAATGACTGAAAATAATACACAAAAGGGCCGGCTTCTTGAAGTAGCTGGTGTATTCCTCAAAATGGGATTCATCGCGTTTGGTGGTCCTGCTGCTCACGTCGCGATGATGGAAGAAGAGGTCGTAGAGAAAAGAAAATGGATGAGTCGTCAACATTTTCTGGACCTCATGGGGGCGACCAACCTGATTCCCGGACCAAACTCTACGGAGATGACCATGCACTGCGGTCACGAGCGTGCGGGAGTGCCCGGCCTATTCGTTGCGGGCATCAGCTTTATTCTACCAGCTGTTTTGTTGACCGGGCTCTTAGCATGGTTCTATACCGCTTATGGTGATCTGCCCGCTATCGAACCCCTGTTCAGCGGTATCAAACCAGCGGTACTGGTTCTGATCATCTCCGCGATTTATAAGCTGGGTAAGAAGGCTTTAAAGAACCCCGAACTTGGTGTGCTTGGCGGTCTCACACTTGTAGCAGGACTCTTAGGAGTGAATGAAATTCTCGCCTTGCTTTCTGCAGGACTGATCGGAGCCTTGTATTTCTATTTCACCCGCCACAATAAAGGCACGTTGACTTCCTTGATTCCGTTGGCGGCCCTGCCCGCATCGAGCGGATTAATGATCCCTCTAAGTACCAAGGGAATCTTCTTCACCTTCTTAAAGGTTGGAGCTGTTCTCTACGGTAGCGGATATGTATTGTTTGCCTACCTCGAAGCAGAGCTTGTCACCCCGGGCTTCATGACCAATCCAGATCTGATGGATGCAATCGCAATGGGGCAATTCACTCCGGGCCCTGTACTCTCTACTGCTACATTCGTTGGGTTTCAGTTGGGTGGCTGGCAGGGAGCCGTTGCCGCAACGCTTGGAATATTCTTACCCTGCTTCTTGTTCGTGTGGCTTCTTAATCCGCTGGTGCCAAAGCTGAGAGCCTCTAGGTTTCTCGCTGGATTCTTGGATTCCGTGAACATTGCCGCCGTGGCGGTTATGGTTTCGGTCCTATTTAGCATGGGTGTCTCTACCTTGCTCAATTGGCAGATGGGCGTTGTCGCTGTGCTTAGTGGTATTCTCTTCTTTACTGTGAAACAAGTGAACGCCATGTGGCTCGTTGCATTTGGCGCGGTAAGTGGCTGGTTGCTGTCTTTCATTTGACCATCTATACTCTTGACAGAAGCATTATCTTGGTGACGTGGAGCGTGAAATAGAACAAGAAATACGCAAACAGCTGTCTCTACTCGATGCCGATCTCGTGGATTCGATCGTTTCGAACTCGACTTATTTAGAGGTGGATAAGGGACAAGAGTTACTGCGGCACGGACAATACGTAAAGGTGGTTCCACTGGTGATATCTGGGCTCATCAAAGTCTATGCTCGATACGAAGAGAAAGAGCTCCTTCTCTACTACATCCAGCCAAACGAAAGTTGTGTCATGAGCTTTTCAGCAGCTTTGGAGAATACGCCCAGTGAGGTCTTCGCCGTTACTGAAGAACCCACACGCGTGGTGCTCCTCCCGGCAGAACAACTACAGCAGTGGACCAAGAACTTCCCAGGACTGAACCGGCTCTTCTTTGGGTTGTTCAATGCTAGGTACAGCGAACTGATCGATACGATCAATCATCTCCTTTATCAGAAGATGAATGCCCGCGTACTCAGTTTCCTTAAAGAGCGAGCCCAGGTGACAGGAAAACCATTGGTGAGTATGTCACACCGACAAATCGCCAATGAGCTGGGCACAGCACGAGAGGTCGTGACTCGCGTGCTTAAGAAGCTCGAAACCGACGGAAAGGTTGTGCAACTGGCAGATGGTATAAGAATATCATGAGGTGGTGACCATGGTCACCGTTTACTGGTATTCACCCCATGTACTTTTGACTCAGTTAAACAACTAAAACTGGAAATCATGAAAAAGAACATGGGAAGAATCGATCAAATCGTAAGAATACTTATCGCATTGGTCATTGCAGGTCTGTGGTATGCAGGAGTCATTAACAGCACCGTTGCCATCATCGGTCTCATTCTAGCAGGAATCTTCATCGCCACAATCTTGATCAACTTTTGCCCTCTATATCTTCCTTTCGGTATCAGCACTCGCAAAAAAGAGGATTAACTTCCTTCCCAAACATAAACCAAGGCCCTGGCAGTTGTCGGGGCTTTTTTTTGCCCAATGGTCGGGCATATATTCTTTTCATCGTAATATTGCAATGAATAAATGATATGGGACTAACCAAGACAGATCTATTCACAGAGGAACAAAACCTACTGAGTCGTATGGCGAAAGCCATGGGACACCCGGCTCGAGTGGCGATCGTTCAGCATTTGGTACAGACCAATGCATGCATCAATAGTGATCTAGTTCAAGAACTAGGATTGGCGCAAGCCACCATCTCCCAACATTTAAAAGAGCTGAAATCCATTGGGCTCATCCAGGGAACCATTGAGGGAACCTCGATGTGCTATTGCATCAACCCGGAAGCTTGGGCTGCTATGCAAACCGCCTTCAATCATCTTTTTGACAGTTACGCACAGTCTCATCCCGAAGACTGCTGCTAAATCAACAACCATGACAACAGACCAAGAACTTAAAGCACTCGTCCAAGAGAAATACAGCGAGATTGCCAAACAAGACAAAGCAACCAATGCATCATCATGCTGCGGTGCTACGCCTACTTCGAATAAGGTGTACAACATCATGATAGACGACTACTCCGATGTGAAAGGATACGCCGAAGACGCAGACCTGGGCCTCGGCTGTGGGTTGCCGACCGCCTTTGCACGGATCAAAGAAGGAGACACTGTGATCGACCTAGGTTCGGGAGCTGGAAACGACTGTTTTGTGGCCCGTCACGAATGCGGCCCGACCGGAAAAGTGATCGGCATTGACTTCACGGAAGCGATGATCAACAAGGCGCGCGAGAATGCGGACAAACTCGGGTATAACAATGTAGAGTTCCGCTACGGAGATATCGAGCACATGCCGGTAGCCGACAACAGTGCCGATGTGATCGTGAGCAACTGTGTATTGAATTTGGTTCCGAACAAGAAGGCCGTCATTTCGGAGATCTTCCGCTTATTAAAACCAGGTGGTCACTTCAGTATTTCCGACATCGTATTGGTGGGACAGCTTCCGGAAGCCTTGCGCAAGGATGCTGAGCTCTATGCTGGATGTGTCTCCGGTGCGATCCAGAAAGAAGAATACCTGAGCTTCATTCGGGAGCAAGGCTTTACCGATATCACGCTGCAAAAGGAAAAGACCATCACCCTGCCAGACGATATCCTTGAGAAATACCTAAGTGGCGAAGAATTAGAAGCCTTCAAGGCTGGACAAGTGGGCATCTTTAGCATCACGGTCTTCGCTCAGAAACCGGGCGCTGCTCAACCTAAGATCAAGATAAACCTAGCCGACTTCGGCACAACCGAAACCTGCACTCTGGGAGGAGGATGTTGCTAGAAATAACGCTGACATGACTGAAAAACTAACCTCAACCTTGGCGACCTTAGCCTCCAAGACCTCATCCGTATCTATGGAACGGCAGGCTGTTCTTGAACCTTTGGTCGAATACGTCTTAGACCGGCAACGTGCCAATGAGACTACCCGACTTAACTTCATTTGTACTCACAATGCACGAAGAAGTCATATCTCTCAACTCATGGCAGCGGCTTCAGCTATGGCCAACGACTTGGAAAACATCGAGTGCTACTCAGGGGGAGTCGAAGTCACCCGCATTCATCCTAACGCCATTGGGGCACTGGAAGAATTAGGGTTTGAATTCAACGGCTCCGATGATGGCGACAATCCCGTCTTCCTAGTAGACTTGGGAGAAGCCAACTTGATCGAAGTTTTTTCGAAGAAGTACGATGATGACAGCAATCCGCCGAGTGACTTTGCTGCCGTGATGGTCTGCTCGTCGGCGGAAGAAGCCTGTCCATACGTAGAGGGTGCAAGCAAAAGAATCTCGGTCACGTTCGAAGACCCAAAAGAATTTGACGGACAGGATGATGCTGTGAAAGGCTATGTACAAAGAAGCCTAGAGATCGGAGCCGAAATCTACTACGTCATGCAACAAGTATCCTCAAGACTGGAAGCATGAAAGGCATAGGCTTCTTCGAGAAATACCTGACGTTTTGGGTATTGTTGTGCATTGCTGTCGGAATCGGGATCGGCGCGATTGCCGGTGACTCCATTCAGGTCATCGCCGACTGGGAAATTGCTCATGTCAACATCCCCGTGGCTATCCTGATCTGGCTGATGATCTTTCCGATGATGGTTCAGATCGATTTCAGCTCACTTAAAAACGTTGGAGAGAATGTCAAGGGACTGGGACTTACGGTCGTGGTCAATTGGTTAATCAAGCCCTTTACCATGGCTCTCTTTGCATGGATCTTCTTCGATAAACTTTACGCTGCTTGGCTCACTCCTGAACTAGCCGACGAATACATCGCCGGAGCCATCCTGCTCGGCGCGGCACCATGTACCGCTATGGTTTTTGTTTGGTCGTACTTGAGTAACGGAGACGCCAATTACACCTTAGTCCAAGTTTCGGTCAACGACCTGATCCTCTTGGTCGCCTTTATTCCTATTGTTCAGCTGCTCTTGGGAATCACCGATTTCCAAATTCCTTATGAGGTACTGGCCATGTCGGTTGTAACCTTCGTATTGATTCCTCTTGCTGCGGGCTATGCAGTGAACCGCTGGCTTTTAAGCTCCAAAGGACAAGACTGGTTTCAAAAATCATTTCTACCCAAGCTAAAACCCCTCTCTATCAGCGCCCTGCTCCTCACTCTGGTTTTACTTTTCGCGTTCCAAGGCGATCAGCTCCTTTCATCTCCCTTGCATATTCTGTTGATCGCCATTCCGCTGATCCTTCAGACCTATTTCATTTTCTTCCTGAGCTGGTTCACTGGGAAATTCCTCGGCTTACGCTATGAAGTTTGCGCACCCTCCTCTATGATCGGGGCGAGTAACTTCTTCGAACTGGCTGTTGCAGTGGCTATCGCGTTGTTCGGATTGGATTCTGGGGCTGCACTGACAACGGTAGTCGGCGTCCTCATCGAAGTTCCTGTGATGCTGAGCCTCGTATCGCTGGCCAAAAAGTGGCGATACTCCACTTAAAAACATGATGAATATCAGGTTTTTGGGAGTGGAGGTGCTTCTTCGCGCCCTGCCTGACAGCGTAGCTTTGCCTCTTATTATTATTTATGCTATGAAATACTTTAACCGTTTTAGCCTACTTGCCGGCGGAATGATGCTGGTAGTTGCAGGTCTTGAATTTTCGGGTTGTAAGAAAGGTCCAGAGGACCCAGCCCTTTCTCTAAGCTCACGTAAAGCTCGTTTGACCGGTACTTGGAATGTAACCATGTTCGGAGACACCAGTCATTTCGAAGGAACAAATGACTTCTCGGACTCTGACTCAGATGGCTGGTCATACAACAGCTCAGGAGAGATGATCAGTACAACGTACACCAACTTCGATGGCGCTGAGCTTTCAATGGTGATGATGGAGGAATCAAGCGACAGCTACTCTTATGATGGTTTCTCAGGCTCTAGCACTGACGAGAGTGAAGTAACGATGCAAGATGGAGAAGTAACAATCAGCTCAAAAATCACCTCTTCATCTGGAGGTTCTACCGATGTAAACAGCTTCGACGCTGACGGTGACTACGAAGGCACCATTTCTATGTCCTACACTTTCAACGGTGACGGAACATTCACTGCTACCAGTTCGGTTTCTACTTCAATGGACATTAACTACATCGAAAGTGGATCGAATATTTCCGAAGAGAACACGGAAAGCTCAAGTACTTCGATCACTGGAACTTGGGCATTTGTTGGTGGTAACAAAGAAGATGGTTACAAGAACAAGGAGCGAATCGCCCTTTGGTACAAGACCATGGACGAAACTTCAGAAAGCACCTATGCCGGAACTTATTCTTCTTGGAACTATTCTTACGACGAGTCTGAGGAAAGCGAAAACTCTTGGGCTGGCTCGGGAACAGATCCTGATGAGACTTGGGTTCTTGTAATGTTGAAGGGTAAAGAGATGAAGGTTCGTCGCATTTACAACTTCGAGAATACTTACATAGATTCTTACAACTACTCAGACAACGATCCTTACACCGAGTCTGATGAGTTAGAGTACACGGGTACTGAGAGCGGTTCTACAACAATGATGTTGTCTCAGGACTAATCCAACACCAAATTGGTAAAATGAAAAGGGCTCCGATCGGAGCCCTTTTTTTATTCTGCAATGACGAGGAAGTAATTCTTCTTTCCTCGCTGGAGTAGCAAGTACTTACCCGCGATCAGGTCACCACTCGAGGTAGTAAAATCCTCACCGACTTTGTTCTTGTTAACGGAGATAGAATTCTCCTTCAACGCGCGTCGCGCTTCGCCATTTGAGGCTAAGAAGCCGGACTCAGCTGCTAAAAGATCCACCACGCCCATTCCTCCTTCAATAGCATCCTTGCTCACACGTCCTTGAGGTACACCTTCGAACACATCCAGGATGGTAGCTTCATCCAAGGTCATCAAGGCTTCTGAGGTAGATTTTCCAAACAATACTCGAGAGGCATTCACGGCCTTTTCGAGTTCTTCCTTCGAATGCACGCGAGCCGTCAGCTCTTCCGCCAACGCCAGCTGCATGGCTCTCATATGCGGCGCTTGTTCGTGCTCCTTTTCGAGCGCCTCGATCTCTTCCTGTCCTTTGGTAGAGAATACGCGCATGTAGTTACCCACGTCGCCATCAGCCGTGTTCAATAGGAACTGATAGAACTTGTAGGGGGAGGTTCTGTTCGGGTCTAGCCAAACGTTTCCTCCTTCAGACTTTCCAAACTTGGAGCCGTCTGCCTTTTTGATGAGTGGCGTAGTCAGGGCGTAGGCCTCACCACCTTCTAAGCGACGGATCAACTCCGTACCGGTAGTGATGTTTCCCCACTGGTCGCTACCTCCCATCTGGATCATGCAGCCATGGTTCTTCCACAAGTGGTAAAAGTCATATCCCTGGATCAACTGGTAGCTGAACTCCGTGAAGGACATACCATTCTCCAGTCGGTTCTTTACCGAGTCTTTCGCCAACATGTAGTTGATCGATATGTGTTTTCCAACATCGCGGATGAAGCCTAGGAAGTCGAACTCCTTGAACCAATCGTAGTTATTGACGATCTCGGCCGCATTCTTTCCTTCGAAATCCAAGAATTTTTCGAGCTGCTTGCGCTGACAGTCGAGGTTGTGCTGCAGCTGATCTACGTCGAGCAGGTTTCTTTCTGCTGACTTCCCACTGGGGTCGCCTACCATTCCGGTAGCCCCTCCTACCAAAGCGATCGGCTTATTACCCGTCCGCTGGAAATGCGTGAGGGTCATGACTTGAACCATGTTTCCGATGCCGAGAGAATCAGCGGTTGGGTCAAACCCGATGTAACCGGTAACGCCGCCTTTGGCAAGTAACTCTTCTGTTCCGGGCACCATGTCGTGCAACATGCCGCGCCAGCGCAATTCTTCTACGAAGTTGTTCATTGACTCGATCGTTTGGCCGCCAAAAATACAGTTATATCGCGGCCTTCAACTCAGGAAGCGATCACTCATTCAAGATCTCGAAGAGTCGATCCAAGTTCGGCGTCAGAATGATCTCGATACGGCGGTTCTTGGCCTTTCCTTCCGAGGTACTGTTATCCGCAACCGGAATGTACTCACCTCGACCAGCTGCCGTGAGCATCGTGTTGTCTACGCCTCCATCTTCGTTCATGATGCGCACCACGGAGGTGGCACGTAGAACGGAGAGGTCCCAGTTGTCTTTCATGGCTCCTGAACCGCTCAATGGGTCGGTGTCGGTATGGCCTTCCACCAAGATGGTAATGTCCTTTTCTTCCTTGATCACATTAGCAAGATCGAGCAGGGCCTTCTTTCCTTCAGCATTGACCACCGTACTTCCACTAGGGAAGAGCAACTTGGCCTCCAAGCTCACGTAGATCTTTCCATTGCGCTGCTCCACGGTCAGACCCTTGTCTTTGAATCCAAGAAGGGCTTCAGCAATGCGGTCCTTCAACGCGCGCACAGCCGCGTCCTTTTGAGCAATGATGTCTTCCAATTCCTTAACCCTTGCTTCTCTAGCCTTCAATTCAGACTCGAGCTCGTTCAATCGCTTCTCCTTGGCGTTGAGCATTCCTTCCAACTCACGCAGGTCATCTTCCCGTCGTTGCAGGTCGATCTGGGTATCACGAAGCGCATCTAACAACTCCCTGTTCTCGGCATCTCCCTGCGAACGGATCTGCTTGAGCTTGTCGAGGAGTTCATCGTTGATCTTATTGAGCTCGGTGTACTTCGCCTTGGTTTGACGGTGACGCTTTCCGAGGTAGGTCGTGTCTTCCTTCAGCTCCTTGAGCGTTTCTTGCAAGTTTGCGAGGTCTGCCGCAAGCTCCTCATTCTGGGCGGTCAGGGTGCGATTCTCATTGGTGAGTTGGTCGCGCTTCTCAACGCATTCAGCTTGCTTGGCTTTCAGTTCTTCATACTGACGTGAGGGAACGCAAGCTCCGACGGCTAGCGCTAGGGTAATCACTACTAAGATCCTTTGCATGGTATGCACATTTTCGTTTGGGACAAAGCTACCGGCATCTGAAACCCGCTATGGGCCACCGGTTAGGACTTATGAACAACGAAAGTTTGGTTTTCGTATGCCTCGCACACGCAGATTCCTCACTAATCTCGCGTGGTAAGCGTTACTTTGGATGCAACAACCTGCATGCGGCAGTTTCCTGACATAGAAAGCCCTTTTCTTCTGAAGGCCATCGTTCTCGGTCTGACTCTCTTGCTCTGGCACGGAGCTTTGGGTCAAACCACCATGAAAACGATTCAGGTGACCTCTGACACCACACGGCTTGACACCCACAGCATCATCGAAAGCACCTTCGAGTTGACGGGACTTGACTCTTCTCAATACACGCTCGACGCCGTATCGGCGCTACTCATCATGCAGCCATCGGTGCGGCTCCCCGTTGAGGTGACGATCTCCTACCGAACCTTCCCCTTCAATTTCTTGGAGCCGTATCGACACAAGACCGAAGAGCAGATCCAAGCTAGGCAGCGGGTCTACAACCCTTTTAAATCAACCGCCTCGGGACAGGAGTCGGACGACATCCTGAATCTTGGCTACATCCAAAAGCGTGGAAGTATCTCTCGTGGTATTGCCGTTGGGAACAATCAAAACCTGAGCGTCAATTCGAGTCTTAACCTCCAGCTCTCGGGACGGTTGAACGAGCGTTTTGGTATCGTTGCGGCCATCGCCGACCAAAACATTCCGATCCAGCCTGAGGGGAACACCCAGCAGCTGCAGGATTTTGACCAGGTATACATTCAGATCTTCGATGAACACAACCGCCTCACTGCGGGGGACTATCAGATCGTTCGAAACGACCAGAGCTATTTCATGCAATTCAATAAACGACTGCAGGGTGCGCGCCTTGAATCTGAAGTAGTGAACCTCAAAGGAGACAGCACCCGGGTGCTTGCACTGGATGCTAGCGGAGCGATCTCTCGTGGAAAATTTGCCCGTCAAACGATACAAGGCGTGGAAGGAAACCAAGGACCTTATCGATTGGTGGGGGAAGATGGCGAGCCCTTTATCGTGGTGCTCTCCGGAACGGAGCGGATCTATCTGGATGGTCGACTCTTGATCCGGGGTCAAGAGAATGATTACGTGATCAATTACAACACCGCTGAGGTGATCTTCACGGCGAAGGTGCCCATAACCAAAGACCGAAGGATCGTAGCTGAATACCAATATTCAGATCGCAACTACGCTAGATCCATGGTGTACGGCAATGCCAATTATCGTGACGAGAAGTGGGAGCTCGACCTTGCCATTTACTCTGAGCAAGACGCCAAGAATCAACCCCTACAACAGGCCTTGACGGACCAACAACAAACCGTGCTGCGAAACTCAGGGGATGACCTCACCGAGGCGGTGGCATCGAGTGTGGACACGGCAACGTTCAGTGAGAATCAGATCCTTTATGCCCGAAAAGACAGCATAGTGTTTGACTCCCTCAGTGGGGACAGCACCTTGTTTGAAGATATTCTTGTCTATTCCAGCACGGAAGCCGGGACGAAGATGAAGGCCACTTTCAGCGAGGTCGGCCAAGGAAACGGAGACTATGTTTTCAAAGAGCAATTGGCCTTTGGTCGTGTGTATGAATGGGTCGCCCCGGTAAACGGACAGTCGCAGGGAACCCACGCACCGGTAGTTCGATTGGTCACCCCAAAGCAGCGGAGTATGGTGAGTGCACGCGCTGCCTACAAGATCAATGATCGAGTCACGGCGTCGATCGAATGGGCCGGTAGTCAGAACGACCAAAACACCTTCAGCGACTTAGATGAGACCGACAACCTAGGTATGGGGGGGCGGGTCATTATCGGTGGCGAACAACCCTTGAACAAGAAGTGGTCAGCGCTAGCGAAGGTGGACTATGAGTTCCTCCACCGAAATTTCGAGCAAGTAGAGCGGTTCAGGGGGGTAGAGTTTGACCGCGATTGGAACATTCGAGGGCTGGATATCGCTGATGATCAGCACGTGTTAGGCGCCGATGTGGGTGTGAAGAAAGGAAAGGACTTTCGTGCCCTGTATGGGATCAAGAACTTTCTTGCGGGAGATGCCTTTACGGGGTTACAACACGCCACGGATATTCGCTCTGACATGAAGCGGGTCAAAGGCTTTTATACTGCCAGCTTGACTCAGCAGGAAGGAGACCTGATCCAATCCGAATACTTTCAACACAACACGTTGATCCAAGTGCCGATTTGGAAGGTTCAATTGGGCTACAAAGACGACCTCGAGCGCAACCGCCGCTTTGATCCGCAGACCGACACATTGAGCGATCTGGCGTTTCAATGGTGGGAATGGGAAGCCTCGATCTCCAACCTCGATACGGCCAAGAACCTCTATAAGGTCTCCTATGCTGAACGCACCGATTGGCTGAAATCTCAAGCCGAATTGGGTCGAGCGACCTTTGCGCGGATCTATGGTTTCGAGCTCGGGTTGAATGAAATGAAGAATTCGCGTTTGGGCTTCAGGGTCAACTACCGGACCTTGGACATCTTAGACGAAAATGCCACGAACCTCCAGCCGGAGAACACCCTCATTTCTCGGACCGAGTATCAATTCCGACTCTTCAAGGGAGCGATCACGAGCACCTCTTTTTACGAGATCGGGTCGGGATTAGAGAACCGTCGTGAGTTTGTGTTCATCGAAACTACCGTGGGACAGGGAACGCACATCCACATCGACTACAACGGCAACGGTGAAAAGGAGTTGGACGAATTCGAATTGGCGGTGCAAGCCGACCAAGTGGCCTCGGCCAATTTCATTAAGGTGTTTGTTCCGACCAGCGACTACATCAAGGTCTTTCGCAATCAGTTTTCCCAATCGCTCTATTTGCGACCGGCAAGTATTTGGCGGGGAAGCGAAGGCATTCGTAAGGCGATCAGCTACTTCTCGAATCAACTCTCCTTTGTTGCCGACCGGAAGACGCTGGAGTTGGACTTCATCGACCAGTTCAATCCTTTTCTCTTCGACCTTCCGGATACGGTGTTGCAGTCGACCAATGCCAACTTCCGAAACATCTTCTACTTCAATCAGAGCCATCCCGTGTTTGGCGCCGACGTGACCTATCAGCGTCTTCAGGGGCAAAACCTCCTCACGAGCGGATTTGAGCGGCGGTATACCGAAAACCTGTCGGCAGGATTCCGGTGGAACCTAACGACGATCCTGAGTTTAGAAGCGCGAGGCGAGCAAGGAACGAAGGGGTCTTCTTCGGATGCCAGCATCTTAAGCACGAGGAACTACCGCATCGACTACCAGGAGATCGAGCCGAGGCTGGTCATCCAACCCGGCGTGTTGTGGCGACTGAGCTTTGTGTTTGACTACAAGGAGCAGACGAATGATCTGGTCATCGACGGGATCGAAACCGGAGGTGAACGCTCGTTCGCAAGAAAGTCGGGCATGGAATTCACCTTAAGTTCTCCAGAAAAGGGAAGCCTGTTCCTTACTGGAAATGTCATTCAGATCAACTACTCCGGCGACCCGTCAAGTCCTGTAGGTTTTGAAATGCTAGACGGTCTTCAGCCGGGACTCAACGCCACTTGGGGAATCTCATACCAGCGGACACTGGCCAATAACCTTCAGGTCAACCTGACGTACAATGGACGCCAATCACCCGGACTACGCATGATCCACACGGGAGGAATTGAAGCGCGGGCGTTCTTTTAACATTCCTTGGCCGCGGATAGGATGAACGGTAGTGATAATCAACCCACTTGTTCTACTTTTCCATTATGGAACAAATAGCACTTTCGGTGCTACGGTTTGTGTTGGAGCTAGCGGTCACTCTGATCGCCATTGACCTGGTTTCAGGTCTCGTCCATTGGGCGGAAGACACCTTTGGTTCGGAAGATACCCCGGTTTATGGGAAATGGATCGTTCAACCGAATGTGATCCATCACGAACAGCCGGCGGCATTCACCAAAAAGAGCTGGTTGCAAAGCTCATGGGACCTAGCCTTGACTTCTGGGTTAATTGTCTTGACAGCCTGGCTTATAGGTCACCTGACCTGGCATGTTTGGCTTTTTGCGGTTCTGGGGGCCAACGCCAATCAGTTGCACAAATACGCGCACATGCCCCGGCAGAAGATTCCCTTTTTCGTAAGGTGGTTCATGGATCTTCGTATCCTACAAAATGCCAATAATCATGCCCTTCATCATACGGGTGATAAGAATACCGCATACTGTGTGATCACCCCATACTTGAATCCGGTGCTCGACCGACTTGGGTTTTGGAGAGGGCTGGAAAAATTGACCGTACCGATCTTTGGAGCGCCTCGACGGGATGACCTTCGAGGGGATTAAAGCCTATTCACCGCTCACTACTCCACCACTCCCTGCTCCTTACTTCAATTCAAAGGTGGTGGTGCCCATGAAGTAGTCTTCTGCATACACCTCAACAATGTAGGTTCCTTCTTGGGCTTCTTTCAACATATCCCAGTAGAGGCACATGTCGGTCTCCTCGTTCTCGTACATGATCTCCTCCTTGCGTGTGTAGAGACCTTCTTTGCCGTCGTAGGTAAACATGTACTTCTCGTTTTGATCATAGGCCAGCACTTCGCCATCGGGACCGATGACGCGGAGGTAGATGTCCTTCTTGCCTGGCTTGGTCACTTCGTTGCGATCGATCGTAAAGCACGTCTTGATCTTGTCCACCCGCTTGGCACGGTCGGTCTCACGGTGCACGGTATTGTTCTTTACGCGCTGTCCGAAAGAAACTAGGTCCACGACCCTCAACTTAGAACCTATCTTGACCTTCTCGGCGAGTTCCTCATTCTTATTGCTGAGTTCCTTGTTCTCGGTTTTCTGCTGAGTAAGCTTTGTCTCCACTTCTGCTTTCTGAGCGATGAGCTCTTGGTTGGCGGTATTGAGGGAGTCGATGGTGACGAGGTAATCCTTCATGACCTCACGCAGGGTCTTGGCTTCCTTTCGCAGTTTGTGAATGGTCCATGCGTCGTCCTTGTGCTTTTCAGCTTCCTTCAACATCTCTTCGATCTGAGCTCTTTGCTCTTCGATCTGGGCGATCATATCAGCATTGTCGGTTTCCACTGAATCATAGCGCGCAAGCATTTCCTGCAATTCCAGGGTCAAGGCGTTCTTTTCGGTGGTGAGGTCGGTGTTCTGCGTAATGATCTCGACCTTTTCTTGTCGTTCGAGGTAGAACAAGACAAGCGTTGCTGCGTTGGTCAATGCGAGCAGTACGATGATGATGATGAGTCCTCGGTTACTCTTTTCTTTGTTTTCAGCCATGACCTTGTTATTGGTTGGATTACAAAGCTAGGAACGCTCGAGTGGCCAATTGATGTATACGGCAAGATTTGTTGGCAATGCATTGTTATTAGTAGAACCGTGGAACGATTTGCGCAGCTCATATCCCAATTGGACCAGACGACGAAGACCTCTGTTCGTCTGTCAGCGCTGGTTTCCTACTTTCAAGAAGCCGACGAACAAGACATTCTGTGGGCTGTCGCCCTCTTCACAGGTCGTCGTCCAAAACGGCCGATGACAACCACACAACTTCGTGCCTGGGCAGGTGAGGTGGCCGGCTTGCCGAGTTGGTTGTTTGAAGAGTCGTATCACATCGTAGGCGACTTGGCGGAGACGATCGCCTTGATCCTCCCTCCACCTGATGGTAGCTCGACCCGCTCCTTGACAGAATGGATCCATGAGTTGATCGAACTTCGATCCAAGGAGGAAGAGGCGCAAAAAAGTTGGGTGCTGGGCGCCTGGAAAAGCTTGGATGCCTCGCAGCGATTTGTATTCAACAAACTGTTGACCGGCGGATTCAGGATCGGGGTTTCCCAGAAAATGATGACGAAGGCGCTTGCTCAGTACTTGGAGGTAGATGAAGCGAGCATTGCACATCGATTGATGGGTACTTGGGATCCACAAAAAACGAGCTTTGACGAACTCTTGCGGTCGGAGGACCATGGTGATGATCAAAGTAAGCCTTACCCATTCTACTTGGCCTACCCGCTCGAAACGGAGCCAGAGGACTTGGGTGACCCAAGCGATTGGCAAGCCGAATGGAAGTGGGACGGCATTCGCGGGCAGGTGATCGTTCGAGGAGGCGCGGTCTATGTGTGGAGTCGTGGTGAGGAGCTGGTGACCGACAAGTATCCTGAATATGCCTCGTTTTTCGATTCACTCCCGGACGGAACCGTGATCGACGGTGAGATCTTGGCCTATGATGGAGAGCCCTTGAATTTTCAGGTCCTTCAGACGCGCATCGGGCGAAAGTCCGTCTCGAAAAAAACCCTTTCCGAAGCCCCGGTGGTGCTGATGGCATATGATCTATTGGAAGTGGACGGTCGCGATATTCGCCACTTGCCAATGAGTGAAAGGAGGGTTTTACTTGAGAAATTGGTAAATTCTGCAACTAACGATGCTCTTCGTCTTTCCCCACTAGTGAATTTTAATAGCTGGGAAGCCTTGACAGCCCTTCGCGAGGAGAGCAGATCACGTAAGAGTGAGGGCATCATGTTGAAGAGGAAGGATTCTCCCTACCGAGTGGGTCGAAAGCGCGGCGATTGGTGGAAGTGGAAGATCGATCCATTGACGATCGATGCGGTGATGATCTATGCCATGCGCGGCCATGGTAGACGAGCCAATTTGTATACGGATTACACCTTTGCGGTGTGGGACGGTGAAGATCTGGTTCCCTTTACCAAAGCCTACAGCGGTTTGACCGATGCAGAGTTTCGCAAGGTGGATGCCTTTGTAAAAAAGAACACGGTGGAACGATTTGGTCCCGTGCGGTCGGTCAAGGCTGAGTTGGTCTTCGAGATTGCGTTTGAGGGTATCGCCAAGTCGAGTCGACACAAATCCGGTGTCGCCCTGCGCTTTCCGCGGATGAAGCGATGGAGGCAAGACAAGCCGGCATCCGAAGCCAACACAATAGACGATCTCAATGCCATGCTCGAGCAGTACGGCTGATTACTTTTGATGCATGCATAGATTCACGAACCTCCTCATCGGATTCATCGGCGTTATTCCCGGTATCATCATGGCCTTAGGGTTGTGGCATTCGATCAGTGTTCTTCCAGAACTAGGGGTGATGATCAGCCGCACGCTCGGAAGTTTCGTGATCATCGCGGTCATTGCCTTCTTGCAGGAAAAGAAGGACATCAAACGGGTCTCTCAATTCGGTATCGCAGTCGGCTTCCTATGGACGCTGACCGCCATGATGATGGAGCTGGATCTATGACGTTTGAGGCCGCTGAACAATGGTTTGAAGAGCAGAATTGGGCTGTCTTTCCATTCCAACGGGAAGCATGGGACAGCTATGCCAGCGGGTTGAATGGCATCGTCAATGCGCCAACCGGAAGCGGGAAGACCTACTCACTTATGATTCCTATTCTGATGGGGATGGTTTCATCAACTCCCCCTCTCGGGCCCGGCATCAAAGCCATTTGGATCACTCCGATACGCGCCTTGGCGAAGGAGATATTACAGAGCACCGAACGTGCAGCCAAAGGCATGGGTATCGACGTTAAGGTGGCAATCCGAACCGGAGACACCTCTTCCAAGGATAAGACCCAATTGAAGAAATCCCCGCCGGATATTCTGATCACCACTCCTGAGACCCTCCATGTCCTCTTGGCTCAAAAAGGCTATGCCCACTACTTCAGAAACCTGTCGACCATCGTCATGGATGAATGGCATGAATTGGTGGGTTCCAAGCGTGGAGTTCAGGTCGAATTGGCGTTATCTCGTCTGAAAACCATTTGCCCCGAACTGCGCATTTGGGGGATCTCGGCCACCATCGGCAACATGGAAGAGTCGATGGAGGTGTTGCTGGGGAGCTGGCACCAAGAAAGGCCTCACACCATCATTCGATCGGGTATCAAGAAGGAGATCCTTGTCGACTCGATCTTCCCGGATGAACTCGAAACGTTACCGTGGGCCGGACATTTGGGCATTCGGCTGATCGACAAGATCATTCCGATCCTGCTGAAAAGTGAAAGCACGTTGGTGTTTCTCAATACCCGGGGACAAGCCGAGATCTGGTACCAAAAGTTGCTGGAGCATTCGCCCGACTTTGCGGGCGTGGTCGCCCTGCATCATGGATCGATGAGCAAGGAAACCCGGCATTGGGTAGAAGACGCCCTCTACGATGGACGACTCAAAGTGGTGATCTGTACCTCCAGCCTGGATCTAGGCGTAGACTTTCGCCCGGTGGACACCATCATTCAAGTGGGCGGCCCCAAGGGGGTATCGCGTTTCATGCAGCGTGCAGGCCGAAGTGGCCACCAGCCCGGAGCGACGAGTAAGATCTATTTCCTCCCTACCCATTCTCTTGAGCTCATCGAGGCGGCTGCTTTGAGGGAAGCTACTACCCTAGAACTAGCCGAAAGCCGCGTGCCTTTCGTTCGGTCTTTTGACGTGTTGATCCAATACCTGATGACGCTTGCCGTGTCGGATGGCTTTCGACCGGAGGAGATCTACCCGGAGATCCTATCCACCTTTTGCTACAACTCTGTGTCGGAGGAGGAATGGCGATGGTGCCTCGACTTCATCGTGCATGGCGGCAATTCGTTGAACAACTACGACGAATTCCACAAAGTGGTGATCGAAGATGGCGTCTACAAAGTGACCAGCAAGCGCGTCGCCCTGCGCCATCGCTTGAGTATGGGAACCATCGTGAGTGATGCCATGCTTAAGGTGAAGTTCGAACGGGGCGGATACTTGGGGAATGTCGAAGAATACTTCGTGTCGAGACTGGCTCCGGGTGATTCATTCTGGTTCGCAGGTCGAAGCTTGGAGCTGGTGCGCATCAAGGACATGACCGTTCAAGTACGAAAGTCGAACAAGGAGACCGGTCCGATCCCGAGTTGGCAAGGAGGAAGAATGCCTTTGAGTTCGCAGATGTCGAAAATGCTACGCAAAAAGTTGAACGAAGCGGTCAGAGGCACAGCTACTGAACCCGAGATCAAGTTCCTTCAACCGCTCATCGATCGCCAACAGAAGGACTCCATCGTTCCGCGGGATGATCAATTCCTGATCGAAGAATTCGAGTCGAAAGATGGCCACCACGTCATTCTGTATCCGTTTGAAGGTCGCTTTGTACACGAAGGAATGGGGGCTCTATTAGCCTACCGGATCTCCTTGCTGCAGCCGATCAGCTTTAGTATAGCCATGAACGACTACGGCTTTGAGCTGCTTTCGGATCAACCCATTCCTATCCGAGAGGCGATCGACACCAACATCTTTTCCACCGACCATTTGATGGACGACATTCTGGCGAGTGTCAATTCCGTGGAAATGGCGCGACGAAGATTCAGGGACATTGCCAGCATCAGCGGATTGGTTTTCCAAGGCTATCCCAACAAACAAAAGAAGGAACGCCATCTTCAGGCGAGTTCGCAATTGTTCTTTGACGTCTTCGAAGACTATGAAAACCACAACCTGCTGTTGAGACAGGCCTACGACGAGGTGATGGACTTCCAGCTAGAAGAGGTTCGTATGCGAGAGGCGTTGAAGCGGATCAACGAACAAGAGATCGTCATTACCCAGCCTCCGAGGTTCACTCCATTTGCCTTCCCCATCTTGGTCGATCGACTGCGTGAAAAGCTTTCTTCTGAAAAGCTATCGGATCGGATCCAAAAGATGAAGGTGGAGTTTTGAAAAATGAGACGAGGACCAAACATTTGTGGTCGATGAACCAATCGCTAATCGAAACTACCATTGCCGGATGCTCGGTACAGTTAGGGGATCGCTACCTCAAAAAAGACGACGACCTGATCGTGGCGGACTTGCACTTTGGCAAGACCATGCACTTCCGGAAAGCCGGCTTGGCGATCCCAATGCAAGCTCGAGATGCTGACCAATCGGCCATTTATCGCCTGCTCACTGAACACCAACCCAAGCGCATGATCATCCTGGGCGACCTCTTTCACAGCGAGCACAACAGCGAGGTCGAGGAAGTGGCCATGATCACCAGTCAGTTTCCGGACACGGAATTCATCCTAGTCAGAGGAAACCACGACGTGATGTCGGAATCCGACTATCGATCCATGGACTTGGAAACCTGCGATATCATGGAGTGGAATGGTTTCATCCTCTCCCATGAACCGCTCGAGAAGCTCGGCGGCTCAGCACTTAATATGCACGGACATCTCCATCCCGGCATCGTCCTCCGTGGTCGTGCTAAGCAGAGCCTAAAGATCCCATGTTTTCATTTTGACGGGGAGCGGCTCTGTCTTCCCGCCTTTGGTGCGTTGACGGGGCTGATGAAGGTGAAGCCCAAAAAAGGACACCAGATCTACGGCATCTCCGAGGGGTCTGCTTTTCCAATCGATCTAGGATAAGCCACTCTTTCTCCCCGCTCTCTTTCTGTTTCTCTTTCTCTTCCCGTTTCCCGACCTTCGCACCTGCATTTGTAATTCGATACTCATGAGCGATAAGATCAACGCCGATAAGGCACCGAAACCCGTAGGACTTTACCCACACGCCCGAAAGGTGGGCAACTTGCTTTTTCTTTCCGGAGTTGGTCCGCGCACAGCGGGCTCAGACGCCAATGACAGTGGGGTGCCCGGCCTCAAGCTGGATCACAACGGCAACTTCGAGGAGTTTGATTTCGAGGCGCAGTGTCGTTCGGTATTTGACAATGTCCGTGCGGTTCTCGAAGCCTCCGGAAGCAAATGGGAAAACTTGGTCGACGTAACGGTATTCTTGGTCAACATGAAGCGCGACTTCAAGACCTACAACAAGGTGTACGCCGAGTATTTCAAGGATGCACAGCCTTGTCGTACGACGGTGGAGATCAACTCCCTGCCCACTCCGATCGCCATCGAATTGAAGTGCATCGCCACGATCGATGAAGGAGCTTAGTCGGGAAGACATCCTGAGTTTGATCCAACGCGAGATCGGCAAAACCAAGGAGATCATTGCTGAGTACAAAGAGAGCACGGCACCGGTAGAGCCGGATTGCGCCATCGGACGGGTGTCTCGCATGGACGCGATCAACAACAAAACCATCGTAGAAGCAGCGCTTCGAACAGCCGAAGAGAAATTGAACAAGCTTCGATTGATGGAAGAGAACATCGACAGTCCTGACTTCGGTACTTGCGCGCGTTGTGGAGTAAAGATCCCCGCCGGTCGACTCATCCTCAAACCCGAAAGTCCGTACTGTGTTCGGTGCGCTTGATATAGCATAGAGCCGTAATTTTGTCGCTGCAACGCATCAGCGGATTCGAATTTTTGAGCACTCCAGAGAGTATACTGAACCCTTCCTTATTCATCGCGGGCATCGAATGGCGAGAACCCATGACATCGGTAACGGATTTCATGATCGCCATCACGGCGTTCTATGGCTTCCTTCTACTGCAAAGATGGAAGGGTGACGCAGGCGAATCCCTCCGCTACTACCAGCAATACTTTTTGATGTTTGCCATAGGCATGACCTTCGCTGCTTGGTTTGGACACGCCCTTCAAGCCTATGTCGCTTTTGAATGGAAAATGGTAGGGTGGATCTGCAGCCTTTCTGGCCAAACCTTTCTTGCATTCGCCTCATTAACGGATGTACGTAAGGGATTGGGAGAGAAGAAATTTCACTGGATCAAGCTGGCCATCCTTGTCCTCTTTTCGGTCTTCCTAATTTGGATACTCAGCCCTCTGCGGTCCTTTACTGCTGCCCAGACAGCGAATGGCGTCTTTGCCGTTGGCTTAGTAGTTCCTCTCCAGCTTTATCAGTATTTCCGATACAAGAGAAGTGGAAACCTGATCATTCTGGGGGCGATCGCCTATGGACTTTTTCCGAGTCTTATTTACAATCAACAGATCAGTCTGCACCGTTGGTTCAACTACCATGATATTAGTCACGTCCTATTGTGTGGTTTCATGCTGATGATGATCTTCGGGGTCCGAAAGATTCAGCACGAAACTGTTGAACGAATTAGTGATAAAACATGACAACGTTTTTAGTTGCGATCGGCATCGTTGTGGTGCTATTCCTGATGATCCTCGCCTACGAGGTGACCGTATCCTTGAGAAAAGGAATTCGCGTTTTCAATTTATCGGACGCATTGGTGAACACCTATTGCGCCATCCTCGAGCGTTCGTTTGACGTTTTCTTTGGCGTTCTCTTCTTAATGGCCGCTCAGTGGATCTATGAGAACTTGGCCCCTTTCCACATGCCGATGAATGCCTTTACCTGGATCATCGGGGTCGTCATTTTCGATTTTGTAGCATACTGGTTTCATCGCCTCAGCCATGAGATCAACTTCCTCTGGGCCGCACACATCGTGCACCACCAGAGCGAAGAGCTCAACTTTACCACGGTCTTCCGGGTGTCGTTCTTCGCCGTGATCTTCCGGTCCTTTTTCTTCATTTGGATCCCCTTCCTGGGCTACGACGCCTTGGCGATCGTGACCTTCAGTGTGTTCTTGGGCGTGTATCAATTGGTCACCCACAGTCGTGTTATCGGCCGACTCGGTTTCCTGGAAGAGATCTTCACCACGCCTTCTCACCACCGCGTACACCACGGTCGTAATGAGAAGTATATGGACCACAATTACGGTCACATCCTCATCATCTGGGATAAGATGTTCGGAACCTTCGTGCGTGAAGATGAAGAGCCGGAATATGGCATCACCTCGGGATTTGAGAGCAACAGCGCCATTTGGGCTCAGTTCTCCTACTGGAAAAATCTTTTCACCAGAGCCGGAATGACCAAGGCGTGGAAAGACAAGATCGGTGTCTTCGTGAACGGACCAGCTTGGACGCCGTCTGACACCCCTCACCTTCCGTATGAATACAAAACAGACGAGAACGGAAATCGCATCAAGCGGGACATCCGTTTGTGCTTTGAATATGGCGCCTATGTCTTCATTGGCACTCTGATGACGCTGGTTCTCTTCGCGCACTTGATCTACACGGGTAAAAGCATTCAGGAGCCTACCCTCGCCTTGATCTTCGGAAACTCGGAGATCATTTCACTCACCGTGGCGATGCTCATCTCCGTGCTAGCTCATGGACAAATGCTCGAGCAGACCAAGATCGCCTTCCCGGCCGAGATCACTCGCCTGGTCGCTCTTCCATTGATCGTTTTCTACTTCATGGCCGCTGCTCCTACAGCGGGATGGCTCCTGCCTCTCGTGCTGATCTACTGTAGCGTGGCCCTGCTCTGGCTGATCCGGATCACGTTCTTCACAAAGGACAATGTGAAGGTCGCGGCCACACCCGCCTGAGGCGCTCCGAATAATCCAATTGCACAGTAGGGGAAATGCCCCTAGGATTTTACCTTTGCAGCCTTTGTAAAATCACGGGTAGTTGGCTGAAATGAAACCATTTAAAGAATACGACGGCTTAGACCTGCCGAACATAGCGGAGCGGGTACTGGAGAAGTGGAAGGAAGAGAAGACGTTCGAGCAGAGCATCAGTACGCGCGAAGGCAAGCCGGGCTATGTGTTCTATGAGGGTCCGCCCTCCGCGAATGGAATGCCGGGCATCCACCACGTGATGGCCCGAACCATCAAGGACCTCTTTTGCCGCTACAAGACCCAAAAAGGATTTCAGGTTCACCGCAAGGCGGGCTGGGATACGCACGGTCTTCCTGTAGAGCTTGGCGTTGAAAAAGAACTCGGGATCACCAAAGAAGATATCGGCACCAAGATCACCATCGAGGAATACAACAAGGCCTGCCGCGAAGCGGTCATGCGCTATACCGACGAGTGGAATAAACTCACGGAAAAGATGGGGTACTGGGTAGACATGGACGAACCCTATGTCACCTACGAAAACAACTACATCGAAAGTGTCTGGTGGTTGTTGAGCCAGTTGTACAGCAAGAACATGCTCTACAAAGGGTACACGATCCAGCCATACTCACCCGCTGCAGGAACCGGACTTAGTTCTCACGAGCTAAACCTTCCGGGCACCTACCGCGATGTGAAGGACACGAGTGCAACGGCGCTGTTCAAGGTGACCAGCTCTTCCTCTGAGCTCGATAGTATTTCAAAGGTCCTGAGCGACGGCGTTTTCATCATGGCATGGACGACCACACCTTGGACGCTTCCATCGAACACGGCCTTGACCGTAGGTCTGAAGATCGAATATGTATTGGTGGACACCTTCAATCCTTACACCGGTGATCCGCAGAAGATGATCTTGGCCAAGCCAAGGCTGAATGCATACTTCAAGCCAGAAGGTGCGGAGGCAGAAATGACCTACCAGCCTTCTGACAAGCTTCTTCCCTATCGCGTTTTGGATACGTTCATGGGAACGGACCTGGTTGGCCTTCAGTACGAACAACTCCTTCCTTACGCGCAGCCCTATCGGGATGTTGAAAAGGCGTTCCGTGTCATCCCGGGCGGCTTTGTAACCACGGAAGATGGTACCGGAATCGTCCATACGGCGCCAACCTTTGGTGCGGACGACATGCAGGTCGCAAAAGAGGCGGGTGTTCCTCCATTGCTTGTGTTGAATGACAACGGCGACCCTGTTCCATTGGTTGACCTTCGCGGTCGTTTTGTGGACAGTGTTCAAGATCCCGTTTGGGGCCTCGGTGGCGAGCCGGTGAAGGCCGAATACCTGAGCGAGGAAGAGGTTCAAAAGGCATTCGAACACCAAAAAGAAGCGCTGAAGGAATACATCCCTAATCTGAGCAACTATCTCAGCGTGGATGAGCGCATCGCCCTCAAACTGAAGTTGGAAGGCAAGGCATTCCGCGTGGAAAAATACCAGCACAACTACCCACACTGCTGGCGAACGGACAAACCGGTTCTCTACTACCCGCTCGACTCTTGGTTCATCAAAGCCACTGCAGCCAAAGCGAAGATGATCGAGTTGAACAACACCATCAACTGGAAGCCCGCAAGTACCGGAACAGGTCGATTTGGAAACTGGCTGGAAAATGTGAACGACTGGAACTTGAGCCGTTCACGCTATTGGGGAACTCCCCTTCCGATCTGGCGAAGTGGACCTTATGGACCATTGATGGAAGAGTGTGTCGGAGCGATCGACGAGTTCACTGAAAAGAACGCCTATTTCATCACCGAAGCCTGCAAGGACGAGCAAGGAAATCGCCACGACGGTCAGTCGTTGAGAAAAATGCTCGGTGAAATGCGCTTGCGCGGCGAGAATGTGAACCAAGTTTGGAACGACCTCGTGCGGTCCAAGCAGGTGGTCTTCTTCGCCACGTTGCCTAAAGAGCAAGTGGACCTTCACCGTCCATTCGTGGACCAGGTCATCTTCTTCCGAAATGGATTGGTACTCGCCCGCGAACTCGACCTGATCGATGTGTGGTTTGACAGCGGCGCGATGCCTTACGCTCAATGGCATTACCCATTCGAGAACAAAGAACTGATCGACGGAGGCAAGGCTTTCCCGGCAGACTTCATCGCCGAAGGCGTTGATCAAACTCGTGGTTGGTTCTACACCCTGCACGCGATCTCATCCATGATCAAAGGCTCGGTAGCCTACAAGAACGTAGTTTCCAATGGTCTCGTTCTGGACAAGAATGGTCAAAAAATGTCGAAGCGACTCGGGAATGCCGTAGACCCATTCGAGACCCTTGGAAAATATGGTCCGGATGCCACACGGTGGTACATGATCACCAATGCTCCGCCTTGGGACAACCTGAAGTTCGACCTCGAAGGAATCACCGAAGTCCAGCGCAAGTACTTCCGTGCTTTGCACAATACCTACGCCTTCTTCGCACTCTATGCGAACGTGGATAAGTTTACCTACGCAGAAGAAGAGGTGCCACTAGAAAACCGACCTGAAATTGACCGTTGGGTGATCTCACGACTCAATAGCTTGATCAAGGAGGTAGATGACGCCTATGAGAACTATGAGCCGACCCGAGCAGGTCGCGCCATCCAAGATTTCGTGGTCGACGAATTGAGCAATTGGTATGTACGTCTGTGCCGTCGCCGTTTTTGGAAAGGCGAATACTCTGAAGACAAGATCGCGGCCTATCAGACGCTGTACACTTGCTTGGAAACCGTAGCTCACCTCAGTGCACCTATCGCTCCGTTCTACTCGGATAACCTGTTCCGCGACCTCAATGGCGCTAAAGCAAAGGATGCGATGCACTCCGTTCATTTGGCCGATTGGCCTACAGCGCAAGAGTCGAGCATCGACAAGGAGTTGGAACTCCGCATGGCCTTGGCACAAACGACCTCATCGCTTGCTCTTTCTCTTCGCAAGAAGGAAAACATAAGGGTGCGTCAGCCGCTGCAGAAGATCATGGTCCCTGTGATGAACGATGACTTCGAGCGCCGTCTGCACGAAGTGGAGGGATTGATCCTCTCTGAGATCAATGTGAAGGAGATGCAGTACGTTAAGGACGAAGGCGTCTTCGTGAAGAGTATAAAGCCTAACTTCAAGGCACTTGGACCTAAGGTTGGAAAGGACATGAAGGTACTGGCTGGACAGGTGAACCAGTTTGGTCAAGAGGAGATCGCAACCATCGAACGAGAGGGTCAGATCGAACTCGACCTCAACGGAACGGCCTTTACACTCGTCAAAGAAGATGTGGAGATCAGTACAAAAGACATTCCTGGCTGGAGTGTGGCCAACGAAGGCAATGTGACCGTGGCTTTAGACATGACCATCTCTGAAGAACTTCGTTCGGAAGGAATCGCTCGTGAGCTGGTCAATCGCATCCAGAACATGCGTAAAGACAACGGTTTGGAGGTCACCGACCGCATTGTATTACACGTGGAAAACCAAGCAGACATCGCACGTGCTGTCGAATCCAATAAAAATTATATTTGTGACGAGACGCTGGCCTCGGAGCTTACGCTGGCAGAGGAGATCACAGATCATCGTGCACAAGAAATTGAAGTGGAGCAAGGTGTGTCCACCAAGATCTATTTAGAGAAAGCCTAAGAAAAGAAAACATGGCAGAAAAAGAGAAGACAAGATATTCAGACGTAGAGCTCAAGGAGTTCCGCGAAATCATAGAGGCAAAATTGGAAGGGGCTAAGAACGACTTGGATCTGCTGAACTCATCCATGTCCTTGAAGGATGACAACGGAACCGACGACACTTCGCCAACGTTCAAGTTGATCGAAGATGGATCCGACGTGCTTTCACGAGAGGAAACAGCTCAATTGGCTGCTCGCCAGGAGAAATTCATCAAGCACCTCAACGACGCTTTGATCCGCATTGAGAACAAGACCTATGGCATCTGTCGTGTAACAGGAAAGTTGATCTCTAAGGAGCGCCTTCGTATCGTTCCTCATGCTACGCTGAGCATCGAAGCGAAGAAGCAGCAAATGTAACCTCCTTCAAAACCATGGTGCTTTGAAGAAGGCCCTTCTTATCACATTAGCCATTCTTATTGCCGACCAGGCACTGAAGATCTGGATCAAGACCAACATGTACTTGGGCCAAGAATTCGCCGTGCTCGGCAATTGGTTCATCATCCATTTCACAGAAAACAATGGGATGGCGTTCGGAATGGAATTCGGGGGCGATACTGGAAAGATCGCGCTATCCGTCTTCCGGATCATCGCGGTTTCACTGATCGGATTTTACCTCTTTCGTACAGCAGCGAAAGGAGCTCAGACCGGCTTGATCGTGGCTGGCTCGCTCATCTTTGCCGGAGCCATGGGGAATATCCTAGACTCGATGTTCTACGGAATCCTCTTCAACGACAGCTATCACCAGATCGCCACATTCATGCCTGAGCAAGGCGGCTACGCCCCTTTCCTTTTCGGTCGTGTGGTTGACATGTTGTACTTCCCTCTCATCGATGGTACCTTCCCCGATTGGCTTCCTTTCTGGGGTGGACAGGAATTCCTTTTCTTTCGACCGGTATTCAACATCGCCGACACGGCTATCACCACAGGGATCTCGATGATCATCGTATTCCAAAAGCGGTACTTCCCGAATGAAGAAGTTTCGCAACCTTCCGCTGAGTGATCATTCTTGCTGACCCTTGCGGATCGGTCTGTTCTTCTTGAAGTTTACAGCACCCCCCTCTAGGTGCATTCCGCAGCAGTAGTACGAATGCTCGTACCCTAGCTTCACCCAGCCATAATAGAACTCCGAATCCTTCTCGAACCTAACCGGAATAAACTCCTGCTTGGCAAAAGCCGCGGTGTCAGGTACGCTCTGAGTATGGTCTTGGAATAACAGGTTCACGGTAGAAGACCAGTCCATCCAATTGATATCCTCATTGATCGTCTCTTGGTCTTCACGGTCTTCCGGTATCATTCCAAATTGATAGCCACGTGCTTTAGCCTGGCACTCTCTCATCGCTCTGCTGAAGTACTCCCAACCAAAACCGCTACTCGTTACTCCCGACATACCTCGATGCCTGAAGTCAAAGTCTGCCTCGCCATTCCCGTCGATATCCACCTCAAACTTATAGGTCCAATGATCCGTGTTGTAGGCGTTATATGAAGTATCAATGGAGTCGCAGTTCTGTTCTGGCAACCCTTCGAAATAGACAATGCTATCTAGGGCGCTAGGGTCAATCGGTTGGTCATTGAATGGCTCATGCCTGCAGGATACGCCCCCAAGCACTACAGCAACGATCACTATGATGAAGAGCCTATTTGACCTCAAACTCATTGACTTTGGTATCCACTTCTTTCTCAGACTCCTCCTTTTCTTGGCGAGGAGCGATCAGCATCCCTATCCCCACTCGGATCGGAACCGGCTGGAATCGATAGCGCTCAAAATCCTCGCTCACTTCTTGTCCGGTGGAACTGATTCCTCCATCATACGTCGCCATGGACTCAAGCCTTCCTCGCTGCACGCCCCAGCGGAGATCGGTTCCCACCTCAAAGCGAAGTGGCCCCTTCAGTTTGAAGGTCAGCATCACCGGTGCAGATATGTAAAGCGCAACCCAAGTGTTCTTCCGATTGAGCGCATAGCTCTCCTGTCTCACGTCGGCGTAGTCATAATGATTCATCACGAACTGCGACACTGCCCCTAAGCCCACGAGGAGGTCCACTCGACGATCATAATACCGCTCACCTCGATCAAAGAAGTAGTGCGCTCCTACTTCCACCTGCTCCATTCGATCGCGAGAAATAATGCTGCGAGGACGGGTGTAGCAGGCACTCCTATAGTTCCGAAAAGAGTACTGAATGTTGTAGCGCACCAAGCCGTTAGGGATGAGCCCAACCCGTGACAGCCCTGCGGGAATTAGCGCTACATAGGGTCGTTCTCCATCGTGTGTGGGGCTCCACTGACCCAGATCGACCGTCCACTGACTCCGATATACTTCTTGGGCCTGGAGTCCTAGGGACAACATCATCAAGCACAGTATAGTCGCGAGCCGTTGCATTGTTCTAGTTGGCGACGAACACCATCTTCTTTGTGTCGGCCACCTGATCGCCAATGAGCAGGGAGTAGTAATAGGTGCCTACTTTGCCGTAACCGTGCGTGTAGACCATCTCGTTCATTCCCATTTGGATCGGATGCTTCAGTTGATCCACCACCCTTCCTTGTACATCCGTGATGCGAATCGTGGCTACATTTACTGCGGGCATTTCGTGCACTAAGAATGCTATCGCCGTGGCCTCGTCGAAAGGATTGGGTCGATTCTGAAGGAGCTGGATGCCCCGGTCTTGAGTGGGCTCATCTTCGACTCCAACGATGTCGATGAACTGCTCTCCTGAGAACAGGCTTTCGATCCCATCTTCATTGACCCTGCAAGCACTGATGAAGTGCATGAAGCCTGGGGTGACCTCGATGATCGTCTCCTGCTCTTCGGTATAGATCAGGGTGTCAAAATCATTCGTCTCGGTGCGAATGGCAATGCGATACGGTGGTCCTGGGCACCAGTCGCCACCAATGTTGACGCGAACCTGCTTCCAGTTGATCTGCTCTACGACCAATCCAATATCCGAACACACATTCTGTGCGATCATCGTAGCCGCATTGGCATTGATCGCTGCATTGCGAGCGAGGTAGTTAAAATCAACGAAGAAACTATCGATCTGACCATCGTTGTCGGTGTCTACCCCCAGGATGTCCTCGCTGGTGTGCTGGCGATCCTCGTAGTTGGCTCCGTTCGAAGCGTCTCCGTGTTCATTGGCCGACGTGAATCGAATCGCCGCATAGCCTTGGGCGCGAAATGGAATGTGGTCACCGCCGCGACCTTGGCGGTCCTCGGCCGTCATCAAGGTAATCTGCTGGGGTACTTTGACGTGCTGCTTGAGCTCTTCCTCGTATTGCAGTTTGACATACCGAGCCAGCTGCTTGTTGCGCGAACTGAAAGTGCCCGATGAGAAGATTCTCACTTGAGTGCTATCGATATCATTCAGTCCCGGACATGAGGGCGCCGAGCTGGTCTCCCCGCAGATGATGCCGCCGATCACATCATTGTTGAGGACGGCTGCTACGGGAATGTTGTTCGCCTTCACGTAGTCCGCTATGGCATCCGCGCCATACAGTCCTTGCTCCTCTCCAATGGTCAACATGAATACGATCGTGCGATCATAGGTATACTTAGACATGACCCTTGCCAACTCTAAGACCAGCGCGCTTCCGCTGCCGTTGTCTTCCATCCCTTCGGCGAGGCAGTTGGTATCGCAAGGCGTATCACACCGACTATCCAAGTGCCCCTCGATGATCACGATGCCCGGCTTGCTGTTGCCCGGGTCGATCGTGTCTCTTCCCGGTAATACTGCCACAATATTTCGATGGAGGTCCAGTCCGCAGATCACTCGGTTGAACTGAAGATAGCTTGTGATCAGTCGGCCCTCATTTTGTGCGCTGAACTGCTGAAATTTCTGATGTGTCCATCGTCGCGCAGCTCCGATACCTCGAGTGTCGGAAACGGTATCCGAACCCGTGTTTCTGGTTTCAAACTCGCTCATCTTCTTGAGGTACTCATAGAGCGAATCTGCATTGATCCTATCCGTTAATTCGGCCGCAATTTCGTGCGGGTCATCAAACACGGTCGAAGCCTGATAGTCCAGCGGGTTATAATTACCCATAAGAACGGACTCGGCTTCCGGGTTGGTCAGGGCGATATTCGCCTGCGAATAGCCGATGTGGCCAATGAATACAAATGCGAAAAGGGTGTAGAGGTGTTTCATGGTCTGCAGATTGTTTCAGAAAAGTAAGGATTTGTAAACGGAAAATGTTCTGTGGTGTTTGGAATGTACATTCGCAGCCTTATGCCAAGCAACGAAAACAAAGCACTTCAGCGTTTCCTCTGGATCGGTCGAGCCGAGGGGGTTTCCTTTCTGATCCTGGTCTTCATCGCCATGCCCTTCAAGTACGCCTTGGACATGCCGCTGTTGGTCAAGTATTTTGGATGGGCACACGGCCTGCTGTTCATGGCCTATGTGGCACAGCTCGTCATCGTGGCGTTCAAGATGAAGTGGGATCTCCTGGAGGTCATCTTTGGCTTTGTCGCGGCGCTGCTGCCGTTTGGCCCGTTTGTGTATGAGCGGCGCTTGGCTAAACAAAATGCTACTGAAGAAGGAACTCTCTAAGGTATCCCTGACGCTCGTCGAAGATCTCAAACTTGCTTGTGGTAGATCTACCTATGAGTAAACCACCATTCCCATCCGGTTCAAATCTGAGAGCGTTGAAATAACTGGCTAAGTGAATGGTGGCTCCATCCCTGAAATCAACATATGAATCATCGATCCAAAATCGAGTTGTATCCTGTCCATTGGTGTGCCATCCTCTGAGCCAAACCAAACTATCGGGTTGAAACTTAGCCCACGCCGTCGTTCCATTTTCACTGCCCTGAAGTTCATTCGGATAATCACTAAAAAATGATCGTGGGTCAGTTTCTTCTTCCCAGTCATTCTTCACGAGGTCGTGTTGGACATTGTCGGGGAAATTCGACTGCTTCTTATACTCTTCCAAACGCATCGCGTGAGAAGCGTACTGAACCTGGGCGGAAAGTGGACACGGGTTGATGGTCAGCCAATAGAGCTCTCTGGGCTCTTGTAAAACCTGAAATGACCTAGCGTCGATGTAGATCGCGCTATCCAGCCAGCTAAACTCGCCTTCCGAATCTCCCATTCCGCCCTGAAAGCGAGCCTCTCCATTCTCATCAATATCCAAGGTCGAAGAGAACATCTTGCTCTCGATTTCCGCAGGATTGATATTCACCCACTCCCCCATGTATTCCGGGTGTTCGGCGATGCTTTCAGTTGTGATGTGGTAGTTTGTCTTTCTTGCAGGCGCCAAGAAACAATAGCGCCGCAGCTAATGCGTGTAATCCTCTAATCCTCATGGACGGAAGTTACGAAGATTTGTCGGACGCCCCTATTTGATGGAGAGCAAAAATTCCAGCTCCTCCGCCGTAGGGAACACCATCACCCAATTCTTAGAAAGGGGCTGGTCTCCGTAAGCGACCTTTCCGTAGGCAGACAATTGCACTTCCTCCTCCTCAAAATAGATGCGATAGGCCCGCTTCTCGACTGGTTCACCGGTGTTATCCAAACGCACGATCGTTGACTCCAACAAGAAGACATCTCCTTGGTCGTCGAAATAACGCGCATGCTTTTCGCGAGAGGAAGTTGTTTCTAATTCCAGCACCATCATCGCGGTGTCTTGACCGTTCCTTCGAAACGTAAACGTTCCTGCTCTCCCCGGTTCACTAAACGCTTCTTCTACGGTCTCTAAGCTTGGGTCGTACTCGGCAATCTCTCGTAGGTCGTCTAGCGCTGCTTCCAGCGGCTGAAGCAAGAACCCTCGGTCCTTTGTGGGTAGGTTACGAATGATAGCATCGGGTTCGCTTGCCTTCATCTGATCCAACGAGGCCTCTTCATTACACCCCAACAGAGCGAAACCAAATACGAATAAGCTAACCGTTCCAATTGCCTTCATGTTATAGGTCTTTGACGAGTTCTGCGATCTGCACAGCGTTGGTCGCGGCACCTTTTCGAAGATTGTCAGCCACCACCCACATGTTCAATGCGTTCGGACGACTTGTATCACGACGAACCCGACCTACGAAAACATCGTCTTTTCCCTCCGCATACAATGGCATCGGATAGGTGTTGGTTTCGGGAAGGTCCTGAAGCGTGATGCCCGGCGTTTGAGCCAACATCTTTCTCACATCCCCTAACTCAAAGGGCTTCCTGGTCTCCACGTTCACCGCCTCGCTGTGCCCGCCTTTGACCGGAACACGCACCACGGTAGCTGTGACTTGGACGCTATCATCACCTAAGATCTTGCGCGTCTCATGCACCAACTTCATTTCTTCTGTGGTATACCCCTCCTCATCGAAATCACCTCCGTGCGGCAGGCAATTCATATCGATCGGATAAGGATAGACCATGGCAGGCTTCCCTCCGCGACGCTCACCGTCGAGTTGATCGAGTGCGGCCACTCCAGTGCCGGACACGCTCTGGTAAGTCGATACCACCAATCGCTCGATGCCATAGTTCTTGTGGATATCGCGAAGGGCCAGCACCATTTGGATCGTGCTGCAATTCGGGTTGGCGATGATCTTATCGTCCTTGGTAAGGAGGTGACCATTGATCTCGGGCACCACCAGCTTCTTGTCGGCATCCATTCGCCACGCGCTCGAATTGTCGATCACGGTTGTGCCCACCTGAGCGAACTTCGGCGCCCACTCCTTGCTCGTTGCTCCACCGGCTGAAAAGATGGCGATATCCGGCTTGAGGGAAACGGCTTGGCTCAGACCAATGACGTTGTAGGTCTGTCCTCCAAACGTCATCTCTTTTCCTACCGATCGCTCACTCGCCACCAAGTACAACTGGGTGATCGGAAAGCTTCGCTCCGCCAGTACTTTCAACATCACACCACCGACTAGGCCTGTAGCGCCAACAACTGCTATTCTCATGGTAAAATTTGCAAATGGATCAGGCGGCAAAAGTAGCACATTTACTCCCGTTAAACCTTTGTAGCTATGGCATTGAGGACTGTCACACCGCTGCTTTTCTGTCTTCCGTTCGTTGGCTTTGGTCAATTCGTAGACGACTTTGCAGATAGCAATTTGAATCACGACCCTGTCTGGGTCGGCACCTTGGATCGTTTCACTGTTTCGAATGGACGCCTATCCACCAATGGACCTGCCGAGAGCGATACGGCTTGGCTTTCGAGCGAATTCCAACCCGATGGATCAGACACCCTTTCGTGGGAGTGGTCCCTGGCCTTGGATTTCGACCCGAGTAACAACAATACCGTCCGCTTCTATCTAGCCGCATCTGACTCGAGCCTGGCCGAGACGGATGGCTACTACGTTCGTCTCGGAGAGAATGGAAGTGGCGATGTTTTGAGGTTGTACCACGAACACAGCTCGGTTACCACCACCGTGCTTTCGGGCAGCGCTATATATGCAAATGACCCTTCCTTGAAAGTGCGAATCATGCGCTATCCAAGTGGTATTTGCATGTTGAAAAAGCGGTCTTGAAGATGGGATGTTCCAACACCTGGACAGTGCGGTTTATAGCGAACCGGTGCACGGGAATTACGCGGGCATCTGGTGCAAGTATACCTCGAGCAATAGCACACGATTTTCCTTTGGTCATGTCTATGTGGATTCCATTCCCAGAGACACTACACCGCCGAGGTTGACTTCTCTTCACGTCGTAAACTCCAGTCAGATCGATTTGTTCTTTAGCGAACCTCTCGACCCATCAAGCGCTAGTCAAGTGTCCCACTTCCCGCTAAGCGCAGCCCTAGATTTAGATTCCATCGGAATCACAACAGACTCTATGGTTGTCTCATTGCTGCTCAGCGGTCCCTTACCGGTCGCTTCCTCTATCCACCTCTCCATCGAAGGCGTTACCGACCTAGCTGGAAACGCAATTGACACAAGCGTCAGCTTCACTTTCTACGACCCCATCGTTCCTTCCACGGGCGACCTCATCATCAACGAGATCTTTGCCGACCCGACTCCTTCCTTTGGCCTCCCCGATGCAGAGTTCATCGAGATCTACAATACCACTCCTCGCAACTTGGACCTTTCCGACATCACCCTGAGTGATCCTAGCAAGCAAGGCTTGGTGTCACCTGTTCTACTCGGCCCTTATGCCTATGCAATCCTCTGTGACACTGCCTTCTTCACCGACTTCTCTTCGTACGGAACGGTGATCCCTGTGGTCAATTTTCCATCCCTTAACAATGGTGGTGATGACATCGTGCTGGCCCGCGACTCAAACCTTATCGATCAGGTGAACTATTCCAATGAATGGCACATACCCACCTCTTCGTCGGGCGGTGTTTCCTTGGAGCGCATTGACCCTTATCACCCATGCAGCCGGCAAGGCAACTGGTCATCGAGCGTCTCACCGCAAGGAGGAACCCCCGGTCAGCCCAACTCCATTCTCGATACGAACACCGCTCTTCCACGGCCAAGAGTTGAGGTAGCTGTGGCTTTAGACGACTCGACCTTGCTGGTTCGATTTAACGAGGCCTTGAACACAGATAGCGTCGAACTCACATACGCTCTGTTCGAAATGGCAGGCATAGATCTTACCCTGGAATACTTAAACGAGTACGAAATCAGGCTTTCCGCTACGCCGTCTTTCATTCCTGGTGAGCCTTATGAATTAAGCGTAGCCGGGTTGATCAGTTGCGCAGGGGTGCACATGACCGATACGACGTTGATCACCGGACTTCCGGTTTCTCCTGGGCGCTTCGATCTGGTGTTCACCGAAGTCTTTCCCCACCCGCTATCACAAGGGCCTGGGTTCCGAAATGAATACGTCGAGATCCATAATCGTACGGATAAACTGATCCGCACGAAAGGCATTCAATTGGCCGACCAAACGGACGTGACTGAGTTGCCGGAGGCCTACCTTGTCCCGGGTGAATATGCCGTCATTGCAGAGGCTGAGGAAGTGTTTCATTCATCCGTACGTGTACTGCCGGTTACAGGTCTGCACAACCTAAACAACGTTTCTGACCACCTTCGGTTACTGGACTTAGAGACCGTGATCGACGAGGTTAGCTACGAGGACCATTGGTATCGCGATCCTGTAAAAGAGAAGGGAGGGTGGGCGCTCGAGCGCATCGACCTGAACGCCCTCTGCTTGTCAGACAGTAATTGGAGCGCTTCTGTATCGGACGAACAAGGCACGCCAGGCTTGCCCAAAAGCATCGAGGGTTCCGGACTTTCCGCCATTCCTAGCTGGGCGGCGTATCACTTCATCGATAGCACAAAACTCGAAGCGCGGCTCGACCGAAAGGTGGATACTAGTTCCTTCGTTTTTGATGGTGTCCAGCACCTTCATTGGTTGAGTCAAGAGGCGGTCCAACTCACTTCAGAAACGCCATGGCCGATGGGTGAGGCCATGCGATGGGTTTCGGAAGAAGTAAGTACTTGTGACGGATCAGGACCTCTGTATCTGGCGCTCGAGGTGTATGTTCCGAAGCCCTGTGACGTGGTCTTGAATGAGTTTCTTTTCAATCCGAGGTCGGGAGGGTCGGACTTCGTTGAACTTCAAAACAGGTCGATGTTCGACATTCCCATGAAAGGCTGGTCATGGGTAGTTCCAGACGGTGTAGACGAGTTGTCAAACTACTTGATCACACCAACAGAGGTCGTGCTAGAGTCGAACTCCTTGCGTTGCTTTTCTGAAGATCCGGAATCCATTCCGCATGAATATCCTTTTGCCCAGCGAGAAGCTCTGTTCTACTCCGATCTACCTCCGCTTCCTGACGATGGAGGTTTGCTGTACTTGGCTAACCCCTTCGGAAAGATAGTCGACAGTGTCCGCTATTCGTCCGAGATGCACTTCGCCTTGATAGACGACCCAGAGGGTGTTTCTTTGGAGCGCGTGGAAGGGCACCCAGAAGCACATTGGCACTCCGCTTCGAGTCTTGACAATTATGGAACCCCGGGCTATGCCAACTCACAGGGTCTTTTTAATCCTGAAGCTCAAGCATCGGTATCATTAAGCTCAGACCGAATCTCACCGGACAACGATGGATATGAAGACCTTGTCGCTGTGAATTTTCAAGATGTGAGTCCTGGAACTGTAGCCAACATCAAGGTAAACCACGCTAACGGTCAACTGATTAAACCCGTAGCGAACCAGTCCTTACTCTCTGCTTCATCTTCCTTCCTGTGGGATGGAACCACGGATGACGGACGGAAGGCTCCAGTGGGGATACACGTGGTCTGGGTGGAAACATTTGATCTTCAGGGAAGTGTGAAAAGAACGCGTCTTCCGATCCTCATTGCGTGTAGGCTTTAAAGTTTGTTTCCTGATTCTCCTCATGTTAAAGATTTGGTAACACATATCCCATCCCGCATGACGAACTTTGCAGCACAAATTTTGAACGGATAATCATGAAAAAGTTTTTACTCTCCGTTGGTTTTATCGTTTCGAGTGTTCTCACGTTTGGCCAGGCGTCCGACCTGTTCATCTCTGAGTACGCAGAAGGATCTTCCAACAACAAGTACATTGAAATTTACAACGGAACAGGCGATACTGTCGACCTCTCTAACTACGCTCTGTGGAGAATCTCCAACGGAGGAACTTGGTTTGAGGATAGCAACATTCTAAGTGGCCAATTGCCTCACGGCGAAGTAATCGTAGCTGCAAACTCTGCAGCTGACACAGCGATCCTCAACCTTTCTAATGCCACGACGGCATACAACACATCTACCTTCTTCAATGGTGATGATGCCGTCGGTTTAGCTAAGTGGAACGGGTCTACTTGGTTCATCATCGACGCAGTTGGTGAGCAGGGTCCTGATCCAGGTTCAGGTTGGGATGTTGCTGGAACTACCAATGGTACTGGTGAACACACCCTGATTCGCAAGCCATGGGTTTGTGGTCCGGACACTAACTGGGCTGTTACAGCTGGAACAAACACGAGCAACTCTCAATGGATTGTTGCGGCTCAGAACTTCTGGGATAGCGCAGGATTTCATTACTCGAACTGCAGCTCTCTTCCTGAGTACCCTGTCCGACTCATCAACAACGTAGATTCACTCGGAGTTCCTTACTATTTGGAGGTGAACTGCTGGACACGCGGTGTAGTGGTAGGTGTAGACCTTGATGGAAATGCAGGGTATAGCTTCACCATTATGGATACCCTAGGTGGTACAGAAGGTATCAACGTATACAACTTCGCGAATGTGAGCAATTATTCCGTTCAAGAAGGAGATTCCATCCTCATTCGAGGTGAGATCGACTTTTACAATGGATTGACAGAGATCTTCCCAGATTCGATTGAATTATTGAATCAAAACAACCCTATTCCTGACACCGTTACGATTACCGTTTTGGGTGAAGACTCCGAATCTGAGCTGATCAAGATCGAAGACGTCATGATCACAGCAATTTCTGGCTCTAACTATACGCTGAGCGGAAATGGTAACACATACGTCATGCGAGTAGATAGCGATACCGACGTGGATGATTCGCTCTCATTTGCAATCGGTGATTCACTCTGTTATGTAATCGGAATCGGAGGGCAGTTTGACAACAGCTCGCCCTACACTTCTGGCTACCAAATTTTCCCACGCTACTATACCGATGTTGACACTTCTTGCGGTAGTGGTTCAGTCATGCCTCCGAGCGGATTGCCAATCTACCCTATTGGAACCATCGAAACGGTAGACACGAATGGGGTGGTTGATTCCAACAACGTCGTATGCGGAATTCAAGGAATCGTAGTAGGTGTTGACCTCCAAGGCACTTCTTCTAACAACAGCTTCACCGTTATCGATAATACGGGTGGAATTGGTGTATTCGCCTCTGGCGGGTTCACTCCTCCTTACACCGTAACCGAAGGAGATAGTGTGATTGTCTATGGAACGGTTGGTCAGTTTAACGGACTTGCGCAGATCAACGGTGACTCGATGATGGTGCTTAGCTCTGGTAATGCCCTTCCAACTCCTCTAACAGTAACCACGCTAGACGAATCAACGGAATCTGAGTACATCCGCATGGAGAACTTGACTGTTTTCGATGTTTCAGGTAGCAACTATACGCTCGTAACGGCAACTGACACCGTGGTCATGCGCGTGGATAGCGATACGGACGTAGATGATTCATTGACTATTGTCGTTGGCGACTCTATTTGTGAGCTTATCGGAATTGGAGGTCAATACGACTTCTCTTCTCCTTACACCTCAGGATATCAGATCTTCCCACACCACTACTATGATGTGGACATCTGTGTAGAGGACACGACAACCATTCCTGAGCCTCCGTTCTACCCGATCCCAGTAATCAACAATGACGATGCGAACGGTGAGCCAGATTCTCTCGGCGTTTACTGCTGGACGCGAGGTGTTGTTCTTGGTGTGGACCTCGACGGTAACAACGGAATCTCTTTCACCTTGTGGGATGAAGAAGGAATCAATGTTTGGAACTTCAATGACGTGAGCAACTATGTTGTGACCGAAGGAGACTCCATCATGGTTCGCGGTGAGATCGATTTCTACAACGGTTTGACTGAGATCTTCCCTGATTCCATCATGCTAATCAATCAAGGAAATCCAGTTCCAGAACCTATGGAAGCAGATGTTCCTAGCCAAGAAACAGAGTCTGAGCCTATCATTATCCACAACGTAATGGTGATCGACACCGCTCAGTGGCCAACGTCTTCTTCGAGCAACGTAGACCTGTTGACCTGCGATGGTGACACTATCGTGATGCGTATCGATACGGATACCGACGTGGATGAGAACTGGCCTTCTGCTCCAACAGGAATGTTCCACATCACCGGTATTGGTGGTCAGTTTGACAATAGTGCTCCTTACTTGGACAACTATCAGATCTTCCCAATGTTCTACACCGACATCGACACCAACGTGTCTATGGAGGCGCCATCATTGGTGATCAATGAATTGATGGCCAATAACACATCTACCTATGCAGATGAGAATGGAGATTTCGATGATTGGATCGAAGTGTACAACACTGGAAATAGTTCGGTGTCTCTTGCTGGGCTCTATTTCACCAATGACGCTCTAATCCCTATGCTGTATCAAGTTCCAACTACCTCTACCGAAGTAGTTCCTGCCGGTGGTTATGCAATCATCTGGGCAGATAACGAAGACAGCGAGGGATACCTTCACACCAACTTCACATTGGATGAAACTGGCGGATTCGTTGGTATCGCTTACGAGATGGGTTGCGACGTGGCTGCCGCTGATTCTGTCACCTACGTGGCATTGGGTAGCGATGAATCCTTCGGACGAAATACAGACGGAGGCGCTCCTTGGGTGGTATTCACCCAAACGACCCCCAACTCTGCGAACTTCCCTCTTTCTGTAGAAGAAGTTTCCGTGAAGGGGCTCAAGGCTTGGCCAAATCCTAACAATGGTGAAGTTCTTCGCTTCAATAAGCAAGTGAGCTTCACTTTGTACAACTTGACCGGACAGGTAGTGTTGCAACAGCAGCGTGTTAACACCACCGATCTAAGTGGTCTTACTGATGGTCTTTACCTGTTGGAAACCTCAGAAGGTGAGTCCCTTCGCGTGATCGTTCAATAAGAACATCACGACCTCATATATCGAAGCCCTTCGTCTTTGACGGGGGGCTTTTTTGTTGCCTGAAGTCAACCATTGACCATGGGGGCTTGTTTATTACGTATGCCGATTTCTGAAAGAGATACGAAGGTTCAAAGTCTAAGACCCATGCTTGATCTGCCTCCGGCTGGTAAGCCCATGGAGCAGTTTCAGAATGAAGTTCTTCGCCCGGTTCTCAAGTTCCAGAATGACTGGATCCTCGGCTATACCAAGCTGTTTCTGCATAAGCGAAACAAGGAATTCAACCAGCTGACCCGTCGAGCTCAAGAGCAGTTGATCCGTCAGTCTTCCATGAACGACCCGGAGCTCCGAAACACGTTGATCTCAGGCGTGGTCGGCATGTTGACCACGGAAGAACTGGAATACTATTTCGCGCAAAGAGCTGAGTGTAACAAGCGCCTCATCCAAATGGCGATCCAGCGAATCTTAGATCAAGTAGAACAGCTCTACTGACGCTCAAAGTTGAGCTTGTCGAAATGAAAATCGTAGTTTGGCAGCTCTATGGTGAAACCCTTCACCACATCTCTTTCCACACGGAACGTTGCTACTCCAAAAGGCAGGAATGGGTCGTTGACCTCGAAACGGAAAGCGTGGTCATTCCACGACGACATTTTGCCCGTGAAAAGCTCTTTAGCAGGGAGCAAAGACATCATCAACCCATCCTTGGTCTTGGTCACGGTTGCCTCACCATACATCGCGTCGACGTACGTTCCCACATAGTCATCTGGAGGGAGCATTAGCGGATCGTCCTTCTTGGTTTCTAGACGGGCCTTCTTTTGCTCTTCTTCTCGTTCCTCACCCCGCTCCTTGAATGAAAAGAAGGTATCACTCCATTGTCCGTACTGTTTTCCCATAGCCCAATCGATGGCCGCATACATCAGCATCGTCGGAACCGAGCTCATGTCGTTGGTTAGTACAATGATTCCAAGATCTTCTTCGGGAACCAACGCGAGCTTCGAAATATACCCGGGTAGTCCTCCTCCATGATGCACCACTATTCTTCCGTTGTAATCCATCAAGAACCAACCTAGTCCATAACCTTTGAAATGGGTGCCATTGCCCTGGTCAAACGACCCTACTCCAAGTGGCGTGTGCAGTGACCAAATCTTTCGGACGGAAGACGCACTCAGTAAGGTGTCTCCATCAACGATTCCATCGTTAAGCCAGAACTCCATCCACTTGGACATATCGGCCGTAGATGAATTGAGCGCTGCGGTCGCACCACTGTTATCGTAACTAAGCATGAAGATCTCCTTGCCCTTCAAATGAGGCTTTGCGGCGTTATTATCTGAAGAGAACTCCTTGAATCGCGATGTGGTTCTCTCCATCCCAAGCGGAGTGAGAATACGCTGTTGGACAAAGTCGTCCCACGACATTCCAGAAACGGCCTCGATGACTTCACCCGCTGTCATGAACATGAGGTTCTGATATCCAAACTCTGATCGAAACTCGTAGGTCGGTGGGCGATATTGAATGCGCTTGATCGCGTCTTCTCGCGAGTAGGTTGTCCCATACCAGAGCAGGTCGCAGTCAAACGTGATCAGCCCGCTTCGATGACAGAGCAGGTCTTCAATGGTCATGTGCTCCGTCACATATGGGTCGTGCATAGCAAACCAGGGAAGGTGCTTTGTCACCTTGTCGTCCCAATCCAACTTGCCCTCGTCGACCAACATGCCAATAGAGGCTGCCGTAAACGCCTTGGATAAGGACGCGATACCATAAAGTGTATTATGGTTAGGCGCATCGTCGGCGTTCTCGGACCTCTTTCCGTAGTTTGACTGCAGCACCACCTCACCATCCTTGACGATCGCTACAGCGATCGAAGGAAGATCGAATCGGGCGTATTGATATTCGATAAATGAGTCAAATGCCGAAGTGTCCAATTGAGCCATCGCGCACAGCGATAGCCAGGAAATGAGGGTGACGATGATTGTCCTTTTCATCAATTGTGATTTTGTATGATTATTCGACGGGTCCATGATTCTCGCTGAGTCTCAACCGTGAGCATGTACACCCCGCTTGGAATGCTGTTCACATCAATGGTTTCACGTACACTTTGTGTTTTTCTCTGTATTACCCTGCGACCATCTAGCGTAGAAAGAATGATCCGTCCTTCGCTCGATTCCCCACCAAAGTCAATATAAAGCTCCCCGTTCACCGGATTCGGATATACCCTCAGGTCAACTGAAGATTGCTCGTCGACACCCACCGCTAGAAAGAGCGTGTCTGAGCCTTGACAACCATAGCTGCTCGTCGCTTGTAACCATATAGATCCTCCCTCGGTTGTAATACTTTGGGTCGTATCACCTGTTGACCATAGGTAGGAAGAGAATCCTGGGTTAGCGGATAGTTGATAGCCGCCCTCCGTGTAACCTGTGATCGTAATGGTAGCCACAGTCACCAATATGAACACAAATAAGGTGTCAGATAACTCACAGCCGTTATTATCTGTCACGGTCACGGTCACAAAACCAGGCGTGTAAACTTCCGTTGAATTTCCCGTCGACCCGGTCGACCAGGAATAGGCGGTATAGTTATTCGATATTTCAATGGTGGTTGACCCGCCCTCGCATAAGGTGAAAGGCGGGTCATTTGTGTATTGAATCGGATCGACCTCCAGGATTTCGACCAGGAAGGTGTCGGTCTCCATACAACCACTAGTAGTGTCGGTGACTTGCAGCCAATAAAGGCCTGGTTGAGAGACCCACAAGCTATCCATACTTGAGCCATCACTCCAAAGCTGGGCACAGCTGTCGCACGCATAGCCATCAACAACGATCGATGCGCCCGGACATTTATCCAGATCATCTATCTGAGGACTCGGCGCGTTCTTCTCTTCTATCCAAACACTATCGACAACGGCACATCCGCTGACGGTATCCGTGACGGTCAAGAAGTACGACCCAGACTGATCAATGATCACTGAATCTGATTGAGAGCCACTACTCCATTCAAACACGGCCGACGAGCTCGATGCGCCTACGGAGATCACGACATCGCTATTAGAACAATAGAACGTGTCTAAAGGCAGTCCGAAAACCTCTGGCTTCGCTTCCGGGCAGCCATAGAGGGTAAGACTAAGGCCTTCATAGATCGAGCCGTAGCAGGTAGTGACCTCGTTCCAATTGGGGCAATTGTTGAGGGTAAATCCATTTCCAGGGTTCACCCACATGGCCGTATCACCGGAGGTAATTGAAGAACTAAACCACTGCCACTGCGTTTGACCTGTTCCATAATCCTTTCGGGCGGCAACTACCAGCCAGTATGAACCTGGGTTCATTACAAAGGGCTCGTCCCAGTGATAGAATAACGTTCCATCCCCATCCGGATCAGCACCCGATAACAGGGTATCCGTGTAAAGCACATTGCCTGGCTGTCCAGCGTTGTTCTCCATCAACGAAATGATGATGCCCGCCCCGGGAGTTGGCGACCCCGACGGGGTGGCGTATTCACCGAAGATGAGAACAGAGTCCAAATGCCATTGCTGACCTGCCGGCACAATTACGTCTTCCGCGCCATAGGATGAGAACTGGGAATATGCCAGTTCAAACTGTTGCGCCACGACCGAGGCCCCCTGCTGACCTGACGTATGGTCAACCAAAACTACCTGGCCACGCCCGAAGAATGGAATGACCAAGGATAATCCGATGACGAGCAAGAGGGTGCGCATTGCTTCAAATGTAGAAGAAGCGAGCAAAAAAAGAGGCCGCCGAATAATCGACAGCCTCTTCTAGGTAGTAGGTATAGATTAGTCTATCTAGTGCTTCATCGGGTGATAACCAAGTTGGTTGTTCCTGTTCCCTCAGGAGAAATCACCTGTAGCACATACGTGCCAGCGGCAACCGATGAAAGATCAAGTTGCTGCAATGACTCGTTTGAGCGTGATGTCATGATGGTACGACCTTGAAGGTCAATGATATTTAAGGTGGAGTTTCCAACCCACGACTGAGGCCATGCGATGGTCACACGGTCGTTTGCAGGGTTTGGATACACCTCCAATTGACTCATGATCGCATCCGGTACACCAACCGTATAAACGTTGATGAAAGCAGAGCCTTCGCAGCCGAACTCATCCACTACAGTGACCGTGTAGAGACCGTTATTATTTACCGTGATGGCTTGACCCACGCTTCCATCATCCCACGCGTAAGAATCGAAGTCGCCGCTCACGTTGAGCTGTACACTACCATTTGGCATAGAGGTGAAAGAAATAGTTGGGTTGGGCTCTGGGCGAAGGATCACGTCAGCCGTGTCGTAGACTTGACAGCCGTCGCCATTCACTCCTGAAACCGCTACACGACCTCCAGCCGTAACATCCGCTGTTGGGTTGGTGCCGATCGAGCTCCAGTTCATACCATCAGGAGAGAACGTCCATGAATAAGATGACAAGGTCTCAAGAACAGAAACGGTAGTCGTTGTGCCTTCGCAATGATCGATGAGTGAACCTGGTTGAATCGTAGCGTCAGCAGGAATGACGGTCAAATACGCTGAGTCGACGCTGCTGCAACCGCTTACGGTGTCTATTACGGTAACAACCACCCAACCTTGATCAAACGTGCTAAAGAATGAACCCGTGCTTCCGTCGCTCCAAGAGGTCTGGCAATTAGCACATCCTCCCACAGGGCCCCATGTTGCAGGAATGCTAGAGGCGCCGCAAAGTGTATCGTCCTCGATGTTTGGCTCAGGAACAGAACCGATACCGATGTTGTAGACAGCGGTACGACCACATTGAGTTACTGAGTCCTCAGCGTAAAGCGTGTATTGTCCTGATGCCGAAACCGTGATGCTTTGAGTAGTAGCACCCGTGTTCCAGAGGTAGGATACGTTGGCTTGAGATCCGATAGTGTCGCCAGTTAGGGTTACGCTATTAAAGGCGCCGGCGCAAAGCAGGGTGTCAAATCCAAAGCCAAGGGGCTTGGTAGGGCCGTAGCATCCGTACATGTAAAATGTCAAGCCAGAATCTGACATAGCCAAGTTCGTGCAGTTGTAGAAGGTGGTCCAAGAAGTACAGTTAGAACCAAAGCCATTGCCTGGGTTTCTCCACAGAGCAGGGTAACCAGTCAAGCTTTCATCACGCTGCCAGTACCATTGACCACCACCGCTCGCGAAATTCTTTCGTCCGTTGGCCACTAACCAATAAGTACCTGACGTGATCTGCAGAGGTGTTTCAAATCGAACCACCAGATCTCCGTCGCCATTCTCATCGACATCACTGTTGATCGTGTCTCCAGTAACTACTGTACCTGGTTCACCACCGTTGTCAGTGTGGATATTGTAGATGATTCCGCAAGTAGCCGTAGCTCCCGAAGAATAACTCCCTGGAATGATAATCGAGTCAACATACCATGTGACTCCTGAAGGAACCACAAAGTCATCTGCTCCTTGGGCGTCATAAATATCATACGCGCTCTCGAAATCTTGTGCCGTAACCCCACCTGTAGAAGGTGTTGTAGGTCCGTAGAATTGCACTTGCGCAAAAGTGCTCGAAGAGAGTAGCGCAAGCATGAGGGGTAAAAGCTGTTTCATAGACGTTTTTTGTTAATTGTAGGTTGAATATATCAATTTAATCGAAAAAGCAAGCAGTTTCATTTTTCTGCGCCTATTTCAGAGACCCCGATCTCACTGATCAGGCCAATAATTGTGAATGCGTCTCGATAGGCCAATTTGGACAAGAATTTTGATGAATTTCAACCTATATTCGCCATTCTTCTAAGAAATTGTGTCAGAAGCCCTAGTCATCATCCCCACGTACAACGAGAAGGAAAACATCGAACGCATGGTTCGTAAGGTTTTCTCCTTGCCGGTGGAGTTCGATCTGTTGATTGTGGATGACGGCTCTCCCGACGGCACGGCGGCTATTGTGAGGTCTCTTCAGGAAGAGTATAGTGGTAGACTTCACATTGAAGAGCGTAGTGGCAAGCTTGGACTAGGCACTGCCTACATTCATGGTTTCAAGTGGGGATTGAAGCGGGATTACAAGTTCTTCTTCGAGATGGACTGTGACTTCTCCCATAACCCTGACGACCTCGTTCGGCTGTATATCGCTTGCAAAGAGGGCGGAGCAGATGTTGCCATTGGGTCACGTTACGTGCGAGGAGGCAAGGTTGAAAACTGGCCTCTCGGACGGATTCTCATGTCCTATTTTGCCTCCGTATACGTCCGCTTGGTTCTTTGGATGAACATCAAGGACACGACCGCTGGCTTCAAATGTTATCAGCGCCACGTGCTAGAGGCTATTCAGCTTGATAAAGTTCGCTTCATTGGCTACGCCTTCCAGATCGAGATGAAATATCGATCCTGGAAACGCGGTTATAAGCTCATCGAAGTGCCCATCACATTCACAGACCGTATTGCCGGAGCCTCAAAAATGAGTTCTGGAATCTTCAAGGAAGCGTTCTGGGGGGTGTTACAAATGCGACAACTGGTATGAAGAAATTGATCGAAAATGCAACCGTGGTCAATGAAGGGCGGTCCTTCATAGGTCACGTGCTTCTGGATGGAGAATATATTGAAGAAGTGTTTGAAGGCGACCTGCCAAGCGGTCTTTCAGAAAACATCGATAGAATTGATGCTACAGGGCTCACTTTGATGCCGGGCGTGATCGATGATCAAGTTCACTTCCGCGAGCCCGGCTTGACCCATAAAGCAGAAATCTACACCGAAGCCAAGGCGGCTGTTGCGGGTGGAACGACCACCTACATGGAAATGCCGAATACCAACCCACAGACCGCCACTCAAGCCGAGTTGGTTAAGAAGTTCGATCGGGCGAGCGAGGTGTCCATGGCGAATCACTCCTTCTTTTTTGGTGCAACGAACACCAATCTAGATCAAGTTCTCGCTACCGACCCAAAGCATGTCTGTGGTGTCAAGATCTTTATGGGCTCCTCCACGGGCGACATGCTGGTAGATCACCGAGATACCCTAGAGGGAATTTTCTCCAAGTCCAAGCTGCTCATCGCAACTCACTGCGAAGATGAAGGAACGATCCGGGCAAACTCAGCCAAATTCAAGGCTCAGTATGGTGACGATGTGCCGATGACCGCGCATCCGATCATCCGTTCCGCAGAGGCGTGCTACCTATCTTCGAGTATGGCAGCTGAGCTGGCCAAGAAGCACGATACGCGACTTCACATCTTACACATTTCCACCGCTCGCGAAACCGAGCTTTTCAGGAACGACATTCCTCTCAAAGAAAAGCGGATCACAGCTGAAGCATGCATCCACCATTTGTGGTTTACCGATGCCGACTATGAGTCTAAGGGAAGCCACATCAAATGGAATCCTGCCGTTAAAACCGCTGCAGACCGCGAAGGAATCTGGAAGGCTTTGCTTGATAACCGCATCGACGTCATTGCTACTGACCACGCTCCACACACCCTAGAGGAGAAGTCAAACAAATATTGGTCTGCCCCTAGCGGTGGCCCGCTCATTCAGCACTCTCTTCTCGCAATGCTGGACTTCGTTGATCAGGGTAGAATCTCCATTGAACGCGTGGCTGAAAAGATGTCTCACGCCGTGGCTGACTGTTTTCAGATCCACAAGCGCGGCTACATTCGAAAAGGCTATTACGCTGACCTTGTATTGGTCGACCGCAAGCGCTCCACTCAGGTGCAGCTAGAAACCTTGCTCTATAAGTGCGGGTGGTCACCTTTTGAAGAACACACCTTTGGATCCGAGGTGGTCATGACCATCGTGAGTGGTCACATCGCTTATAGAAACGGCGCCTTTGATGAGTCTAAAAAAGGACAGGCGATTACCTTCGATCGATGAGACCTCTATCCGTCTTCTTCGGGATTGTCTTTGCTTCTGTTTTCACTTCTTGTGGAAATAATGAGAACGCGCCCAGAGAGGTTCCTGATGGAATTCTTTCTCAAGACAGCATGGCGTACTTCATTAGTCAGGTTCATCTCATCGACGCGGCCTCCCGTCAGCGTGAGATTAAAAAAGGGAACCTCCAGGTTTATGCTAAACGAGGCTTCATTGAGTATTTCGATACCGCCAAGGTGAGTCGCGAGCGATTTCTAAAAAGTCTAGAGTTCTGGGGGGATGACTTTGATGACATGGCCGAGGTGTATGACATCGCCATGGAAAGACTGAGTACTCAAGCAGCCCAACTTAAAAAAGAAGAGGTCGAACGAAAGTCTAGCAAAGAGAGAGACTAGCCTTTCTCGGCTCGATATACCTCGTAGGTATAATTGATGGCGTCTTCGATGGGGCGAAAGGTGTAGCCCCGTTCCCGAACTTTCTGAGAAGAATACCGATTGCGCGTGATGGAGGACCTTAGGCTATTGGCAGTGAGGTTGGATGCGTTCAAACCTAGCTTTTCAAGGGTCCGCATTATGGAGATCAAGATCCTGATGAGCCATTTTGGAACGGATACACTCGGCTTTTTTACTCCGCCTGCCTTCGCAAGCATATCAAAGACCTCCTTGAAGGATCGGTTCTCGCCGATAAGCAAATGTTGACCTCGAAACTTGCCCGGCTCCTTCATCATGTGAACCGCAATATCCGCCACATCTCTGGCGTCTACAAAGCCATTCGACCCAGACGGATAGAAGGTCATACCCTTGATGCCACTTAGAAAGATCGACGTGCTACTTTGCCCCCAGTTCCCAGGTCCTATGATCACTCCCGGATTCACGACTACGGACCTCAGCCCCTCTTGTATCCCTCTGAACACTTCTAACTCCCCGTAACGCTTGCTCAACGTATACGCCGCCTTGCCTTTATCGGAAACCCACTCACTCTCTTCGGTTCTCATTCCATTCAACAGGGTTTCACCAATGGAGGCGGTTGAACTAATAAAGCAAAGGGTGATGTCCTTGGCCAGGCACATGTCCACCACGTTCTTCGTTCCGTAAGTGTTGACCTCTGCCAACTTCTTTTGGTCGTTGTCGTTGAAGGAGACGAGTGCGGCACTATGATAACATTGATCGCAGCCTTCGGCAGCCTCGTAAAGATCTATGGGCTTTTGGATGTCTCCTTTGAAATAGGAAGGCCTGCCTTCGACGCCATGAAATATCAGCAGGTTCTCTAGGGTAGAAAGCTCGGCTGATGGCCGGTGAAGCACGCGCACCTCTTCGCCTGCACGAAGCAGATTCAATACGATATGTGAACCAACGATTCCAGTGGCTCCGGTGACCAGGATCATTCGGCTTAGAGCTTCATTTCAGGGATGTCACCCTCCACGATCAAACGACCTTCTGTTGCTTTCTGGATTTCCTCTACGCTCACCCCGGGCGCTCGCTCGATCAGCTTGAAACCTTTTGGGGTGATATCCAACACCGCAAGATTGGTCACTACGCGCGTAACACAGCGAACACCCGTAAGAGGTAGCGTACACTGTCGCAGAAGCTTAGATTCTCCCGCCTTGTTGGTATGCATCATCGCTACGATGATATTCTTGGCCGAGGCCACCAAGTCCATGGCGCCTCCCATTCCCTTCACCATGTGTCCTGGAATCTTCCAGTTGGCAATATCACCTTGATCACCCACCTCCATGGCACCAAGCACGGTAAGGTCTACATGCTGACCACGGATCATAGCAAAGCTGGTAGAGGAGTCAAAAAACACGGCGCCTGGTACCGCAGTGATCGTTTGTTTTCCGGCATTGATTAGGTCTGGATCTTCTTCGCCTTCAAAAGGAAAAGGGCCCATGCCCAGCATTCCATTCTCGCTTTGAAACTCTACATCGATTCCTTCCGGAATGTAGTTAGCCACGAGTGTAGGGATGCCGATACCAAGATTTACATAGTATCCATCTTGCAGTTCTTGAGCAATCCGTTGCGCGATTCCATTTTTATCTAGTGCCATGTCCTATGATTTTGGACGAACCGTGCGCTGCTCGATTCTCTTTTCAAATTTCTCTCCTTGGAAAATTCGCTGTACGAAGATGCCTGGCGTGTGGATCGCATTCGGGTCAAGCTCACCAACCGGCACGAGCTCCTCAACCTCTGCCACCGTGATCTTTCCGGCCATTGCCATCGCATGATTGAAGTTTCTTGCTGTGGCATTGAAGACAAGGTTCCCTGCGGTGTCTCCCTTCATCGCCTTTACGAATGCAAACGAAGCGTCAAAAGCGTGCTCCAAGATGTGGGGTTTTCCGTTGTACCAGCGCACTTCTTTGCCTAACGCTACCTCCGTTCCATAGCCAGCCGGAGTGAAGAATGCGGGAATACCGGCACCTGCAGCGCGGCATCTTTCCGCCAACGTCCCTTGCGGAATGAGGTCAACCTCCAATTCACCGCTGAGCATCTGACGCTCAAACTCATCGTTCTCACCGACATAGCTGGCGATCATTTTCTTGATCTGCTTGTTCTCAAGTAGAATGCCTAGTCCAAACCCGTCGACACCTGCGTTATTGGAGATGCAGGTCAAACCTTTAGTACCTTTTTTTCGAAGGGCAGCGATGGCGTTTTCCGGAATTCCACAAAGGCCAAAGCCTCCGAACATAACGGTCATTCCATCCTCCATGCCTTGAATCGCCTCCTCCGCACCGGATACCACTTTGTTGATTGCCATAGTGCTTAATTAAACAAGTCTTCGGGGTCCATTTCTCCACCTCCAAAAGGCTTTGAATCGCCCGATTCATTCGTGCAATCGAAGTTAGTATTTTTAAGGTTTTCAGGGACATCAAATGGCCTCGTGGTGATGTTTAACGCCTTGTCAGCCCAGACCTTTTTCATGTAGTAGCACCAAATTGGCAAAGCAGTATTGGCCCCTTGTCCTAGGTCTGTCCTATTGCTAGGGAAACGCACACTTCGGTCCTCCGCGCCAACCCACACTCCTGTAACTAGGTCAGGCACGATGCCCATGAACCAACCATCGGAGTTGTTTTGGGTCGTTCCGGTTTTGCCCGCCACTTCTACTTCCCATGGAATTCCGTCATACTCGCGCTCCTTCAAGTCGTAGTGCATTCGCATCGCGGTTCCAACAACCCCTTCTCTTTCCAGCCTTGGGACATACCCTCGCTCTCCTTCGGTCACGCCCTTCATTAAGTCTATCATCTTATAGGCCTGCTCTTCGCTCATGACCTCGCGGATCTCTTGTTGCGCTTCATAGATGACGGTTCCCCCGTTGTCTTCGATACGTAACAAGAACACCGGCTCCATGCGCATTCCTCGGTTGGCGAAGGTGCTGTAGGCGGTGACCATTTCGTGAAGGCTGAGGTCAGCAACACCGAGCGCTAAAGATGGCACTGGGTCAATATGCGATTGGATTCCACATCGATTAGCAAAAGCCACCGCAGCTTGAGGTGTAAAGCGCTTCATCACCCAAGCCGTGATCGTGTTCATTGAGTTCGCCAAACCAAATTTTAAAGTGACCTCATAGCCATACGGGTCTCCCTCGTTCTGTGGCGTCCAATCCTTGAGTAGACCAAATTCCCCTTTCTTGAATGTGTATGGAATGTTGGGCACTTTATGGCAAGCGCTCAACCCAGACTCCAAGGCCAAACCATAAACAAAGGGCTTGAAAGTAGAGCCCACTTGTCGCTTAGCCAAGTAGACGTGGTCGTACTCAAAGTGTTTGTGGTCGATGCCCCCTACCCAGGCCTTGATATGGCCGGTATGTGGATCAAGGCTCATCATTCCTGCCTGAAGGAAACTCTTGTAGTAGCGGATGGAGTCGTTTGGTGACATGGTTGTGTCAATCTCTCCTCCCCAAGAGAAGACATGCATTTTTACAGGAATGTCAAAAATCAGGTCAATAGAGTCCTCCGGCACAACACGTTTCTTTTCCTCGCAGTCCTCTGCTGTACACACCCAATAATCGACTCCGTCAATGCTTTGTTTCTGCACAAAATCACCCCTTCTGTGGCAGTTGTGACACTCCTTACCTGTCAAGATACGGTAGCGCATCGTTCTTCTTCGCCCTGTTTCCATGACGCGTTGCTCCTGGTCGGCTGAAAGACTGGCAAATGGAAACCTCGCCCGTTCGGCAAGGCTTTTAGAGAAGGCAGGCTGGAGATATTCGCTCAAATGCTTTTGAACCGCCCACTCTGCGTATCGCTGCATCTTGCTGTTGATGGTGGTGTAGACGCGAAGCCCGTCGCTGTAAATGTTATACGGCTCGCCATCCTCCTTGGCGATCAGATATTCATCGGTATTTGGGTCCTTTTGTCGCAGAATCTCCTTGATCTGCCCTCGCAGGATCTCACGGAAATAGGGGGCGATTCCTTCGCTGTGATCCACCTGCTGATAACGCAACCCGAGAGGAAGCGCACAAAGCGAGTCGAACTCTGCTTGGCTAATGAATTTATTACGCAGCATCTGAGCCAATACCACATTGCGGCGTTGCTGAGTCGTATCAGGTCTGCGCACCGGGTTGAATAGTGATGGGTTCTTTGCCATCCCTACGAGCATAGCTGCTTCTTGAATATCCAATGAGTCGGGCGACGTGCTGAAATAGACCTGAGCCGCAGATTTGACGCCGACCGCATTATTGACAAAATCAAAGCGGTTGAAGTACATGGCAACGATCTCTGGTTTGGTATAGTATCGCTCGAGCTTGGCAGAGATCACCCATTCCTTGATCTTTTGGACGACTCGTAGGGCGATATTGGAAGACTTTCTTTCCGTAAAAAGCATCTTGGCCAATTGCTGAGTGATGGTACTAGCCCCGCCTTTACTTCCAAGGTATGTAACCGCCCTGATTGTTCCTCTCAAGTCGATTCCCGGGTGTTCCAAGAACCGCTCATCCTCGGTGGCGATCAACGCGTTTACCAAATTAGGAGAAAGCTCCTGATAGCGAACATTCGTCCGGTTCTGGTAGAAGTATTTTCCGAGCACCTTACCATCAGAGCTATAGATCTCACTCGCTAGGTCACTTTTCGGGTTCTGAAGGTCAGCGATGGTCGGCATCTTTCCCAACCAGCCTTGCTCGGCCATCCAGAAAACGGAGAAAAACCCAACAATCCCTGCGAAAACAAGGATCCAAAAAACGACAAGAAGCTTTTTCATACGCATGATCGGCGCTTTTATTCCAAGGCGCTTTCTATAGCGATCCCAACGTCAAATACGCCATCAATGGTGTCGGGTCGCATGGCGTGCTGAATTTCGAACTTGTAATCTCCCGAAAAGGGCATTTGTACATTTCTTTTAAACATGATGCGGTTATCCAAAAGGTCTCCCAAACCACTGCCATACCAGCGTCCAGAAGGGTCTGCCAAAGGACAGTCTATCGTATCTGAAACGAAGGTGTTATTAGGAAAGTATGTCTTGACGATCACGATCAGGTTCTGGTACTTGTAGTCTCCGCTGTGGCGAACCAAGATATAGAAGTTTTGTGGCGTCAAGGTGTCGAGCACCTCCGTTTCAAAGGAAACCGACTGATCGAATGCCCACTTCCCTTGTTCAACCTCCTTGGTCTCGTTGATCATCGATGACCTTCCACAAGAAGCCAAAACGCTCAAAACGAGCAGGCCTACTATGGTCAACCCCCTCATCCGTTGCTGTCCTTCTTTGGGGTGTTTCCGCCCTTCTTGTTGCGGTTAGGTCTTCTCTTTCCGCCCTTGTACTCACCCTTGGGTTGCCCACCTTTCTGCTGTGGCTTTCCTCCTCCTTGATGGTTTGAGTTCTGACCTTGTCCTTGACCCTTCCCTTTTCTTCGGTTGCCCTTTTTCTTCTTTGGCTGATCGAAACGGGTGAGATCCTCTTGACCAACAACGTTGTCGAACTTCAGCTCGACCTCTTTCGGTGTTTCTTGGAAGCTATAGTTGACCAAGTCATCGACCACTTTTCCTTTCTCGTTCAATGAGATCACCTCTCTTACTCGGTCGATCTTGAGCGGGATGAACTCACTCATGTTGTCCTCATACGAATACCACATCATCCCTTTGAAGATGTCGCTCTTCTGGTGAAAGGCCACTCCTTTCTTGGTCTTCAACTTCTTGCGATGATCCGGGAAGTCCTTGATGGCGTCCATGTACGAGTCAAGCTCATTGTTCAAGCAGCATTTCAACTTCCCGCACTGTCCAGCAAGCTTCATTGGGTTAATGCTGAGCTGTTGGTATCTGGCTGCTGAAGTGGAAACCGATCGAAAATCCGTCAACCATGTGCTGCAACAGAGCTCGCGTCCACATGAACCGATGCCCCCAACCCTTCCGGCCTCTTGCCTTGCTCCGATCTGTCGCATCTCGACACGAATGCGGAAGGTATCCGCCAAGACCTTGATCAATTCACGAAAATCCACTCGCTCTTCAGCGATGTAATAAAAGGTCGCCTTGGTCTTGTCTGCCTGATATTCAACATCAGAGATCTTCATGTCCAAGCCCAACTCGCGTACGACCCGACGTGTCTTGATCATTGCGGGATGCTCCAATTCTCGCGCTCCTTTATACGCCTCCAAGTCCTCTTCCGTGGCTTTGCGATATATCTTTCTCAGGTCGCGGCTTTTAGCGCTGATACCGTTCTTCTTCATTTGGAACTTGACGAGTTCCCCCGTCAAGGAAACCATGCCTGTATCAAAGCCTGTGGCTCCTTCCACCGCTACGGCTTCACCTACTCCAAGCGAAAGTTGATTCGAATTCTTATAGATCTCCTTACGCGTATTCTTAAACCTGACCTCGACGAATTCAGTTTCGCCAGACACGGTTCTTTCCATGCCTGTTAGCCAGTCAAATACTTCTAACTTGTTGCAGCCTGTGACACCACAGCTTCCGTTGTTTTTACAGCCGGCTGGCAGCGTGCCACATCCTCCACCACAATTTCCACATCCCATACTTCTCAGCTTAACGTTACAAAGCTACGTTGATTTTGAACTACGCGCGTTGTGCTGCTTTCTTGCCGGCGTGCATATGACGTATCGCTTTGATACTGGTGTCATACCACGTCAACTTTTCGTTCACATTGCGCTCGATGTGAAAGGAGGTTTCTTCTAATAGGTCCACTAATCCCTTGACGTTCGCTGCGTTTACAAACGGCGCAAAGCTCTTGTAGAACTTCGCCTCGTCTTCTTCCATCGGTATGGGAATATCGATCCAACCCATTCGAAAGCAGCGGTCAAGAACCTTCAATGCTCCGTGAATGAATTGACGCTGCGTGTCGCGGTTGTTGCGCGCCATTTTCTCGCTCCAGTTGAAAAGTCCGATCAGGTCGCGTTGGTAACACAGCCGCATCCATAGCCTGAACTCTTCCAGCCATGGGTCTTCCGTCTTTTGAGCCTCGCGGATAGCCGAGTGCACATTGCCCTCCGCCCGAAAAGCCGTGTTCATTGCCCGCGATGGGTCCATGTCAAACTTTGACGACAAGAATCCCGCTAACACCTCGTCACCGATCTGCTCCTCCATGAACCGCTGGGTCCGAGAAAGAATCGTGGTTAGCAACTGAGCAGGCTGTTCGGTCACTACGATGAAGTGTGTGTTCTCATTCGGCTCCTCTAAACTTTTGAGGATCTTGTTTCCAAACGTCACGTTCATTCTGTCGGCGCGCCATATGACAAAGACCTTGGACTTCCCTTCGTAAGAGCGTAATGCCAGCTTCTGTCGAAATTCCCGTGCTTCATTCTCTCCGATGAAGCCCTGGCTCTTCTCGATACCAATGTGCTCATACCAATCACGGAGCGATAGAAACGGGTTCGCTTTAAGAACCTCTCGCCACTCTTCGAGGAATCGGTCCGTGTTCACCTGCTCACGTCGAACTTTCTTGGTCGTATTCACTGGAACCACAAAGTGCACATCCGGGTGCGTGAAGTGATCCATCTTGCTACAACTTGGGCAGATACCGCAGGCATCATGCTCAGATGGTTCATCACACATCAAGTAGCGGGTCAGAAACAACGCCATGGATAAGGAAACCCCACCTTCGAGCCCATGGATCAATAAGGCATGTGGAAGACGGTCTTCACGAACCATGCGTGTGAAAACCTGCTTCAGTTCCTCTTGTCCTGGAATATCGTTTCGGGTCATTTTATCAGCTTCCTCCTTTCGGCCTTAAAATTACTTTTGCCATTGAATTGAACAACATGGCAGCAATAGATTCTTTTGATTTCTCGGGTAAGGAAGCGCTTATTCGGGTAGATTTTAACGTTCCGTTGAATGATTCCTTCGAAGTTACCGACGACACACGCATCGTTGCCGCCCTTCCAACGATCAAGAAAGTGATCGAATGTGGTGGGGCTGTTGTGCTCACGTCTCATTTAGGCCGCCCGAAGAATGGCCCAGAAGACAAGTTCTCCTTACGCCACATTCTTCCGACGCTGTCTAAGCACCTTGGAAAAGAAGTGAAGTTTGCCGATGACTGCGTGAGCGACGAAGCCTTTAATATGTCTTCCCACCTGGAGCCAGGAGAAGTAATGCTCCTTGAAAACCTTCGCTTTTATCCTGAAGAGAAGAAGGGTGATGTTGACTTTGCAAAGAAGCTTTCTTTCCACGGCGGGGTGTACATCAACGACGCCTTCGGAACAGCACACCGCGCACATGCTTCAACTACCGTAGTCGCTCAGTTCATGTCGCACAAGATGTTTGGCTATCTCATGAACGCCGAAGTTGAAAACGGAACACGAGTTCTGAATGAGGCTGCTCATCCATATACCGCCATCATAGGCGGGGCCAAGGTGAGCTCAAAGATCGAGGTGATCTCCAACTTGCTCGAAAAGATTAACTACCTCATCATTGGAGGTGGAATGGCTTACACATTCATCAAGGCTCAAGGGGGACAGATCGGGTCTTCTTTGGTCGAAGATGATTATCTCGATACGGCAAAAGAGATTCTAAAGGCCGCTGAATCAAAGGGGGTCAAGGTGTTGCTTCCCGAAGACAGCGTGATCGCAGACGGCTTCTCGAATGATGCCGATAGAAAAACGGTTGCTTCCCATGATATTCCTGGTGGTTGGATGGGCTTGGATGTCGGACCCAAAGCCATTGAATCTTACCGAAACGCGATCGGCGAAAGCAAGACCATCCTGTGGAACGGACCATTAGGTGTGTTCGAATTCTCAAATTTCGCAGCAGGCACCAAGGCTCTGGGAGAAATGATCGCTGAGTCTGACGCCTACAGTCTTGTGGGTGGCGGTGATTCCGTTGCGGCGGTAAAGAAGTTTGGCCTCGGTGATCGTGTCAGTTATGTTTCCACAGGTGGTGGAGCGCTACTTGAACTTCTAGAAGGAAAGACGCTTCCTGGCGTTGCGGCTATTGCCGAGAGTTAATCCTCTTCGGTGAGTCCATCGATCTCCGGACTCAACCAATCTTCCGCAGCCGAAAGCCATTCCGTGTCCGTCAACACCGGTAGTACCGATGGTGCTAGTTTCTTGATGGGTGTGAAAATCAAGCTTTTCTCGGGTTCTGACTTTGACAGGATCGGGACATAGCGGTTAAGCCAGCCCAACAAGTTGACCACTATGGACAGGATCAAGGCAACTTTGATCACCCCAAAGAGTAGTCCTGCCAATTTGTTGACCAGCTTCAATGCCACTAGGTTGACCGCTTTCTCAACCACTTTCGCCAAGGCGTACACGCCAAAGACCACGGCAATGAAGGTGACGATGAAAGAGAGGTAGCCAAGCCAAGTTCCTTCAATATCGAACCACTCCTTGAGTTGCGCGGCTGTGATCTCGCTAAAGTTGGCAGCGATATAGATACCTGCGATCAACGCAAGAATAGAGGCCACTTCGATGATGAAGCCTTTTTGAAAACCCTTCCAAGCCGCAAACAAAAGAGGCAGGAACAAGATGATGTCCCAATGGTTAAAATCCATACCTCAAAGGTAGGCGCATCCCTTGCCTATCATAAGTACATTTGGCGCGATGAATGAACAGGATTTTGAACAGGCGTGGAAAGCAGCGATGGCTAGGATGGAAGACCGCTTCGGTTACCCTATGGATCTGCAAAGCGCGCTGTTTCTGATTGGTGTGAATGAGCTAGGACAAGGTCCTCGACGGTTGAACAAAGACCAAAAGATCGACGTTATCCATATTGCGGTCTGTAGCCTACTCGAGCCTTATGGATATTACGAATTCGTCGGGAAAGACAAAGACGGGTGGCCACACTTTGAACGCACGGAAAGACTCCCAAAGCTGGGTGCTGGGGAACAAGAAAATCTGATGAAAGAAGCGGTGCTTAGTTACATTCAAGAATGGTGACCGTCTCGCTGGCGATCTCATCATTCTCTACCTGAATAAAGCCTTCGCCACACAGCGAATCTACCTTAACCGTGGTGATCTGATTTGGAGGAAGACCCTGGGTTGTGGTAGTGGTGTCATAGCGAACCGCGCGAACGCGAAGCACTACAGGCAGCTCAAAGCTCTCCGTGTATACTCCCAGGCTGTTGGTTCTTCCTTTACGGCGCACAACACAGTTGGGTTCGGTGCAGTAAAGCGTCACATGAATACCGCTTTGCGCGTTACCCACTTCGTCGATGACCTTGATCTCAGCAATTCCCGGGTCCGGTTCGGTATCGCACGCTGCAAATCCTAGCGCTGAAATAGCGATCAACATCAATGAAAGTCGAATAAATGTCTTCATAACCCAATTTCTAGAGCCCGTCAAAAATAACATAATTATAAGTCGCAATTTTCACTAAACTTTGTCGACGCAAGATTTGTAGAGAAAGAGATGATGAAAAGAGCTTTGCTTTTATGTGCTTTCGGGGTGCTTACCACCCTTTCATTTGCACAAGACGACACCCTACGCACAAGGTTGGTTATTGAAACAGACTCCGGTAATATCACCGTGGAATTGTACAATGAAACGCCCTTACACAAAGAGAACTTTATCAAGCTGGCCAACAAAGGTTTTTATGATGGCGCAACCTTCCATCGTGTGATAGAGCGCTTCATGATCCAGGGAGGAAACCCCGCCACGAAAGAGGGTCAGGAAAGAAAGCCTGACGGGCCTGGATACACGATTCCAGCAGAACTGAATGGCAACTTCGTACACAAAAAAGGTGCTCTTTGCGCGGCCCGTCAAGGAGATAATGTAAATCCTCATCGCGCCAGCTCCGGTAGCCAGTTCTATATCGTTCACGGTCGTAAGTTCGAGGATAAAGATCTTGATATGTTCGAGCAGCGCATCAATCAAGACATTCGAAACAAGGCGATGCAAGCCTTTTTCGCCAGAAAAGAAAACAAGGAGTACTTGGATAGGCTAAAAGCCGCCAAGCAAGAAGCTAATCAAGAAGAGTTGAAGGCGGTCACGGATGAGGTCACCCCGATGATCGATGCTTGGATGGAAAACAAACAATTTTCTTACTCAGAGGAACAAAGAGAGGTTTACAAGACCCTTGGAGGGGCTCCTCACTTGGACATGCAATACACCATTTTTGGTGAAGTCGTAGACGGGTTGGATGTCGTCGATAAGATCGCGGGCTGTCCGAAGCAAGGTGAAATGCCTGATCCAGCAATTCGAATGAACATTCGGGTGGTTGAATAACCCTAATTTCGCGCGATGAATCTTTCGGAACGATTAGACGAACTGAAGAAGGAGCTCGATTCCATCTCTGCCAAGAGCGCCGAGGAGGCTGAGAAGCTTCGAATCAAATATTTAGGCTCCAAAGGTGTGTTCAAGCGGCTCTTCGAAGAGTTCAAGAGCGTGACACCGGATGAAAAGCGCTCGTTGGGAAAACCCCTCAACGAACTTAAGAACCACGCTGCCGCGCGCATTCAGCAGTGGAAGGACGAACTCGAGAACAGTGGCTCTACTACTACCGATATTGACCTGACGCGCCCGGGATGGATCAATAGTCTCGGTTCTGAACACCCCATCTCGTTGATCAAACGAGAGATCATCGACATCTTTCACGGCATCGGTTTCTCCGTGGCGGAAGGTCCTGAGATCGAAGATGATTGGCATAACTTCTCTGCCCTCAACTTTCCTCCTGAGCACCCAGCTCGTGACATGCAGGACACCTTCTTTGTGAAGAATCCTAATGGAACGGAAGAACACGTGCTTCGCACACACACGTCAAGCGTTCAGGTTCGGGTAATGGAAAATCAAAAACCTCCGATCCGGATCATCGCACCGGGTAGGGTGTATAGAAACGAAGCTGTCTCTGCGCGCTCGCACTGTATCTTCCATCAGATCGAAGGCCTGTATATCGACGAGGGCGTGACCTTCGCGGATATGAAACAAACACTGGAGTATTTTACCAAGGAGTTCTTTGGAAAGAGCAAGATTCGACTCCGCCCGTCCTACTTCCCATTTACGGAGCCCAGCGCTGAAGTGGATGTGTATTGGGGGCTTGAGAATGAAGTCGACTACCGCATCACCAAAGGAACCGGCTGGCTTGAGGTTATGGGTTGTGGAATGGTAGACCCTGCCGTGCTTGAAAGCTCCGGTATTGATTCTGAAAAGTATTCTGGTTTTGCCTTCGGAATGGGCTTGGAGCGCAGCGCCATGCAGCGCTATTCGATTCCCGATATCCGAATGATCTTTGAGAACGACGTCCGCTTTCTTCAACAATTTAAACCCGCGCTTTGAGGCGGAACACCTTCAGTATCATCCTCACCTTGACTGTGATGGTCGCCGGTTGCGATTGGCTGCCTAAAGCAGAAGACCCGCTGTTGGCAGAAGACCTTGTCCAGGTAGATTCGCTGTACACAGACAGTCTGAACCGGATGGAATACGGTTCCATCAAGTGGTTCATTCAGAAAGGCGAAGTGTCTTATGTCCATCAAACCAAAGTGGATTGGGCAAAAGAATTGAAAGCGTTTCTGGAAAACCACGTCAATCACCTGCGCTTCAAGGAGGCCTATTCCGTAGTAGACTCCTCTCAAGGCTCTGTTCGAGCGGTTTCCTTCACCGCTAACAATCCCAGCCTGGAAGTTCGATGGATGAAGTCTGTAGCCGAATCCGGTCGACTGGTCGGGTATGAGTTAGAAAAAACGCGCAGCAATATGCTATCATCCTCCCGTCAACGTTTTCAGATGGAAGGAAGTCAGTACTCGCTCTCTATCGAGCAGGAGATCGATGGAGTGTTCTCCAATGACCAGTTCGTTCACGGAACCATTGTTCCAAAGGGTGAGGTCTGGCGCGCTGAATTTGATCTTGGTGGTGACCCAATGCCTTTACAATGCATCCTTCAGGAGGATCAACTCATTGTAAAGAATGCACAAGAATTCCTTTCCTTTTCAATGCAGTCCACGGAAGGAGACTCTCTCCGGTTTGAATCTGAATTCTTCAATGGTTGGTTCCAGCTCATCGCTGTGGACGATGATAAAATGGTCGGTCGATGGATCAATGAAAAGCGTGATCAGAGGAAAGTAACACCCGTAACTCTGACGCGCGGAATTCCATATCGCTTCAATGTTACAAGCCTTCCTGATGTCGACTTTTCTGGGGAACACACTATTCGTTTTGCCGACGCCGACGGCGAGCTAATAGATACGGCGGTCATTCGTTTGGAACAGATCGGGCCGATGCTTACAGGGTCAATATTAACCGAAACAGGTGATTACCGATGGCTAGACGGTGTGGTGCGAAATGATTCTCTCTTGCTCAGCACCATGGATGGAACGCACGCCTATCTATTCAAGGGAAAGGTTCAAGCAGATAGAATCGACGGCGTCTTTTGCACCGGAACAACTTGGAAACAGAAGTGGGAAGTTTCGCTCGGTGAAAGGTTTGATCTCCGCACTCCTGAATCCATCACTCAGCTCACGCGTGATTCCTTCAACTTTTCCTTTCCTGATGTCTCCGGAAATTTGATTTCACTGGATGACGCACGATTTAAGGATAAGGTCGTTTTGGTCAGCGTGATGGGAACTTGGTGTTCAAATTGCCTCGATGAAGCATTGTTCCTAAAGAAAGTAAAAGAGCGGTTTCCAGCCTCTCAAGTCGAGATCGTTGCGCTGAATTTTGAATTGGTGAACGATAGCGCTGTTGCCAAACGCAACATGGAACGACACATCAAGAGTCTTGATGTTGAATACCCCGTCCTTTTAGCCCAACTAGGAACGAACTCGAAAAAAGCCTCTGTGCTGTTTCCTTCTTTGAATGGAATCTTTTCTTATCCAACACTGATCATTTTAGATCAAGACCACGAGGTAGTTAGGATCCATACCGGATTCAATGGTCCCGCTACTGGAAAGGAGCGCTATCAAGCGTTCGAACAAGAGTATCTGGGCTTGATCAGAGATCTCGTCAACCCATAAAAAAGCCCGCCTCGAATATCGAGACCGGCTTCCTTTGATTCGTTTCTCGTCCTTACTTCTGAGCTCCTTCGTCAGCCGCACTTGTGACGGTGATCGAAGCGATGTCGCGATCGAAGTGATACCACGCGCTACCATCGTTGCCCATCAGTTTGATCTTGTCGATGATGGTCTTTGCCAGAGCCTCTTCTTCTAGTTGCTCGCTTACATACCACTGTAGGAAATTGTGTGTGGTATAGTCCTTTTCTTCCAAGCAAACCGCTACCAGCTCTCCGATGCTTTGGGTTACCACCACCTCATGGTGATAAAGCGCATCAAACAGTTCTTTAACATTATTATAATCTGATTTCGGTTTATCGAATGCGGGAATAACTACCTTACCATCGCGTTCGTTCATATACTTCACTAGTTTGAGCATATGAAAGCGTTCCTCATCCGAATGCTTGTACAAAAACTCGGAAACACCGGCATAGCCATTCGCTTCTGCCCAAGAAGCCATTGCGAGATAGTAATTGCTCGACAACCCCTCCATCTTAATTTGCTCATTCAGGGCTTCTTCTACTCGTTTTGTCAGCATAATAAAATTGGTTTTGACCCCAAAGTTATATCCTTCTAAAGAGTAATGGGATTCAACAAGCAATCAAAACCCAAAACATATTCATTCTTAATAGCTTCATTTGCTACGTTAACATGTCTAAGAAAATAAATAAAAAACTCAGTAAACAGGTATCTAAATGCCGAAACAAAGTCAGTCGATTCTTTCGCGAGAATCCTTCTGCACTTGTAAACTATAAGCAACTCTCCTCCCGATTAGATATCAAAGATGCGGTTGAAAAACAGATCCTCGTCGCGGTCATTGAATCCATGATCAAGGATCAGCTACTCCAAGAGGAGCATCGCGGTAAGTACCGCTGGTCGGGTCCTCTTGATGAATTGGAAGGCATCATTTCATTCAATCGATCCGGTAATGCTTTTGTGGAAGTTTCAGGATACGAACGTGATGTCTTGATTCCCGAACACTACACGGATCGTGCGCTGGACGGTGATCTTGTTCAAATCCGAATGATCAATGGGAAGAAGTCCGGAGGACGTCCTAAAGGAAGGGTGATCAAGATCGTAGAACGAGCTCATGAAACTTTTCCGGCAATTCTCTTCAAACATGAGGGTCGATTCTTCGCGATGCCAGATAATCCAAAGATCAGTGTGGACTTCTTTGTTGCGCCTGAAGATCTCAATGGCGCTGAGGCAGGACAAAAGGTGGTGGTACAATTCACCGAATGGGAAAACCTACGAATGAGTCCTCGAGCTAAGGTAACGGAAGTGCTCGGCATGCCTGGTGATATGAGGGCTGAAGGCGATGCTATCTTGGCTCAATTCGGGTTTCCCCTTCGCTTTCCGGAAGAAGTCGAGGCCGAGTGTAAAAAAATCGATATTTCCATCAGCGCAGAAGAGATTGCAAAGCGACGCGATATGCGCAGCGTTACTACATTTACGATAGACCCAGAAGACGCCAAAGACTTTGATGATGCCATTTCCTACCAAGTACTCGAAAATGGCAACTACGAGATCGGTGTACACATCGCCGACGTTACCCACTATGTACAAGAGGGTACTGCCTTAGAAAAAGAGGCTCAAAACAGAGCAACTTCCGTCTACCTCGTCGATCGGGTCATTCCGATGTTACCGGAAATGCTTTCTAATCAAGTGTGTTCTCTTCGTCCCAATGAAGAGAAACTGACCTTCTCTTGTGTGTTTGAGATGGATAAAAATGCCACGGTCATCAATACCTGGATCGGAAAAACGGTGATCTACAGCGACAAACGATTCATCTATGATGAGGTCCAAACTATACTGGAAGGGGCAGATGGTCCTTTCAAAGATGAGCTGCGCTCGGTCAACGATCTAGGTAGAACCCTTCGCGCCCAGCGAATGAAGAGTGGGTCGATAGCCTTTGAAAAGACAGAGGTTAAATTCAAGCTGGAGGAGAACAAGAAACCAGTAGATGTCTTCTTTAAGGTGCAAAAAGACGCGCACAAACTCATCGAAGAATTCATGCTTTTGGCCAACAAAGCTGTAGCTCTGCGTATAGGAAAAAAGGTTCGTAAAGAAGATGCTGTGAAGACCTTCGTCTACCGGATCCACGACCAACCAGACCCAACCAAACTTCAGGAATTAGCACAATTCATCAAGCGTTTTGGATACCGCATAGATCTGAATACGCCTGATAAGGTGGCCGGTTCATTGAATCACCTATTGACCGAGATAAAAGGAAAACCCGAACAGAATATCATTGAAATGTTGGCTATACGCACGATGGCAAAAGCCGAGTATTCAACCCATAACATCGGTCATTTTGGTTTAGGCTTTCCGTATTACAGTCACTTCACCTCCCCTATTCGTCGTTATCCGGATGTGATCGCACATCGACTCTTAAATAGCTACCTCAATAAGGGTGCTTCTGTAAATGAGGGTCCTATCGAAAAACTTTGTAAGCACAGTAGTTTGATGGAGCGCAAGGCCACCGAAGCTGAGCGAGAATCAACCAAGCTCTATGAAGTCATCTATATGCAGGAGAGCGTCGGAAAGGAATTCGATGGTATCATCAGTGGTGTGACCGAGTGGGGCATCTTCGTTGAGATCGAAGAGAATAAATGTGAGGGAATGGTTCGCCTACGCGATATCGAAGGTGACTACTACTACTTCGACCAAGCCAATTTGAGTATCACAGGTCAACGCACCCGAAGATCGTTCCAGTTAGGTCAGAAGGTAAGAATTAAGGTGGAAGATGCCGATATCGAGAACCGGCGAATCGATCTGAAGATCGTTTAGATCAAATTCAATCTCTGCTGAAGAACTTCCTTGTAGGATCCTCCTACTGGGATAACCTTTTTATCGTTCTCAAGGTTAACATTCGAATGATCGATCTCCTTGATCTTGTCCATGCGAACAATGAAAGAGCGGTGTACACGAATGAAATCCTTCTCTGGCATCTTTCGTTCAATATCCTTCATGGTCGAGTGAATCGTGAAACGACGTTCCGTAGTATTGATTACAACATAGTCCTTCAGAGCCTCGATAAAATAGATGTCGGCATAACGAATCTTGACTAGACGCTGATTAGCCTTTACGAACATCATGTCAACAGAGTCATTCTTCTCGACCATGCTGTAGTAGAGGTCGCGCTCCTTTCGTACTTCAGACTCTTTGCTGTGCTTGTATAAAGCGATCTCGATGGCGGTTTGGATATCGATCTCCTTGAAAGGTTTGATGATATATCCATACGGCTCGCTCTCTTTTGCCTTATCTACCGTATCACGATCGGTGTAGGCGGTCAAGAAAATGACAGGAATATCTTTTCTCCTTCTGATCTCATTAGCAGCATCGATTCCACTCATTTCTCCTTTCAACATGATGTCCATCATAACGAGGTCTGGATCGAGTTCACGCGCCTTTTCAACAGCGTCTTCACCAGACGAAACCACGCCAACCACATCATAACCGAGGCGTTTCAAACAGACCTGGATGTCCTTAGCGACGATGCTTTCGTCCTCAACAACTAAGATGTTCATACTCAATGTAAGGAGGTTTTGAGGGTCAAAAGATATAAATATTTCAGATGGTCAAAATCAATCATTCATCATTTGATTAATCCTCAGAACCTTTGACTTTAAGCTTTACACCATCTACCTTGATCTCGTTGCCCGAACTGTATTCGATCGTCACGAATACGCTACCATCTCGATTATACCTTCTCCACTCTCCTTCTTTCACACCTGAGACGAACTTTCCTTCCAGCATTTTTACTCCATTATCATAGTACCAAACATGCTTGTCTTGGGGTAGATCATCGAAATACGATCCTTCGAATCGCAGCTTCCCACTGGATAAGTAATAGTGTTTCCAATCACCTTGCTTCATACCTGCTTCATAGTTACCCTCTTCATGGTGGTCACCTACTTCAATGAACCATTCTCCTTCCTCCAAACCATCTATATATTCCCCTTTGGTGATCACCATTCCGGTATCGGAGTATTCGATCAACCATCCATCCTCCAATCCATTTTCAAAGGTTTCCTCACGAAGAAGGTTTCCGTTCTCATAATACCAAACCCATTTACCCGTAGGCTTTCCCTTTGCATTGTACTTGCCTTTCTGTTCAACCTGTCCGTTGGTAAAGTAGTAGGTCCATAACCCCTCTCTAAATCCTTCTTTGTAATCTCCCACGGCCTTTATTTCGCCCATTGGTTGATGATACTCTTTCCACTGACCTATTCTAAGGCCGTCCGTGGTCATATCACCTTCGGCGATCACGTTTCCCTTTCTGTATACCTTGGTGCTATCAATATCTCCTGAGATCGCATACCAGATGTGCGTACCATGTGCCTTACCTAGCAAGTAAGTTCCTCTGAACTTGATCTTACCATCCGAATCAGGATAAAATACTTCTTCTACTTCGAGATCCGCCAGTTCTTCAGCATCAGTGATCATTTTGCCATTGGCAAACTTCGAGGTGAGACGCAGCTCTCCATCTGATTCAAATTCCTTCCAATACCCATCCTTTCTTCCATTCGAATACCTTCCCTCGGCCTTCACCGTCCTATCCTCATAAAACTCCTTCCATATATACTCTCTTTCTCCTTCTGAATTCTTACGGTTTATCTTCTCTTGATTAATGAAGATCCCATTCTTATACGTAGTGATCGTGATGATCTGTCCCTTCTCATCAAACTCAAATGAGCGACCATTTTCTGCACCGTTTTCATAGGGAGTTTCCGTCTTGACGGCTCCGTTTGAATAGTAAGTAAATCCGATCCCCTGGCGAATGTCGTCGACGTAGGGTGTGCTTGAAATAAGAAAACCTTCGTTGCTGTACCTCTTGGTCAGACCATTACGCTTTCCTTCCTTGTATCGGATCTCTTCAATGAGAATTCCAGCTTCACTGTAGAATTTCCAAATACTATCCACGGCATGACCAATTCGGTTTCCCTCTGACTTGAGAACACCGGATTCGTAGTAGTTTTTCCAATATCCTTCCGGTTGTCCGTTGCGTAGATTGCCCTCGCTGGAAAGTACTCCGCTATCGTAGTAAAACCGGTTGTATCCATTTGGATCGATCTTCTTCTCTTGGGCATCAACATCATGGATCAAAAGTAGGATGGCGATCAAGCCGATCAGGAAACGGTATGTACTTTCTTTATTCACGGTTATAGAAACCAATAAAATTTAAAAGGATCTATTATTACTATAACGGCTGTTAGTTCTGTGAATAGAATTATACCATTCTATTTGCTTTATCCAGTTATCAATGAAAATGAACAATGAATGAACAAATATTTTATTCGTGCTCAAATGAATGACTGGTTTATTGACAATATGTTCATTCCTATATGAACGCATAGAGGACGAAAAAAATATGGTGGCAGTTATGTTGATGACGGTTCAAAACTAACCTGAGTAAAACGGAAAGGTTTTCATTGCATTTCTCGATTCCATTTTCCCTTATCCAATATCTCTTTTCATCCAAATTTTTCTTTTAGCAAGTAATGAACAGCTATGAACAAGTTTTCAGAAATCGATCGGTAGGATACCTTTGTTGTCCTTATAAAATATCGATATGAAAGTAGTAATTGGCTGTGACCACGCGGGATATGAATTGAAAGATCATTTGATCGAACAATTGAGATCTAAGGGTATAGAAGTGAACGATCATGGAACCAATAGTCCTGATAGTGTGGATTACCCTGATTTTGGACACGCGGTGTGTAAGGAGGTTGAATCGAACGATGTCGACTTTGGAATTTTGATCTGTGGGACGGCCAATGGTATGACCATGACAGCCAATAAGCATGCAGGAATTCGTTGTGGTTTGTGTTGGGAGCCTGAGATCGCTGCTTTGACGAAACAGCATAATAACGCGAACGTGATTGCTTTACCCGCCCGGTTCCTTTCCTTGGAGAAGGGATGGGATATCGTAGAGGCTTACATGAACGCTACCTACGAGGGTGGTCGTCATCAACGACGCATCGATAAGATCGCTTGTTGATCTTTCCATGAACGTATCTAAACTTGATCTGGAGAAGGCTTTTAGCCGAACAGAACCTTATCGCGTTGTTACTCCATTGATTCCCGTCCCATTTCTTAATGAAAGATGGAACGCAGAGGTTTGGGTGAAGCACGAGGCGTTTCAACCCATTGGTGCCTTCAAGATTCGAGGAGCTTCCAACTTCATGACCCAATTATCGAGGGAAGAGTTGGATAAAGGAGTAGTAACTCATAGCTCAGGAAATCACGCACAAGCAGTAGCCTTCATGGCAAAGCAATTGGGATCGTGCGCATATATCATTATGCCTGAAGATTCTAATCCTCTCAAGATCAAGAATGCAAGGAAATGGGGGGCCGAAGTTCAATTATGTACACCAGGAATCGAATCCCGGCTACGTTCTGCAGAAAAGGTCATGCATGAAAAAGGTGCTATCATGGTCCACCCTTTTGACCACCCTTGGATCGTGGCAGGGCAGGCGACCGCTGCGATGGAAACGTTTATGCTCAGATCGGATGTAGACTACTTGGTAATCCCATTGGGCGGAGGAGGTCTGCTCGCAGGATCTGCCCTTGCAGCGAAATACTTTTCACCTGAAACCAAGGTCATTGGAGCGGAACCCGATCAAGCAAAGGATGGATACATCGGATTCAAGAAAGGTGAAAGGGAAAGAACAGTACAAGCTAATACTGTTGCCGATGGATTAAGGACTACAGTGGGTGAGGTTCCTTTTAACATCATCAAGGAAGAAGTCGCAGACATTTGGCTGGCACAGGAAGAGAAGATACTTCCATGGATGTTCAAATTCTGGCAGGAAACCCACCTGATCATTGAGCCTTCATGTGCCGTACCATTTGCCGCAATGGATGCCAATCGCGATCAGTTGAAAGGAAAAAGGATCGTGGTGGTGATCACCGGAGCAAACGTGGATCTGGGTCAGTTGACCTCTGCCGGCGACGTTGACGCAACGCTAGGCTGAACACTCTTGGCTATAGCTTCAATCTCTCTGATCAACGGGGCTTTATCGAATTGAGGAGCGTAAGCATAACCTTCGACCATGTATTGCATACCGTTGTCAGGATTGAAGAAGACCAATGAATAGAACGGTCCTCCCATGAAGTAACCCTCCATTCTCCAAAGTCCGCGAATTTCTTTGGCGGTCTGACCATGGAAATCAATCAGTTTCGATTGGGGTAGGATCACTTTTTCGCTGATGGTCATATGACTCTCTTGTGGACCCTTCACGTATTTTCCATTGATGGTATTCTTCCATTCGTAGATACTCGAATCCGAAAATTGTATGGTGTCGGTATAAGGCCTCCAATAGATCATAAAGCCCTGGCTGATCGTATGCTGATAACCGCCAACGGGCTTCGACTGATCCAATCGCATCCAAAGGAATTGATCGTTTTCTACAGCAACAGAAAACATGTCTTGCATGATAATGGAGAGTCCGGTTTTCTCTTTGACCTGTGCGTTCAGTGAGGCCCGACCAAAGTCCTTGTTGCGTTCGATCAGCCGGTCTATTTCTGCTTCATAGAACATATCCAGGATCTGATCCATTCGCTCTTCGATCACTTCATCAAGATCATCCCAAGTCTGAAGATTGATGGTAATGAATAGCTGCTGTCTTGCATAGGCGTTTCTGCGAACCTGAACTGAATTTTCCTTTTTCGGATCAACCTCGAACTTTAGCACATTGCGATGGGTTCGAAAGTGGTCCTGAAAACCCGGTTCCTTGACTTCAATACGTTTGAGTATGAGTTCTGCCTGAGGAAGCCCGTATAGAACACGATTCATTCCCTTCTTGATGATGTCGCCATTTGTGGTACTCCAAACTTCGGTCGGTGCAACCACACACACCTCTCCATAACTTCCCGTATTTCGGGGTAAGAGATCCTTTCTGCTCGCTTCTCCACAGGCTGAAACGAAAAGAACTGATACGGAGAGTATGACGAACCAATTTCTCATGAAGCCTTACCTATAACGATGCGTTGGCCGGGTTTCATATTGTTGAAGTTAACATTGCTGTTCCAACGCTTCAAGTCGTCGATGCTAAGGCCGCGCGCTTTTGCGATGTCCCACAAAGTGTCGCCAGGGCGGATACTGTAGTAAACGTAGTTTCCATCCTCTTCGATCTTGGCAGGCGCCGCCGGTTTTGGAGCCGGTGCTTGGTGACGGACTTGATCGGCGTACATCACTAATTTTTGACCAGGCTTCAGGCTGGTTCCGCGCATTCCATTCCAATACTGTATCTGGCGAACAGAACACCCATAGCGACTTGCGATCTTACCAAGATAGTCGCCCGAACGAACGGTGTAGTAGATCACTTCTTGCGGAGCAACCTCTTCCACATCTTCTTCCTTTTCTGCCAATATGCTTTGGATCGTATCCTCATTCGCCACCCACAGATTGAGCTTTTCCTTCGGCAAGTAAAGGCTTCGATATTCACCATAACCCGGAACAACCTTCATTCGGTAGGTTGGGTTCAAGTGTTCAATTTCTTCTACCTGCATATCGAGTAGCTCGGCGATGGTTTCGAACGAAACCTTACGATTCACATGTACGGAGTCTACCTCGTAGGACTTGAACTCGGGGTCTGTGGGAAAGATGAAATGTTCTGGCGCGTATTCAAACAAATAATTCACCGCTATGAAGGCGGGGACATATCCGCGAGTCTCCCTGGGTAGAAAAGGATAGATATCCCAATAGCCCTTCTTTCCACCACTGCGACGGATGGCGCGTGCTACGCGACCTTCACCACAGTTATAGGCCGCTAGAGCTAGGTTCCAGTCATCAAATAGGCCGTACAGGTAGGAGAGATATTTTGCCGCCGCTTCCGTAGACTGAACTGGGTCTGATCGCTCATCGACGTATGAATTGATCTGAAGCCCATACACTTTTCCAGTGCCATACATAAACTGCCAAAGGCCGGTTGCTCCTGCGCGGCTTCTTGCTTTAGCGTCTAAGGCAGATTCTACTACGGCGAGGTATTTCAATTCAAGCGGAAGGTCGTAGCGGTCGAAGGTTTCTTCGAAGAGCGGAAAGTATTCTTGGGACCTTCCTAGACAATTTGCGCTGAGCTCTCTTCTCTTTGAAACGTAGAGATGAATGAAGGCCTCTACGATGCTGTTGTACGAGAGATCAAAAGGAGTCTTCTCATCCAATTTCTCTAACCGAAGGCGATAGTCCTCACCTGAAAACTTTGGAAGAGCATCTGGAATCACGAGGTCTTCAGGGGCTTGAACCAACTCAGACGCCACCGATAGCAGGTCCTCGTAGTAACAAAGGATGGCGCTGTCGATCTGAGCAGCTTCGTCGATGTCCTTCAGAACCAAGGTAGAATCCTTGTTCACTTTCTCGGTACTGTCTGGCGAAACTTGCCATGCAAATGCGCTGGCGACAAGGATAAGGGCGGAAAGCGTGAGAATCGATTTCTTGATCATAAAAGAAGGTGTGTGAACGCGTTTAGGTCCAAGTTCAAATATCCAAATCAATTATCCGAATGAAAGACCCGGAAGGTTACGCTTTTCAACGAAATTGTGTTAACCCAAATAAACTAGGACAACAACGACGCTCCGTCAAACAATGTTGCCTCGTCAAAAGAGCGACCGAGCAACTGAACGCCGAGAGGAAGACCGTCATCGGTAGTGCCCATCGGTACCGTGATGGCCGGGTTTCCAGCCAAGTTAGCCTGTACGGTGAAGATGTCTTCTAAGTACAACGCGATCGGGTCGTTGGCCTTTTCTCCAGTCTTGAAGGCAGGGTGCGGTGTGGTAGGAGAGATCAAGAAGTCGGCCTTTTCAAGGATATCGTCGGTAGCATTCTTGATCAGTCGGCGAACCTTTTGTCCCTTGCTGTAATAAGCATCGTAATACCCGGCACTTAAAACGAAGGTTCCTAGCATGATGCGTCGTTTCACTTCTGGACCAAAGCCCTCTGTACGACTGTTGTAGTATGTGCTCGGAATATCAACGGAGGCCTCACTTCGACGTCCGTAGTGCACCCCGTCATACCTCGCTAAGTTAGAGCTGGCCTCGGCCGTAGTGAGCACATAGTAGCAAGGAACAAGGTGTTCCAAGTAAGGGAACGACGTTTCGACGACCTCGTGACCTGCGGCTCGTAGCGCCTCGAGCTTGGCTTCGAAAAGCTCTTTGGTGCGCGGGTGAAGCCCTGGGCCGTTCAACACCTCCTTGTAGTAAGCGAAGGTGTATTTGTCCTTTACGGAGCGAGCCTCGTGCACAGGTCTAGCCGAGCTCGTTGAGTCCATCTCATCACGTCCGGCCATCACTTGATAGACGAGCTCAGCGTCGTCTACTGATTTTGCAAAGGGGCCGATCTGGTCAAAACTTGAAGCAAAGGCAATCAAACCATAGCGAGATATTCGACCGTAGGTGGGTTTTAATCCTACCAAACCACAAAACGCGGCTGGTTGACGAATGGACCCTCCAGTGTCTGAACCTAAGCTGACCGTACATAGGTCTGCCGCGAGGGCAGCAGCGCTTCCTCCAGATGATCCCCCAGGAACCAGCTCAGTGTTGATGGGGTTTTTAACCGGGCCGTAGGATGAGTTCTCATTCGAACTCCCCATAGCAAATTCATCGCAGTTAAGCCGACCAATGATGATGGCGCCTTCGTCGATGAGCCGCTGAATGGAAGTGGCCGTGTAAACAGACTCGAAGGAGTCTAAGATCTGAGAGGCAGCAGTCACACCATGACCGCGGTAGCACATATTGTCCTTTATTCCGATAACAGCCCCAGCCAAGCGGCCTACGGGTTTTCCGGAAGCAATCTTCTGATCAAGCGCTTTTGCGGCATCGATGGCGGATGACGTGAACACCTCAAGAAAGGCGTTATACTCATCTTTTTCCGACGCGCGCGTCGCATAATGACGCGTCAGTTCTTCCGCTGTATACTTACCAGCGAGCAGATCTGCACGTGTCTGAGAAAGGTCTTTGAATACAAAATTCTCCAAAGCCAACGGAGTGCTTAGTCGTTCAACTTATCGTTTGAATCAGCATCATCCTTGCTGGCATCCTTGAACTCTTTCATGCCCTTGCCAAGGCCGCGCATAAGTTCAGGAATTTTTTTACCACCAAACAGCAACAGAAGCACTGCGATGATCAATACGATTTGCCAAGGTCCTATACCGCCCATGTCATTGAATTATTATGCGAATGTAACAAGAGATACCGAGGGAATTGCCCTTTCTCCTTGTCCTACGATTATTTATCAAGCACCTTAGGAACCTTGAAATAATCGCTGTCGTGAGAAGGCCCGTTTTTCAACGCTTCGTCCTGTGAAAGTTCTTTTCCAACCTCGTCTTTCCGTAACTCCAGACGATCTTCGGTCATGTAAACCAACGGCTCTACACCGTCTGTATCCAAGGCGTTCAACTTGTCAACAAGGGACAGCACCTTACCTAGGTCGTTTTTAATGGCCTCTCTCTCGGCGCCGTCAAATTTCAGCCGAGCTAGTTCAGAGAGTTTGTCGATCAGTTTATCATTCAGTTCCATAAGCCTCTTTCAAAGGTCCTTCGATCACTGCAAAAGTATCATTACGTAAGTCACTTACTGAGCGACCTTCATAGTCTTTAGGATAGATCGGCGCGTGGATGATCACCTTAGACGGACCAGGCCCACCCATATTTCTAAGCGCGGGCCCCGCCTGAAGGCGCTTGAAGTTCGTCATGAAGGTCACTGGCACGATCGGCACGTTCTTTTCCATAGCAAGCTTGAAAGCTCCACTCTTGAAGACTTTCAGCTTTGGTGAGCTCGGAGGAATGGTGCCCTCAGGAAAGATGACAATATTATGCCCCTTGTCTAACTCATCCTTCGCGCGATCATAGGCTGTCTTCGCGCCTGCGATGCTGGCTCGGTCAACCGATATGTTCATCCCTTTCGAGAAGAAGATGTGGAATAAAGGCCAATCGTTGATCTCCGTTTTCCCCATGAACACGAAGTAGTCCTTGAAAACGCGGTACATGGTAATGATGTCTACGTACGAGCTGTGGTTCGGACAAATGATGAAGGGCTTTTCCGGAAGAGGAGCGCGACGATCGATACTCATCCATATTCCCGGCACGCTTATCAACCACCAAGCCCAGCGCTGCATGATCCTGAAGGCCCTTGGCCAGCGCGTTTCTTTCCTCAACACCCAATTCAATAACGGATACAGCAAGATGAGTGTGGTCGCAAAAAAGACGAAGAACCACACTTTCCACAAGACCCGGAACGGTTGAAGGATGTAATACATCGGCACAAAGGTAGGTGGATTTCACAGCCGCCACGTTAAGTTTAGTGCGTCCGTCTAGACTGTGGCAGCCTTCATTCCAAAACACACCGTTACATTTGACCAAAATTTCATCCATGGCAAGGATCCTAACTGGAATTCAGGCGACGGGCGTTCCGCATTTAGGCAACATCTTAGGGGCAATTCAGCCTGGTATTGAGATGTCAAAAGACCCGAAGAATGAGTCGTTTCTCTTCATTGCAAACCTACACTCCCTCACAGCGATCAAGGACTCGGCTTTGATCAGCGAGAACACCTATGGGGTGGCAGCTGCTTGGCTTGCCTTTGGTTTGGACACCGAACGAACCGTCTTTTATCGCCAAAGCGACGTACCAGAAGTAACCGAGCTGATGTGGCACCTTAACTGCTTTACCCCCTTCCCGATGTTGGGTAACGCCCACAGCTTCAAGGATAAGAGTGAAAACTTGAGCGATGTGAACGCCGGCCTTTTCACCTACCCCGTGCTCATGGCCGCAGACATTCTTCTCTACGACGCCAACTACGTCCCCGTCGGAAAGGATCAAAAACAGCACTTGGAAATGACCCGTGATATCGCCGGAGCGTTCAATAATAGATACGGTGACATCCTTGTGCTGCCAGAGGCAAAGATCGATGAACGGGTGATGATCGTTCCGGGAACGGACGGCCGTAAGATGAGCAAGAGTTATGACAACTTCATCAACATCTTTTTGCCGGACAAACCGCTGAAGAAACAGGTGATGGGCATCGTGACAGACAGCACCCCGCTGGAGGAGCCTAAGAATCCTGATACATGTAACGTCTTCACGCTGTACAAGCTCATAGGCTCTGACGATCAAGTCGCGGAGATGCGAAAGAACTACCTAGGTGGCAACTATGGATATGGTCACGCCAAGACGGCGTTGTACGAGTTGATCATGGACACCTACCGCGAAGAGCGTGAGCTTTTCACAAGGTGGATGAATGATAAAGGCGCGCTGGATAGTGAGTTGGCTAAGGGGGCCGACAAAGCGAGAGAGGTGGGAACAAAGACCCTCCGCCTGGTTCGAGAGGTGTTGGGATACTAAGGCTCTATGCCGTGTTTTTCGGAAAACTTGTGGTAAAGATCAACCTGGTGGTTGGTTAGGTCGATCATCTTTCCCTCAATGAAGGCCTGTGTGATCACATTACTCTTCATGTCTAAGGGGTCGCCCCCGCATAGGAAGAACGTGGCCACCTTGCCTGGCTCGATCGAACCATAGCGTTCTTCTACACCGGCTAGGCGCGCTGGAACGAGCGTCAGACTCTCGATCGCCTTTTCATAGTCTAGGCCGTAATGGACCGCAGTCCCCACCTGAAAAGGAAGGTTTCTTGAAATCATAGCCTCCATGTCGCCGTTGGTGGCAAAGCAGATCATCACTCCGGCGTCGGAAAGCTTCTTCGCCAAGGTGAAGGGTTCGTCTAAAGGAGAGTCAGGATGTACGGGAAGCTTGTGCACGCGGTCGATGACCACCGGAATATTGTTTTCTTTCAATTCTGTGGTAACCAAGTGAGCCTCGGCCCCGCCCACGATAGCGGCCTTCTTCAGCTTGAATTTTCGAATGAATTGTACAGCGTCGAGTATGTCCTTTGCCCAGTCGGCGCGGATGTAAAGACGGGCTGAACCGTCGAGCACACCGGCTAGCGATTCGAATCGGAGGTTTTGAGGATCCTTTTTGTCCAAGGCTTGATAGGCAACAGCCTCTTCGAAGTAACGCTCTAGCTCGTCGACCTGATTGCCATACTCTTTGTTCCCTTTGATTTCTCCGGGAGCCGCCCACCAACCGGTCTGACGATAACGGTGAGGCCAGTTCAAATAGACCCCCTCATCTGCCCGTTCCGCGGCGTCTTGCCAGTCCCAGCCATCAAAGTGAACCAAAGACGAGGCTCCCGATATGCGTCCACCCACCGGAGCGATCTGTGCCATGAGAACGCCGTTGGTGCGTACAGTAGGAATGATCTTAGACTCGGTGTTGAAGGCGGGAAGAGCGCGAACATTTGGGTTGAGCTCACCCACTTCATCGTAATCGTGCGTGGCCCTGACGGCTCCGATCTCAACCAAGCCTAGTCTGCTGTCCATCACAATAAAACCAGGGAACACCTCCTTTCCCTCTGCATCAATGATCATGGAGTAGTCCGACTCATTGATACGAGATGTGCTAGCGTCGCTCACTCGAGAAAACTCGCCATTCTGGATTTCCAAGTAAGCATTCTCGATGACCTCACCATTCCCAACATGGACCTTTGCGTATCTGATCAGAACACGATCGTTGGTTGGCTTTCCAGGACCGGGTACTTGGGCTTGTACAACGAACAACCAGCACAAACTCAACCATATGGATAGGGCGATTCTCATTCGTTGATATAGTCTTCGATTATCGTATCACAGTGGTACTCTTTCTCCTTCGTCGCAGAAACCGGACGCTTCTTTTCGGATTTATCTGCGATCATCTTCTTCACGATACGGTTGCGTTCGGCAGCCATTTCGCGCACCAATCGGTCTTGTTCGCTAAGGTCGAAATATCTCACCCCTTCGATAAAGGTTATTTCTGCCCTTGAATAAACGGAGAGCGGATTATCACTCCACATGACCAAGTCAGCGTCCTTCCCTTCCTCGATGCTTCCAATGCGGTCGTCCAGATGAAGTATCTTGGCCGGGTTGATCGTGACCATATTCAGTGCTTGCTCCTCTGTCATTCCTCCGTACTTCATGGTCTTTGCGGCCTCCTGATTGAGTCGTCTACCCATCTCCGCGTCGTCAGAGTTGATGGCAGTATTTACACCCACCTTGGTAAGGAGCGCGGCGTTGTATGGAATCGCGTCGTTAACCTCAAACTTGTAGGCCCACCAGTCGGAGAAGGTTGAGCCTGCGACGCCGTGTTCGACCATTTGTGGAGCCACCTTATATCCTTCGAGAATGTGCGTAAAGGTGTTCACATTGAACCCAAACGAGTCTGCCACATTCATCAACATCAGGATCTCGGATTGCACATAAGAGTGGCAGGTGATAAAGCGCTTCTTATTCAGGATCTCTACAAGAGCATCCAGCTGAAGGTCACGGCGAACGTTTGCGCTAGGAGACTTGACTGTCTTAACGCCTTTGAGAGGAATGACTGGCTTCTGCTGTGCTTGATATTCCTGTGCTCGAGTGAATGCGTCGACATACGACTGCTCCACTCCCATTCGGGTTAGCGGGAAGCGACCACTTGGGTTGCCTGAATTCGAGCGCTTTACATTCTCACCCAAAGCAAACTTGATGAACCCATCGGCGTTGTCGATCAACATATCCTCGGCGCTACCACCCCACTTCAACTTAACCAAGGCGCTTTGTCCTCCGATCGGGTTGGCGCTTCCGTGTAGAAGTTGCGCAGCGGTAACCCCGCCAGCTAAGTGTCGGTAGATATGGATGGACCATGGGTCCACTGAGTCTTCGATCCGCACCTCAGCAGAAGAAGCTTGAGCCCCTTCGTTCACCCCACCTCGAATGGCGATATGGGAGTGTTCGTCGATCAACCCGGGGGTGACATGTCTGCCCTTCGCATCAATGCGCTTGAGGTCCGTAGGGTATAGAAAACCAGAGCCAACCCGCTTGATCTTTCCTTTTTCCACCCAAATATCAGCCTGCTGTAACTTTCCAGTATCGGCGCATGTCCAGACTACGGCATTCGTGATCACGAACGTGTTTTCTGTGTTCAAACTATCCCAACCGTACGCCCTGTTCGGATGCCAGATCTCAGGCATGGTGATAGCTCTGTCTGGTTTGGCCTCAAGCTTCTTGTTCTCTTTTCCACCCACCCTGTCCTTAACGGCTGCCCAGGAGACCCACGTTCCGGTAGAGTCGATTCCTCGACCGTCAAGAAGTGTTCCTGCTAGGCTAAGTTTACCCGAAAGCCTGAACCAGACACCTTGATCGTCTGAACTGATCATGATGGACACCAACTCTCTTTCCTTGGTCACTTTGGCGTTGAGTTTTTGGTCGTCCGACTTTCGCTGGGCGGAGGCTTTGACTCCTTTCTCGCTCACCGAGGTGATGTCAAGCAAATAATCCTCACCCTCAATGACCAGGTTGTAGTTTCCCGCGAAAGACTCGTCTGGGATTTCACTCTCAAAGACACGCACGCCTTTGTTCCAGTGTTCTACCACTTTCAACGGCGCTTCATTTAGGTCTTTTGTGGAGAGGAAGAAATTGGCCCATTTCCCTGACTCAAGACTTCCAATTTCGCTTGACTGAAGCACTTCTGCCGGTATGGTCGTAAGCGAAGCGAGGAGTTGATCGTGAGACACTCCGGTCTCGGAGACCTCGAACAGGTTTTTCAAGAAGGTTTTGTGACTTTTAAGTGTGTCTCGACTCAAAGCGACCTTGATACCTTGATCCAGAAGAAACCGCATGTTGAAGGGGGCCGCCTCCCAGTGTTTGAGTTGCTCCAAATTGACCATTCGGGCATCATAAGGGTCTTCTACATCATAAGCTGAAGGAAAGTCTAGAGGCTCAATGATCACGGTTCCGGCGGGCAAGAAGTCGCGAACCCGATACTCTTCTCCTGTTCCTTTCATGATAAGGGGAAGGCCAAACTCCTCTTTCAGGTCGAACACATTTCTGTAGGTCAGAGGGTGGTTGAGTTCAAAGATCAGTGGTTGAGCCCCCATTCTCACCTCAGATAGGGTGGCAAGTGAACGGTTGACCTCCTTACTTCCTTGTTGACCTTGATACCATTCCGCATCATAGAGCGTTTGGCGAAATAGAGCAATCGCCCCTATGTGTGAGCTCGGGTAATCAAACGTGCTGGAGCCTTTGTTGAGACTGAGGTGATGACTGCTCTGTATTTGGATCAGTGCTTCATTCGCGTTGTCTAGTCCAAGATGAAAAAGCGCTGCGCTGCCTCGCATGATGCCGTCTCTCTGATGAACATTGACCACGCCTATTCCGCCTGCTAGCCAATCCTCCCTGACTTTTTTCTGTACTGGGAAAGAAGGCTCATAGATGAACTCAGGGTGGATGGCCGGATTCCAATTCGTTGCGGTATTGACTTGAGATGGCGTCGGTTTCTCACCCCTCTTCCTCTTCTTTACTTCATACCCAGCGTCGAGATCTATGAAGGAGGGGTAAATGCTAAGCCCAGAACAATCGTGTTTAACCGTTCCTGCTGGAAGGGCCAGATTCTTTCCAACGGATTGAACACGTCCGTTCAGAACAAGCAGTGTAGCGGAGTCGACCGTGTTGCCCGGCGAGACGTGAATCCTTGCATTCGTGAAGGCGTGATAAACAGGGCGCTCATCGAGTACACCATTCACAGGAAAGGTTTCCTGGCCCCAAGCAAACGAGGTAATGCACACTAGGAAGAAAAGAAGGGTCCGGCTCATAGTTCGATGGAGGCCAAAGTTAATGTTGTGCGAGAATGAAACCTATGGACATGAGAATGGTTTAGACAAAGCCTTGTTCATAGAGCGCTTGGTGATATACTTTATCAGCTTAAATTTGCCTACCTAATACGGACCTCAAATGAACTACATTGTCCTCCAAGACATTCACAGCTACTTCCGATACATCATCCTGTTGTTCATCCTTTTGGCGTTTCTGGACGCGGTAATCGGTTTGATCTCTGGCAAGGCATACAGTAAGTCAAGCAAGCTCTTTGCTGTCGGAGGATTGGTGTTTTCACACGTCCAATTGGTTGCGGGTCTTAGTTTGTACCTTCTGAATGACTGGCTTGAGCTTCTCATGTCTGGTGGCGCTATGGAGAATGCTCAAACTAGATTCTTCACCGTAGAACACATTTCGATGATGATCATTGCTATTGCCCTCGTCACCATTGGCTACAGCCGGGCGAAAGGAGTAGAGGAGTCCAAGCGAAAGTTTCGCTCCATTGCGATCTTCTATGGCATCGCCATCGTGATCATCTTCGCTATGATTCCTTGGCCATTCCTGAAGGATTTTGGCACTTGGTACTAATCTAGGGTATCGCATCACAGAATTACAATAAGAGAGTTTGAAGAAGCCTTTTTCTACAAAGGGACAGGTGGAGCGCGCCGTATTGGTGGGTCTCGCGCACAAGGAACAGTCAGCAGAGAAGTTGGAAGAGTACCTAGATGAACTAGAGTTCTTAGCCACCACTCTCGGACTACATACCGTTAAGAAGTTCACCCAAACACTGGATACCCCTCATCCCGCAACCTTCATAGGCTCGGGAAAACTGAATGAGGTGAAAGCCTACGTCAAGGAGAATGACATTGAAGTGATCGTTTTCGACGACGACCTATCTCCTTCCCAGATTCGAAACATTGAAAAGGAGATCCAGAAGAAGACCTATGATCGAAGCCTCTTGATTCTCGACATCTTTCAAAAGCGAGCACAAACCCCCCAAGCGAAGACCCAAGTCGACCTGGCTCGATACGAGTATTTGTTGCCTCGACTGACAAGGATGTGGACCCACCTTGAACGACAACGAGGGGGCACATCCACACGTGGTGGAGCTGGTGAAAAGGAGATCAAGACCGACCGTCGTATGATCCGCAATCAGATGGCCATCTTGAAAAAGAAGTTGGAGAAGATCGATAAGCAGATGAAGACCCAACGAGGTAACCGAGGGAGCATGGTTCGTGTCGCCCTGGTAGGCTATACCAATGTTGGGAAGTCCACCATCATGAACATGATCTCCAAGAGCGAGGTCTTTGCTGAGAATAAACTTTTCGCGACACTTGATACGACGGTGAGAAAGGTGGTGATAGACAACCTTCCCTTCCTTATGGCGGATACGGTGGGATTCATTCGAAAACTTCCACACCAGTTGGTAGAGTCGTTCAAATCAACCTTGGACGAGGTGCGTGAGGCGGATATATGGCTGCACGTTGTGGACATTTCCCATCCTCAATTCGAGGATCAGATTCGTACAGTTGAGCAGACGCTTGCGGAGATCGACTCGGTAGACAAGCCCACGATCTTGGTCTTCAATAAGGTGGATCAATTCCCTGAGCCACCGGATGAGGAATGGAAATGGGACGGCGAGATCAAGCCCGCGATTCGACTAGGAGATCTTGAAAAGACTTGGATGTCTCGCCAAGATCACCAAACCATCTTTATTTCAGCGGTGGAGAAGATCAACATCGAAAGATTCAAGAAGATGGTCTACGACAAGGTGCGTGAGATCCATACGCAGCGATTTCCATACAACCACTTCTTGTACGAACACCCGGAGGATCAAGAATGATCAGCTTCTGGTTCGCATCTCGCCGATCACCTGAACAGCTTCATCAAGCGTAAGGTCTTTTTGAAGCTTCTCTAACCATCGCTCATTGATCTGGGTCTTTACCGTGTCGGAATTGATCTGTTCGAGGTCGGCCTTTAAGTTCATCACGTTCAAGCCGAGCTCTACTTCGTCCATTACTTTGTCGAATTCATCCTCTTGAAGGTCTAGTTCTTGCTGCTTCCGTGTGAATTCATCATAGTTCAACGATGCCTCCGTGTTCTCACGCTGTTCCTTCAGTCGCAGAGCGTTCTCAGTGATCTTTTGGTAGGCGGCGCTTTGTTGGATTCTCATCATGCTGTTCTTCACGATGTCAGCTTCGTTGTACGAAGGTTTCCAAGTATCATAGGATGCTGGCTCGATCTCGTCCCATTCCATGACAAACTCTTGTTCCTTTTCTCCCATGTCAATAAACTCATATTGGGACGGAATCACAATATCCGGCTCCACGCCTCGCAGCTGAGTCGCCCCTCCGTTGATACGGTAAAACTTTTGTGTGGTGATCTTGACCGCTCCAAGAGGCCTGTATTGGCTGAATGCTGCATTCAGGCTTCGGTCGAGCTCATAGAACCGCTGAACCGTACCCTTTCCAAAAGAGCTCTTCGAGCCCATTACGACCCCTCTATCATAGTCTTGAATGGCAGCCGCAAGGATCTCAGACGCTGAAGCGCTGTAGTGATTCTGAAGCACGACCAGCGGACCATCATAAGTAACATCGCTGTCTGTATCTCGCATAATATTGGCTCGTGAAAAGCGGCCCTTCACTTGCACCACGGGTCCGGTTTCAATGAAGTGACCCGTCATATCGATGGCGTCTTTCAAAGATCCACCGCCGTTTCCACGAAGGTCAAGCACCACGCCGTCAACGCCTTCAGCTTTCAGTTTCAACAGTTCTGTCTTCACATCCACCGCGGCAGAGCGACCCCCTAAACGGTTGAAGTCAGCGTAGAACTTGGGGAGCTTGATATACCCCACTCGAGTTCCATTTTCCTCAATGATGGCTGATTTCGCATAAGTTTCTTCCAAGACCACGATGTCGCGAACGATCGTAATTTCCTTGATCAGACCGTTGATTTTCTTGATCGTCAAGTGAACCTTGGACCCTTTTGGCCCGCGGATCAACTTTACTGCGTCATCGATACGCGTATCGGTTACGTCAACCGGAGCCTCGCCGTCCTGAGCAACCTTGATGATCAAGTCGCCCTCTTCCAATTCGCCTTGCATATAAGAAGGGCTTCCAGGAACGATGCGCACCACCATGATGTAACCATCCTTTTCTTGCAACTGTGCTCCGATTCCTTCGAGCTGGCCGCTCATGGATATATCGAAGTTCTCCTTGTCCTTCGGCGGGAAGTACCCGGTGTGTGGGCCATACACATTCATGATGGCGTTGAGGTAGACTTCTTTGAGGTCGTCGCGTTCCCACTTTTCTAAGCGGTCGAAGAACCTGTCGTTGCTGCGCTGCATGTTTTTTCGCGCCTTGGCCTCCATTTCGTCAAAGCTCAATATCGTGATCGTGTCATTGTCCTCGGCGGCACTCTCTTGCTTACGCTCCATCTCGTGGATGCGGGTTAGTGCTTCATATTTCAGGCTCTTGAACCAAAGATCTTTGAGATCCTTCTTGGATGAACAGAAATTCCGTTTTTCCTCCTCCAGTTCTAACGTTTCATTCGTACTGAAGTCAAAGGGTTCCTCTAAGATCTCAGTGTAGTATTCTCTTGCTTCAGAGGTCCTTTTCATGAAGAGGTCGAAGCTCAGGTCGAAGAAAGTGAACTCGCCTTTATTGATCTGGTCATCGATCTGTGTGCGGTACTTGTTCAGCTCCTTGAGGTCTTCCTGAAGCAGAAAGCGCTTATTGTAATCCAATCGCTTGAGGTAGAGGTCAAAGATGTCCTGAGACATTTCGTCATCCACGTTTCGTGGGCTTAGGTGATTAGAGCTAATACTCTTGATCAAGACCTCCATTATTACCTTGTCCTTGGTTTGTTCGTCTGGAGAGAGGTAGGCTCCTTTATTGGCACTTGTTTCGTACAGGATATAGGAGCAAAGGAGAATGGCAGAAGCGGTAGAGAGAAGAATCTGAAGACCTCGAATTCGCATAAGGAAAATTGGATTTACTAAGGTTAGACAAACAAGCTAACGCACGGATTGTTATCAAATGTAACCACCCGTCCTGTACCTTTAGCGCTCTTCTATGTGAAAAGAATCTAACTATGATGAATCGTTTACTCGTGATGATGACCGGTTTGGGTCTCATATTTTCCACCTCTCATGCTCAAAGCCAAAAGCGAGTCGCAACCCTCAATCTTCAGCTAGGAACCTTTGAAGTGCCTGTGGATAGCGACGGAAAGTTGACCCAGGCAGATATTGCTGGCTGGCAAACCGTCCAAGGACATAAAGTTGGTGTGGTTGCCCTTGAGCAATGGCCATCCAAACAAGAGCAAAGATCAATGAAGGAAGATGGGGTTGAGATCCTAGGGTTCCTACCCGAACGCTTCTATCTCGTTGCTGTAAATGCTGGAGCCAATTTGGGTGTTATCTCTTCTTTTGGCATCACTCAGGCTGGGTCCTATCTAGATGAGTACAAGTGGGTGGCCGACCCCGTAGCCATTCCCTCACGAGCAGCAATGGGCAATAACCAGGTGGCGATCGTGGTACGCGGTTTCAAAGGTGTTTCACTCGAGAGATTGGCTTCGGACCTTCAGGCGCTGGAAAACATCGAGATTCGCGAGGTCAATGATGTGTTTGACTACATAGAGATCGCAATCAATGAAGAAACCCTTCCTGAGGTAGCGGCTATCGAATCGGTCGAAACGATCGATTGGAGATATCCTGACGGGGAACCAGAGAACCACACGAGTCGCACGCTTTCAAGAACCCGCTTCTTGAGCTATGACAACAACAATGGATTGAACTATGACGGCTCCGGGGTGTCCGTAGCAGTTCAGGATAATGGGGCTATCGGCCCGCACATCGATTTTCATGGAAGAATCGCGGCTCAATTCACAGCTGCCGACGAAGGTGATCATGGTGACCACTGTTCAGGTACGGTGACCGGCGCGGGAAACTTGAATCCGCGTCATCAAGGACAAGCCGAAGGGGCGGACCTATACATCTACAAGGCGTGGCCTGAGTACAACGGCATTGGAAGCATTGATTCGCATTATTACAACTACAACATCTATATCACCAGTACTTCATACAGTGATGGTTGTAATGCGGGGTATACGGCTAGAACAAGAACGGTGGATCAACAAGGGTACAATTTGGACCGATTGATCCATGTTTATTCAGCGGGCAACTCCGGCACATCGAATTGTGGCTACGGAGCGGGAAGCAACTGGGGCAACATTACCGGAGGTCATAAGATGGGTAAGAATGTGATCACGGTGGGCAATGTGACCCTGACCGATGGCTTGGCTACTAGCAGTAGCCGAGGCCCCGCACATGATGGGCGTATCAAGCCAGACATCTGCGCGCAAGGAACCCAAGTCACCTCTACCATCGCTGGAAACACATATGATACTTACACCGGGACAAGTATGGCCTGCCCAAATATTGCGGGTTCATTGACCTTGCTGTATGAAGCCTTTGAAGATCACCACGGTGAACAACCGGACGGTGGTTTGATGAAGGCCATTGTTCTTAATACAGCCGAGGATCTAGGAAATACAGGACCGGATTTCAAACACGGCTGGGGTCGTATCAATGGCTTAAGAGCCTATAAGGTCATCAGTGAAAGCACCTTCTTGAACGACTCTCTTTCTTCGGAAAACAACGAGCACATCCACCAGATTTCAGTGCCTTCTGGAGTTAAGAGACTGCGCGTAATGGTGTACTGGACGGATCCAGCCGCAAGTATTGGCGCATCCACTGCCTTGGTGAATGACCTCGACCTGCTTGGCTTCACACCCTCACTCGATACACTCAGGCCATATGTATTGAACCCAACACCCAACATCACCACATTGGATCTACCTGCACAGCCAGGTGAGGATCACCTGAACAATATGGAACAGATCGAGGTGTTCGATCCGGTTGCCGGAACCTATTCCTTTACGATTTCTCCCTATTCTGTTCCTGTAGGCCCCCAGGAGTATTTCCTGGTGTACTACATGGAAGAAGACCCATTGACGCTTACCTACCCGATAGGAGGCGAACCTTTTGTGCCGTTCACCAATGAAGTTATCCGTTGGGATAGCGAATTGGAAGGAAACCTCTCCATCGACTATTCCAGCAACGGCGGCTCCACGTGGAGCTCAGTAACCTCTAGCGTCCCTGTGGCACAGGGGTATTATTCGTGGTACGTTCCTTTCTTGAATGAAGGCGATGTGAAGGTGAGATTGGTTCACGATTCGGCATCCGTTCAGTCGGAGATCTTTTCTGTGATGACCGTTCCGGAAAACATCCAGATCATGTATGCGTGTCCGGATTCGATCGGGCTGATGTGGAATCCGATCGGAGCGGCGCTTTCCTATGATGTCTACAAGCTTGGCGACAAGTATATGGATTCAATTGGAACGTCAACTACGGTTGAGTTTGTGGATTACACGTCAAACCCATACAGCGATATGCTCTGGTATGCCGTTTCTTCGGACGGGCCCGACGCAGCGAAGAGCATGCGTTCGATCGCAGTGAAGAAAACGCCGGGACTGCAAAATTGCTTCCTCGGAAATGACCTCAACGCGCTGATGGTTTTACCAGATGTCTCTGTGCTTACGGCCTGTCATGGCGGTGAGATCAATGTCAGCTTCTTGGTGGAGAACAACGGAGTAACCCCATCCTCTGCCTTCCAAGCCAGTTTGATCGGCCCGAACGGAGTGATCGCCTCGGATTCTTTTACAACTAGTATTGCCCCTCTTTCGATCGACACGTTTGAGTTCACTACGCCGGTCAGTTTGAGCACAGGACTCAATGCTTACCACCTAGTGTTGGACATGCCGGGTGATCAGAATCATTACAACGACACAGCGGAGAAATACTATCTAGTAGACACGGCCGCCGCCCTTTTACCGCTTTGGGAGGAGCATTTTGATCAAATGAATTTCACTTGTAGCGACGAGGCGAATTGCGGCGCAACCACTTGCGAGCTTCCTGAGGGCTGGATGAATGTGGAGAACGAACTCTTTGACGACATTGACTGGAGGCTTTATGACGGGACAACTCCGTCATCGTTCACGGGTCCATTGGGGGATAACTCTACACCGGGCGCTCAAGGTAAGTACGTCTACCTCGAAGCAAGTGGTGATTGCGCATTTCAAGAGGCTCGACTGGTTAGTCCTTGCATTGACTTGAGCAACGCGTCTGGTGCTATGCTTACCTTCTACTACAGCATGTATGGTGCGGACATGGGCGAACTTCATGTCGATGTGTACGATGGATCCGATTGGATTTTGGATGTGATGACACCACTCAGTGGAAATCAAGGAAGTGATTGGCGATTTGCCGAGGTAGACCTTAGCGCATTCAATGGTATGAACATCAATGTGCGCTTCAGGGGGATCATTGGAGATGATTACCGAAGTGATATGGCGCTCGACGACATCAGCATCATTCATCTTCCGGTGGCCAACTTTGAGTATTTCACACAGGTCAATGGCCAGACCGTTTTGTTCAACGATCTAGGCGAGTATGCAGATAGCATGAGCTTCGACGTGGGTGATGGCACTTCTTTGTTTGATACGGTTCCTGCCTCACATGACTACAACCAGCAGATCGCGTATTCGGTTACTCAGATCGTCAGCAATCCATTCGGCATGGACACCATGAGCGTTGACATCGTGAATTTAGGTGCCGATGATCAGGCGTCATTCGAAGCAGCGATTTACCCGAATCCGGCCAATACAAATATGACGATTGAAGTAGATCAGCAAGGCGTGATTGATAAGGTGGATTTGTGGTCTGTCGATGGTCGATTGATCAGTAGTACATCCATGCGATCAGTGAGTCTTACGACGCTGAATGTTTCTGACCTAAGCGCTGGCGCATACGTGATCAAGATCCATTCAGGTCAGGTTTATGAATACCCGATCATGATTGCTCATTAGGCATCTTGGCACTTGAATTGTGTAGTGTTACGAGAAACTCAAGGGATGTGGAACGACTCCGCAGAATCCGTTTATTTGAACCGCCTAAAAAAGCAAACCATATGAAACTCTTGAAATTCACATTGCTAATCGGATTGATGACCACAACCATGCTCGCTTCTGCGCAACATGAAGGTGTTGCAAGCGATAGGGATGGTGTGGTTTTTTACATCGAGAGCATGCCAGCAAACCAGTATCGTCACTTGGGAACGGTTGAATGCTCAGCTTTCAGTCCTGATGCAATTGACCCCCTCTTGGATCACGTCATTAAAAACGCACGTAAGAACTATGAGGAATTCGACGCGTTGATCTTCCGTTCCGGAAAAGGCCTGTGTAAGGCAGACGTGATTCAGTTCTATCGCGACCCCAAAGAGCGCCGAAGTAGAAGCCGCCGAGGTGATGAGCCAGAGGTGAAAGATGAGCACAAGCAGACCAAGGCACAACCTAGGGACGGCACGGCGGTCTACATCAAGAACAACCCCTCTAACCCATACGAGCTCCTAGGAAAGGTGGAAACACCTGTGACTTTCCGCTCGAAGGACATCGAAGAATTGATCACCGAAGTAGTGAAGATTGCGAAGTCTCGTTACCCAGACTTAGATGCCGTTGTCATCATGGAGGGAACCGAACTGAGAAAGGCTAGCGCAATAAAATATAAATAGCACTCAACCCTTTTGGGTTGGAATACGTCTTATCTTGAGATTCCATGATCATAGATGACGTAATAAAGGCTTGCAGTCGAAACGATCGCATTGCACAACGGAAGGTCTACGAGACCTATTACGCCGTTATGTTAGCGATCGTTCGTCGTTATATCCGTGATCAGGAGGAGGCCTTGGACGTAGTGAACCAAGGTTTTGTTAAGGTATTCCAGAAGGTAGATCAATACCATTTTGAGAATTCTTTTGAAGGATGGTGTAAACGTATCGTGGTCAATACAGCGCTGGACCACCTCCGTTCCAGCAAGCGCTATAAAGACTTCTTTTCTTTCGACGCAATTCTTCCATCCCATCAGGTTTACAACGATGGCGTCAACAATATGTCCGTTGATGAATTGATGGAGGTCATCGACAGTATTTCACCGATCAGCAAGGTGGTGTTCAACATGTTCGCCATCGATGGTTACAGCCACAAGGAGATTGCTGATCAGCTGAATATATCCGTTGGCACTTCGAAGTGGCATCTCTCTTCTGCGCGCAAGCAGATCCAATCCAAACTCAAAGTAGCCTATCCCTCTCTGGCGGTCCTCTATGGATAATTTTGAGCACAATATCGATGATGTCTTTCGAGAGCGTTTCGAAGGACTGAAGGACCATTCAGTGGGTCCAGCCAGTCAGTGGTCTGCGGTGGAGACAGCGCTGGGAGCGGGTGAAGCCGTGGTTGGCACCTCTGTTGCGTCAACAAGCTCCTCCGTGTGGTCTATGGCGGCCTCATTTGTTACTATTCTGACCGTAGGAGGATTGGTGTCCATGGACGCTCCCCTTCATGTAGACCAAGAAAGAGTGATCGGAGTATCAGCACAAGCCGCGATCGACAGCCCATCAATACCAACGGAAAGCGCCGTCTCTTGGGCGGAAGCTACCCAACTCTTTGATGGAGGTCAAGACCAGGGTGACTCTCAAGACGCGGTGTTGGCAGAAACATCATATAGGTCTGATGACGCGCACAATGTGGAGCTTTCAGCTTCCGATGACATATCGATGATCGAGGAGTCTGTCGTCGCATTCGATGAGTCTACAAGCGCGCAGGATGAACTGACAAGGGCCTTAGAGCATACGGCTCGTCGAAGCGGTTTGAATCGCATGGCTGCGTTGAGCTTCCTTTCTTCTACTCAGGGAGTTTTGGAGCGAAGCATTACTTCTGAGCCGGCTTATGTAGTCTCTGACGACCGCTCGAAGGGGTTATTTGTTCGTGGCGGTGTTCGCTTCGGTAGCGGAGAGAGCAACTCTGAGTATGTTGCTGCAAAGTGGAGGGTGAACAATGTTCTTTCTTTAGGTTATCAAATGGACATAGCGCCTAAAACGTTCATCACATTCGAAGCCGGTCACTTGAGAAGAAGTGGTAATGGCATCGAGCGCAAAAGAGGGGTTGACTTCAGCCCTGTATTGAATGTGTTGACGCCGTCATACAGTCCTGAGGATATTGCTACGGCAGAAACGGTATTGGAAGATGTAGATGAAAGCTTGGTGGCCACCACGATGGACTACATTCATATGCCTATCATGATGCATGTAGAGATGAATGATCAAACACACGCGGCCGTTGGATTCTTCGCTGATTACCTCCTGCGAGTCAAGAATGAATCGTACATGGTGTACAACTCACGTGACTATGTGAGTACTGAGGTGAATTTGTTTGATGACAATTCAAGAGAAGGTCTTAAGCCGATCCGCTTTGGTTTGACCGCGGGCTTTCAGCGACAATTGGCGCCAAAGGTCTATGCCGATGTCCGCGGCATGATTCCGATCACAAGCCAGTATGATCGTAAGAGCGACTTCAGGTTGGAGAGTGAGCCTACTTTCTTGGAGGAGCCAAGTCAATTGGTAGATTTCCAGATCTCTTTAGTGTACAAGATCTAAGTGAAGAGCTTGCTAGAATGAGTTCTGCTTGTACTTCTTGCGCTTACCGAAGTTGAGCTTCGGAGCTTTGAATTTGCGCTTTTTCTGCTTGATGCGCTTGCTGTTGTAGCTCTTATTTTTCCTCTCACGACGTTTATCGTGCTTCTTTTTCTTAGGATAGGCCTTGATTCTCTTGCGCTTCTTTTGCTTGAACTCTTTGTTCGAATAAGAAGGAACAAACGCCTTGCTTACGGTGAATTGCAAGAACATGTAAGTGTCATTGCTCTTTGATCCACCACGAGGCTGATTCTCCGTGTACCAGTTTCGGTCCGGGACGTTCTGAAGCGCGACACTTGGGTTGGCGAAATAGGCGGCTAGCTCTCCATCTCTTGCTCGGATGGCGTCATTGTCGTAGAAATAACCACTGGCATCATCGATGTAATCAGTGGAAGTAAAACGCATGCCGAAGTCCAGACCAACGGTGAAGTTCTTATCCAACAACATATAGACCCCTCCTCCTACTGGAAAGCTGAAGGCCAAGCGACTATAGTTCGAGGGTCCGTTTTCGAATCCTTGTCCCTCAGTCCTCAATGGTTTGAGGGCATAGTACTGGGTTCCTAACTTGCCTTTTGGATTGTAGTAAAAGAGTCCGAGTCCCCCACTGAGATAGGTACCAAAGCGATTGCCATCAAAGATCTTAGTAGTGCTAGATCCAGCAAAGTGTATGAAGCTTGGCTTGAAGATGTGGAACTCATAAACACCACCGAGTTCGATGATATTGGACTTGAAGTTTAGGTTTCGATACCTACGATTGGGATAGTTTGTGAGGGCATCGTCGCCGCGAACCTGAGCGTAGCTCAACATTCCTCGAATTGCGTGATACTCTCTCACAAAGTAGCGTGCCCCGGCTGAAGCACTCCATCGGGTCATGGTCGGCTCGTAGTCGAAGATAAAAAGTTGTCCAGGTGAGTCTTGACCTCCTAGGTCTCCCAGAAACCCTGAGGCACCCCCTCCTCCCATGAACTCAAGTCGTGTCGACTTCCAATCGATCGAGCTTTTCTTGATCTTAGGGTTGTTATACAGACGCACACTACCCTTCTTGTTCGGAATCGAAGGGTTGGTAAGCTTTTGTGCAAATGCGTGCGTATTCCCCAAGACGAGAAACACCCCAAGCCACAATCCTATTTGTAATTGACGCAAGTTCATATGCAATCCTTACAAAGATAAGGGATAAACACCCTCGTGTCCAGAACGAAAGAAGGTACGGTTCGTTGCCTATTAGGCGGATTGAAGTGTGAAGTGGGTGATCTCTGGCAAGATACCGAAGCGACCGGGGTAGCCGATGTAGCCGAATCCCCGATTTACGTAAAGTTGCTGATTTCCTTCACGATACAGATCCGCCCACTCCGGATAGAAGTAGCGAACGGGACTCCACTTGATGCTTCCTACTTCAATGCCAAACTGCATGCCGTGCGTGTGGCCAGCAAACATCACATCGATCTGTGGAAATTCTGTGACCACTTGCTCTTTCCAGTGACTAGGGTCATGTGAAAGAAGAAGCTGCACGGTGTCTTTTGAGAGGCCTTGAACAGCGGCGCCCAGATCACCGTACTTTGGAAATCGCCCTTTGGCCCCCCAGTTTTCTATGCCTACGACCGCCAGCTGTTCGCCATTCCTTTCGAGAATACGGTGCTCGTTGATAAGGAGGTCCCAGCCCAATTCCTGTCGCTGTAATTGTTTGAGGAGTTCGAGGTTCTTCTTCTTCTCTTCTGGCGAATTCCAGGGTACATAGTCGCCGTAATCGTGATTTCCCAATACGCTGTAAACGCCATCCCTCGCTGTGATCTTGCTGAAGACGTCGGTCCATTCCACCAATTCATCTGCGCGATTATTCACTAAGTCGCCTGTGAAAAACACGGCGTTAGCGTTCAGGTCGTTGATCATTTCGACCCCTCGCTCTACGGCGCGACGATTCCAGAACGAACCGCAATGCACATCCGAGATCTGAGCTATGGTGTATCCCTCAAAGGACTTCGGTAGCCCCTTGATCTTGAGGGTACGCTTTCGTATGGTGTAGTTATGCGCGCCACTCACTACGCCCCACGTCATCGAAAGGACGGGTAAGGTCGCTGATAGCGCGCCCATTCCGGCCAAGAATTCATTTCTGCTGATTCCCCCATCTACGGACTTTACTGTGGGGTTCAATTTTTTCCATACCCATTGCAACCCTCGGAAGAGATCATCAACAAGCAACCAAAGAGCAAATAGGAACTTGCCTAAGATGTTTGCCACACCGATGGTGGCGATCAACATGAGCACTTTGCGGCCTTTCTCGCTCGCAGATAGCGGCTCATATAGCGCAAAGGAGAGGAGGGTGATCACCGTCAACCCCCAAAAAAAGACTTTGGTTACCCGCTGAGCGATTCCCGGCCATCCATTGATGACCACCTTTAGGCCTTGGTAAGCGTAGAGATCAAAGACAAGAACCGCTCCGGAGAGGATCAAAAAGAGGACAAGTCTATTCATGAGGTAAATGGAACAAAAAACCCCGAACAAGTTCGAGGTTTGCTTTTGTTGGTGTTTTTGAGGTCTCGAGCGGATTCGAACCGCTGTGGATGGTTTTGCAGACCACTGCCTAGCCACTCGGCCACGAGACCTTATTGGGCCGCGAATTTAGCGATTAATTCTGTGTGCGATCAAGGGTAATGGTCGTTGACACGAATTGAAGATCATGATCCACCGGAGGTTTCATCTTTCGAATCGAAACCTCTGTCTTTTGAACGGAGGAAAAATCGTGTAACACACGCTTCGCTAGCTCTTTAGCCACAGTCTCGATCAGATTCTTCGGTATTTGCATTACTTCCTTCGCCAGGTCCATCAACCGAACGTAGTCCACGGCTTTTTCAATGTCGTCAAACTTGATCGCAGAGGAAAAATCTCCCCACACAATGACATCGACTTCGAAAGGACCTCCTGACTTACGCTCCTCTTCATGGCATCCATGCTTGGCATAGATGCGCATACCACGCACCTCTACCCTATCCACGAGATAGTCGTTCTATGCCATCGCGAAGACGTTCCAAGGTCTCCTCTTTTCCGATGAAGGCCATGATGTCTGACATGCCTGGCCCCATTCCTTTGCCCGTGACCAGCACGCGTAGAACAGGAAGCACGGCGCCCATGCCCAGCTCACGATCTTGTAAGAAACCATTGAAGGCGTCATGCAGCGCTTCAGAGGTAAAGGGTTCCACCTTCTCAAAGACTCCCATCAGGTCGTTCATGATGTCAGCTGAATTCTCTTTCCACTTTTTCGCTACTGTCTTATCATCGTAGCTTTCGGGTGCTTCAAGGAGGTAACGGCCCTCGAGCATATCGCTCACGAAGGTGGCTCGTTCCTTCATCAGGTTGACGTAGGCCGGCAATTGCTGCTCGGAACAGCTTAAACCTTCCTTTTCCAAGTTAGGCTTGAGTGCAGAAACGAGCTCCTCGACGGGCTGCATGCGTAGCCATTGCTGGTTGAACCAACGCGTCTTGTCAGCATCAAACTTCGCCCCTGACTTACCCACACGCTCCAAGGTGAAGTCTTGAATGAGCTCGTCCATCGAATAGAGTTCCTTTTCCGTGCCTGGGTTCCATCCTAGGAAGGCCAACATATTGGTGAAGGCTTCGGGGTAGTATCCATTCTCACGATAACCTGAAGAGATCTCACCGGTGGAAGGATCCTTCCACTCCAGCGGAAACACAGGAAATCCAAGACGGTCTCCATCGCGCTTGCTCAACTTGCCGTTTCCGTCCGGACGAAGAATGAGAGGAAGGTGGGCAAACTCAGGTCGCGTTTCTTCCCACCCCAAGAAGCGGTAGAGAAGGATGTGTAGAGGAGCCGACGGCAGCCACTCTTCTCCCCTGATCACGTGGGTGATCTTCATCAGGTGGTCGTCGACGATGTTCGCAAGGTGATACGTAGGCATGCCATCCGACTTGAAGATGACCTTGTCATCGAGTTGAGTCGAGCTCACTTGAACCCATCCGCGAATGATATCGTGAAAGCGAACATCTTCATTGCGCGGGATCTTTACCCGAATCGTGTACGGATCGCCATTGTCTAATCGAGCCTTTACTTCATCCGCGGAAAGCGTGAGAGAGTTTTTCATCGTCATACGCACCGCGGCGTTGTACTGTGGGTTCGGCACTTTGGCTCGCTTGAGTCGCTTACGCATTTCATCGAGCTCTTCGGTCGTGTCAAAAGCGTAGTACGCGTGTCCGGCCTCAATGAGTTGATCGGCATATTGACGATACATCGGCTTGCGGTCGGATTGACGGTAAGGCCCAACATCGCCACCTTTCCATGGGTCTTCATCGGTATCCATTCCGACCCAAGCCAAGGCTTCACGTATATAGTCTTCTGCCCCGGGCACGTAGCGCGTCTGGTCTGTATCCTCGACACGTAGCAAGAACTTTCCTTGATTCGCCTTTGCGAATAGATAGTTGAACAGCGCCGTACGAACACCACCCATGTGGAGAGGTCCGGTTGGACTAGGGGCAAATCTCACTCTAACTTCACTCACAGTCTAGAAATTTTGGGGCGGCAAAGATAGCTGTTGCCAAGGGCAATGGGCTTTTGGGGTATATTTTCTTTAACCCGACTTAACAATGGCCGCAAACTTTCGTTGGTATCTTTGAAGAGAATGTATGGAAGACCTTCGTCGACTTCATGAAAACATTGAGGGCTACCTCAAGCGGTTCTACCTGAGTAAGTTGATCGCGGGCGGCTTGATCACACTGGGTGTGGCACTGGCGCTTGGACTGATCGTCGCCTTGGTGGAGTATGTCTATCGTCTCAATACCACACCGCGAATGGTGCTTTTCTTTGGTTTTGTGCTGATGGTGGGAGGTGTGTTGGTGAGCCAGGTCCTCAGGCCATGGATGCAATACCTAGGATGGTTTCGCAATTTGGGTGAACCCGACGCTGCGAAAGCCATTGGGAAGGCCATTCCGGATATTGACGACAGACTTTTAAACGCGATCAGTTTGGGAGAGGGGGCCAACGCCGAGCTCAAGTTGGTCCAAGCAAGTCTGACGCAAAGGGCAGGAGCTCTGAACTTATTTGACTTCAGAGAAGCGGTCGATCTGAGGGAGAGCTTGAAGTGGGTCCGTTGGACCGCCATTCCCGTGGTTGTTCTTTTTGCGATTTCGCTGTGGGATGCTCGAGTGCTGACCGATAGTGCCGGGCGTATCATTCAATACGATGAGCAGTTCATTCCTCCGGCCCCTTTTAGATTCGAGATTCTGAATGCAGATCTTTCCGTTGTTGAGGGGAAGGCGTTTGAATTGAAGGTGCTGACCGAAGGCGAGGCGACACCGAACAATGTTTTTGTGGAAATGGACCAGGCTCAATTCAGAATGAAGAAAGGTGCCGACGGACAGTTTTCTTACACGTTCAACAACGTCAGGAACGATATTCCATTTCGATTGAGGGGCGCTTCCGTCTATTCTCAACCCCTCTCTTTAAAGGTATTGTCTCAACCTAAGGTGCTCGAGAGTCGAGCGAGTATGGACTATCCTGCCTATACGGGCAAGCAGGACGAGCAGATGGTCAATCGCAGCAAGTTGGTCGTGCCTGAGGGCACATCGATCACATGGTTGATGAGCCTGAAGGATGTGGAATCGCCAGAAGTCCTGATCGGAGATGAGCTAGCTGCGGCGGACGTAAACAGCGATAATCTCTCCTTTAGCGGACGGTTTCTTGAATCCAATACGGTACGACTCCGCATGCGATCTCCTTCGGCTATCGTGGATAGCAATTCAGTAGAGGTGGTCGTTGTAAAAGACGAGTTTCCTGTGATCCAAGTCGACAGCAGGGTCGATACCGCTCGGATGATCTTTTATTTCAATGGAGACTTGGAGGATGACTATGGCTTCAGCCGTCTGCGCTTTGCAGTGGAGAACGAACAGGGGCAGGTTCTCCATGAGGAGGATATTCAGATATACCAGAACATGACCGAGCAGGCCTTCATTCATGCTTTTCCAGCCGATTCTCTGCTGAAGGTCCCCGGCGATGAGATCACATACTATTTGCAAGTCTGGGACAACGATGCGATCAACGGAGCGAAAAGCTCTTCTACAAGGAAGTGGACCTGCCGTGCGCCTACAAGAGAGGAGTTAAAGGAAGAGAATCAAGAACAGTTTGAGCAAACCAAGAAGTCGCTCACCGATGAAGAAAAGGCGCTTCAAGACATGCAAGAGAAATTGAAGGATGTCCGAAAGGATTTGCTCGAAAAGAAGATGATCGACTGGGAGGATAAGGAGGCGTTGAAGAAACTCTTAGATGATCGAAAGGAGATGATGGAGAAGCTCCAGAAGAAGGCGGAACAGCAACGGCAACAGATGGAGCGTTCAAATAAGTTCAATCCTTATTCGGAGGAGTTGCTGGAGAAGCAACAAATGATCCAAGAGATGTTCGAAAAGCTCTTTGACGATGATTTCAAGGAGAAGTATGAGGAGTACAATCGACTCTTGGAGGAGCTGAACAAGCAGCAGATGCTCGACAAGCTCGATGAGATGGAGCTCGATAATGAGAAGTTGGAGAAGGAGATGGATCGCACACTAGAGCTCTTCAAACAACTGGAGTTTGAGCAGTCACTTGAAGAGCGCACCCAGGAGTTGGAGGAGTTGATCAAGGATCAAGAGGAGCTTCAGGAGAAGACAGAAGGGAAAGAAGAGGAAGCCTCAACTCTTCAGGAGGAGCAGCAAGATCTGCAGGGACGATTAGACGATTTTGAAAAGAACATGGAAGACCTCGAGGGAATGAATGAGACCCTGGAGGATCGCCACGAGATGCCGGATCTGTCTGAGCCAATGGACGACGCGGAACAAAGCATGAAAGAGGCAAAGGAACAGCTGCAGCGTTCGAATGAGAACAAGGCGGGTGAACAGCAGCAGAAGGCGAAGGAAAAGATGAAGGAGATGCAGGAGTCGTTGTCACAATTCCAGCAATCCATGTCTCAGGAGCAGCAGACCGAGAACTTGGAAAATATGCGTCAGCTTTTGGAGAACATTGTTCAGCTCTCGAAAGATCAGGAGCATGTTATGGAAACGCTCAAGCCTCTACGAGGCAATGACCCGAAGTACGTCGAGTATGCCAAGCGCCAGAAGGAACTGATGGATGATACGCGCATCGTTGAGGACTCGCTTCTGGCCCTGAGCAAGCGTGTTCCTCAGATCGACAAGAAGATCAATGACGAGGTGGCAGACGTCAAGTTCAACATGGAAAAGGCGCTGGATAATTTGACCAATCAGCCGCCGAATCAAGAGCAGCGATACAAGGCTATGGCCGCTGAGAGGCAGCAGATTTCCATGACGGCCTTGAACAATTTGGCGCTTCTTTTTGATGAGATCATCAAGAACATGCAGCAACAGATGCAGTCGAGCATGAAGGGATCAGGTCAGTGCAACAAGCCGGGTCAAGGACAGGGATCGAAGCCTAGTGCTGCGGAAATGCGAGCGTTACAGAAGGCGATGAATCAACAGCTGCAGAAGCTGAAGGATGCGATGGAAAAGGGGAACAACCCGAATGGAAAGCAGCCCGGTCAGAGTTCAGGAATGGGAATGGGTTCGATGAGTAAAGAATTGGCTCGATTGGCGGCGGAACAGGCAGCATTACGTAAGCAGCTGAGACAGATGAGTGAATCTATGGAGAAAGGTGGCCAAGTAGGCTCTGCCAAGGAACTTATGGAGTCAGTGGAGCGTATGATGGAACAGACGGAAGAAGATCTGTTGTATCAAAACATCACTTCCGAGACTATGAGGAGGCAACAAGAGATCATCACCAAATTACTGGAATCCGAGAAGGCAGATCGTGAACGAGAGCTGGACAATAAAAGGGAATCCAAGAGTGCTGACAACAATTATCAAGTGCCTACGGAGGTCTGGGAAGAGTTTGAGAAAAAGAGGGAAAGAGAGCTTGAATTGTATCGAACAGTTCCAGCGAATTTGAAACCTTTTTACAGGAATCAAGTAAACCGCTACTTTAGTAACTTTCAAGATTGACTTGAACAACAGGATCGCCATACGTATCAACGCCCGCCTCGAAGAGTTGAACAAGGTCGAATCGATCATTGATCAATTGTACGCGGACGGCAAATTACCGGAGGAGGCTTACGGCAACATTCTCGTGGTAGTGAGTGAGGCTACCTTGAATGCAATTCACCATGGTTCAGGGAGTGATGCAGAGAAAGAGGTTGAGGTGATCTTTGATTTTGAAGGCACTAAAATGACCATTGAGGTGTCTGATTCGGGCAAGGGTTTTGACCATCAGAATCTTCCGGACCCTACGGATCCAGCTGACATTGAAAAGGGAAGCGGCAGGGGTATTTTCATCATGAAGAACCTTAGCGACGAGATCGAGTTCCTCAATGAGGGTTCTACCGTTCGTTTGTCGTTTGACCTTGGCACTGCCGTTTCTGTACAAGCATAGATCGCAATGATCGAGCGCGTTTTTTCCGAACACAAAGATTTTATACCCAAGCCCGTCTACCAAGATGTGGTGGAGACTGTGATCTCTCAACTGTCTGAGGATCAGGATGCTAAGTTCGCTGAAGTGTCATTTGTTATCATGAATGACGATGAGCATACGGCGCTGAATATCAAGTATTTAGATCGTGATTATAGTACGGATATTCTGACTTTCGACATGAGTGACACAGACGAAATAGCCGGTGATGTCTACATCAACTGGGAGGTTTGTATAACGAATGCGAAAGAATATGGAGTAAGTGATGAACAAGAGCTCTACCGTTTGTTTATACATGGGCTCTTGCATCTAGTGGGTTTCGATGATCATACGGATGATGAGAAGGCGGAGATGCGTGGTCAAGAAGATCGATATTTGCAGCTTCTAGAAGACAAAAGTTTCATGTGAAACATAATGGAAAGAAAGTTTGATGTAATCGTAGTAGGTGGGGGACATGCCGGCTGTGAAGCAGCAGCTGCTGCTGCCAATTTGGGATCCAAGACACTCTTGATCACCATGGATATGATCAAGTTCGCCCAGATGAGCTGTAACCCGGCTATGGGGGGAGTGGCTAAAGGTCAGATCGTGCGTGAGATCGACGCCCTGGGAGGCTACTCTGGAGTTGTCAGTGACTACAGCGCGGTACAGTTTAGGATGTTGAATCGTTCTAAGGGTCCTGCGATGTGGAGTCCAAGAACCCAAAATGACCGAGCTCTTTTTACCCTGAAGTGGAGAGAGCTTTTGGAGCATACGGACAACTTATCCTTTTGGCAAGATTCGGTTACGAGTTTGTGGATGGACGGCGGCCAGTTGAAAGGAGTCAATACATCCCTTGGTATCCGATTTGAGTCGCGCGCGGTTGTATTGACGAGTGGCACTTTTATGAATGGCCTCATACACGTTGGGCTGAAGATGATCGGAGGAGGACGAATGGGTGAGAAGGCTTCTACAGGAATTACGGAGCAGCTAGAGTCCTTAGGTTTTGATAGTGGACGAATGAAAACTGGAACTCCACCAAGAATGGATGGTCGCTCATTGGACTATTCAAAAATGGAAGTCCAAGAGGGAGACAAGGACCCTTTTAAGTTTTCATTCTTAGGGACTGTCAGATTGCGCGATCAACTCAATTGTCACCTTACCTATACCGACGAAAAAGTCCATGAGGTCATTGGTGAGAGTATCGATCAGTCGCCGATGTATAATGGACAGATTGAGTCGATCGGACCGAGGTACTGTCCTTCAATAGAAGACAAGATCCATCGCTTTGCGGATAAGAATCGTCATCAGGTCTTTGTTGAACCGGAGGGATGGAAGACACATGAAGTCTACGTAAATGGCTTCAGTACCTCTCTTCCATTTGAGGTACAAGAGAAGGCTGTAAGGTTGATTCCTGGTTTTGAGAAAGCAGTCATGTTCCGTCCGGGCTATGCGATCGAATACGATTATTTCCCTCCAACACAATTGAAGCATACGCTAGAGACGAAGTTGGTAGAAGGCTTGTTTTTTGCGGGTCAGATCAATGGAACTACGGGCTATGAAGAAGCGGCTGCTCAGGGTATGATGGCTGGTATCAACGCTCATTTAAAGTTGAATGCTAAGGCTCCATTTGTGCTCACAAGAAAGGATGCTTATATGGGTGTTTTGATCGATGATCTCATCACAAAGGGCACCGACGAACCGTACAGGATGTTTACGTCCCGCGCCGAGTATCGAATCACTCTCCGACAGGATAGTGCTGCGGAAAGACTGACCCCATTATCATACGATCTTGGTTTAGCTTCTGAAGAGCGAATGCGTACGTTGAATAAGTTCAAGTCTCAGAGAGACATGGTTCTTAAGGCGCTAGATAAATATGCAATTCGTCCCGAAGAGGTCAATCCATATTTGGAATCTATTGATTCTAATCCAATCAAGCAGCAGGTTAAACTTTCATCGATTCTTACTCGTCCGAATGTTGAAGTGTCGGAATTGATTAAGCGATCGGAAGACTATCAAACGCACATGAATGAGAAGGTGATCTTGGATGATGCCCTAGAATCGGCCGAGATCCTTTTGAAGTACGAGGGCTATTTGAGGCGTGAGAATGAGATGGCAGAAAAGATGTCGAACTTGGATCGAATGAAGATACCGGAGGCTTTCGACTATCATGCACATCAATCGATTTCGTTTGAGTCACGGGAGAAACTGTCACGAGTACGACCTAGTAATTTGGGACAGGCTAGTCGTATCCCCGGGGTGAAGCCAGCCGACATTTCGGTGATGATGGTGGCCTTGGAGCGCAATGTTTCACATGAAACATGAAAAAGCCATTCTAAGCGCCTAGAACCCCTGTATGGAACTGGGTCATGGAAATCTTGAGAAAAGGAAAGAGACGCAATAGTCGATTTAAAACACTGATAAACAGATAGATAGGGATGGTTTGCAATAAATTGAGACAACTACGTTTAGAAGTCGTGAAGCATTTCCTCCTTTTTGCATTCTTGTTCACCTCCTTCTTGACTCAAGCTCAAGTTCCTGTCGGAGATTGGAGATCTCACCTTCCCATGTCGAGATTCAATTGGGTAGGAGAATTGCCTGATAAAGTTTTTGGAGCAAATCCATTTGGCCTGATCAGCTACGACAGAGAAGATGGTTCGATCCAAGATCTCACCAAGATCAATGTCCTCGCTCAAACCGGGATCACATGTTTCGAGTGCGATTATGACAATGACCTCTGTATCGTAGGTTATGAGAATGGGAACTTGGACATCATCGATGGTTCCAACCAGGTTACCAATCAGCCGGCAATAGTTTCGAGCAACATCGTAGGCGACAAAGCGATCAAGGCCATTCAGTTTGTCGGAGATGTGGCTTATCTGGCTACCGGTATCGGATTGGTGGAGCTTGATCTCACCTCATTGAATATTAACGAATACGCTAAGCTTACTTACCAGGGCTCACTCTTGGAATTGAGTGGACTCATGCTGTTGCATGATACTTTCTATTTGGCTACGCAGAACAATCTCTACAAAGCTTCGAGCGCAACGATCTTCACCGAACCGTTGTTAGACGTTACGCAGGCGCCGTTCAACCCTGAGAAGTTTAAGACCTTCTACACGATCGGCGATCAACTCCATGCCATCGTCACGAGTGAGTTTAATTCTGTGGACTCGGCGTTCAGTTACGACGGCAATTCTTGGTCGTTGGCGGGAGACTATAGTCAAAAGGGAGTACTCGGCATTGAGAGCGGTGATGGAGTTGTCCTTGTGGCTCATTTCAGCGAGATCGTAGAGTATGATCAGAACTTCCAACGGCTCCGTACTATAGACAGCTATGGTCTTTCAATCATGGAGGCTTACCATGCATCCTATGGACGAACAGAGGGAGAGATCATTGTGGCAGACGGACGATTCGGCGTAGTACTCACCTCCTTCGAGAATCCGAGTAACTCGACCGTGATTAACATCTCTTCACCGCGAACGGGAATTACGGCTGAGTTACAGGAGGTCGATGATGTGATCTATGCGATGCCGGGCGGAAGCGATTTTACTTTTAATCAGCCCTATTTATTCACGTTTAGAGAAGAGAGATGGTCCTCTCGCGTGATGGACTTGGATACGAATACAAGCATTCGAAACACCTCATCCATCATCGAAGTTGGAGACTTCACCTACATTGGTTTTGATGGAAGCGGTCTTATGCAGCTGGATCAAGAAGGAAACATCCTGCAGCATTTTGATGAATCAAATGCAAAGATCCAAGACGATCCGGACGGCTATTATGGTCTAAAGGGCATGGCGGCTGATGATGAAGACAATCTTTGGATGCTCAACAGTCGGGCAACATCAACGCTGAGTATTTTGGACCCAGAGGGCAACTGGACCTTGATTTCTTTGGATGGATATCCGAAGCCGATCGCTGATAACTTCATGCGCCATTCTTCGGGTGTCTTTATCTTTTCGTTGAAGGATCAAGGCATTATTCTTTATGATCCGGGAACAACTCCGACAGAGACCTCGGATGATCGATTTGCCTCGATCAACACCTCTCCTGCTAACGGAAACCTACCGAACAACACCGTGAATTGCATCGTGGAAGATGATGATGGCGAGGTTTGGATCGGTACGGATGACGGAATCGGCGTTATCTATAGCGTCGAGTCTATGTTTGGGCCTCAACCTGATGACGTGCAGCGCATCATTGTGAATCAAGACGGCTACAACGGATATCTTTTTGAAGGAGACGCGGTCATGGCAATCGAGGCCGATGGCGCCAATCGCAAGTGGGTAGCTCCGCGTGGCGCTGGACTGTTTCTCATTTCATCGGACGGTCAGGAACAGATCACGCGCTTTACGGAAGACGATAGCCCGCTACTCAGCGACAATGTGTCTGACCTTGCCATCCATCCCGAGACTGGGGAATTGTTCATTGCCACAGAACAGGGATTGCAGTCGTTTCGATCTGACGCTACCAAGCCGGCTTCGGTCCTACAAGACCTCAAGGTGTTTCCGAATCCAGTTAAACCAGGTTACAATGGTGTCATTACAGTTACCGGATTGACGGAAGGTGGGTATTTGCGGGTGACCGATGTGGCGGGAAACCTCATCTACGAGACGCGCAGTCAAGGCGGAACCGCCATATGGGATGGTCGCGATCGAACCGGCGCCAAAGTGGCGAGCGGCATCTATCTTTTTCAAGCCGCTGATCGTTCGGGATTTGGAGGAGCCATCACTAAGTTGATGTTCCTAAACTGACGACCGATGATCAAGGATCACGGAATACTGCTTCGATCGATCCCCTATTCTGACAGCGCGCGCATCCTTCATTGTTTCACGGAAAACAATGGCCTATTAGCCCTTTTCACCCGCTTGGGTAAGCGACGGATGGCCGGTCACCTCCAGGCAGGGTCTCTGATCGAGTTTACCGCTAAGGATAAGTCAGGCGCCGACCTACTCACGTTGATCGATTCACGCTGGGATCCGGGCATTCCTACGGATTCTCTCGGAGGCGAAGAAGCGGCGCTATGGTTGTTTGCGGTGGAACTCCTCCAACGCTCATTGAAGGAGCGGTTGATCCTGCCGCAACTGTATCACCGTATGGCGACGTATTATGGCTATCTATCACAAGCGGAAATAGCGATGAATCCTACCGTGCCCCTGGTGGTTATTTCAAGTCAGTTGGGTCTATCAGACGTAGCTATGGTGTTCCGTTTGGCCGACGCAGAGTCTCTGGAGGCCCTGCAACTTTTGGGAGTGGGTCGTGACCAGGAGATCAAAGCTTCGACTCCGCAGACCAAGGAGGCATTCAACATTGAATTGGAGCGCTTCCAACAGCATTTCGGTATCGACCATTTGGGCTCGCTGGACCTGATCACTTTATAATCCTGTATCTTAGGGAGTTCTATGCTCCGCAAACTCGCATATGGGTTGTCGTTTTTCTTGCTTGTGCAAGGAGTGATCGCGCAGACGTCCAAGGAAGGCTTAAAGGATCACTTTGGATCTGCTTCCAGCAAGGAAGAACCGGGGCTATTATCCAGTCCTTTCAACAAGAAGGTGAAGCCGGCCAAGGAGCGAACGACGCTTTCGAGTGCGTTCGGCAAGAAGGAAAAGAAAAGCAAACCGCGGGAGCAGATGCCCAGCGCCTTTGGAAAGAAGAACAAGAAGCAGAAGGAGCGACAGCAAATGCCCAGTGCCTTTGGAAAGCCCACGAAAAAGGCCAAGGAAAGAGGCGAGATGAGTTCGGCGTTTTCGAAGCCAGTGGGTAAGAAGAAGGAGCGCGAGCAAATGTCGAGTGCCTTTTCTGTGAAGCAAGCGCGAAAACAAAAGGAACGAGGTCTCCTAGGCGACTTCTACGCCGTAGCCGTGAAGAAGGCGGACGAACACAACCAGCTGCCGTCCTTTTTTGCGAAGAAGATCAAGAAGGAAAGAGAGCGAGTAGAACAAGCAGATCATTTTGGGGTGAAAGTGGGCAAAGCGAAGAAGCGCGAGCTTCAATCTGACCACTTCGGGGTCAAGGTGGGAAAAAGCAAGGACCGAAAGGAGATGTCGGACCACTTCTCAACTGGCGGCAAGGCGAAAGAACATTCCGAGGATGACGTAGCGGTTTCGTTCAAGAAAAAGAAAAGTTGGAGACAGAACTTCATCGGCGAGCGCTTCCGGATCTTCTCACGAGACCCCAACCACAAAAAGAAGAAGGCCGTCAAGAAGGAGAAGCGAAAGCGAAGGGATCATTTTGGCCGGAAGAAACGAGACCTTGACCAACCTCAGAGTCCGCGGGGGCAGAATGATCTTTTCCAGGGTGGGGTTTTGCCAAAGATGAAGGACCTTCGGTAGTGACTCGTGAACAGTGATTTGGTTGTGAAAACTCTTGGCCGATTTTAGAGTAGGGACCGCTACCGGTCAAAATTACGGAATAAAGAAAGAAGCACCTGCTATTGCTAACAGGTGCTTGTAAACTGGCTAAAGCCTTTTTCTAAAAATAGAATAGAAAGCGTTTAAGACATGAGTTATTTCAACTTGCTTGATTGTGACATTCTCACAAGCACGTAAAGCGGCAGAACACCCAATACACCGTGCATAATCATTGGGTAAATGCGCATAGATTCTGTAATGCCATCAGGCATGTTAGGATCATACTTTACCATCAAAATAGCAATGAGGTTGACGGCACTCAAAGAGAGTAGCGTTTTGAGCATAAAAGATTTCACTAAAGACTTAGCTTCATCGTTGATCTCGTAGTCTGAGATGTTCTTTTTTGCGGGGAACGAGATTATGCCCATCACTAAAAAGAGAGCAATAGAGGTAAGCGCGAGCATTTTATCATCATTATAGGTTGGGATGAGTGATGTTAATGCGAGAAGCGAGAATAGGAAGTACCCCAATAAGAAGTACAAGCGTTTAAGCATTACTGCACCATAAATACTTATGGCAGAGATTATGATTGCGACAATTAAAATTTCCATGTTTTAGAGTATTTAGCTTCGGAAATTATAACATTTTCACGCTTAGTTGTATAATAAGTGCTTGATTTTGAATAGGATCGTACCGTCAGGGGGGTCAGTTGTTGAACAATCTTACACAAGCTGGCCCTCAATTGGAATCACAATTAAGCATTGAACCATAGATCGTAGAAACAAAAAACCCCGCCATCACTGGCAGGGTTTGTGGCTCCCCCTATTATTCAAAGATGCAGCACAACTTCTTCTATTGACTATCCACTCATCTTGGATGACATCCATTTCTCCTTAGAGAATAATACTTAAGTGACGAGAGTAAACTTCCTCAAATATTCAAGGATGTAGCTCGATGATTCATTGGTTTCTAATTTGTGGTTGACGTTTTGGCTAAGCTGCTTTTTAACTGAGTTTAGGTGGTGTTATAGGTTTTTTATGCGCTAAACCTGGATGTGATTAGAGTGGTTTTTCTGTGATAACATTGTACCATCCTCCACCTTGAACTGATTGAGTTTTCCCGTCATCTTTCGAATTGTAGTAAATTTTATCAGGTGGTATTGGTGTTATGAAATCATATTCATGAAACTTTACATATTCTCCTTTCCCAGGACTCGCGCTCAAACCCATAGCCAGAATCTGTATACCAGAAGCTGATTGATATAACCCAATTGAAGGTGAGGCAGAAATGCATTCAAAAGATTCGTTTACATTGATGAGATAATCGTTACCTCCAGCGCCACTGTCCATACCAGTACAGACGTAATTCAATAAAGTTATTTTTTTACCATTACCTATTTCAATTTTTTCTTGTGACCAAACCAAGTCTATCTGCTTATGTCTCTTATCTTCAGGGTTTAAAATTGCTTTACCAGGTTCACGATCTTTCATTATCTGAGCAGTACTTTCAGATTCTTTCTTATCGTTCATTCCATCCAAGAATGCTTTCAACTTATCAAAGTAACCTAGTGCTGTTTTGCCAGGTTTAAACCCATCACTTGCTATTTGATTACGCTCTCTATTATCACCACGAATCAAATTTTCCAGTGATAAGGTATCTGGAATCAAAAAACCATTTTTAGTATCTACTGTCTCTTTTCCTGAGGCTTCACCCACGGTTCTCTGAACCGTAGAATTTTCTGCTGATTTTGTTTTGAGTTGCAATGCTCCTTTGTTCCCTGATTGGAGGGCTTTTGCACCCATCACATCAGCTTCATTCTCCAATCCAGTATCATTATTCACATTTACTCCGCCTTTCATCTGCATGGTAGGTTTCACCCTGCCTTGCTTTTGTTGCGCTACATGCCAAGCTTCGTGAGGTAAATGTTTTTCCTGTCCAGAAGCTATATGAATGTCTGTCCCTTGGGCGTATGCATGTGCTTGTAATTGAGCAGGCTTATCAGAATTATAATGTACTTTTACGTCATCAATGGAGTATCCAGAAAGATTTTCAATTCCTGATTTCAAATTGTCGGGTAAGCCCGTTTTGTTCTCTATCTTTTGAATAGGCTGTTGATGTTGATCAGAATGGTTGTCAGCGATAGCCTGCAATTGAGCTGCTTGTTTAGCTTGAGGACTATTGTTCGCTAGTTCTTGTAACTTGCCTAGTGAGGTAGCTTCACGTCGATTATCTGCATACTGAAAGGTGGACTGATCTCTGTCCTTTAACCGAGATTGAATCTGCGAGGCCGCTTTGCTCTTATTTTCTTGTTTTCTGTCAACTTGCGCATGCATACATTAATCTTTCAAATTCGAAATAACCATATAAATTACAAATTAAATATAACCAAACAACCAAGCAGTTCATTACAATTGAAACATTCATTAGTTTGCTTCTTCTCCCCGAAATGAAAGGAATTTATTCAATTAAGTACGTTCTCCCTGCACTGGTTCCAGAACTCTCATACAATGATCTTGACATAAAAGAAGGAGGTACAGCATCTAATACTTTTCTTTCTATTGTTAATGAAACCTTTGAAGGTGATGTGCAAGAAACAAGGAGACAATTATTAGAATACTGCGAGTTAGACACCTTCGCGATGGTAAAAATTCTTGAGAAACTACTGCTGGCGTAAAACTGATTTTCTATAAAAAAATCTGAAAATTGCAATTTTGAGAGTTGCAACCACATTTTCACTCCAGAGATTAAGTCTATAATGTTGGCAACTAATGTTTTAAAAAGTGGAAAAATAAAAAAGAGGTCAAAAATGACCTCTTGTCTATGATGGCTCCCCCTATTAACAGAAGTTGCAGCAGGACAAAATCTTTTAATGGATTAGTTTAGGATATTTAAGTTTTCTCTATAAATTTTTTATTAGTCCTAATTGACCTAAATGATAAAAATCATTCAGGTAATACAAAATCACCTTTTGTTTGATACCACATAGTGAGCTTTCCATTCACTATTTGATACCATTCAATGTAGGTGCCATCTGTGCCAGTAAACTTTGCATTTACCCATTGTCCTTGTTGGTTTGTTACTGATGAATCTAATGCACCCTTGGGATAAACAGAAAAAGCATAATTAGTTTTCCATCCCCATTCTTGTTGATTGTCAAGATTTTCTTGATATTCAGACTCAACTTTATCAACAAATTGCTGAGCAGAGTTTGCAGTAAAGCCATCTTCAAAGACAAACATGCCTTCGTCTGCAATCATTTCTTTCATGGCATTGTAATCACGAGCGGCCCATGCTTTAAATGAACACACTTAAAATGTTGTTAATCATTTTGAATTAGGTAAATAGTTTGAAGGGTAATTTCAAAATCTCTGGGTGTTAGACTAATGTTCGATATTTCCAATGAGAACTCTCGGGTTCAAGACTTTTTCATGTTTTAATCCAAAACCTTGCGTAAACCTTGAAAAAAGAAAAAGGGTTACAAACTTCGATTGTCTGTAACCCTTCGTAATTTCTTTGCTCCTCCTCTTGGGCTCGAACCAAGGACCCTCTGATTAACAGTCAGATGCTCTAACCAACTGAGCTAAGGAGGAATAAAATGAACGTTCCTTCGAAAGGGCTGCAATATTAGTGTAGAACTCTGAATCCTGCAAGCGTATTTTTTCGTCAACAAATCCCCACATTTGCGGCCGCAAACGGGAATGATCCCTCAAAAGAAGAAGAACGCATGTCAGATACTTGCACCGTTGTCGTTGGAACTATGGCCTTTGATTCACTCGAAACTCCGTTCGGAAAGGTCGAGCGCATCGTGGGTGGAGCCGCTACCTACATTGGCCTTTCGGCTAGTTACTTTACCGATGGAGTGCAGATGGTGAGCGTGATAGGCGAGGACTTCCCGGAAGAATATATCGCGGACCTTAAGGGTCGCAACCTGCGTCTTGATGGGGTTGAGCAACGCAAAGGCGAGAAGTCATTCTTCTGGTCGGGGCGCTACCACAACGACATGAATACGCGCGATACCTTGGACACTCAGCTCAATGTATTGGAGCACTTCAAGCCGGTGGTTCCTGCTTCTGACCTGAATCCTGACTTCTTGATGTTGGGCAACTTGACTCCCGCTGTTCAGATGGCGGTGATCGAGCAATTGGAAACGCGTCCCAAATTGGTCGTTTTGGATACCATGAACTTCTGGATGGAGATCGCACTCGAGGAATTGAAGACGGTATTGAAGAAAGTGGACGTGATCACGATCAACGATGAAGAGGCGCGAATCCTCTCTGGCGAATATTCACTGGTCAAGGCGGCTCGCAAGATCTTGCAGATGGGACCGACCTACCTGATCATCAAGAAGGGAGAGCATGGAGCGCTTCTTTTCAGTCAGGATGAGGTGTTCTTTGCGCCCGCCCTTCCTTTGGAAGAGGTGTTTGACCCAACCGGTGCTGGCGACACCTTTGCCGGTGGATTCATGGGACACATCGCGTCAACAAAGGACATCAGCTTTGAAAACATGAAGCGGGCTGTGATCTATGGATCAGCCATGGCTTCTTTCTGTGTTGAGGAATTTGGAACGGAACGCCTTCGCAACCTGACAAAAAAAGAGATCGACGCCCGCGTGAAGCAGTTCATCGATCTCACTCAGATCGAGATCTCGTTGTAAGACCTCGTTACTAAAGAATTATTCGCAGGACTTATCCAGTTCGGTGGTCACAAATACGGTTACGTCCGGCCAAAGCACGCTGTTTCCGTCTGAACCTTTGTGTAGGTCTTCGCAAACTTTGTTGAGCGCATTCAAGGCTTCGTTTGCGCCGAAGAGGTCAACGGTGAACTCGAACTTCATTTCGATTTGCCCGTCCTTCACCTCGTATCGACCGTCGATCGGGTGGGTCATGCCGTTCATGTTGATGTCGGCAGTTACTTGACCTGCGGTCTCGTCGCCCATGGCGTGTGAGATCACACCGGAAAGCGTTTCTCCTTCCATAAGGCTCCCAAAGAAGGTCTCCTTGATCTTAGGGTCGCGGGTTGGATCCCCTGAGTTAGATGAGGCCGTTTCAATGCTGATGTTTGCACCCATCAGCGCATCTGCCACTGATCCTTCTCCACCACCGTTGACGGTGACTTGCTTGAACTTACCGCTCACGGCTGTCTTTTCGGTGTATTTGTAAGCCACCCACTCTACGGTAACCGGAGCGTCAGAGTAGCTGTACGTACAGGCTGCCACCGGCTCTTGGGTTTCAGGAGCAGGAGCTGCTTCTTCAGCCGGTTTTTGTTCGCCGCCGCATGAGGCCAATAAGGCTATTGAGAAAAGTGAAGGGATGAGAAATCTGGTATTCATGGTTTTCATTTATTCAAAGGTTATCAAGAGCGCATTCTTGTCGATGGCATCTCCATTGGACACGGCAATGCTTTTTACTACGGCCCCGCCTGGGGCCTTCAGTACGTTCTCCATCTTCATGGCTTCGAGCACGATCAGTGGGTCGCCCTCTTTCACGGCTTGCCTTGGCTCCACTCGGATGTTTAGCACTAATCCCGGCATCGGCGCCTTCAGTTCTTTAACCTCTTTCTTGGCTTTAATGTTCAGACCGAGGCGCTCGAGCAAGATGTCCGTTTCATCTTTCACGACCGGCTGGTAGGACCTTCCGTTGATCTTGATGTGCGGTGCCTTTGGGGCTTTATCAACGACTTCAACTTTGTAGGAGCGACCTTCTACGATCAGGTGATGATGACCCTCTCCGAGGTCGATGAGGTCTACTTCTTTTGCGGTTCCATTGACGTTAACGGTCCTTCCGTCCTTCGTGTGCTCTACCTTGTAGGCACGTCCGTCGATCACGATCTCTTGCATGGAGCAAAAGTATCAATCACGCGATTATGACGATCTTTGAATCATGCTAACACGTAGGACGATGGAGCTGGGCTTGGTGATGACCTTGGCTGGCTTTTTTACTTCATGTTCTCTGCTCCAGAGGAATCAGGCGGGAATGACAGCGGATAATCCAATTGTGCTCGACACCATGGAGCTGAGCTTTTCACCACCGAAGGAACCTGTTCCTACGCGCTCATCGGATCCATTGATCACGGATGTTTTACACACCGCGTTGGATCTGCATTTCGACATTCCTGCAGAGTCGGTCATGGGAAAAGCTACGTTGACAGTGCAACCCTATGCCAATGCCATCGATACCGTGGTGCTGGATGCCCGAGGGTTCACGTTTGAATTCGTAGGAGAGCAATTGGGCGACTCGTTGGTGGCCAGGGATTACAGCTATGATGGATCGCAGATCCGCATCCAGCTCGACAGCAGTCTGGCTCCAGATCGCCAGACCAAGCTGGTCATGAAGTACGTAGCTCGACCTGCAGAGTTGGAAAAGGGAAATGGTCGTGCGATACGTTCTAGCCAAGGTTTGTACTTCATCAACCCGGAAGGTGACAGCAACGAAGTGCATCCTCAAGTTTGGTCGCAGGGCGAGACGGAGTACAATTCAGGATGGTTTCCGTGTGTGGATCAGCCAAATGAAAAGCACACCCAAGAGATCATGCTGACGGTCGATACGAGTTTTACTACGCTGTCGAATGGGCGCTTCGTATACGCCATCGACAATGGAGACGGTACACGCACGGATGTCTGGATGCAGGAACAGCCACACAGCACCTACCTGACGATGATCGCCATTGGCGATTTTGCGGTGGTCAAGGATACGTGGCGCGACTTGGATGTTTGGTACTACGTCGACCCGGAGTTCGAGCCACACGCGATGAAGATCTTCGGAAACACGCCGGAGATGCTCGAGTTCTATTCTAACCTGCTCGGGGTAGATTATCCGTGGGAGAAGTTTCACCAGGTGATCGTGCACGACTTTGTTTCGGGAGCGATGGAGAACACCTCGGCGGTGATCCACGGGCAGTTCGTCCAGCAAACGCCGCGTCAGATGATCGACGGAACCCACGAGGATGTGATCGCACATGAATTGTTTCACCACTGGTTTGGAGATCTTGTCACTTCTGAGAGCTGGACGCAGATTACGATGAATGAAGGCTTTGCCAGCTATGGAGAATACCTGTGGTGGCAGCATAAATACGGGGAGGAAGAAGCACGGATGCATTTGGCCTCTGACCTAAGTGCCTATTTGGGAGATAGCGAGCGGGGTGTCAATTTGAATTTGATCAGAAGGAATTATAGGGCTCCGGATGATGTTTTCGATCGCCACAGTTATCAGAAAGGAAGTCGGGCACTCCATATGTTGCGCAAGGAGATCGGGGATGATCTCTTCTTTGCCGGGTTGAAATACTACCTCGAAGAGAACGCTTTTGGAAGTGTGGAGGACGTCCACCTGCGGCTGGCCATGGAGAAGGTCACCGGTCGAGACCTTTATTGGTTCTTCGATCAGTGGTACCACCGCGAGGGTCATCCGATCGTGAGCGTTTCATATGACGTTGACTCTACCACGGGAGCTTTGGGTGTTCTTCTCGAGCAAGAGGATCGATTCGGAACGTATCAGTTTCACGTGGATTTCATCGCCGGTGACGGCAATAAGCAAGCGCGCAAGAGACTTTGGGTAGATCAGGCCATCGAAGATTTTAACCTTGACCTTGGGTTCACACCGACTTGGTATGCCATCGATCCGGAGGGAGACATGCTCTGGCAGTATTCGGAAGAGAAAGACGCTTCGGCATGGATGACCCAGTTGAAAACAGCGCCTCACTTCATGACGCGTATGAGTGCTTTCGAAGCTTCTCAGGTCTTGGATGAGGAATATGGGGCGGCCTACACCCAGCTTCTGCTCGACATCGTCCAGAACGAAAGTGAGTTCTGGGCATTGAAGAAAAGCGCGACCGACCAGCTTCCCTTTGTGCATGCGATCGATTCGCAGCGCGCGGTCAACATGCTGATCGAGGCTTTCAGAAAAGAGAATGAATCTTCACTTCGAGTGGCTCAGTTGCATGCGATCGACTCTCTCAGCCGTGGTGATGAAAATATAACGGATGTCTTCATTGCGGGCATGAAGGATTCTTCTATGCGTGTGGTGCGGACCGCCCTGGGCATCTTGACAGATCGCGACCCTTGCAGCGCGATCGGTTTGTCGCAAAATCTGGCAGAGGAAGACGGTGATGAGATGTTCCTTTGGATTTCCCGCATGCACGCCATGTGTGGAAATGAGGCCTCCCTTTCCTTTTTTCAACTGAATGGAGGCGCACTCACGGGCATCGATCAGTTCATGTTCAACAGTGATTTTGCTCGCTTTGCGAGAAATACTTCTAGCGAGGCAGTGTACGATGCCTTGGTAGAGCATTTGAGTACGGTGGACATGGAAGAAATGACATGGTGGGCGCGGATGTCGGCCATGGAAGGACTCAATTCAGCGCTTCAGTTCTACGATCAGCGCATTAAGGCGTTAGACGCGGTCGAAGCACCCGGACAAGATGAGTTGGGTCAGTTGGCCGAACTTCGAAACAAGCGTTCAGCCTTAGCGGTGCAGATCGAAAAGGGGAAGGAATTGCTCGATAACGAGGAGCGCTAGTCTAAGGCGTATATCCGGTCTCGCGCTCGAATACCCCGTCGATGCGTAGGTCTCCACCGAGGGCGGCTTCTACGGCGAGCACGTCACAACGTTCGTTGTGTACATTGCCGTCGTGCCCTTTCACCCACTTGAATCGCACGTCCTGTTTAGGGTAAACGCGAAGAAAGCGCTGCCAGAGGTCTTCGTTCTTCTTGCCTTTGAAGCCCTTCTTTTGCCAGCTGAAGACCCATTTCTTCTCCACGGCGTCGACCACGTATTTGCTATCCGAATAGATCAGCACCTGATGCCCGGTTCCCTTAAGCCCTTCCAATGCTACGATGACGCTCAGCAGCTCCATGCGGTTGTTGGTCGTGTACCGATATCCTGCAGAAAGTTCCTTGCGATGATCGCCTGACATAAGCACGACGCCGTAGCCACCTGGACCCGGATTGCCGCGCGATGCGCCGTCAGTGTAGATGGTGATGCGCGCCATTATTCGAACGAGAAGAAGGTTTCAGGGTTGAGTGCAACGCCGTTTCGCCACATCTCAAAATGCAGGTGAGGGCCCGTGCTGAATTCGCCCGTTTCGCCGATGATGGCCACCGCTTCACCAGCACGCACCTTATCGCCTTCCTTTTTCAGCAAGGAAGAATTGTGCTTGTAGACGGAGATCAAGTCGTTGTCGTGTTGGATCTGAATGATGTACCCCGTTTCTGCGGTATATGCCGCCAACGTGACCGTGCCGTCGTCGATGGCTTTGATGCTTTCATTTTTCGGAGCGGCGATGTCGGTTCCGAAATGCTCTCGCTGGGCATTGAAACGATCCATGATCGTGCCTTTGATCGGTGGAAAGAGAAGGTAGGCGGTCTGTTTGTCGCGGTTGAAGTTTGGATTGAGGTTCACAAGATCCTCCCTTTCGATCTCCCTTCGCAGCAAGCTATCCTCCCTGCTTCTAGAATAATTGATTTCGAGTGGGTCGGCGACTTGAAAGAGTGTTGAATCCACGGAGGTGTCAATGCGACCTTCGATCAGCATTCGGATGTTTTCGATGTAGGCGTCGCGCTGGGCGAGGGCGATCTCCATGGAATCAGCTTTCATCGCTGCATCGATCGCGAGCTTTCGCACACGCACTTCTTCGGCGTAGTCAGGGAGGTAGTAACGCAAAGGGGTCCAGCCTAGCATGGCAAAGGCGATCGCGGTGATCAGCACCACGGTAGCGCCCACGAGAACGATCACGTTCAAGGGAGTGAGCAACAAGGAGAAGCGCTCTTCGAACGTATCGATGTTGAGCACCACCAGCTTGTAGTGATTGCGGAGTCGCTGATAAAGCTTGTCCTTGCCGTTTTTATCGTCTCCTTTTTTCGCCATTGGAAATTTGTCCAAATATCTTAATAATACCCTTGGGGGTCGAAGCGTTTATCACTCTTTAGATTTACGGTAATTTTGCCCTCCTTTGGAAAAAGCAACTGGCAAGGAAACGAATTGAAGCATTTCCCCTCGATAATTGGATTGGTCTTAGCGCTGATGACGTTCGGATGTTCTCAAGAAAAGAACACGATCGTCAATCGCACCTACCACTATGTGACGTCGAGGTATAACGGCTACTTCAATGGCAACTTGGCCTTGCAGGATGCACATAATGCGATGGAGGAGGCCTATCAGCCTGACTATGCCGCACCACTTCCGATCTTTATTTCTAAGATCGACGAGGTAGCCCAAGGTTCGTATCCACAACTCGACCGAGCGATCGAGAAGACCTCGATGGTGGTGGATCGGCACAGCATGGACATCAAGGGGAAGGAGTATTGCAAGTGGATCGATGACACGTGGATGGTGATGGGAGAGGCGCAATTCCTGAAGCGGGAGTATACGCTTGCCAAGCAAATCTTCGATTTCACGAAGCGAAAGTATCCGGATCACGAGATCCGTCAGTTGTCGCATATGTGGCTGGGGCGCATCTACATGGAGCAGGAACAGTACGAGCGGGCGAATGATGAATTCCGTAAGGTGAGTTTAGAAGATGGTATGCCCGAGAAGCATATCGCGGATTTCTATGCCCTCAAAGCAGAATATTTCTTGCGTCAATCGCGGGTTGAAAAGGCCATCGAGCAACTGGAGTTGTCTGTGAACTATACCAAGGACCGCGATGAGAAGACTCGAAGGATCTTTATTCTGGCACAGTTGTATGCGCGTATGGGTGATGGTGCTCGGTCGAGCGACCTCTATGCCGAGGTGATCCGCAGGAATCCTGAGTATGAGATGACGTTCTATGCGAAGATCAACCGCGCGTTGGCCTATGACGTGAATTCCGGTAATACGGAGGAGATCAAGGAGATCTTGTTCAAGATGATCAAGGATGACAAAAACAAGGAGTACCGCGATCAGATCTACTATGCCCTAGCTGAGTTGGAGTTGAAGGAAGGCAACGAAGAGCAGGGGGTTGAATACCTGCATTTGGCTACACGAAAATCCGTGCGCAACGGAAACGCCAAGGGCCTCGCCTATTACCGATTGGCCGAGATCTACTTCGCGAAGCCTCAATATCCGCAAGCTCAGAGTTATTATGACAGTACGGTGGCCTTCTTGAGTGCCGAGCATCCCGATTACGAAACCATCTTGGCCCGCGCCAACAGCTTGACGCAAATGATGCGCGACATCGACATTGTGGAAACGCAAGATAGCCTGCAGGAATTTGCCTTGTTGCCGAAGAAGGAACAGGAGCAGCTGATCCAATACAGGATCGACCAAGTGATCAAGCAAGAGCAGGACGAGAAGCGGCAGCGCCAGTTGGAAGAAATGCAATCGCAGCAGTCGAAGTTTGACCAGGGTGCGGCCTTCAATTCACGGATGAAGAGCGGGGACTGGTATTTCTATAATCCGGGGGCCATCGGGTTTGGAGTGACGGAGTTCAAGAAGATCTGGGGAAACAACCGCAAGAACGAAGACGATTGGCGACGGAGTGATAAGACCTCGAGCGCGCCTCTTTTGGTAGCAGAGGACGGCACCGTGCTGGAGCAAGACACCATTGAGGGAGCCGATGACCCGAAGAACGCGAATTACTATTGGAAGTCTGTGCCGGATACAGATGAGAAGATGGCGCGATCTCACTCGCTGATCGTTGAAGCATTGTATGATCTTGCCTTGGTCTACAAAGAGCAAATGGAGGATTACCCACCGGCAGCTGAGACCTTTGAGGAATTATTGTCACGCTATGATACTTCTAAGTACCACGTGACTTCCCACTATCAGCTCTACTTGATGTACCAGGAGATGGGTAATGCATCCAAGTCAGAGTACCACAAGAACCAGATCCTGTCAAAGTACCCGGATTCGGATTACGCCATGGTGATCAAGAACCCTGACTATGCCGCTGAAGAAGCAGAGCAGACCGAGGCGGTGAGCATAGCCTACCAAAAGGCATACACCTACTTCGAGCAGAAGTATTACCGTGAGGCCTATGGGCTGGTGGTTCAGGCCTTGGAGGAATACCCGAATTCGTCCTTGGAGCCGCAGTTGAAATTCTTAGAAGCCCTTTGCTTGGGATATATCGATAGCGAAGCACGCATGTTGGCGGAGCTGAAGGAAGTGAAGAACAAGTATGGCGCCTCTGAAGTTGGGCGCGAGGCGGCGGACATCATCACGTATTTCGAGAATGGAAAGAAGATCGATAGTGGTGTCGCCGAGGCTCAGCAAGAGGCTGAAGAGCAGGAGATGGAGCGAGAGGTGAAGACGTACGAGTACAACATCGGCTCTTCACACAATTTCGTGTTGGTCATTCCTGACACCATGGACGCTTCCATGGCACAATCCAAGATCTCGGACTTCAACCGCAAATACTTCAGCACGAAAGGATTCAAAACTTCATCCATCCCGTTGAAAGAAGGAACCATGATCATCGTTTCGAATGTGGGCTATGCTTCTAAAGCGATCGATTATTACGGCACCTTTACCGGTTCAGAGGATGTGTCTAGCCTTTTGACGGATGTGACCCACGTATTCGTGATCAGCTATGAGAACTATGCGGAGTATTACAAGAGTCAAAATACGGAAGCATACCTTCAATTCTTCACGGACAACTACCTCAAAGCCAAGTAATTCAGCTTAGGACGGAAGTAATCGCTATTCCTGTACCTTTGCACAAACCTTTTCATCATGATGGGAAGAAATTCTAAACCTATGGGCAAGAACGGAGAAGGAGAGTTCGGCGCACACAACCAAATTGCGAAAGGCACCCGCATCGAGGGTGACATCAAGACCGAAGGCGTTTTGCGCATCGACGGTACATTGATTGGTTCTGTTGAGTCTACCGGCAAGCTGGTCGTAGGACCCTCCGGGCGCATCGATGGTTCTATTCGTTGCAACTCTGCGAATATCAGCGGAGAGGTCAAAGCCAAGGTGGTTGTCAAGGAATTGTTGACCCTTCAAGCCTCTGCTAAGTTGCAAGGCGAGATCACGACAGGAAAACTAGCGATCGAACCAGGAGCCACCTTCAGCGGAAGCTGCAGCATGGGCGGAGTGATCAAGGACATTGCTCACCAAGACAAGGAGCAACTTGCCGAAAAAACAGCCTAATCGAGCTATCGCCTTAACGGGTATGGGTTTGCAGCTTGCAGCCACCCTTTTTGTTTGTGCTTATTTGGGAGATTATCTCGACGATCACTATCCGATCAGCGAAAAGCGCATCTACACATTGATCTTGATCTTGGCCGGCACAGTCGGTAGTATCTATAGTGTGATCCAACAACTAAAACGCTTGGACGAATGAAGCTCATCCGACCAATGGTCATTTTCTCCTTGATCATGGTATCGGCGCCAGGAGTATCCTTCTTGGTTCATCGATGGATCTTGGAGGGAGGTTCTGGCGAAAGCCTACCACTGCTTCCGGGCTTCTATCTCATGAATTTGGTAATGGGGATTCTGATCGGAGTGGTCATCATCTATCTGTCAGAGGTCAGACCCGAGATCACGGGGTTTTCATTCATGGGAGGCAGCCTGCTGAAATTCGCCGTTTTCTTCATGCTTTTTTTCCCGCTGTTGAGCGAGGATGAAGCGGCGCGTAAGGGGCAATTTTTAGCCTTTTTCATTCCTTACGCTATCACCATGGTGATCGAGGTTTGGTTCCTGATTCGATACCTCAACAAGCAATCCGAATGAAGGGAGTAGGTAATACCCTCAAATTCAATTCCTTTTTCTCTTTTCAGGTCTAACATTATTATGTACTATTGCCCCCGATTTTAAAACCCTTATTCGCAGAGGAGTATGCGTTCAAAAATTGTCTTTTCTTTGGTCTTTTTCGCGTTGATTTTCAGCCCTTTTACAGGAAAGGCTGAACAACACAAAGCTTCGGAGACTAGCTTGGAATTGCAAGAGGAGATCAAGCAGGATGTTCTGCATCACTTGCAGGACAGTTATGACTACCATTTATTCAGTGATAAATCTACAGGAGCGCATTACAGTTTTCCTCTTCCCGTCATCTTGTTCGACGAAGGTCTTCATGTCTTCATGTCGTCCAAGTTTCACCATGGCGCGTCTGTGGCGGAGAGCAATGGCAAGTATTACATAGTATACCACAGTAAGATCTACCGCACGGATGCAGAGGGACACTTGACCTTTAACGATCACGGACACCCGACGAATGCTAAGCCATTTGATATTTCCTTTACTAAGAACGTGTTCCACATCATCGTCATCAGCTTATTGATGTTGTGGATCTTCAGTCGTGCGGCGAAGAATTATGAGAAAGATCTAGTTCCACGTGGAGCGGCGAAGTTCCTTGAGCCGATCGTGATCTTTGTGCGCGATGAGATCGCCCGTCCTAACATCGGTGAGCATGCTTACCGTCGTTACATGGGCTTCCTATTGACGGTATTCTTCTTCATCTGGATCGTCAACTTGTTTGGATTGACTCCACTGGGAGTGAACATCAACAACAGCATCGCCGTCACCTTTGCCTTGGCATTGATGACCTTCTTGATCACGAACGTAACCGGAACAAAGACGTACTGGTTGCACATTTTGGATCCACTGGGCAAGTCCATGCCTTGGTATGGCAAGCTGGGCATCTACCCACTTTTGGTTCCGATCGAGATCCTAGGACTTTTCATCAAGCCATTCGCACTTATGATTCGTCTCTACGCGAACATAACCGCAGGTCACATCGTATTGATGAGCTTGCTTGGCTTGATCTTCATCTTCAAGAGCTGGATCGGAAGTCCACTCTCTTTCGGGTTGGCTTTCGTCATCTCGATCTTGGAATTGCTTGTTGCTGCGCTTCAGGCATACATTTTCACCATGTTGAGTGCGCTCTACTTCGGTAGCGCCGCGGCAGAACCTCATCATGATCACTAATTGAACAAAGGATTTATTAACCTCTAAATACAAATGGACATGGAAATTCCAGTAATGGTAGGAGCAGGTTTGGTAGTTATCGGAGTTGGTATCGGTATTGGAAATATCGGAGGCTCTGCACTGGAAGCGATTGCGCGTCAGCCAGAAGCTACTAACCGCATCCAAACGGTGATGTTGATCGCTGCGGCCCTAATAGAAGGCGTCGCTTTCGCGGCTCTCTTTGCTGTTTCATAATTGTAAATCAACCGCGGCCGCGGTTGGCTGTCGCGGTTGATTCTTGTTTGACATTCATTTAAATATTACAATCCTTGGAAAAGTTAATCAGTGAATTTTCGGTAGGCCTTTTTGTATGGCAAACTGTATTGTTTTTGGCACTGCTCTTCTTGCTTCGCAAGTATGCTTGGAAGCCGATGTTGATCGCGGTCAACCGTCGCGAGAAGTCGATCGAAGAAGCGTTGGAACAAGCGGAGATCGCTCGTAAGGAGATGAAGAAGCTTAAGTCTAGCAACGACGAATTGCTTCAGCAAGCGCGCGAGGAGCGCGATGCCTTGATGAAGGAAGCGCGTGCTACCAAGAGCGAGATCATCAGCGAGGCGAAAAACAAGGCGCAAGAAGAAGCGGCCAAGATCCTTTCTGATGCTCGTGACGAGATCAAGAACGAGAAAGCAAAAGCTATTGAAGAGTTGAAGAACCAAGTGGCTGATTTCTCATTTGAGATCGCTGAGCGCATCTTGGCAGAGAAGCTTTCTGATAGCGATAAGCAGAAGGACAGCATTAAGTCTGCGTTGAACGAAATCAACTTCAACTGATGAAAGGAACGAAGGCAGCCGGAAGATATGCACTGTCCCTGATCGACCTTGCCGAGGAGCGCAAGCAAGTCGAGGAGATCAAGAAGGACATGGAGCTGGTTGCGGCCACCATCGCGGAGAGCCGTGAACTGGACCTGCTTTTGCATTCTCCGATCATCAAGACCGACAAGAAGAAGAGCGTGCTTAAGAGCGTGTTCGAGAAGGCGGTACAAGAGCTTACCATGAGCTTCATGTTGACGGTTACAGCAAAGGGACGAGAGTCGCTTTTGACCGCCATTGCTGAAGCCTTCGTGAGCATCTACAAGGAAAGAAACGGCATCGTGACTGCACATGTCACTACAGCAGTGGCCATGAGCGATGCACAGCGCAAGGAAGTATCACAAGTACTCGCTCCACTTGGCTCGAAGATCGAATTGGTCGAGACCGTGGATAAGCACATCCTTGGCGGAATGAAGGTGCGCGTGGCAGACCAACGGGTCGACGCTAGCTTTCGCAAGAAATTGAACGAACTGAAATACGATATCCATAATTTATAAGCTTTTCAGCAACTAATTAGATAAAGTCATGCCTGAAATCAAACCAGCAGAAGTATCAGCGATCCTACGGGAGCAGCTCTCAGGAGCGAAGACAGAAGCCGAGCTCGAAGAAGTAGGCACCGTCCTCCAGATCGGTGATGGTATTGCACGTATCTACGGACTCTCTAACGTCCAGGCAGGTGAATTGATCGAGTTCGAGAACGGACTCCAAGCGATCGCCCTCAACTTGGAAGAGGACAACATGGGTGCGGTACTTCTTGGTCACTCAAGTGACATCAAGGAAGGTGATACCGTTAAGCGTACAGGACGCATTGCTTCCCTCAAAGTAGGTGAAGGCATCGTTGGTCGTGTAGTAAACGCGTTGGGTGAGCCGATCGACGGTAAAGGACCGATCGAAGGTGAGTTGTACGAGATGCCGATCGAGCGTAAGGCTCCAGGGGTAATCTTCCGTCAGCCTGTAAACGAGCCGCTTCAAACCGGTATCAAGGCGATCGACGCGATGATTCCGATCGGACGTGGACAGCGTGAATTGATCATCGGTGACCGTCAGACGGGTAAGACTACGGTAGCAATCGATACGATCATCAACCAGAAAGAATTCTACGACAGAGGTGAGCCTGTTTACTGTATCTACGTTGCTTCTGCACAGAAGGGATCAACCGTAGCAGGTATCGTGAAGCGTCTTGAGGATGCCGGAGCGATGGCTTACACCACCGTAGTTGCGGCTAACGCATCTGACCCTTCACCAATGCAGTTCTACTCGCCAATGGCTGGTGCTGCGATCGGTGAGTACTTCCGCGATACAGGTCGTCCTGCATTGATCGTTTACGATGATCTTTCTAAGCAGGCCGTTGCTTACCGTGAGGTATCTCTATTGCTTCGTCGCCCTCCAGGACGTGAAGCTTATCCTGGTGATGTATTCTACCTTCACTCACGTTTGCTCGAGCGAGCGGCTAAGATCATCAACGATGATACCATCGCGGCTCAGATGAACGACCTTCCAGAGTCATTGAAAGGTAAGGTGAAAGGTGGAGGTTCATTGACCGCACTTCCAATCATCGAGACACAGGCGGGTGACGTTTCTGCGTACATTCCAACCAACGTGATCTCTATTACCGACGGACAGATCTTCCTTGAAGCGAACTTGTTCCTTTCAGGTGTTCGTCCTGCGATCAACGTAGGTATCTCGGTATCACGTGTAGGAGGTAACGCTCAGATCAAGTCCATGAAAAAGGTAGCTGGTACATTGAAGCTTGACCAAGCTCAGTACCGTGAATTGGAGGCCTTCGCTAAGTTCGGTTCTGACCTCGACGCAGCTACTCAAAGTGTGATCGACAAGGGAGTTAGAAACGTGGAGATCTTGAAGCAAGGTGAAAACCAGCCTATGCCGGTAGAGAAGCAGATCGCTATCATCTACTGTGGTTCGAAGAACCTTCTTCGCAGCGTGCCTGTGAATAAGGTGAAGGAGTTTGAGGTTGAGTTCCTCGATCACCTTGATCGTAACCACCGCGATGTATTGGATACATTGAAGGCGGGTAAGTTGACCGATGAGGTTACTGCCACCATCGAGAAAGTAGCGGCTGAAATGACAGCCAAATACAATGTTTCGAAAAAATAAAACCTAGGGCATGCCTAACTTAAAAGAAGTAAGGAACCGTATCACATCGGTGAACAGCACCATGCAGATCACCTCTGCGATGAAGATGGTGTCTGCGGCGAAGTTGCGTAAAGCGCAAGATGCTGTGACCCAGATGCGCCCTTATTCCGAGAAGTTGCAGGAGATCCTTCAAGGCGTTAGTGCAGGACTGGATACGAGCGAGAATGTCTACGGACGTGAAGACAAGGGCAACAGTATCTTGATCGTCGCCATCACCTCTAACCGAGGTCTGTGTGGAGCGTTCAACGCTCAGATTATCAAGCACGTGAAGCACCTGATCGCGGACTACAAGGATCGCAAGGTGACCATCCTAACCTTCGGTAAGAAGGCTGAGGAGGCGTTCCGCAAGACGGATTACTTCATTAAAGGAACCTTGCTACCTCGTCACACCAATGAGATCTTTGACGACCTCACTTATGATAACGCCGCTTCGGCTGCTCATAAGATCATGGGTGCGTTTAGAGCTAAGCAGTTCGACAAGGTGGTGTTGGTGTACAACTCGTTCAAGAACGCAGCTGTACAGGAGATCAAGACAGAACAGTTCCTTCCGGTAGTTGCTCCTGAGCAAGAAGGCGGAAGCGTTTCTGACTACATCTTCGAGCCGAACAAGGAAGGTATCTTGACAGACCTGATCCCGAAGTCGTTGAAGACTCAATTCTTCAAGGCGTTGTTGGATAGCGTGGCTTCAGAGCACGGCGCTCGAATGACGGCCATGCACAAGGCAACCGATAATGCTTCTGAAATGCTGAAGAACCTTAAGTTGACCTACAACAAGGCTCGACAAGCAGCCATTACTACCGAGATCCTCGAGATCGTGGGTGGTGCGGAAGCGTTGAAAGGCTAGTAGCATCTTTATACTGAAATAAGAGAAGGGCGATCCAATGGGTCGCCCTTTTTCATGTGGGCATGTTTCTTGTCTACTTTTAGCTCCGTGAAATTGCGCACCCGCATAACCCTCTCCATGCTCTCCTTGGTGATCGCCTCGCTTTTGGTGATCGGCGCGGTGACCATTTGGTTCTTTACTTCTCAGAACAGAGAGTACCACCAAGAGCGACTCGAGCGAAAGGAACGCGCGATCAAGACGGAGATGGCCTATTTCTCGAAAGAAGTAGAGCTTCAGGAAGATCTGGACGTGGTGATCAAGGAGTTCGAAGAGGAGCTGCTCCGGCTGGCTACGGTTCATCAGTTGGAGATCAATGTCTTCAACACCTCAGGAGAGATGCTCGTTGCAGCCCGACCTGATTCGATCCATTCTGAGTACATCGACAAGCGGGTGCCCGAGTCGGCGATTGAGGAACTGAATTCGTTGGATCGCATTATCATTCCAGAAGAGGAAGAAGAACGCAAGTACCTTTCGGACTACACGAATCTCTACAACCGGAATGGTGAGCGCATCGCGATCCTGAACATTCCCTATCTCCAGGACCCAACGATCAATGAAAGCGACCTACAGGAATTCTTGGGGTCGATCGGCTTGGTTTACCTCTTCATTTTCATCGGGGGTATCGCCCTTACGTTTTTCCTTTCCCGGTCGATTACGAAGAACCTGAGCGCCTTGAGTGATCGAATGCAGCGAGTGGATATCAACAGGAAGAACGAACCTTTCGATTGGCGGTCAGATGATGAGATCGGCGCGCTGGTCGACACGTATAACGAGATGCTGGCCAAGTTGGAGGAGAGTCGCATGGAGTTAGCCAAAAGCGAACGCGAGTCGGCGTGGCGCGAGATGGCCCGGCAGGTAGCCCACGAGATAAAGAACCCACTCACTCCGATCAAGTTGAGCGTCCAGCACCTACAGGCGACCGCAGCTTATGAGGATCCTCAATGGCGCGAGAAGTTCAAACGCACCATGGACACCATCATTCAGCAGATCGAATTGTTGAGCAACATTGCTACCGAGTTTTCTGACTTCGCTAAAATGCCCAAGGGCAATGCCGAGGTGATCGATCTACGCAAGGTCATGGAGGATGCCGCCCAATTGTTTTCGGATGTTCCTTTCGACCTGCAGCTCGAACTTCCGGATCAGCATGTAAGTGTGCTCATCGATACAGAGCAGTTTGGACGGGTACTCAATAATTTGTTGAAGAACGCGAAACATGCGGTTGCAGATAAAGAAGATCCCCGCGTGATCCTTTCTTTGGAGAAAGAAGGCAGCACCGCCCTGCTTAGTATCGAAGACAATGGTGCGGGGATCCCTGAAGCCGTGCGCGAACGGATCTTTGAACCCAACTTCACTACCAAGTCCAGCGGAACAGGTCTCGGGCTTTCCATTTGCAAGCAGATCGTAGAATCTGCCGGTGGAGAAATCGATTTTGAAAGTGCTGAGGGCGTCTTCACGCGCTTTAGCGTGCGACTTCCCTTGGCATAGGTTGAGGCTTTTATTGCTGCCTCGGTACGATTACCTTCGCTGCAAACTTTTACACCCATGGCATTTCAACACCTTTTGGTAGCTCGAGACGGAAAGATCGCAGAAGTAACCATCAATCGGCCTGACAAACTCAACGCCCTCAATCAAGAGGTGATCGCGGAGTTGAGTACCTGCATGAAGGAGCTCGATGGAGACAAGGAGATACGTTGTGTCATCCTTACCGGTGCAGGTGAAAAGGCATTTGTTGCCGGGGCGGATATCAGTGAGTTTGCCCACTTCAGCGTGGAGCAAGGCAGAGACCTCAGCGCTAAAGGACACAGCTCTCTTTTCGATCTCGTCGAAGAGATGAACACTCCCGTAATCGCAGCCGTGAATGGATTTGCTCTAGGAGGTGGTTTGGAGCTGGCGATGAGTTGTCATATGCGCGTAGCTTCTGAGAATGCTAGAATGGGTCTACCTGAAGTTTCGTTGGGTGTGATTCCTGGGTATGGAGGAACTCAGCGTCTTCCGAGATTGGTTGGAAAAGGCCGAGCGATGGAGATGATCACCACAGCAGGAATGATCGACGCAAATACAGCCCTCAGCTACGGCTTAGTGAATCACGTGGTGTCCTTGGGTGCTTTGATGGAGAAATGCCGTGAGATCGCCTCTAAAGTGGTCAAGAACTCACCTACGGCCATCGGGTATGCTATCGCTGCGATCAATGCGGGCGACGAAGGTGGGATCGATGGATTCGAAGAGGAGATCCATCTCTTCGGCGAGGCCTTTGGTACACAAGATTTCAAGGAGGGAACCACAGCGTTCCTCGAGAAGCGCAAGCCGGATTTTAAGGGGAGTTGATATGCATAGTATTGGGGCTTTTTTTTCTTAGCATGATTGTGGGCGGTATTGCCTGGTCAAATACGGATACGGTCTATGTGAGTTTTCACAATATCACCTTGACCGACACCCTACCATTTGCGATCGAAACAATTCTGGATCGGACTTCCCAGCATATCTATGGATATGCGAGGGATTACATGCGAGAGAATGATGCGCCAATCGTACTTAAGCCGGGCCTCAGCGAATATCTCTCTCAGTCAACGGAAGGACTTACTCAGGACGTGGGCCGCTCATATACTATCCGATTAAACCGGATTTGGATGGATGAGGTACACCAGCATAAGCTATCGATGGCTGTGGTAGAAATGAACCTTTCATTTATCGACTCTTCCGGAAACGAGGTCTTCCAGTTAGCAACCGTTCAAGAGTTTTCAGCGGCCAACCCAACCGAAGCCTTCAAGTATGCCCTCGACTCGACCTACCTCCGGATATTGAGGGAATTTCGAGATCGACAGATGGGGGGAAAGCTGTACGAAAGGCCTCTGGCGGTTGATCTGTCGCCTCGCGAGGTGTATATGGAAGTAGACGTCAAAGCCTTGAAAGATGGAGTGTATGAGAACTACTATGATCTTCGGGATGGGTTTCCAAAGGCGGATACGATTGCGGGTCTTAGCAAGAAATATCGGCTTAACAATGACATTCGAAAGTGGGTAGTTCCCAAGGGCGAGGACATTGAATTACCATGGGCCTATGTGTACAAATGAAAAGTGTTTATGCGTTTTGGTGAGGAGTTGTTCCCCATTGAAAAGTATGGCAATTACTTGCAATATGTAGAAGAAGAAGTGGATCCGATGGCTGTTCCGGTGGGTATGGCATTTGGACTTGTGGGAAGTGCCATCTACTATGGGATCTCGACGAGCAGAAAGGGGAACACCGAATTATCCGTAGGCACGTACCGCTTGGATGCAGCCAATGGCAGGTTGACTCCGATCGAAGTATGGACCCGAACCCATACTCCTTATTCCGTGATAGTTCGCGGTTCTTCGTTCATTCATAAACAGGACTCGGTTACCGTATCGGTCGAGGGGAGCTCTTGCGTCTTGAAGAGGGACGAAATGGTCGTGTTTGACCTGGAGCCGTCGGATGCATGGCGTCAAGTTTGTCTACTTCAAAAAGAAAAGGAGTGCATGGAAGTGTCCGGAACTTTTGGAGGTTATGAGGTCTTAGTGGTAGCTAAACGCAGCCGCAAAAAATCAGCTGAATTCACCAAGCAGTTCGAAGAAGAGAAGGTGAGTATCTACAATGAATGGGTGAGAAAACGTACTGAAGTTACTTGCCATCAGAAGGTTAGGTGATGGAGAGAGGCTATTTCAACTCTACCACGCTCGCAGAAGCATCCCGTACCTCAAAACTTCCCTTCCCCTTATTCCAGATGTAGACCTTGAGTCGATCACCTTGGTTGATGTCTAGGCCTAGATTGTATTGATAGTCGAAGTGTTCCGTTTCATCCAGAGGCATTCCGGGGTGGTCGTCCAATCGGAAAGCGTCGTACAGCTTATTCTCACCTTCGACATCCTTTACCTCGATGACCAAATAAGCGTTGGTCCCTGCATTCTCTGAAAAAGAAATTCGGTCTAGCGAATACTGCAAGAGCAGCTTTCCCTCAGGAGTGTCGGAAAAGGCGTAGTTGAATCCAAGGTTGAATTCTTTTTCAGAATCGAAAACTGCCTGTCCTTGATCGCCCCGGTGCTTTGCTTGCCAGTGACCATCGTGTCTTTCCAGTGAGCCTTGGTACAGCACTGTTTTCGTCTTGTGGTAGGGCGGAGTGTCGATGCGACCTCCGAGTTGGTTGGCATGCTTTTGCGGATCAAGTTTACCTATACTCCAGAAGTACTTGCTTGCATTCATGTGCCAGGGGGAAAGGATGCCCGTATTCATCTGATGTACCTGCAAAGTCGTAAGTAGAACGCAACCTAAACCGATGACCGCCATGAACGCATTGCGATGCTTGAAGTGCACCTTCGAAGCTGCCCAAGTAATCGGTAAGACCAAGAGAGCATAGAAGTCGATCATCGGTCGGGACCCGTACGAACCTCCATAATGCCAAGACCACCAAGAGCTAAGGATATAGAACGTCACAAGGAAAAAGGCAGTCCACCAAGCGGCTCTCCAACGATCGAGTTTCCACAGAAAGACCACTGCTGGGATCAACAGGAAGAAGAAGGGGCTGTAAATGAACCATCCTCGTTCAAAGCTGAACAGGAAGCGCCAAAAGGAGGGGTTTGAAAAGTAAAACCCTTCGTTCGCATAACTCCACACCATCCAGTAGCCGGTCTGCACCTTGTACATAATCAGCTGAACCATTCCAATCCCGACCAAAATGACCACCCCGCCTATCCAAACGACCGTGCGCGACCAAAGGCTGCGTAGTTGGCCTATGAACAGGGTGGTGTTACCGGCGAGAAAAGGAAGCGTCAGTAAGACGAGTCCGTTCACCGGGCGAATCAAGAGGGTCAGGCCAAAAGCCACCGTTGCCAAGATGAAGGACCGCGGACGTCCTTTCTGAGAAAAGTGTCGAGCATACCAGGCGAAAGCAGCAATGACAAAAAAGGAGTAGACATGTGAAGCGGTCACATCTGCGGCACTGTAGTAGAGCATGTTCGTCCCAAAAAGCAGAGCGACGATCACCCATTGAGCTATGAACCTGGGAAACCAAAAAGAGAGAAGGAGGCGCCGGAGGTAGTAGAGTCCAAGCAGCGCGTATACCAGTGCTGAGAACACCATCGTCCATTGGAATGGCGGACTGAATCCATCGAGAGGGGCTCCGGCTAAAGCGGCTATAACCAGGCCTATAAGAAAGAAGGGTAGCATGAGAAAGGCGGTGCCTGAGAAGTACTTGTTCAAACCCTTGCCTTCGTGATCCACAATGAATCGTCCGTTGATCGGTTGATCGCTCAGGTCGTGATCGATGAAGATCGATGTGAGGTAGTCGTAGTAGCCGCGACCATCACCGGTGATCACGTCAACATCGGCGAGTCGGCCACTTTCCGGGGTTAGATAGAATAGCTGAAACAGGAGTAGAGCCAAACCTAGCCAAACAAGAAAGGGGATGTTCTTTTTTCCGCGCATCGAAAGGCGAAGTTCAGCAAAACTCGGTTTGCATCACTCATCCTCGACCACCAGTCGAAGGTTGAAATCTTTAACAACGCGACTAAAATCCCTGCCTCGACTGGCGTTTCTTTGTGTACACTCATGGCATCTCCGCTCAAGCGACTCGCAGGTCAAACGGCCATTTACGGACTCAGCAGCATTCTGGGTAGGTTCTTGAATTACCTTCTTACGCCACTGTATACCAGCGAATCTGTCTTTTCTCCAGATCAATTCGGGATCATCACAGAGATGTATGCCTACGTGGCATTTCTGGTGGTGCTGTTGACCTACGGAATGGAGACCGCCTTCTTCCGCTACTTCTCTGCCCAAAAGGAAAATGGAGACACGAAGGTCTTTTCTACCGCACTGATCTCATTGTTGATGACCTCGTTCGCCTTTATCGCGATCGTCTCGGTCTTTGCGCAGCCCATCGCGGAAACCCTCGGGTACCCGAATGACAAAGAGTACATCTCTTGGTTCGGCATCATCGTCGGACTCGACGCTTTGGTGGCAGTTCCTTTAGCGAAGCTGCGGGCCGAGAATAAAGCCCTGCGCTTTGCGCTGATCAACTTCGTTTTCATCGGGCTCAACATTGGATTGAACCTTTTCTTTCTGGCGTATTGCTTGCCGAAGTACAAAGCCGGGGACATCAACTTGCTCGTCGAAACCTTCTACGATCCGGAAACAGGAGTCGGCTATGTCTTCATTGCTAACCTCATCGCCAGTGCCGGAAGGTTCTTGATGATGATGCCCGAATTTCTGCGTACGCGATTCCAGTTTGACCGTCAACTCTGGCGACAAATGGTCACCTACGGATTGCCTCTTTTGGTCGCCGGACTGGCCGGAATCGTAAACGAAACCTTGGACCGAGCCATCCTCAAGTGGACGCTTTGGGAGGATCACGGAGAGTTGTACACGATGACCCAATTGGGAATCTACGGGGCCTGCTACAAGCTTTCGATCATCATCACGCTGGGCTTGCAAGCGTATCGCTATGCGGCGGAGCCGTTCTTTTTCGACCAGCAGAAGCAGACCGACGCCAAGTTGACCTATGCACGGATGCTGCATCTCTTCTTCGCCTTTGTCATGTTGATGTTCTTGGTGGTGACCTTGTACCTCGATCTCTTCAAATACTTCATTCCGAATGACGCCTATTGGGTAGGACTGGACATCGTGCCTGTTCTGTTACTGGCGAATGTTTTCCTCGGGGTCTATTACAACCTGAGCGTTTGGTACAAGTTGACCGACAACACGAAGTACGGTTCTTACATCGCGACGGGCGGAGCCATAATGACCATTGCGCTGAACCTTGCCCTTGTGCCTGTCTTAGGCTTCCGAGGGTCGGCTTGGGCCACGTTGGCCTGCTATTTCTCCATGGCGGCGGCGAGCTACCTTCTCGGACGGAAATTCTATCCGGTGCCTTATGACCTCAAGCGGATTGGAGGCTACTTCTTCCTCGCGCTGCTCATGTTCTTTGCCAATAGCCAATTGCCGGAGGGGAATGAGGTCGGATTGTACTCGGTCAGGACGCTCATGATCGCTTTCTTCGCGGTAGTACTTCTCTATTTTGAATTTGTAAAACCCAAACAGCATGTCTCTCGAAGTTGAGATCGTCAATAACGGTCATCACGACCTTCCTCACTATGCCACCGAGATTTCGGCGGGAATGGATCTGCGGGCCTATCTGCCAAATGGCTCCATCATTCTCCAGCCGGGTCAGCGACACCTTATCCCTACCGGATTGCAAATTGCCTTGCCGAAAGGTTTCGAGGCGCAGGTTAGGCCGAGGTCAGGATTGGCTTACAAGAAGGGGGTTACCGTGCTCAACTCACCGGGCACGATCGACGCAGACTACCGGGGAGATATCGGCGTGATCCTGATCAACCACGGTCAGGAAGCCTTCGAGGTTACCGACGGTGAGCGCGTGGCGCAACTGGTCATTGCGCGTTATGAAACAGTAGCATGGAAGGCCGTGGATACCCTTTCAGAAACAGAAAGAGGCGCAGGCGGATTTGGAAGTACCGGCGTCAAATAGAACAGATTTAAGGCTTATTCTCAAAGGCTTAATCTAGGCCTAGTCAGGTTTTCGCATTTTTGCGCACCAAAGAATTGTAATCGATGAATTTGATCATTCCCATGGCAGGTAAGGGCAAGCGTATGCGCCCTCACACACTTCACACCCCAAAACCTCTCATTCCCGTTGGCGGCAAGCCCATCGTGCAGCGCCTCGTGGAAGACATCGCGGCAATGATCGACGAGCCGATCAACGAGATCGGGTTCATCATCGGAGACTTTGGCGATGAGGTGGAGAAGGAGTTGTTGGATATCGCCACGAGCTTAGGAGCCACGGGTAAGATCTACTATCAAGACGTAGCATTGGGAACAGGTCATGCGATCTACTGCGCAGAGCCTTCCTTGACAGGTCCAGTGATCGTTGCTTTCGCTGACACCCTCTTTCGAGCCGACTTCAAGATCGATTCCTCTCAGGATGGAATGATCTGGGTAAAGCAGATCGAAGACCCAAGTCAGTTTGGTGTGGTCAAGGTGAATGAAACGGGGGTGATCACCGACTTTGTGGAGAAGCCCAAAGACTACGTGAGTGACCTGGCCATCATCGGCATTTACTTTTTCAAGGATGGAGATCACTTGAAGAAAGAATTGAAGTATTTGATGGACAACAATGTGGTCAAAGGAGGGGAGTATCAGCTCACTGACGCCTTGGAGAACATGAAGCAACAGGGAGTGGAGTTCCGTCCGGGCACGGTAGACCATTGGATGGATTGTGGTAACAAGAACGCCACGGTCGACACGAACCACATGATCCTGGAGTTCGAAAAAGATATGGACCTGGTCTCGGCCAAAGCCACTATCGGGAATAGTACGTTGATCCCTCCCGTTCTCGTTGCCGACGGAGCGGTGATCGAGAACAGTGTGGTCGGACCTCACGTAAGCGTCGGGGCGAATTCGGTCATTCGAAATGCACGCGTTTCGGACAGTATTGTTCGCCATGATACGACCATCGAAAATGCGGTGATCGATCATTCTCTCATTGGCTCGAATGCTGAAGTCAAGCGCAGCGCCATGGACCTGAGCCTTGGAGACTTCTCAACCCTCAACGATTGATCAAGACCCTGAAATACATGCTCTTGACGGTTGCTTTTTTGAGCAGCACAGGATGGGTATGGGCCCAGGGAGAGTATCCCTCCGATACGGAGATCGAGTTTGCCGAACGATTCATTAACGCAGAGAAAGAACTGCAGTTGGGGAATTATGAAGCTGCCTTGGTGCAGTATGACAAGTGTCTTGAGTTGAAAGGAGATCACGATGCCGTTTGGTTTGGCAAGGGAAAGGTCTATTTAGAGACACAGCAATTGGCTCTTTCAGAGGCAGCCTTCCAAAAGGCTTACGAACTTGACCCTCAAAACAAGTGGTATGCGCTGAGCTACGCACAGTCGCTCATCGAGCAACTTCAGTTCAAGGAGGCTTCCAAGATCTACAAGGGCCTGAGTGAGAAGTACGTCGAGGATACCGACCTCCGCATAGATTACGCCAACACCCTGCTCTTTGCAGGAAAGGCTAAGGCGGCGATGAAGATCTATGACGAGATCGAGGAGAAGACGGGTCCCACCCACGAGATCACGCAACGCAAGTATGAGTACTTCATCGGCGAGCGGGAGTACGATAAGGCAGCAGATGTTATAAAACGATTGATCGATGTTTACCCAGATGACACTCAGCTATACTCAATGCTGGCAGAGCTTTACAAAGTGCAGAGCAAGGTGGGTGAAGCGATCGAGGTGTATAAACAAGCCCTGGACGCAGATCCAACGAATCCAATCTTTCAGCTATCCTTGGCAGAGTACTACGACAGAGCAGGGCAGATCGATACAGCCTTCAGGTACTTGAGGCAAGCTTTTGGTAACCCCAATCTCGACATCGATCGAAAGGTGGCGGTTTTGCTGCGTATGTATGGTGAAGCAGAGGTTGATCTAGGAACCCGTCGCAGGGTGATGGAGCTATGCAGAGAGGTAGTCGACACCCATCCCGATGAGGCTAAGGCCTTTTCCATCTATGGCGATTTTTTGAATTTGGATGGGAGGATTGAGGAGGCGCTCGTTCAGTTTCACCGAGCTATAGATATCGACCCGTCGAGGTTTGCGATTTGGTCTCAGGTGTTGCTGATCGAGTCGGAGCTTAACATGACCAAGGAGTTGGCCCGTGATAGTAAGCGAGCGATCGAACTCTTTCCTGCACAGCCCACGGTTTACTTTTTCAATGGCATAGCCAATTCTCAACTAGAACAATGGGATGAAGCTGTACGAAGCCTGCGTGTGGGATCTCAAATGGTCATTGGCAACAGTGCCTTATCTGCTCAAATGCTGGCTAGCTTAGGCGATGCTTACCACGAGATTGGACGTTTTCATTCTTCAGACAGTGCGTACGAGGAGGCCTTGAGTTTTGAGCCGCGCAATGCCTATGTCTTGAACAACTACAGTTATTTCCTCGCACTGAGGGGAGACAAGTTGGAAAAGGCAAAGGAAATGTCTGCTCTTTCCTTGGAAGTGGAGCCTACGAACGCGTCGTATTTAGACACTTACGGTTGGATCCTTTATCAGAACGGGGAGTATGAAGATGCGGCAAGCTATTTGAAGAAGGCGATGGACAATGGGGCGGATGGTTCTTCTGAAGTGCTAGAGCACTTTGGCGATACCATGTTTCGCCTAAACAAGTTGGACGAATCGAAGGTTTATTGGCAAAGAGCGGTCGACGCAGGAGGTTCAAGCCCTGAGTTGAAGAAGAAGTTGGAGACAGGATCCATTAATGAATAAGCTACTCACATACGCGGCTATGGCCCTTGTTGTGGTCATGGTTTTCTCGGGCTGTAAGTCCAACAAGGAAGCCACGGCTGATCGGTCGGTGCCGAGTAGAAAGACCGATGAGATCCTCGCCATGATGAAGAAGCAAGAGTTCGCCTGTGACTGGGTCAACCTGAAGTACGACGTGGAGATCGATGCTCCTGAATTCGAGGACAGCTTCAAGATGTACGTGCGACTCAAGCAAGACAGCGCCATCTGGGTTTCGGCAACTTACTATGCCGTAGAGGTAGCCAGGCTCCTGTTTCTTCCGGATACGGTAAAATTCATGGATCGAAAGAACAACCAGTTCTATATCGGCGAATACGATTACATCAAGGACCGCTTTGACGTTGACTTGAGCTTTGAGGTATTGGAGTCGCTGATCCTCTCCAATAGCGTGAAGCTTTTGGAGATGGAGGCGGAGGAAGGAAAGATCAGGTCTTCGAAGGAAGACGGCAGTTATTTCTTGACTTTCCTGAGAAAAGGACAATTACGCCGAGCCTTGCGTGGCGAGGGTGAACGCCTCGGCGTAGACCTGAATATAGGTCTTTGGGTCAACCCGGAGGGCTTCCGATTGGAGAAGACCTCTATCGATGATTTTGAATCTGAGCGAACGCTCACGGCTGAATACACTGATTACAAAGAGGTTTGTAATTCTTCCTTCCCTTACGTGACAGATTACACCTTGCAGACAGCGAATGAACAAGTAAAGGTGAAAACATCCGTTATGAAGCTAGCGACGGGTAAAGAACTTAGCCTTTCCTTTACCATTCCTGATAAGTATGAAGCATTGGTTCCATAGTCTGATCTTGGTCTTGTTCGCGGTCCTCTCCGGATACGCGCAGACTAGTGATGAACTAAAACAGAAGCAACAGAAGCTTCGCGATGCGATCAAGTACAAGGAGAAGCTCCTCAAGCAGATCGAGGCGGACAGCAAGAGTTCGAGTACCAAGATCGTTCTGATCAACAAGAAGATCAATGAGCGTGAAGAGCTCATTTCCTCCATCCGAGATGAGATCAAGTATTTGGATAGGAAGATGGGAGAGAACCAGGACCTCATCGAATCCTTGGAAGAAGACATCACTCGCCTCAAAGAAGAGTATGCCAAGATGGTGGTGCAGGCTTACAAGACAAGAAATACCAGTGAAAAGCTGATGTACGTCTTTGCCAGTGACGACTTTGGGCAAGCGTATCGCAGACTAAAATACCTGCAGCAACTCAGCGAGTATCGACAAAGACAAGCGCAGGCTATCCTTGCGGCTCAGGCCAGTTTGGAGAAGAAGCAGGCTTTACTCGAGGAACAGCGTCAAGAGAAGAACGAGGTGCTCAGTAGTCAGAATCGAGAGAAACTCACCCTAAACCGGGAAAAGCAGGAGAAGGAGAAGGAGTTGAAGACGTTATCCTCGAAAGAGGCACAGTACAAGAAAGAGCTGGCCGAAGCTGAAAAAGCAGCGTCGGAACTGCGGGCCGCCATTACCGCTGCCATCAAGCGAGAGATGGAAGCCGCTGCCGCTGCAGCGGGAAACAAGGGAGGTGGGAGTACTTTCCAACTCACACCTGAGGCTCGAGAACTCGGGAACAATTTTGTTGCGAACAAGGGGAAACTGCCGTGGCCGGTAGATAAGGGTGAGATCACTGCAAAATTTGGAGAACAACCACATCCATTCTTGAAAGGCATCGTGGTGAAGAAGGATGGCTTGACCATTTCTACCACGGAGAACACTCGTGCTCGTGCGGTATTTGATGGGGAGGTCTCTCGCATCATTATTTTGCCAGGAGCAGGAAAGGTGGTTATGATTCGTCATGGCGAATACATTTCCATCTACACGAACCTCAAGGAGACTTTCGTCAATACCGGAGACAAGGTCAAGACCAAGGAAGAGATCGGCATCATTCTCACCGACAAGGGTAAGACCGAGACTGAATTCCAGCTTTGGAAAGGAGTCGATCTACTCGATCCGAGCTACTGGATCTTCAAAGCGCGGGAATAAAAAAGCCTTCCCAAAACTGAGAAGGCCTTATACATTTTTCTGAAGCAGTCGATCAGCAGTATTCTGCAAATGCTGCCTTCAAATTCTCTGCGATCAATTCAGCTGGCCGTCCTTCAATGTGATGGCGCTCGATGAAGTGCACCAATTTTCCATCCTTCATCAGAGCGATGCTCGGAGAAGAAGGAGGATAAGGAAGGAAGTATTTGCGAGCTTGGGCTACTGCCTCCTGATCAACCCCTGCAAAGACAGTGGTCAAATGATCAGGCTTCTTATCGTTGTCCAGGGACATCCGTACTGCAGGACGAGCGTTGGCAGCGGCGCATCCACATATGCTGTTTACCATGACAAGGGCAGTTCCTGACATGTTGTTCATCAGTTCGTCCACCTGCTCTGCGGTCAACAACTCATCGAAACCGACCTCGGTCAGTTCCGCCTTCATCGGCGCTACGATTTCTTCTGGGTACATAAATTCAAAATTTTATTCAAAGGTAACATCTTGTGAAGCAATAGGTTCACTTGTCCTTGCGGCGTTCTCTAAAGAATTGTTGTATCAACTCCCGTGCTTCTGCCTCCATCACTCCGCCGGTCCACTCCGTCTTTGGGTGAAGCATCCCATCTGAAACAGATCTGAATCCTCGTTTTTCATCGTGGGCACCATAAACCACCTTTCCGATCTGCGACCAATACAATGCGCCGGCGCACATGGCACAAGGCTCAAGGGTTACGTAGAGGGTGCATTTGTTCAAGTATTTACCACTCAGGTGATTCGCCGCCGCCGTGATGGCTTGCATTTCAGCGTGAGCGGTGACATCGTTTAGCTGTTCCGTAAGATTGTGCGCTCGGGCAATGATCTTTCCCCTTGAAACCACAACGGCTCCAACCGGAACCTCCCCTTTTTCATAAGCCTGTTGAGCTTCCATTAAGGCGAGCTTCATAAAATGTTCATCGGAAAGTACACTGAGTTCCATGGTTGAAATGAGTGATTTGCTGGTCTGACCGAGTATTTGGTTTTGCGGGTAACGTATTAACGGGTAGTTTTGCGAGTTTACAGTAAAAATCTAATTATGGCGAGAATATCTACGCTCCTTGTTTTGTTGGCACTTAGCCTATCTTCTTTTGCTCAGCTTTCTGTTACGCTGGAAGACAGCACCATGTGCCCTGGAGATACTCTTTGGTTCAAAGCATCAGGCATGACCCTTTATGCATGGAGTGACACCGTGAATCTGGATACGGCACTGCTCGTAGACTCGGTGAACTTCAGCACCACGACTCCCGGTATGTATACCATTACGGTTCTTGGTTACAACGTATTTCCAGTAGATACGGACACGGTTTCTTTCTCGATCACCGTTTTCGACAACCCGTCAGTCTCGATCACTTCAAGTGCGGGCAACTCTTTCTGTGTTGGTTCAAGTACCGAGCTTGTGGCAACCGCCGGATTGAGCTCGTACATGTGGATGCCAACAGCTAACTTGAGCGATTCTACCAACGACACTGTGATCGCAACCCCTACCGGCGCGACCACCTATTTCGTTTATGTAACAGATAGCAACGGCTGTATGGGCATGGATAGCATCGACCTTGATGTGACTGCTGGTCCTTCTGTGACCATCAGTAGCACCACGGACGCAACGAATGGTTATCTATGCTTGGGAAGCACGGCGACGCTTACTGCAAATGCTGCCGGTATCGCTAGCTATGAGTGGTCACCTGTAGGTAGTTTGAATGATTCTACCGGAATGAGCGTTCAGGCAACACCAACTACAACTACTACCTATACCGTGGTGGTTACGGATACCAATGGATGTACTGGCTCGGAGTCTATCTTGGTTCAAGTGAACACTACTGCTACATCTCTAACGGTGAATGTGGAAGATGATACGATCTGTTTGGGAGCTAGCACGCGCATTACCCTTCAGACCAATGCTCAAACCTTCGTTTGGACTCCTGGCGCAACGTTGAACAACCCAAACAATAAGGATGTAACGGCAACACCAACTACCACTACAACTTTCACGGTGACGGCTACTCGTAATGGTTGCAGCACAGTGGGTAGCGCAACGATCCACGTTTTACCAGCTCCATCGATGAGCGTATCCCAGTCTTCAGGTGGTCAGAACATATGCTTAGACGAAACTGACGTGATCACCTTAGATTGCCCTACATGTGTTTCCTACAAGTGGGTGTTCCCTAACTCTACTTTGACCACTTCGAATACAACGCAGACGGTTTCTCCAAACATTGCAGGTGCCATTAATATTGGAATCACAGGTTATGATGACAATGCTTGTAGTACAAATGAGTCAGTAACCGTGAATGTGGATAGCTGCTTCGTTGGAACACCTTTCAGTGTTGGAGAATTGAACAAGACAGACATTCAGCTTTTCACACGTGAAGGCCAGATCGAGTTTATGGCGGAAGGCCAGATCACTAATCTGAGACTTTTCAACTTGTTGGGCGAGGAGGTAGCGAACCTTCAGAATCGTGACAACAGTGTAGTGGTATCTTCTTCTAACCTCGCTAGCGGGGTCTATGTGGCTCGCCTCGTGGTAGAAGGTCAAGAAGTAGTAAAGAAGGTCTACTTGAAATAAGAAAGGTAGAGGTCAACAACCTCCCATGATATCTCAAAGGCTCGCAGTTTCTGCGGGTCTTTTTTGTTCCTCATTGTGAAGGGATGTGTCGAGTAGAGTCAGGAAGGAACCTAAATGCTCAGTCAAATAAAAAGGGGCTTACAAGCCGCCCCTTCTTCATGAAATCTTAACCCTTGTACCTTATTGGATCACCACGGTGTGCGTTAGTGTGATCGCCTCCAAGCCAATGTGCAAAATATAGCTCCCTGAGGCTAGATCATCTGTTCTCAGCTTTCCTTGCCCGAAAGAGGTGACATCGTCTATTAGAATGCGCCCCTGCAGGTCGTAGAGTCGAATTTGTGCTTGGGCTATTCCTTCAGGCAGTACAATGTTCAAATATTCACGCGCCGGATTCGGATATACCTGGATCGCGAGGGCGTTGTTTTCAGCTACACCCACGAAGATGATCGTGACTTCTAGCGAGTCGCTTCCGATGCATCCGTTGATGTCTGTTTCTGTGACGTAGAGAGTCCCATTTGGTCCGGCGTTCCACTGAACACTTGCTGCGTTGGACGCGGCAGTATTGATCAATCCTCCGGAGATCGTCCAATCGAACGCAGAGCCGCTGGTGATCGGAACATTGTAGTTGTAGCTTGTGAAAGCCTGAACGGAAGCTGGTCCAGAGATCGGACCGACCACGGGATCAGGATGGATCGGGTTGGAACCGATCGAGTCCGTGAGGGTAGCCGTTTGAGCTGCGCTATCCGTAACTGTTACCGTGTAGACTCCAACGGCGAGACCGCTAATGTCTTCCGAGGTGGCTCCATTACTCCAGTTGAATGTGAAGGGCGGAACCCCACCAACAACAGTAAGGTCGATAGCACCGTTATTGGAGTTGATGCAGGTCACGTCGGTGGACGTGCTCACCAAGCTCAAGCCTACGATGGTGTCAACAAAGAAGCTCTGAGTACCGATACAGCCGGTGGTATCAGTGACCGTGACGCTGTAGTTGCCGATACCCAAGCCAGAAATGTCTTCTGAAGTAGCCGCATTGCTCCATGCGAAACTGTAAGGAGTCGTGCCTCCGGTTACCGTGATGTCGATCGCGCCGTCATTTGACGTCCCGTTCGTCGGCGGAGTGATCACGCCCGAGATCAAGATCTCATCCGGCGAATCAACCACGAAGCTATCGATGAAGGTAGCGGTGTCGTTATCACTGATGGTCACGGTGTAAGTTCCGCCGTTGACCCCAGTAAGATCTTCTGTAGTAGCTCCATTGCTCCACGAGTAAGAATAAGGAGGAATACCGCCTGTGACCGTGAGGTCAATGCTTCCGGTGCTATCTCCGAAACAGGTGAGGTCAGTAATCACAGCGACGACTGAAAGCGGACTTGGAACGAAGGTCGAGTCAACAAAGAAGCAGATGGAATCCTCGCAACCTATGCTGTCGATGATGGTCACGCAGTAGGTCCCGGTCATTAAGCTGTCGATGTCTTCTGTAGTAGCCCCATTGGACCAAACAAAACTGTATCCAGGCGTTCCACCGGATACGGTGATATCAATGGAGCCATTATTGGCTGAAGAGCCAGAGGCGTCGATGATCACCGCAGTCACATCCAAGGAATCAGGAGCCCCAACTACGATGGTGTCGACCCAAGTATTCCCGGCTGAGTCGGTGAGGGTGTAGGTATAGGAGCCTCCGAAAAGGCCTGATACCATGATCGTGGTATCTGCGATACCGCACAGGGCTTCGTTGGTTACAAGTACGTCTTGGTTGGTCTGGGCGATAAGTCCAGATTGGTAGGCCGAACAGTCCGCACGGAAAGCGCCGGCGCAGTGGAGGCGATCGTCAGGACCGATGTTCACAGAATTGAAGGCATCATTCTGACCACCTCCCAAGTTCTTCATCCAAACCTCATTCATCCCTGGCCCGATCTGGCCTACGAAAGCATCATAGTTTCCATTGGAAGAGAAAGTAGAGTCTGCATAGGACAGGTCTCCGGCATAATCACCGGTGAAGACCAAGTAGTCCTCCCCGCTGCATCGCAGGTCGAAGATCCGGTCAGGACCATTGCCACTCAGCACGTAAACCGTGTCCAGGGTGCCGGCCGTATCCAAGTATCCGATGAAACCATCGTAATTCACCGCTGAAGTGTAGAGCTGACCTCCAAAGATCATGGAGCCTGTCCAGCGTCCGCCAGCGTATAGCTTATCACCATTGGGGCTGATGTCTATCGTTGTGCAGAAATCAGCGGCCGTAGACCCGCCTTGGGTAGCCCACCCGAAGTTTCCATTGGTGTCGATCGAGATCACGTAGAAGTCTTCCGCCCCGGAGGAAGAAAGCGTATTGCCTCCGAAGTTCACGGTTCCTTGAAACTCACCGGTCACGAACACTTTTTCGACCGTTCCGGCATTGTCATATGCTACCACATCCGTGAACACGTCAAAGGCAGTTCCTCCACCTGCAGCTGACCAGTATTGGGTGGCAAGGGTGGTATCCAAGACCAAGATGAACGCATCTGAGTTTCCGGCTGATGTGTAGCTATTACCAGCCAAGGTGATGGATCCCTGATAGTCTCCAACGAGGTAGATCCTTCCTGCTGCATAATGAATATTGAATCCTTCGTCAATTCCTGCTCCACCCACTTGGATGATCGTGTCCACGTCACCCGTTGGCAGATCGAATTTCGCCACGAAACCTTGGTAACTACCCGAAGAGGTGATGGCCGTGCCACCGATGTTGCAAGAGCCGTTGAAATATCCGGTTACGTAAGCCTTATCGCCCGCACCTGCTACACCATACCCCGCCGTGTAGTCGCCGGAAGTTCCACCACTCTTGGCCCACATCACTTCGCTGGTGGTTGCGTCAAAGCAAGCCACGAACATGTCCTGAAGGCCCGTGGCATAAATGGTCAGTGAGTCGTCAAATGTGATCGAGTCTGAGAAGATACCCGTGGTGATATAGATCGGACCCGCAGAGGTTGAACCCGCCCAAACGGAATAGGAAATATCGGTTCCCGGACCTGCACCTTGGTTAATGAAGGCATAGCCGTTGTTTTGAAGCTGTGAGAACGTATACGACGTGGAGTCGATCGATAGTGTCAGAGGAGCAAAGCAGCCCTGGATTTGCTCGATGGTGTAGCTACCATCATTGGTGTTCCAACAGCTAGCGTCTTGTACGCTAACGGAAGTATTGAACTGTGCCTGGACTTGGATACTCATCCAAACGGTCAACACGAGAAGTAAAAGTCGCTTCATCACGAACGGGTTTCGGGTTTAGATAACGAAGGTAGTTACGTTCCATCCTCATACGAGGGTTGGGTCGAAAAAGTATTAAGACCGGCTTGCTAGCAGCGCGAATAATTCAGCCTCTGATGGGATCTCTCCTGTGAGATGCGAATCTGTCAAAGACTCCAAGGCCTGACCGGTTGAAGGTCCGATCGCGACTACCGTAGCATGGTCTGCAAGCGTGTTTCCGCCATCGATGAACGCCTGCACGTTGCTCGGGCTGGTGAATACATATGCATCGTGTGAATCGATGTTCTGTGATTTCAACTGGGTCTCATAGACGGCCACTTCGGTCACCTGTTCGGCAGAGAGGTGCTCTTGAAGCGACCCGAGACTGTCTTTGGCGCTTGGAAAGAGCGCTTGGGACTCTCCGATATTGGCGGCCAATTCTTTCGCGACCACAGTCATGTCACTGTCGTGTCCTGCATAGGTGGGTGCGATGCCGAATTCGCTAAGGGTTTGCAGGGTAGCTTGTCCTGCTGTAGCAAAGCGCACATGCTTCCACTCGGAAGGCTCTTCCTGAGCGAAGAAAGCGCGGACACCATTCGAAGAGGAGAACACGACCCAATCAAAGGCGCCGGCAGATATTTCAAATGCCTTAGGCTCGATCGAAATGAGCGAAGCCGCTGTCACTGAGATGTTATGCTCTTTGCAGGCACGAACGAAAAAAGACTCATTCGTCAAGGAGCGACTGATGAATACACTCTTTGGCTTCGAAGATTGTTTGATCGATGCAAAACGATCCAATGCTTCAACGGGATCTTTAGCTGAGAATCGAACTCGACTGGGAATGTTCTCCCAGTTAGAGCCAAACGTAGCCCAGACGCTAAATCCATCTGAATTTGGACGAGCATAGACGCCAATGGGGATGTGGCATCCGCCTCCGAAGCCCTTTAGGATGCCTCGTTCTATGTGGATCGCATCCGCCACATCGGGGCGATGAAGCTGTTGTACTATTTTGATCGTTTCGGAGTCCGCTTCGCGGCATTGATATGCCAACACCCCTTGTGCAGGTGCGGGAATGAACAGACGAGGATCGAGTTTGGCTGTATGCAGGTCGCTGGTATCGAGCTGCAGACGGTGAACTCCTGCATGGGCCAGCAGGATGGCATCAAAATCACCTGAACGCAACTTGTCAATGCGCGTGGGGACATTGCCCCGAATGTCCTTGATCGTAATATCGGGTCGAAGGGCTTTCACCTGAGACTTCCTCCTGGCTGATGAAGTTCCTACGATGGCGTTTTTCTTGAATCCCAATGGAAGGGAAGGGTCAGTGCACTCCTTACGGATTAGTAAAAGCTCGGAAGGGTCTTCTCGATAAGACACGCCTTCAACGGTGAGTCCCGGAGGGTTTTGGGTCTCAAGGTCCTTGTGGGAGTGGATGGCCACATCGACTTCACCTTGCAGAAGGGCTTCCTCGATCTCTTTGGTAAAGAATCCCTTGCCTTCGATCTTATCAAAGCTCAAGTGCTGTATCCGGTCACCCTTGGTCTTGATGATGATGATCTCGGAGTCTACGCCGATCTCTTTCAGGGCATCTTGAAAGAAGTGGGCTTGCCAAAGTGCCAGGTCACTTCCACGACTACCGATACGGATCTTACTTTTCAATGACAGGGTCTTTTAGGTCTTGTTCCAACATGACCTGCTTGGCCATTTTCATCGGGATGGAAATGTATTTCTTTTCCAGGTAGTTCAACACCTTCTCCAAGATCTCTCTGCTTTCCGGATCCATCGCCTCGATCTCGCGAGCGAAGGTCTTGTCCATGGCGCGTGACTTGATCTCCTTCATCAAGGTTGGCACTTCCTGCATGGCGATCTCTAACTTGCGCGTTTTGTAGGCGGCTTCGAACTCTTCCAAGCGCTGTTCTACTAGTTCTTCACAACGAAAGACCTCTTTCTCCCTCTGTTTCAAATTCTTCTTCGCCTCATCCTTCAGGTCCTCAATGCTGATGTAGTCTACATCGAAGTGGGTGAGGACGGAAGCATCTAAGTCATTGGGAATGGCGAGGTCCACCACGGTCTTCTTCCCTTCTACTCCCATGGCTTTGAAGGTGTCTTGATCGATGATCGAACGATCAGCGCCCGTGCAGGTCACGATGATGTCAAAGTCTCCGGCTTCTTTTACTAGATCATTCAGGCCATACCCTTCGCCGCCTAATACTGCAGCTAGTTTTCGTGCTTTCTCAGTAGTTCGGTTGAATACTTTGACCGACTTGAAATCGTGCTTTTTCAAATTGCTGGCTATCGCTTCTATGGTCTGACCTGCGCCGATGTAGATGATACGATGCTCAGAGTTCAAGTCGCGCTCGAGGAGCTTACGATAGGCTAGATTGACGACCGAAATGGGCTTGGTAGCGATCTCGGTTTCTGTGTAGATCTGCTTGGCGGTCTCAATGGCTTTCTGAATCGCGATTCGAATGAAGTCACCCGTGAAACCATTGTTCTTCGCTCGCTCGTAAGCTTGTCTTACCTGGGTGATGATCTCTCGTTCGCCGATGACCAAGGAATCTAACGAACTGGCCACATGAAAGATATGACGGATCGCCTCTTGAGCGGTGTGGAGTCTTGCTTGTGCCGCGCCTTCTTCGATCTCCTCGTCTGCCAATTTAGGATAGCTCGCGCGGAGCAGGTCGCGCACAAATGCTTCGTTCAGAGAACGATGAGTTCGGAAGAAGAATTCGACGCGGTTACACGTCGAAAGGAACATGAATTCTTTGATGTCAAATCCCTCAAGAACGGGACGGAAACGCTCGCCTTGCTCACCGGGTTCCACATGGAATTTTCCGACGAGATCGAGTCCCAAATGACGGTGCGTCAGCGCTATGACCTTAAAGTGCTTCAACGGAGGCACGAAGGTCTAGTCCTTCCGAAATTCAATTGTCATGAAATTGTCAAGGTGCGAGATGGAAGATATCGACTCTACGGCGCTCCAATCGCTGCCCGTAGGTGAGGGGTTCATCCGGCGCACCGATACCCTCGATGATGATCATTTCTGGTTCCATACCTAGGTTGACCAGATACTTTTTCACCATCTCGGCTCTCAGTTTGGAAACTTGAGCCGCAGTGCGGGTATCACCCACATCGCACGAGTATCCCACGATCAAGATGGGCTGTGCCGATTGTCTGATCTTCGGAACCACATTGTGGTTCAGACGATATCGATCATTGTTGCTAAGGCGCACGCTGTTAAAGTTGAAGTAGAGAGTTTGCAGCTTGAGGTCGCCTCGCTCGATGTCACTTGTAAAGGTTTCTTCCTTCGGCTTCTCTCCCTCCTTCTTTGGCGCAGCTGAGTTCAGTTCTTTCGGGATGAATTTCGATATATCCATCTGCGGATTTTCCGTCAATCGAATGCCAGCAATGCTGCCATCATCCCTGGCCAAGGTCACAAACTTGAATCCGTCTTTGGTTTGTCCCGCTTGTACAAGTTCTTCGTTCTCTTCGTTTTCGAATACAAACTGCGCCTCGTCCAATAGTCCGGCATCGTTCTCGGCCCATCTTACCATGTACTCTGATTCTTTTGCCAATCTGCTGAAGATGAAGTCTCCATTTTCGTCAGTGAGCACCGTCTCGATCACCTTGCCGAACTCATCCAAAAGCTGGAGCTCAACCCCTCCCTTTGGAAGGTTTTGATAATTGAACTTACCAATCACGTCCTTGAAACTCTCGTCCACGATCATCGAAGCTTCGTCCGTGTTGATCTGCGAGATATTGAAGAAGTAGTCATTGCTTAGTTGCTCGAAGGAGTAGTATTTATCAGGATCGATCATCGCCGTGCTGACGTTTCCGAGGTTGTCTACGAAGTATAGCTGGGTCTCGTCCATTTCTTCGTCTGAAACTCCTACTACTTGCACCCGGTACTTCTGATCAGGCTTCAACATGGAGAACACAAAGTGTCCACTCGCGTCTGTGGTCACCGTTTCCACGATATTGTCATTCTCGTCAAGTAGGTTCAAACGGATTCCGTCCTTGGGCAGGCTTTTGTACTTGTAAAGACCGATCGTGAAAACAAAGTTTTGATCGAGGCGATCATCATCGTAATCCTCCCGGAGCAGTTGAAGTCCTTGAATGATCTCAGGCCTCAGCGCTTCGAATCGAAAATCATCTCCTGATCCTTCGAGACTCATTCGGTTGCCGTTGTCATCTAAAAAGGCGAGATCGCCAGCGGCTAATCCACCATCCGCCGGACGAATGCTGAAATTCTGGTCGGCTCTCAATTTGGTGAACTGGAACTCACCCGACTGATTGGTCACAACCTCTTCAACCAAGTTGCCGGCGTCGTCATAGAGTTGCAGTGTAACGCCTTCTTGTGGTAGGTTTTCATAGGAGAACACGCCCTTACTCGCTGAGGTAGACGCTTTCATAGCGCTATTGTCGTTGGCCAGCATCTTCAAACGCGCCATTTCTTGGGCTTCCAGCTTTTGGTAGGCGAACTGACCATTTTCGTCAACCACGCTCTTGAAGAGGCGATTTCCAAGGTCGTCGGTATAGTAGATTGTACCGTTCTTTATGATGTATTCGAGCTCTGTAACGATCTGGATCTTGAGCTTCTGATCATCGGGTGTTTCGGCGAATTTGAATTTTCCACCGGATTGGGTCGAAGTATATTGTTGGACTTCACCATTCTCATCCACCAGAGCCAAGACAATTCCGGAAATAGGGGTACGGTCTACCTCAAAGATCCCTTGCATTCCCGGCTTCATTGGTTCCTGTTGAATGGCAGGCATTGCCGCGAGATCTTCTTCTAATCGGGGAGTGAACAAGATGCTACCATCATCACTGAAAGAAAGTTCTTCCACGTAAGCGCCATCCGAGTTAAGCAGCATGGGCTTGTACTTGGTGTAATCCACGATGCTGTGCTCAGGCTTGAAGGTGTATTCTTTCTTCTCACGTAGGCCATCGATCTCCACGATGCCGTTACGGTTAGCAAAGTGTTTCCCCACGAGCTCACCTTCCTCATCCCTGACTTGGATCTGAGCGTCTGGTAGTCGCGAATCAAATGCTTCAAATACAATTCGAACGATTCCGGCCTCCTTGTAGAAGAGCGTGTTCTTGGCGGTGTAAATGTTGCTCAAGCTATCATCGCGATTCGAGCTGAAATAAAGGGTCTCTCCGTAGGCAAAGGGAAAGGCATCGAACCCAGAAGAGTTGATCTTCTTTCCGGCGTTTACCGGCTTGGACCATCGCGTCCAGGAAGAATCGAGACGGTAGGAGTAGAAGATATCGCAATCGCCTTCGCCTCCTAAGCCATTAGAAGCAAACATCAGGGTCTTTTTATCATAGAACAGATACGGAGAGATCTCATATCCTGATGTGTTGATGCTATCTCCCATCCATTTTGGCTTACTCCATCCTTCAGGCGTTTTGAAGGACACATAAAGGTCTTCTTCTCCTTTTGAGTTGCCGCTTTCCATGGAGATGATCATCACGTCTTCCGTCGGGGCCATATACCCACCGTAGAATGAGCCACGAATATTCAAGTTGGTAATATCCATTGCAACAGGCCTAGGCCAGTCGCCGTCTTCTTTTTGGGTAACCGAGAATCCGCTCTGCAAGGACACCTTCTTGATGTACGTGCCGATCATGTACATGCGCTCACCATCCTCCGAGAGTCCGATGGGCGCATTGTTTAGGTAATTGTTCAGCTTGTTAAGATCGTTCGATGGCTGACTCCAAGCATTCCCTTGTCGGTCACTGTACCAAAGGTCTTGACCAACGGTCTTTCCTCCTTTGTTGTCAGGATGAAGGGCTCTGGAGAAGTACAGGCGCTCCTGCACAGGGTCGTATACAGGACTGTTTTCCTCGTATATACCATTGATGATCTTAGGCAAAGGTTGTACTGACTCGAAACGGAATCCGACCTGCGCAAAGAGTGTGGTGGCGAAGAAGGCGGTTAGGGTAGTTAGTAGGAGACGGTTCATTAAGGGGCGTTAAAAAATAGCTTTCTCTTTATTGAACAGGTTCAAACCGATCATTACCTCGTGGCTGCCAATGTTATTGGTCTGTATCGATGAAAGGGTAAAGTCGAAGGCATAACCGAAGCGCAGCGTATTGGATAAGTGCAAACCTACCATGCCGACCAAGGTGTTTGTGTTTCGATAGGATAACGCACTCCAGAATCGATCTTGATAGTCGAGGCGGACGTTGAAGTCCATCGATATCGGTGCTTGATCTACGTAGCGCAAAAGAAAGCTCGGGGTCAGGGTCATGTTTCTGTTGATGCGGTAGTTGTATCCCGCCATCAGATTGTGATGAACCTTCAGCTCATCCAGGGTGATCTGGCTGGAGAATTTCAAGCGGTCTTGGATCAACTGATCCGTAGAGTACCCCACGAAGAACTTGGAGTGATACAACCAGAAGGCCAGATTGATATCTCCATTCGCTCCATTTGGTCGATTGGCAACGTAGGCATCGTATCTAGGGTCGCCGCTGAACTCTGGAACGGCTTTGTTCTGGTCGAAATTCGACCCATTGTAAGCAAAACTTGGTGAGAAGGCTACACTGAGGTCCTTTCCAAGAGGAAGGAGGAAAGTATACGACAGGCTAGCTTCCGTTTGGCTATAAGCTCCGAAGTTGTCTTGCGCCACATACCCTCCAACGGCGTGGTAGGCTTTGCGCTGAATGGAAGTATAGGCCGTGGGCGAACTGATACGAACCGATGAGTTTTGTGGGTTGATCTCGATGCGTTTTCCAAGTGGATGCGTCACGCTCACGTAATAGGTGGTCGGGCTATTGGTGATGCCAACCCACTGATTGCGATAGCTCATATTGACCTCGGTGTAATCGTGCAAACCGGCTGTGGCCGTGTTTAGGATGTAGAGGTTTTGCAAGTACTGGCTCAGCTGATAGACCTGCTGTCCCTTAGCCCCCAAGGATAGCACGCAGGTGAAAAGCACCAGGGTGATATGTTTGATCAGTTTTCTCATCGGATGATCGTTACAGAACCGGTTTGTTGAGGCACTTCATCCACATTCAGGTCGATGACATAGAAATAACTTCCGCTTGGAAGGGGTTGGCCGTTGAAGGTTCCATCCCAAGATTCTCGGTACCCTTCTGACGTAAAGAGCTTTTGTCCCCATCTGTTGAAGACAGTGACAACGCATCCCGGATAATTCTCCAGTTCCTTCAAGTTCCAAACATCGTTGAAGTTGTCTCCATCAGGGGTAAAGGCGGTCGGAAGTACCGGTCCGATGTTGACGCCAACGAGTACGGTATCTCTCGTTATACAACCGAACTCCGTTTCTGCGGTGACGATGTACTCAGTGGTTTCGCGCGCTGTCGCAACAACCGTGTCGCCGGTGTCAGAGAGAAGCAGAGTGGCTGGCGACCATGTGAAGCTCACTGGCAGGTCTGCTTCAGCTTTCAGACCGACATTGGAAGGGTTGAAAATGTATTCATCCTTACCCGCGTCCACAATCGCATATGGAACCACATCCACTTGCACGGTGTCATAAGTGATCGGACACACACCATTGACGATGCGCCATACGTAGCTGAATGATCCGAGCTCGAGTCCCGTGATGATCGAATTGAATGCGCCTGAGTCGGTGACGGAGGTTCCATTTGCGGTAGGCAACCAAGTACCGGTTCCAATGGTATCGACGATTGCGCCAAGTTGACCTTCCGTCGTGTCACACAGAACGATGTCAGGACCGGCGTTTGCCGCCGTAGGGGTGAGGTACTCGATGATCTGCATCGTGTCGCGCTCGATCGGACATACACCGTTCTCTATTCTCCACTCCAAAATGGTAGTTCCTACTACGATACTATTGATAGTAGTCGTTGGATCCAAGGTGTCGACAAACGTTCCTTCCCCTTGAACGAGGGTCCAGAATCCTTGTCCCACGCCCGGTGTGTTTCCTTCCAAGACGGCGCTGTAGTCTTCGCACTTCTCTTGGTCAGGCCCCGCGTCAGCCACGGTTGGGAAGTCGTATCGGAACACTTCATACTCGCAGGTATCGGTGTTACCATAGCTGTCCGTCACCGCAAAGCGGTTGATAGTTGCTCCGACGGGATAGAATTCTCCACTCGCAATACCGGCTACTTGCACAACCTCAAATCCAGAACAGTTATCCTCGTAATCGGGATAGCTGAAGATGTAGGTGGTGTCGCAGATCAGTGTGTCCGTCTGACAGAAGAGTACCGGCGACGCGGTGTCTTGCACTTCGATGATGAAGGAGCAGGTGTCGGTCAGACCGGAAGGATCATAGGCGACGTAGGTGAGCTGTGTGAATCCAACCTCGAAGTAGCTACTGCTATCGAGTCCTGTAGTGTCGATCTGTACGATAGAATCAATACTGCAGTTGTCCCACGCCATTGGCCAATCAAATCCAACGATGGCTCCACAGTCCCCGCTGTCATTGGACACGATAATAGAATCGTTGCAATAGATCTCAGGATGGATGGTGTCTAGCAGTGCAATGCCGATTTGGAATGAATCGATATTTCCATAGACATCTACGGCGTAGAACCAAATGCTGTCCGTAGTATCAACGGTACTACACGTAAAGAGTGTGTCTGAAACGAACATCGTGTCTACACCACAAGCATCTTGCGTGCTGTCATTCAATACGGCCCAATCCAATATGAATTGACCATTGCTATCCACGTAGAACGTGTCAGAATGGGCGAAAATGGCTGGAGCGATGGTGTCAAGGATGATAAAAACGCTCGTATCGGTGATCGTGTTTCCGTTTACATCGTCTGCCGTGAAGCTCACCCCTAGTGTGTCACCGTGATTGATGCAATTGAAAATCGATGTGTCGATAGAGATGGAAGCGATTCCACAGCTGTCCCATGTTCCGAGGTCAATAGAGTCAGCAGTAACCGATGCGTTTCCTGACGAGTCTAGATAGACGTAGAAGGTATCCATAATGATGATCTCAGGCGCGATCGTATCCAAGACCTCGATAGTGAACTGGGTTGAATCCACATTACCGTTGACGTCTTCCGCGTAGAACCATCGGGTATTGATGCCCATGTCCGCACAGGAGTAAGTGTCTTGTTCAAGCCAGATCTGGAAGACACCGCAAGCGTCCCAAGTGGCTGAATCTACAGCGGCAGGGTCCACGGTGATCTGCCCCGTACTGTCAAGTGCAACTACAATGTTTTGAACCAGTGGCTGTGGCGCGATGGTGTCGATGACGGTAACAACGGCTGATGTACTGTCTTGATTATCGCTGATATCCCGAGCATAGAGGAATACTGTATTGATAGAATCTACATTCAGGCAACTGAAGTTGTATTCCGAGAGCCACATTGCACTGATTCCACAGTTGTCATACGTGGCGCTATCGATATCATTCTCAGTGATGGATGCCGCTCCGAATGAGTCGAGTGCCACCGTGAAGTCGTTAGCGAACATGAACGGCGCGAGCGTGTCAAACACAGTGATCGTTGCCGTTGCTGAATCCGTGTTACCGCTCTGGTCAGCTACGTAGAGGGTGACGGTCTGCGGCGCGGCTGTATCAGGGCAAGTGAATGTATACTGATTCAAGTAGATCGTATCTACTGTACAGTTGTCAAACGAACCATTATCAACTGAATCTGCTGTGATCGTGACCTGACCCGAACCATCCAAGTAGAGGGTTAGGTTGTTGGTGAATACCGTTGGCAGGATCACGTCTTCGACCGTGATGATGACCTCGGTAGAATCCACATTTCCATGAATGTCTCTGGCAAAGAAGAGAATCGTATCAAAGCCGAGTTCGGAACAATCAAAAGTGGTCTCATCGATCCAAATGCTATCTACACCACAACTATCCCAGGTCCCTGTATCGATCATGGTGTAGTCGATCGTGTCCGCACCGTTTACATCCAATTGAATTGTAATGGGTTGAGTAAGCAGAGTAGGCGGAAGCGAGTCGATGATCGTGACATTGAATGAGTCTGACGACATGTTGCCGTTGACATCAATGACGGTCAGCTCTACTCCGATCACTGAACCTACATCCCCGCAATCAAAAGTGTTAGGAAGCACATAGGAGGTGTCGATACCACATGCCTCATATGTTCCAGTATCGATCATCGATGGCAGTAGGATCAACTGTCCACTGTTCGCTAAGGTCATGGTTGTATCTCGACCTCTGATATCGGGTGCAATCGTATCTTCTACCGTCACAACGGCGGTGTTAGAGAAAGAGTTTCCATAAATGTCAGTCACAGTCAAGGTCACTGTTACGGGGCCAACGTCCCCACAGACAAAAATGCTGTCATCGAGGGCGTAGGAATCAATTCCACAATTGTCCACTGAGCCATTGTCGATCATGGAAGACGTGATCGTATCTGCGCCTGAACTATCCAGGTAGACCGTGATGTTCTGGGTGAGAACGGCGGGTCCAAGGATGTCTAGAATGTATAGGTCGACCAGTTGGCTGTCTGCATTTCCATTCACATCTTCAACATAGAACAGAGTAGTGATCGTATCACCGTGTCCGGAGCAATCGAAGAAGGTAGTGTCGATGGTCATCACTGCTATACCGCATGCGTCGAATGTTGCCGTGTCAACATGGCTTGCGGTAATGGTAAGGGAACCGGTTGAGTCAAGGTAAACCGGAGAGTTCTGTATGGCAATAGTTGGCGCCAAGGTGTCGAACACCTGAACGTACGCATGAGCGGTGTCGAAGTTTCCTGAACTATCGGTTACCGTAAGAACGATCTGGAAAGGTGCCCCTACGTCGCTACAGTCATATAGGCTGTCATTCAATACCCAAGATTCGATGGCGCAGTTGTCCGTCGAGCCGTTGTTCACATCCCCAGTGGCGGATAGGCTCGCATTACCCAGTACGTCCAAGTAAAGAACATGGCTGGTCACGGCATTCGCAACCGGTGAAATCGTATCGAGAACCGTAACAATGGCAGTATTGGATGAAGTATTTCCAAACACATCCACCGCGGTCAGGGTAACTGTGATCGGAGTATTCCAGCTAGCACAACTGAAGTCGGTAGAATCGAGGTACATGGTGTCAATGCCACAAGCGTCGGTTGTGCCATTGTCGATATCGATCGCGGTGATACTGGACGCCCCAGAAGCATCAAGGTATACGGTCGTGTTTTGTGTCATGACGTTGGGTGGTGTTGTGTCCAAGACGGTCACCCAAGTGGTCGCTGTGTTGGAATTGCCTGATGGATCCACACCGGTCAGCGTAGCAAGGAAGGTGCTCGAATGATTATTACAATCAAAATTGAACGTATCGAGAGAATAGGTGATCCCGCAAGCGTCATATGAAGCGGAGTCGACCTCGGCGGTACTCAAGGTGTATTGACCATTGACGTCCAAATACACAGTCAATGAATCGAAGCTATACATTTCAGGAGCCGTTTGATCCAATACCGTCACGTAAGCGTGTGCTGTATCTAAATTGCCGTTAACGTCGGTGACGGTTTGCACGATCTGCACCGGGCTACTCACATCCGCACAATCGAACGATGTGATATCGAGGGCAATGGACTGAATGGCGCAGTTATCCGTTGAGCCATTTTCCGCTGAATCGTTGGTGATGGTTGCGTTGCCGAAGGTGTCAAGTACCACGGTAATGTTCTGGGTAACCACGTTTGGAAGAACCGTATCGAGTACGGTAACTACGGCCGTTGCGCTGTCGGTATTGCCGTTCAGATCTGTCGCTGTGAGCGTCACAGTAACTGATGTCCCAACATCTGAGCAATCAAAAGTGGAGATGTCGATGACCAAGGGCTGAAGTCCACAGGCATCGGATGTGCCGTTGTCAATGTCACCTGGAAGAATGGAGGCGTTTCCTGAGGCGTCGAGCCAAATGTTCATGTTCTGCGTTACCACATCCGGCAATACCGTGTCGAGGATCGTGACAAAGGTGGAGTCCGTTCGGCTATTACCCGATGGGTCCGTTGCCGTTGCGTAGACAAAAAAGGAAGTACCATGGCCGGAGCAGTCAAACGCGGATGTGTCAAGAGTTACAGACCAGCCGCATGCATCGAAAGTGGAAATCAGCACGTCACTTGTGTCAAGCGTGTAGGTTCCAGTTATGGCATCCAAGTATACTGTCAGTGAGTCCAAGGTCAGGATGTGTGGAGCCGTTGTATCTACTACGCTTGTCCAAACATGTGCCGTATCAAAATTTCCCGATGAATCGGTTACGGTTTGCACTAGGAAGAAGATTCCTATGTCGCTACAATCAAATGTGGTATTGTCTAGCGCAATACTTGCGATGCCGCAAGCGTCTGTTGATCCTGCGTCGGCTGAATCATTTGAAATAGTGGCGGCCCCGCTCGCAGAGTCAAGAACAATAGTAAGGGGTGAAATGGCTATTGAAGGCTTGATAGTGTCAGAATAGATACTGAACGTGTCGATTTGGGCGCACCCAAACGTGTCAGTAGAAGTAACAAAATAGGCGCCAGGGCTAAGAGATGAAATGGCAGGAGTAGTGGCGCCTGTTGACCAAAGGAAGGTATTCCCCGAAGTAGCATTGTCAGGAGTGACAACGATGCTGCCGTCTAGGCTGCCCGCACATGATTCATGATCGATGGTAGATGAGAAGCTTTCACGTACGATGATGGCGCCAAACCCATTCGTTCCGCCTGGGATGTAATTGAGGGGGGCTCCACAGCTATAAAGCCATGACGCGCCGAGCGTGAAATAGTAAAGCCCAGGTGTGGAAGGAGCTGTAAATGAAGTAGAAAAGCTGCTTGAACAATTGCAATACCCACTGTAACTTTGAACACAGGTGCCCCATTCCCCAGCAATTCCTACGTAGGTTTGAGTGATACAACCTGGGCATGCAGTTCCTCCTGTTGCAATAGAATAATTGAAGCTGAGGGTTACTGTTTGACCAGGACTGACATAGGCTGTATTATTTCCCGTGCCAGCAATATTAACAGAGCTAATCGTATGAAGTCGACTCAAAGGATTACTAGAGAAGGTTGTTGGGATCGTTGGGAAAATACATTGGGCGAAGGAGATGTCAACAGATCCATTTCCTGATTGAAAGCCTTGAGTGTGGGTAATGTTGGTGCTTCCGGTGACGGTGTAGCTGCTTCCGCCGCCACCGCCGCCCCATGAGCCGCCGCCACCGCCATAATAGCCGCCTCCTGCGCCACCGCCACTAGTTCCGAGAGCTCCAGCTCCTCCAGAACCTAGGCCACCGGCGCCACCAACATTGTACCCAGGCCATTGTCCTCCTGCACCACCGGCAGTTGGTGTTCCTCCTTCCCCTCTAGAGACGTGGTTGGGGTTGTTGTTGGATTCTCCGTTTGCACCAGTGAGCCCTCCACCATTTCCTCCGTCATCTCCTGTTCCATAATTTGCTGCAGCGCCTCCCGCTCCGCCAGCCACGAGTATTCTATTAGCTAATGCCGTGCTGCCTGCGCGAATGTCTGTTGCTCCACCACCACCACCACCTGAGTAGGATGAGAAAAACGCTCCATTGCCCCCTCCATTAAAACCGCCTGCACCCCCGGCGCCTAAGGCACCCGTATTGCCGGTGCCACCAACATATATATACAGGGTTTGACCGGGAGTGACCGGTATGTCAGCTTGAACGCGGCCACCTAGACCGCCAATGTGTGCTGTTGTTGATCCTGCATAATAGGAGTTGCCACCTGCAGCTCCTCGCGCATCTACAGTAATGGACGTTATCCCACTAGGTACGACAAAGGTCTGAACCCCCCCAGTGTAGTTATAGGTCTGTGTGATTTGACCCAAAGAAACACTAGCGATCAACAGGAGAATAAAGGGTAGGGAGTGGCGTATAATTCTTTCCACAGGCGTTCGGTCACAGCTTAGGTATGATGAAAGTACGGTGTTTTTATCTAATTGGTTGGTGTTCAGGCTAAATTTAACCTTTGCATGACCTTGTTCGTCGAAGGATGAATCATAAAAAAAGCCTGGCCGATCGGTCAGGCTTTTGTTTTTGCTAGTGGAAAGATCAACTTCCGCACATCTCGCAGTCGTCGGGATTATCCAGCGAACATGCGATCTCTGCCTCGCGCTGCTCCTTGCTTACCTCGTCCTGAGGTGCCGCCTTTGCCGTTGGCTCAGCTAGTGCAGCCTTGTCAAGCGTAAACTTGATCGCGTCGCGTGCCGCCTTCGTGCGGAGGTAGTACATACCGGTTTTCAAACCGGCCTTCCAACCGTAGAAGTGCATCGAAGTCAACTTCGCGAAATTAGCATCTTCCATAAAGATGTTGAGCGACTGGCTTTGATCAACGTATGCGCCACGATCAGCGGCCAAATCGATGATCACACGCTGGCTGATCTCCCAAGCGGTCTTGTACAATTCCTTGATGTTGTCAGGAATCTCATCGATGTTTTGTACAGATCCGTTGGCTGCGATGAGCTTATTCTTCAACGTATCGTTCCAAATACCGAGCTTGACCAAGTCGCGCATCAGATGCTTGTTCACCACTACGAACTCACCTGAAAGTGTGCGTCGGGTGTAGATATTCGAAGTATAAGGCTCGATGCACTCGTTGTTTCCGAGGATCTGGCTTGTAGACGCCGTAGGCATTGGAGCCAACAACAAGGAGTTACGCACACCGTGTTCCTTGATTTCTTCGCGAAGCACATCCCACTCCCACAAGTCGGTTGCCTGCACACCCCAAAGGTCTTGCTGGAATTTACCTTGTGAAATTGGAGAACCTTCGTAAGACTCATATGGTCCATGCTCCTTGGCGAGGTCCTTAGATGCGGTCAAGGCTGCATAATAGATCGTTTCGAAAACCTGCTTGTTCAGCAACTTCGCCTCTTCGCTGTCGAAAGGGAAGCGCATCAGGATGAAGGCATCTGCCAATCCTTGCACGCCCAATCCGATCGGACGGTGACGCATGTTGGAGTTCTTCGCCTCTGGTACAGGATAATAGTTGCGGTCGATGATCTTGTTCAAGTTCTTCGTCGCCACGTAGGTGATGTCAAAGAGCTTGTTGAAGTCGAACTTGCCGTCCTTCACAAACATCGGAAGAGCGATCGACGCTAGGTTACAAACTGCTACCTCGTCTGGAGCTGTGTACTCGATGATCTCCGTACAGAGGTTGGACGACTTGATCGTACCCAAGTTCTGCTGGTTTGACTTCGAGTTAGCCGCATCCTTGTAGAGCATGTAAGGCGTACCGGTCTCGATCTGTGATTCTAGGATCTTGAACCAAAGCTCCTGGGCTTTGATGGTCTTCTTGCCTTTTCCTTCTTTCTCGTACTTGGTGTAGAGCTTCTCAAACGCCTTTCCATGGCAATCTGCCAAGCCTGGACATTCGTCAGGACACATCAAGGTCCAGTCTCCTCCCTCTTCTACTCGCTTCATGAATAGATCCGGGATCCAAAGTGCGTAGAACAAGTCTCTCGCACGTTGCTCTTCCTTTCCGTGGTTCTTCTTCAGATCGAGGAAGTCGAAGATATCTGCGTGCCACGGCTCTACGTAGATCGCGAATGAACCCTTACGCTTACCTCCCCCTTGGTCTACGTAACGAGCTGTATCGTTGAATACACGGAGCATTGGAACGATGCCGTTGCTGGTTCCGTTCGTGCCTCGGATGTAAGATCCTGTTGCGCGAATGTCATGGATCGACAGACCGATACCACCTGCGCTCTGCGAGATCTTTGCGCACTGACTTAGCGTATCGTAGATGCCTGTGATGCTGTCGTCCTTCATGGTCAACAGGAAGCAAGAAGACATTTGTGGTTTCGGTGTTCCCGAGTTGAACAAGGTTGGAGTTGCATGAGTGAACCAACGCTGACTCATCAGATCATAAGTTTCGATCGCTGCGTCGATATCCTCCTTGTGGATACCAATGGCGACACGCATCAACATGTGCTGTGGACGCTCTACGATCTTGCCGTCGATCTTCAATAGATACGAACGCTCTAAGGTTTTGAAACCGAAGAAGTCGTATCCGAAGTCGCGGTCATAAATGATATGACTATCGAGCTGCTCGGCGTTGTCCATGATGATCTTGTACACGTCATCAGCGACCATTGGAGCCTTCTTGCCGGTATGAGAGTCTACATAGTTGTAGAGCATGTCGATGGTTGCAGAGAAAGATTTCTCCGTGTTCTTGTGCAGGTTTGAAACTGCAATTCGGGATGCCAACGCCGCATAGTCAGGGTGCGTGGTGGTCATGGAAGCAGCGGTCTCTGCTGCCAAGTCGTCCAATTGCGTGGTTGCTACACCTTCGTAAAGGCCTTCGATGACCTTCATCGAGATCTTGACGGGGTCAACGCTGGCGTGAAGGCCATAACAGAGCTTCTTGATACGGGCAGTGATCTTGTCGAACTTCACTGCCTCGGTACGACCGTCTCTTTTTACTACGTACATGAGTTGAGGATTATTGAGGGTTTATGCTTAGGAAGTAGGATTTCGTTAAAAGTCTTCGTCGAGCTTGAATACTTGATTGTCTGATCCGCCGGCTACACCAGACTTCTGGTATTCTGCCACGCGCTTTTCGAAGAAGTTGGTCTTGCCTTGGAGAGAGATCATCTCCATGAAGTCAAATGGGTTGGTACTGTTATACACCTTGTCGCAACCGAGTTCCGCTAGCAAGCGGTCAGCAACGAATTCGATGTACTGCTGCATGAGCTTCGCATTCATTCCGATCAGCGATACAGGGAGTGCATCCGTTACAAACTCCTTTTCGATCTCAACCGCATCTTCGATGATCTTGGTTACGGTCTCTTTAGGAAGCTTGTTGATCAAGTGTTCGTTATAAAGCAGGCAGGCGAAGTCGCAGTGCATGCCTTCGTCACGAGAGATGAGTTCGTTAGAGAAGCTGAGTCCTGGCATCAATCCGCGCTTCTTCAACCAGAAAATAGAGCAGAACGAACCAGAGAAGAAGATGCCTTCGACAGCAGCAAAGGCTACGAGTCGCTCGGCAAAAGAACCTTCATCGATCCAACGAAGGGCCCACTCGGCTTTCTTCTTGACGCAGTCGATCGTTTCGATCGCGTTGAAGAGCTTGTCTTTCTCTTTCTTGTCTTTGATGTAGGTATCGATCAAGAGTGAGTAGGTCTCAGAGTGGATGTTTTCCATGGCGATCTGAAAACCGTAGAAGAACTTTGCTTCTGTGTACTGAACTTCAGCCACAAAGTTCTCGGCCAAGTTCTCATTGACGATTCCATCACTCGCGGCGAAGAAGGCCAAAACGTGCTTTATGAAGTAGCGCTCGTCGTCGTTCAACTTGTGCTCCCAATCGTGGAGGTCCGGACCCAGGTCGATTTCTTCTGCTGTCCAAAAACTCGCCTCTGACTTTTTATAGAAAGACCAGATGTCATCGTGTTTGATAGGGAACAGAACAAAGCGGTTGGGGTCTTCTCTTAAAATGGGTTCTTCTTGCATCTCGTTTTGGTTTTCCAGGGTTGTCTTTTCAGGCAGCACCTCATCAATGTTTGCCTCTTTTTTCGTCTTTTGAGTTTCTGCCATGGTTCAGACTCTTAATCGTTCATTATCAGTTCAGTTAGGGGCAAAAAAGCCATATTCGCACATGTGCGATTTTTGCTTAACTAGTTGGTTTTCAGAAGGTAAAAGGAAGAACTTCCTTTAGGCGTTGAAGGGGGCATTGCACCCCCTTCGTTTTTTCTGCTCAACAAAACTTGAGAAAAATGGCTCCCGAGTCAAACCATTTTTATTGACAATCGGCTTAGGTTTTTAACACCCGATGTGAAGTGATTTTGTTCAAAACAAAATTTCTTCAATCTTACCTCAGTGTTAACGCAGGTTTGCCAAAAATGTGCCTGTTAATTGAGTCGGATTTGTCCGAACTCATTTGGTCGTTCGGCCAATCTTACCCATTTTCAAGAGCTCCTCATCGGCCTCTTCCAACTTGGCATACCAATCCTCCCCATACTTTCGGATCAAAGCATCTTTGGTGAACTGATAAACAGGCACTTTCAGAGACTTTCCAAGCGTGCAGGCAGCGGCACAGATGTTCCATTTCTCATAATTCACCGCCTCGAATTCGTGGTATTTCTTCACCCGGATAGGATATAGATGGCAGGATACGGGTTTACGGAAGTCCGTGGCTCCTTCTTGCCAGGCCTTCTCGATGCCACATTTAGCTGTCCCGTCTTCATCAAATAGGGTGAAGGCGCATTCCTTTCCTCCTACTAATGGAGTGACCCACTCGTCGTCTTGATCTTTGATCACTGTGCCTTGCTCTTTAATGGCAAGTATACCTTCCTCACGTAAGAAGGGTTCGATCTTCGGATAATCACGCTCTACAATATTTACTTCTTCTTCGCTCAATGGTGCTCCCGAGTCGCCCTCCACACAGCATGAGCCTTTGCACGCGTTGAGGTCACAGACGAAGTGCTCCTCAAAAACCGCCAGGGATACGAGTTGATCGTTGATTTGAATCATTGAATGACGTTAGTGCAACTGGGGTGCGAAACTCATCAAATTCATCACACCTGCAGCCTCCTTAATCGAAAAAAAGTGAGGACTAATCGACGAAATATTAAAAAAATGTTATTCATTTGAAACGATAACACTTAACTATTAATCTATGATCAAGCAACTTTTATCAGTTGCCGCGGCGTTCTTGCTCACAAGCGGGACGTTGTTGGCACAGCAGGAGGTTTCCGGTGTCGTTATGTCGAGCGACGGAGAAACCTTACCGGGAGTTTCTGTCGTTATTAAAGGAACGACCCAGGGAACATCCACCGATATGGATGGAAAATATTCTCTCGAAGTTCCAGGTTCTGAATCAATTCTCGTTTATTCCTTCATTGGGTTTCAAGATGTAGAGATGATCGCAGGCAGTAACTCCACTATCAACGTGACCATGACCGCGGGCGTCGAGCTCGAAGAAGTGGTAGTTACTGCATTAGGTATTTCCAGGGAAAAGAAGTCTCTGGGATATTCTACCCAAACCGTGTCTGGAGATGATGTGTCACGCGTCAAGGATGTTAACTTCATGAGTACACTTTCAGGTCAAGTGGCGGGAGCCCAGATTAAGAACAGCGGTACGATGGGAGGGTCGGCGAACGTAATCATCCGAGGCTACAAATCGATCAGTGGAAATAACCAGCCACTTTACGTTGTGGATGGTATCCCAATCCGAAATGACATCACGAACTCTTCTAATCAAAGAACGGGTCGAGGTGGTTTTGACTATGGCAATGCCGCCATGGATATCAATCCGGAAGATATTGAGTCGATTGAGATCCTGAAGGGTGCTGCGGCGACAGCGCTTTATGGCTCGCGTGCGGCCAACGGTGTAGTTCTGATCGTGACCAAGAAAGGATCGAAGGGAAAGAAAGGAGGAATTGGTGTTACGATTCAGTCTGGATTCATGGCCGGGCAGATCAATAGGAACACGACGCCTACTTATCAGAAGCAATACGGAGCAGGTTATGGGCAATATTATGGTCCTGATACCGCGTTTAATGGTCAAGTGGTCAATGGCTACGTTGAAGAAGCAGATCTAGATGGCGACGGCAATCCTGACGCTTTAGCAACTCCTATGGGAGAAGACGCTTCATACGGATTGGCCTTCGATGAGGCGGATCAGCTACTTACTTGGGAGTCAATCCACCCAGAGCTTTCAACCTATCTCCAGCCTCAGCCCTATGAGGCAACAGATAATGACGCTACCACATTCTATGAGACATCTATGATGATAAATAATAGTGTTGCTGTGGAAGGTGCGAGTGACAATGGAAGCTACCGAATGAGCTTGGGTGACATGCGCCAGAAGGGAGTGCTTCCCAATAGCAACATTCGTAGGAACAATGCTTCGGTTAATCTTAGCTACAAGCTGACCGATAAATTGACGGCATCTTCTTACATGAGTTATGTTCAGACTGCAGGACTAGGTCGCTTCGGTACAGGTTATGACAGTCGTAACCCAAACCAATCTTTCCGACAGTGGTATAACGTTAGTACCGATATGGAAGCTCAGTGGAATGCGTATAACAACACGGGCAAAAACATGACGTGGAACCCATATGGTTTTGCAGCACCAGAGGCGTCTCGTGCGAATCCGCACTATTTTGACAATTACTACTGGACACGTTATGAGAACTTTTCTACTGATGAGCGTAATCGCTTGATTGGAAACATGGTGTTGACGTACCAATTAACAGATTGGCTCAGTGTCATGGGGCGAATCACAAATGACAACTACGATGAGATCCGGGAGGAACGCATTGCAGTAGGATCAGTTGACCCTGCCCAGTACTACAAGTATACACGTACGTATCAAGAAAGAAACTATGATTTGATCTTCTCGTTAAATAAGGATCTCACGGAGGACTTAAACTTGAACGGAGATCTGGGAGCTAACCTACGACGTGAAAAATGGAACCAAACAGAAGCAGAGACCAACGGTGGCCTCGTGGTTCCAGGAGTTTATTCTCTCAGCAACAGTGTAAACCCTATCGAGGCACCAGCGGAAGTTGATTCAAGACGTGCAGTGGATGGCTATTTTGGCCGTGCGTCTTTGGGGTATAAGCGATTCTTGTATGCAGATTTCTCTGCTCGCTATGATGTCAGTTCTACACTCCCTGAGAGTAATAATGCCTATTTCTATCCTGCGGCAGCACTGAGTATGGTGTACTCTGAGCTTTTGAATATCGACGGATTTGATTTCGGTAAGATTCGTGTGAACTACGCTCAGGTGGGTGCGGATGCTCCTACCCAACGAATCAATCCAATTTATGACCTGAATACTCCGATCTCTGGGGTGTCATTAGCAAGCGCCACGAATACACGCTTCAATCCTGAGTTGCGCCCAGAGCGCACGACTAGCTTCGAACTTGGCTTTGAGAACAAATTCTTCCAAGGTCGTGCGGGTCTGGACCTAACCTTGTATCGTTCGAATACCTTAGATCAGATTTTGGCCGCTCGTGTGAGTTCTTCTACAGGTTCATACTTCCAGTTCATCAACGCTGGAAATATCCAGAACCAAGGAATCGAGCTCTCATTGAATGCGAACATTGTTAAGACGGATAACTTCCGTTGGGATACTCGAGTGAATTGGGCTCTTAACCGCAACGAGGTTATTGAACTGGACGGAGACCTCACTACTTACCAGTTGGCTTCAGTTCAAGGTGGTATAACCATTGAAGCCGAGGTTGGCCAGCCATTCGGTGTTATCAAAGGAACCAACTTTGTTTATGCTGAAAATGGCGAGCCAATCGTTTATGATCACCCTTTCGGAGGTAAGCGCTATTGGCGTTCTGCCTCTCCTGAGATCATTGGTAACATGTTGCCAGATTGGACCGGTGGTTGGACCAACGATTTCACATACAGCAACTTCACTCTATCTGCACTTATCGATGTTCAGAAAGGGGGAGACTTCTTCTCTCTCGATACATGGTATGGGTACGGAACAGGTATCTATGACTTTACCGCTGGAACCAACGATAAAGGAAATGATGTTCGAGATGATGTAGATGCTGGAGGTGGACTTCCAATCGGAGGGATGAACCCTGCAGTAGATGAGAATGGTGACTATATCCTTGACGATGATGGTAACCTTACATCAGATGGAACAGCGAACGATGTGTACGGCTATTATGGTAACTACGCCAACTCTTCAGGATGGGCAACTGCTCCTAATGCATTGCACGTTTACGATGCTACCTACGTGAAGCTTCGTCAATTGGCATTGACTTACACTGTACCATCTTCCAAGTTGGAGAACTCACCCCTTGGAGGACTGTCCGTATCCTTGATCGGACGTAACCTTGCTATCCTGTTCAAGAACTCACCTTATACAGACCCTGAAGCTGGTTTGAGTGCAGGGAACATTCAAGGATACCAGTCAGGTGCATATCCCGCAGTGCGAGAGTATGGAGTTAACGTAACCCTCAAATTCTAATCAGAGAAAGCATGAAAAGATCGATTATAATTGGCGCGTTAGGCGTCTTCATTCTCGGAGGGTGTACCAAAGACATCACCGAGTTCAATAACAATCCAAAAGCTCCCGAAAACGTTCCAGCAGGCAATTTGTTTGCCAACGCCGAGAAAGAGCTGTTTGACTACATGAGTAGTCCAAATGTGAATGTTAACACCTTCCGTCTATGGTCTCAACAGTGGACTCAAACTACGTATACAGACGAATCCAACTATGAGCTCATTGAGCGAAACATCAATGGTGAAGTGTATGATAGGCTTTATGCTCGTGTTTTACGAGATCTATCTGAAGCCCGCACGACCATCGAGAATGATGAGTTCGTAACAGGCAATGATGCCAAGGTTCAATTGGCGATGATCACCGTTCTGGAAGTGTATGCTTACCATGTATTGGTGGACATCTTCAATGATGTACCATACTCTGACGCCCTTCAGGGTGGTGACGGAATTTTGACGCCATCCTACGATGCAGCAGCGACCATCTATCAAGATCTTGCAGCTCATCTTCAGACGGCTTCCGCAGACCTTGGATCGGGAGGTAGTTCAGGCACCATGGGTGGATCAGATCTGATCTACGGTGGCGATGCTTCTAGCTGGCAGGCTCTTGCTAACTCTTTGTTGCTTAAGTTGGCCGTTCGCTATGGCGATTACGACAACGGAACAGCACAGGGATGGGCAAACGCTGCTTTGAGTGGTGGAAACCTAATCACCTCATCTGGTATGGATGCGAATTTCCCTTACACAAGTTCTACTCCAAATACCAACCCATTGTGGGAAGATTTGGTGCAAAGTGGACGTACGGATTTCGTCGCTTCTAACACGATCGCAGATATCATGAACGCTGATAATGATCCTCGTCGCTCGGTTTATTTCCGCAACCTGGATTCATTGGGCAATATTACTGGTAATCCTTACGGCGCAGGTGGCTCTTACTTCAACTTCTCTCAACCAGGAGACGCAATGGAGGATCCTACCATCGAAGGGGTTCTAATGAGCGCGGAAGAGGTTCACTTCCTTATGGCTGATGCTGCTGCTCGCGGTTGGTCTGCTGATGATCCAGCCGATCACTACGATATGGGAGTTAGCATTTCAGTTGAGCATTGGACCGGTGCTACTACGCTGGATTCAGCTTTCGCCGCTTCAGTTGACTATGATGCGCTTATCAATGGAGGCATGTCCTGGAAAGAGGTGATCGCACGACAGAAGTGGGTTGCGCTCTACAATCGAGGCTTCGAAGCGTGGTCAACATGGAGGTTGTATGACGCACCAACCATGAACGTCGCGGCCGAGGCAGGAACAACTCCTCCAACGCGATACAACTACACTGTAGATGAGTACTCTGTTAATGGATCAAACGTTGGAGCTGCTAATGGTGGTTCTGACAACGTCATGGACAAAGTATTTTGGGACGTGAACTAACTTCATCAGAAGTTTGGTTAGAACAAGCCTCGACCCATCGGTCGGGGCTTGCTTTTTTTAGGACTTTTCATCCCTTGAGACACATACTTTTGCACCCATGAATCAGGAGGATAAATTCAAGAACGTCATCTCCCACGCCAAGGAGTATGGCTTTGTATTTCAGTCAAGTGAGATCTACGATGGGTTGAGCGCGGTGTATGACTATGGTCAGCTAGGCGCTGAACTCAAGAAGAACATCCGCGACCACTGGTGGAAGAGCATGGTGCAGATGCACGAGAACATCGTCGGCATCGATGCCGCCATCTTCATGCATCCAAGCACTTGGAAGGCTTCCGGGCACGTGGACGCCTTCAACGACCCCCTGATCGACAACAAGGACTCAAAGAAGCGTTACCGCGCCGACGTTCTTATTGAGGACCATATTGCCAAGATCGAAGGGAAGATCGACAAGGAGATCACCAAGGCGGCTAAACGTTTCGGCGACGACTTCGATGAGGTAATGTATAAGCAGACCAATCCGCGGGTAAAAGGGTATCTCGATAAGATCGAAGCGATCGAAGCGCGCATGAAGCGATGTCTGGATAATGGTGACTTAGAGGACCTGAAGCAATTGATCATCGATGAAGAGATCGTGGATCCGATCAGTGGTTCAAGAAACTGGACGGATGTTCGTCAGTTCAATCTGATGTTCAGCACCGAGATGGGTTCGACCGCCGAGGGAGCTAGCACCATCTACCTCCGGCCTGAGACAGCCCAAGGCATTTTTGTGAACTACCTGAATGTGCAGAAGACCGGTCGTATGAAGATTCCCTTTGGTATCGCACAGACCGGAAAAGCCTTCAGAAATGAGATCGTAGCGCGTCAGTTCATCTTTCGTATGCGCGAGTTCGAGCAGATGGAGATGCAGTTCTTCGTCAAGCCTGGTACCGAAATGGAGTGGTACGAACACTGGAAGCAGGAGCGCATGCAATGGCATCTCGATCTGGGGATGGCGCAAGAGATGTATCGCTTCCACGACCACATCAAATTGGCGCACTACGCTAACGCGGCCGCCGACATCGAATTCAACTTCCCATTTGGATTCAAGGAACTGGAAGGGATTCACTCACGAACTGACTTTGACCTCAAGCAGCACGAGGAGCATAGCGGCAAGAAGCTTCAATACTTCGACCCTGAAGAGAACAAGAATTACGTTCCATACGTAGTAGAAACGAGCATCGGCCTCGACCGTATGTTCTTGGCGATCCTTTCATACGCCTATCAGGAAGAGCAACTCGAGGATGGGTCCGAAAGAACCGTACTCCGCATTCCGGCCAAGCTCGCTCCGTACAAAGTGGCGGTACTTCCGCTTCTCAAGAAGGATGGTCTCCCAGAAAAGGCGCGCGAGGTGATCGATGGACTCAAGCACGAGTTCATGTGTCAATACGATGAGAAAGATGCAATAGGTCGACGCTACCGTCGTCAAGATGCGATCGGCACCCCATTCGCCATCACCATTGATCACCAATCTTTGGAAGACAACACCGTGACGATCCGAGAGCGAGACAGCATGGAGCAGCAGCGGGTGGCTATTGCTGAAGTTGTGGACATCGTGCGCAAAGGCTTGAAGTAGTTTTCGATTTAACATCGCTTGGCTCAATCCTTGTTGAGTTTGCGGCCAATCAAAACGAGAGATACGTGGGAAAGCAAATGCTCTTACTGGCGCTAGTTACGCTTGGTTGGAATGGATTCGTGAAGGGGCAAAAGGTGGTGGTGAAAGACCAGATCACCCATCGACCTATAGAGATGGTCAACATTGCTAGTTATGGCTCGAATCAAGTAGTATCTACTGATGCACGCGGTGAAGGCGATCTTGAGGCTCTTCGTACAAATCATGCCGACAGTATTTCCTTCAGCTTAGTAGGCTACCAAACCAAGTACTTCGTATTTGAATCGTTAGGGGAGAATGACCACTTCACCGTTTACCTCGAGCGTAGTCCTTTTGCCCTGAATGAGTTAGTAGTAAGCGCTGCTCGGTGGGAGCAAGCGAAGAACGATATTCCAGTCAAGATCCTTTCCATCACGCCCGAAGACGTGCAGATGCAAGCTCCCCAAACGGCAGCAGATCTCCTTGCCAGATCGGGTGAGGTTTATGTGCAGAAGTCGCAGCTCGGAGGAGGAAGTCCCATAATACGTGGGTTTGCCACGAATCGGGTCATGCTGACGGTAGACGGAGTCCGCATGAACAACGCGATCTTTCGAGGAGGGAATCTTCAGAACGTCATCTCCATCGACCCGCTGTCCATCGAGCGCACGGAAGTCGTATATGGTCCGGGATCGGTGATCTATGGGAGCGATGCTCTCGGCGGGGTCATGAGCTTTCACACGTTGGAGCCTCGGCTTTCACAGAAGGATGAAGTCCTTGTGAAGGGGAGTGCATTTGTGCGAACAGCTTCGGCCAACTTTGAGAAGACCGGGCATTTTGACGTCAACTTCGGCGGAAAGAAATGGGCTTCCGAGACCAGTATTTCTTATTCGGATTTCGACGATCTACGGATGGGTTCGGCAGGACCGGATGACTACCTCAGGCCGGAATATGTCACCTCCGTGAATGATCGTGATACCGTTGTTCCTTACCCTAACCCACAGGTTCAAACTCCGACAGGGTACGAGCAGATCAACCTACTACAAAAGTTGAAATGGAAGCCAAAAGAGAACACGGAGTTGAATTACAGCTTCCTATACTCCACCACCTCGGATTATCCCCGCTACGATCGCTTGGTACGCTATCGACGAGATCGACTTCGTTCAGCAGAATGGTACTACGGCCCTCAAGAGTGGATGATGCACTCCCTGCGCATTGAGAATAAGGATCGCAACTTCTTCTATGATCGCATGCGGGTGACCATGGCCTACCAGTATTTTGAAGAAAGTCGTCACGATAGAGATTTTGGTTCGGCCATTCGCACCAACCGTGTTGAGCGTGTGAATGCCTATTCGCTCAATGTCGACTTGGAACAAGACATTGGGGCTCGTCACGAGATCTTCTATGGCACGGAGTGGGTCTTGAATCAGGTGGGGTCGAATGGTATGGATAAGAACATTTTCACCGAACAAACCTTTGCGGCACCATCGCGCTACCCGAACGAATCCGCTTGGCAGAGCGCAGGTGTCTATGTTTCGGATCGTTTCCGCTTGACGGAGAAGATCACGCTCTTGGCGAGCGCTCGGTACAACTTGGTGCTAGTGCAAGCAGACTTTGATACCACATTCTATGATCTGCCTACGACCTCTCTCGACCTCACCATGGGGGCATTGAACGGAAGCGCCGGTATGACCTATCGCCCAACCGAAAAGTGGCAGTTCAACCTCAACCTCTCTACAGGATTCCGCGCGCCTAACATTGACGACATCGGCAAGGTGTTCGACTCCGAGCCCGGTTCCGTGGTGGTGCCCAATCCCGACTTGAATCCAGAGTACGCCTACAATGCGGACCTCGGTGTTACCAAGGTGTTTGGTGAGGTGCTGAAGGTGGATGTAACGGGTTTTTATACCCTCCTGGATAATGCCATGGTTAGGAGAGACTTCAGCCTTGGGGGACAAGACAGCATTTTGTATGACGGTGAGTTGAGTCGGGTTCAAGCCATTCAGAATGCAGCTCAAGCTACAGTGTATGGAGTCCAAGCTGGCTTTGAGTGGAAGCTGGGCGCCGGATTCAGCTTGGCGAGTAGGATCAATTTCCAAGAAGGGGTGGAAGAGTTAGACGATGGATCAAAAGCACCGCTTCGTCACGCAGCACCGACCTTCGGTTTGACACGATTGACCTACGAGCGTGAGCGGTTGAGTATACAAATGAGCTCGGAATACAATGCGGCGATCGCTTCAGCCGATATGCCTCCATCAGAATTGGAGAAGGACTTCATCTATGCCTTGGATGACAACGGTATTCCATACTCGCCCGCGTGGTACATATTCAGTGTCCGTGCCATGTATTCGGTGAATGAATACATCCAACTTACCATTGGGGTCGAGAACTTACTGGATCAGCGTTACAGGCCTTACTCTTCGGGAATCGCGGCGGCAGGGCGCAATTTTCAGGCCTCGGTACGGGTGCTTTTCTAAACCAGGTCGGCTTTTATCTTACTTGTTGTTGAAGAAGTTCATCGTGCGCTCCAAACCGATGGAAGTAAAGGAAAGCAGGGCCTCTTTGACTACGTCGAGTCGCTCGCTCATGGCGGACTGTTCTTCATCGCTCCAAGGGGCGAGAACGTATTTGACTTGTTCGCCGGGGTGGAAGTCATTCCCCACGCCAAATCTCAGTCGCGGATAATTGGGGGTGCCGAGCACCTCTTGGATATGCCTCAAACCGTTGTGGCCGCCGTGGCTGCCTTTGGCTCGGATACGGATCTTTCCAAAGGGAAGGGCGATGTCGTCGGTGATGACCATGCATCGCTCTATTGGGATCTTTTCTTGTTGCAGCCAGTAGTTTACCGCTCTTCCGCTGAGGTTCATGAAGGTCTGCGGTTTGATCAAGATCAACGTGCGACCCTTGTACTTCACCTCAGCCACATCCGCGTAACGACCAGGGCTAAAAACAACATTGGACGCTCCGGCAAGAGCGTCCAATGCTTTGAATCCTATGTTGTGTCGGGTCTCCGCGTACTCCACGCCAGGATTCCCGAGTCCAACGAGTAAATTCTTCATGGGAATGTTTATCCCTCTGCTGGTGCTTCAGCTGCTGCTTCAGAACTACCCTCAGCTGAGGTTGACTCTTCTCCTTCAGCTCCTTCGCCTTCTTCACCCTCTTCCTCTGCGTCATCTGCGATTGCACGACGAGAAGTCTTGATGGCTACTACAACACGGTTAGCTGCTTCGAGCATTTCTACACCAGGAATATCTAGATCGCCCACCTTCTTAGAGTGACCGATACGCATATTAGAGATGTCGATGGTGATGGCATCAGGCAGGGAATCTACCATACCACGCACGTACAATACCTTGGCATTACGGCGAAGTACACCACCATTTCTCACACCTATAGCTGAACCTTCGAGTACTACAGGAAGCTTCAGTGATACTGGCTTGCCTGGTAGAACCTCTACAAAGTCCATGTGCATGATGCTATCCTGCACGGCGTGATACTGCACGTCCCGAAGAACGGCTTTAACTTCTTTACCACCAGCTTTGATGGTGATCAGGAACACGTCTGGTGTGTACACCAGCTTGTTCAAATCGCGTTCGTCAGCATAGAAATGGAGGATCTCCTCTCCACCATATACTACACATGGAACGTGGCCTTCTCTGCGCAACTGCTTCGCGGATGAACCGCCTACAGCCTCTCGCAAATGCCCATTTACTTCAATCGTTTTCATTGCGTAATTAAATGAATAAAACGGATTAGATTAAAAATTGCGAACTAATTGATTCGTGACTAACGATGCTGCGCATGGTGTTCGCAAATAGATCTGCCACACTCAGCACCTTTATCTTGTCGGACTTCTCCTTGAGAGGAATAGTGTCCGTAACTACCAATTCTGTCAATTTCGAGTTGTTGATGCGCTCATACGCAGGTCCACTTAAGACTGGGTGCGTGATCAAAGCGCGCACGGTCTTTGCGCCGTGCTCCAGCATCATCTCGGCTGACTTGGTCAACGTCCCTGCTGTATCGATCAAGTCGTCTACCAAGACAACGTCCTTTCCTTCGACGTCACCGATCACGGTCATGGATTCGATGTGGTTGGCCACCTTTCGTTGCTTGTAGCAGATCGCGAGGTCGCAGTTCAGGAACTTAGCGTAAGCATTGGCGCGCTTCGTACCTCCTGTATCCGGAGCAGCCATGATCAGGTTGTCGAGGTTCAAGCTCTTCACGTAAGGAAGGAAGATCGAAGAGGCAAACAAGTGATCAACCGGAACTTCAAAGAACCCTTGGATCTGATCGGCGTGAAGGTCCATGGTCATCACACGGGTCACACCCGCAGCACTCAAAAGGTTGGCTACCAACTTAGATCCGATAGAAACGCGCGGCTTATCCTTTCTGTCCTGACGGGCATATCCATAGTAGGGAAGCACGGCGATGATGTTCTTCGCTGAAGCTCGCTTCGCCGCATCCACCATTTGAAGGAGTTCCATCAGGTTGTCTGCCGGAGGCATGGTGCTCTGCACGATGAACACATCGGCACCACGCACGGTCTCCTCGAAAGAAGGCTGAAATTCACCGTCGCTGAAGTGTAAAATATTAACGTTGGCAAGCTGCAGTCCATAACTGTCGGCAATCTTCTGGCCAAGCTCCATGGAAGCTGTACCTGCGCATATTTTAACTTCTCGTGACATATCCTTCCCTTTTAAGGGCGGCAAATGTAAGCAATACCCTGTTGAAAACGAGTGGAAAACCTAGAAAATCAGTTGGTTTGACCTCAACCAACATCAGGCGCTTGTCAATCCTTGAGAAGGAAGATTTAGAACTTGCTTTTCGCAGAACGGATATTGGAATCAAAAGATTAGCTATTTTCGCCGCCCCAATTCCTAAAAACCCTTTGCCCGGGTGGCGGAACTGGTAGACGCGCTGGATTCAAAATCCAGTTCTGGCAACAGAGTGCGGGTTCGATTCCCGCCCCGGGTACAAGCGAGAGCGAGTGAGCAGAGCGAAAGCGAAGAGCACTCGCTTTTTTTATTTCCTCCTCGCCGCCATCTTCCCTCCCAGCCATCCCATCGGGATGTAAGCGACGATCAGATCCAGCGCATTGAACCACATGGGTGAGGGGAGCATCATCACGTTCATCACACCACCGATCAGGAAGAAGGCTCCGACTCCAATGGCCAACTTGGATCTATGGGAAATGGCAATCATGACGGCCAACCATGCTCCTACTAGCGTGCCCAATGCGTGCGCTAAGAAAGGACTGATGAAATGCTGAGGTTCAAACAAATGAATGGATTCCAAAAGGCCCTCCATCGTGGTGACGTCGGCTCCCTCAGGTGGGGGAATGATCATTGGTCCTAGGGTGACGATGGCCATGTTTACTGAGCCTCCCACTAGGAGACCTGCGATCACCGCCAGTACATTTCTTAAGATCGGGTGCATGGTGTTTGAGTTTGGTCGTGGAAAAGATACGACAAGCGTCTCATTCTTGGATGAGGGCGGTCCAGACGCTTAACTTCCCGTTTTCATAGCGTGTCCAGATCGGACGGATCACCCCATTCGCAGCGGATATGTTGTTATAGTCACCGAAGAATATTCCTTCTTCCGGGGTAAAAGGAGATTCGCTGATCACGCGATTCTCCCACGTTAACCCTCCGTCTTTTGATGTCGCTAGTACCACGTCGGTCTGCTCGTTGTTGTAGTGTCGCCGATCGTAGAAAACCGTGTACAAGTATCCAGTGCTTTGATCGATCGCCATCCAGGTGAAGAATTGATGGGATCCCTGGCTGTCGTCGTTGACCCGAATTGGCGCTGACCAGGTCTGACCCTTGTCTTCGGATCGAACCACCCAGACATCCGTGTCGTCTTTCCCGTTGCGCTGATCCGCCCAGTTGATGTAAATGGAGCCTCGATGAGGTCCGTCGCTGTGGTCTACTACGGTGATAGGCATGCCGTTGGCACGACCCAATCCCGGGATATCAAATGTCCAGTTGGCCTCTCCTTTTACAGCGATCGTTTCTGTTACGATAGGATTCTTGGGGTCTCGGTCAGCGATCGAAGCAAAATGAATGTTACCATCCAAACTCCACGCTACACACGCATCACCATTGATCAGTACTGCCGGAACGGCGCCTTCATTCGTCCCACTGTTGTCAATGCAGTTGCCGGGGATGGTACTGATGTCCACCGGATCCGTCCAGCGTTTTCCGTTCTTGGAAGTGGAATACAAAATGTTCGATTCGCAGTTCTCCGCCTTGCTTCCGTAAGCATCAAACTGGGTCCAAGTCACGATCAATCGTTGGTTGATCGGGTCCCATACCGCCCATTCCTTGTCCTGATCCTTCGGCGCTTCCAAGCCGATACTCCAGCCCTTGTCCCATCGCTTTCCGAAACGCTTCATGCGCTGAACCACAATACGATCGAGTAAGGCATTGCTCGCCCACCCTTTACCCTCAGGGTCACTGAGGTGGAAATAATAGAAGCGACCTTTCTCATCACTGATGATGCACGGATCTCCATAGACACCGAAGCGTGAAGTCAAATTGGATCGTTCCCAAGTTTTTCCGGAGTCACTGGATACAGCAACCTGGTCCAACACCGCACCCGCCACTACTTTGGAGGGATCGGATGGGTCGATCCAGATACTGGGTTCGCATGGAGGATAGGAACCTTCACTTTCCTCAAAGATCATGATGTTTTGAGGCACGACCTGGCTGATTGCGTCGAACGAAAAAAGCAAGGTCGAAACCAGTCCGATCAAGAGAGCCTTACTGACCATCCGAACTCTTGAAAATGATGTCATGTTGAGGGTAGGAGTTGTTTCTCATGTCCGTGTCGGCCACGCGACCTTCGGAATCAATGACGATCGACTCGATCTCTACGATGTCGATAGGTATGTCCAGTGCATAGTAGGGGTAAGCCCAAGGCCAATCCGCGTGCTGTGTCCATGTTCCGTCCAAGGTCTGCGGTTGTGGTTTCGTGCCCCGCATGACCTGCAAAGGAATGTAGTGGTATTGTTTCTGTCCTTCGACCGTGGTGATCAGTACTTCTACCGGCATAGGCATGGATCCTTTGCGCTCGATCTCGATCGTGGTCTTGTTTCCATCGCAGCGCACCTGATGAATGTGGTAGTCGATCGTCTTGGTCGTGCCGATCCATGTGTCAAAGTACCAGTCCAGATCCAGGCCTGAGGTCTTTTCCATGACGCGCTTGAAATCCGCAGGATCAGGATGCTTGAATTTCCAAGTATTGAAGTAGCGCTTCATTCCTTTTGCGAAGACCTCTTCTCCGAGAATGTACTCAAGCTGAGATAGGAAGACACAGCCTTTCGAATAGGCATTCACTCCATAGTCGTGATTCGTTTCGTAGAGGTCGGCTTCGGTCGACATCGGTTCTTCTGTGCCGCCTTTCGCGTTGCGGATGTAGCTGGCATAGCTACGCCGATGAGGGTTGACCCTTCCTCGCTTGAAGAGAGAGTCCAACACGATGTTTTGCGCATAGGTGGTGAATCCTTCATCCATCCACGGATACTTCGTTTCGTTCGACGCTAATACCCCAAAGTACCAATTGTGAATCGCTTCGTGTACGGTCACGCTGACCAATCCGCCAAAAGTGCCTCCGCTCGTGATCATCGTGCACATCGGGTATTCCATCCCGCCGTCGCCTCCTTGGATCACGCTGAATTGAGGATATGGATACTCTCCAAAACGAGCGTTCATGATCTCGAAAAGCTGCTTGGTGAAGGGCACTAATTTGTCCCAAGAGGCATTCAACACGGAGTCTTCTCGGTGGAAGAAATGAAGCGTGGTACCATTGTCCAATTGAATAGTGAGGTGGCGATATTCTTTATCGGCTGCCCAGGCAAAGTCGTGGACATTCTCCGCCTTGAACCTCCACGTCACGCGATCGCCATTGGGCTGGGTTCTTGCATAACCGTGTCCGACCTCCTCAGGGTTCTGAACGACACCAGTTCCGGCCAGAGTATAGTCGGAAGGCATGTCAATGTTGACCTCGAAGGTGCCGAACACACCATGAAACTCACGGGCCACATAAGGGGCGGTATGCCAGCCGTCGTAGTCGTACTCAGCCAACTTGGGGTACCACTGGGTCATGGTATAGTCCACTCCCTCCTGATTGTCGCGCCCGCTTCGACGGATCTGCACCGGTACTTGGCTGTTGAATTTCATTTCGAGCTTAGTGCTCTTTCCAGGGAGCAATGGCTTGGCGAGGGGGACTTCGAGAACGGTTCCGGCATATTCAAAGTCCAGCTTTTTTCCATCTTGCTTGAGCGATGTCACTTTGTGATAGCCGACCTCTTCAGGCTTGAGCTTCGAAATGCGATCCTGGATTCTAGGGTCTGGGTCCTCAATGGTGCGCGAGCGCACGTCCATCATGCTTCCCGGTTGGAATGCATTGAAGTAGAGGTGGTAGAAGACCTTGTCCAGTGTATCCGGTGAGTTGTTGGTATACTCGATCAGCTGCTCACCCGAGAATTGATGCTTGGTGTCGTCGAAGGCGATGTCCATTTGGTAGTATACCGATTGTTGCCAGTACGATTGTTGAGCCATCGTGACCCATGGAAACGCAAGTGTCAAAAGGAGAGAGCCGACTGTAAGTGTAGAAAATTGATTGTTAAACACAGTTTGTTGTTTTATCGAAGACGTGCATTCTTGGGGCCTCCAGCTTTGCGTCTTTGCGCCTTTGCGTGACAAATTATTCTAACCGCAGAGTGCACAAAGAAGGCGCAGAGATCGCAGAAGCCTTAAATGAAATTGGCCATGAAAATAAACTCCAAATGGAATTCTAGACGAATCTAGATGATAGACCGGTAAGCTTTATTCGAACTGTGCTCGATCCAAGTTCAGCCACTCAAGCGTCGAATTACAAAAGATATCCTCCACCGTTTCCTGCGGTAGGCCCATTTCCGTGATGAACTTACCGATCTCTAGATCGCCGAGTGGAAAGGGGTAATCGGAGCCGAGACAGACCTTCTTGGATCCTTGGTAATCGAGGATGAATTGAAGGGCCTTGGCATCGTGGGTAATGCTGTCTACCCAGAATTTGCCAATGTACTCGCGTGGATTGATGTCGTTATCAACGGCTACTAAATCCGGACGACAGTTGTAGCCGTGTTCGATCCTTCCGATGGTGCCGAAGAAGCTTCCTCCGGCGTGGGAGAAGCAGACGCGGAGGTCCGGGAGTCGCTCGAATACCCCGCCGAAGATCATGGAGGTCATGGCCCGAGAGGTTTCAGCTGGCATACCCACTAGCCATGGAAGCCAGTACTTGCCCATTTTGTCCATGCCCATCATGTTCCACGGATGCACCATGATCGCCATACCTAGTTCTTGGGCGGCTTCGAAAATGGGGAAGAACTGCTCCTCATTCAAGTTGAGGTCGTTGATGTTGCTGCCGATCTGGATGCCCGGCATGTTCAGTTCCTCCTCGAGTCGACGTAGCTCTTTGATCGCCAAGTCGGTGTCTTGCATGGGTACCGTACCTAAACCGATGAAGTTCCTCGGGTGATCGCTTACCAGTTTTGCGATATCATCATTCAAGAATTGGGATAGCTCCAGGCAGTCTTTGCCCTTCGCCCAGTAGCTGAACATGACGGGAATCGTGCATACGACCTGCACTTGAGTATCGTGGGTAGCATACTCGTTGATGCGTAGTTCGGGATCCCAGCAATTGGGCTGAATGGTTCGGAAAAACTTCTCGCCCTTCATCATGTCGGCGGCGCCATCTTCTCTTGGCACGAGGTGGATGAAATCTCCGTACCCAAACTTCTCTGCAAAGCGAGGAAGACGCTCAGGCAGAATGTGGGTGTGCATATCGATCTTCAGCATAGTTTGTGGTTTGCTTGTGAGGCAGTGAGGCCCCGAAAATAGAATTCCTCTGGCAATGAAGCAGAAATGCACGCCAGCCAAGTGGTTCTATTACATTTGTTAGACATCTACCTGCTATGAAACGAGGGCTCACCCTTTGCTTTTCCCTACTCTTCGTGGTTCCATTATTTGCCCAGGTCGATTACAAGATCGATCAAGCGAGAACGGTGAAAATGGGATACCAACCATTTCCCAAAGACCAGCAAACGCGCGAGTTGAGTTGGACGGCCTTGGATGCTACGTGCATGGAGGATATTACCTATGGTGCTTGGTTTGAATTGAAGGTGAAAAGCGATCGCGCCAAGTTTACCGTCCAGACCGGAGGGAATATGGGAGATATTGTCGATCCACGTATCTACTTGGGTGAGGTAGTAGAGGATCGCACGGGGCGCAAGATCGTGGAGGTTTGCTGCTACGCCCATCAAGGGGATGACGGTGAATTCTCGATCGAATGCGTCGACTTGAAAAAGGACAGCGAGTACTTTGTCTTGGTTTCTTCCGACCAGAAAAGCGCGCGCTTTGCCATCAGCGCCATCGATAAGTTCGAAGCCTCAGCACCCCAGACAGTTAAGGAAGAAACCCCATCGATCCTCCATCGCATCTTCGGGCGCATCACGGATAAGGAAGGCAACGGTAACTCAAATGTGATGGTCAGTTTGTTGGACGAAGGACAGCAACCGATCAGCACTGCCCTTACAGACGACAATGGTGTGTTCAACTTCGAGAAGCTAGAACCGGATCAGGTCTACATGACGCGTATCGAAGAAGACGACACGGATTTGACTGTGGAGATGTTCCTGATCGATGAGAAGGGTAGTATCAAGACCAGATCAACCCGGATCGGTGATCGACTCTATGGGTTTGGCATCGATCAGTCGCTCTCTGATTACATCCGATTGCTTTCGCCGAAGGACTATCAAATAGCGCTAAAACCGGGAGAGAAAGGGATTGTGGGTCGAGTAGTGGACAGGAATACATACCTCTATGGACGCCAAGGAGTGGAGGTCGGATTGTACAGCAAGGAGCGCAGGTTGATCAGGAGTTCGGTCACCGATAAGAATGGATTCTTCAGTTTCGTCGGCACGCAGTCGGAAGACTATGATATTCAGGTCAAGAGCGATAAGGACAAGGACTTCACGGAGATCGTGATCGTGGATGAGGTGAGCGTTCCAACCGATGTGGCTAACTCCGACGACATGGGCGCGGATGGCTTCTTCAGTTTCAAGTCGCTGCCGAAGGAGGTGGTAGCGCTGAAGCGAATGGAAGTCGAGGATACCCAGATGAAGATGCCGAGTGATTTCAGCGTTATGCAAAGCGGACAAAGCATCGTCTTGAAGAACATATTGTTTGGTGCAGGTTCGGCTGACCTCCTGCCATCATCTTATCCAGAGCTTGATGCCCTTGCATCCCAATTAACGAAAATGGCCTCCATTCGTATCGAGGTGAGCGGACACACGGATAATCAGGGGTCGAGTTCCACTAATTTGATCTTGTCCGAGAACCGGGCAAAGGCGGTAGTGGACCATCTAATTGCCAAGGGTATTGATATCGAGCGTCTGACATACAAGGGTTTTGGAGAGACCAAGCCCGTAGACGACAACACTACCGCAGAAGGTCGACAGAAGAATAGAAGGGTGCAGTTCAAGGTGTTAGATTAGCCGAACATTCATGAACATTGCCTCGTAAGAAAATAGCTGAAAACCGCTAGAGGTTTTCCTTCTTTCAGCCTTATATTCGCCTCAACAACCCTATGAAAGCTAAATTCTTTCTCGGTTTCATGCTGTGGATTGCGGCTCTAACTTCAGTTGGGCAAGAGGCGGGTTAAATCATCAATCGAGCGAAAACCATCAAGACGGAGTACACTCCGGTTCCGAAAGACTTCAAATCTAAGAAGTTGTCGTGGGGTGGAGTTCAGTCTTATTGCAATTCGGATAGCGTTGAGTTTGGAAATTGGTACCAGATCTATCCTTACTCTTCTCAGATCAGGATCACTGTGTCTACAGGATTCAATTGGGGGAAACTTAGCTGACCCTGTCATCTATGTGGCCTATGCCGACACGATCAATGATCGGCCGGTGCTTCAGCCCTTAGGTTGCGAGGCATTTAAGTGAGAGCAAGGCGACTTCGCCTTAGAAGTATTTGGACTGACGCCCAGAAAGAAGCACTTCCTCCTCATCGGCGCTGCGCACAAGAAGCAGAAGTACGCTTTGTACCTGACTGAAAAGTTTGATTCTACTCCCGAAGAGGAACAGAAGGAGCCAGATGAGGAAAGGCAGACAGAGGTGACCTCCGACTCTGATCAGGAGAATGCCACTGGAGACGATGCCACGGTTTCACAAGACCCTGAGATAGCCTTGACGGGCTCGGCGGTCATAATGGGAAGATTGAGAAAGCGAAATGGCAAGCCGTTAGAGGCCTTCGAGGGTTCCTTGCTCAACGACAATTTACGAGAATTGGCCAACGTGCTCACGGATGATCGCGGGGTGTTCCGCATAAATGGAGTGGATCAAAACGCGATGAATCTCATCCGCATGTCGGAAGATGATGACAACCTCCTGATCGATATTTTCTTGTACGATTCAAAGGGCAACATCTTGGCTAATTCGGTTCCATTAGGACATCGGATGCATCGCTTCCTGTCTAGGCAGACGGGAAAGAGCTTCCCTGCCTTGAGCATCCTGACCGAACGCGAATTGGTCGTCATGGTCAAGCAGGGAAAATCTTCCATGATCGGAAAGGTCGTGGACAGAGAGACCTACTTGATGGGGCGCGAAGGGGTTCGGGTCGAGCTCTACACACCTCGAAAGGCCTTGTTAAGAACGGCAATCACAGATCAGGAAGGAAAGTTCTTGTTCACCCAATTGGAACAAGAGGATTACATCGTCAAGGTAGATCACATTCCGGATGAGGACTATGTCGAGATCGTGATCGCTGATGATCAGAATAGGCCCTATGCGCTTTCTACGTCCGATGATGAGGACAATGAAGGGTACTTCCGATTTAGAAAGCTACCCATGCAAGAGATCGACATGGAGGAGGTGGAGGCCGAAGATGAATCGAGCTTTCAACATCACTATTATACGATGCTCACCGAGGAGGAACCTGGGGTTCCATACGAGCTTCATTCGCTTGAATTCGCGACGAGTTCGAGTACGCTTCCCGGGGAGTACGATGAGCTGGATCAGTTAGCACGTGAACTGAAGGACAACCCGGGTATTCGAATTAAAATCGACGGTCATACGGACAGTGTTGGTGGTGAAGAAGGCAACAAAGAGCTTTCGTTGCAGCGGGCCGAGACGGTGAAGGCTTACTTGGTCAAGCAAGGAGGGTCACCTTCACGCATCACTTGTGAAGGGATTGGGTCAAGAAAACCCATCGCAGAGAACGACACAGAACACGGGCGGAGCATCAACCGTCGTGTTGAGTTCTCCATCGAGGAATAAAAAAAGGCCGGCACCTTGCGACGCCGACCCTCTTTATCCATCTAAGGAAATGAAACGTTATTCAGCAGCGACCTCTTCGCTTGCTGGAGCAGCTTCAGCAGTACGTCCACCGATGTGCTGACTCAAGAATCCTTCCATCGCACGATAGAAGTCATACTTGTTTTCTTGGTTTCTGAATCCATGGCCTTCATTATCCTTGACCATGTACTGAACTTCAACACCACGAGCTTTCATTGCCTCGACCATCTGATCAGACTCTGATTTCACTACCCGTGGGTCATTGGCACCTTGCGCTACGAAAAGTGGCGCAGTGATCTTGTCAGCGTTCATTGCAGGTGAAGTAGCCGCCATGCGCGCACTATCCTCTGGGTTGGTTGGGTCTCCCACCATCTCATACATCATGTCCAAATAAGGCTCCCAATATGGAGGGATACTCTTCATGAAGGTGAACAAGCTCGATACACCGACATAGTCAACACCGCAAGCGTAGAACTCCGGATCCTTCACTAGGCCTTGAAGCGTTGCATAGCCTCCATAGCTTCCACCGTAGATCGCGATACGCTCAGGATCAGCGATGCCTTGCTCGATGAGCCACTTCGCACCGTCCTGCACATCTTCTTGCATGCTCAGTCCCCATTGGTTAAATGATGCTTCCCAGAACTCACGTCCATAAGAGGTCGAGCCACGGAAGTTCATCTGAAGAACGGCATACCCACGGTTAGCCAAGAACTGAACCTCTGGGTTGAATCCCCAGCTGTCGCGCGCCCATGGTCCGCCGTGAACGTTCACCACGACCGGGAGGTTCTTTGCGTTCTCCAAACCGACAGGAATGGTCAAGTAGCCGTGGATGGTCAAGCCGTCACGTGACTTGTATTCAATCGGCTTCATGGATGCCATGTTGTTCTCATCGATCCATGGACTTACGTCGGCCAACTTGGTAAGTGCATCGGTCTCTTCATCATAGAGATAATAGGTTCCAAGACTGCGATCGCTGTAGGTTCTTACGATGGCTTTGTCTTCTTCCTTCGTAAGTCCGGTGATGGCCACTTCGTAGCCGTCTAGCTCTTTCTGCAGGCGCTCGTACGTGGCTTTTGCATCTGCATCGAAGAAGTGGCGTTTCACTTTGTCAGCGGTGTAGACAGCGCTCAAGAGTTTCTTGTCCTTGCGTGAATAGCTCAGCCCAGAGACATCGTTGTGCTCATTCGCATAAAGCTCCTCCAGCTCCTCCCCGGTACGTGGGTCGATGATGACAACCGCCTCTTTATCTCTTCCGATGTTGGAAGTAGCATAAAGGTTTTTGTTGTCGAATGTGAAGAAGCGAGGAGAGACGGATTCTTTGAAGTTGGTGGTCATGACGGTGTCCCAGGCATCTTTCTCAGTCTCGCGAAAGAGAAGTGAAGTGTTTACGCCAATCGTGGTAATTGCTACTCTAAGCTTACCATCATGGTCGGTCATCCATCCGGTGATGTTGCCCGGGTTCTCTGCGATCAGGGTCATTTCACCGGTCTCCAAGTTGAGTCGATACGGATCAAAAAAACGTGGGTCACGCTTGTTCAAGCCCACGATCATCTCGTTAGGTAGATCCTCTAGGTCATCGATGATCTGCGAGCGGACGCCTTCCATCTTGGTGAGTGGGCGCTCTACTCCAGATTCAACGTCAGCCGCAACGAGGTACCAGTTTTCGTTTCCTCCTTCGTCACGCATGAAGATGATCGTGTTGTTATTCGGCCAGAAATAGCCCGCGATATCACGATCGGTCTGCGAAGTAACGCGACGCGTCTCGCCGGTGGCGATGTTCTCAACGAAGACATTCTTCCGATCCTCATATGGTGCGAGGTAAGAGTAGAATCTTCCGTCTGGAGAGATCTGGTAAGAGGTGCGCTCCGGATTCTTAAAGAAATCCTCGAGCGGGAGTAGTGGTGCAGAGACTTCAGCCATAGCTTTCTCTTCTGAGTTTTCCATCGATCCGCCGCCGCAAGCCGACATCAGCAGAGCTGAAAGGGCAAGAGCAGGAATCGAAAAGTGTTTCATTTTCATAGTTATTGGATTTAACGAACACAAACATCGCTAAGAAGGTTCGATTGCTGAGGGGCTCTGTGTTGAGTGGTTAGATCTATGTTTTTTCGGTATGGCAATCCCGTGCTTGGCGATGTACATTTGTCCTATGCGTGAACAGAAGACGGCAGATGAGCGATCTGCGAAACAGCTTCGTTATGATAAGGCTTACTTACGCCTAGCCAGAGAATGGGCTAAGCTAAGTCACTGTAGGAGAAAGCAGGTAGGGGCGATCATCGTCAAGGATGCCACCATCATTGCCGATGGCTACAACGGAACTCCAACGGGCTTTGAGAATGAATGTGAAGACGAACAGGGTTCTACCAAGTGGTACGTGCTCCATGCCGAAGCAAACGCTATCTTGAAAGTGGCACGAACCACCAACAATGCGACGGGCGCGACGTTATACCTCACGCATTCGCCATGTAAGGATTGCAGTAAGCTCATCCTCCAGGCGGGAATAAAAAGACTGGTGTATCACGATGCATATAAGGACCCAAGTGGAGTGGTCTTCTTGGAGAAGGCTGGCTTGGACGTGGTTCAGATCGATAATGAGGACGAGGGATAAGATCGATTGAAAAAACGTCAGCACATACCGTTATTGATGGCCTTGAGCATGGCTATTGGATTATGGCTGGGAAGCGGACTTCCCAATCCTTTAATGCAGGAGCAAGAAGGCCAGGGCTGGCAGAAGATCGAACAGATCCTGCAGTATGTAGAGAACGACTATGTCGATACCGTCTCGCGATCTAGGCTGGAAGATGAGGTCGTTGCTTATTTACTTCAGCGACTGGATCCACACAGCTACTACATTCCTGAAGAGGACCTAGCCACCATGAATGAGCTCCTCGAGGGGGGCTTCGAGGGAATCGGGGTGCAGTTCAATCTGCGCAACGACACCATCTACATCGTGAATGCCCTGCCTGGGGGTCCTTCGGAAAAAGTAGGGTTGCAACCAGGGGATAGGATCGTATCGGTGGACTCACAGATCATTGCGGGTACGGGGCTTAACAACCGTCGTGTCATGGACCTTCTGAAAGGTCCTGAAGGAAGTGAGGTTTCGGTGGGGATCAAACGGCACGGAGTGGACGAGCTGCTCAACTTTACCATCACCCGAGGTGAGATCCCGATCAGCAGTTTTGACGCAATCTATTTGTATGATGATTCCACCATCTATGTGAAGCTGGCTCGGTTTTCCATGACGACCTATGATGAATTTCAAGAGCGAGTCTATCCGTTGCGGACACCGGAAACGAAGGCCTTGATCCTTGACCTGAGAGCGAACGGAGGTGGGTTCTTGGACGCCGCGGTCTCCTTGGCTGATGAGTTCATAAGCGAGGGGAAGGTCATTACCTACACCGAAGGCAAGAACCGTCCTCGCAGAGAGTATCGCTCTACTTCGGAAGGCGAATTCGAGGATGTCAACGTCTCTGTGATCATTGACGGATACAGCGCGAGCGCTTCTGAGATCATGGCAGGGGCCATTCAAGATCTGGGCAGAGGCAGCGTAGTCGGTCGTCGTTCCTTCGGGAAGGGCTTGGTGCAAGAGCAGAATGAATGGACGGACGGTAGTGCTACTCGACTGACCGTAGCGCGATACTACACGCCAAATGGACGGAGCATCCAAAAACCTTATGAGAGTCTCTCTTCAGATGGATTAGGAAATCCCGACAGCGCCTTAGGGGGGATCATTCCAGATGTCTTGGTGGAGCGCGACACGACGGGAGTTACCTGGCTTTTTGCCGAATTGGTTCACGCCGGCACCCTGATGGAGTTTGCCTATGCCTATCGAGATCGTCATTACGATACGTGGAAGAAGCTGAATGAATACAATTTCGAATCTGCCGTAACCGATGAAGAGATATCAGCCGCCCTGCGCGTCTATCTGGAGAATAGCGGCAAAGAGATCAACGAAAGCGAATGGAACCGGTCCATTGCCAGGATGACCCTCCGCATCAAAGCGTTGATTGCCCGAAGCCTATTTGGGGACCAGCTCTATTACAAGATCCTGAACCAAGAGGATCCATTTGTAAAGGAGGCATGGCAACAAACAAAAAAGCCGATGAGCAACTCACCGGCTTCGTAAAGATCCTAGAGCAAATCGTTTATTCTGCAGCTGAGCTGTCAGTGTTAGTAGAGTCAGACTCAACGGCCGTTGAGTCAGCCGTTGCCTCGGTCATGTCGCTTTCCATGGATTCCATGATCTCATTCACCTTTTCGTTGACCAATTCTTCGTTTGCCGCTTGTTCAGCTGCGCGCTCTTTTTCACTGGGTCCACATGCACTTCCGATCAAGGAGATCACCACCAGGCTTAGTAACAGTTTTTTCATCTCGTCGTTGAGGTTAAGTCGTTTCGTTTATAAATCTTTGAACGAAGTTAAACGAATTCAACCCACCGCTGGACGGAACATTGTGAAGGAAAGTGTGTTGAATTCATTGAAGAATAACCACAAAAATCAAGACATGGCATTTGAATTACCATCACTCGATTATGCGTATGACGCATTAGAACCCCACATCGACGCTAGAACTATGGAGATCCACCATTCGAAGCATCACGCTGGGTATACAAGTAAATTGAACGACGCGATCGCAGGTACCGATCTCGATGGCAAATCGATCGAAGACATCCTCACCAACCTCGATATGAGCAATGGTGCGGTACGTAACAATGGCGGTGGTTTTTGGAACCACAGCTTGTTCTGGAAAGTGATGTCATCCAACGGTGGCGGAGCTCCTTCAGGCGAATTGGCTGACGCGATCAATGCCGCTTACGGTTCATTCGACGCATTCAAGACCGCTTTCTCTAACGCAGCTGCTACTCAATTCGGCTCAGGATGGGCATGGTTGTGTGTACATGCAGGAGGAAAAGTGGAAGTATGCTCTACGCCAAACCAAGACAACCCATTGATGCCTAGTGTATCATGCGGTGGAACACCGATCCTAGGATTGGACGTTTGGGAGCACGCTTACTACTTGAACTATCAGAACCGTCGTCCGGATTACATTAGTGCTTTCTTCAATGTGATCAACTGGGATGAGGTTTCTGCTCGCTACGCGGCGAACAAGTAATCGAGATCCATACATGAAATGAAAAAGGGCCATCCTATCGTGTGGCCCTTTTCTTTTTGGCTGAGTTCTGAACGTTACTCTACCGTAACGCTCTTCGCCAAGTTTCTGGGTTGATCCACATTGCATCCCCGCATCACGGCGATGTGATAAGAGAGCAACTGCAACGGAATGGAAGCCACGAGTGGAGAGAAAATCTCATCCGTCTCCGGTATCTCGATGGAATAGTCGGCCATCTCTTTGACCTGCGTATCTCCCTCGGTGACAATGGCGATGATGACACCTTTACGCGCCTTCACCTCCTGAATGTTGCTGACTACCTTTTCGTAAGAAGGACCTTTCGTTGCGATCACCACAACAGGCATCTCCTCATCTATCAAGGCGATCGGACCGTGCTTCATCTCAGCGGCCGGATATCCTTCCGCATGTATGTAGGAGATCTCTTTCAGTTTCAATGCACCTTCCAACGCAACAGGGAAACAATATCCTCGTCCGAGGTACAAGAAGTTCTTAGCGTCCTGGAATTTGGCAGAGATCTCCTCTACCAATTCGTTGGTTTGAAGCGCCTTTTCAATCTTCTCAGGAATGGCATCTAGACCATAAAGCAAACGCTGGTAGCGACTCCGTTCGATGGTCCCTTTCTTGCTTCCAAGCATCAAGGCCATCAAGGTCAACACGGATACCTGAGAGGTAAAGGCCTTGGTACTAGCCACTCCGATCTCAGGACCCGCGTGGGTGTATGACCCCCCGTGTGTGGTTCGTGCGATGGATGATCCAACCACGTTGCACACACCTAAGATGGTAGCTCCTTTGGACTTTGCCAATTCAAGGGCCGCTAGTGTATCGGCCGTCTCTCCGGATTGAGAAATAGCGATGACAACATCTCGTTCTGTGATGATCGGGTTGCGGTATCTGAATTCAGAGGCGTATTCCACTTCAACCGGAATTCGCGCCAGGTCTTCGATCAAGTACTCTCCGACCAACCCCGCGTGCCATGAAGTTCCACAAGCGACAATGATCACCCGCTGGGCGTTGATCATCTTTTGTTCGTAGTCGGCAATGCCGCCCAGATGAACCAAGCCTTGCTGTGCGTTCAAACGACCGCGCATACTGTCGTGCACGCTTCGCGGTTGTTCGTAGATCTCCTTCAACATGAAGTGCTCATAGCCACCCTTTTCGAGTTGCTCGAGGTGTAGCTCCAGTTCTTGGATGTACGGCTTGACCGTCTCGTGCTTAATGTTGAACAGCTTCAGGTCCTTCCCCGGAATCAACTCCGCGATCTCACCGTCTTCGAGGTACACAACATTCTTCGTGTATTCTACGATCGGCGTAGCGTCAGAGGCAATGTAGTAGTCGCCTTCGGTTCCGATGCCGATCACCAGCGGGCTACTCTTGCGAGCGGCGACCAAGGTGCCGGGCTCCGATTTTGACATGACCACGATGGCGTATGCTCCGATCACTTCGTTGAGCGCTTTGCGAACCGCCTCACTCAGCGACATGTCCTCTTGCTTCTTTATCTCCTCGATCAAGTTGACCAAAACCTCCGTGTCCGTTTCAGACTGGAAGGTGTAGCCGCGCTTGATGAGTTCCTTCTTGATGCTGTCGTAGTTCTCGATGATCCCGTTGTGGATCAAGACAAGATCTCCCGACATGGAGCTGTGTGGGTGAGCATTCTCGTCGTTGGGGGGACCGTGTGTTGCCCAGCGAGTATGACCGATTCCGGCTGATCCAGTGACATCGTCGCTACCCACATGGCTGAGGAGGTCGGCCACCTTGCCTTTGCATTTGTGAACGTGAATGCCGCCATTGGCAAGTGCTACTCCCGCACTATCATATCCTCGGTACTCCAAGCGCTGGAGTCCCTTGATCAGGATCTCGTACGCTTCTTTGTTTCCCGTATATCCAACAATACCACACATAGTTATTCGCTTATTTCCGTGTAATAAACCTCAAAGACAATATTATCGCTTCCTTTCAACACATTCTGGTAGCGCACGTTCCCGTTAAGAACAGGCACTTGTGCATTGAGGGTGAATCCGAGGTTCACATTGTTTCCTCTTTGTTTCTGTTCGATGATATGTTGCACCTCCCGCGTAACGTCAAACGTGTACGTGCCGTTCTCCTCATCCAAAAAACCGCCGTGTCGAACGGTGTTAGAAGCATAATCGCGCGTCAAGGTCTCCACGGTATCTCCATCGGTGTCGATCTCATAATCGAGCAAGAAAAGCGACGGAGAAGGGTCGAGCCCATCGGGCTGGAGATCGGATATCGAAAAAGTGAGCTTTGCCAAGCTTACCGCAGCATCTGTCGTCGCAGCGAATTCGTCGATGTAAGGTATTTCGATCACCGATTTCACGCCGGACAAACCTTGGACGAATAGATTCTCGGCCGCCGTGCCCTGTTGAATAGCAGACTCCACCATTGAACCTGCGTAGTCAATTTCAAAGGAGTTGAAACGCGTGCTGGAAGAAATGACATTGTAGTCGAATGTGACCGTATCAGTCGAGCCGTTCTCCGCAAGCGCATACGTCATGGTGAGACCGGCTGTGGCTGAAGTGACGTCAAAATTGAAGATGGCGCCGTCGGTACTGGGGTCATCGTAGGAACCTACAATGGCCAATCCGCCGAAGAATTCACGGAATCCGGTTGTGGTTGAATAGGTGGTACCAATACCTTGAAGAAGGTAAGAGGCTAGATCCAACGAGAGCGGGATCTTGATGCCTTCATAACTCGGATTGCCGTTGGTGTCCGTAAGGGCGTAGAGGTCGGTTATGGCTTCGTTACTCGTATACGCGATGCGTGTCGATCCTACAGGGTGATCATCCAGTCTGAACTTGCGATCCGAGGTGTACGCGCTGTCGATGTTCATGATGTCTTCGATGACGTAGACCGAGAGGTTCAGGCTGTCTTGCATATCGCCATACCCACTCAACGGAAGGATCGTCAAGGTAAGGTCGATCAAGTCATACGCCGAAGGCGATTGCTCGAGCTGGATATTCTCCGTCTGGAGGGCGAAATTCAAATAGAGTTCGGCCTCAGATGAGCCAAAGACCGGGTTTTGCATGCGACCCACGAAGTTTTGAAACCGAGTGGAACGCTGTGGGTCGTTTTCAATGGTACGCGCTTGGATGGTAAACGTGTCGACCAAAATGAGCGAGTCCAAATAACCTTCAGGCTGAACCTCAGAACCGATCAGTCGATCCTTTCTGCATCCGAAGACAAGGAGGGCAAGACTGAAAAAAACAACGGCTCGCCATATGGCAAACCGTTGCGTTGAAATCAATGATAATGTTCGTTTCACACTTAATCTGCGATCACTGAGCTTTCTTCCATGACCTTGCTATAGAAGTCATCGAACACGCTCATCAAGTTTTCTTCAGGTTGTGCATCAAGCACAGGCTTGCCTAACGATTCAACGTATGATTTTATTTCGTCGCTTACGTATTCCGAACCGTAAACAATTCCATCTGAATACTTGGCAGCCATCTTCACCCAGTTCTCATAGGTTGGCTCCTTCATCAGGTTGACGCCTTCTCCTTCGATCTCATCGTACTTCAATTTTTCGATGAAGCGTGGATCCAGGTTCTCATCAAAGTCTTCATCATAGATCGAGAAGACCACTTTCGCATCACCAAACAATGGATCGTCTGCGTAGAATGTCTTTTGATATACCGCCATCAATGCGCTGAACCAACCATGGCAGTGAATGATCTCAGGCATCCAGCCCAATTTCTTCACGGTCTCGAAAACGCCTCGGCAAAAGAAGATCGAGCGCTCGTCGTTGTCTTCAAAGAAGTTGTCTTCCTCGTCAAAGAAGGTAGCCTTGCGCTTGAAATATTCCTCATTGTCGATGAAGTATACCTGCATGCGAGTCGGCTGGATAGAAGCTACTTTGATGATCAGCGGGTGATCCGTATCGTCCACGATCAAGTTCATACCTGAAAGACGGATCACCTCGTGCAATTGGTGACGACGCTCGTTCACACAGCCAAAGCGTGGCATGAACAATCGGATCTCTTTGCCGAAGTCTTGAGCCTCTTGAGGCAACTGTCGGCCCATGTACGACTGATAGTTTTCAGGAAGGTAAGGGTTGATTTCGTGGGAAACGTACAGAACGCGATCGTAATTGCTCATATATTCATCCTTGGGTTAAAGAAAAGACCTCCACTTTGCGAAAAAGTCTTGCAAATTTACGCAAATTGCGCCTTCGCGTCAATACTGACGTAGCACCGACCCATGAAGGAAGCTAAGACCATCCAAGAACTTCGTAAGCGAATCCCCGATAACCAACCAGTAGGCTTTGTGCCGACCATGGGCGCCTTACATGAGGGACATCTGTCTCTGGTGCGAGCAGCAAAGTCTCGGGGACTGTTTACGGTGGCTAGCATTTTCGTGAATCCAACCCAATTCAACGACCCAAAGGATTTTGAGAAGTATCCGATCGATACCAATCAGGATCGTGCTAAGTTGATCTCGGCGGGATGCGACCTGCTATTTCTCCCGAGCCGAGAGGTGATCTATCCCGAGACGGGTGACAAAGAGAAGTACATCCACGACTTCGGTCATCTCGAGCAAAAGTTTGAGGGGGCTTTTCGTCCGGGCCATTTTCGAGGCGTTGGTCAGGTCGTGCATATTCTGTTCGAAGCCGTGCAGCCTCAGGTGGCCTTCTTCGGCGAAAAGGATTTTCAGCAGCTGCAAGTGATCCGGCGACTGGTAGAGATGACGAATATGGAGGTTGAGATCGTTGGAATGGAGACGGTCCGTGAAGAGGACGGCTTAGCCATGAGTTCACGTAATCGGCGATTAGGGCCCAAAGAGCGGGAAGAAAGTGTCTTGCTTTACGAGGTCATGCAATGGGCTAGACGAGCGTTGAAGAACATTCCCTTGGAAGAGATCCGAGCGGAGGTCAAGGCACGTATTGATCGGTCAGACACGCTGAGACTGGAATACTTTGACATCATCGATCCAAAAACCTTTGAACCGAGGGAGGATGGTGAGGAGGGAGATTATCATGTCGTGATTGCAGCCTATGCGGGCGAGGTACGATTGATCGACAACATGAAGCTTGGTTAAGTGCTCCTGTGCACGCACCTTTGTATCACCAACCAAAATGAAGGAGGAGAAATGGAACTGAGTTCCGATATCCAAAGAAAGATCGTCGAGATCAAAGATCACGTCCAAGAGTTTCGGAATGAGGGAAGAACCTTCTTTGCCAGCTCTTCATTTCAAACGCACAGCCTTCCGATGCTTCACATTATGGGCCTGATAGCTCCCGAAATGTCGGTGTATTTCATTCAGACGGGGTTCCATTTTCCAGAAACCCTGAGATTTCGAGATGAAGTAGCCGAGGCGTTTGGACTCAACGTGGTCAATGTAGAATCGCACGTTCCGAAGGTGCAGCAGCGCAATCTAAAGGGGAAGTTCTTTTACACTTCCGACCCCGATTACTGTTGCTTCCTGAACAAGACCCAGCCGATGCAACCGTTGCTAGAACGTTTCGATATCTGGGTGAATGGGGTCAGGGCCGATCAGAATGCGAACCGGAAGAACCTGAAGGAGTTCGAAAACACACCGCAAGGGGGAAGTCGTTACCACCCAATGCTCAATTGGACCAAGCAAGAGATCTGGCAATACATTTCCATCATGGATCTGCCTCGCCATCCCTTGGATGAGAAGGGCTATGTGAGTATTGGTTGCGAGCCGTGCACGGTGGAGCCCAGCATGGGTGACGAGCGCGGTGGGCGCTGGTTAGGACAAAGCAAGAACGAGTGTGGTCTTCACACAGAATTGGTAAGCAAGTAAGTATGAAGGTATTGATCACCGGCGGCGCCGGATACATTGGGACGGCGTTGAGTCAAACCTTGAGTTTGGACAAGTCCATTGAACGCATCACGATCTACGACAACCTGAGTCGACCGAATTACAACCTCTTCATCGGCTCTCACAAGCTGGATGACCGGTTCAAGTTCATCGAAGGGGACATCCTAGATAGCCGAAACCTCCGCAAGGCCGTGAAGGACGCTGATGTGGTCATTCACCTAGCAGCAAAGGTGACCACACCTTTTGCGGATCAAGACGCTCACCTCTTCGAACAAGTGAACCATTGGGGAACCGCCGAGGTTACCTATGCTGTCGAAGAGAGCGATGTGAAGCGGCTGATCTATATGAGTTCGGTTTCGGTTTATGGATCAGGGGAGGAGGAGAAATCCATCGAAACCGGCTTGAATCCCAAGACCTTCTACGGCATCTCCAAGATGCGTGGCGAAGAGCACGTGCGACGGTTAGAGAAGAAGGTCGACACGCACATCATTCGGTGCGGCAACGTCTATGGCTACAACAAGAGTATGCGCTTCGACGCGGTGATCAATAAGCTCATCTTCGAGGCCAATTTCCACGGTACGATCAATATTCACGGAACAGGGGAGCAGCATAGACCTTTTGTCTTTATCGATACGGTCACCCGGCACATTGGAGAGATCATTCAAGGGCAGCATCCAACGGGGACAGCCAACCTGGTGGAGCATAATTTCAGCATCAACGACATTGTCGAAGTATTGAGAGGGCTCTACCCTTCCTTGGAGATGATCTTCATCAACAACAACATCAAGTTGCGTGAATTGAAGATCGACACCAGCGTGGGCAACTTGGCTACTTCAGCACAAGACCTCAGTGTACTCCGAGATCGCCTGGCGGCGTTCAAGGACGGATTTACCTATTGATCACCACTTCACTACCACCTTGCCAATAGACCCTCGACCCTCCAACCGGGCGTGGGCTTTGCCTATTTCTGAGGCATCGTGCACAGAGTCAACCGTGGGCTTCAACACGCCGGCCTGGTATTGCTCATAGACCTCGTTCATAGCGGCTTGCACGTAGTCAGGCTTGTTGGTTCCCAGTCGAAGCATGTTGACCCCAATCACGCCCTTGGACTTCATGAGCAGGCCAATCGGATGGAAAATGCCGAAGCCAAGCCCGATCTTGATCTTGTCGAAGAAGTTACCTTCGCTTGAACTCCATTCACTAGCACCAAAGGTGACTACTCGACCTCCCGAACCGAGGAGCCCAAAGGTCTTTTTGAAGTTCTTGCCCCCAATGGGGTCGAACGCTACGTCGATGTGCTTGCTGTCTGACAGTCGTTGGATCTCGGCTACAAAATCCTTTTCACGGTAATTGATGGGGTGGTCGACCCCGAGCTCTTTGAGGTATTCCATCTTCTCGGGTCGACTCGCGGTGCCGTACACCTCGCAGCCCTTCCACTTCGCGATCTGTACTAGGGCGGTTCCGACACCACCCGCTGCGGCATGGACCAGAACCTTATCTCCCTTCTTCAGGTGGACCATATGGCAAGCTGCGATCCACGCCGTGCAATACTGCGTGGCGAGGGCAGTGGCCTCCGCGGGGTCTGTGCCAGGAGCGAGTCTAATCGCACCCACGCCTTGGGTTTTGGCGTATTCGGCATATCCCCCAAATGGCGTCAAGGCGAGCACCGTGTCACCCACCTGAACGTTGCTTACGTCGGCTCCGGCTTCGACTACTTCACCTACTACTTCATAACCAAGCACCACAGGCAGCTCAGGTCGATCGGCATACAGACCTCGACGCGACATCACATCCGCGTAGTTCAGTCCGAAATGACTCACTTTGATGACGATCTCGTCCTTGCCTGCTACAGGCATAGGCATTTCCTGGAGCTCAAAAGCTCTCCCGGGATCTCCTTTTCTTACATCCTTCGTAAGTACAAGTGCTTTCATTACTTCGTTCGTTTTTCGAAATGCATTTTGCCTTCAATGACCAAGACGATCTCTCCTTTGTAGGTGCCCGAAGGGACTTCGACCAATTCAGCGAGGGTCCCGCGGTGATAAGTTTCATGAAGCTTGGTCAACTCGCGCGCTACGCAGGCCATTCGCTCAGGTCCAAAGGTTTCGAGCGCCTCTTTTAGTGCCTTTTCAATGCGGTGGGGTGACTCGTACATCACCATCGTGTGCGCCTCTTCTTCCAGTGATTTCCAAAAGGTTTGTCGGCCCTTTTTTTGTGGTGGGAAACCCAGATAGGTATATCGGTCGCTCGGTAGTCCGGAGCCAACAATAGCGGTGATCACAGCAGTTGCACCAGGAAGCACTGCTACTTGTATTTCGGCCTCAATACTGGCCCTGACCAGCAGGTATCCCGGGTCGCTGATGCCTGGAGTTCCTGCGTCTGTTACGAGAGCCATGTGCGTTCCGGATTGCATCTGTTCCACTAAGCGCTCAGTGACCTTGTGTTCGTTGTGCTGATGGAAGGGACTCAGTTTATTCTCAATGCCGTGGTGCTTGAGGAGTTGACCGGAGTGGCGCGTGTCTTCGCATAAGATCACATCCGCTTCCTTGAGCACCGAAAGGGCGCGAAGGGTGATGTCATCCAAGTTACCAATAGGCGTAGGGACCAAGGTCAGTTTTCCACTCATAGTTGATCCTTGAGTTTGGGAAAGCAGCGCATGAATTCGCGGATGCATCCGTGACCTCCCTTGGAGAGAAGAACAGCGTTGGCGGCTTTCTTGATCGGGATGGGCGCGTCAGACGGGCATACTGCGATGGCGACTTTTTCGAACATGCCAAGATCGTTGATGTCGTCACCGATGTAAGCTACATTCGACCACTCAAGGTCAAGTTCTGCGAGCCAATTCTCAGCGATCTTAAATTTAGGGTCGGCCCCCACGTAAACGTGTTTGATACCGAACATATCCGCGCGATGTCGGATGATCTTTTGATTCACCCCCGATGAGATGATCCCGAAATCCAAACCGTGCTTCATCGCCACCTTGATGGCCATACCGTCTTTGGTGTCAAAGCGCTTGAATTCGTCTCCGCTATCAGTGTAGAACATTCCTCCTTCGGTCAAGACTCCATCCACATCTAGGAAGATGAATTTGATTGCGTCCCATGCTAGACTCTTGGTGTAAAGCGGAAAGAGGAGTAGGTCCTCCCATGCGATGCTATATCGCTCAGCCAGGGCTTGAAGGTCTTCGACCCGAAGCTTTTCTACTTCAAAGCTGTCTACTCCAAGATGATCTAGATTACGGCGAAGCATGTCCATGGGCGCAAAGTAAGTTTTTGGCAACAAAAAAAGCCCGACCTGGGGCCGAGCTTTTGTCTGATCTCTTCAAGATTTATGGTGCCAATTGCATGTATTCGGCGGCTTCCTGTAAAAGGCGCTCGCCGTCCGAGTTGCGAATGCTGTACTCTTCTTCTTCCGTGTTGTGCATCTCATTGACAACTTCTCCTTCATGGAAGTAGTAGATCTTATCGATGCTCTCCTTCTCTTTTCCTCGGTCACCACTACCATCGTCTTCTACCACTGCAAGGATCAATTGACCGTCGGCGAAGTAGAACTCTTCTGTGCGCGAAGAGATTCGATCATGCGGATAGGGTTTGATCCTCACGATGTTTCCGTCGTTCTTGTAAAATTGTATGCTTGACTACTTCTGTGCGATCTGCCCTCTCAGACCTTCAGTGGAAAGCTCCATTCGTTCGGACTCCTCAAGAGCACCCTCGATCTGAGCGCGTAGCTGATCGGCCGCAGTTGTGTATTCCTCTATGTCCAATTCGGGTTGAGCGGGCTCTTCAACCGGAGCCGCTGCTTCTGGCTGTGTCATTTCAGATCCAGCCGATTCTTCTGTGGATGTAGTGCATGCGCTGGCAATGATCAGTGAGAAAGCCAGGGCAAAAGTGAAAGTTGTTTCATTGTTTGTAGGCTAAATCTGTCAAAGTAAACCCATACCACCCTTTAAAAGTTCTGCAAGGGAGTAAAAACTACACGATCGTTCTACCCACGGCTTGTGCCACGGGCTTGATCGCTTTCAATAGATCTCGGAATTGATCGTGGTACAATTGCTGGGCGGCATCGCTCTTGGCGACGCTCGGATCAGGGTGTACTTCTACCAATAATCCGTCTATACCCATAGCCACACAGGCGTTGCTGAGGTCTTCGATGCCGTAGCGATATCCTAAGGCGTGAGAAGGATCCAAGATGATCGGCAAGTTCGTATGCTCTTTCAACCACGCCACACCGCAAAGGTCTAGGGTGAATCGTGTCTTGGTCTCGAAGGTCCTGATCCCTCGCTCGCAGAGCATGACGTTCGGATTTCCACCGGAGAGAACGAACTCAGCAGCTTGTACAAACTCTTGCAAGGTCGTTCCGAATCCGCGCTTGATCAGGATCGGCTTCTTCGTCTTGGCACAGGCTTTCAGTATACCATGATCGTACATACTCTTCGCACCGATCTGGATCACATCGGCATGCTCGATCACGTCGTCGACGTGTGTTGCGTCTCGCACCTCGCTGACGATGACAAAGCCGTTCTCTTCTCTCATTTTGGACAGCAACTTCAGGCCTTCCAACCCGAGTCCCTGAAAGGAATATGGAGAGGTTCGAGGCTTGTAGCATCCACCACGTAGCCCTTTGATTCCTAATTCAGTCATCAATGACGCGCTCTGGCGGATCTGCTCTTCGGATTCAACCGAACACGGCCCGGCAACTACCATAGTGTTGTTGCTTGACCCTCCAATGCTGACGGCACCCAATTTTATTGTTCGGGTCTCCGACCTGTAGCTTTTACTTGCCAACTGGATGTCTGAATCCATCGGCCAATGGGCTTCTGTGTCCGAGGCAAGCGAGGCGGGAAGTTCCTTAAGCTTAGAAGGAGTTACCAGCACAAAGCGCTGACCGTCATGGAAGATCGCTGACTCTGTGGATTTTGCATGGTCGTGTGCCTTTGATTCAGACACATTGGGATTCAAATGAATGATCATAATTCGCCTTTAACCAAGTTCAAGAAGGAGACTACACCTTTGACTTTATTATCGTGATCAACCACGGGCAGATAGTTGATCGGAAACTTAAAACTCTTTAGATACAACAGCATGTCGCTGACCGTCATGGATTCTTGCACGGTGATGGGGTCCGTGTTCACCATAGCGGCCACGTCCATCTTATCCGGAGCATCGATGTTTCGCAAAACCTCTCGCCGCAAGTCGGCATTACTCACGATGCCCTCCATTTTTTCTTGCTCGTCTTCTAGGATGGTGAAGCCCAAGCGGTGGTCTTCAATCGATTGAAGTACGATTCTGAGGCTGCGGTCCTTGCGACCGACGATCGGTGTCTCTTCTCTCGATCGCATGAAATCGCCCACCGTGTAGTGACTTTCGATGTCGTGGATCTTTAGGTTCAACAGCGCAGCACCGATCGGTAGATTTTTAAACAAGTAGGATCCCACCACAGAGGCATGCACGCCCATGTTACGAAGGATGAAACTCACTTCGGCATTTACGCCGCCATCCACGTGGATGCCCTTGTCTGGCAACTGTCGTTTGAACTGTCGGATCTTCCGAAAGTTGATCTTGTCAAATCGCCCACCGCTTTCGCCCGGAATGGTCGCCATCATCAAGATGAAGTCGTAGTGCTCTGCGTCGAAGGCGTCTATCGAAGTATCTGAGATGACACTCAGGCCCATCTGCGAGCTTAGTCCTCCGGTGTATCGATAGCCCTCGAGGTCTTCGTGCTGAAGGGTGACCAACTCGACTCCCAGTTCGTTTATCCGATCAAAGTATTGCTCCGGGTTGGGGGAGATCAAGTGAAGGTCGATCGGAGTATCGCTCCACTGACGGATCTTCTCAATATCATCGAATACAGCGGGATTATCGCGACAGTCGATATGGAAATAGTCGATGCCGTGCTGATCGAGGTTCTTGATCAGGCTCTCAAGGTCAGTTTCCTTGCTGGAGTATACCGATGCGGAGATCTTCATGCGTCTGGGTTAGCGAAAGTACTGAACTGGGGCGGATCGAGTATGGGTGAGTGGGGAAGTAGTTGAGTGGTCAAATGGTTAAGTGGTCAAATGGTCAAATAGTGAACGGTGAACAGTGATTGGTGTGGGGGAGAAGAGTAATCAGTGCAGGGGGGGATGGGAGCGGTGTTGGCTGCTCACCCGAACGCATCTGAGGGTCACCCCGAGCCTGTCGAGGGGGCGCCCATCTCAAACAACTTGCAACTTGAAACTAATTTCAACGACAGGGCAACTTTTTTCTCGCAAATCACATCTTATTCTCAGTTTTGGCCTGAAGATGACGGATAACGAGCTAATCGAGCAATGTTTGAAAGGTGATCAGAGGGCGCAAAGAGCGTTGTTTGACAAGTTTTCGAGAAAGATGATGTCGGTCTGCATGCGATATGCAGGTGACGTCGAGCTGGCTGAGGATTGGCTGCAGGATGGGTTCATTAAGGTGTACTCCAACCTGGGCAAATTCAAGCGCGAGGGGAGTTTCGAAGGATGGATAAGAAGGACGATGGTAAACACCTGTCTGGATCATCTGAGGAAAGCCAATCGCATGCAGGTCGATACCGATATCTCTGAAGCCGAGTACCTCGCAGGGGATGACGCGAATGCAGTGAGCAAGCTGCGCGTTGAAGAGTTGATGAAGTTGATCGAGGATATGCCGGCAGGATACCGAACGGTATTCAACATGTTCGCGATCGAAGGGTTTTCGCACCAAGAGATCGCGGCAGAACTTGGGGTCACGGAGAGTACATCCAAGACCCAATATCGAAAAGCGCGAACCTATTTGATGAATATTATCGTCGAACGAGAGAACATATAATGGCGAATAAAGAACATAACTTGGAAGACATCTTTCGCGAGGCATTTGCTTCGCATGAGATGGATGTGAGTGCCAAGGTCTGGAGTGGAATTGAATCCACATTGGGCCAAGCAGGCGCTGCAGCTTCCACGGGTGCTGCTGGATCAGGCTTCCTGGCCAAAGCGGCAGCCGTCATCGGCTTTGCCGGATTGATCACTGCTGCCACGGTGGCGGAGATCGACTACCACAGCACTGCGGCTGAAGGTGAAGAATCGACCCAACAAGTGGTTGAGGATCTAGATAAAACCACCTCAACAGAATCAGCGGTCAAGCTTTCTGAGCAGGAAGAAATTCACGTAGACCCGGCAACGGTAATTGTGACCCGAACTTCGGAGACGATTGAAGGTCCTTCAGGAGAGTCGACCGATGTGAACGATGCCAATATCAATCAACAAACTGCCCCCGAGCAGCAAGATGGAGGGCTCAATGACGCCGGAGCAATAGCCGCTCAGGACCAAGTCCAGGCGGATGACCGTGCTGATAAGGTAGGTGGAGCGGACGACACAGCCAATGATTCGGATCAGAACGTTGACGACGGAAGCGCCGTAGCGCAAGGCTCTCAAAATCCTTCTGCTGATCGAACTCAGCAACCTGAACCAGCGGTTGACGAGAATGAGGTTCAAGCGTCCAACACCGTCTACTTCTCACACAATGCCACCTTGTATCTCACTCCAAATAACGACGGCTACAACGACCGTTTGGAGATTGACGGCTATGGCTTTGAAAGCTTTCTGATCACCGTTTGGACTCGTTCTGGTATGGAGGTGTTCCAGGCGAAGAATTTGGAGCAAGCTCAAGCATGGGACGGCAAGGATAAGTTCGGAAAACCGCTTCCGGTGGGGACGTATTATTACACCATCAATGCGGTCGGTACGGATGGTCTTCCATACAAGGGTAAGAACGCCAAGGGAAGCATTGACCTGAGACACTAAGCTTTACAACCCACGGTGGACGAAGGCGGTCAGTAAATCGAATACATTCTTGTAGTTCGTGAGCGGTATGTGCTCAGGTATATCATGCACATCGTGATAGTGGGTGTAATCCCCGCGGGTGTAGATGAAAAACGAAGGAACCCCCTTCTCGTAGAAAGGAAAGTGATCGCTGTTGGCGGCGGAACCGCGGGCTTTGATCGACTCTAATTTTCCTACCGATTCATTCAGCTTTTCTAAACTTCGGAATTGATCAAAGAAGATCTTTCCATTCACCGCCGTGATCCCTTTCTTGGCATCAGCCATCAGGTCGAGGTTCAATAGAAACTTGATCTTTTCGAGGTCGATCGGAGCGTTTTCTACGAAGTACCGAGAGCCTACCAAACCCGCCTCTTCTCCGGCAAACCAGATGAAAACTGTTGTGTACTCCGGCTTATTCTCCTTGTAGTATCGAGCAAGATCAAGCAGCATGGCGGTGCCACTGGCGTTGTCACTGGCGCCGGCGATGTAGGTGTCTCTGCCCATTCGACCGAGGTGGTCATAGTGTGCCGTAAAGACGATCATCGAATCACTTTTACCCGGGATGTAGGCCATGACGTTCTTGGCTCGGTAGTCGTCTTCCCACTTCGTATCCATGTCGACCTTGATTGACTTGATCCGTTTAGGAACGGAGTCCTTGGATACCTCTAGGATCGGCACATTGTAGAGCCGCCTTCCCACTGACCAGGTGAGCTTTTTATCCGTCAGTACCACGTATCCCTTGGCTTTCATCGGATTCTCGCCTAAGCGTTGAATGAAGGCTTGGTTGTCGGTGGATTCTTCGGTCGCGTCCAATGCCACGAAACCATTCTGGATCTTCGATTTGGTGGAAAGCTTAAAGATCTTCTCGCGATCGCCTGTCCATTTCGCCTTGAGAGGATAAGCCTTGAATTCACCGTGTATGGTGCTTGAGGATGGGTTAGGGAGAAAGTCAAGCCCAGTTGATAGCTCCGCGCCATTAACGCTTACGTCTAGGTCACCAGGAAACGTATTGACCGCCAAGGGAAAGGACTGAGTGAACTGACCTTTGACCGGTGTCATACCTATCTCCTTGCATTGCCGTTCCAGAAACCCAGCGGCTTTCAGATCACCTTGTTCTACATAGCCTCTTCCGTGATATCTAGGGGCACATAAGGTGTCGATCATCCGGCGCACGTAGGCAGAGTCCTGAGCTACGGCGGGAAGGATGGAAATCAGGAAAAAGAAGAAAAGGGCGTGTCGCATCATGCAAATCTGCGCGAAACCACCGACTTAAAGGCGATGACCGTTTCGCTTTCTTCATCCCACTTGTATTTCGAAGAGAGATTGTCTTGGTGACGCTGGGCGTCATTGGAAGATTCCAGATGGTTGAATTCCTCTATGGCTTGGGTAAACGCGGACATGTCGCCGTTGAAGAGCTCATTGGCATAGAGAAAACGCTCGTTGATACCAAAGACCTTCTTGAGATCGCTCAGGTGAGACTGACCCACGCGGTCTGCTAGAGTGGGCTTTTCTGACGTTGTTGTTGATGCCGGACGCGGTGACGGGGCACCTTGAGCGAACTCTTCAATCGTGCGGATGATGGCCTCGTGCTGCTGTTCTTCACTGATAGGGTCTGCTTCGGCCTCTTCACCAGCTACTGATTCTTCTGCTGGCTCCGGGGTGGGCTCTTCAACAGGTTCCGGGGTGGGCGCAGGCACTTCTGCTTCAGGTTCAGGTTGAGCCGCGGCTTGCTGTTCTTCTAAGGTGGTTTCGAGGGCCGCTCTCACGGCTTCGAGGTCGTCCTTAAGGAGCTGCAACTCATGCTCTTTCTCTTGGATGAGCTGTTCTATCTTGTCGATTCTGTGGAGGAGGTCATTCATGAACATACAATTCTAATGCAGTTCAAAGATCGCCATTGTGTGGACAGGAATTTTGAGAGACAAGAAGAATTCAGAAACAATCGAAGGTTAATTGGTGGAAGGGCCCTTGGTTTCAATACATTCACATAGATTCGTAACATCGGTTAAACCCAATACCCGCTCGATGTTTCTTGAGTATACCGGGAAGACAAAACACAAATACGGATGGATCGAAGTCGTCTGTGGATCCATGTTCTCCGGCAAGACCGAAGAGCTGATCCGCCGATTGAAGCGAGCCAAGTTTGCTGGACAGAAGGTGGAGATCTTCAAGCCTGAAATGGATGTCCGATACGACGAGGAAGCGGTCGTGTCTCATGACGAGAACAGCATCCCTTCTACCCCTGTCGAAAGCTCAGGTAATATTTTGATCCTCTCTAATGATGCCCAAGTCGTGGGTATCGATGAGGCACAATTCTTCGACCCGGAACTCGTCCATGTATGCGATCAGGTGGCCAATATGGGCAAACGCGTCATTGTTGCGGGACTGGATATGGATTACAGAGGTCGTCCGTTTGGTCCGATGCCCGGACTGATGGCCATCGCTGAGTATGTCACCAAAGTCCACGCGATCTGCGTGAAGTGTGGGTCGCTCGCCAATCATTCTAATCGCATCATTCAAAGTGACCGACTTGTGGAGCTTGGTGAAGTGAGCGAATACGAACCTCTGTGTCGAGCGTGTTTTAATTCAACCCCCAAGAAATGAACTACACGATAGAAAGCATAGCGGAGTTCTGCGGAGGTCAGTCCGATATCGTCTTTCCAGGTTCGAAGGTGGGTCGGATCAATATCGATCACCGTAGACTCAATCGGGAAAGCGCACTCTTCGCCGCCCTGAAGGGGGCCCGATTTGATGGTCATGACTTTATCCCGGAGATGCTTGATTATCGCGTACACCACTTCCTGGTCAGCGACCCTGAGGTGGCAAAGCGCTATCAGGGCCAAGCCAACTTCATCATTGTGGATAACGTGGTGAAGGCCTTGCAGAAGATCGCGGCAGAACACCGAGACAACTATGATATTCCTGTCATTGCAATCACGGGGAGCAACGGAAAGACCATCGTCAAGGAGTGGTTGAATACACTTTTGGAATTGGAGTTTCAGATCTGCAGAAGCCCAAAGAGCTACAACTCACAGATCGGGGTTCCCCTCTCCGTTTTTGAATTGAGCAGCACAGACAGCCTGGCCATTTTCGAGGCGGGTATATCGCAGCCCAATGAAATGGACGCCCTGCAGTCGATCCTCAATCCTACCTTGGGGGTGATGACCAATCTCGGCGATGCTCATTCGGCTCATTTCGAATCCGACCAACAAAAATTTCAGGAGAAGTGGAAGCTTTTCCGCGGTGTGGACCGAGTGGTCTGCTGTGCTGATCACTTGTGGATGCAATGGCTTTCAGAGGATGAGCGCAAGAAATGCCTGAGTTGGAGTTTGCAAGGGAATGCCGCTCAACTGCAGATGCAGATCACAGACAAAGGGTTCGACTTCACACGCATTGAAGTGAGGGTTGAGGGTCAACGCTACTCATTTCAGATCCCGTTCACGGATAGCATTGGTATTGAGAATGCTTGTCAGTGTTTTACCGTGGCGTGGGCCTTGGGCAAAGCCGAACCTGCGGTCATCGATCGTTTCGAGATGCTCTCTCACATTGCTATGAGAATGGAAGTGAAGCAGGGGATTCAAGAATCACTCATCATCGACGATACGTACAACTCTGACCTCCAGTCGCTGCGGGCCTCAGTGGATCACTTGATGAGCCATGCGGATCGAGATAAATGGGTGGTGCTTTCTGATCAAAAAGACAAGCTAAGCTATGGCGAGATCTACGCCGAGATCGCGGAGATGTTGAACGAAGCCGAGGTAACCCGACTCATTGCGATCGGACCCGACATCGCTGCCCACAGAGAGGTCTTTGATCCGATCAAGGTGTCGTGCTATGATACGTGGGAAGGCTTCTGGAATCACCTCGATCCAAAGGAGCTTCGCCACAAAGCGATCTTGGTCAAAGGCGCTAGGAAGTTCAAACTTGAAAAGCTGGTCAACCGACTCCAGGCCAAACAGCGGATCACCACCCTAGAGATAGATCTGCAGAAGCTTGGAGCAAACCTGAATTACTTCAGAACGAAGCTGTCGGATCGAACCAAGGTGATGGTCATGGTCAAGGCGTTTGCCTACGGCAGCGGAAGCTACGAGGTGGCCCATTTCTTTCAATCACAGCGCACGGTCGACTACCTGGTAGTGGCCTACGCGGATGAAGGGATACTCCTGCGGGAGAAAGGGATCACCATCCCGATCATGGTCATGAGTCCGAGTAAGACATCCTATGAGGCCATGATCCAACACGAGTTGGAACCCGAGATCTACTCATTACGATCATTGCAGGATTTCATTCAAGCAGCCCGAAGTATACGTCACTTCTTCGAGCGATACCCGATACACCTGAAGATCGATTCGGGCATGCATCGTCTGGGTTTTGAAGGAAACGACCTCGATGAGGCCCTCGAGCTGATCAAGGAAACGAGCTTCATCCGGGTGGCTAGTGTGTTTACGCACCTCTCGGCTACGGACGAGAGTGGTCATGACGACTTCACCAGAGAACAGGTGCAACGTTTTGATCAAGCCAACGAAAGGGTCCGTGCTATTCTTGGACATCAGCCAGACCGACACGTTTTGAACTCGACGGGCGTTCTTCGCTTTCCTCAGTATCACTACGAAATGGTGCGCTTGGGGATCGGTTTGTATGGATTTTCTGCGAGTGAGGATGATCGCTTCCTTAATGCACTTGGCTCATTAAAGAGTTACATCGTACAGACACGCAATGTGAAGGCGGGGGAGTCAGTTGGCTATGGTAGAAAAGGCGTTTCAGATAAAGATCGACGGATCGCAATCGTGGCTCTGGGCTATGCGGATGGTCTCGACCGCCGTTTAAGCGACGGCAAGTGGGCACTCAAATGGGAAGGGAAGTCCTGCCCGATCGTGGGCAATGTATGCATGGATATGACCATGATCGATGTGACGCATACGCAAGCGAAGGAGGGGGATGAGGTCATCATTTTTGAGGGAAGCGAATCGATCGCAGAGATGGCGAGGTGGCTGGATACCATACCGTATGAAATACTAACCAAGATACCCGAACGCGTGCGCCGGGTTTACCTACACGAGTGATGCAGGAGCTCTCTGTGGTCATCATCACGCTCAATGAAGAGCGGAATATCGAGCGGTGCATCAAGAGCGTGCAAGGCCTGGCCACGGATGTGGTGGTAGTGGATTCACTTTCGACCGATCGAACCCAAGAAATCGCTCGCTCATTGGGAGCACGGGTGGTGGAGCAGCCCTTCCTTGGACACATTGAGCAAAAGAATTTTGCCATTGAACAGGCAAGCCATACTTGGATCTTGTCGCTGGATGCCGATGAGGCCGTGGATGATCAACTGAGATCTTCGATTCAGGTTGCGTTGACCTCGGGCAAGGCGGATGGCTATCGAATGAATCGACTCACCAATTTCTGTGGTCAATGGATTCGCCATGGAGGGTGGTACCCTGATACCAAACTGCGGTTGTTCCGAAAGGGAGAAGGGGCATGGACAGGAACGAATCCGCATGATCGCTACGAACTGAAATCAGGTCTTCGATCGGAATGGCTGAAGGGCGACCTGCTGCACTATTCATTTTACACGATAGAGGAGCATTTGAGGCAGATCGACAAATTCACGGACATTGCTGCGGAGGCCAAGTGGAAGAAGGGTGTTCTGTCCAACGGACTCAAGATCTTGGTCAAGCCTGTCGCGAAATTCATCAAGTGCTACCTACTGAAGCTAGGCTTTCTGGATGGCTATTTCGGATGGGTCATCGCCAAGAACTCTGCCTATGCGACCTACCTTCGCTACACGAAATTGCGCGCAATTCAATCCAAGGCATGAAGGTCCTTCACATCACATCCCCCAAAACCTGGCGTGGAGGTGAGCAGCAGCTCATCTACTTAGCAGAAGAGCTGAAGGGGTTGGGAATTGAGCAAGTGATCCTTTGTCCGTTCAATTCTGCCGTACACAAGTATTGCCTGAAGCACCACTTTCCGCATGTTACCTACTTCAAGGGCTTCTCTGCCAATCCCATGGTAGCCTTTCGGGTTTCCCATGTTTGTGGAAGAGAGGGCGTAGACTTGATCCATGTCCACGATTCTCATGCACACAACTTTGCTGTACTTAGTGCAGTATTGACCAACAACAGCGCACCGATCATCGTATCCCGTCGAGTGGATTTTGCGATCCAAGGCACGTCGATGTCGCTTTTTAAGTACAACTATCCCAACATCCGGAAGATCGTGTGTGTATCTCAAGCGATTCGAGATATCATGGCGGATTCCATTGAAGATGCCGAGAAGCTCACGGTAGTGCATTCGGGGATTGACCTGGGTCGATTTGAAGGAATTAAGGTAGGTCGAAGCCTTCGGGAGGAGTTTGGTGTTCCCGACGACCACGCTTTGGTCGGAAAGGTGGCGGCGCTAGCTCCGCATAAGGATTACCCCACCTTTATTCGAACGGCGAAGCGACTGATCGAACAAGGCGAGCGGATCCGTTTTGTAGCGATCGGTGAGGGCCCCGAGAGGAAGGAGGTCGAAGGCCTGATCGAAGCAGCGGGGATGGAAGACCATATTCACCTGATAGGGTTCAGAGACCATATCCCGGCGTTGCTTAAGGAGCTGGATCTCTTTCTCATCACTTCCAAAACCGAGGGATTAGGTACCTCTATCCTCGACGCACTAGCGAGCCGGGTTCCTGTAGTAGCTACCAAGGCGGGAGGAATTGTGGAGATCGTGAAGCACGAGCAGACCGGTTTGCTGTGTGAAGTAGATGATGATCAGTGTTTGGCAGATGCCGTGGTTAGAATGCTCCGTGACCCTTCCTTGCAAGACAGCTGCAAAGCGGGAGGTTGGGAAGTGGTTCAAGGGTTCTCCAAGCACATCACGGCTAAAAAGACCTTTGCGATCTACGAAGAGGTCTTGGAGAACACCCAGGATAAAGAGGAGACCCCATAGAGCAAGAACATGTGGAAAAAGGCGTAGAGGGTAACTCCAACTTGCGTCTCAAGCGTGTCTTCGTTCAACATGCTTGCATACAAGATGATGGCGAAGCCAATGTAAATGAAGGAGTTGGCATTCCGCAAAAAGAGGAAAGGAGACAGGATGCTAAGGATGAAGACAACCAGTCCGACGAGTCCCAGCAGAATGCCGATACTGAGGAATTGATTATGGGCGCGGAGGCGGTTCTTCTCGCTCAGCTTCGACCCCGTGCGGTCGTACATCTCTTCAAACGCAGTTGGCGCATCGCCGGTGCCTACGCCGAATATGGCGTGCTCTGATAGGATCTTCCAACCGGTTTTCCAGTAGACGAAGCGCTGGGTGACGGAGTGTCCTTGAACCCCTTTTTCATTGATCATACGATCCACTTCCCAGATCACGGTATAAATACGGTTGTCGACGGGATTTCCGTAGGTGAATCTGACGTTGGCGATGCCATTCTCAATCGCACTTACGTCTTCTTCAGTGAGAGAATTCACTCCAACAGAATCTTTGCGCAGACCTTTGCTGGTCAGGTAGCGCATCACCGTTGCGTTGATCGGATGTCCGATCTTGTCTTTCCCGGTCCAAAAAGGACGATCGCTGCGCTTATCCCACTGTTTCGCCAGTTCGCCCCAAGCCACATAGAAGTGGATGTAGTGTCCGTTCTCCAGCATCAAGTTGACGGAGTCGTGTTTGTAGGCTTCTCCACCTGCCGAATGGGTTTCGAGTTCCTGAAAGTTGGGTGCTTCATCGGGGTAGAAGGCATCTACTTGCAGAAGGATATATCCACCAACCAATAGGGGAGTGAGAGAGAGGATGGTCATGGACATGGTCCTGAAGCGTTGTTGCTTGATGTACGCCAAGGAATAGAAAAGCAGAAGGTAGCTAGCGAGCAGCCAGATAACGATTCCCGTCATGCTTTGTAGAATCAGCAGGAAGATGCTCAACCAAATTGCCAATACAACACTCACCACCCTCATCGTGAGGTTGCCATTGGCGTTCCAAGCAATGTTCAATAGGAACAAATAGGAAAGGCACACCATCAGCGAGTAGCGGATATGAGAGGTGAACAAGGAAAGCTCTCGGTAATCAAAGCTCGGGTCGTCCCTCACCTGAATGAATTCCCAGGTGGAAAGAAAGGAGGTGCCTATCACGGCTAGGATGAATAGCCAGATCAGTGCCCTAAACTCTTTGCGCTCTAGTGGTTTTGAGAGAGGGATAACCACGGCGAAAAGGAGCAAGGGAAGACGAATGCGCAGGTCCCAAAAACCTCGCTCAATATCGTAAGACCAAAGCAGGGCGATGACGTGCAGAAGGTAGAAGGCGATCATCAATAGCGGCACAGGCTGCCGCGAGAGTTCTTTGATCCGAGACTGGAACTGACCCTCCATTAGGAAGTTTACAGCCAAGGCTATTCCACCTATACTCAAGAAGGCTTTTGACAAGGGTAAACCTACCACGATAAGCGCGAGTGCGCCGAGGTATATCCAACGATGGATATGAGGTTTTAACAGCATAGGTTAGGTCCGAAGGTAGGACAAAAGAGGTCGTCAGATCACCCCTTTTTTGTCGTGCAATGATCGCACGTTCCATCGAGAACGGAGCGATAATACTTGCTGTTGTTCAGCACTTCCTTTGCCTTGTTCACCTCAGGATCGTGATGCATATAGGCACGGATCCGTCCTTTAGAAAAGTAATAACGACCAGCGATCTCGTTCTCGAGGATCACTTGAATCTCATGACGAAACTTGAACATATCCGAGCGCTTATCGCGCTCGAGTTTTTCGGAGAGCACGGCAAACTCTTCGTTCACATCCTCCCAAAACTCGTCCTCTTCGATCACTTCCTTGAGCTCTTTCATCATTTCGGTACTCGAGGTGCGGTATTCAAAATCTCGGCTCAGAGCGAAATCCACGAAGGATTGAATCTCTTGATCCGTGAGAGCGAACTCTTCCGGAGGGGCGATGCTGTCGTGAGAGAAATAATAATCGGTAGCGAAGTCGAAAATGATGTTTTCACCGAGCAAGGTAGCGAGGAGATCACGGTATTCTTCTAGCTCAACTTCAATGTCCGGGAGGATGCCTTCGCCATCATGGACCACGCGTCCGTTGCGGGTTTGAAACTCAGTGATCAAAGAATCGGGAACCTCTTGTGCCTTTCCTCGATCGTCGCGTTTGCCGTAATCGATCCGTTGAATGCAACGACCGCTTGGAGTGTAGTACTTGGCGATGGTCATCTTGAGCATGGAGTTGTAGCTCAAGTTGGTTGTGGTTTGCACCAAGCCTTTACCAAAGCTGTTCTGTCCGATCACAACGCCTCGGTCCAGGTCTTGGAGTGAACCCGATACGATCTCGGAGGCCGATGCTGAACCCTCGTCGATCAATACCACGAGCGGTATCTCCATATCGAGTGGGGCATTCAAGGCTCGATGTAGGCTGTAGTGATCCTTGATCTTTCCTTTGGTCTCCACCACTTTTTCTCCTTTAGGAATGAAGAAGTTGACAATATTGACCGCTTCGTGAAGGAGACCACCGCCGTTTCCTCTAAGGTCTAGAATGACCTTTTCCATGCCTTGGCCTTTGAGGTCTTCGAAGGCCCTTTTTACATCACGACTCGCGGTTTGAGTGAAGCTTCTCAGGTTGATGTACCCGATCTCGTCGTCGATCATGCCGTAGTACGGCACGTCATCCAACTTGATCTTTTCTCGAACGATGGTGGTGGTGACCTCTTCATCCGTGGCGGCGCGATAGACGGTCACTTTCACTTCTGTGCCTGACTCGCCTTTCAACATTGCGCTCAGATCCGAGGTGTTCTTTCCTTCTGCTTTGATCCCTTCTACCTCAATGATCACATCACCGGCTTCCAGGCCGGCTTTTGTTGCGGGAGAGTTTTCATAGGGCTCGGTGATCATGACCTTGCCATCCCGGGTTCCGATCAGCGCGCCGATGCCGCCGTATTCGTGGGTCGTCATGAAGCGATAGTCTTCGATATCTGCCTCTGCAATGTAGTTGGTATAGGGGTCGAGCGAGGATAACATGGCGTCAATCCCGGTCTTTACCAACTTGCCTGGATTGGTTTCTTCCACGTAGTTCACATTGATCTCGCGATACACGCTACTGAAGATGTCGAGGTTCTTCGAAATCTCGAAATAGCTGTCAATGTAACCGGTGGAGAAGATGGCTACAACGCCTATGGTGAACGCAATAGCGGCTTTTTTTACAAATGATCTCATATCCTACAATTATGGCACGGGATCATAGCCACTACCACCCCATGGGTGACACGAACCGATGCGTTTGACGGCGAGCCAACCTCCTTTAAACGCTCCGTGCTTGCGGATAGCCTGAACGCTATATTCCGAGCAAGTGGGGGTGTACCTGCAGGTCGCAGGAAAGAAGGGAGAAATGGCTCCCTGATAAAAACGGATCAGTACGATGAATAGTTTGCTAAGCATCCTGTGAACGCCCAATTTCCTGTAAAAGTAAAAGGAATTTAGGGCGCATGAGGTCAAAAGAGATGTTATCAGAGCTAACCGTGACGAACAGGACGGCTAGTTGTTTCCCTTGCCGCTTCAATTGAGCTTCAAGTTCATGCTTCTGCGTGCGATAGGACTCTCGCATCCATCGCTTGACTCGGTTACGGTCAGTGGCTTTTTTGAAGTGTTTTTTAGGGGCGACGAACCCCACCTGAAGCGGTACATCTTCCGATAGTTCTACTTCAGACCAAATGGCCAGGACAGGATGCTTGAAGGTACGTTTGCCTTTCGAGAAAATGCTTTCGAAAAGCTTTTTGTGCTTCAATCTTTCCTCAACGGGAAATGAGAAATCAAGCGTGGACTCCATTTCCTCAAAGTTCGCTAAAAATGATAGAAGGCTACTTGCTGCTCTCCTTCACATATGCCGCGATAGAAGCGGTCATGGAAGGATACTCGGGAGTAGGTGCCGAACAATCGAGTCGAAGATCATGCTCCGCGATCGCCTTGTGCGTAGTGGCGCCAAAAGCTGCGATACGTGTCTCCCCTTGAGTGAAATCCGGGAAGTTGTGGAACAAAGACTTGATCCCACTCGGGCTGAAGAAAACGAGCATATCGTACTTCACGTCCTCGAGATCGCTCAAGTCACTGATCACCGTGCGGTAGAAGATGGCTCGAGTAAAATTGATGTCTGCCTCTTCCAGTTGATGCGTGATATCTTCTTTCAATTTATCAGCAGATGGAAGAAGGAATCGCTCGTTGCCGTGCTTCTTGATCAACGGCATAAGGTCACTGAATCGGCGCTCACCAACGAAGATCTTGCGCTTTCTGTAAACCACATACTTCTGAAGGTAATAGGCGATCGCCTCAGACATACAGAAGTACTTCATGGTTTCCGGTACGGTCACTCTCGATTCACCGCACAAACGGAAGAAATGATCTACTGCATTACGCGAAGTGAAGATCACGGCGGTGTGGTCTAGAACCTGAATGCGCTGCTTGCGAAACTCTTGAGCAGTCAAGCCTTCCACGTGGATGAATGGACGAAAGTCGATCTTCAATTTGAACTTCTTGGCTAGCTCGAAATAGGGGGATTTGTCTCCCTCCGGTTTAGGCTGACTTACCAGGATGGTCTTGATCTTCTTTTTCGTCTTCGCTGCAGTGCTCATACTGATCTAGTTTTCCGTTATCCTTCCCCTTGCCTCAAAATGCTGACCACCACCAATATCGGTGGCAGAATTTCGAGCGCGCAAAGGTACAAAACATTATAGACCAAGGAAGCCTGAAGCTCGGATTGTGCAGTACTAAAAAGTCGAAGTGAGCGCAGTATATAGGTAAGTCCGATCAAAATCAAGCCCGTCCAGATCAATCCTGCTTCGAAGGACTCTGGTCCGAAGGTGAGGGTTATACTCAATGGGAGTAAGATCAACGCCAGAATGAAATTCAGTTGTAACCATTGAAGGTTGATCAATCTGATCTGCGGGGTAAAGCCGAACAACATGGCTAGGGCTAAGTACACCATGGCTCGCCCAATGGTCATTAACAGTAAGGCTCCAAACACCACCCCCAGTGATACCCAGAAACTCTCATTCGAGAATAGGTTGAAATGTTCGGCAACTTGAATAATGAAAAGCGAGATCACGAGTAACGCGACCAAGAATAGCGAGATGACAATGCGGTTGTAGGCCCGTTCTTGTCTCACCTGTTGCGTCAGAAGCGACGTGTTTACCACGGATCGAATGAATAGCGAAAGCCGAGCTCCTTCACTTTGACGCATCAACCCTAAGGCCAATAGGATGGTCAAGAAGGCAAAGAACCAGGGGTCAGTTTGTTCCGGGATCAGGGTATTCCATTGCATCGTATTGCAAAACTACGCGCTGTTAAGTTTCAGAGAAGAATTAGCTGATTTCTACATGCCCTTTCTTCTAACTTCGCAAGTCAAAGAAGAAATCATGGCGAACCGAGAGGACCGTTTTCAAGGGGTAGATTATTATCAGATCGATGACCTGTTGACCGATGAGCACAAGCTGATCCGCGATACTGCAAGAGCTTGGGTTAAGAAAGAAGTTTCACCCATCATTGAGGAGGCCTATGAGAAGGCTGAGTTTCCTCGACACTTGATTCAGGGCTTGGCGGAGATCGGTGCATTTGGCCCTTATATCCCTGAGGAATATGGCGGCCCCGGTTTGGATCAGATCTCTTACGGATTGATCATGCAGGAATTAGAGCGCGGCGATAGCGGCCTTCGGTCAACCGCGTCGGTGCAAAGTTCCCTTGTCATGTATCCGATCTATGCCTACGGATCGGAGGAACAGAAAATGAAATACATCCCAAAGCTGGCGGCGGGGGAGATGATCGGTTGTTTCGGTCTGACCGAACCTGACCATGGGAGTAATCCTGGGGGAATGGTCACTAACTTCAAAGATGATGGCGACCATGTAATCCTAAATGGGGCCAAGATGTGGATCTCCAACGCGCCATTTGCAGACATCGCCGTGGTTTGGGCTAAGAATGAAGAAGGCCGCATCCACGGACTGATCGTTGAGCGTGGAATGGAAGGATTTTCTACCCCAACTATGCACGGCAAGTGGTCTCTTAGAGCGTCTGATACGGGTGAATTGGTTTTTCAGAATGTGCGGGTACCAAAGGCGAACATCCTCCCAGGAAAGTCTGGACTGGGGGCCCCACTCGGGTGCTTGGATTCGGCTCGTTATGGGATCAGCTGGGGAGCGATCGGAGCAGCGATGGATTGCTATGACACGGCTTTGCGGTATGCGCTGGAACGAAAGCAGTTTGGCAGACCGATCGCTGGATTCCAGTTACAACAGAAGAAGCTGGCCGAAATGGTCACCGAGATTACCAAAGCGCAATTAATGGTGTTTCGCTTGGGACAACTTAAGAACGAAGGAAAGGCCACCTCTGCCCAAATATCCATGGCAAAGCGCAACAGCGTGGAGATCGCCATCAACATTGCCCGGGAGTCAAGAACCATCCTCGGTGGAATGGGAATCACCAACGAGTATCCGATCATGCGCCATAGCATGAACTTGGAATCTGTGTTGACCTACGAAGGAACACACGACATTCACCTCCTCATCACCGGACTGGATATCACTGGTGAGAACGCTTTTAAGTGATAGTCGACATAGAAAGTTTGAAGAATAAAAAAGCCCTCCGGAGAGGGCTCTTTTTTTTCTAAAATGAAAAGCTCTTAGTTACAAGTGCAACCAAAGGCCTCAAACAATGCGATTGCTGCATCGTACTCTTCTTTGCTGTCTGCATCGTCCTCACAAATCTCTACTTCCGTAGACTCAGTTCCGTCTTCTTCAGTGAAGGTGAGGCCGTCTGGGCAATCTCCACATGTTTGACACTTGTTACAGGATGTCATTCCAAGGCCGAACATGGCCGCAACACCCAATACGAGTAAACTCTTTTTCATCGGTATTTGGTTTTTGAATTGACCCAAATGTAGGGAAACGAAACTTTCCTTCGTAAGACCACGCTTATTTATAGCGAGAAAAATCTTGAGTATTCAAGCCAAGGAGAGCTTACTTCTCCCTGTCTATGGTGTACTGAACCAAATCCATCAGGGATTCTTTTGCATCGGACTCGGGTAACGATCTCAGGCCATCCATAGCTTCAGCCGCAATTACACGCATCTTTTTGTCGGCATACTCAATGCCGCCGGAGGCTAAAACGAAATCAATAACCGTATCAACCTCTTTCTTCTTTTTGCTATTGTGCTTCACGATACGCAACATTTTCTTCTTTACCCTTGGATCCGCCGTATTCAAGGCATAGATGAGGGGAAGCGTACTCTTTTTCTCCTTGATATCTATCCCCGTTGGCTTACCAATCTTTCCACCTAAGCCATAGTCGAAGAGATCGTCCTTGATCTGAAAGGCCACACCAATTTTCTCACCGATCTGACGCAACCGTTCAATGGTTTCATCATCCGCACCCGCACTGGCTGCGCCGCATGCACAACAACTAGCGATCAACGTGGCAGTCTTTTGTCGTATGATCTCAAAGTAGATATCCTCGTTCAAATTCACCCCGCGACTTTCTTCGATCTGAAGAAGTTCACCTTCACTCATTTGTTCCACTGCCGTCGATACGATCTCTAACTGACGAAACTCTTTGTTCTTGATCGCAAGAAGAAGACCGCGCGATAGCAAAAAGTCGCCTACTAGAACCGCGATCTTGTTCTTCCACAATGCGTTGATCGAGAAGAAGCCACGACGCTCAAAGGCGTCATCTACCACATCATCGTGCACCAAGGTGGCCGTGTGAAGAAGCTCGATCAAAGCCGCTCCGCGATGTGTGCTCTCCGTTACACCACCCATGGCTTTGGCCGATAGAAAAACGAAAAGGGGTCGGATCTGCTTACCTTTCCTTTTGACAATGTAATGGGTGATCTTGTCCAGTAAAGCGACATTGCTTTTCATGGACAAGCGAAACTTATCTTCGAAGTTCTGCATCTCCCCGAGTACCGGGGCCTTGATCTTATCGATACGGTTCAAGTCTTGGGCAGGAATTGGCGGGCAAACTTACATTATTATAAAGCATTCGAAGCCTTTAAAGTTCACCCGCATCGATGGATCCAATACTCATGTCTCGATTGCTGATCGAGAGGAAGAAAGCCCGCGATTCGGAAGTGCTTATTCCGTAGAGGGGTGTGAATACCAGCCCGTCTTGTCGATCCCCTAATAGAAAACCCATTGTGTACTTGCCATTGGTGTGGATGCGCACATATCGGATATTGGATCGATTCGGGTTGTTCATCACCTTGTCGGTGCTCAGGCCTTCATTTTTGAAGTGATCATTATATAAGATCAATTGATTCCCCCCCGGTAGAGCGGTAGAAATGTGAAAACTGTAAGGGCTCTTACGGTCGTAGTCTAATTGACGCTTCGGAATGTTTAGTACCGTCTTCTGCTGTAGCACATCGATCAGAGAAATACCGTCGTAGTGAAATTGATCAGTACAGTTCAGCATGCCCGTTCGTGGGTCTGCCGTGCAGATCTGATCTTGATATGATCGTTCGACCGCCAAGACGGGTCGTCCTCCCAGATCAAGGATGTCATATACGTGGAGATTCGATACCAGATCACCCTCCACCGCTTCTGATCCTTCGTGCAGACGGATCATGGATTGATCAAACCCGGAAACCACCCGCTGTTCGATCTCTTTTCCGTCACGTGTGAGCTTCACGTAGGTGAATCCATAAGTCTTCTTGTCTTCCAGCGGGTCCGCATTATAGAGAGCAGCGATCTTTAGTCCTTGAGGGGTGGTTCGGATCACTACATCACGAATGAAAAGGTCTGAACTGATCAGGTCGAATTCCGTTAAAACGCTGTCGCTAGGGTTAAACGAATAGATTAAATAGCGCTTTCGAAACGGACTATTTAGTTTCACTCCTGCTATAACTCCCAAGTAGACAATGCCCGCTGTGTCTATCGTGGCTCCAAGTAATTCCACATCATCACTATCATATTCGCTGGGAAGGTGAAAGCTTTTGGACCCATTTTCATCTGCAAGAAGCACGTTGAATTCCGTCTTTGATGCCTTGATGAAAGCTTCTTGTTGACACACCGCCACCTGATTACCATCATCTGAAACGGCAAGAAGGGCCTTGTTTTGAAAGCCAGCCTTGGCCTTTCGACTTAGCTTGAATTCGTAGCTGAAGAGCTCGTTCGCCTGATCAGTGTGGAGCTCAGACTGTGCGACTCGATACATCCCTTCTTCTGTTTCTCCGAGCTGTTCCAAGATGGTTAGCCTGTCTAAGGTAACTTCCTGGTTCACGAGACGGGAAGTGGTTGAAGCGCGAAGAAAGACGGGTCGGTCGCTGGCGCCCTCTTCAAATGGTCGAAGAATCAGAGATTCTCCAAACTGGGTGATGATCACGGGCTGGTCGTTGTCGACCAGGGTGATCTTCAACGGATCCTCGCTTTTAGGAATCGTGATCGTCGGAGACCACTGCACACTTGAGCTTTGTGCTCTACCTAAGGTGGATAGTAGCATCAGGCCAATGACAAGCCTAAGCAGAAGCGCCGGCCGCCACTTGGTTCTTGTTGGCCAGTTGGCCACATGCTGCATCGATGTCTTTTCCACGACTTCTGCGAATATTGACAATGACTCCGTTTTTCTCGAGATGGTTGGCGAAAGCATCAACCTTCTCCGGTGCCGCTTGTTCAACTTCGCCACCATCGATGG
>JAYPQK010000002.1:0-622098 GCA_038131955.1 Flavobacteriales bacterium
CCGCTGATTCCGTTAGTACGATTATCCCATGAAATCGAGGATTCCCAAGTTGTCACCGTAGAGCAACGAACATACATCCTCAAGGAAGAAATCATCTGACAGGCGAAGCTGATGCAACCCGGACTCCGTTCACGTTTGGAATACCTGCCTGTGCGCTGCCAGCCCGCTTCAGCTCGTATCTGCGATTGCTCCCACGTACGTTCTGACCAGGAGCAGCATGCAGGGTCAGCTAATCGAAAATCAGATCGATGAACTTCGATCTCAATGTCATGCACACGTGCAGTATCAAAATCAAATTGTTGAGCCGTGTTCAGTCTGTCCTTTCACTTACCAGGTCGCGGCGGTAGGGTTGTAACACGATTGAATAGCCACGTAAACAGAGGTTACCGACTCACAATCGCAGTGCCGCAACGTCACTCCAAGACGGATGACCACTCGCATCATCGGTCAGAGACAGCATCCAGTCTAGCTGCCGATCCTTTGATTGATGTAAGATACGCGTAGCCAGAAGAGCCGCGCAATTCTTCTTTCGAGTGTCCTCCGATGCCAGACAAACGCACCTGAGGTACCGCATCAGTTCGCCGATCTGCTTCAGACACGCACCAGATCGTAGGCAATTCTGCCCGAAGTCACGCCTGCGTTGTCATCCATGGATTACCCGAAGATCCGATCGACGAACGAATTGTCGACGGCGACGTTCCGGTGTTCACGTTCCACTGAATCGATCTTCACCTTCATCTTCACCATCGCCGGTGCCTGAATTCGCCAATATCGGTGGGCGATAACTTAAACCAAATGTCATCAGCAACACGCCTAGATCAAGCGAGTGAGGTAAATACTTCACCTTCGAAATACGTTCGTCGGTCGAAGATCGGCATCAAGGTCCATTCACCGAGGCCATTGTCACCTTTCGGGTGTCAAAGTTCTGATATATTCACGGCAGCCACCTGAAAGCCTACTTGCCCCACTGACCACGACCCAGGAAGATCGAGAAGCTGAAATCCGTTTGAAGTGGGGATTCTGAGCATCTCAATATCGGAAGCTTTTTGAGCGAAAGCCTGTAATATCTGCACTACATAAACTCGTCCGGATCCGCAGTCCACGTAAGGTCATACTACCCGTCAAGAATCCGCTGATCTCAAAACTCAATGATTGCACACTGGCATGGAGGTAATTGACCGTGCCTCGCATGCCCCCACCTTCAAATTCCAATGGCGTGAGCATATTCCTCGATGGCTCGTGAGAAAATCCGATGTCGGTAAAAATGCACACGAGCATTGGGTGAGAATCGGCCTTCATATGTACTGAATCGAACACATTGGAAAAGGCGCTCGAAATCGTCGAAATACGCCGGCATAATCACCTTCAACGACAGACAGGTTGAGCACCAGCTGCATGTCTCTGCAGATGATGCTGTTCGGCCCCACTACCGCCCTAGTATTTAGATTTCGCCAGCGAAAGCCACTCTGTTCCTGAAAGTGAAGTCCCGTGCAGCTGTGCCTTCACTGCTTGGAAAGAGATATCTGGAGATGCGACCTGATAAGTGATACCCCAAGTGTTTGAAGTCAATGGTATTGGATTGCGATGAGCTGACTTCCTCGATGACCTGAGATTTGCATTTGGCAATCGAAACAGTGAATTCACTCTGTCCAATACCATTGACTTCAAACACTTGAGGTATCCCACTTGTCGGGTCGCATCTCAGATATCTCTTTTCCAAGACAGCGTGGAAGGCACAGCTGCACGGACTTCACTTTAGGAACAGAGTGGCTTTCGCTGGCGAAATCTAAATACTAGGGCGGTAGTGGGGCCGAACAGCATCATCTGCAGAGACATGCAGCTGGTGCTCAACCTGTCTGTCGTTGAAGGTGATTATGCCATGTATTTCGACGATTTCGGCGCCTTTTCCAATGTGTTCGATTCAGTACATATGAAGGCCGATCTCACCAATGCTCGTGTGCATTTTTACGACATCGGATTTTTTCACGAGCCATCGAGGAATATTGCTCACGCCATTGGAATTTGAAGGTAGAGCATGGGGCACGATCAATTACCTCCATGCCAGTGTGCAATCATTGAGTTTTGGAGATCATGGATTCTTGACGGGTGATATGACCTTACGTGGACTGCCGGATCCGGACGAGTTTTATGTGAATGCAGATATTACAAGGCTTTCGCTCAAAGCTTCCGATATTGAGATGCTCAGAATCCCCACTTCAAACGGATTTCAGCTTCTCGATCTTCCTGAGTCCGTGGATCGATTGGGGCAGGTAGGTTTCCAAGGTGAGCTGCGTGGATATATCAAGAACTTTGACACCAAAGGAAATTTGACAACCGACCTCGGTGAACTGGACCTTGATGTCAATCTTCGACCGACAGACGTATTTGCCTATCGAGGTGAAGTGTTTACCTCCTCCTTTGATCTGGGCGGTTTGCTTGATGACGACAATTTAGGGATTATCGCTACCGATATTGAGGTATCAGGTTCAGGCACCGACGTCAAAACCATGGAGGTTGAGGCAGTTGGAAAGGTGAATCGATTCGAGTGGAACGGTTATGGCTACCAGATGATCACCGTCGACGGTTCGTTCATCGATCAGATCTTCGAGGGTAATCTATCCATGGATGACCCCAACGCAGACTTCGACTTTACCGGTAGTATTGACTTCGAACCCAGGGTGCCTACGATCAATTGCGTGAGTCGTGTAACCCAGTTAAGGATCGGCAGACTTGGTCTGGTGCCTCAAGACACGTTTGGTGTGGTCTCTGGCATCATCGATCTACAGATGGAGGGACTTTCGAAAGAAGAATTGCACGGCTCTCTTCTGGCTACGCAGCTATCTTACGTATCCAAGGATCAGCAGCTAGATTTGGATACACTGTCTCTGACCGATGATCTCGTTGAGGGTGGTCATGATATCCGTCTTGAGAGTGACGTTGTAACTGCGATTGTGAAAGGTCGAACCAACCTCTTTGATTTACCATTGGCTATTCAATCCGTGTTACAGCCCTACGCACCGACCCTGGTGGGAGAGGTGAAAAGGACAGATTTGGACACGACTCAACAATTTGATTTTGACCTGCGTGTGCATGACGTCCGAAAGATCGAAGAGTTCATCAATCCTGATTTTCGATTAGCGAACACCCTGCATGCCTTTGGTACGGTCAGGACGGCAGATGAGTACGTGGAACTTAATCTGGATACAGTGAGCTGGAGGCTTGGCAGTTTGGCAGCACACAGGCAGGTGGCTAGGATCCTTCCTTCCAAGCGTGGACTCTCTATCGAAGTCGGGTTGCATCAACTTCACCTGTCAGATGATTTCTTCCTTGAGGATGTGACTACTCGTTCGTTGCTCTACAATGACAGCTTGGAATCCTCGATTTCATGGGATAATCGTACTAGCAGGTCAGATAGCGGTACGGTAGAGATATTAGCCTATCGATCGGAGGCATATGCGCTGAACGTGGAGTTGCGGAAGTTTTTCGCCAAGATTGCAGAGGCAACCTGGACCTCGACCAAAACGGCGGTGTTGAGGTTAGATAGCAGCGACGTGGAGGTTCGTCAGCTCGACATTCAAAGCAAGATTGGAAGGGTCGTCTGTGATGGGGTAGTGACCAATCAAAAGGATGCGAAGCTCAATTTCGACGTCAGAGGATTTGATCTCAATTACTTGAATCGATTCGGCTTGGTCGAGAATGACATTGAAGGTCAGTTCAATGGTACGGTCAATGTCTATAGACTCCACGAAGCTCTGGTGGCGGAATCTGACTTGGTCATTGATTCGCTGACCATCGATGAGTTTGAGATCGGAAGCATCAGCGGTGAATCCAAATACAACGGTGAACGAAAGGCCGTAGACGTGAACTTGGAGTTGAGCTATAAGGATATGAGGAATGTCAAGGTAGTAGGAGAATACTTCCCGCTTCGAGAGACGGATCAGTTGGACCTTGAAGTTGCGTTGAATCAGTTCAGGGCTTCGATCATCGAACCGTTTGTGCAGAACTATGCCCAAAACCTCGAAGGAGCGATCAATGGTTCGGTCTCGATCAGTGGAAAGATCACAGAACCTGTGCTTACCGGTGCGCTATCTCTTACAGATGGGTCGGTCGAAGTAGAGTATTTGAAGACTTCTTATTCGATCCCAAAGGCTCGTGTTTCGATCTACGGCGACTGGATCACTGCGGATCAGGTGAAGGTCTACGATCCCAAGGGGAGCCTCGCGTTGTTGAACGCCTCTGTCATCCACGAGAATTTCCGTGAGATGAACTACGATATCTCGCTCGAAGCGACGAATTTCTTGGCGTTGAATACTACTGTGGCTGATAATGATGCCTATTACGGAGTGGCCAATATCACCGGTGATGTCACCGTGAGCGGGGTGCCGGGTACCACCAATATTTCAGTGGATGCCTTCACCAATAAAAACACCCGACTTTCTATTCCGCTCGATGAAGGTGACGAGATGGGACAGATCGATTACATCCGCTTCGTGTCGCCAGATCAAAAGAATCGTAAGAAGGTGAGTCAGTCCGTCAACTTGGAAGAAGAGGGAGCGATCCTCAACCTAGATTTTCAGTTGGCGGTCAATGACAACGCAGAGATCCAGATCATCTTCGACGAGAAGATCGGTGACGTGATCAAGGTCCGAGGAGAAGGGGATATGCTGATGCGCATCGATAACCGCGGCACGTTCAACATGTACGGCGACTACACCATGGCGGGCGGTGACTACTTGTTTACATTGCAAAACATCGTCAATAAGCGGTTTATGGTACAGCCCGGGAGTAAGATATCCTGGACGGGAGACCCGCTTTCGGCCATAGTTGACCTCACTGCGATCTATAATACCCGTGCTGCCCCGATCAATCTGACTTCCTCCGTTGGCGACACGTCAGAGGTATATCGCAGACGACTCCCGGTTGATGTCTACTTGATGATGGATGGGAAACTGCTGGAGCCAGATATCACGTTCGATGTCAACCTGCCAAGCTTGCCTGAGACCGATATCGCTAACCAACTCTTGGACCCGAGAACCACGAGTCAGCAGGATATGAACGAACAGGCATTCGCGCTTCTATTGACCAACAGCTTCTTTGCGCAGGGAAGCGGTGTGTCGGCTTTAGGTGTGGCAGGACAGACCACCACCTACGAAATGATGAGTAATCAGTTCAGTAATTGGGTATCGCAGTACTTCGATAACGTAGATATCGGCGTCAACTATCGTCCTGGGGACAATATGGCCGGGAATCAGACGGAGGTGAACCTATCTACCGAACTCTTCAATGATCGGGTCCTTGTCGAGGTAAACGGACGAGTTCAGGGAAATAATACCTCAACGGAAGATGCGAACGAGGTGATGGGGGAGTTCAATGTGGAATATAGGATCAACGAGGCCATGAGGGCTCGCGTCTTTAACGAAGCGAACAACTACAACCCAGCGAACATCAACCAGAGTCCATATACCCAAGGAGTGGGTGTTTTCTATCGAAAAGAGTTCGACAGCTTCCTCAAGGATTTCTTCAAAAAAGACAAGCGACGGAGTATCAACAAATAAAATCTCTGAGCATTGTGATATGTCAGAGAATAATTTGATATTTGCACCCCGATTTTTTAATCGACCAGTTTTCGCAACGAACAGATTAACACATTATAGATGTCAACACGTATTAGACTTCAGCGCCACGGTAAGAAAGGTCGTCCTTTTTTCCACATCGTAGTAGCTGACCAACGAGCAAAGAGAGACGGACGTTTCATCGAGAAGCTCGGAACTTACAATCCAAACACTAACCCAGCAACCATCGACCTCGATTTCGATCGTAGTCTTGATTGGATCCAGAAGGGAGCTCAACCAACGGATACAGCCCGTGCGATCTTGTCGTACCGAGGTGTGTTGATGATGGATCACTTGCTTCGTGGAGTTACGAAGGGTGCTTTGACCGAAGATCAAGCCAAGAAGAAGTTTGAGAAGTGGTTGGAGGAGAAAGAAACTACCATCCAGAACAAGCGTGACGGTTTGGCTAAGTCTGCAGACGAACAGCGTAAGGCTCGATTGGCTGCTGAACAAGAGGCGAACGCGGCTCGTGAAGCTGCTCTAGCTGCCGCAGCGGCTCCTGAAGTTGAAGAGACGGAAGAAGCTGAAGAGGCAGGCGAGACTGCAGCAGAGGCTGTAGAAGGTGCTGTTGAGGCAGCTGCAGAAGCTGTTGAGGAAGTGGTGGAAGCCGCTGCCGAAGCAGTGGAAGAAGTTGTTGAGAAAGTAGAAGAGGCGGTTGAAGAAGCCACTGAAGAGGCTCCAGCCGAAGAATCATCAGAAGAAGAAAAGAAGGACGCGTAAGCGAAATTCGATCTCACAATACAGGATAACCCCGACCTTTGTCGGGGTTTTTTTATGATGGAATTTTTAGAAATAGGGGTCGTGGTCAAACCACATGGATTGAAAGGCGCTGTCGTCATCAAGGCTTCCACAGCCTACGCTTCCCAATTCTTGGGCTTTAGCACCTTGTATCTCGAGCAGATGGGAACCAAAGTCCCTTACCTCATCACCGAATGCGCTCCGCTTGGGGTGGATATCTTCAAGGTTCACTTCCGTGGGGTCGACAGTCCGGAAAAGGCTGAGGCGATGAGAAAACTGTTGGTCTTTCAACTGGCGTCACAGGTGGTGATGAACGACGAACAGGATTGGGACGGATTCGAATTGAAAACCGAGGACGGAATCACCATCGGTACGGTGATCGACCAGATGGACAACAAGGCCCATATCATCCTAGTAGTTGAAACTGAGAGTGGGGAAGAGCATTACATTCCTCTCGTAGAGGAGTACCTCATTAGGGCGGAGGTCTCAAAGAAAGAATTGGTGATGAAGCTACCTGACGGCTTACTCGACCTTTGAGTCGTCGTCGCCTGATGCACCCTCTCCGCCATTGCCTAGCTCATCAAAGCTGATGTCCGTGAACTGATTGGTGAGCTTAGATTCCAGTTCGTTGCTTTGCTCCTTGTTCAGATCGATGATCTTCTTGAAGGAGTCTCCCAGGGCCTCGGAGAATTTCTCGAAGTCCTCTTTGTATAGAAAGATCTTGTGCTTTTGATAGCTGACCGAGCCGTCATCGTTGAACCGTTTCTTGCTCTCAGTAATGGTCAGGTAGTAGTCGTTGTTCTTGGTAGATCGAATGTCGAAGAAATAAGTCCTCTTTCCAGCCCTTACCGCATTCGCATAAATCTCGTCGCGCTCATTTGCTCCATTATCTTCCATACCTCAGTCAATTTTGTCTCAATTCCCTCACGGACTCAAACAAATCTAACAAAATATTGAATCGAGCAAATTAGTCCACCGAGCGCAGGGTCTCGAGTTGCTGCTGCTCGTGGATGTCGAAGTATACCCCTTTGATCTCGAGGAGCTCCGCGTGTTTGCCTTGTTCGATGATGCGACCATCTTCCAGCACAATGATCTTGTCGCAATGCTTCACGGAGGAAACACGGTGGCTGATGATGATGGTCGTTTTGTTCTGCATTAGGTCCCTTAAATTAGCAAGGATCTTTTCCTCGGTCTCCGTATCCACGGCCGAAAGACAGTCGTCAAAGATCAAGATCTTGGGTTCTTTGATGATGGCTCTCGCAATGGAAATCCGCTGCTTTTGTCCGCCGGAAAGGGTGATGCCTCGTTCACCAACACGGGTGTCGAATCCAGCCGGAAAATCTTCGATGTTATGACGCACCTGGGCGTTTTCTGCAGCCCGGATCACCGCATCGCTGTCGTCATTCGAAATGTTGGTGCTAAAGGCGATGTTGTTGTTGATCGTATCCGAGAAGAGAAATACCTCCTGAGGTACGTAGCCAATGTTGCTTCGGAAGTTGTCAAGATTGATCGTACTCACATCACGATCATCGATACGCACCACGCCATCGGTCGGGTCGTATAGTCGGCAGATCAGGTTGGCTATCGTGGATTTACCTGAGCCTGTATGACCGATGATGGCGAGACTTTCTCCTGGGTTGACTTCAAAGGATACGTTGTTGAGAGCTTTGACCCCACTGTCCGGATAAACGAATGAAACCTGGTCAAAGTCGATCTTTCCTTCGATTTCTTGAGGATAGGAGTTCGGGTTGATAATGTCTTCTTCGGCTTGAAGAAATTCGTTGATCCGCTTCTGGCTAGCAGCAGCCCTCTGCACCAATGACGTCACCCATCCCACCGACGCAACGGGCCACGTGAGCATATTCACATAGATCACAAACTCGGCGATGTTACCAGCAGATATCTTTCCTTCCAACGTCAGCTTTCCGCCGATGTATACCGTGAGTATCGTAGAAACCCCGATAAGCAAGATCATGGCCGGCATGAACAAAGCATTGATCCGAACCAGGTCTAGGTTCGTTTCTTTGTATTCGTTGCACTGCGAGGTGAATTCCAATTCTCTTTCGCTCAATCGATTGTAAGCCTTGATCACGCGAATACCGCTGAATGCCTCCTGCACGAAGGAAGAGAGGTCGCTCAACTTCGCTTGAACCACTTCGCTGCGCTGGTTGATCTCCCTGCTCACCCAGTAGATAAGGATAGAAAGAATAGGCAGAGGAGTGAGTACATAAACGGTCAAGGTTGGATTGACACTGACCATCGTGAAGATGACCATGACGAAAAGGACGATCAAGTTGATGGTGTACATGATGGCAGGACCGATGTACATCCTCACCCGGCTGACATCCTCGCTGATTCGGTTCATCAGGTCGCCGGTGTTGTTTCGCTTGTAGAACGCCATGTGGAGACGCTGATACTTGTCAAAGACTTCATTCTTCAGGTCGTATTCGATCAATCGACTCATGACGATGATGGTTTGGCGCATCAAGAACATGAAGAAGCCTTTCAAAATGGAGAGACCGATTACCAGACCCGCAAAAAGAATCACAGCCCGGGTAAGCACGTATTGGTAGCCCTCAGACATTCCTCGAACCGCGAAGGCGTGGTACACCGACATCGTGTCCTGCACAAAGTCAATCGCATATCGGATCACTTGGGCAGGGAAAATGGCAAAGAGGTTGGAGATGCCAACGAAGAGAATTCCGCCCAACAGGTGCCAGATGTAGCGTTTGAAATACTTGTTGATGTGTGCGAGTTCCTTCATCTGATCCGGCCCTTCCTTTTACTTGATCGCTATCTGAATTAATCTACTTTTGCCGCGCCGCAAACGGCAAATGTAAGGCAACCCTTAGGAGACGATTTATAACAAGTTCTTTTAAATTAAGTTGACGTGGATAATCAATCAAATGCACCACTCTTTCAGATGGAGAAAATGGGACACGAACAGATCGTGTTTTGTAACGACCCATCTATCGGCCTTAAGGCCATCATTGGCATTCACAACACGGTTCTAGGTCCTGCATTGGGCGGAACGCGCATGTGGATGTACGCTTCAGAGGATGAAGCTCTGACCGATGTTCTTCGATTATCCAGGGGGATGACCTACAAAGCGGCCATCTCGGGACTTAATTTAGGCGGGGGAAAGGCTGTCATCATTGGAGATTCTAGAAAGATCAAGAACGAAGCGCTGATGCGTCGCTTCGGTTCATTTGTCGATTCCTTGGGTGGCAAGTACATCACCGCGGAGGATGTCGGGATGACAACCAAAGACATGGAATACATCCATATGGAGACCGATCACGTGGTCGGTATTCCAGAATCGCTTGGCGGTGGTGGAGACCCTTCTCCTGTAACTGCATATGGAGTGTATATGGGTATGAAAGCCAGCGCCAAGAAGGCGTATGGAAACGAAAGCCTAACCGGAAAACGCATCCTCGTTCAAGGTGCTGGACACGTTGGTAGCTATCTCGTGGATCACTTGATCGAAGAAGGAGCGCATGTAATGATCGCTGACATCTTTGAACAAAAGATCAAGGGGATTACCGATAAGCACACGAAAGTTGAGGTGGTAGATCCGAACGCCATCGCTGCGGTGGATATGGATATCTATGCTCCTTGTGCGCTTGGTGCTACTCTGAATGATGATACCATTCCTCAATTGAAATGTCAGATCGTGGCTGGTGCGGCAAATAACCAACTGGCAGAAGAAGGAAAGCACGGGAAAATGCTTTTGGACCGCGGTATCATCTATGCTCCGGACTTTCTCATCAACGCAGGTGGACTGATCAACTGCTACAGCGAACTCGAAGGCTATAACCCCGATCGTGCGTTGGAGCAGGCAGTAGGAATTTACCAGACCATGATGACCGTGCTGGATGCTTCTCAGGATTCCGGTCGTCCCACGTATCTCATCGCTAATGAAATGGCAGAACAGCGCATCGAACAGATCGCTAAAATTCACCGAAGTCTCTGATGAATAAAGGATTACCCATACTTGTCAATCGTCGATATCTTCGAATCAAGGTCTTTCAGGCTGTGTACTCTTATCAGCGCACGCCTGATGCTGACTTGGTGAAGGTGGAGAGAGAAATGTTCGAAAGCATCAACCGCTTGTACAACCTTTATCTCTACTTGATCAAATTGGTGATGCAGGTAGGTGTAGCGGCCGAGGAGATCATCGAGCAGAATAAGAAGAAGAATCTACCAACCCGCGAGGATCTCAATCCGAATACGCGCTTCATTGAAAACAAGGTCTTCAAGATCTTACGCGAGAATGTTCAACTTCAACAGCTGATGGAGCGCGCCAAGATCAATTGGACGGAAGAGCACGACGACATCCGAAGGATATTCAAGAGCTTCCGGGAAGATGAGCAGTTTCAGCTTTATATGATCCGTGAGGACAACGACCTTCAGATCGATAAGGACATCATCGTGCACCTGTTTCGCGAATACCTTGGCGTCAGTGAAATGGTTCACGGCGCGATGGAAGAAAAGGACATCTATTGGCAAGACGACCTGCCTGTGGCTGCGCTGACGGTAATCAAGACCATCCAATCCCTTCCTGAGACGCCTTCTGAGAACACCTCTGTGCTGGCGGATCTCTACAAGGACAAGAGCGAAGACCAAAGCTTTGCGAAGGAGTTGCTCCGCAAGACCGTCCAGTTTGCGCCTGAGTATGCTGAGATGATCGCGAGTAAAGCCGACAATTGGGAGTCCGAGCGTATCGCGCTGTTGGACCTCATCATGATGGAAATGGGCTTGGCGGAACTGGAACATTTTGCCACTATTCCGGTGAAGGTGACCTTAAACGAATACATCGAGTTAGCCAAGTCCTACAGTACACCGAAGAGCAAGTTCTTCATCAATGGTGTTTTGGACAAGCTGGTCGATGACATGAAGAAAAACAAACGAATCAATAAGCGGGGCAGGGGTCTCGTAGAATGATTTCTTAATGAAAAACTAAGACAGGAGGGGCTTGTCAATTTCAAGCTTCTATTTTTGTCCATCACACAAACGAATCAAGTAATGAAAAGAGTCTTATTGAGTACAATGATCGCGGCATGCATGTTCTTTGCAGCTTGCGACGGAGGAACATCTGGAGGAGGAGAGAATGAAGTGAGCGTATCCAATGTTGAGGAGACGACGACGATCGAGTTTGAGAATAACCTGTACGATTTCGGATCCATCACGCAAGGTGAGAAGGTGACCCATACGTTCAACTTCACCAATACGGGTGATGCTGACCTGGTTATCGTTTCAGCGAAGGGAAGTTGCGGTTGTACTGTTCCTGAGTGGCCAAAAGAGCCGATCGCAGCAGGACAAAGTGGAGTGATCAAGGTGGTCTTCAACAGTGAAGGAAAGAAAGGTAAGCAGCACAAGCGAGTCTCAATCGTAGCGAATACAGAGCCAGCAACATCAGCAGTAACTCTGAAAGGTGAGGTGATTGTTCCGGAGGCAGACGTAAATGATGCCGAGGTTGAAGCAGTAGAATCAACAGAAGAATCCAACTAAGCATGCTGAACACTATTTTTCTACAGGCTGCAGCGGGAGAAGGAAACCCGATCATGCAATTCTTGCCACTCGTACTTATCGTAGTGGTGTTCTATTTCTTCATGATTCGTCCTCAAAGCAAGAAAGCAAAGGATGCGAAGAAGTTTCGCGAGGCGCTTTCAAAAGGCGATAAGGTCATCACCATCGGTGGTATCCATGGAAAGGTGACTGAAGTGAAAGAACAATACGTCAACATTCAGATCGCGAATGGTGTGGAGATCAAGGTCTCCAAGACCGCTGTTAGCCCTGAATTGAGTCAAGGAACAGGCGAAAGTGAACTCCAGCAAGGAAAATAATCGCTAGCGTCCATGATATTAGCCTCGTTCGCATCGCCGGACGAGGCTTTTTTATTGGTGGATACTGGCAATTAACGTAGGTTTGAGACCATGGTGAGAGAGTCATTCTTCAGTGTAAAGGAAATCTTCCGAGACAAGCGAAAGCTCACGGTCTTTCTGATCTGCTTGGCTCTTTCTCTCTTCAGTTGGATCCTGATTTCGCTAGGTAAGGAGTACAGCACCACCTATGTGGTTCCGGTCAAGTACATTAATTTCCCTGAGAATAAGACCCTTCTCAACGATGTTCCCGACCAGATCGCGGTCAGCGTTATGGGTAGCGGCTTTGAATTGCTCCAGTTCGATGAGCGACTTACCGAGGATACCTTACTGGTCAATCTCGACAATCTGAAGACCGGAATGTACGGTGCGTATGAGCGCGGTTACTTGGATCAGTCGGTGATCGGCAAGGACATCCAAGAACGATTGAGAGGGGCACTAGCCTTGAATCGGGTGCTTACCGATAGCGTGGTTTTCGTCTTTGATCTCAAGGTGGCAAGAACGCTGGCGGTCAAACCTCGCGCAAGCTTCCAAGTCAAGCAAGGCTTCGTTCAAGTGGATTCGATCACGGCGATCCCTGCTGAAGTGGAGGTGATGGGAGCGTTGTCTGTGCTGGATACCATGCACTACATACGAACCGAGCTCGTGGAACTTGGGGAGCTTTCAAAGTCCCGAAAACAACGCGTGGCACTTTCGCATCGTTTCATCGGAATGGATGCCGCCACTTCCGTGGATAGCGTGCAGGTCGTGGTTAGTATTGACCAATTGACCGAACGAAGCTTCATGGTGACTCCCGATCTGCTCAATGTGCCCGATTCACTGGAGATGTTGATCTTCCCAAATAGCGTAGAGGTGACCGTTCAGCTCCCGTTGAGCAAGTACGATGACGTGAATGTCGACGATATCGAGCTGACCGTAGATTTCAATGATCTGGAAGAAGGCTACATGGTATTGCCTGTGCACATGGAGAAATGGCCGGTGCTCGCCGAGCGAGTCCAAGTGAAACCCGATCAGGTGGAGATCGTATTGACTCGCGTAGAATGAAACTGATCGGATTGACGGGAGGGATAGGTAGCGGTAAGACCACCGTTGCTCAGATTTTCAAAACTTTGGGAGTGCCCGTATTGAACGCAGATGAGCAAGGACGATGGTTATTGGCCAACGATATGGGGGTGATTGATGCCGTGAAGAATTTGTTCGGTGAGGAGGTCTACGTGAATGGGCAGCCCGACAGACAAGCGATAGCAGGTCGTGTTTTCAAGGATGCTGATCTGCTAGAACGATTGAATGCAATCATCCATCCTGCGGTTCGAAGACGATCTGATGAATGGGCGAATTCACTTCCCACTGATACTGCCTATGCCTTGCGCGAGGCAGCTATTCTCTTTGAGAGTGGTGCAAACGAACAATGCGTCGAGGTGATTGCCGTACACGCTCCGATGGACGTGCGGATGCAACGCATCCTAGCTCGGGATAAGTCCAAGGAAGAAGAGGTAAAAGCGAGAATGGACAAGCAGTGGCCTCAAGAAAAGGTCATGGAGTCAAGCGACCATCTCATCGATAATGGAGGAGAGCGATCTGTTATCCAGCAGGTGCTCGCCCTGCATCGAACATTATCCTCCTAACTCCAACAACGCCACGTTCTCCACGTGACTTGTGTGTGGGAACATATCTACTGCTCGAGTCCTGATCAAGGTGTACTTCGAGGCGAGCATCGCGAGATCTCTTGCCTGCGTAGCCGGATCACAACTCACATAGACAATGCGCTTTGGTTTTGCTTCGAGGATACGCTCAACTACGTCGGCGTGCATGCCCGCACGCGGTGGGTCGGTGATTAGAACATCAGGACGGCCATGCTCTGAAATGAAATCAGCCGTCAAGACATCTTTCATGTCACCAGCCAAGAATTGACAATTGCCGATGCTATTCAGTTCAGCGTTCTTCTTGGCGTCTTCGATGGCTTCAGGAACGTATTCTACTCCCACCACCTTTTGGGCCTTGTCAGCAACGAAAAGCGCGATACTCCCGGTTCCGGTATAGAGGTCATAAGCAAGTTCATTGCCTGTCAATCCCGCCCAATCGTATACAAGTCGATATAGTCGTTCGGCCTGATGACTATTGGTCTGGAAAAAGCTTTTCGGACCAATGAGGTAGTCGAGAGACCCGCCACCATCCGCTCGGTGGAAGGTTTCGGTCAATTCAGGTCGTCCGTGGATCAATGTTGCCGGGCAATCCGTAAAGCTGTCGTTTACCTTGTCGTTGATGATCGACCACAGGGAAATCACCGAGGGGAAACGTTCGATAATGGCCGTGTAAAGCTCTGTTACAGAATCCGTTACTTCGCTGACGATCATCAAGATCATCCACTCGTCCTTGCGATTATTTCTCAGAAGGATGTTTCGTAGTATTCCGGTCTTGTCTTTTGGATTGAAGAATGGGATCTCGAGCTCTTTGGCTTTGTCGAAGACGAAGTTTCGAATCTCGTTGTGAAAAGGATGCTGCAGGTGACATTCGTCGATGTGAAGCACCCAGTCAAAACGACCCGGAACATGAAAGCCGGCGCCTTCGTCTTTCAGGATATGCTCATCCTTCTGGAGTTCTTCCGGTGTAAGCCATCGCTCCTTGACGAAGGTGAACTCCATCTTGTTGCGGTAGTGAAAGATCTGATGCGCCCCCATGATTGGTTCTGATGGAATGTTTTCGAAGTGTCCAATACGTCTGAGCTGTTGGAAGACATTCTTCTCCTTGTACTCGATCTGCTTGGCGTAATCCATCTCTTGCCAGCTGCACCCACCACAAAAGGCTTGATGTGCACAGACAGGATCAACACGGAAAGGGGATGAGGACTCTATGGTTTGGACCATGCCTTCCTTCATTCCTTTTCTCTTCTTCCGTACATCCAGGGTTACGATGTCGCCGGGTATCACGCCTTTGGTTAGGTAGGCCTCGCCATCCTTCTTGCCAATGACCTTTCCTTTCGCTCCGAGATCAACGATCTCAACGCCTTCTACGATCTTTTTCTTTCTCATTGATCGCCGAGGAGTTTGTCGAGTAGTAATTGGCTCATGCTCACCATCAGGTCCTGCTTATCATCCTTGATCTCAACAGCCTTGTCCATTCTAGCGATCGAGGAGGTGAGGGCCTTGTCGTCGTCGATCTCGCTGTGCTCGATGATGGTGACCACTTCCATGGCAGTCATAAAGTCTCCTTCGATGGCAAGAGTGACCAGAAGTTCTAGTTCATCGTGTACCTCAAGTCCCGATTGCCACATGGCATTCAAGACATCTCTGTGCATCGCTTTGTGCTCTTTGTTCTTCAGAATGTCGATCATAGCGGGCAGGCAGTTAGGGTCCTTCAGATTGTAAAGGGTCTTCTCTAACAGAATTCTGATTTCTTGATTTGGACCCTCTTGAAGCAAGCGGAACAGAGGTTCCATCATTTCAGCACTGCCTTCATGAGGGACCATTTTCAAGGCATTGATCACCTTGCGCTCATTCTTTGAGTTCAAGTCAGCGATCATCTCTTGAATTCGCTTCTGCCTCACTTTCTCGCTCTGATTTTCTTCCATGTCTATCGTATCTTTTCTACACTCCAAGCTTCAGGTCGATCATCGAACAAGACCTTGGTTTTACCCCACGTGGACTTGAATAATTCTGAATTTCTATAAGCTTCCAAAGAGGAAGGGTCATCCCAAATGCTGTGGGTCATCACGACACGTTCATCATGAATGTCTTGTACCAGATCCACTTTTTCGCATCCAGGAAATGCTTCGATCTTAGGTTTTGACGTTTCGAAGATCTCAAAGAAGGTTTCGAGGTGCTCCGGTTTAAAGGTCATTTTGACGATTCTCAGCATAAGTTAGAAGGTTATGATAACGGCTTCACCGACATGGAGTCCCAATAGGTCGGCAGCGTGTCCTTGGTTTATCGCGATCTCCAAGTGACCTGCGCTGTTGATCAATGCGAGTCGTTCACCCATACGCACGTCCGAATAACGTTTCATCACCTCTGACATCTCATAGCCCTTGTGTGAGAATCCGATCAGGAATTTTCGTCCTTTAACGGTATCTCTGATCATGCGATAGTCGATGTTGGTGATGGCGTTGCCGTAGTCATCCACGTAGATCACCGAGCCACGGATATAATCCTCACCAGTGGTGGGCTTAAGGAGCATTGCCTCCTTCAGGTTATCGAGCTTTCGACCGATCACCTCCAGCGAACTGCCTCTGCTCAGCAGCACGGCGGCTGGCGCGTACAGGTCACGCATAGGGAAGATGCGTACGTCCGATTCAACATTCATGGTCAACTCCACCACGTAGTCGGCATATTGCTCAGCGATCAAGCTGAACAAACCGTTGTCGGCGGTGAGGATATACTGATCCATGTAACGGATTCCGACGTGCGTGATATCGTCAATGGCTTGGGTTCCGACACCTACGATGTGGATGGTGTCTTTGGGGAACTCACGGAGCATCGTTTTGATCACAAAAGCCGCCTCCGCGATGTTATGTTTATGGATCGAGTTATTGATGTCAATGATCTGTGCATCAGGTTTTTGAGATAGGATCTTTGCCTTTACCATAGCGAGGTAATGGTCATTCAATCCAAGGTCGGATGTGAGAGTGATTATTGACATAAAAACACCATCGTTCACCGCAGAGAAATTCCTTTCTTTGCGTAGCGCGAAAGTAGGAAATCCTATGGGGCGCTAAATCGAATATTTGAAACTACTTGCACGAACTGATCATACAATTCGATGATGTTCATCCCGTGGACATCTTGGGCGTGAACAACGCCAATTTACAGCTGCTCCGAAAGCATTTTTCTTCTCTTAAGATCATCGCACGTGGCGATAAGATCAAGGTGCTTGGTCCTGAGAATGAATTAGAGGGTTTCGAGGAGAAATGGAAGGAGTTGGTGGTATTCTTGAATCAGTATAATCGCCTGTCGACAGATGACGTGAGGCACTTGCTACAGTCATCTGAACCAGAGTTGAAAGCAGATGACGCTGTATTGCTTTACGGCAATAGCGGAAAGGTGATCAAGGCGAAGACGCCGAACCAGCGCAAGATGGTTCAGTTGATGGAGGACAACGATATGTTGTTCGCAGTAGGACCTGCCGGTACAGGGAAGACCTACACGGCCGTTGCCTTGGCAGTTAGGGCCTTGAAGGAAAAGGAAGTCCAGCGGATCATTTTGACGCGTCCGGCAGTTGAAGCAGGGGAGAGTCTAGGATTTCTTCCGGGCGACCTGAAGGAGAAGCTAGACCCCTATTTGCGTCCCCTTTACGATGCGTTGTTTGATATGATCCCTCATGATAAACTGGCGAAGTTCTTAGAACGCGGCGTGATCGAGATCGCACCGTTGGCTTTTATGCGCGGACGAACCTTGGGCAATGCCTTCGTGATCTTGGACGAAGCGCAGAACACGAGCGACAACCAGATGCGTATGTTCCTTACGCGAATGGGGCGTGGATCTAAATTCATCGTTACCGGTGATGCGAGCCAGATCGACCTCCCTAAGAGTGTCAAGAGTGGTTTGCTTCATTCCATCGACCTGCTGGATGGAGTTCCAGGGGTGGCTACGGTGCGATTAGACAAGCGCGATGTGGTTCGCCACAAGCTGGTGGAAAGCATCATCGAACGCTACGAGCAAGCAGATGCATTCAATAAAAAGAGTAAAGACTAAATACATAGCATAGAAATGGCCGAAGCCTTAAAAGAAACGAACTATCACTTTCCGGGTCAAAAGAAGATGTACCGCGGAAAGGTGCGCGACGTGTATCACATTGGAGATCAGCACCTGGTGATGGTGGCCAGTGATCGCATCTCTGCGTTTGACCATGTTCTTCCGAAAGGGATTCCATTCAAAGGTCAGGTACTCAATCAACTTGCGGCTCGGTTCCTCGACGCTACCAGGGACATCGTTCCGAACTGGATGGTGGCTATGCCGGATCCCAATGTGACGGTAGGAGTGAAGTGCGATCCGATCAAGGTGGAAATGGTGATCCGTGGATACCTCAGTGGTCACGCTTGGCGCGAGTATCGTTCGGGAAAGCGAATGATCTGTGGTGTGCCGATGCCTGAGGGCATGAAGGAAAGCGATGCGTTTCCAGAGCCGATCATCACTCCTGCGACAAAGGCAGATGAAGGACACGACGAGGACATTTCTCGAGAAGATATCCTAGCCAAAGGCATCGTAGAAGAGGCGATCTACGTGAAGCTGGAAGAATATACAAGAGCACTCTTCCAACGAGGCTCCGAGATCGCTGCCGCTCAAGGCTTGATCTTGGTCGACACGAAGTATGAGTTCGGTATAGCACCAGATAGCACCATTACGCTCATCGACGAGATCCATACGCCCGATTCATCACGCTATTTCTACGCGGAAGGCTACGAGGAGCGACAGGAGAGAGGTGAAGCCCAGAAGCAATTGAGCAAGGAGTTCGTGCGTCAGTGGTTGATCGCCAATGGATTTCAGGGCTTGGATGGTCAGCAGATGCCAGTGATGCCGGATGAGTTTGTTGGAACGGTAACCGATCGCTACGTAGAGCTGTTCGAGAAGATCACGGGAGATCGTTTCATCAAAGCGGATACGGATCGTATCCAAACAAGGGTCGAGTCAAACATCATGTCCTGGATTCAGGACAATCTGTCATAGATCTTTATTCCTCTTCTCGGACGACGTCGTCGAAGTAGGTTTTTGTGTAATTCTTGTCGTAGGTGAACTCCTTTTTCTTCTTGTCAAAGGAGATCAGGGCCGAAGGATACTCGGATAGATATGGATCGTAATCTGCTTCGTCTTTTGATACCAATCCTACGTTGAATTCGAATTTCTGGAAGTCCTCGTAATCAGCTGGAAGCTTCGTACTTACTGAGATCCTCTTGGTGTAATAGCCCTTCTTTGTGATCTGGATCGTGTAGATATGTTCGTTGTAGAGGGTGAACTTGAACTTGCCGTTCTTCTTCGTCTCAAATGCGTCTACCACATCGTTGTTTTCGTAGAGTTCAACAAACGCCCCTTCGAGGGTCTCATCCTCAAAGGTTATCTCCCCTTTGATCTCTAATGCTTCGTATAGTTCGACTGCCGATGTGTCTTGACCGAACGTTGGTATATTCATTGCCATAAGAGCAAGGAACATGAAGGATAAAATGGCTTTCATAAGGTCGAAGGCTTAATTCAAGTTCCCTAATTTCAGGAAAAAATCAATAAGAACTTAAAATACAGTCTCTACAACACGATTTTAATTGTGGGCTCCTTGTGGATTGTATTCGGATTGAACGAGTGGATCAAGTTCGATCTGCGAGACCTAGGATTGGCTCCACGTACCGCTACGGGACTGATAGGAATCATTACGTATCCTTTGCTCCATGCGGACTGGAAGCATATTGTAGACAATTCGATCACCGCATTTGTGTTGCTTCTTGGGCTCTTCAGTTTCTACGGAAAACTTGCACGTCCTGTCATTCTCTGGAGCTGGATCATGAGCGGAGTCTGGATGTGGATCGCAGCGCGTTCGGGAAACCATATCGGCTTCAGTGGAGTCATTTATGCCTTAGCGGGCTTTATTTTCTTCTCCGGAGTCTTTAGAAAGCATTTCAGATTGATGTCGCTCAGTTTGATCGTGGTCTTCCTGTACGGTTCGATGGTCTGGGGTGTTCTCCCAATCAAACCGGGAATCTCCTGGGAGGGACACTTATTTGGAGCGATAGCGGGAATCATCTTAGCATTTTACTACCGCACCGATGGTCCTCAGCGCCCCAAATACAGTTGGGAGTTGGAGGAGGAAGAAAAGGAAAAGGATCCTTGGGAAGAGGAGATAGAATATGAGGAGGTCCTCGACGAATCGATGGAGGGCAGGAAGCCCTTACACTTCAGGTACTCATATAAACCGAAATCGGATAAATGAAAAAAGGCTGAGAAACTCTCAGCCTTTTCTTTTACTATGGGAAATGTTTGGCTTACTGGCTCAACATGACCGGCATCACCAACATCACGATGTCTTCCGCATCATCCTTCTCCGTAGGAGAAAGTAGACCAGCGCGGTTAGGAGCGCTCATCAGGAGGCGAACTTCGTCAGATTCCAAGTTATTCAACATCTCCAACAAGAAGCGGCTGTTGAATCCGATCACGATATCCTCACCGTTGTAGTTGCAATTCAATCGTTCTGTCGCTTCGTTGCTGTAATCAAGATCTTCAGCAGAAACCTGAAGTTCACTTCCTTTGATCGACAGACGAACCTGGTGGGTAGTCTTGTTGGAGAAGATCGAAACACGACGCACACTGTTCAAGAACACGTCACGAGCAATGGTCATCTCATTTGGATTCTCCTTCGGGATGACAGCTTCATAGTTAGGGTACTTACCATCGATGAGTCGACTCACCAAGCGGTAGTTCTCAAATACAAAGGATGCATTAGTCTCATTGTACTCTATCTCAACGTCGGTCGAAAGATTCGATATCAAGGACTTCAGAAGGTTCAACGGCTTTTTAGGCATGATGAAGTTGGCCGACTTGCCTGACTTGCAATCGCTGCGGTGGTACTTGACCAATTTGTGGGCGTCAGTTGCAACGAAGGTCACGCCGTCTTTCTCAAGTGCGAAATAGACGCCACTCATCACCGGGCGCAATTCATCGTTACCGGTAGCGAATACGGTCTTATTGATCGCGTTGTAAAGAATGCCGCTATCGATCTTCATCTTAGAGGCAGCTTCCATATCCGGAAGGCGAGGGAACTCATCACCACTTGCACCTGCGAGCTTGTACTTACCTGAGTCAGAAGCTACTTCAATGCCGAAGGACTTAGCGTCAACGGAAAAAGTAAGGGGCTGATCAGAGAAAGTCTTCAACATGTCCAAGAGCAACTTAGCAGGAACACAAACCTTCAGGTCGTCGTCTGCCTTCTCAAGAGCGATCTCAGCGATCATGGTCGACTCAAGGTCTGAGCCAGAGACAGTGAGTTTCTTGTCGCTAATATCGAAAAGGTAATAACCCAAAATAGGGAGGTTGCTGCTCGTATTGAGTACACCGCTGATGGAGGTGAGTTGCTTCAATAACGTACTGCTGGAAACGATGAATTTCATGCTGAAAGTTTAAGGTTTAGCGCAGGCTGTAGGGCTTGCGTTAGGTCGCAAATATAGATGTTTGGATACAAGATGAAAGACCATCCTCTCCCTGAGTTTTCGGAAGTTTTTAACGGTTCTTGAAGAAGCCGATTCCTTGTGTTAGCTTATCGAAGATGGCATACTGTCCGATCACGATCTCTCCGGAGTCGATCCAGAGATACAGGCGATCCATATCGTAGTCGATCGGCGTGCCTTCGGGATCGTAGCCTTCCTTGATCGGCTTGCGAAACCCGGTAACCTCCTTGCTGGCGCCTGAGCGGTCAGAGACCACGATATGGAAGATCGGGCCGCTGGTCTTCACCGAATCCAGGAAGTTTTCGGTCTTGGTTTCCTCGAAGCTCTCGTAGTGCACCATCTCGTAGTTGCTCAGATAGGCACTCAACATAAAACTGTCGATTGACTGAATAGGTGACATCAGTTCACCGGCAAAGACTTCGAGGTCATCCGTGCTCGAACGCTCGATGCGGAAATCTTTTTCCTGCTTGGCCGGATAGCTCACCTCGATCGAAGTGATGTTGTATGGATCGTATTCAAATACACCTCGGTGTCTCCATTCGAAGGTGTTGGTGAAATACCTTGGCGTCAAGAAGCCATGGAATCCTTCGATGTGCATCAAGAAGGGACGTTGAGCCCCCTTCATCAGCATGTAAGTTCCCGTGTGTTCCTTGTCTGGCCCACCTACATAGTAGTTTCTGACCATATCACCAAACGCGTAGACCTCGATCAGGGTGTGGTTCGAGATGATGTTCTTCAAGACTCGATCCATCTCTTGTTGACTGATCGGAGCGCGAACCTTTACCTTCTTAATGGTTTCCAGCAGGATGTTGATCGCGTCGGGTCGTGCTTGAAAGCTGTCGTTCAAAACCCAACGACTCTCTTCTCGGGTCAGAACGATTCGATTTCCACTCTCGTCCTTCAATACCATTCTATCTACCGAGGCCGTATCCTCATATCCAAAGTCGGATAGCTCACCTGTCATGGTGGTCTTCTTATCTTGTTGAGTGACCCAAATGGTGATTCCTGCTAAGGCCAACAACAACACAACTCCAATGATCACCTTCTTCATAGTCTTACACGATTATTTTCCAAAACTTCTCTTTCGGCGCCACATTCTGAATCCTCCCAACAGCAAGACGATCAGGATAGGAAAGGCGGTATTGAATGCCTGCCAGTAATAGCGCTCTTCATCGATGCGGGTTTGATCCAAGAGACGAATCTTGTATTCTTTGTTTCGAACATTGATCAATCCACTGTCGTCGAGCAGGTAGTTCATCACATTCAATAAGAACTCACGATTCCCGTAGACCTGCTCGGTGTATTTGTAGTAGCCCAGGCTGTAGAATTTCTCTTCATTCCGAGTTACCTCATTCCGCAAGACTTCACCATCCGCTACCACCACCATTTTTGTGGGGAGGCTTTTCTCCATGAAGTTGATGCCTTCATTTTCGACGATCTTCTTCGGGAGTCGATTCTTGAACACCGATGGAAACTCGCCTTCGAGCAATGCCCCGACCACATGAGGACCCTCGCTGAAGCGGTCGTAGTCCGGAGTCTCTCTCAGCATGCTGAAGCTGATGCGGGTGGGAGCGTTGACCAATCTGGTCTTGTCACTGGAATAGAGGAGAGGGGTTCCCTTCACACCGTCAACCTCCACTAAGTCAAGCGTACTAGCAAATTCGGAGCGAATGCGATCCATGTTTCTAGAGATCGGATGATTCTCATTGCCTGACAACAAAGGCATGTAGTACCAAGTGAACATCTCATAGTTTGGCTGATTACCGATCATTCCCGTAACGATGGGTATCGGAAGCGCCTCCAAATCTTGGATGAGGTCGTTGTTCAATCTGGCTCCGTAGCGGAATAATTGGTCGGTCAGGTTGTGCTCCAAGACCAAACCCATGGTGAACTGTGTGTTCTTCAGACTGTCCATCCGAGCAAAGACCGGATCAACGCACCAAAGCACCTTACCGCCTCGTATGACGAATTGGTCGATGATGAACTTATCCTTTTCCGAATAAGCGCTGTCTGGCTGTGCGATTATGATGGCGTCGAAGGTGTGCAAGGCGCCCAATTCTTCGTTGATCTTTACTCGTTCAACCGCATAGAACTCGGAGAGTGCGCGCTCGGCGTCTGCGGTTTCCAACGCATCCAACTCTCCATGGCCTTCGATGATGGCAATTCGGATATCAGAAGTCTCTGACAACTTCTGAATGGCACTCATGAACTCGTATTCCAGCTGTTGGATCGAACTTTCGATCATTTCTGCTTGGGTAGCACCAGCCTGGCTCTTCAGAAGTTGAATGGGAGTTTCTTTACCGTTGAAGGAGAGGATAGCTCCAGGGAAGATGATCTGTTCGCTCACCTTGTCACCGGTCCGCATGCGGATGTTGGTGAATTGCAATCCCTGTCGGGTGAGCTCCTTATAGATCTCAACGCGTTCTTCCTCTTTCGGACTCTCGGACGGATTGATGAACTCGTATTCAAGATTCACTCCGGCGTAGGCCCTCATGTCGTCGAGTACTTCCTTTACCGCATCGCGCATTTCGCGGAACTCGGTGGGTAGATTACCTTCCAGATAAACGCGGACGAAGACCACATCTTCTAAATTCTCCAAGGTTTCGACAGAAGCGTCGGAGAGGGTGTAGCGCTTTTCGGCCGTGAGATCGAATCGTTCGAAAACGTAACCTCCCAAGAAATTCAGGAGAACAATGACTGCCAATACCACTAGCATGGTGATCAGGTCGATCCACTTTTTCTTTCGGCGAGCTGGAATATGTTGTCCGTCCTTTACCATGTTCGGTTTTCGAGTTTGGTTTTGGTGAACAACAGGGATACGGTGATCAGACTAAAGAAATAGAGGAGATCGCGCGTATCGATCACCCCACGACTGATCGATAGGTAGTGCTCGTTGATGCCTAATTGAATGAACGCATGCTCAGCTGCACCCATCGGAAGGAAGCTGCTCAATGAGTCAAAGCCGATGAACATCACAAACGACAAAAAGACTGCTGTGATGAAGGCGATGATCTGGTTGTTCGTCAACGAAGAGGCAAACAAGCCAATGGCCACATAACATCCAGCCAATAGCATTAGTCCGATGTACGATCCGAAGATGCTCCCCGAGTCCAAGTTGCCTTGAGGACTACCAAGCTGATACACGGAATAATAATAGACCGCCGTAGGCAAGATGGCCACCAGCATCAAGATCCAACCTGCGAAGAACTTGGCTAGAATGATCTGCCAATCGCCCAATGGTTTGGTCATCAACCACTCAATGGTGCCGGTGCGATGCTCTTCAGAGAACAAGCGCATGGTCACCGCCGGGCCTAGAAATAGAAATACCCATGGTCCTAGTGAGAACAACGCGTCTAAATTAGCGTAGCCGCTATTGAGGACATTGATTTCGATGGGGAATACCCACATGAACAAACCTACCGCGCATAAGAAGACAGCAATGACCAGATACCCGATCAAGGATGATAGAAAGTCGCTGATCTCTTTTTTTAGTAGACTGTACACAGGTTTTCTCTTGCGGGGTCAAATATACATGGCCTAGTAGGTGCGGAAAGTGAAAATGAGTTATTGGTTTTGAACGAAGCACTGTGATATGTTAGAAAAGCGTTCGATTTGAGTTCAAACCCGAGCCGCGCTGTGCCTTTGCCGACTTTGATAGCCAAATAAAAATGATCGTACAAAAGTTTGGAGGAACGAGCGTTGGAAGTCCCCAGCGAATGAAGCAGGTGGCGCAGCTCATCCAAGATGACCAGCGCAAGGTGGTGGTTCTCTCCGCGATGAGTGGAATGACGAATACGTTGACAGAAATTGTCAATGCCTTATATAAAGGAGAAAAGGACGCGGTGCATTCCATCGTGGATGATCTCGAGAAGACCTATGCGGGTCATGTGGAGGAGCTGTACTCCAAGAAGGAAACAAAGGACAAAGTGCTCGAGATGCTGGAAGGACACTGGTCGCACATCCTTTCCTTCACCTTGGACATGTTTACTCGATTCGAAGAGCGCACCCTGTTGGCGCAAGGCGAGTTGATCTCTACCCAAATGATGCAGTTCTACCTCGAGGAGAAGGGTGTTCGCTCAGCGCCTCTTCCTGCCTTGGACTTCATGCGGATCGACCAGCAAGGTGAGCCGGATATGTGGTACGTCAAGAGCAATCTCGAGCGGATGATCAAGGAGCATGCTGACGTTGACCTTTTCATCACCCAAGGCTACATCTGCCGCAATCACTTCGGTGATTTTGACAACCTCAAGCGCGGAGGTAGTGACTACACAGCCAGCATCATTGGGGCTGCTATCAAATTAGAGGAGGTGCAGATATGGACAGGGATTGATGGCATGCACAACAATGATCCCCGTGTGGTGGAGAAGACCCGTCCGATCTCCAAGCTCACCTTCGATGAGGCAGCGGAACTAGCTTACTTCGGAGCGAAGATCCTTCACCCAACGAGCATCGTACCGGCCAGACAGGCGTCTATTCCGGTCATTTTGAAAAACACGCTAGAGCCAGAGAAGGAGGGCACGGTGATCTCGAATGAGCCATCCGGTGCGTTCATTAAAGCTGTTGCCGCCAAGGACGGTATCAAAGCGATCAAGATCAAAAGCGATCGCATGCTGCTGGCATTCGGTTTCCTCAGGAAGATATTTGAGGTCTTTGAGCGTCATCGCATTCCGATCGACATGATCACTACCAGCGAGGTGGCCGTGAGTCTGACCATTGACGAGACCGGTGACATCAGCCATCTGTTAGATGAACTCCGCCTGTACGGCACCGTGGAAGTAGATCGGGACCAAACGATCATTTGCATCGTCGGTCATCTCTTGCAGGAAGAACCAGGCCATGCCGCGCGAGTGTTTGATGCTTTGAAGGACGTTCCGCTCAGGATGATCTCTTACGGTGGAAGCAGGAACAACATTTCTATTCTGGTCGACTCACCGATGAAGCATGAAGCATTACGCGCTTTGAATCGGGGACTTTTCAATCTATAGGACATGATCACCGTTGACGATATCCGCCAGTTTGAAGGTCACAAGACGCCTTTCTACTTCTATGATCTGCAGTTGCTTCGTCGCACCGTCAGGAGAGCGCAAGAGCAGGCGAGCCGCTACGGATATCACATGCACTATGCCATGAAGGCCAATGCTGACGATGAGATCCTTCGATTGATGTTAAGCGAAGGTCTCGGGGTAGATTGTGTAAGCGGGGGCGAAGTGGCCAAGGGAATCCAAATGGGATTTGATCCTAAGAAGATCGCCTTTGCTGGCGTGGGAAAGACCGATGACGAGATCAAGATGTCGATCGAACATGACATCTTCAGTATCAACGTCGAGTCATAGGAAGAACTCGAGGTGATCAATGCCATTGCTCAGGGGATGGGTCGCGTAGCCAAGGTGGCGCTTCGATTGAACCCTGATATCGATGCTAAGACGCATCAATATATTACCACAGGCTTAGAGGAGAATAAATTCGGGATCAGCGGATGGCAGATCGATGACGTGATCTCATTCTTGAAAGCTCATCCGGCACTGGAGTTGAAAGGATTGCATTTCCATATTGGTTCGCAGATCCAAGACCTAGAGCCATTCAAGAACCTTTGCGGGCGAGTCAATGTCGCGATCGAACGATTCGCTGACGCTGGCTTTAGGGTAGAACACATCAATGCTGGTGGGGGGCTAGGGATCAACTACGACACTCCGGATTCTGAGAACGATTCTGACTTTGAGCGTTTCTTCGCCTTGTTTGACGAATTGCTTGATCTAGGTCCTGGACAGGAACTCCACTTTGAACTAGGAAGGAGTTTGGTAGCGCATTGTGGCGATCTGATCACTAGAGCCCTTTACGTAAAGAAAGGGGTGAAGACCAACTTTCTGATTCTTGATGCCGGAATGACTGAATTGATCCGTCCGGCGCTGTATCAGGCCATACATCGCATTGAGAACTTGACCAGGCGTGGTAATGGGATCGATGAGCGTTACGATGCTGTGGGTCCGGTGTGTGAGAGTAGCGATTGCTTCGGAAAAGCCATGCCTCTTCACGAGAGCGAAAGGGGTGATCTGATCGCGATTAGGTCTGCCGGAGCTTATGGCGCATCCATGGCCTCAAACTACAATCTTCGGCAATTGGAACCTTCGGTCTATCGAAAATAAAGGAGCTCCTTTGTTAGCTAGGCAGTGCTTTCTCTTACCTTTGTCATCTAATTGTATTATTTACTTAATTTTTTTCCTGTGAACATTTTTGTTGGCAACCTGAACTACAGGTTGAATGTAGACGCTCTAGAGGAGGCTTTCGCCGCTTACGGGCAAGTTGATTCTGCTAAAATCATTACTGATCGTGAAACTGGTCGTGCTAAAGGTTTTGGCTTCATTGAAATGCCGAATGATTCGGAAGCACAAGCTGCAATTGACGGCTTGAATGGTTCTGAAATGATGGGCAGAAACCTAGTAGTGAACGAAGCAAGACCACGGTCTTAATAAAGCATATTCTTTCACAAGTAAATCCCAATCGATTCTTCGGTTGGGATTTTTTATTCTCCGTGCGTTAATCACTACGCATTTGTCCAAACTAGAATTCAGGCCGCGATTTAGGTTCTACACTCCGCTGAGCGTGGCTTCGGTGTCAGAGAAGCTCTTGTCTGAATCAAAAGAGACAAGGAGTTCAAACCTCATTCGACATACCATCCGGAAGGAGTTCTTGAAGCATTTCCCAAACCCTGAACGAATCTCAAAACGGCAGAAGGGATCGCCATATGACGATATCGTTGCATGGTTCTCTGAGCATTCCATGGATTTGGATAATGATGCGGATGATTCAACCTACCGCAAGGAACTTTCGGCCGTCACGCCGTTGATCGACTTTATTCAGGATTACATGCCTGACCTAGAAGCAAACCAGATTCCATTGATGGCTGAATTCGTTCTTCATGCCTTGGCAGAATACTCGCTCATCAGCAAGAAGAGCTATCACGGAAGGGTTAACTTCAATGACATGCTCGGGTCGATGTTTTCGTGACCCCTTACTTTTCGTCGGCCAGCTTAAAGGAGTTGTAGGCGTTCGTCACCTTTCCGGTGCTGGAGAGCTTTCTGAATTCCACCTTCTCCTTCCAGGTGCCTGGAAGGATGACCTTTTTCGAACTCAGGTCAGTGCCGCCTAGAAGGATAACCTCTTTGAGGTCTTTACCCGTCATTTCGGGGTGGTAAGCAAGAATCAACGCTGCGACACCCGACAACACCGGAGCTGCCATGCTCGTGCCACTTTGGTAGCCATACTTGCTCTTTGGAAGAGTAGAGTAGATGTCTTCACCAGGCGCGAATACATCCACCAAGGTGTCACCGTAGTTTGAAAAGTCGGCCAGCATGCGCTTGTTCTTTCTAGGACCGATGGCTCCAACGGTCAAGTAATAAGCCTGCGCTTCTTCCGATAGCGACATATCGTTTGGAAAGTTGTCTACTTCATCGCTGTCCTGTGCATCGTTGCCGGCAGCATGTACGATCAAAAGACCTTTGCCTGCAGCATATTCAAGCGCAGCATAGACCTCTTCCTTATAAGGTGAAAGACCCTTCCCAAAACTCATATTGATGATGTCGGCACCATTGTCAGCTGCATAGCGGATGGCTTTAGCCACATCCATATCATATTCGTCTCCATCCGGAACGGCCTTCAAGATCATGATATCGGCAACGTTTCCGGCGACACCTCTACCTCCTAGATCGTTGGATGCGCTGGCCGCGATGATGCCCGAAACGTGGGTACCATGACCGGTGTGCTCTCCGCCCACCTCGTTGTTGCCGTAGGAGGCGGTTTCATAATACTTGACTGACCTAGGTTGATAATCGAAGTTTAGCCAGTAGTTCTGATAATTGTTGACGATGCCGTCCATTTCTTGAAGATCCCTCTTCGTGATGTCTAGCTTGGTGAATGCTTTGAAGATCCTCTTGGCATCAACTAGGAGTGGATCGTCGGACTCAATACCTGCAACATCTTCATACGTATATGCCGTGTCACCCAAGGCTTGGGTAACCGCAGAGTCCAGCACTCGATACACACCCACGATCTGATAATAGCTCTGGAGTTCCTCTCCCTGCTCATTGTAGATCTCGGCAGCTATCTTCAGGACATCATTCGTCAACCAAGAAGGGTAGTCCTCGCCTGATGACTCGAAGGATCGACTCAAACGCAGAATACGAGTGGCTTCTAAGTTCGCCTTCACGAAACTTTTGTTTTCGTCATCCACGAGGAAGTTCCATCCATGGACGTCATCGACGTAACCGTTGCCATCGTCGTCTTTTCCGTTGTCAGGCACTTCGTCTTCGTTGGTCCAAATGTTAGCCTTGAGGTCCTCATGCTCGTGATCCACACCCGAATCGATGACTGCCACGACCACTCGTTTCTTTGGCTCCTTTCCAGCGATCAATTCGCTGATGACACGATCCGATTCTGCTCCGTAGGCTTTCACCTCCTTCTTACCTTGTAAATACCATGTCTGCCGATCTTCACCTTCAAGTTTGCCATTGCTTCTCTGAGTAGACTGAAGCGACTGGGATTGGACTTGGATCGAAGACAGAGCGAGGAAAAGGAGGAAGGCGATGTTTCTCATAAATTCGGTTTGAAAGGGTAAAGATGTTGAATATCTAAACTGGGCTCGGTGGACTTGTGATGAGCGTATTGCAAATGAAATGAATGGGGAGGAATCGTAAGCATTATTTTTAAAGCGTGAAATTCTCGATCGTCGATATTGAAAACCACCGGTGGAAGTGCCAAGAAGCATGAGGTGACAGAGATCGCGATCATTCAGATCGAAAATGGAAAGATCATCGATACCTATGAGACCCTGGTGAATCCGGGTGTTTTGATCCCTGGTCGCATCACGGCCATTACCGGTATCACCAACGAGATGGTCGAGTCGGCCCCCGCGTTTCAAGATGTTGCCTCTGAGATATGGAAACGAACGAATGATTCGGTGTTTGTTGCCCACAACGTCAATTTCGATTACAGTTTCATCCGAGAACAATTCCATCGCCTCGGGATGCATTGGCGAACGAAGCGGCTGTGTACTGTGCGACTCTCTCGCAAGCTTATGCCAAATCTCTATTCATATAGTCTCGGCAAGATAGCGGCGCAGATGGGTGAGAAGATCGATGGACGACACCGAGCGATGGGTGACTGTGCATTCACGGCGAAGCTCTTTCTCAAGCTTCAAGCTCTCGATCATGAGGATCAAATTCCATTCGCCCTCAACGCACGAAGCAGAGAGGCTACGCTGCCGCCCCTGTTGAATAGAGAACGCTTCGAGGAAGCTCCTTCCGTGCTAGGAGTCTACATTTTCAAGGGTGCCAAAGGAAAGGTGATCTACGTCGGAAAGGCGAACGACCTGAAAAAGCGTGTTTCCGAGCATTTTCGAGGAAATACACACACGGGTTTCAAGAGTCATTTCGCTGAGAAGATCGAAGACCTGGATTGGATCGTTTGTCCGAATGAGCTGATTGCTCTTCTTACAGAAGCTAATGAGATCAAGAAGCACTGGCCGCCCTACAATCGTTTGATGAAGCGAGTGATGCTGAATTGGGGCGTGTATCGGTATGTGGACCAGAACGGCTATCAACGATTGAACACAGGTAGAGTCGGGAAATGGGATCGTCCGGAATACTCATTTCGAAGTCGGTTCGACGCTCAAGTTAGGCTGGAGTTTCTCTGCCAAAAGCATCGCCTCTGTGCTCGCTTCTGTGGATTACAGGATGCTGCGGGAGCTTGTGATCCTGATCTCCACGGTCCGTGCAATAAAGCCTGTGTGGGAGAGGAGTCGGCCGAAGACTACAACGCACGCTGCGAAGAAGCGGTCGCCGAATTACGGAACCACGACAAAACCATGTTGATCACCGGTAAAGGTTTTACGGAGCAGGAGCGTAGCGTGGTTCTGATCGAGGCCGGACGATATAAAGGACACGGAATGGTGCCTACGGCCTTGGATCTGAGCGAGCTTGATGAAGTGAAGTCGTTCATCGAAACGGGCTATGATGATCAAGACATGCAGGCCGTGATCCTAAGTCATATCTCAAGATCCAAGGAAGTCGACGAAGTAATCCTATTGTGATCCGCCACTGAGTGCTTGAATCCGTTTTAATGAGCGTTTGTTTGCCTCGCTGTTTATAGAGTTGATGATGCGTTCCTTCTCTTTTTGAGTGAGGTGCCAACTCAGGCTGATGGGATTGGTCTTCGATCGCTCCAAGACCAACTCAACCACTTCGATCTTTCCGTCATACCAATTGTACGCCAGCCGCAGTTGATCCTCGAGTTGGTAATCCTGAATGTCGAGTACGGTATTGTAGAAGGTGCCAAGTGGTTGTCCGATCGATTCTAAGACCCCTTTTGCTTCACCCTCATCTGAATCGATGAACTTTTCTTGATCTCGCAGATGAATGATGACCAATCGTCCGGTATTCTCATTCAACCAATGGCGAAAGTTGTAAATGAATTTCAGGGTGTTGCTCAACCCTGAGTTGTCCCGAATCCCGGCATCGAGGATCTCGATCATGGGTTCGGTCGGCAGGTTGGCCGCGGGAAAGACATAGGGGAAGGTGGCACTCATCCTTAATGCACTCAGGTAACTCAAGCTATCCGCTTCCAGGTCCCGGAAGAACCTTCTGAATTCGACATTCTCGTTCATCTGATCGAAGGCCGTGTTGTGCGCCAAGTATGAAACGCCGAGTGGAGAGATGATCAGTTTGCGTCCGTCATTGCTGATGGTTGGAGCGAGGAGTGTCATGGGAACTTCCGCCTGATACTCGCGTTCAGCCAGGTCACCGAGTCGATAATCCAACCAGCCTCGTGTATCGAGATTGAGCTTTTGTTCAAAGGCAGTAGCGCGGTCCATCGTATACGTGTGGCCGTTCCACTCGAAGGTCTTGAATCGAAAGAAGATGTCGTTCATCACCGCGGTGGATGCCACAGCGTTGAGTTTGTCCTTGGAAATGTCGTGGATGATCGAGTCGATGGGGAGGTCGGTAAGACCGTTGGCCTTTCGATAGATATATTCCCTTAAGTAGGCAGCGCCGATCATTCCACCTGAAGAACCCGAAACTAGTACGGTTTCATCCCACATGCGATCATTAGAGACTAATTGAGCTTGGTTCAAGGCTTGGATCGCCCACATCGCGGATCGCAAACCTCCACCAGGAACATTGATAAAGACAGCTGTGGGCTGGTCGTTGGGTTGGCGTGCCTTCCAGTGTTCCAGATAGCGGAGTCCGGTCGTGATATCATCCTTGAAAGCATCGTCATCTACCTGATGCAGACGGATCGACTCCTGATCGTACGTGACGAAATTGGTGTCGTAACGCAAGCCGTAGGCTTGATTTCGGTACTGAAAGGGTTCCTTGGTCGAAACGAAGTTGATGATCAAGATCAAGGCTATCATCGCTACGCTCGTCCAGCCTTTGAACCAGGAGTACATCGCGGAGGCTAGCATGATGAGCATAGTGAAGAAGAGTAGCATACTCGCAGCGGCCGGGATCATGAGCCATTCGGTATCGCCAAAAAAGCCGAGGGTAAAGAGGATGACCAGGATGGTGACTTGAAAGAAGGATGCGTTGATCCGATTCTGTGCAAAGACCATGTCAAGGGTGCCCCTATTATAATGACTACTGTCCCTCGCTAAAGCAATGCTGCCCCACTTGCTGATGTAGGTGCTTACTTTCCATTCGCGCGACGAACCTACCATCAGTTGTTTCCACTTTTTCTTGCTAGAGAAGAGGTCTTTTACCGGGTTCATGAATACTTCCTCTTTTGACAGTCGCTTTTGATAGTAATCGGTATTTCGATTCGTGGCGATGAAGTATGTGAAGGTGAGGGCGATAAACGCCAAGTTGCCCGATATGAATCCAAGCATATTCAGCAGGATATCGATGCTTGTGATGTGTTCGAATTCCGACTGGAATTGAAACATCGCGACCATGTAGAGTACGGAGAATCCGGCTGGAAGTACGATGTTGTTTTGACAGTACTTGATGAACGGGCGGTTCAGTGTGGCTAAAAAGGGAAAGCGAAATCCATTGACCACATAGCTGGAGAGGTTGAAAGCCATGATGAAGGCGCCCAGAGCAATGCCTACGAGGAAATGGGATAGGAAGTTCACCGACCCTAAGTATTCCGGAAAGAGGAACAGGTAAGGGGCGCCATATTTCAAGAGGATGCTCTTGGTGATGATGGCAAAAAGAACGACCCAGAAGAGTAAAAGAATGAGGTTCTTCTTTAGATGAACGAATAGCAATTGAACCGGGAAGAAGTAGATCACCTTCTCCCACAACTTGAAATCAGTTCTATCCTCGGATTCGGTCATGGACATTCGTTGCTCCTATCAATGATAAGACGAGCAATTGAACTGATCCGATTACTACCCTAAAGTTTTTCTTCCACCAAGGCCATGATCTCGTTTTCAAGAGCCTCGGCTTGAGAAGAAAGCGCATCCGCCTTTGCGAAGACGTCCTTCACGAAGTCTTTGTCTTCGAGGTCTGAAGCGTTGATCTTCACATTCAAATGAGCCCCTCTGACGCCGGCACGCGCACAAAGCACACCTACACCTGCATCACTGATAGAAGCGGGGAGGCCTGTCTTGGCCATTTCCAGCATCACCTCCATGGAATCCACGCAGGTTTGCATGACGTCTAAAGGAGTTTGAATAGCGCCTTTGGTGGCGTCCTGGATCGCCTGCTTGCGAGCTGCTTTCTCCTCATCGGATCCTTTCGGCAGGCCGAAGGCTTCCATGATCTTGTTGAATGCATTGGTATCCTCATCTACCAAATGAAGAAGTCGGTCCTTGTAGGCTTGTCCTTTCTCTGCCCAATCAGAATAGTACTCCCATTTTTCGTCCCAGCCTCTTTTGTGAGAACTCAGGTTTGCGACCATCATACCTAATGATACGCCGAGTGCGCCTATGTAGGCTGCAATCGATCCACCACCGGGAGCAGGGGATTCAGAGGCGGTTTCATTGGCAAAGCTCTTCAGGTCCATATCGACCAAACGCTTTCCACTGTGCATTCGGTCTTCCAGGACATATTCGATCACACGGTCTCGGATATTGAACGGAGCGAGTTCATCCAACCCCAGCGACTTGACCGCGATCTTCATGATCTCCTCTTCATGTATACCGAGGGAGCGTTCTTGCTTCTTTAGGAAATACTTTCCGGCATCGAGAAGTGCTTTCTTCGGAACCAGTCCGATCAATTCAGAACCCGTGACGCGAAGTCCACGAGCCTCGGCACGTTCGCATGTCTTATCAAAGGCCTCATGGATGGAGGTGATGCTGATGTTGGTGAGGTTATAGCTGATCTGGGCTACACCGTATTCCTCGATGAACCAACCGATACCCTTCACCGCCTTCAACAGGCCGGGTTCGCTGATCGGATTTCCTTTTTCGTCTTTGAGTATCTTACCTGTCAGGCTATCACCTTCACGTTTTACACGACCTCTTTCACGGATGTCAAAGGCGATGGCATTGGCACGACGTGTACTGGTAGTGTTGAGGTTGATGTTGTACGCCACCAAGAAGTCGCGCGCACTAACTGCGGTAGCACCCGTGCGCTTGACGAGGTCGTTGTACTGTTCCATTCCTGCATCCGGCTTCCAATTCGGATTGGACAGCTTGTCTTTCAATCCTTCATACTCTCCTTTGCGAACGGTGGCTAGGTTTTTACGATCATCCGAAGTGGCGGCATTCTCATAGAAATACACGGGAATGCCGATCTCATTTCCGATACGTTCACCGAGTTTGCGAGCATACTTCACCGTTTCTTCCATGGTGATATTAGCGACGGGTACAAGAGGGCAGACGTCGGTAGCACCAAAGCGAGGATGCTCGCCGGAGTGCTTGCTCATGTCGATCTCTTCGGATGCCTTCTTCACCAACAAATAGGCAGCTTCGATCACTGCGTCGGGTTCACCGGCAAAGGTGATCACCGTTCTGTTTGTAGCCTTTCCGGGATCGACATTCAAGAGCATGACTCCTTCCACTGATTCCACTACATCTGTGATCCTCTTGATCTTTTCAGGATCTCGGCCTTCACTGATGTTCGGTACACACTCGATGATCTGCTTCATAGCTGTTGATGGTTTTGATGGCGCAAATCTAGTTGTTAGGCGTGCCATTTCCGCCGAAGGATCTCGAATTCTAGGATTTCAAGGATAGACAGATTGAACTACCAGTAAATAGGGCGTTTTTTGGCACCTTTGCACGAAATCAAAAATTAACTATGAAACGACTTCTACTCGCAGCCACCGCGCTTCTCCTCGGAAGCATGGGAACTATGGCTCAAACCGTTTATCTCGACGAGGATTTTTCTAATGGTATTCCCGCGTCTTGGACACAGGCCACGCTGTCAAACGATGGAGGGTGGAATGCAGGAACATCTACTTCACTTAGCAGCAGCGCTTTTGCTATTCCTGCACACGGTGATTTTATCGCTACAAACGATGACGCATGTAATTGCGATAAGAGCGCTGATTCTTTGTTTACTGATACCATTGACCTCACTTCGGCTAGTGGATTGGTTGTGTTGTCTTATGACAAGTATTACTTCGAGCTTACTTACAGCGGAGCTACAGAGAATCTGAATATTGCGATCTATTCTGTGACCAACAGTTCTTGGACCCTTCTGCAAGACGTTCCTGCAGGCTTGAACTTTAGTGCTTGGGATGACGAGAACTTGATGGATATCAGTTCTTACATTGGAGATCAAATCGTTCTTGCCTTTGTATACAATGACGGTAGTGGATGGACATACGGAGCTGCCTTGGATAACATTTCAGTGTACGAAGCGGCTCAGTACGATGTCAGTAACATGAGCGTGGACAATAGCGTTTACCAAGAGATGAACACTAGCACCAACATCGTTGGAACAATTCAGAACATGGGTAGTGAGACAATTACATCCGTAGAGATCTCTTACTCAGTAGATGGTGGCTCTGCGGTTACCGGAACCTTGACCGGTCTGAGCATTGCTCCATTGGCAACTTACCAATACACACATCCAACGGCTTGGACTCCAACTTCTGAGCAGTTGAGCACGGTTACAACCAATATCGTTTCTGTGAACGGAAACCCAGATGGTAACAGCGCCAACGATGAGGCGTCTTTGGATATTTTGGTTCACCCTACACCAGTTGCGCGTAAGCCGATCCTTGAGCAATTCACTAGCTCTACTTGTCCTCCTTGTACACCAGGTAACGCCAATGTACTTTCTGTAATGTCAAACTATCCAGGTGAGTACTCAAAGGTGAACTACCAGATGAGCTGGCCAGGTGCGGGAGACCCTTACTTTACATTGGAGGGTCAAGATCGTCGTACTTTCTACGGTGTGAATAGTGTTCCTTCCATGCATACTGATGGTAGTGCTGGTTTGAATAGTAACAGCTATACAGGTGCCGTTTTTGAGGCGGCTCAGGAAGTACCTGCATTCGTCAACTTGACTGTATCAGGTACGATTCAGCCTAACTACACGTATGAAGTACAAGACGGACAGTTGGTTCGTGTGGATTCATCTTTTGTACTTTCTGCAACTGTAACGATCAATCCGATCGTAGACCTTCCAGCAGGACAGGTGGCGCACATTTCTCTTCAGGAGAATTTGACCTACAACAACGAGGAGACCAACGGTGAGACCGAGTTCCACGATGTAATGAAGAAGATGCTTCCAGACGCTAGTGGAACCACTTTGTCAGCTATTTCAGCGAATGATTCAGTTTCTCTCAGTGAGTCTCACACGTTCCCTGGAACATATCGTTTGCCTAACGATGCAGGAGATCCAATCGTTCACTCGATCGAGCATTCAATTGAAGAGTGGGATGACCTTCGTTTGGCTACATGGGTGCAGAACCCAACTACTGGTGAAATATGGCAGTCAGAAAACGCAGAGGTGGTTGTATTGGATGAAGCCAATAACATCACAACCGACACCGTTGACGGTCAGGTGGTTTACACCGTGGATGGAGAAGAGTGGGTGATGTTCGGTGATGGACTTTCTCCTCTCGGCGTGCACAGTACTACTGCGGAGCGCATCTCAGTTTATCCTAATCCAGCTCGCGACGTGATCAACCTTCGTGGCGCAGTAGGACAAGTAACTGTGACTATCTATGATGCAGCAGGACGCGTAGTTTCTACGTCAGTTGTAGACAACAACAGCATGGATGTCTCAGCATTGGATGCAGGTGTTTACCACGTGTCTATTGAGAACAATGGAGTTGTTTCGGTAGAGAAGGTGACCATCGCTCACTGATCTCCGTAATACTTTCATATAGTATTGCCCTCTCGATTAATCGAGGGGGCTTTTTTTGTATTCCTAAAAGGTGATCAACCGTTTGGTCACAGGGTGCTGTGTAAAGGAATCCTTCTAACTTTGACAGTTATATGTATCACAAATCTTTACTTATGAAAAAATCATTACTGCTTTTTGCCATGGTGTTGGTTGCGGGCTTTGCTAGCGCGCAGTATTACACTGTGAACTACATCAACGCAGGTCAGAACCCTGGTAACTTGAACCAGGATGAAGAGCAACCATCTTCATACATGACCGCCAACTACACAGGATATACTGAGATCCTAGCACCATCATCAACGGGATGGTCTGCGACTCAGACGCTTCCTTTTGCTTTTGAATTCAACGGAGGTTCCGTAAGTACTTACCAAGTAGCGGCTGCTGGAGTTGTTTCCTTCGCTGCGAACGTTGGTACAGCGCCTTCAACTTCTAACAATTCCCTACCTAGTACTAGTATTCCTGACAGCTCGATCTGCGCATGGGGATTGAACTTGAGTGGTTCAAACGATGCGGTAATTACCAAGACTTTTGGTACTGCTCCAAACCGCCAGCAGTGGATTATCTGGGCTTCAGCTTCTGCGGCTGGACTTTCTGGAACCTACTGGGCTTATTGGGGTATCGTTATGGAAGAGACCACCAACAAAATGTATGTGGTTGACATGCGTACCTACTCAAGTGGAGGTGGAAACGTTTCGTTGACCGTGGGTCTTCAGATTGATGGTTCTACTGCTTTTGAAATTGGCAGCAGCGTTCAGTCACAAAACACCGCTACCGGTGGTTCTTCTTTGTTGACAGATAACACTTATTACGCATTCAACCCAGGTGTTCAGCCAACTAATGACCTCGAGAACGTTTCTGTAGATAACGGTCCTTACCAAGAAGTGAATACTTCAGGTGACATCGTTGGTACAGTACGTAACTTGGGTAGCGCGGCTGTAACTACTTTTGAAATTTCATACTCAGTTGATGGAGGTTCTGCAGTAACTGGATCAATTACAGGTGTGAACATTGCTTCAGGAGCTACTTACAGCTATACTCATCCAACTTCATGGACTCCAACTATCGAGCAGACAAGTACAATCACGACCAACATTGTTTCTGTGAACTCTGCAAGTGATGAGGATAACACAAATGATGAGGCGTCTACAGATGTATTGGTTCACCCAACTCCTGTAACGCGTAAGCCAATTCTTGAGCAGTTCACCAGCTCTACTTGTCCTCCATGTACTCCTGGTAACGCCAACGTTTTGTCAGTTATGTCTAACTACTCTGGCGAGTACAGCAAAGTGAACTATCAGATGAGCTGGCCAGGTGCTGGTGATCCATACTTCACGTTGGAAGGACAAGATCGTCGTACATTCTACGCTGTGAACTCGGTTCCATCAATGCACACAGACGGTAGTCTTGGTCTGAATAGCAATAGCTATACAGCTGCTGTTTTCGAAGCTGCTCAGGATGTTCCTGCTTTCGTTGATCTTACTGTATCTGGAACTTTGACTCCTAACTTCACTTACGAAATGCAAGGTGGTCAATTGGTAAAAGTGGATTCATCTTACGTTCTTGACGCTGAGGTTACCATCAGCCCAGTGGTTGATATGCCTGCAGGCTTGGTTGCTCACTTCTCTGTTCAAGAGAACTTGACTTTCCTCAATGAGGAGACCAACGGAGAGACTGAGTTCCACGACGTGATGAAGAAGATGCTTCCAGACGCAAGCGGAACTACTCTTCCTGCTATCACCGACGGAAGCACGGAGACCATCAATGAGTCTCACACATTCGTGGGCGAGTATCGCTTGCCAAACGATGCTAGTGATCCCATCGTTCACACGATCGAGCACTCAGTAGAGGAGTGGACAGACCTTCGTCTCGCTACTTGGGTTCAAAATCCAACTACTGGTGAGATTTGGCAGTCTGAGAACGCTGCTGTAACTGTTGCTGAGGAAGTGAACAACATCGAAACAGATACCGTTGACGGTAAGATCGTGATCGTTATTGATGGAGTACAGTACGTTCAATTCGGTGAGAACTATTCTCCACTCGGCGTGAATGAGACTCCAGCTGACTTGATCAGTGTTTATCCTAACCCAGCGAATGATGTCATCAACCTTTCTGGGGTAACCGGTGCATCTACTGTAAGCATCTACGATGCAGCAGGACGCTTGGTAAGCACTACTGTTGTTGAGAACAATGCACTCAACGTTTCTTCTTTGGAAGCGGGTGTATACAACATCTCAATCGAGAACAACGGAGTGACCAAGATGGAGAAAGTGACAATCGCTCACTAAGCCAATAGTCATAACCAATTTTTTAAAAAAGCCCTTCTGCCTTTGGCAGGGGGCTTTTTTAATGTTCAATGATTAATGAATAGTGAATAATGAATATCTGGTTGTTGGTTTAGTGGTCAAGTGGTCAAATGGTCAAGTGGTAGAATAGTTTAAATCTAATACCTAATACCTAATACCTAATACCGATCCCCTCCAAATAACACATATCAAATAGAAAATATCACATCCCAAAGGCCTCCCCATTCACATACACTTGCTCGATGTGATCATCGCCGAAGGCGTAGGGTAGGTAGGAGAGTGCCTTCACTGGTTTAGTGAGGATCAAGTTGGCACGCTTGCCTCGTGTGATCGAACCCAGATCTTCTTCTAGCTCCAATGCAGCGGCTGCATTCAGGGTCATGGCGTTCACCGCCTCGGCAGGAGTCATCTTCATCTTGATACAGGCCAGAGAGAAGACAAAGTTCATATTACCACTGGGTGTAGAACCGGGATTGAAGTCCGTGGCTAATACGACCGGTAGATCAGCATCCATCAGCTTCCTCACGGGAGTGTAGGGTATGCTCAAGAAAAACGAACAACTCGGCAAAGCAACTGGCAGGGTCTCACTTTGCTTCAAAGCTTCTAGATCTTCATCAGACAGTACTTCTAAATGGTCTACGGTCAGGGCGTCAAGTCTGACGCAGGCTTCGATTCCTCCGATGACGTTGAACTGATTGACATGCACCTTGGGTTTCATGCCTGCATTCTTTCCCGCCACCATGACACGCTCGGTTTGGGATACGTTGAAGTATCCATCTTCGCAAAAGGCGTCGACATAGTCGGCCAAGCCTTCCTTGGCAATGCTTGGGATCATTTCGTTGATGATCAGGTCAATGTACCCCTCGGGGTTCTCTTTGAATTCATTCGGGAACGCGTGTGCACCCAGGAAGGTAGCTTTAACTGGAATAGGAGAGGACTCTTTGATCCGTCGGATTACCCGCAGCATCTTCAATTCACTTTCCGTGTTCAACCCGTATCCTGATTTGATCTCGATGGCTCCCGTGCCTTTTTTGATCAGAGCATTCAATCTACTCATCGCGCGTTCGTACAATTCATCCTCCGACGCCTCGCGCAGCTTTTGCGCTGAATTCAGAATTCCGCCACCTCGAGCTGCGATTTCCTGATAACTCAACCCTTGGATACGATCTTCGAACTCCTGATTTCGCCAATCGGCAAAGACGAGATGGGTATGACTGTCCACCCAAGATGGAAGCATGAGTCTTCCTGTGGCATCGATCTCTTCGAAACCATTGAAATGACTCCGGTCTAGGTCGCTCATTTCACCAAAGGCCAGGATCTTACCATCCTTCACCGCGAGCCAGGCGTCATCCAAACTCGGTAGCTCATTCATCTTCTTACCAGAAATACGACGTACGGAGGCTTCCCTGATCTGATGCAATGACTGAATATGGGTGAAGAGTTTCATGGTGCTCGCTTTGAAGCACAAGTATAGCAGAAGTCACGCGATTCAAATCCAAGTAGCGCTTGTGTTTTTATCCGATAGAAGCTTTCCTTTGTATCCGTATGGCAGGCAATTCATTTGGAACCTTATTTAAGTTGACCACCTTCGGTGAGAGCCACGGAACGGCGGTCGGCGGTGTCATTGACGGGTGTCCTCCCGGTGTAGCGATCGACCCGGCACAAGTGCAGGCTGAGTTAGATCGCAGAAAGCCGGGGCAGTCCAAGATCACCACACAACGCAAGGAAAGCGATACGGTTGAGTTCCTGTCAGGAATATTCGAAGGGAAGACCCTAGGTACACCCATCGGCTTCATCATCCGCAACAGCGATGCGAAGTCTAAAGATTACGACCACTTGAAGGAGGTATATCGACCCTCTCATGCCGATAAGACTTACGATGAGAAGTATGGCGTCCGTGATCACAGAGGTGGAGGACGCTCCTCTGCTCGAGAAACTGCCTGTCGAGTCGTTGCCGGTGCTATCGCTCGGCAGTGGTTACAAACCAAAGGCGTGAAGGTCTGGGCGTATGTTTCATCCGTTGGAGACGTTACTTGTCCAAAGCCTTATCTTGAACTTGATCCCGCAGAAGTAGAAGGAAATATTGTTCGATGTCCGGACGATGAGACCGCAGGACGTATGATCGAGCGCATCAGTCAGGTGCGGTCAGACGGCGACACCATTGGCGGAAAGGTTACGTGCATTGCGCACGGTGTTCCTTCAGGATTGGGAGAGCCGGTGTTCGACAAACTCAATGCAGATCTTGCTAAGGCCATGACGAGTATCAATGCTGTAAAGGCATTCGAGATCGGAAGCGGAGTGGCGTCTGGCAGCATGCTGGGGTCAGAACACAACGATCTTTTTGATGAGAACGGAAGGACCAGAACAAATCATTCCGGCGGCGTGCAAGGAGGCATCTCCAATGGTGAGGATATAATGCTGCAGGTAACATTCAAACCTGTGGCCACGCTGATGAAAGACCAAGAGACGATCGATAAGGATGGTCAGCAAACCACCGTGAAAGGGAAAGGTCGGCACGACCCTTGCGTTGTACCCCGTGCCGTACCCATTGTGGAGGCGATGTGTTTATTAACAATTGCTGATCATTATTTGCGTCAACAGGCCATCCGCTGAGTTTTATTCACTCTTAACTTCGAGGGCTATGCGATACATGCTATCCATAGCGATTCTTTTTCTCACAACAGGCATTGCTGTGTCGCAACCTTCCGTGTCGACCAAGAGTCTGCGCATCACTCCGTTGATCGAGTGTCAAGGCTGCGAGGGTAAAAAGGTCCAGAAGAAGCTCGAGGAGGGTTTGGATCGAAAGAATGAGAAGGAAGATCGACTTGAGGCACTGCGTGATGCCGTGGAGGAGGATCCGGACTGTGCTCAAGCTCATTACGTGCTCGGAATCGAGTTACTCCGCTCGGCCATGTCCAGAGGCAGTTCGTTCAAGGCCGCTGAGAATGAATTGAAGCAGACCCTTCAACTCTGTCCCGATTTCCACCATGAGCCATATTACTATCTCGGTCTGATCGCGCTTGGAGCTAAGCGATACGACGAAGCGGTCAAGCACTACGAACGCTACTTCGAACTTAGTGGCTCGTCAACGGAGTCGCTGGATGAAAGGAGAGAAGAAGAGATCCAATTGGACTACGAATACGCTAAGTTCTTCGATGGGGTCTACAAGAATCCGGTCCCATTTAAACCACAGCGCGTGATGGAGGTCTGTACGGGTTATGATGAATTTCTTCCTTTGATCTCTCCTGACAATGAGATTATGTTACTCACACGGAGATATTCGATCGATTCGCACGTCCGCACCAGTGTGTTAAGCGAGGAGACACAGTATTCAGAAAAATTCGTGAAAGCTAAGCGACTCCAAGATGAGACTTTTGATGAGGGTGAGCCTTTTCCGACTCCCTTTAATGAGAATGAAGCCTTTCGTTATGGCGGGGCGTCCATGACCCTGGACAATAAGCGCGTTTATCTTACGATCTGTAAGCCCGCGAGTATGGGGTATGTCAATTGTGACATCTACACCTCCGAGTTGAAGTACGGTACAGATCAGGAGACGGGAATGCTGGGTTATTATTGGACAGAGCTGAAGAACTTAGGACCTAAGGTGAACACAGAGAATGGTTTTGAATCTCAACCAAGCATTTCATCCGACGGAAAGACGCTCTATTTCTGTAGCGATCGTGGTGAGAATATGGGATTGGAAATCTACTACAGCACGATGAATGAGAACGGGCAGTGGCAGGAAGCGAAGAACATTGGACCGCCCATCAATACGTCGTTCAACGACAAGACGCCATTCATGCACTCGGATTCCAGGACCTTGTATTTCTCTTCGGACGGGCATCTAGGATTAGGTGGACTCGATGTCTTCTATACCAAGCAGAATGATGATGGCTCATGGGCGAAACCAGTGAATTTAGGTCATCCGATCAACTCTGAAGGAGACGAACAAGCCTTTGCGGTGAGTACAGATGGCAAGACCGTTTACTACTCGGCCAAGGATCGGGAGAAGCCGGAGAGTATTGATATCTGGAGTTTTGAATTGTACAAAGAAGCGCGACCTGACAAGGTGGTGTTTGTCAAAGGAACGCTTACAGATGAACAAGGAGCTCCGGCGCGAGATGCAAAGGTTCAGCTCAAGAGCATGGAGTCCAAGAACGTGACCGAAGTGGATGTAAATAGGGATGACGGCTCCTACGCCGCAGTGATCCGAGTCCAGGAGGAAGAGAAAGTGGTCATGAATGTGAAGGCAGAAGGAATGGCCTTTCAGTCCAAATTGATCGAACCCGAGCCAGAAGAACCGAAAGGGATTCGTTTGTCTGGAAAGAAAGAAGAGGTCAGTACCTTTCAAGAGGTTGATCTCGAAGTGGCCGAGGTAAAGGAGGGAGGTGTCTATAAGATCAATGATATCTTCTATGCCACCAATTCAGCCGAGATCTCTGAAAAATCGAAGTTGATCTTGATCGAATTTGCCGAGTACCTGAAGGAGAATGAAGGCATGCGTATTGCCATCCATGGTCACACGGATAATGTGGGTAAGGATGCCGCCAACCTCGCGCTATCCACCGATCGCGCTTTTTCGGTGAGGCAGTTCCTGGAGTCTCAAGGAATCGAAGGGGCGCGGATCGAATACCGCGGATTTGGGGAGTCGGTGCCTTTCGCCACGAATGATACAGAAGAGGGGCGTGCCCTCAACCGAAGAACGGAGTTTTTGATCCTTTCTAAGTAAGAGCCACGAGCATCATGCAGGCTCCCACTGGGCAAAAGACGAAGTGGTCTCCCAGAGCTGAAGTTGCTTCAATTGAATGTGGGATGGAAGTCCAGGTTGGATCCATGCCACGATCATCTCAAGCATGTGCTCGGCTGTAGGCTCCTTGTCGGTCCAGATCATACGTCCTGAATGATGCCTGAACTCCTCAGCCAATTCACCGTTGCTGCAAAGCAATAGGGCGTGGTCGAGTTTATCCACTACCTCTCGCTTGACAAGGACTTTCAGGTCGTAAAAATCCATGACCATATCGTTCTGGTTCAGCTCTTTAGCCGCCACAGATACTCGGAGTTCATAGCTGTGTCCGTGAACGTTACGGCATTTCCCGGGATGATTCGAGATCGCATGGGCGGACTCAAAGTGAAAGATCTTCGTGATACTCAGCATACGGTTCTATCTTCTTTCAAAGCGTGCTTGGAAGAAGCGAAGGTACTCAGGTTCGTGCGTCATTCGTAAACCTTTGATCTGATCTCGGTTTTCATACACGGTTGAAATAGAATCTACCACCACATCCATCTGCGCCGGTGTGTATACGCGTCGCGGTATGGTCAGTCGTACCAGTTCGAGTTCAGGGTAGTGATTCTCGCCTGTGACGGCATCCCTTCCTGCGGATACAATTCCACGCTCCATGGTTCTAACACCCGAATCGGCATAGATCTCTGCGGCTAGAGCCTGTGCAGGAAAGTGGTCTTGAGGTACATGTGGTAAGAACTTCTTCGCATCCAAGAACACACCATGGGTTCCAACAGGATGGACGATCGGCACACCTGCTTCGATCAGTTTGTTCCCCAAGTAAAGACCTGTCCAACTCGAGCTCGTATGTGGTCTTCCTCTACAGACTCACCAATTCCAATGGCCATGGCTTCCATGTCACGACCAGCTAAACCTCCATAGGTGTGAAGCCCTTCGTAGATCACCTCCATGTTGCTGGCTTTTTCGTAGATATCCTTGCTATTCATAGCGAGGAATCCACCGATGTTGACCAGCGCGTCCTTCTTAGCACTCATGGTTGCTGCGTCTGTCAGGCTACAGATCTCTTTCACAATTCCGGCAATGCTGCGTCGCTCATATCCAAGCTCTTTCTGTTGGATCATGAAGGCATTCTCAGCGACCCGCGTCATGTCATGCACGATCAGGATGCCGTATTTGTCAGCCCAAGCCCTGACTGCTTTTAGATTTTCTAAAGAGATCGGTTGACCTCCGGCCATATTGACGGTACTGGCCACGCAGATGTAGGGGATGTTCTTTTCGCCCACTTCCTTTCTCAAGCTTTCAAGCTTTTCTAGGTCACAGTTACCCTTGAATGGGAACTCACTTGTAGGGTCGTGCGCCTCGTCGATGATCACATCGACAAATTTGCCCCCGGCGAGTTCTTGGTGGAGTCGGGTAGTGGTGAAGTACATGTTTCCGGGGATGTAGTCAGCCTCCTTGATCAGGATCTTTGAGAGGATGTGCTCAGCGCCTCGACCTTGGTGGGTGGGGACTACATATTCATAGCCATAATAGTTGCGGATAGCATCCTCGAGGTGGTAAAAGTTCTCAGAGCCAGCATAGGCTTCATCACCGAGCATCATGCCCGCCCATTGTCGGTCACTCATGGCTGATGTGCCTGAGTCGGTGAGTAGGTCGATATACACATGCTTGGACCGGAGTAGGAAGGTGTTATAACCTGCGTCTTGTAAGTATTGCTCACGCTGCTCTCTTGTGGTGAGGTGAATGGGTTCGACCATTTTGATCTTATAGGGTTCGGCCCACTTTCGATTTCCTTTCATGGTAATCCATGTTTGGTTGAACTCCCCCAAGAATGGGAAGTTTTCTTAGCGCATAGGTAGGAGGAAGAGGGTGCAAATTCTATGAGCCTTGTCAATCCAGATCGATTTCAGAAGAGTCATAGGTCATGTTTGGCGATCGAAGTAGATCAAAAGACAATGTATTTGAGCAAAATGAAGTACTGAAATCAGTTGTAAAATACGTCCAACGCACTGATAAACAGAAAGATGTAAAGAGATTGAATCGAAATCAAATTCAAGGATTGACAATAGCCATACATTTTTACATTTGCAGCGGAGAGTTGGCAGAGTGGTCGAATGCGGCGGTCTTGAAAACCGTTGACCTTCACGGGTCCGGGGGTTCGAATCCCTCACTCTCCGCATACCTAGGGTACCAAAATGTACCAAAATGTACCAAAATGCTCAAAACCAACGTTTTGGGCATTTTTTTTACCCAAACGGGTGTACCAAAATGCACCAGAGCAGAGGCTGTTGGCACACTATCCTCGAGTATCCTTGAGTCATTCGAGCAGAGCATCCTAGCAGAATATCTTCGAGAACTTTGAGCACATCCTGCTCGAGTACTTTGAGTGCTTACTATGGAGAACAGGCAAGATTATGCTGGACAACGTTTTGGCTAAACTGCGTTTTAATGCAGTTTAGGCGTTGTTATACACTTTAGTTAGTCTTAATAAATTTATATGATTCATTGGCAAGTCTAAATATGTAGACATTTGGAGGTATGGATGAAATATCAACCAGATTATTTTTTGCATTTATCTTTCCAGATACTTCTTCTTTTCCTAATATATTGAGTATACTAAATTCAACGTCTCCTGGTATTGCACTTTCTATAAAAATCTGGTTAATAGCGGGGTTTGGAAAAATAGTAAATTTGTTTTCATTCAAATCAACATCATCTACCGCAGCGTTATTCAGATAGTCTTTCTTAAAAACCCAAGCCATATTTGTAGATGTATTACTATTTGGATCAAACCCACCAAAATAAATCGCAGATTCTCCTTGAAAGGGTGAAGTAACAGAGCACCTGTTTGCAACTAAAGCAGTATCGTTTGAACCAATAGTACCATTAATCTCCTCTATCGAGTACTGACCAATTGAATCTCGCTTAGCAAACAAAGCTCCTTTATAGTAGCCGTTCCATAAAGGATGCCCCCCTCCAGAAATATTCGCCTCAAAACCAACCATGTGAAATGTGGCATTACTAACGGGATCAACATATTTATAAAACTCATTATAAGCGCCAAGAATATAATTTGAAGTAGAACCTGATAAGAAATTCTCAATCATAACAGATAATTTAGTCTCATATATACGGTTAAAACCTCCCATTCCATCTGGTTCAAGACGATAAATAATTCCTTGAGATTGGCCGTTAGGGCACCACATTATCAGGAAGGCATCATCAAACCCGCTAGGATTATCGATTGTTGTTAAGCCTCTAATTCCTCCTACTGCAGAATTGATTGTAGCTCCAAGGTCACTAAAATCGTGGTCTACAACATAGCTTGGTGCAACTCCATCAATTCGCCTATAGAGCTTACTACCTGATGAAAAATAGAGCGCACCATTTGCCACTTCAATACCTAAAGGTCGGATACTTATGGGGCCAAATTCTGCTGTTGATACCCAATTAATTTTTCCGGGGATATTGGGGTTGTATTTGCCTTTAAATATTCCTTGTGTACCAACAGTAGCAAACACGTATTCCAGTCCTGTTTGCTGGTCAACATACATTTCAATGTCTCTAATGGAATAGTTTTCACCAGCAGGGAATCCCCCTTGTACTATTACACTTTCTCCCCATATACCATTTAAATCGTTTCTTACGAAACTTTTTACCACTACTTGGCTAGTAATATAATTTGGTGAGTATCCTGCGCAAATTAAAACTGTATCTGGAGAGGACAATAAATTGCCAAATTGATCTTTTGTAAATATTATTTGTTTAAGAATTTCGGGGCGAAGGAAACTTGCACCAAGAAACAAATCTTCCTGCCAATTACCTGAAGGATTATCTAATCTATTAATCTGCCCCCAGCCCATATTAATATTGGATCCGCCATACCAGATGTTATTCGCGTCTTGCCAATATCCGACAGATGCAAATAGCTTAGCTTTATGATTGACTAATTGTAATACCTCTGACCCTCCTAATAAATAATTATTTGAATCATAAGCTCCAGCAGAGAAGGATTTATTCCAAGTTTGGGCATTTACCAAACCGAAAGAGCATAAAATCCAAGTCAAAATCACGATACTTTTTCTCATACATGAAAATCTTATAATTACCATTAATCCGATTTAGGAAATCTTCACCCTAAATATATTTTCTTTTTTATTGTGCAACATTATTCGGAAGAATTTATCACGAAATCGGCGGCGTATCGGCGTGAGATGTTCTTCAAATCGATAGCCGGTTATAACTGGTTGCGCTCAGAAGGAATTATCTCCAGCGTTACATAGGTCGAATGTGGTGGTCTTGTCCCGAAGGGATCCCTATGGGAAAAACCGTTGACCTTCACGGGTCCTGGGGTTCCTCCGAAGGAGTCCCTTTGGGAGAATCCCTCACTCTCCGCCAGACGGAACAAAGACGCCTCTGCTTGCAGGGGCGTTTTGCGTTTATGGCGGGGCCGATCGAGCGTGACCGAATTATTCGATATCATTGCCATTCAGCACGGATATGACACCTAGGTTTTTCATTTCAGCTTTTGCAATAGTTTGCTTTTTGATCCTTCCATTCAATAAGGTCGACGCCCAGTCTGTCGGTACTTGGGAAAAGACCAAAGAGGATAAGAAGGAAATGAGGCGGTTCAAGAACAACTACTACCACGCGCTCACCTTCGTTCCGTTTTCAGGATGGGTCAATTACAGCATCCCTCCGGTTACCACCAATGGGTATGATCCACAAGTGATCAGTGAGATAAGAGCTTGGACATTCTTTAGCTTAGGTTACCAAGCCCGCTACAATCTTTATAACTACCGTGATTGGTTTTCAGTCTCTCTTTCTGCAGAGCCCTATTGGGATATAGTGAGTCGGAGGTCTTTTGGCTCGGCTTCGGGCAGTGAAGACAGCAATAAGAAGGGTGTTTTCTTGGGTGTAGACCTCAATATTGGTCATCAATCCACCTTCAACAATCTTAACGACCGGGGTCTGTCGGTGTCGGGAGGACTTCACTTCAATAAAGTGGCTGACTATCCTGACACTCGAGCATTCTTTGGCAGATTGACCTATCGCTATGTGAAGTACAAAGCTTCCCTTTGGAAGGCAATGAAGGATGACGTAGACCCTAATCGTCAGGTGTCTCGCTCCATTGGATTTCAGATCGGTTATGGCGATGATAATGGCAAACCCGGTGTGCCGTATAACACGGCCACAGAGTTTAGATTGATCTTGACACGTGTCTTTGGTTACTGATGAGTTGGACCTTACATATCGTCGCGTTGCTCTTTATCATTGGAGGGGCTTATGCTGCAAAGGGTCAGTACAAACCAATGCAATCAGAAGGAGAGATCCCAGAGCATTTCCGTTATTCTCCTACAGAAAGATATGAGGCGAGTATCCTGCCTGGTTCTGCGTACAGAGAGCGCAATGCTCGCCTGACGGAGATGAATTTCCTTAATAGCACGCATTATTGGGTGAATGATCTCATGCTAAGCGGAAACGTGGTCTACGGAAACGTGGTAGATCGATACCTCCATGCCGTATTAGATAAGATCATCGAGGCGAATGATCTGGATGTCGATGTTCAGATCCATCCGATCAAGTCATCCTATTACAACGCTTTCTCAACGGACTTGGGTTACATCTTCGTCAACTTAGGGCTCGTGGCCAAGGTGCGCAATGAAGCGGAACTGGCATTTGTCCTTTCCCATGAGTTAGTGCACTACATCTACAGTCACAACCTCCTAGGCGTGAGGAATACGTATGAACTCGAAAAGCGACAGGGAGGGTCTTCCTATCAACGACTCTTAGAGCGACATAGCTATTCTCGAGACTTGGAGTTTGAAGCCGATTCGATCGGTTATCAATACTATCTCAACGCGGGGTACCGACCAAAGGAAGCCCTTGCAGGGTTTGAACTATTGGAAGATCCACGTCACCTGCCTGAAGGCATCGCCCTTCAAAAGATGACCGCTTTCGTTTCAGGATTTGACACGTTGGATGCTCATCTAATCGATTCACTCAACAAGGAGATCACGGAGGAAGTGGAAGTGGATGACTCACTTCGAACCCACCCAGCTGCGCAAGCTAGGCAAATGAGGTTGTTTGATCGGACGGAATCCATGGATGCTGGCGATGTTTGGTTGGTTTCTAAGGATTCTTTTTATGAGGCGAGAAAGGCTGCTAGGTTGGAGTGTGTGCGAGTTGCATTTCGAGAGAGGAATTACTTCGAGGCAGCGATGTATTCCGAGGCGATCGAGGAACTTTCGGGAGATACCGCGTATGCAGAAATGTCCTTTCTCCGATCGATGATCGGTCTGCTAGCTAGTAAGATCTACGATCCCGAGGCAAGTCCATATGACTACTCGGTTCAGAGTCTTTACGCCGTGAGGTTGAGTGAGGAAAGTGCTTACCTGCCAGCCGTGCTCTATTTCCGAGCTATGGATTCACTGGGGATCGTCAACAACATCGAAGGGAGGTTCGTAGAGCTAGAAGAAAAGTATCCGGAATCAGAAGCTCTGCAACGTTTGAAGAATTGGTATATCGACTGGGTGGATGATGCTATCCTAGACGATTATGATGATCTCTTTTCGACCCAACTGGGAGAGTCTGATATACCCGAAAATGCGCTTCGGAGCGAGAAGAAGTTCTACCTCGACCCAATGTATCTGTTCATCGATTTCAGAAAGAAGTACAAGATCCAATTCAAAGAAACCGAGCGCAACAAAGAGCGCTTCCTCGAAAAGACCAAACGCAAGGATAAGCGTAAAGGGTTATACGAGTTCTTCTCAGCGTCAGACAAGAGCAATCTGAATACTGAGACGATCAACGGCATTGCTTTGATGCGAGAAAGGGTGCGTGAGATGAACGCCATCCCCGGTGGACCTAACCTTCCTCCATTGGAGGTTGACTACATTCGAGACTTTTGTGAAAAGCATGGAAGAAGCGTGGTTCGCTTCTCTTTGGGAACTCATTACAAGGAGAACCACAATCCTGCAGCCATCGCAACAGCCTATCTCTACATCTACACGGCTCCCATCGCCTTGGTGAAATCCAATACGGCTAAGAATAGGGCCTATTTTGACTTCGCTGATTTTGACCTTATCACGGGCGACCAGCGATCCTTCAGTGCTATCCGTAGCAAGAGAGGTATCGTAAGAAGGGTGTTCTTCATGTACCGTTGATCAATTCTCATCCGGAAACATCAGGATGTCAAATCGTTCGTCGCTCATCTTGTAGCCTCTGAACATTCCGGGAGTATTGAACGGCATCGCGATGTTTCCGTCTTTGTCCAGTGCGATCAGTCCACCGAGGGCTCCCATCGAGCTGAGTCGATCGTGGATCATTTCATCTGAAGCTCCTTCAACGGAGAGTCCTTTGTAAATCATCAGGGCAGACACCTCGTGCGCTACATTCAATCGGATGAAGTATTCGCCATGTCCCGTACAAGAAACTGCACATGAGGCGTTGTTTGCATAGGTCCCGGCACCGATGATTGGGGAGTCGCCGATGCGGTTGAACATCTTATTTGTCATCCCACCTGTACTCGTTCCTCCGGCGAGATTGCCAGCTTGATCCAAGGCTACGGCGCCAACGGTTCCGAACTTCCAATCGGGAAACTCTTGATCGATCGAACCTTGCTCTTTCGCACGTTCTTGTACTGCTCTTAGTGTTTCTTGGCTACGTTTTGTCAGGAAGTAGGAGGTAGGCTCGATCTCCAGCCCGTGTTCCTTGGCGAATTGGTCGGCGCCCGCATTGCTCATCAAGACATGAGGAGATTCATCCTTGACCAATTTGGCCGCTTCGATGGGGTGCTTGACTGACCTAACTCCCGCCACAGCACCGGCATCTAGATCGTGCCCGGTCATGATCGATGCGTCCATTTCAACCATTCCTTCGGCATTCAGTACGCTGCCTTTTCCGCAGTTGAAGTTGGAGTCGTCTTCCATGATCTTGATTGTAGCGACCACGGCATCTTCTGCGCTACCTCCTTCATCGAGGATCTTGTATCCGGCAGAAAGGGCGTTTTCCAATGCCCTATGATACGTTTCTTGCCGTTCAGCTGACAATCCTTCTCGTGTGATCGTTCCGGCTCCTCCGTGAATAACCAAGCCGTAGAATTGAGCATTGACACTTGTGTGAACGGTCAAGATACTGATAATCAACAATAAAGCTCTCATGTTGTAGATATTAAAAGGCTGTGGTTCAAAAAGTTGGATTTACCAACCTTCATTCAATTACAATTGGTTATTTTTGCGCCCCGATTTTATCAAAGACACGGAATCATGGCAAAGAAAGGAAATAGGGTTCAAGTAATTCTCGAGTGCACTGAGCATAAAGAGAGCGGAATGCCAGGAACATCTCGTTACATTACTACCAAGAACAGAAAGAATACTCCAGATCGCATCGAGTTGAAGAAGTACAATCCAATTCTTCGCAAGATGACCGTTCACAAGGAGATCAAGTAATAAAACTGCAAAAACATTAAGCCATGGCTAAGAAGACAGTAGCAGGACTAAGAAAGCAAGGAGCGAAGGATTTCACCAAAGTGATCAAAATGGTGAAGTCAGAGAAAACTGGTGCATACAGCTTCCGTGAAGAGGTATTGCCAAAGGATGCGGTTAACGATTTCCTGAACGCGAAGTAATCGCTCCTCTAATGATATGATGAAAGCTTTCCACCCACGGCGGAAGGCTTTCTTTGTTTAAACCCATCTCATTCATCCAATGGCACTATTCGGTCTATTCAAGTCGAAAAAGGAGTCGCTAGACAAGGGACTCGAGAAGACAAGGGAAAGCGTTTTCTCCAAACTAACGCGCGCTGTCGTCGGAAAGTCGAAGGTGGATGATGAGGTACTGGATAACCTCGAGGAAGTGCTCGTAACGTCTGACGTTGGTGTGGCTACCACCCTGAAGGTCATCGAGCGGATCGAAGAAAGGGTCTCACGCGACAAGTACGTCAGCGCTGAAGAACTTCAGACCATCCTTCGGGAAGAGATCACTTTGCTCCTCGAAGAGAACAAGGCTGGAGAAGTAAAGGATTTTGAAGAGGAGCTCAATAAGAAGCCTTATGTGATGATGGTGGTGGGTGTGAATGGCGTGGGAAAGACCACGACCATTGGTAAACTAGCGCACCAGTTCAAGCAAGCAGGAAAGACGGTGGTAGTAGGCGCTGCGGATACCTTCCGAGCAGCTGCCATCGATCAATTGAAGGTCTGGGGTGAGCGTGCAGACGTCCCAGTCGTCGCCCAGAAGATGGGTTCGGATCCTGCCAGCGTTGCTTTTGATACGCTTCAGTCTGCAGCTAACCAGAATGCAGATGTGGTGATCATTGATACGGCGGGTCGTCTCCACAACAAGACCAACCTGATGAATGAATTGAGCAAGATCAAGCGCGTCATGCAAAAGATCGTTCCGGATGCTCCACATGAGGTGTTATTGGTTCTCGATGCTTCTACCGGACAGAATGCTTTCGAACAAGCGAAGCAATTTACCGCCGCCACAGAAGTGAATGCCTTGGCGTTGACAAAACTGGACGGTACAGCCAAAGGAGGTGTGGTCATTGGCATCAGTGATCAATTCAAGGTTCCTGTGAAGTACATCGGTGTAGGCGAGAAGATGGAAGACCTTCAACTCTTCGACCGCAAGGCCTTTGTTGATTCACTCTTCGGTTAAGAAATAGCTATGCGTACCAAAGGCCAACGTTCAGAAAAGATCAATGTCGTCACGCTCGGATGTTCCAAGAACATCTTCGATTCGGAAGTATTGATGGCTCAACTCAAAGCCAATCAGTTTGAGGTAGAACACGAAAGCGAAGCTGAAGACTTCGATACGGTCATTATCAACACCTGTGGATTCATCGATAACGCGAAAGAGGAGTCGGTCAATACGATCTTACAATTCTCTGAAGCAAAGAAGAATGGTTGGGTAGAAAAAGTATTGGTAACTGGCTGTTTGAGTGAGCGTTATCGTGACGAACTTGAAGCTCAGATTCCAGAGGTGGATGCGTGGTTTGGAACCCGAGAATTACCTCGACTTCTCAAAACTTTGAAGGCCGATTATAAGCATGAGTTGGTGGGAGAACGTTTCCTCACTACACCTGTGCACTATGCCTACATGAAGATCAGTGAGGGCTGCGACCGTCCTTGCTCTTTCTGTGCCATCCCCTTGATGAGAGGAAAGCACCGAAGCACGCCGATCGAAGATCTCGTGGCTCAAGCTAAAGGACTGGCTGCCCAAGGCACCAAAGAACTCATCTTGATCGCGCAAGATTCTACCTATTACGGTCTAGATCTTTACGGAAAGCGCAATTTGGCGGAGCTGATGCAACGACTCAGCGAGGTAGAGGGTATTGAATGGATCCGACTTCATTACGCCTATCCGGCTGGCTTCCCTATGGATGCGATCGAGGAAATGGCTCGTAATCCTAAGATCTGCAACTACCTCGATATTCCACTCCAGCATATCAGCGATGATATGTTGAAGAGCATGCGTCGCGGCACCACTAGAGCAAAGACGGATAAGATCCTAGCTCAAATGCGCGAGGTGAATCCGAACATGGCGATCCGTACGACTTTGATTACCGGTTATCCAGGCGAGACAGAAGAGCATTTCCAGGAGATGTACAACTGGGTGGCGGAGACCAAGTTTGATCGACTTGGGGTCTTTACCTATAGCCATGAAGAAAACACCCATGCTTACGGCTTGGAGGATGATGTCCCTCAGGAAGTGAAGAAAGAGCGCGCCAATGCCATCATGGACCTGCAAGAAGGAATCAGCTTTGAAAAGAATAAAGCCCGCATAGGTTCCATTGAGAAGGTGTTGATCGACCGCAAGGAATCAGGCTTATTCGTTGGCCGCACGCAGTACGACTCACCTGAAGTGGATAATGAAGTGGTCATCGATGCCACGGATACCTACCTGAGAATCGGCGACTTCGCTCAAGTCAAGATCATTGGCAATACTGCCTTTGACCTGGAAGGTGAAGTGGTGAAATAGATTTGAACCATCCTCCTTACCGTTCGTTTTCGCTTTCTAGTCTTACTTTGCACTCGCTTTGAAACACAAAACGACGCTTCCCGTATCGGTACCGAAGCTCATTCAGGACTATCTGAGTGGGGATGAGCAGCTTGAGTCGTATTGTTCGGTCCGGCCTGAACTCAACGAACTGCTGGCTTACAGTAAAAGGAAAGCGTTTCCCGCAAAGCGAAGAAGGGTAATCGTTGATGTACTGAAGGAACAAGCAGGGAAAAGCAAGTACGCTTCTGACGTCACGCGTAAGCAGATCGAACTTCTCTCTGAGGATGATGCGAACACGGTCGTGACGGGTCATCAACTATGCATTTACGGCGGACCGATGTTCTTCCCTTACAAGATCCTTTCAGCGGTGAGGCTGGCTAAAAGACTCAACGACGAAGGGGTAAAGGTGGTTCCGGTGTATTGGATGGCGTCAGAGGATCACGACTTTGAAGAGGTCAACCATGTTTACATCGGCGAAAAGAAGTTTCAATGGGATCGCCCCTCCGGCGGAGCAGTAGGTCCCATGACCTTGGAGGGGATCGAACAGTTTCAAAAGGAACTAAGGTCAGAATTCGAACAAGATCCGGTGCGCCAAGACACCTTGAAGGTGTTGGAAAGCATCTATCGTCCGGACCGAACCCTAGCACAAGCCACGCAAGACCTCGTATACTGGCTGTTTGGCGATTTAGGAGTGGTAGTGATCGATGCGGCCGACCCTCGTCTTAAATCTGAGTTCAAAGATGTGCTGAAGCAGGAGTTGCTCACCAACGACCCCCTGGAAGCGGTAACCCAGACCACCCAGGAATTAACGGACTTGGGCTACGGAGGACAAGTCACGCCACGCGAGATCAATCTGTTTTGGATGGAGGAAGGGCTTAGATCGAGGATCGTGAGGACATCCGACGGCTTCGCGACTCCAGAGGGTGATCGAAATTGGAGCCGGGATGAAATGCTCGATGCGCTCGAGAAGTACCCGGAGCGATTCAGTCCGAATGTGGTCATGCGCCCTGTTTATCAAGAATTCATTCTGCCTAACCTGGCTTACATCGGTGGCCCCGGCGAGCTTAGCTACTGGCTTCAACTTAAAGGGGTGTTTGACAGGCTCAACGTGGAGTTTCCGTCATTGGTGCTTAGAGATATGGCAGTCTTGTTGGATGAACGGACGGTTAAACGAATGAGTCAATTGGGTCTGGGTGAAAGGGATGTGTACGGAGATCAAGCATCTCTGTTCAAAGAGCTGGTTAGGAAGGAAGGTAGTCATGAGCATTGGGTAGAAGAGGCTCGAGAACAGGTCAAGGCGGAATTGGAGTCCATGATGAAGGAAATTGATGCCTTCGATCCGACGCTTGGTGAAAGTGCAAGGGCAGAGGAGAATCGCATCCTTAATCGGTTGGAGGTATTGCGAAAGAAAGTGTTGCGAGCAGACAAGCGTCAACATGAGACCACCGAACGAAGGCTTCAAGAGTTTTTGTCATCTACCTATCCCAATAGTTCGCCTCAAGAAAGGGTTCATCACTGGCTTATGTATACTCAAAGGGACTCAATGAACGATTTTTGGGCGGAATTGCTCGTTGCGTTTGACCCGCTATCTCCGGGATTGAAGGTATTTCACTGAGTAGTGTTCATTTCTTGGTAAAAACATTATATGTAGATACATATAATGTGTATATTTTCCGTCAAATTAATGCACATAACCATGAAAAAGAACCTTTTAATGATCACCGCTATCTCTGTTTCAGTTGCACTTGCATCGTGCGGCGGAGGAGAGGTAAAAGAGGAAGTTTCTATTGAAACTGAGACTGAAGTTGCTGCTATTGAATCTGTTAACTGGATGGTAGATACCGAGAACTCTAACATTCGTTGGACGGGTGAAACGGCTGGAGCAATGGTATACTCTCACTTTGGTGACATCAAAATCAAGAGCGGAAAGCTCAGTACAGAAGGCGGTAATATCACTGCTGGAAACTTGATCGTTGATATGACTACCATCGATCCAAAAGATGAGGGTTATTCTGAGGAGAACCCAGCTGCGAAATTGGTTGGACACCTTGCAACTGCTGATTTCTTCAACGTAGAGGAATATCCAGAGTCTTCATTCGAGATCACCAGCGTAGAAGGAAATACCATTAAGGGCAACCTTTCTATTCGTGGTAACGTGAACGAAGAGACCATCAACATCGAGAGCATCGATATGAAGGATGGAATGATGACAGCTAATGGTAAGTTGGTTTTCGATCGTCAGAAGTACGATGTAGCTTGGGAGCACTTTCTAGAGGATACAGTTCTTTCTGATGATATCACTCTCGAGATCACTTTGGTAGCAAAAGGAGCTTAAGACTCACTATCATAATTGCATAGAAGGCGCCTCAGGGCGCCTTTTTTGTTTTCCACCTTCTACTCGTTGATTATTCCCGTTTTTGGGGCCATCCAATGCGGCTGAAAATCTACATTTGCGCATGCAAGAAATGATCCTGATCCTCGACTTCGGTTCTCAGTACACGCAACTCATAGCGCGACGAGTTCGAGAACTGAATGTCTACTGTGAGATCCATCCATTCAATGATTTTCCAGCGGTCGACGAACATGTTAAAGGAGTCATCCTTAGTGGAAGTCCGTTTTCGGTTCGTCAAGAGGACTCTCCCGTACCTGATCTCAGCAATATAAAAGGAAAGCTTCCATTGCTTGGCGTATGTTACGGAGCCCAGTTTCTCGCCCACAGTTTTGGAGGTGAAGTCCAGGCTTCTTCTAAAAGAGAGTACGGTCGTGCTAATTTGAGCTTTGTTGATCACAGTACGCCTCTCATGAAGGGTGTAGCGGAAGACTCACAAGTTTGGATGTCACACGGTGACACCATCTATCAGCTTCCCGAGAATACTTCTATCATGTGCAGCACGAAGGATGTGGAAGTAGGAGGGTATCGTTTCAATGACGAGGAAACCTTTGCTCTACAGTTCCATCCCGAAGTTTATCATAGTACCGATGGACTGACCGTCCTTAGAAACTTTGTCGTAGGGGTTTGCGGTTGTGATCAATCATGGACGCCTGAGTCTTATGTAGAGACGACCGTGGCGCAGTTGAAGGCGCAGTTGGGCGACGACAAGGTGGTACTCGGACTTTCAGGCGGGGTAGATAGCAGCGTTGCGGCGATGCTTTTGCACCGAGCCATTGGAAAGAACCTCTATTGCATCTTCGTTGACAACGGATTACTGCGCAAGCACGAGTTTGAGAGTGTATTGCATCAATACGAGGATCTCGGCTTGAATGTCAAGGGAGTGAATGCTTCCGAACGGTTCTACAAGGAACTTGCGGGCATTTCGGATCCGGAAGGAAAACGAAAGGTCATTGGTCGCGTCTTCATCGAGGTGTTTGATGATGAGGCCCACCAGATCCAGGATGTCAAGTGGCTCGGACAAGGAACGATCTATCCGGATGTCATCGAATCCAAGTCGGTGAAAGGTCCGTCTGCCACGATCAAGAGTCACCACAACGTAGGAGGATTACCTGACTTCATGAAGCTGAAAGTAGTAGAGCCTTTGAGTTCTCTTTTCAAAGATGAAGTACGCGAGGTGGGAACTACCTTGGGACTACCTCACAGCATTTTAAGTCGCCATCCATTCCCTGGACCCGGATTGGGTATCCGTATTTTAGGAGACATTACCCCAGAAAAGGTGCGCGTGCTTCAGGAAGTCGATCATATCTACATCGAAGGCTTGAAGGAACACGGACTCTACGATCAGATATGGCAGGCCGGATCTATCCTCTTGCCGGTTCAATCCGTAGGAGTGATGGGAGATGAGCGGACCTATGAGAACGCCGTTGCGCTTCGCGCGGTGACCTCAACCGATGGGATGACGGCCGACTGGTTCCACTTTCCACATGAGTTTCTCGCAACGATTTCTAACAAGATCATCAATAATGTCAAGGGTGTGAACCGCGTTGTTTACGATATTAGCTCTAAACCACCCGCCACGATAGAATGGGAGTGATCCGCAATATCTTCATCATAGTCGTCATCCAGCTGACCATTATCTCTACCTCATGGTCGCAGGAAACACCCCAGGTACATAAGATCAACGGCAATAAGTACTACCTGCATGTCGTGGAGCCGGGCAATACGCTGTACGGTATTTCTAGGCTGTACAACTTGGCGATCGATGAAGTGCTTAAGGCCAACCCCGTGGTTGAAAGCGAGGGTTTGAAGGTGAATCAAACGCTATTGATTCCTGTTACTGGGGATAACAAGAAAAGTCTGGGAGGTCTTGTTGAGGAGACCGATGAATTCATGATCCATGAGGTTCAACCCAAGGAGACCCTCTACGCGATCAGCAAGAAGTACGACATCACCTTGAATGTTTTGCTCGACGCTAATCCTGAGATCCGAGAAGAAGGCCTGAAGGCGGGAGGGAAGGTGAAGATCCCGGTCGAAAAGGTTCAGACAGCGGAAAAGGCATTTATTGAGTCTGCAGAGCCCGACTCACTTAAGGCCCACATCGTAGAGAAAGGCCAGACACTTTACGCCATTAGCAAGCAATACAGCGTTTCGGTGGAGGCGCTCATGAAGAGTAATGTCGGCTTGAATTCTGAGATCAAGGAGGGAATGGCGATACGCATTCCAGGAACTAAGATTACCGTGCGCCAAGCCCCGAAAGACACAACCGTTGCTGAGAAGGATTCAGTAGTTCGCTTTGTCCCGGATACGAATTCCTCGTTCGTTCGAGTAGCCCTGCTGCTACCCATTCAACCGGTTTTTCCAGATTCATCGACCAAGCACGATTTCAAGATAGATGAGGTGCAGCGCTTGGCGATCAGCTTCTATCGTGGATTTGTCCATGCGATCGATTCCTTGGCGGCGAAGAATAAGGTTCGTTTTGAGGTTGAACTTTTGCAATCGGGTGTCGATACGGCGCACTGTTCAAGTTTGCTGAGGTCAGGAAAGCTGGATTCCTTTGATGTGGTTGTTGGGCCTTTTTACACAGATCAATTCATGATGGTCGCTGATTATCTCCGTCCAAAGGGAACGCCTACGATCTGTCCTGTGCCTAAACCTTCTAAGATCCTTTTTGGTCGCCCCAACGCCATGAAGACCACACCGAGTGAGTCAATGCAATGGGATGCGATCGCTGAGTTTTTGGCATTGAACGCCAAGGATTCGAATGTGGTGGTGGTCAACTCCAACAAGATCACCGACGCCGATCGCGTAGAGTTCTTCAAGTCACGATATACTGTGGCAAAGGATCTACCAGATACCTTCATCAACGACGCGATCCGAGAGGTGAAGTTGTGGGATATCAACCGAGAGACCTTGACCATGCGTTTTCCTGATAGCGGGAGCTACGTAGTTGTGGTGCCTAGTGATAACAAGGTGTTTGTGACCAAGTTGTTGGCTGATCTCTACAATATGCAGTACGAGATCAAGGACAAGTACCGCTTCCGCTTGATCGGCCCTGAAGAGTGGCGCAAGTACGCAGCAGATCTCGATATTGAGCAATTGCATGCCTTGAATGTGACGATCCCGGTTACTGAGTACATGGACTTCGATGATTATAGGATCAATATGTTCTTTAAGCGCTATCGAAACACCCATGGATACGAACCGGATCATTTTACCCTTACCGGATTCGATCTTGGCAACTACTTGATCAACCAGATGGCCTTCAATCGCCTCGATTGGTATGCAACGCCTGAGAAGTTTCAGTTTCAGGGCCTCTTGATGAACTTCCATTTTCATCGGGTGATCGATCAAAGTGGGGTAGAGAACCAAAGCGTGGATCTCTACGAATACGACAGTTTCAAACTCAAGCCTTATATCTCGTGGCCTATTCAAGAGAAGTGATCTCCGATTGGTTTCACGCTCTCCAACAAAGCATCTGTGACTCGATCGAGAAGACGGATGGAGTCGGAGCGTTCAAAAGCGAGCGATGGGAGAGACCCGGTGGTGGCGGAGGCGATACCCGGGTGATCGAAAACGGAGACATCATTGCCAAAGGAGGAGTAAACTTCTCCGCCGTACACGGCCACCTTCCTGAGAATATCCAGCAAGCGCTCAAGGTCGATAGCGACGAATTCTTTGCTACTGGAGTCTCAATCGTAATGCATCCTGACAATCCTCATGTGCCGATCATTCACATGAACGTGCGCTATTTCGAAATGAGCGAAGACGTCTGGTGGTTTGGCGGTGGTATCGATCTTACTCCTCACTATGTGGTGAAAGAACAGGCAGATTGGTTTCACCAGCAGTTGAAGGATGTTTGTGATGGCTTTGATCCGAACTACCATACACGGTTCTCGAAATGGGCTGATCGCTACTTCTACATCAAGCACAGAAAGGAGTCACGTGGGGTGAGCGGGATATTCTTTGATCGATTGAATGAGAGCTCGGAAGGAAAGTCGAAAGAGGAACTTTTCGCCTTTGTTCAGTCCGTCGGACAAGCCTTTGCACCGATCTATACGCACCTGATGAAGACCAATGCAGACAAGTCGTTCACCGATCTCCAGAAGCAATGGCAAATGCATCGACGTAGCCGATACGCTGAGTTTAACTTGGTGCTGGACAAGGGAACGAAGTTCGGATTGGATACCGATGGTAGGATCGACTCCATATTGATGAGTTTACCTCCTGAGACGGGCTGGAAATACACTCAGTCGTGGCCTGAGGATGGTGAAGAGATGAAGACCCAAGCGTACTTGCGTTCGGTCCACGTCCCCGATCAGGAGTGATCGTTCCAAATATCCCAACTTCCTTCTGCTTGCAATTCAAGCATGCGCAATCCATTACTCGTAGTTGCACCAAGGATCTTGGCTTTCCGAAGGAACGCAGTTTCGGTGGGATTGTAGATCAGGTCGAAGACGACGTGCCTGCGATTGATCGCCTGGTAGGGAATGTCGGGATAGGCTTCCACATTTGGATACATACCTAAAGGGGTAGTATTCAAGATAAGATCGGCTTCACGCACCTCAGAGGCAGTCAGACATTCATAGCTGATCGCTCCTTGACGTGATACCCGCTTAAACGACACATTCATTCTATCAAGAGCAAAGGCTACAGCTTTAGAAGCACCGCCACTGCCGAGAATCAAGGCTCGTTCAACGGTACGTCCCTGCAGTACCTCGATCAATGCCTCTTTGAATCCATCCGCGTCCGTATTGTACCCAATGGTCAACCCATCCTTGATTTTCACACAATTGACCGCACCGATCGTTTTGGCGTCGTCGTCAACCTGATCAAGTAGAGGGAGAATAGCTTCCTTAAATGGAAGGGTCACATTAAACCCATCGAGTTGATGTTCTTGGACCCAAGAGGTTAGGTTGCTCAGGTTCGCTAATTCATAAGCCGTATAGCTATGATCGTCTAGGCGGAGCTTTTTGAACTTTCGCTCAAAGTAGGAGGGAGAGAAAGAATGAGCTAGGGATTTACCGATGAGCCCGTAGCGCTTCATGAACGCTGCAGTTTATTGGTGATCCACTCCGCGCCGAAAACAGTCAGGAATCCAGCTGCCATGGTAATGATGCAAGCTACCATCTGAGGGTCGTTTCCGTAGAGGAAGTTGTCGGTCAGTCCTTCAAATGTCGAAGGCAGTATGCTCTTGCTGAAGGTGACCACAGTTTCACCGCTGTCTTTCACCTGTTTGTCCAGTACTTCCTGCCAAGGCCAGATCTTGTTGAGCGAGCCTAGCAAGAATCCCGTCAAGACGGCCAATGTCATGTCGTGATAGCGCTTGAAGGTCCAACTGATGACGCGTGAGAATACGATCATTCCGACCAACATTCCAGCACCAAAGGTCACAAGTACCGCAAGCTGTGCAGGGTCAAAAGTCTTCAAGGCTTCCTTTACGGTGGGGATGATGTATCCATACATACCCATGAGCAAGAGGATAAAGCTGCCGGAAATTCCGGGAAGCAATAATGCGCTCACAGCAATAGCCCCGGAAATGAAGACGAAATACAATTCACGGATCCCATCTGCCGGAACAGCAATGGTGATGTAATAAGCCACGACCGCGCCGATCGTGATCGCGAGAATGCGTTGACCGTCCCACGCTTTGATCTGTCGAGCAACAAACAATGCGCTGACGAGAATAAGACCGAAGAAATACGACCAAACCAACAGAGGGTACGTGTCAAGTAGGTAGGTGATCAAGAAAACTCCAATCACGATTCCACCCACCATTCCCGCTATAAGCGAAGTAAGGAAGAGGCCATCGAGCTGCTTCCACAACCCTTTGATTCCGTCCTGGCGAAATGCTTTCCAGGCGTCTGGGCCAATCGACTTGATCACATTGATCAATCGCTCGTAGATGCCCGTGATAAAAGCGATAGTGCCGCCACTTACACCAGGTATCACCTCAGCGATTCCCATGGCCATGCCCTTGAGGGCGTTCAATAAGAGAGCTTTACTTCCCATCAATACGTAGGTAGCGTTGGATCGACCTCAGATGACCAGGCCATGATACCTCCTCGCAGATTGACAACATTGGTGAATCCTCTGGACATCAACGCGTTTACGATCGCACCCGATCGCCCTCCTGACTTGCAATGGATGATGACTTCCTTGTCACGAGATACTTTATCGAGATTCATCATGATCTGACCCATGGGAAGCAAGTCTGCTCCAATATTGCAGTACTCGTATTCATTCACTTCTCGTACGTCGATGACCTGAATATCTTCTCCGGCGTCGAGCTTCGCTTTGAGCTCTTTGACACTGATCTCTTTCATGAAAGTTGATTTGGCTAATTCGAATGCAAGTTTAGCGCATCCAAAGGGATTAGGCGCTTACTTCTGGTTCAGCGAGTGGATCAAGAATTGAATATCCTTGCTCTCCACTGCTTTGGGATAGTACATCACGAACTCCTCGATGAGTTCCGGTGCCTGAATAAGCAATTCTACTAGATTCTCAAATGCTTGTTCTTCTTCACCGAATTGGTACTGTACGATACAGTCGTAAAGGCTGAGCAGCTGATTCTCAGGAAAATTCTTTCGGCCACGATCAATGACCGATCGGGTCAGATCATAGTTGCGTAATGTCAGGCTCAGCTGGGCGTAATCCTCCCAAAGGTCTTCGTGCATGTAGCCGTTTTCTATAGCCAACTCAAAAGAATCTGCGCTCTCGACTAACAGATCGTACTTCATCTGTAGCCCGGCCAAGAAGCAATGGTAGTCACCGTTGTCAGGATCCAACTTTAGTGCACGCTTCGCGTATTCCAAGGCCTCAAGCTCACGGCCGAGTTCATCTAGTGAACTACTCGCGCCGATCCAAGCTTCAGCCATGGTCTCGTCCTTCTTGATGGACTTCTCAAAATAGACGAGGGCATTCTTGTGATCCTCAATGTGCTCGTAGCAGTCACCGATGTAGAAATAGATCAGTGAATCCAGTATATCGAATGCCAACGCCTTCTTATAGAGGTCGATCGCTTCACCGTGACGTTCAAGTCGAACCAGAACGTTAGCCTTGTTAAAGTATGCGGCGTGAAAACCTTCATCGATCAGAATCACGTAGTCGAAAGCAGTCAAAGCCTTCTCGTATTCGCCCAACGCTTGATAGGCAGCGCCTAAGTTGAACCAAACGTGTCCATTATAAGGTGTCTGGTCGATCAAACGCTTGAAGGTAGAAACCGCCTCGTCAAAGTTCTTGGTCAGTTCAAAGCAATAAGCCAACTCGTAGATAGCATCCTCATTGTTCGGATTGAACTTTAAAGCTTCCAACAGAAAGTCGATCGCCTCCTTGTATTGCTCCAGGTTCTGGTGTTCGATAGATAGGTTCAAGTAGATCACATCCATCTCAGCCGCAGAACATTCAAGCGCTTGATGTAAACTGCGGATCGCTTTCTCGTACTTGCCGATCTGACTAAAGATGCTCGCACGCGTGAGATGAAATTCGGGATTGTACCCCTCGAGCACCTCGACTTCATTCAGAAGGTCCAATGCCTCTCGGTGCTTGTCTGCTAATGAAAGCAGTTCAGCCTCTTTAATGGACAGCTGACGATTGGAAGGGTGTTGCTGATGCGCCGTCTCGATCACCTTGAAGGCCAATTCGATCCGCTGATGCAGCATGAAATGATCTAAAAGGGACTCTAGGTCATCCACCTCATAATAAGCCGAATCACCGTCTTCAATCATTCGTTCAAAGCGATGGATCAGCTGATCCATATCCCTGTCGTTAAGGTAGTTATCGTCGAACTCTTCCATTTACAGTGGGGTATAAGCAAATTTAGAATTTGATATACCGGATGTCTTTGACCCTGATGGTCGTTATCAACAGGGTTCTGAACATAAGTGCAAAAGTGCTGAATATTCCTGCAATACAGCTCGTGTGAGACTATTTTGGAAGAGGGGTGGTTTCGTGCTTCCCGAAGGGAAAATCTATCTTTACCGCCCAGTTTTATCCTATGACATTAATCTCCTCTATATCAGGCACGCGCGGAACCATTGGTGGGCGCCCCGGTGATAATCTTACTCCTGTAGATGCGGTAGCTTTTTCGACTGCATTTTCGGCATTTATCAAAGAGCAATCCGGAAAGGCAGCGCCGCAAGTTGTGATAGGAAGAGATGCTCGACCTAGCGGTCAGTGGCTTTCTAACGTTGTGTCGGGCACGCTACAAGCTTGTGGTGTTCATGTGATCGATCTTGATCTGAGTACAACACCCACCGTGGAAGTGGCGGTTCCTGGTCTTGGCGCTGACGGTGGAATCATTCTTACTGCCAGTCATAATCCCGTGGAATGGAATGCTTTGAAACTCTTGAATGCAAAAGGTGAGTTCATCTCTGCCGAGGAAGGAAAACGACTGCTCGAGAAGATCGAGAAAGGCGACTTTGACTATCCAGATGTACACCAAACGGGATCTTATCGCACAGAGAGCGGTTGGATCGAGAAGCACGTTGAGCAAATCCTAGCTTACGATCTGGTGGATGTCGATACTATTCGAAAGGCCAATTTCAAAATAGCGGTGGATCCTGTTAACTCCACCGGTGCCTTGGCTATCCCATTTCTTTTGGAGAAGCTTGGGGTAGAACAGGTTCATATGATCAACGGAGAGGTTACCGGTCAATTTGCCCACAACCCTGAGCCGCTGAAAGAAAACTTGACGGAGATCTCATCTGCGGTTCGTGATAACGGTATGGACCTCGGTATCGTCGTGGATCCGGATGTCGACCGACTCGCTTTGATCTCAGAGGATGGCGAAATGTTCGGTGAAGAATACACCTTAGTAGCGATCGCGGATTACTATATGCAGGTTCGCCCCGGTGCTACGGTTTCAAACCTCTCCTCGTCCAGAGCATTGCGAGACGTGACCGAGAATGCTGGTCAAAGGTATCATGCTAGTGCAGTTGGTGAGGTGAATGTGGTAACCATGATGAAGGCCAAGAATGCCGTGATCGGCGGAGAGGGCAACGGTGGTATCATCGTGCCTGACCTTCACTATGGAAGAGATGCGTTGGCCGGAATAGCGTTGTTCCTGACCCATTTGGCAAAGAGTGGAAAGTCAATGTCTGCATTACGTGCAAGCTATCCGTATTATGAGATGGCCAAGAATAAGATTCAGCTACGTGCCGGAATGAATCCGGATGAGTTGATCGATACGATGAAAGGTCGCTACGCTGAAGAGAATACCAACACGATTGACGGACTAAAGATCGATTTTGCCAACGAATGGGTGCACTTGCGTAAAAGCAACACGGAGCCCATCATCCGCATATACACGGAGAGTTCTTCAAAGTCGTCTGCGGAGGCATTAGCAAAACGGATCGAGGAAGAACTTTCAACACTGATCTGACCAACCAACCCAATTCACATGTCGATATACTTTGATAACGCAGCAACCACCGCTCTTGATCCGGAAGTGATCGAGGAGATGCTGCACTATATGAAAGAGGATTTCGGAAACCCGAGTTCTACCCATGCATACGGACGCAAGACCAGAGCAGCCATTGATCTTGGTCGAAAGCGCGTTTCGCAGCACATCAATGCTGAGCCGGGTGAGATCATCTTCACTAGCGGTGGAACGGAGGCCGATAATATGGCGATACTCTGCAGTGTGAATGACTTGGGAGTGACCCACATCATTACTTCTCCTATCGAACACCACGCGGTTCTATATCCCGTTGAGCGATTAGCAGAGGAGGGAAAGGTGCGCATGTCACTTGTGAAGCTCGATGAGCGTGGTCATGTGGATCTTGCTCATTTGGAGGAGTTGCTGGATACCAAAGACAAGACACTTGTCTCCTTGATGCACGCCAACAATGAGATCGGAAATATCTTACCACTTAAGAAGGTGAGCGACCTCTGCAAGAAGTACGATGCTTACCTGCACACAGATACTGTACAGACCATCGCTCATTACCCGATCGATGTGAAAGATTTGGGTGTGGACTTCATGACCTGTGCGGCTCACAAATTCCATGGCCCTAAGGGTGTGGGCTTTCTCTACCTAAGCAGCAACATCAAGGTGAACCCACTGATTCGAGGGGGAGGGCAAGAACGAAATATGCGAGCCGGTACAGAAAACGTGTATGGCATCATGGGCTTGGCGAAGGCCCTCGATCTTGCTTACAAGCATTTGGAGGAGCATTCATCCTACATCAAGGAATTGAAGCAATACATGATGGGTCGCCTGAAGGAAGAATTGGGTGACGTTATCTTCAATGGAGACGCGAATGGTGAATGCTTATATACCGTTCTCAACGTGGCGCTACCGGAAACAGATAAGAAAGAAATGATGCTGTTCAACCTTGATATCGAAGGCATCGCAACCTCCGGAGGCAGCGCATGTAGTTCGGGATCCAATGTAGGATCTCATGTCTTGGCTGAATTGAATATCCCCGGTGATCGCCCCGTGGTGCGTTTTTCGTTCAGTAAATACAATACCAAAGAAGAGATCGATCACACCATCGAGAAACTCAAGATGATCTACGAACTCCCAACCGTAGTATAACGTGAGTGAACTGCGGGTCACATTCCTAGGAACAGGAACCTCTATGGGGGTTCCCGTCATTGGATGTCCCTGCGAAACATGTCAAAGCACAGACCCTCGGGATAAGCGACTTCGGTCGAGTATTCTGGTTCAGTATGGCGACACCAATGTGGTGGTCGATAGCGGTCCTGATTTTCGGTATCAGGTCTTGAGAGAGGGGCTCGACCATTTATCGGCTCTGGTATTCACGCACGAGCATAAGGATCACACGGCAGGAATGGATGATGTGCGTGCCTTCAATTTCATCCAACGACAAGCGCTAAAGGTCTATGCATCAGAGAACGTTGAGAAGGCCTTGCGCAACGACTTTCATTATGCCTTTGCTGACGTGAAGTACCCTGGAGTGCCGGAGATCAAGATCGAGAACATCGAGGCGCAGAAAGCCTTTGAGATAGGAGGGAAGACGTGGATACCGATCGAGGTGTACCATCACAAACTCCCTGTGTTGGGTTTTAGGATAGACGACTTCGTCTACATCACGGATGCAAATTTGATCCCTGAAAATGAATGGGGCAAGCTGGAAGGAGCTAAGGTGCTTGTCTTGAATGCGCTGCGGAAGCAGACACATATATCCCACTTCACATTGGATGAAGCGTTGGAGGTGATCGAACGGGTGTCACCAGAACGAGCTTATTTAACCCACATCAGCCATCAGATGGGAGGACACGCGGAGGTGTCCCGACTATTACCAGAACACGTAGAGATCGCAGTTGACCGGCAGGTGGTAGAACTCTAGTTAGTTCACTGGAATTACCCTTCCCGTCAGTTCTTGTCCTAAGTAAGGACTGTTGTCTGATTTCGAGAACTTGTTCATCCCGCCATAGGTCCACTTTGCTTTCGGGTCGAAGAGGACAAAGTCAAAGGCGGCTCCTTCAACTAGCTCGGGCATATTGAGTCCGAAACGCTCTCTTGGATTGATGCTCGTGGCTCTCACGAAAGTGTCAAAATCCAGTTCATCGCTCAGGAAGGTTTGATATGCTGCTAGCATCGTTTCAAGCATGGTCATCCCTGGCTTGGCTTGATCGAACTCGAGGTCCTTATCCTCGATCACCTCGGGGGAGTGATCGCTCACGATCATGTCTATCGTGCCTTTCTGCAGTGCTTTGATCAAAGCCGACCGATCCTTTTCGGAGCGGAGGGGTGGATAGGTTTTAAAGTTCGTGTCAAAGGACGACAGTCTTTCCTCTGTGAAGAGCAGATTGGCCATGGCTACGCCGACCGACAGGTCTTGACCGGCTTTCTTTGAGCGTGAGACCAGCTCCACGCTATCCTTAGAGCTGATGGTCGCTACGTGCATCTTCGATTGAGAATATTCCAGCAGGTACAGGTCTCGATTCAGCATCAGTACTTCAGCTAGGGTTGGAGTTGATTTGATGCCAAGTGCCGTGTTGGATGTGCTTTCGTTTACCATGCCCCCAGGCGCGACTCTTTCATCGTGAGGAAAACTCATCACGATGCCGCCAAAATTCTTAGAGTAGAACAATGCTCGCTTCATCATGTTAACGTCACCCACTGGTCTCTTGCCATCGGTGAAGGCTATGGCGCCGGCCTGATGCATGTCAAACATCTCACTGAGTTCCTTCCCTTCAAGTTCCTTTGAGATGGCACCCAGTGCATGAAGTCTCACGCCGTTGGTTCCGGAAGCGTTGCGAATGAATTGAACCTCACTCTTCGAGTCAATCACCGGATCGGTCGAGGGTAAGATGAATAAGTCCGTAAACCCTCCGGCCTGAGCAGCTTTTGTCAGGGTGTCCAGATTTTCTTTGTCTTCATGTCCTGGTTCTCCAGAGTGGCACTGAACGTCTACCATGCCCGGGATCAGCCACATACCTTTAGCATCGATAACCTTCTTGGCGTCTTTTTCTTTCGCGTCCAAGCCAAGAATCTTTTGGCCGTCGGTTAGAAGGTTGACTTTCTTGCCATGCAAAGCGTGTCCTGGGAAGTTCAAAGTAGCATTCTTGATAAGGAACTTCATGAGCTGAATAGTTTGAGTAAGATGGTTTCGAGTACGATCATGGTCAAGGCAAGGAGCACAAAGATGGGCCACAATTTGCTTCCTACATTGGCCTCGGCCACTTCCATGGTGAGTTCTTGATTCTCCGTTTCAAAGATCCGGACGTTCATACCTTGGTCTTCGAAATAGGAGAGGATCTCTTCTTCATTCGGTGGGTCGATCAGACTTTCTTCTCGACTATAATTAAACGAATAGCTTGTGATTACGGTGTCGCCAGCGATCAGTTCCCATTGACCAGGATTTACTTCACCCGGACTCAACAAGATCCCGTTGAGACTCAGTCCAGGTATGAATTGCCCGGAGTCGGTAGTGTTCTTCATGATGGCTTCTTCCGTTCGTATGTCGGCAGCTACCATGGCGTCATCCACTTTGTAGGCAAGTGGTCTACCCAGACCGGAATGTGCAGCCATGTTGATCATGGCAGGGACGAAGAGTGCATTGCGGTGGAAATCGGACCAAGGTTCTCTTAAGGGAGATGTGACGAGGAATAACTCCCCGGAGCCTACTTGTTTGTTCCATAGAAGAGGGTCTCCGTTGAATAGGCTCAATACACTTTCTCCGGCTGATCGGGTAGGGTAATGACCTGCAACGCTGGGTAGATTGGCGTTTTCTATGCTAGACTCGAATACATCATTGAAGAGGAAATGAGCTTGATTCACTTGATTCACGCTGAGGCGGTGCGTATCCCATCCCTGTAGAGTAATTCCAAATGCGGATTCCATGGCATCTTTCAGCGATGTCGAAAGTGAGGTAGGAGGAACGATCAAAACACTCACACCTTTGGATAGCCTATCAAGGAGTAATGAGGACAGTCCTGAGGAGAGGTCTGTAGGTTCGTTCAGGATCACAACTTGCGCCTTGTCTAGAGCTTCTTTTCGGAGTTCATTCTCGTCAAAAGCGGTGAATTGGAAGGAGGGAGAATCGAAAAGCTGCTCGAACGAAGATCTTCCTCTGACCTCGCTTCCGCGTATTTCAACTACATCGATCAACTCACTGACGTAGACAGTAAAGTAGTAGGTGTTATCAAAGGTCACAGGATAGTCCTCAATCACTACCTCACCTTTGAGATTACCAGCGCGTTCAGGTATAAAGGTGAAGCTTGTGTCAAGACTGGTCTTAGCAGGCAAGGTAATTACAGACTGAGCGAATTGACGGTCATCTAGGCTGATCCGTAGTTGAAAGTTCTCTATTGGGGTAGTTCCGTGGTTGGTGATCTTGACCTCTAATTCTTGTTCTGCATCGACTTGAGTGATAGGGGTGTGGATCCAGACTGAATCTATTGAAACATTCTGAGGGGATCCGGTAGAGAAGCGCATTATCGAAATAGACTGGTTCGTGTCTTCAGGTAATTCTCCTTTCGAAAGCATGTGGTTGAAGTCTGACAAGAGAAAGGTTTTGGTAGGACCAGGCTGTTCCAGTATGGTTTGGTGTTGAAACTGAAGGACCTGATCCAGACTTCGGTGTTCAGGGCTAACCGAAACCTCATCTAGCATTTCCACAAACTCTTGTTGGTCGATGAATCGCTTTTCGCGGGACCGAAATGAATTGGTGATCAACTGAAAGCGGGTTCCCTTCGGAAAGGATGAGGCGATCTCGAAAGCGGCTTGAGTAGCATGTTGAAGCAAGTTGCCACTTCCTGAGGAGGCCTGCATGCTAAAGGAGTTATCTACATAGATGCTAACTCGATTAGATTCTTCTAATTCGTCGGTGGCAGGTATGGTGGGGTCTGCAAAGGCCAGGACCAGAAGGGCTACGAACATCATTCTGGTAAACAGAATGATCCAATGCTTGAGTTGACTCTTGGTTTGGGATGTGGTTTTTACCTCTTTAAGTAGGGAAACATCAGAGAAGAAGATCTTCTTGTATCGTCGAAACTGAAAGAGATGTATGGCAATGGGAATGGCGAGTAATCCGAGCGCCCATAGAACCATTGGAGAGGTGAAGACCATTAAAAAGCGAAGGTAACGCTTCGCAATGGTTTCTCAAGTTACGTCAACTCGATTTTTAGGATGAAATAGGGAGGATCTTCATCGTTTTCTACGATCTCAAAGCCAATATCATGTCCGGAGATTCTGCGAAGGCGGACCAAACCAGTGCCGCCATGATTAACAGGATCATTCAATCGCTCGATGAGCGTGTTCATCTCGCTCTTGTCCAGCATGTTGATCGATTCCATGCTGCGTTGCACCAATTCCTGCTTTCCGTCATTGATGAAATTACCCGAATACATGGCAAATCCATCCTCCACTTTCTGAAGTAGGAATACTCCGGGTTTACCAAGATGATTGAGCCTGCTATAGGCGTGCTTGGCCACATTGCGCAATAACTCAGTCATTACCGCACTCATTCCTTTGCTCTCTGGATTGTCATTCAGGGTAGAATCGATCTGATTTGAAAGGTGATTGACGTTGCTTTCGTGGAGCAAACCTTTAAAGAGAATCTGGGAGTCAGACTCCAACATCGAACGATGGAGATCCATGGCGTCGTGGATGTAGTCAGTCGTCAAAGAAGAATCGTAATTCTCTTTGTCGATGGCGATATTGAGGTTCAAATAATAGAAGAAGCCATCGTTGACCGGGGCGAACTCAAAATTGATCTTTCCCGAGGATTTCCTCGCCATATCGATAAGTCCAAGTCCTGCGCCACCCTTTGTGGAAAAGCCTGAATTGTTCAAAATCTCTAAGTAGTACTCCTTGAGCTCTGAACTGTCCTTGCTTACGATCGTAGATAGGTTCTCTTCTAGCTGATCCTTCACTTCTTTGGATACGAAGTTGCCGTAAGTGATGCTATACGCTTGATCCCGTCTGTTTATGATGAATAAGGCTCCGTCAAACGGACTACCATCTTCATCATGATACTGATGTCTTGTGATGTTTTGTAAGCCTTCCACCATCAAGTAGTAGACCTTCTTCGCTACTTTTGGCGTATCTAATTCAAGCAAATTCCCCTCGGTCAGGAACAGAATGTTGTCCGTGATGTCTGAATTGAAACTACCCCTACAAGCAAAGAGAAACTGTTCGGCTTCTATCCTTTTGCCCGTCTCATAGACAATTTCGTAAGCTGAGTTCTTGGTAGGTTTAGTCATCTTCAGCAGAAGACAAGAGTTTGGGGTTAACGGGGTTCTAATTTAAGCGTTTATGGTGGATGTCTACCAAAATGACCTAAAGTGGTCAAAAAGCAATGAGAAAAGGATCAAGCAATTGGGTGGAAAGCTATCTGAAAACAAGCGTAGTGATCAGATTGTCAATGAATTACACGAAGAGGTTTTCGAAGAGGTTGACTGTCTGAAATGTGCAAATTGCTGTAAGACAACAGGGCCTTTATTGCTCCCGAAAGACATTCAAAGGCTTTCAAAACGACTTAGAATGACAGAAAGAGCGTTCGTCGAAGCGTACTTAATAGTCGACGAAGAGGGCGATCATGTCTTTCGTTCTATGCCATGTCCATTTTTGGGAGAGGATAACTATTGTTCGGTTTATGAGGATCGTCCCAAGGCCTGCCGGGCCTATCCACATACCGACCAAAAAGGTCAAATGGACATTTTTCATTTGACTCGTAAGAACGCAAAGATCTGTCCGGCTGTTAGTCGAATCTTTCAGCGTCTGAGCGAGCAGTTGTAGATGGCTGAATCCAAGGCCGGTTGATGAAAGTGTAAAAGAAGCCGGCGCCGAGCACGTAGCACAAGGTATCCCATGGGTCTTGAGTGAATCTATCCGAGAATTTGGGTAGAACAACTTCAAAATAAAATGCAAAAGCTATCGTGATCAGTACGAGGCCCCTTTTGGGGATAACGAAAGATTGCCATCGCTTCCTAGCTATTTGCACAGCTGTCAACGCGCAGCCAAGGATCACCGGGAGCGCTATTAGGTCCTCAAGGTAGGAGTGAAGCCAAGGGAGGTTAGAGTGCATCAATTCAACCATTTTGTAAGAAAGAGTGATCGTTGTTATGGACAACCACCATCGTATGTGGACAGGGACTTTCAATGGGCGAAGACCGTGGTGAGATATACCAAGAAAGCGACGATCGCATAGAGAACAAGCTGAACCACTTGAACGGGACGCTTCCAGATCTTTACCCAAAAAGGATCCTCATCATTCACCTTAATGATCGGAACCCTAGGATCGCCTCGCTCGATGCGCTTCTTGATTTCTTCTTTGTACTGCTTGTCGTGCTCGTGACCGCAGTAGGTGCAAAACTCTTGAGCTCCGTCCGTCCACTTTTCGCAATATGCGCAGCGCTTAAGGTGGGTAGAGTCTGACACTTAGAAGATTTACAAGAGTTCGTTAGCCAAATTGGCGAGCTCTGAGCGTTCACCCTTAGCCAAGGTAATGTGAGCGAATAAGCTACTTCCCTTGAGTCGATCGATGATGTAACTCAATCCATTCGACTCCTCATCTAGGTAAGGGGTGTCAATCTGGTGCACGTCACCGGTGAAGACGATCTTGGTATTCTCCCCAGCGCGTGTGATGATGGTCTTTACCTCATGCGGCGTCAAGTTCTGCGCTTCATCGATAATGAAGAATACATTGGAAAGACTACGACCACGAATGAAGGCCAAAGGTGAGATGTTGATCTTCTTGTCACGAATCATTTGCATGATCTGCTTGTGTCGCTTTTCGTTTTCTGAAAACTGACTCTTGATGAAATCAAGGTTGTCGTAAAGAGGTTGCATATACGGATCCACCTTCTTCTCAGCGGTACCGGGTAGGTAGCCGATGTCTCTGTTGCTTAAGGGTACGATCGGTCTAGCCAGAATGATCTGCATGTACTCTTTGCGTTGTTCGATTGCTGCCGCTAGCGCAAGCAAGGTCTTGCCTGTACCCGCAACCCCCTGCATCGTTACCAACTTGACCTCAGGATTCAGCAGCGCATGTATCGCAAAGGTTTGCTCGGCATTTCTGGGCTTGATACCATAGGCATACATCTTCTCTACACGCTCAACAAATTGATTGAATGGGTTGTAATATGCAAGGGAAGAGGTCTTTCCGTTTTTGAATATATAATATTGATTGTCAATTCTTTTAGGTATCGGACTTAGATCTTCCGTAGAGCCTTTGGTGTACAGTTCGCGAATGTATTCGCTGTCGACATTCTCGATGACCTCGTTGCCATTGTATAGCTTGGTGACATCGTTGACTTTTCCCGTTTCATAATCCTCACTGAACATATTCAGCGCCTTGGCTTTGAGTCTAAGGTTGATATCCTTAGAAACCAGGGTGATCTTAGAGTCAGGCTCGGTTTCCTTGAGGTGGAGTACGGTATTCAGGATCCTGTGGTCGGCTTTGTTGTCGCGAAAGACCTTCTCAGCGTCTACCTTCAACTTTCCGTTGTCCATGACGATCTTGAACTTCCCCTTCTTGCTTCCCTCTAGTGGGATCCAGTCTTGAAGCGTGTAGTTCGCACTCAGCTTATCGATCATTCGAATGAACTCTCGGGCTTCGAAGTTTTTGGTGTCTTTTCCTCGCTTGAAGTTATCGAGTTCCTCAAGCACGGTGATCGGAAGACAAATATCGTGCTCGTCGAAGTTGTCGATGGACTTATGATCGTGGAGGATAACGGAGGTGTCTAAAACGAATATCTTTCGTTGAGCAGACTTGGGTTTACGCGGCATAATCCTGATTTACTTGAGCAAGGTAATATTACCCTTGTGAGAATTCGAGTGGTGCCCTAAGAAGAATTCAACGAGGCCTGTTCATTAGTCCCAGAGCCTAGTTGGACTCTATGTTTCAGGATGGGAATTCATGATCTCCTCGAGCCGTTTGGACTCCTTCGTCCAGCTGTATGTGGAAGTAGCAAAGGCATGACCATGAGAAGCAATTCGGTCAGCCACGTCCGGGTTCTCGATCAAATGTTCGATCGCCTCTGCAAACGATGCGGCGTCATTTCCAATGAGAATATGTTCGTCTGGTGTAGCACCGAGGGCGTTATTCGCCAATTGCGTGGTTATGCATGGAATCTTGGAAGCCATAGCCTCAAGGAGCTTGTTTTGAAGGCCGCTGTTGATCAGCATAGGGGCAACGAAGATTTCGGAACTACCATAAACAGCATGAATGTCATCGACCCATCCGGTAACCTCTATCCGATCGGACTCTAATGACTGAACAAACGCATTGGGGTTAGCACCGGCAAGTGTCAGCTTGAGCGAAGGGTATTTCTTCCAAAGCAGGGGCATCACCTCTTGACTCAAGAAGCGGGCGCTTTCTACATTGGGGCGGTAGGACATGTTCCCCGCAAATAATAGGTTGCGGGACTTCTGAATGCTGATCTCCCTGAAAAAGACCGGATCGATGCCGTTCGGAATGATATGGATCTTAGGGGCAATGTCAATACAATCTGCATCCTGCTCGGAGATTATGGTGTGATGTTGAAAGTCAGCTGAGACTTCTTCCTCATATCGCTTTAGTCGGATGGCCTCTGCGCGCATGACCGGCCGCATCAACGAAGAAGCACGCTGTGACATCTTATCCATTCCTGCTGAGAAGGCATCCATGTAATCAATGGTCTTAGGAATAGAGCGATATCGCCTGGCGTATTCCGCGGTACGGATCAACTGGCAAAAGATGTGCTGCGGCAGATTCTCTTCCAAGAAGCGGTCAAACTTCTTTTTCGCCTTTGACGAGAGGAAGTATTCCACTTGGAAGGGTTTCGAGCTAAACAATCCTCGGATCATGTTCCAAGCTCTGGTAAGCAGCGGAAGTCGGTGGATGTACACAGCTGAGCAAAATCGCTTCAGCTCACGCTCAGCCTCCGTGTGGATCTGTTCATCGGCAAGACAAAACAGAACGATCTCGTGATCAGAAGATAGTTCACGGATTAGGTGATACGCTCTCAATTTATCGCCTTTTTCAAGCGGGTAGGGGACTCTACTTAAAACAAACAGGATGCGCACGTCGCTTGATTATCGTGAGTTTCTGATTGATGCCGAGGGCTTGAATCGCTCGAAGAACTTCGCGATCCTCTTCGTATAGGTGTCCATGTCGAGTAAACGACTATCCGTAGACGCCTTGTAGGTGAGGAATAGTCCGATCGGCAGAAGGACTGCCGAAGCTACCCACATGCCAATTTCAGGATCGATCTGTCCTTGCTTTGCCATCTTTTCAAATGAAATGGAGGTAATATGATAGACCAAGAAGAAGAGTACTGAGATAACTACCGGTAAGCCTAATCCACCTTTGCGGATGATAGCGCCTAATGGTGCGCCTATAAAGAAAAGGATGATGCAAGCGAATGACAAAGTGAACTTCCTATGCCATTCGATCAAGTGTCGATTAATGCTCTTTTGGTTGGAGTTGATCAGATCCTGTTTGGACTCTACAAAGGTTCGATTGCTTCGCAATTGGGATATGGCAGTCTCCAAGAGCTCTAGTCGTTGTTCTGTAAAGATGGCTGCAAACTGATGCTGCTTGGCGCTATCAGCGGCTGCTTGCGTTATTTGATGTGTGTCGAGCTTGGTAGGCAGGGTTTTGCGTATGAGCAGATCATGGTAGTCTTTCATGCGCTCCTGCTTCACGATGTCATATGTATCTATAGCTAATGACAACTGCTTTAAGTTGAGCATCTGATAGTTGTCCTTGAAAATATCCTTGTCAGTACGCTCCATTTGAAAGCCGCTCAGGTCAAATCGAATGACCTCTTCTTTGAACTCCGACTTCATGTGTGGTCGGCCGTCTTCTTCCACCTCTTCGTAGCTGGTACCGCTCCAAAGGGTGAAGATCAAGTACATCTGATCTGAACTCATCTCCATGCGCCCTTTCTCTGCGCGGACCACACGACCATTCCCTTTCTTGTCGCTATGATCATAGATCAGGACATCTTTCAGTCCTTGCCCGTCTTCTTCCTTTTCCTCCACACGGATCACATAGCCATCGATCCCGTCGTAATAAACTCCTTCTGAAATGTCGAAGGTGGGTTTCTTGTGGCGAATATCGTAGAGGAGCGAAGCGAATTCAAGATTGGCCTTTGGCCATACGTAGTTTGTGAAAAGGAAGGCAGCCCCACTGGTAAGCATTGTGACTAAGAGTAGGGGGTACATGATCCGGAGTAGACCCATACCGCCTGATTTCATGGCGACCAATTCATAGTGTTCGCCAAAACTCCCGAATGTCATGATAGAGGCCAGTAATATGGCCAGAGGAAGCGCCATTGGTACCAGGTTGGCCGATGCGTAGAAGAGGAGTTCGGCGACTAGGTACCACTCCAGTCCCTTGCCTACCAATTCGTCCACGTACTTCCACAGGAACTGCATTACGAAGATGAACAACGTAATGAAGAACGTAAGGACAAAAGGTCCCAGATAGGATCGTATGATGAGCTTATGGAGCTTTTTCAAGATCTTCTTTTAAAGTGCTCCAAAGGTAACGGGCTAAGTCAGAAAATATTCCTGTCTTAGCTACCGAGTATATGTCGAAGTTCTCCGACCTGACTCTCCCAAAGGAGGGTTTGCTCTTCCACTTCGTCTTCGTCGGCAAAGTCAGTGATGATCAAAGCAACATCCCCGGTAAGGGCATCGGTCTTGATCGCGAATTCAAAATAGTAGTCAGTTCCTTCGTATTCCTCGAGTTGAAAACGAATGAATTGGTCCGCCTTCTTGGCGATAACTTTTCCTTCTTCCTCCTGTCCGTCCCAAACGAATTTGGCGTAATCCTTCTTGATCGTGACGTCATCCGCGAACCACTCTGATAAACCGCTTGAAGTACTCAAGCACTGAAAGAGGATCTTGACCGAACTCTTGATCGGAAACTCCAATTCTATTTTCTTCTTTTCCATGTAATAGCACACTAATTATTGCCCCTCCCGTATGGCGCCCGCAATATAAACTTTTGAGGGGTAATTCAAAGGGGATATTGGATAGAAGGTGCGATTCGGCATGTCAGCATAAAAAAGGCCAGCTAGTGCTGACCTTTCATTCGTAGCGAAGGGGGGAATCGAACCCCCGACCTCAGGGTTATGAATCCTGCGCTCTAACCGTCTGAGCTACCTCGCCAGGTTAATATTTTCTTCCAACTCAACTAGCTTCACCATACATGACACTACCTCGCTGAATTGGGGCTGCAAATATATACGTCTGTTGAGTAAATCAAGCGTTGGAAATAAAAAAGCCCAACCGATTGGCTGGGCTCTCTTTATGTCCGTTCTTCTTAGAGGTGGATCACCTCATCGTAGGCTGCTGCTGCAGCTTCCATTATCGCTTCACTCATGGTTGGGTGAGGGTGTACGGTCTTGATCAATTCGTGACCTGTGGTCTCTAACTTACGAACCGCTACGATCTCGGCGATCATCTCGGTTACGTTGTATCCGATCATGTGACCTCCAAGGAGCTCTCCATACTTCGCATCGAAGATCAGCTTGACAAAACCATCCGAGTGACCAGCGGCTTTTGCCTTTCCTGATGCGCTGAATGGGAATTTACCCACTTTGATCTCGATTCCTGCTTCCTTGGCTGCCTTTTCGGTCATACCGACGCTTGCAACCTCAGGTGAGCAGTATGTGCAACCAGGGATGTTGTTGTAATCCAATGGCTCAGGGTTGTGACCTGCGATCTTCTCAACACAAATGATTCCTTCCGCAGAAGCCACGTGAGCCAATGCCTGACCAGGTACACAGTCTCCGATCGCATAGATACCAGGGATGTTGGTTTCGTAGTGTTCGTTCACAAGGATCTTTCCTTTGTCGGTAGCCACGCCTACATCTTCCAAACCGATGTTCTCGATGTTGGCAATAACACCTACAGCGGAGAGAACGATATCACACTCGATGCTTCCTTCTTTTCCTTTCTTATCCTTCCATGAAACCGCGCAGCCTTTAGCTGTGGTCTTCACTTCAGTGACCTCCGTTCCGGTCATGACTTCCATTCCGGTCTTCTTGAAGCTACGAGCCAATTGCTTGCTGACTTCCTCATCCTCTACAGGAACGATGTTGTCCATGTACTCGATCAGCGTGACTTCAGTTCCGATGGTCTGGTAGAAGTATGCGAACTCAGATCCAATGGCGCCAGAACCCATTACAACCATCTTCTTAGGTTGCTTTGGAAGGGTCATGGCCTCTCGATATCCAATGATCTTCTTACCATCTTGCTTGATGTGTGGCAGTTCGCGTGAACGAGCTCCAGTAGCCACGATGATGTGCTTCGCGGTAACGTCCTTACTCTTTCCTTTATCGTCAGTGACCGTCAAGGTTTTGGCGCTCTTCAGCTTACCGGTACCCATGATCACTTCGATCTTGTTCTTCTTCATCAAGAACTCGATACCCTTACTCATTCCGTTGGCAACTTCACGACTGCGGCTTACCACTCCGTCGAAGTCAACTCCACCGTCCTTAACAGTGATTCCAAAATCACCCGCGTGATTCAGGTAATCAAACACTTGGGCACTCTTGAGGAGCGCTTTGGTTGGGATACATCCCCAGTTGAGGCAGATACCACCTAGGGACTCACGTTCAACGATAGCCGTTTTCAAGCCGAGTTGAGAGGCTCGGATGGCAGCAACATATCCGCCAGGACCGCTACCCAATACGATAAGATCAAAATCCATATTGTGTTTTTTCTTGAGGTTCTTGATTAAGTGGTCGCGAATTTAATGCAATGGAAACGTTTGGAGCGAATAGAAACCAAACTTGAGGTATTATTCTCAAGATTGAATTTATCCTTGAAATCGACCTTTTATCATAACTTCTCAGTCAGAGGTCTTTGCGATTGATTATTATTGACTATCAAAACATCTACACCTATGCTAACTTTTGAGATCAAACATCAAGAGCAATACTCGCGAGGCGAGCTTTTGCTGCGTTCCTTCTTTGGATTTATCTACATCGCTCTTCCTCATGCGTTCTTGCTCATGTTCGTGGGCATTGCATCACAAGTGCTGGCCTTCTTGGCATTCTGGGTTATCCTCTTCACAGGTCGATACCCCCAGAGCTGGTTCGAATTCCAGGTTAAAGTCCAGAGATGGAGCCTAAGAGTGAATTCCCGCTTATACAATCTGGCGGACGGATATCCCGCCTTCGGTCTAAACGCCACCGATGACAACGTCACCTTCGATGTGGCCTTTCCTGAGAATATTTCTCGAGGTTCAGTCCTGTTGCGAGGCCTCTTTGGGTGGATCTACGTTCTGATTCCTCACGGGATCATACTCTGGTTCCTCACCATCGCCTTCATGTTTGTGAACTTCTTCGGTTGGTGGGCAGTTCTGTTCACAGGAAAGTATCCCAAAGGAATGTTTGATTTTCAAGTAGAATACCTGCGTTGGAACGCTAGAGTAGGGTTATACCTCTCTTATATCACTCAGGATTATCCTCCTTTCTCAGGTAAGAGAGACGAGGTGCCTGCAGCTGCGCCAACTGCTTCTGCTGGCGAGAATACTGACGCCTAACCAAAACTGAGGGGAAAGAAGGATCGAATCATCGATAGTGAGTATGGAAGAACAGAAGAATCCCCTAATAGAGAATGTAAACTCACCGTACCTCCCACTTCCACAGCCGGACGAGATCCCGGAACGGGAGAGGGAGGATGCGATGGGTGCCTACCTAATGATGTTCGCGGCGCTGGCTAGTTCATTGCCGTTGCCTATCATCAATTTGATCGCGGCCGTCATCTATTATTATGTGAATCGCCGAAAAAGCCGATTCATCCATTTCCACAGCCTACAGAGTTTGCTGTCCCAACTGCCGACCACCTTTATGAACTGGGGGTTGCTGTATTGGTTTATCATGATCTGGACCAAGGAGGCATGGACGTATAACGACTATTTCAAAGGGTATGTGATCGCCGTAATACTTGCCAATGTGCTTTACATCATCTTCAGTCTTCTGGCTGCCGTAAGAGCGCGAAAGGGTCGTATGTACTACTTCCTTTTCTTTGGAAAATTGAGTTATGATATGGTATTCTCTAAAAGTAATACCCTCGTGTACAAGGGCGAAAGAGAGGCTCCTGCAGAGAACAAGCCACCTTTTTGATTTGGTATGAATCGAGTTTCCATTTGGATTGACCTAGTCAAATTATTAGGCGGCTTCGCTGCGATTTGGGTGGGCTATGTTTTGCTTTGGCCAATGGTGCCGGATGAATTTAAGCCGGATTGGACCTTGGATGAAGATCTAGTGACCATTTCCATTGAAGATGAGGAGGGGCTTGGTGATTTCATTCTGGAAGCCTTCGAGATCGAGCAGTCTGAAGATCTGCCGGCTGCGGTGGACTCGGGACTATGGGTGATCGAGAATCGATTGCTTTCTCAATTGGATGCTACGGACTATGAGTACAATTTTTATATCGTCGATAATCCTGCCGTCAATGCCATGACATTTCCCGGGGGGAATATTGTGGTGTTTACGGGGCTCCTTGAATTGAGCGACACTCCTGAGCAAGTTGCTGCCGTACTGGCGCACGAGATAGGTCATGCAGAACATCGCCACGTGGTTGATAAGCTCATCACTGAACTTGGTATCACCTTCGTCATGGCCGTGATCACGGGAGGGGATGCTAACTTGATCCATGAACTGACCCAGACGGTCATTTCCAGTGTGTTTAGTCGTAACCAGGAACAAGAGGCAGACCAATTCAGCATGGAGCTGCTTGAGCGCTCGCAGATCGATCCTCGAGCCTTAGCCGCGTTCTTTCGAAAGATGAATCGAGAGAACTTGGACTATGCAGATGAATTGGAATGGGTAATGAGTCACCCTCACAACAATTCGCGCATCAAGGCGAGTTTAGAATATGAAGTAGGAGAGGGGTTTGAATCTAAGCCCATCGATCTCGACTGGGATGCAGTAAAAGCGGCATTGTAGCATGATTTACATCGAGAGTTTTTCTAATCCACGCTACAAGTGGTTGAAGGGTCTGGCTAAATCCAGAAACCGACGAAAGGAAAAGGTTTTCCTAATGGAAGGTCGAGTGGAGCTAGAGTTGGCACTACGAGTTGGACAAGTCCCTACTCAGATCTATTTCACTTCCACCTATGTATCGGAAGAGGAGATCCAAAATCTTTTGTCTGGCAGAACGGTCGATTTAGTGGAGTTGAGCAAGGCGCTGTTCGACAGCCTTGCCTATCAACAAGTGCCGGGGAACTTTATCGCCGTCTTTCCTTCATTCGAGACTCAACCTCGATCTACCGATGGATTGGTGGTGGTGCTCGAAGAAATCGAAAAGCCAGGAAATTTGGGCGCGGTATTGCGGACATGCGATGCGTTGGGAATACAGCAAGTGATCACCACCAACGCACAGGTCGATCTCTTCAATCCCAACGTGATCCGAAATAGCCGAGGTGCCATCTTTACCGTAGGATGTAGCTCAATGACCAATGAAGAGGCACTGAGCTTCTTGAAAGGAGAAGGCCGTACGCTCCTTGCGGCGGCTCTTTCAGATGGTGCGGTGAATTACCGAGAGGTAGCTCAGAACTCTAAGTATGCTTTAGTCATGGGGGCAGAGAGTGCAGGATTAACTGACTTCTGGCTGGACCAATGCGACAAACACATCATCATTCCGATGAAAGGCGTAGTAGATTCTCTAAACGTATCAGTAAGTTTTGCGATTCTCGCTTCTTACTTCGTGGAATCAGCGAAGGATTAACGCTCGCTGAGATAAACCTTCGTAGCTTTCTTAAGCTCTTTGTCTACCTTGACCAATCGACCCGAGTAAGAAGGGTCTACTACAAATAGGAAAACACGATCCAACTCTTCGTCATCATCCACATCCTGAATGGCAAAAACTTCTTGACCTGGGTGAAAACTGAGGTCGCTCACCTTATCCTGAATGATGGTCACGGATCTGAACCCTGGGGTCTCAACCACAATGGGATCATTCGATGTGTTCGTCATTTGGAACTGTACCCGCTCCGTCTGACTGAACAGCAATATTAACGGAGTAAGAAGGTGAAGCATCGTGGTGTGTTTTTCCTAACCTGCTGCGAGTATACGCAGTTTTAGGCTTTTGGCATCGGGTTGAACATCACAGTTATGAACACGCGTTTGCTCAAAGTGTTCGTTCTATGAATTGAATGAGCCCAGTGACTTCTTCAGATCAATTGACTCATGCGACGAATGGTGAATTGCCTTTCCGTTCTCTATGATGATCAGTTGTGGGCTTTGATGATGAACTTTCCATCGCTCAGCGATCGCGTTAGAGATATCTCGATGAGCCAACAGGTCCAAATAGAAGAGTTCGATCGGTGTTTCACTGGCCCCAAACTCGCCCGCTAACCTCTCAAACGCAAACGCACTTCTTGAGCATCGCATACTGTGCTTAAAAATGGCAACAGGAGCGGTGCTGGAACGTTGATCTATCTCCTCCAATTGATCCATAGACACAAGATCAATCCAAGACTCAGGGGTGGATGCTCCTCCAAACAATGATGACCACATAGTTCAATTTTCCTGCAAAAGTAGGTGCAAAAAAAAGTGGGCCCCAACGGAGCCCACTTTCACGCCTAAAAGACGAAGATCAATAGTGATACTTCAAGTGAAGCCGCACTTCAGCTTCGCCTTCTTTAATGTCAATGGTTTCAGGAAAACCCTTGTCCTTGTTGAATGGTGTGAAATAAAGGTCCTTGATGATGTCATGCTTCTGATCCACATCGATATCGAGTAACCTTAGCTTGTGAGTGGCTAGAACATCGACCAACTGCACAGAGAGGTCAGTGAAAACTACTTTTCCGCCTTCTTTGATGTCGGTTTTTACATCTTCAGCTTCGTAGATCACTTGATTTGCATTGGCGATCATGCAGGCTACGTCGGGATATCCTTCGTATGCATCCCAGGACTCGCCATTATGGAACTCAGGAATGGAGAGGACTTCGACTGCCTTGAGCTCGACTGAGATGGGTGTAGCCATTTCGCTACACTGGTCACCCGTATATCCTTCTTTACACTCGCAGCCGTCATTCAGACAGAATCCGTGAGCATAGTGAGTGCCGGGGGGTGAGGATTTTTGACAGGAGGCCAAGAAGAGTGCTATGGCCACCATAGGTAAAACAATACTTTTCATAACCAAACGGTTTTGGTTGTACTTGGGACGAACCTAGACCATCTTTTGTTACAGGTCAATTCTATTGGTCACAGGGTCAACGTGTTAGCCCTGGTTTGTCTTAAAAAATTCTAAAGTCAAACCGATGGTGCAGATATGAACGGTTGAGCCGTGATAAAGGGTTAGCCTTGCCGCCTGATGCTCTGAGAAAGAGTCGTACTTTGGAAACATCCAAGCACGAGTTACATGACAAGATTTGCATCTCAGGATCGATCTCACATCGGTCTTTCACCTTTCGAATTGAAATTCAAAGGGAAGAAGCGAACCGATCAGGTTCACCTCCGTCTTTTCGATTTCGACCAGGATCAGTACGAAGAGTTAGTCCTCAATAAGCTGGAAGAAGCATTGCCTTTTCAGGAAAAGGATACGGTATCATGGCTAAATATCGATGGGCTTCATGACGAGAGTATTATGGCTCAAGTAGGTGAACTGTTTGAGCTGGATAGGATGGTCCTTTCCGATGTCTTGAACACGACGATCCGACCGAAAGTGGTGGAATATGAGAATTGCCTCTTCATCTCGCTCAAGATGCTTCGACTCGAAGAAGAAAAGAATAGGGTGCACGTGGAGACCCTCAGCCTGGTGATCTCAGACCGTATCCTGATCTCCTTTCAAGAGAGTCGAGGAGATGTGTTCGAGCCGGTGCGCGAACGGATTAGGAACAATAAGAAGAAGATTCGAACTTCTAGTTCTGACTACCTCGCCTTTGCTTTGCTGGATATCGTGATCGATAACTACATCTACATTCTTAGTGTGCTCGGTGATCGAATCGAGTCGATGGAAGAGAATATTTTGGATGACCCGGAAGAGAACACCCTCGAAACCATCAATACATTCAAAAGGGAGATCAATTACTTGAGGAAGAACATCATTCCGGCTAAAGAGATGATCAATGCGCTCGTGAAGATCGACTCAGACTTCTTGGATAATGAGGTGGTGGGTGTGCACCTGCGAGAATTACAAGACAACATAACGCAGGCAGTGGAAACATCGGATAGCTACCGAGAGATCCTGAGCGACCAACTGAATATCTATCAAACGACGATCTCGAGCCGATTGAACGATGTGATGAAGTTTCTCACCATCTTCTCCGTCATCTTCATCCCACTGACTTTCATAGCGGGAATCTACGGGACAAACTTTGATCATGTGCCCGAGCTACACTATCAATACAGCTACTTCATTATGTGGGGTGTGATGATCGTGGTGGCGCTGTTCATGCTCTTCTATTTCCGAAGAAGGGGGTGGTTATAACGTATGATCTAGTCTAAACGCTCAATCCTGAACTCCATCTTTCTTCCACCTTGCTCGAACTCGAAGAACTCGCCGGAAATCTTTCTCATCATCGCTTGAACGATAGGTGCAGTAAACGCCACTTTTAGTTCTCTGATGTTGGCCTCATCAACCCCGACGATCTTGAACTTTCTTGTTGGCCCCTTCGGAGAGGTTGGCGTGAAGCTCACCGTCACCCCAAAGCGCACTTCGGTGGGTTCGTCTATCGCAGGTACGAGCTGAGCGGTGTCGATCCTTTCTTCCACCTGCGTTATCTTGACATCGATCACTGTATTCTCTCGTCGTCGGTCTCTTTCGCTCAAGCCCTTGGTTTGCTTCCGGGCTTCGATCAGTTCTTCGCGCTCTTTTTGTAGCGCTTTGTATCCTTCTTCCGTGACATAGTTCTCGACACCAGCAGGAAGCGAGGCCCTTGGTGGAACAAATGGTGGCTCTTCTTGATCCTCTTCTTTGACAAATCCTCTGCTCATACCTTAAAGGTAGGGGTATTCTTTGTGACGCGGTCCAATCATGGTGCGCGAAAGAGCGGTCATGATTTGGTCAACAATCCAATATGGAAAGCTTTGGGGCTAATGACTTTCACAGGATTGTAATTATGGTAATTTTAACCAAAATTATCAACCATGAAGCGAACACAGATCATCGGAACGGGGAGCTATTTGCCAGAAAGGGTAATCGACAATGGGTACTTCCATCGTCATCGATTCTATACGGAAAACCAGGAGCCAATTGAGAGTGAACCTCAGATCGTTACCTCGAAGTTTCAAGACATCACGGGTATTGCAGAGCGGAGGTATGTAGGGGGTGGTCTCGATGCTTCTGATATTGCCACCATCGCAGCGCAGCGCGCTATTGAAGACGCCGGTATTGATCCGGAAACGATAGACCAGATTGTCTTTGCACACAATTTCGGTGACGTGAAGAAGCATACGATCCAAACCGATGTTCTTCCTGCCTTGGCTTCTCGGGTGAAGCACAATTTGAAGATCAAGAACCCATTCTGCGTGGCCTATGACGTGCTCTTCGGCTGTCCGGGATGGGTCCAAGGAGTGATTCAATGCGACAACTATTTCCGCGCTGGATCAGCAACAACCGCTCTCGTGATCGGTGCAGAGACCTTGTCGCGCGTATTGGATGAATACGATAGAGACAGCATGATCTTCGCCGACGGGGCGGGTGCCTCGATCTTGCGATTCGAAGAGACCGACCGTGATAGCGGGATCTTATCGACCGCGGCCATGAGTCATACGCTAGACGAAGCGTACTTCCTCTTTTTAGGAAAGTCTAATTTCCCTGATTCAGATCCGAGGGTCCGATACATAAAGATGCACGGTCGTAAGGTGTATGAATATGCCCTTACCAATGTGCCTGTGGCCATGAAGAAATGCCTCGACGATGCCAACGTCGACATCAAGGATGTGAAGAAGATCTTCATTCACCAGGCGAATGAAAAACTCGACGAAGGTGTGATCAAAAGGCTGTATCGTTTGTACAAGCAAAAGGAAGTTCCCGAGGGCATTATGCCTATGAGCGTTCATGAATTGGGAAACAGTTCAGTAGCAACGGTTCCCACGCTCTATGATCGTGTGGTACGTGGTGAACTTTCCGATCACTCAGTTAATGAAGGGGATCTCGTCTTGTTTGCGTCGGTCGGAGCCGGGATGAATATCAACGCTTTTTGCTACCGAGTCTAGCCTAAGTCAAGTCGAAGATGTGACGGAATAGACGCTCCTTGTCATTGATAGACTCCTCGAGGCTGATCATCGATTCGGAACGCAGAACTCCTTGGATGCTATTCATCCTGAAGATGACATCCTTCGCATGCTTGGCATCCTTGCATCGAATCTTGCAGAAGATGGAAAATTGACCAGTAGCAATATGGGCGACCGTAACTTCAGGTATATACTTCAATTCCTTGATGATCTTCTCAGAGTCAATGGTTCGCCCCAATATCAATCCTACGTAGGCGGTGAAGGCGTATCCCACATTCTCGTAATTCACCGTGAGGGTAGCTCCGGTAATGATGCCCTTGCGTTCCATCTTCTTCACTCTTCCGTGAACCGTTCCAGGAGCAACACTTAGTAGTTTGGCGATCTCAGTGAAGGGTTTTCTAGCATCCTCGATCAAATAGGTGAGGATCTTTCTATCCGTGTCATCTAATTCAAATTTCATCTTCCGTAGGCGTTTGATTGAAATATTCTCAATTTTTTGTCTTGTGCACTTGTAATCATGCAAACGTAGATAAGTTTTTACAACTTAGTGTAATATTTACACTAAGTAATCGTAATGTTGAGGAAATAACAAGAACAAACTATGGCTAATACACAATTCGTTACAACACTACATCAACCGGAAAGCGTGGTGGACATCTACTTTGATCAAGAGAATAATCAGGTGATCGAGGAGAAAGGACTGACCAATAACCGATACAAGCGCTATCGATACTCAGTTGATGAATTCATGAAGAGATATGTTGGTTATAAAGGTGTTGATATCAAATTGCAAGCTTGCCTAAATAACGCCTGATCGATTATAACATTTGTGATGATGAGAGTACTACAAGAAATATTCGGAGAGATCGAGAAGCCAGAGATCACGGTAACCGATCTATTGACCAAGAATGAAGAACTACAAGACCTTCAAGTACAAGACGGTAGAGGAGAGGTTACGTCCATTGGCGCCATTGGCGAGCAGATCAATGATGTCGCGCGTTCGATGATCTCACTTGGCTTGGTTGAAGGGAATACCATCGCCATCAACGATCTTAGTTATGACGATGCTTTATTGGTATACTTCGCCGCTGAGCAGATCGGAGTGAATGTGGTCAATGTTACGGGAGAGTCGATCGTTGGTCGATTGAGTGAAGTTCGCCCAAGGATTACTGTATCGCGCCGCGCCACCGAAGATGCCGTAGTGGCTTCCACAGGTGAATTCCTTATCCTTCGCGAAGGTGAGGGGGACGGGGCGAGCACGCTCGATTGGAACTCCTTCTTGAGCCTTAGGAGTTTCGCTACTGCTTGGGAGCTGAATAAGTTTCGTGTGATCTCGGCCTAATTCTCTCCAAGATTGTCCGCAACCTTTTACTTTCGAGGTTATGGACGAGCAATTGGAATTTCGAGCCCTCGTGGTTCGCGAACAGGCAGACGGCACTTTTACGAGAAACATCGAGAAGAAACGGATTGGAGACCTTCCTGAAGGAGAGGTGATGATCAAGAATGCCTATGCTGGATTGAACTATAAGGATGCCTTGTCGGCGTCCGGACACAAGGGCATCTCTAGATATTTTCCTCACACACCCGGTGTGGATGCATGTGGTACGGTAGCCTACAGTCAGAGTTTGTCATTCAAAGAAGGTGACGAGGTCATCGTGACGGGCTATGACCTTGGAATGAATACGTCGGGTGGATTTCAAGAATATATTCGAGTACCGGCGAGTTGGGTCGTTCCCAAGCCTAATGGTATTTCACTCAAAGAAGCCATGGTCTACGGTACGGCCGGGTTCACAGCGGCTTTGAGCCTATACAAGATGGAGCGAATGGGGCAGAACCCGGACATGGGAGAAGTGCTCGTTACTGGTTCTACCGGTGGCGTAGGAAGCATGGCTGTTGGGATCCTAGCCAAGGCTGGATACAAGGTGTTGGCGGCCACAGGCAACCCAAATGCACACGACTACTTGAAAAAACTAGGCGTACATCGCATCGAAGGCAGAGACTATGCGAATGACGAAAGCGGAAGGCCGCTTCTCGGCAGTCGGTGGGCCGGAGCGATTGATACCGTCGGTGGCAATACGCTGGCAACGTGCGTGAAGGCATGCCAACGAAAAGGGAGTGTGGCGAGTTGCGGTTTGGTGGCGTCACATGAACTTCACATGACAGTCTATCCGTTTTTACTGAATGGGGTCAACATCCTAGGTATAGACTCAGCAGAGACCGATATGGTCCTTCGTCAAGAAATCTGGGGGAAACTAGCTGAATCTTGGAAGATCGATTCCCTTCTCGATTATGGAACCTTCGTGCCGCTAGACAACATTATCGACCAGATGGACCTCATCCTCCAAGGAAAGACCCAAGGAAGAGTGGTCGTTGACTTCTCTTTGTGATTAGTTTCTGATCGTTCTCTTTCGCGGTTCAAACGTCGACCAAGGGTTCTGCTCAAGGACTTCGATCTGTTTGCTCAACGCTTCTTTTGGATCCAATGGGAGGGCCCAAGAATGAACTTCTTTGAATTCAGGCTCAGACACGATCAACTCACTTTCGTAGATGAACCCGCCGAACTCATTTTCGCTAAATAATCGTCTTTTTTCGAGGTCAACCTTTGCTTTGAGATGTGAACGCTGGAGGGTCCATCGGCCATTTCGGGGCTGATAGTTGAACTCAATCAAGGTTTCTTTGATGTCATACTTCAATCCGATCACCCATAAGAGCGCTTCGGCATAGCCCGGAACAAGATGATTGAGTCCGGATTCGCTGAACCCGAACGCGACCTTGATGAAGGCCAATGACTCCTGATCGATCCACAGGGTGCCCTTGAATAGCGAGGCTTTCACCTTTTCTCGTTGATCGAAATGCACTACTACCAATGTTTTGTCGCCAAACCGCTCTGGTTTGCCATACCAGAATGTGTAGTCTTCATGACTTTCGGCATCAAGGAAATCCGCATTGTTGTCATTGACATGGATCGGCGTCTCCGGATGACGCATCGGATCGAGACGGAGCATCAGGAGAGGATTCACCACTTCCCATTTGATGCCACGGTCTTCATCACTCAGGGGCTCGCCCGATTTCTTGGCTTTTTTCTCTTCTTTCTTTAGGTCTTTCTCGACCTCCTTTCGCATGAACTCCAGCTCTTGAACACTACTTATCTTTCCAGCGACGAGGTCGATGAGAAAGGTGTCTTTGTCTGCCTGGTACCCGGGTTGCTCCACATCCAACCAGGCCTCGTTGCGATAGAGGAAGCGCTCATTCTCTCTGAGGAGTTGACTGAAATAGGCCTCTACCTCGGTGGAGTCGTTGGTGTAGTTCATCGGTAGAGCCTCCATCGCCTGAAGGACAAAGTCCGCTGCCGTGATCGGCTTGACGATAACCTCACTTAATTCGAGATGTTGAGGGCGCATCTGTAGCGTGTCGCTCTTCCTAATATCGGCGTAACTGACAATGCGCGAGGTATATCCAATACAACTCAGTTCAAATCGGTCTTCTTCCAGTGCTTTATGTTCAAAAATGATTCTACCCGATGCGTCTGCGACATATCCTCCCGGACCCTCGAGACTTCTCAAAGTGATGTAAGGAATTGGAGCGTCAGTGCTTTGGTCGACAATACGAATCTCCTGAGCATTGATCGAAAGAGAGGAGAGAATAGCCAGAATCAATAGGACACAAGAGGCGATTGGTCTCTCAAAAGAGGTGTGTGAGCACGGAATCATAGGCTTGATACGCTTATGCTGTTTGAAATATGACGTGCATCGTATACCATAGGTTACAGGATATGGTTACTTGCGCTGCAGGCATACATAGCACATTCCACAATCCTCCGCTTCAATCTCACCAAAATAAGAAAGGATCATTCTCGACCGACATTGATGCGTGTCGTTCACATAATTGCGCATGGCTTCGGCTTTTTCTTGCAACACGTGTTTCCTGATCCTGTAGTGCTCGTCGGAGAGTCGAAGGTTCTTCGTTGGAATACGCTCCTCAAGAAATGTGATCGTAGGAAGTTCGCTAGCTTGAGCATAGGCAATGTGTCCGGACTGATCCAGCCAAATCAAACTGTCGATCACCTTTTGCTTATCGAGACCTAGTCGTCTTGCCAAGGTCCATTCACTGATCATCGAGGTTTCATCGAAGAGCCGTGGATAGGAGCGCAACAGGGCCTCTAAGACCTGTCCGGGTGTACTTTCCTGATCCCGTAGCGATCGCACGCTCTCGTGTGTGGTAATGATCTTAACCTCAGATTGAAACCGCGATCGCTCTTGGATAGAGATGTGACCTTCACGCTCGATGAACTTCAAACAGTGACTCAGCGCTCGAATGTCGAGTCCGGTTCGCTGGCTCAATATATCCAGATCTACACGAAAGGTTTCACCTTGGCCGCTACCAATGGCAAGTTGTAGGAGGCTTCCCAGACTTTCATACACAGAGCGGATCGTTTCTTTCTTTGGGAAGCTTCGGACCACCTTTTCATCGAAGCTGTCTACGTCCTTCTGGGTCAGTAGTGAAATCGCGAAAGCTTTCTTTCCATCTCGACCACCGCGTCCGCATTCCTGATAATAGTTCTCCAAAGTGTCGGGTAGGTCGCAATGCACCACAAAGCGTACGTCAGGTTTGTCGATCCCCATTCCGAATGCATTCGTGGCAACAATGATCTGTGTTTTACCTTCCATCCAAGCTTGCTGGCGCTTGGTTCGCTCATCTGTGTCCAATCCGGCGTGGTAATGGTCTGCAGATAAGCCGCGTTCCTGAAGTGCACGGGCAATACGCTCACACCCCCGGCGACTCCTCATGTATACGATTCCCGAACCCCCTTGCTTAATGGCGATGCGTTCGATCTTGCCCATTTTATCTTCATCCCAATCGATGAAGTATGCTAGGTTGTCCCGGAAGAAGCTTTTCCTGAGGACGTTCTTCGACTTGAAGGATAGCCTCTCTTGAATGTCATCCACCACCTTGGGCGTTGCACTAGCAGTCAAAGCCAGAACCGGTACTTCAGGGTGTAAGGGGCGTATCTCAGCAATATCTAGATAGGGTGGACGAAAGTCATACCCCCATTCACTGATGCAGTGGGCTTCGTCCACGGCAATCAGGTTGACCTTCATTTTAGAAATACGCTGTCGGGCTAGGTCGGTCTTCAGACGCTCAGGCGACAGGTAAAGAAACTTCACCTCGTCTTCATAAATGCAGCGATCGAAAACCGCGTCCAACTGCTGCGGCTTGAGCTCGGAGGTGACGCTGAGTGCCTTGATGCCTCGTTGTTGTAGGTTCTCTACCTGATCTTTCATCAGCGCGATCAAAGGAGAGATCACGATACAGATACCGGGCTGCATCAGTGCAGGCACTTGGAAGCAAATGGACTTTCCGCCCCCCGTAGGCAGCAGAGCAAGGGTGTCTCTTCCCGCGATAATTGAATCGACGATATCCTCCTGTAATGGGCGAAAAGAATCGTATCCCCACCATTGTTTGAGTATGTCGCGTGCCTTACTCAATACTGAATACCGGATATACTCGATAGCGTCCTCGTTCAAAGTGTTCACTCCGCTGATAGAGGAAGTATAGTTGGGCCATACTGTTTTCTTGAGCGCCCGTATTGGTAGCAAGGAAGGTATCGAACGCTGCACGATGTTCCGGGTCCTTCAGCATTTCCTCAGCCTCCTTTTCAAACACGTACGAGCTGAACCACTCCTTCTGCTGTAGAATTTCATCGAAGAAGTTCCAATTGAAGTAGGAGTCGGGTGCTGATGGCTCGAGCGTCTCTACGATGAAGCGCCTTTCCTTGTGGTCGGTCGAGACAAGATAATAGCTGCCTCCTTTGATCTCAACCCTCTCCGTTTCGCTGGCTACTGTAGTTCCGTAATGATAGTAATGTCCTTCATACGGCGAGGTTCGAGTTTCCATATTGTCTATCGAGTAGACCTGCACATCCAGGGAGCTATCCCTCTCGATCAACTTCATTTTGACGCCATTCCATTTCAATCGATCGACCACCTGCTTCCAGCCGACCGGCACGAGGTAGTACTGTGGGATGTCCACATATTGAGAAGCAATCAGCTTATCATAGTAGGGGATTTCCCTTTCCCAAGGCTCGTTTTGATCGTAGTGCAACTGGAGAGCTCCGGTCACCTTACTGGTGTCATATCGTGCTTTATATCCTTTGAATAAAAGATTCGAGTATGATGATGTATCTACCTTCCAGTCAATGATTTGCCTTTCCTGTTGTAAAGAGTTTTGAATGGCCTCATCACGCAGCGATTGGATCTTAGATGCTTCGTTGTTGATCTGCAGTCCCAGTGCGTGTAGAAAGGTTAAGGTCGAAGCAACACGTCGCTTGAACGGTTTCAGCATGTGCGTTTCGGTCAGCATACCGAAGGCGTGGTGTTGAGCAGTGAACCCAGTAGAATATCGGGGTGAATCATAAAAGCGCTGATAACCGCTATCGGGAGTGGTACCGAACAAATTCACGTAGGGAATCATTTCGTCACCGGCAGCTTTCATAGCCTCGACTAATGGAGTCTCGAAAAGGTCTCCCATGGCGGTATTCAAAGGTGGGGTAAGCTTATCTGGGTGCGAAAGCAGATAGGTCATGGTGTAAGGGTAATCCGCTCCATTGCTCACGTGAGTCTCCAGATACACATCGGGATCCCATATGTGGAAGAGCTTGATGAAGGATTGTGCATTGCGGCTATCCGCCTTAGTGAAGTCGCGATTGAGATCAAGGTTTCTAGCGTTCCCTCTGAAACCGTATGAAACTGGACCATTCTGATTTGCTCTACTACAGCAATTTCTATTCAATACGCCACCCACGTTGTAGAAAGGGATGATCAGAATGACGACATCTGAGTACTTGGATTTGAAATCTGGATCGGATAGTATTTCTCTTGCAAATAGCATCGAAGCATCGACGCCATCTGGCTCGCCGGGGTGAATGGCATTGTTGATCAACCAGATGGCCTTTCCTGATGAAGACACCTGTGAGGGAGAGAAATTACGACCCGCATTGATGATGGCGATATGGAGGGGGAGTCCAGCGTCCGTTTCACCGAATTCCTGCACGCAAACGTAGGGTGATGCCTCTTCCAACGTTCGCCACCACGCTATTCCTTCTTCGTACGTGGTGGTCTCAAGCGAATCAGATCGCTCGAAAGGGGTGAGGTGGTGCTCCGGATTGAGTTGATCAGAGCAGGAGGCTAGGCTCAACAAGACCGTCAGTCCAGCGATGAATTGGAATGCTTTCATCCGTCAAATCAACATAAAAGAAAGCACGAAGACAACACGAAAAATGGCTAGTTTTGATAGCAACACCAACCAACTTACCTATGAAAATCTTGAGAAACATCGGCATTGGGATCGCCGTATTGGTCCTTGCCATCTTGGGCGCTGCTCTGATCGCCCCATCTGAAAACAACATGTCTCGCTGCGTTGTGATCAACGCGCCGGCTAAAGTGGTGCGAGCAAACATCATGTCCTTCGAAGGGATGCTACGCTGGTCGCCTTGGCATCATCGCGACCCGAATCAGACCTACAGCATCGAGAACGATGGTCAAGTAGGTGCCCTGTACACGTGGAGTGGAGAAGACTCATTGGTAGGCGAAGGATCTCAAACCATTACAGAAATTGATGAGAATTCAGTGAACACCCATCTTCATTTTGTTCGACCCTTTGAATCGGAGGCCGACGCCAAGACCATCATGGAAAAAGTAGATGATGGGGTAAAGGTTACTTGGCACTACCACGATGAGACCCCATATCCGTTGAATATTTTCAATCTCTTCTTCGATATGGAGAAGATGCTTGGACCTGACTTCGAAGAAGGAATGATGAAGCTAAAGGTGATCTCAGAGGAAGCAGCCCCAGCGGAACCGGCTGTTTATCGTGGCTTGGAAGTGCGAGTGGAGGAAATGCCGGATATGCTTTACGTTGGGATCAAGGACACCGTGAGTTGGGATGAAATGGGCGAGTTCTTCGAAAAGGCCTATGGGTCAATTTACCCCGCTGTCCAAGAAGCGGGTCTCGAGATGACAGGTATGCCTTCAGGCATCTATTTCGATTGGGATACGGTGAATCAGAGCACGGTTCTGATGGCAGCCATACCTGTGAAAGAAGGTCAGCTAGACGGTTTTGCTTCATTTGGGTTTAATCCAGGTTCGGCGGTTGTGGTGGATTATTACGGCAGTTACGAAGACGGTGAAAAACCGCATAAAGCCATCGAAGATTATCTCAAGGATCACCCGGGTTTAAGCACTTCAATAGCCATTGAGGAATACGTCACAGACCCGGCCACGGAGTCTGATTCGAACAAATGGTTGACGAGAGTCATGTATCCGATCTCAGAATAGGTGAATAGCTCGTGGTTTCTATGATTCCAAGGTGTCTCCATTGTTGTGTACTTGTGTTTTGAACAGGTCTGTGGGTATAGTCGACGCATCTGGGTTGGATTCCGGAGGGGGAGACCTTACCTTTGCACCAATCTTATTTATAGCACATGAAGCTGTGAAGCTTCTGTAAATATTTCATTATGAAGACGGTCGAAGAAAACGACAAGGTAGCTCTCCACTACACGGGCACATTGAGCAATGGAGAAACATTTGATTCATCAGAAGGGCGTGATCCTCTTTCATTTGAGGTAGGTAGCGGACAAGTGATCCCTGGATTTGACAAGGCAGTTCGCGGCATGAAGGTAGATGAGTCTAAGAAATTTACTATCCCGTCAGCAGAGGCTTATGGTGAGCCAAACGAAGAATTAGTATACGAAGTTCCACGAGTTTCTATTCCAGCAGAATTAAAGCCTCACGAAGGTCAACGATTGGTTTCTAATCTTGAAGATGGTCGTCAGATCCCTGTCACTGTGACTAAGGTGGCTGAGGACACGATCACTTTGGATGCGAACCATCCATTGGCAGGTAAGGATTTGACATTTGATATCAAGATTGTTTCAATAGACTGAACCATCTCCACCACGGATAACCCTAAGTTTCACTAAACACTGAACATTTGTTAGCAACAGCCCCTCGGTTTGATCGAAAAAGCAAGCGCGAATTTTCAAAGACCCTTCGTAAGAGGGTAAGCGATTATTTTGAAATCAACGGTTTGAGAAGAACCGGTGACTCACGTATAGCATGGAAGGCACTTGTGATGTTTTCCATCTACTTCGTTCCTTATTTTATCATCGTACTTGGCCCCGTAACCGGATGGCAATACCTACTGCTTTCAGCGATTATGGGTGTTGGCGTAGCTGGTATTGGACTGGCGATCATGCACGATGCCAACCACAGTTCTCTTTCCGACAAGAAGTGGGTCAATGAGTTGTTTGCTCATTCCCTCAACGTCATCGGAGGACATGCCATGTGTTGGAAGATCCAGCACAATGTGCTTCACCACAGCTTCACCAATGTCCACGGTGTGGACGAGGACCTAGAAGGTGGACACATCATGCGATTCACGCCAAACGAACCATGGAAGCCTCGTCACAAAGGCCAACACTGGTACGCTTGGTTCTTGTACTCGTTCATGACGTTCAGTTGGGTCCTGTTGAAGGATTTCAAAAGAATTGGACGATATGACAAGCTCGGCTTGATCGAAGCACAAGGTACAACCTACGCTCGTTCGTTCATGATGATCTTGATCTCCAAGATTGTCTACATCGGTTACATGCTTGTGCTTCCAATGTACTTGGGCTACTCTTGGTGGGTCGTTCTCGGCTCATTCATGGTTATGCATATGATCGGAGGTCTTCTTCTCGCTATGATTTTCCAACCAGCACACGTGATGGAAGACCATGAGTTCATCGAGAATGATCGTGAGGTGATCGAGGAGAGCTATGAGAGTCATCAATTGACTACAACCTCCAATTTCGCTCCTACCAATAAGCTGTTGACTTGGTATTGCGGTGGACTGAACTATCAGGTAGAGCACCACATCTTCCCGAATATCAGCCATGTGCATTACCCAGCGATCTCCAAGATCGTGGAGCAAACGGCAACTGAATTCGGGCTTCCATATCGAAGCGTGCCTTCATTCAGACAGGCATTGAGCCTGCACCAACGAACCTTGAAAAAGCTTGGCGACCCTTCTTGGGCCTAAGGTTGGTTCAATAGACTTAAAGAAGGAGCTCCACGGGGCTCCTTTTTTTATTCCTGGATCTTGCTGCGAAGCACTTACATGCGCTGATCGAGTCAAATCCTCATCTTTGCTTCTATGATCTTCGATAAACCCATTGACTTTGATCGCTTCGTTAGGTTGATGCTCGGCGCAGTATTGATCGTTGGAATCTACTTTCTGCTTGACCGTCTATCATCCGTGTTGATCCCGTTCTTCGCTGCTTGGATCACAGCCTACCTTTTCGAACCCATTGTGCAATGGTTAGAGAAGAAAGTGAAGAAGCGTGTCGTGGCTTTTTTACTGACCCTTTTCGTTGTTGCCGTTCTGGTGGTCGGTGGACTCATCCTCTTCATACCCGCTATCGCAGAGGAGATTACCTCCTTGCAACGTCTACTCACCGCGCAACTCAGTAACATCGAATGGCCTGCCTGGATCCCGCAGGATATTGCTGTTTCTGTGAATCAGTACTTGTCATCTTTTCAGTGGCAGGATGTGCTAGCACAAGAAGCGTTGGTCGATAAAGCGGCTACAGCTCTTACAGGTGCTTGGAGCTTTCTCTCTGGTATTGTCGGCATTTTCGGTGCCCTTTTTGGCTTGGTTACCTATGTGCTTTACCTCGTATTTCTAATGATGGACTATCCCATGCTGTCGAGTAGTTGGGAGTCCCTCGTTCCTGAGAAGTACCGAGGGTTTGTGGTTCAGCTTTCACAGGATATGGAGGAAGGTATGAATGGATATTTCAAAGCTCAAACTAAGATCGTTATATCGGTGGCGATCTTCTTCGCGATCGGATTCAAGATCATCGGATTGCCCTTCGCGATCTCATTGGGTATACTACTGGGGTTGATGAATTACATTCCATATGCCCAACTACTTGGGATTGTTCCGGCGGTTGGACTCACTGCCTTGCACGTGCTGCAAACCGACGAAAGTTTTTGGATGATGCTCTTGTTAGTGATGGTGGTTTTCGTGGTTGTTCAATTAGCCCAAGACATCTTCTTGACGCCATATTTCTTGGGAGAATTCAGTGGATTCAATCCAGCCATTATTTTACTCTCCTTGAGTATCTGGGGCGCATTGCTCGGTGTGATCGGGATCATCATAGCCATTCCGCTGACTTCTGTAGCGCTGGCTTATTACAAGCGATACATTCTTAAGACCTAAGCCTTGAAGGTCGCTGTCATTGGAGGAGGGGCGGCAGGCTTCTTTGCTACACTGTCTGTGAAACACCATCATCCCCAGGCGGAGGTGATCCTTTGTGAAAAGTCGAACAAGCTTTTGTCAAAGGTGAAGGTGAGTGGCGGTGGCCGATGTAATGTCACCCATGACGCGATGGAGCGATCCTATTTGATCGAGCATTACCCCAGGGGAAGGTCATTTCTCAAGAAGGCGTTTCATCAATTCCAAGTTGCCGATACGATCGAGTGGTTTCAATCGAGAGGAGTAGAACTTAAGGTCGAAGAAGATGGGAGAATGTTTCCAACCACGAATGACTCCCAGACGATCATCGACTGTTTCATGAGCGAAGCCGAGAAAACAGGTGTCCGTATTCTCATGGGAATCACCATTGAACGCTTGGTACCGGAAAAGGGGCGTTGGAGATTGATCCACAGCGAGGGGGAACTCAAGATGGATAAGATCATTGTTGCCACAGGGGGGAGCCCTAAGGCCACCGGATTTCAGTGGTTGGAAGAGTTATCGATCCCCATTGTGCCACCGGTACCTTCTCTCTTCACCTTCAACTTGAAGGACAAGGCAATCTGTGCCTTAGCGGGTGTGTCTAAGAGTAACGTCGACGTTCGTATTCAGGGAACGAAGTTTCAAACAGACGGCGCGGTATTGATCACCCATTGGGGATTCAGCGGTCCGGCAGTGCTGAAGCTGAGCGCGTTTGCGGCGCGTGAGTTAGCAGAGCGCTCGCACACCTTTGATGTGCGCCTGCGCTGGCTGGGGCAATACGATGAGGAGACTTGGCGGCAGAGTGAGGAATGGCAAGATCTGCTAGCGTCAAAGAAGCAAGTGCTCAATTTGAGTCCGCCAGACGTGCCGCTGCGACTGTGGGATTTCCTACTGGACCGGGTAGATATCCATCCTGAAAAGCGCTGGATCGACTTGTCTAAGAAGGAAAAGAATCGCTTGGTCAATGTGCTAACCAACGACGTATACGAGGTCAAGGGTAAAACTACCTTCAAGGAGGAGTTTGTAACTGCGGGAGGTGTTGACCTAAGCGCTATAAACCCGAATACCTGCGGGAGTAAAAACCACGAAGGGCTCTACTTTGCAGGCGAAGTATTGGACATCGACGGGGTGACAGGGGGCTTCAATTTCCAGGCAGCATGGACCACGGCTTGGATTGCAGGTCAACTCAAGTGAGTCGGATCCCGTTCTCTTCCAGCTTAATTTTCTTGCTTTTGTAAAGTGCGCCTACTGCTTTCTTGAATGACTTCTTACTCATGGATAGGGCACGTTCAATGTCCTCGGGCTTGGAACGGTCATGCAGTGGAAGGAAGCCGCCTCGTTCGTTAAGTGCGGTCAGGATACTGGTTTGAGCGTCATCCACATGGGCGTAACCAGGTTGCTGCAGCAAGACATCCACCTTGCCATCGGGGCGAACTTGGTTCACATAGGCCTTGATGCGCTCGCCGAGCTCAAGTTTCTGATGGAGTTGGTCCTTATACACCATACCAACATACTCCTCATCCACGATCACTTGAAAACCCAGGTCGTGTCTCTTCCAAACAATGATCTTCACTTCATTACCCTTCGCGAGGTTGTCAGGCTTGGTCGACATGAATCGGTCCAATCGGGTAGAGGCCGCCAAACGCTTGGTGACGCGATCCAAATAGACGTAAACCAAGTACTTCTTACCGACTTCCAAAGGTTGGGGTTGTTCCTTCTTTGGAACGAATAGGTCTTTGGGTAACCCCCAGTCTAAGAAGGCTCCGGGCCCTTGTGTGGAGACCACCTCAAGAAAGGCGAGCTGATTCACATTTACCCTTGGTTGCACCGTAGTAGCGATGGTGCGGTCTTCCGAGTCGGTGTAGATGAAAACTTCAAGTTCATCATTGACTTCTACGGTTCGAGGAGCGTAACGCTTGGGAAGCAATACTTCTTCGCCCTTGTCGTCCGCAAGAAAGAGTCCGATACTCGTGATCCGATTGACCTTGAGTTGATTTAATTCTCCAATATTCACGGTGCAAAGCTACGCCTTTTGCAGTCCCTCATTAGCAACGAAAAGAGGCGTCACACTTTGGGGTGTAACGCCTCTTCAATCTAAACCTACTACCTATGAAAAGTCTATGCGCCTAGGTATGCTCGAAGCATCCAGAGGAGTTTCTCTTGCTCGCGGATATAGTCGCTCATCAACGCATTGGTTCCTTCGTCATCCATCTCACCGGCCAAAGAGAGGATTTCACGCTCGCTGTTGAGCAGTGATTGAAGGTCATCGATGGTTGCTGAAACCGTGGCTTGAGCAGTGCTAGCGTCCTTTACTGCTTTGACCGCACTGTGATCTAAAAAGTCTTGAAAGCTGTGAAGCGGCTTTCCTTCTAATGTTAGAATGCGTTCTGCGATTTCATCAATAGCGTTGTTGGCGGCGATCTACATCTCCTCGAACTTCGCGTGAAGCTCAAAGAAGCCAGGACCTTGAATGTTCCAATGAAAGCCTCGAAGGTTCTGGTAGTGAACAGAATAGCTTGCGAGAAGGTCATTGAGTTTCTCAGCGAGTTCAGTGGTTTTTTCGGTCTGAAGACCTATGGTGGATGTGTTGTTTGTTTTCATACTTCAAATGTCCGAAAATCGTCATTTTCAATCAAATTGATATTAATTATCTTTGAATAGATATGAATTATACGATACAGCAACTGAACTATCTGATCGCGCTGGATATCCACCGGAATTTTAGTAAAGCAGCGGATCATTGTTTTGTTTCTCAGCCCACGCTGAGCATGCAGATCAAAAAGTTAGAGAACGACCTGGATGTGGTCATTATCGATCGATCGAAGCAACCACTTCGGTTCACGGAGGTCGGACAGAAGATCGTTGAACAAGCGAGGCAGGCGATCGATGAGTTGAAGGTCATCGATGACATCATTTTGGAGGAAAAGGGCGAAGTGGCCGGTCGACTTTCGGTTGGCATCATTCCAACACTAGCTCCGTATCTCATTCCTCTGTTCTTAGGTTCATTCCTCAAGCGCTTTCCAAAAGTGGAGTTGACGCTGACAGAATACAAGACAGACGAGATCATTGATAAGCTCCAGCACGAGAATTTGGATGTTGGCATCCTGTCCACGCCGCTGGATGCTACCGGTATAACGGAGAATCCGTTGTTCTTCGAAAAGATGCTGCTGTATCCGCACCCAGATCTGGCAGAACGGTATGGAAACCGAGTGAGTATCGATGAAATATTGGAAGATAAGCTCTGGGTACTCAGTGAAGGGAATTGCTTTCGAAATCAAACCTTTAATCTCTGTTCCTTGGATCAAACGGAATTCAGAGGTCTCGACGTGAATTATGAAAGTGGATCGATCGAGACCCTGATGCGTCTCGTAGAAAGGGAGGGAGGCTCCACTATCATTCCTGAACTCGCTTTGGATGCGTTAAGTGACGAGCGTATGGATCGAGTTAAGTTCATCGGTGAGCAGAATCCGGTCAGGGAGATCAGCACCGTAACGCGCCGTTCTGGCCTGAAAGCCAACTTGATACAAGCGCTTCGGCAGGAGATCTTAGAGGTCTTGCCAAAGGCGGTGCGGGAGAATAATGATAACAAAACCATAATCGCGATTTAGTTCACCGAATTAAAAGTTAGTTACTTTTGCACCGGTATGAGGTTTATCCGTAATTGGTCTTTAAGTCTGGCATGGGCGCTTTTCCTGCTTCACAGTTGGGTGCCTCATCATCACCATGATGCGGATAACCAAGCGGTATGTGTCGAAGGGGAGGAGTCGGAAGATATTCTCGGTCTTCTTTCTTTCATCTTTCATGAAGACCTTGGCGAGCACCACTTGGAGCACGTCAGCGTAGATCAGGTTCGTATTCCCGTTTTCTTTTCTGGAGCTGTAGAGATCTCTGTGCCAAGTGATATCCGCTCCGTGATTGTCCTGTTGGACGGTCATACGGAAGAGAACTTTTCATCTCAAGACATTGCTACGGCCTCGATGCGAGGTCCACCTCAATTGAACGCGTGATCGTAATGGGCTGACCTACAGCCTTCTCTCTCTCTCTCTCTTATCATTCGTTCAATTTTCATATATGTTTGAAAGCATCATTCGTTTTTCGGTGCGCAACAAATTGGTCGTTGCGCTACTGACCGTTGTCATTATAATCCTTGGCGTTCGGTCGATGTTTCAGATCCCGCTTGACGCGGTGCCTGATATAACCAATAACCAAGTTCAGGTGGTCACCACTTCACCCACCTTGGCAGCACAAGAAGTGGAACAATTCATTACTTATCCGATCGAGCAGATCCTGGCGAATATTCCAACCGGTGAGTTCGTAGAAGAGGGCGACGAGAAGCACGCACATTAATAAATGTGCACTTCCAATTTTACTGCCTGAATTAGGAGTACCTTTGCACCCTCATTTACAATAGATTACTATAACGTGCAGTCAATCAGGGACATAGCCATCATCGCTCACGTCGATCACGGCAAAACAACCCTCGTAGATAAGATCATTCACTTCGCTGAAGTGCTTGATGATCGCAAGGAAACAGGGGAGTTGATACTAGATAACAACGACCTCGAGCGTGAACGTGGCATTACCATTCTGTCCAAGAACGTAGCAGTCCAATACAAAGGAGTAAAGATCAATATCATCGACACTCCTGGTCACGCCGACTTCGGAGGAGAGGTGGAGCGTGTGCTTAAAATGGCGGATGGCGTGCTCCTTTTGGTGGATGCATTTGAAGGTCCTATGCCACAGACGCGTTTCGTATTGAGCAAGGCTATCGAGCTGAACCTCAAGCCCATTGTGGTCGTGAACAAGGTCGACAAGGAAAATTGTCGTCCCGACGAGGTACACGAGCAAGTCTTTGACTTGATGTTCAACTTGGATGCAACGGAGGATCAACTGGACTTCCAGACGCTCTATGGTTCATCTAAGCACGGCTGGATGTCGCATGACTGGAAGAGACAGACCAACGATATTTCCGAGTTGCTAGACGCGATCATCGATGTGATCCCTGAAGCTCCTTATCGTGAAGGTGATGCGCAAATGCAGATCACTTCATTGGACTTCAGCAGCTTCAAAGGTCGAATCGCTATTGGTAAGGTGTACCGCGGAGACATCGAAGTTGGGAAGGATTACTTTCTGATGAAGAAAGATGGGGTTCAGAAGAAGAATCGTATCAAGGAGCTCTACGTGTTTGAAGGCTTAGGTCGCTCACAAGTCGACAAAGTGCGAAGTGGAGACCTCTGTGCTATTGTAGGAATGGAGGATTTCGAGATCGGTGACACGGTGGCTTCATTGGAAGCGCCTGAGGCTCTAAAGCGAATTCAGGTGGATGAGCCTACGATGAGTATGCTTTTCACGATCAATAACTCACCGTTCTTCGGAAAGGAAGGAAAGTTTGTTACTTCTCGCCACCTTCGAGACCGTCTCTTCAAGGAAACGGAAAAGAACCTCGCATTGCGCGTCGAAGAAACGGAAAGCGAAGACAAATTCAACGTCTACGGGCGTGGTGTACTTCACTTGAGTATCCTCATCGAAACCATGCGCCGTGAAGGCTATGAACTTCAAGTAGGTAAGCCGCGGGTCATCACCAAGGAAGTCGATGGTCAAAAGTGTGAACCTTATGAAACACTCGTCATCGATGTTCCTGAAGAGTATAGTGGTAAAGCCATTGAACTTGTTACGCAACGCAAGGGTGACCTCCTCATCATGGAGGGTAAAGGCGATGTGCAGCACCTCGAGTTCGATATTCCTTCAAGAGGTCTAATCGGATTGCGTAATAAGATCCTGACAGCTACCGCTGGTGAGGCTGTGATGACCCACCGCTTTAGCGAATTCAAGCCTGTAAAAGGCGAGATAGATACGACCGATAAAGGCGCATTGATCTCTAGCGAAACGGGTCAGGCTTTAACCTATGCAATCGATCGTCTGCAAGATCGAGGAAGGTTCTTCATTGACCCGAACGAACAAGTCTACAAGGGACAAGTGATCGGCGAACATTCTAGGGATAACGACTTAGAGGTCAACGTCATCAAGGGTAAAAAACTTACTAACGTCCGTGCTTCTGGTTCGGATGATGCTGCCAAGGTGGCTCCTAAAGTGAAGTTTTCTCTTGAGGAAGCCATGGAGTATATCCGGGACGACGAGTACCTCGAAATCACACCCTTGAAAATTCGGATGCGCAAGATCGGCTGAGGTAGAGTAGGGAAGGTAGGCCGCCCGTCGACGGCCCACTCTTTTCCCTAAACCTTAGTCTTTAGTTTTTGGACTTTGTCCCAACCTTCCAAGGCCAGTTGCACGCCGCATACGAGCTTCCTCCTTCGCCTCCGATAATGGTTTGCCCGCATGAACCGCTGGTGTTATCACACTCATAGGTCTGCTCGCTGATCACGTCGGTTCGTATTCGACTCGAAAGTAAGTAGACTCTTCGGAAATGAGGTAAGGATACCTTGTTAATCTTCATCTAACCTGCGTATTCTGAGCTTATTGAACGCCAGTTTAATATGCTTGTTGAATAGAGTATCTTGTCGCCGTGAAACACAAATTCATTGAGCGTGGCGCTGATCTGGATACCTTGTTGGAATACCTGAGGTCAAAGTCACAGATCGCGATCGACTTAGAGTTCGACAAGAACCGATATCAATATGGGTTTACCATGTGTTTGATGCAGGTTTTCGATGGATCGGTCTGCTACCTGATCGATCCACTTTCTAAGGCTGTCGACATCACCAAAACGTTTCCTCTTATCGAGGATCCTGCGGTGATGAAGATTGGATTTGAATTAGGAGAAGACCTTCGCCTGTTCCACTTGATGGGGTGTTCTCCAAAGAACATTTATGATGTAAGTATCGCGGCTAAGTTGCTCGACCACGGTCAGACCTCTCTTGTGAATCTGATCGGTCGAGTGCTGGGGATTTCAACGAGTAAGGGCTCGCAAAAGAGCAACTGGTTGAAACGTCCATTGACCTCAACTCAATTGGAATACGCAGCCGAGGACGTTGTGTTTCTGTTTCAGCTCAAGGAGTTCTTTGAGGCAGACTTGAAGAAAAAAGGCATGCTAGAATGGGTGGAGCAAGAACGCGTTCGCTTGGAAGACATCAAAGGCGAGGAGCAGGACGTATGGTCGTACATCAAGTCGCGAGACATGAAAGGGGTCAAAGAACAAGATTGGCAAGTATTTATCCGACTGATGGAGTTCCGTGAGGAACTCGCCAAGAAATACAACAAGCCGTCCTATCAGGTCTTGGATAAGGAGTATTTGCTGGGACTTGCACAGGACGAAAGCATGATTCGGTCCTTTGATCAAGATGCGCACGCATTGCGCTTACTACGAACAGGTGCCTTCAAGCAACGCCTCTTGGAAATAGCTCGATCCTGTCGAGCTGAAATGATCGAGCAAGGTGTCGGCAATGGCACGTTGGCTTGGAAGCAACAGGACAAGGAAGAATCCCGTCAGGATCGAGAACGCAAGAGGAGAGAAGACGCGGTCATCGATACCTTCTTGAAGCCGATCCAAAGCTCAATCAAGCAGGAGTTGGGAGAGGAAGCGGGCACATTTATCGTTGGTAACCGACTGATGAGAGAGCTTGCGTCAGGAATCAAGGATGGACTTCTCGATTACAAGAAAGAACTACTGCTAAAGCACGCTAAAAAAGCAGGAGTTGATCTCCGTAAGATACAAGTGGAATAGCTTGTTAATAACGTCCATGGGGTGTGTCGTTTCATTTTCCCAACGCGCAGATGGGTTCGGCGCGAAAATGTCGACGAAACCTTTTCGCTAGATGATGAGGTGTCGGTTTCTATTCTCCTAGTAGCTCTATCAAGTTCAGCCGAGCACTTTGTGACCGACGCCTTCAATGGAGCGTTTGTCTCAGTCACTACGTAGGAGAATAAAAAAAGTCTCGGCGCCTTTCCGAAAGCGATAGGCAGAAACGGGCAGATTTCACGCAAACAAGCTGCGAGTAGATTAGGTGGAGTAGCTTGCTTTAAGTTCTTTTGCAGCATGAATGAAGCAACAGTTCAAGAAGTAGCCGATCGATTGTGGAAGACCCTGAATGAAGGAGGCGTCTGCGACCCGATACGAGACCTTATCGGGATAGAGGATTTGGATTCTGCGTATGCGGCCCAGGCCATCAATACACAAAGGAAGCTCGATAGAGGAGATGAGGTCTTAGGGGCAAAGATCGGTCTGACCTCCAAGGCGGTTCAGACTCAGCTCGGGGTAGATCAACCGGACTATGGCATACTGACCCGATCTATGTGGGTCGACGAAGGAGGGTCTATTCCCTGGAATGAGCTTTTCCAGCCGAAGACAGAGGCTGAACTAGGGTTTGTCCTCAGTAAGGATATCGAAGGTCCCGTGACCATGGATAGCTTGAAGGATGCGATTGAGTCTGTTGTTCCATCCATCGAAGTAGTAGGGAGTAGGATCGCAGACTGGAACATTCGTATTACCGATACTATAGCGGATAACGCCTCCGCCAGTCACTTTGTGATTGGAACACCGGTCGAGGATTGGCGCTCGCTGGACCTCGTGGGCTGTAAAATGCAGATGACGCGCAGAGGAGAGGTTGTATCCGAAGGAAAAGGGGAAGCTTGCTTGGGTAATCCACTCAATGCCGCGCTTTGGCTTGCTCAAACCATGGAACGACTGAACATCCCTCTTCGCAAAGGCTATGTGATCCTTGCTGGAGCATTAGGCCCAATGGTTCCGGTAAAGCCCGGTGATGAATTCACGGCCATGATCGATGGGTTCGAGTCGGTAAGTGTATCTTTCGATCCCTCCTAAAGCACTGATATAAGACGCATGGAAAAGAAGACCAAAGTAGCCATCATTGGTCCCGGAAACATTGGAACGGATCTAATGATCAAGATCATTAGAACATCCGACGTACTAGAAATGTCCGTCATGGTCGGGATCGATCCTGAATCGGACGGACTAGCAAGAGCGAAGCGCATGGGAATTGCCACGACGCATGAAGGAGTGGATGGACTGATCAAGATGCCCGAGTTCAAAGAGATCGAAATGGTCTTTGATGCTACATCAGCTAAGGCACATCTCTACAACTACGACAAGATCAAGCCGTTTGGAAAGCGGATGATCGACCTAACTCCCGCAGCGGTGGGTCCGTATCTGATCCCACCGGTCAACTTTGACGCAAACATTGATGTAGACAATGTGAATATGGTTACGTGCGGTGGACAGGCTACCATACCCATGGTGGCGGCAGTTTCTCGAGTGGCAAAGGTTCACTACGGGGAGATCGTAGCATCCATTGCGAGTAAGTCAGCAGGTCCTGGTACCCGAGCCAATATTGACGAGTTTACTGAAACCACCGCAGCCGCCATCGAAAAGGTGGGTGGGGCTACTCGGGGGAAAGCGATCATTGTCCTGAATCCTGCTGAGCCTCCCTTGGTCATGCGCGACACCGTTTTCACCCTCAGTGAGTTGGCAGATGAGGAGGAAGTTCGAAAGAGTATTCATGAGATGGTTGCTGAGGTTCAGAAATACGTTCCCGGCTACGAACTGCACCAAGAAGTTCAGTTTGAAGTGATTCCCGAGTCTTCGCCTGTTTTCATTGAAGGTGTCGGTCACGTTAGCGGACTAAAGACCTCTGTCTTCCTCAAGGTTGTGGGGGCTGGACACTACCTACCTGAATACGCCGGAAATCTAGACATCATGACCAGTGCCGCTAAGGCCACTGGTGAGCGACTCGCACAACTCCAAAATGCATAATCATGGCTAAACTGTATATACAAGATGTAACGCTTCGCGATGGTATGCACGCCATCCGTCATCAGTATTCCAAAGAGAGCATTCGTGAGATCGCCTTGGCGTTGGACGAAGCGAAAGTGGATGCCATCGAGATAGCGCATGGAGATGGTCTTGCCGGGGCTAGCTTTAACTACGGGTTTGGTGCTCATACTGATTGGGAATGGCTAGAAGGTATTGCGGATGAACTCAAGCACGCCAAGCTTACGACGCTACTACTTCCGGGTATTGGAACGATCGATGACTTAAAGAAAGCCCGTGAGCTGGGTGTAGAGTCCGTTCGAATTGCTACGCATTGTACCGAAGCGGATATCTCTGCCCAACACATCGCTGCAGCCAAGGACTTGGGAATGGATGTGGCTGGCTTTCTTATGATGGCGCACATGAACGAGCCTAAGAAGTTGGCCCAACAAGCCAAGTTGATGGAAAGCTACGGCGCTGATTGCGTGTACGTGACTGATTCGGCCGGGGCACTGTTAATGGATGATGTGGCGGACCGTATGAAGGCGTTTAAGGATACGCTTGACGACAAAACGGAGCTAGGTGTACACTGTCATCACAATTTGGGTTTAGGTGTGGCTAACACTATCGCAGCTATGCAACACGGTGCCACTCGGCTCGATGCATCCTTAGCAGGAATGGGAGCGGGTGCGGGTAACTGTCCGCTCGAGGTGCTGATCGCGGTGTTGAACCGAATGGAGGCGGATCACAATAGCGATCTATACAAATTGATGGATGCTGCAGATGACATGATCCGCCCACTTCAGACTCGACCGGTCCGAGTAGATCGAGAGACTTTGTCGCTTGGTTATGCAGGGGTTTACTCTAGTTTCTTGTTGCATTCAGAGCGTGCTTCAGAACGCTACGGAATCGATACAAGAGACATTCTCGAAGAATTGGGACGAAGAAGAATGGTAGGAGGGCAGGAAGATATGATCGTGGATGTAGCCCTCGATATGAAGAAATCGAAAGAAGAAGTAAAATGAACCTGAAAGAACTCTCAGTAATACTTGATGAAGCTGCGGTTAATGCGAATACAGTCAAGCAGTTATCCATTGACAATCCAATCACTCTCGACGAGGCTTATGAGATCCAGCGCCTCGCGATTGATCATAGAATCGCGCGAGGTCAGGCCTTGATCGGATTGAAGATGGGCTTCACTTCTGTCGCTAAAATGGAGCAGATGGGAGTGCATGATATGATCTGGGGACGTTTGACCCAAGACATGTGGATCGACAATGGTGGTAGTACTTCCTTAGCCAAGTACATTCATCCGCGCGCCGAACCGGAAGTTTGCTTCAGAATTTCAAAGGATATCCACGGTGAAGTAGAGCTTGCTGATCTCGACGAATACGTAGATGCCATTGCACCTGCGATCGAGATCATCGACTCACGCTTTGAGAACTTCAAGTTTTCGCTGGAGGATGTAGTGGCCGACAATTGCTCATCATCAGGTGTCGTCATTGGAGAATGGCGGGCCCCAAGTAGGGATATTGGCAATTTGGATATGCGACTTCTCTTTGATGACGAGGAGGTAGCATCAGGATCATCTAACGATATTCTGGGCGACCCATGGAAGTCGTTGCAAGCAGCGACGCGATTGGCTGCTCAATACAATGAACCGATCAAGAAGGGACATATCATCATGGCAGGCGCTGCGACTGCTGCTGTCTTCTTGAAGCCTGGAATCAAGGTGAAGGCCACAGTGGAAGGCATGGCAGACGTGACGTTTTCCGTAACGGAGTGATCCATTGGTCATGAGTGCTTTCGAGTCAATTCACCGAGCTTCACAGTATGTTGCTACTATGGCGGTCTGTTTTGCCGTTCCAGAGAGAAATGGAAGGCATTTAGGCTTCACTTGGGATGCGTCTGAGTCGTCATTGGTCAGTGCGGCGTTGAACGATGAAGGATTGACGCTTCAGCTCAATCTGCAGGTATACGCCCTAGACGTGGTTCATCCACAATCCGGTCTATCTGGGTCTTATCCTCTAACAGGAGCAAGGCACTTCGACATCATTCAGTGGCTAGATCACGAACGAGAGTTCTGCGGAATCAAGCAGCAGTATTCATTTGAACCTACTGTCGAGCTTCCTTATGAGCCTGAGATGAACGATCATTTCTCCTTTCCAAGTCTTTCGGGAGATCAGTTAGATGATGTGATCGAGTCCATACGTTTAGCGCATGATTCTCTCACTGGAGCTGCAGATCATTTGCAAGTGTATCCGGAACTTTTCATCCAAGCCGATACGTTCGACTATCGGTTGCACGTGGGTGAGAGCGAGTTCATTGGATTAGATCTCATTCAAAAGCGAGGCTTTGTCAAGCGCGGCGAAGTAACTCAAGAGATCGAGGTGGAGTCAAACATGACCGCATCAGCGGTGGCTCAAAAGCTAATTATGCTTCGCCAATCACTCTTGTCGGATTCGCTCGATCACGGCCAATAGATCCTCTGCGGAGCGGTATCCATTCGCAGCGAGATAGAGTTGGTCTTTGTGACGGAGAATGATCGAAGGAAATCCTGAAATCCCCATCTCGGCAGCCAACTGAAAGTCAGAACGCGTTTCGTATCGCGTATCCTCAGCTTCGAACCTCTCAGCGAAATCACCACTATCCAAACCCAATTCTCCTGCGATCTCGAGGTAGGTCTCGAGGTCCGACATGTCCTCATTCTTCACATAGAACGCGTGTTGTACGGCTTTGAAGAAGGCAAAGCTCTTCAGCTTATCCATGTTGCGAGCCACGACAACCGCTCGGCAACTAGGTTCTGTATCCACTACGATTCCTTCTTTTTTCAGGATGTCATAGGTGAACGGCTGACCGGTTCGTTTTTCAACTTCTTTCCAATGGTGATCAAGAAAATCACCCATTTCATGAAGAAACTCGGTTCCTCCCGGTCTAAGTCCACCGAGAACGATCTCAAATGAGTGATCAGGCAATCGCTGTTGTATCTCAGTTAGGGTTGGGGCCATTCCATAGCACCAACTGCACATGGGATCGCCTATGTAAACGATGGTGGGTTCAGTTGAATTCAGCCAAGTGTGTTCCATAATATCAACGGTCTGAGAAAAATAGCCATGCGGCAAGTCCGACTAACACCAGTACTTTGAGCCATTTGGTCGCAACCCAAAATCGCGGGTCTTTGACCAAGCTCGCCGAGTATCCTGAGGCAAAGGCAATGCTTGAGAAGATGGCAAAGGAGACCACCATAAAGACTCCTCCAAGGACAAACATCTGAACCATGGGTGACCAGCTGCCGTCTCCGACGAATTGAGGTAGAAGGACGATAAAGAAGAGGGTCACCTTGGGATTCAACACATTCATCAAGAAGCCATGCTTGAACAACCTGAAGAATGGCTCTGCCTGGCCTTTCGAATCGATCGAAACATCCATAGGCTTCTCCTTCCAAGCACCATTGACCATATAAAGGAGATAGAGCGTTCCCGCATACTTCATGATGTTGTACGCAAGATCATTCTTGAAAACGATCAGGGAAAGCCCGGTCGCTACCAGCGTAGTATGCACGGTAACGCCACTGATCAAGCCGGAAGTTATGCCAATGCCTTGTCTGACTCCCTTTGCAATGCTCTCAGTCAGGACGTAGATGTTATCAGGTCCCGGCGAAAAGGCCAGGGCTGCTGTCGCAATGATAAAACCTATGATCTGTGAAAGCTCCATCCTTATTCAACCAGGTCATCTTCAGCGCCGTGAGTCAATGCCTTGAGTCGCTTCACAAAGACAAGTAGAAGGGCGCCAAAGAGTCCACAAAAGATCGCCACGCCCGAGAAGACTTCTAGGGCTCCCGCACTTTCTGCAGCTTCACCGATCATGCCGGCCAGCTTGTTTCCAAGTCCTGTCACAGCGAAATACGCTCCCATCATGAAGCTCGCGTACTTAGCCGGGGCTAGTTTCGTGATGAAGGAAAGGGCAATTGGCGAGCTGCTCAGTTCCCCAACAACGTGAAGGAAATAGCTTAACAGGAGCCAATACAAGCTTGCCTTTTCAAGTGCCAACACACTGACTTCATAGGCAGCTCCCACTAGAGCGAGGAAGCCAAAACCCATGATGATGGTGCCAATACCCATCTTAAAGATGGCAGAAGACTCTTTCTTCTTTCTTTTCCACCACAACCAGAAGGCTGCCATTGGTGCACCAAGGATGATCACGTAGAATGCATGCAGGGATTGCAGGAAACTTGCGGGGATCTCGTACCCAAAGACCACCCGATCCACCGTCTGCTTAGCATAGAGATTCATGAATCCACCTGCTTGTTCATAGGCTCCCCAGAAGACGATCATGATGATGAACGACAACATCAAAACGATCATACGGTCCTTCTCGATCTTGGTGAGTGGCTTTGACATTAGTTCTTTGGATTCTTCTGAACGGTGATGAGATTCTCCGACTCCAACCAAGTACTTCTGCCCAAAGACATAGACGATTTGGCCTAGTATCATCCCAAAGCCCGCCAAACTGAAGCCTAGGTGCCAATCGATTACCTCACCGAAGTAACCCACCAGCAGCGGAGCGGAAAAAGCCCCGATGTTGATTCCGATATAAAAGATCGTGAAACCCGCATCCCTTTTCGGGTCACCTTGACGGTATAGTCCGCCTACCATGGTGCTGATATTTGGTTTCAATGCTCCGACGCCGGAGACAATGAGTATCAAACCAGCCGCAAAGGCGTAGATCGAGTCAATAGCGAGTACAAATTGCCCGATGATTATTAGCACGCCACCTAAGAGAACCGCCTTTTTCTGTCCGATGAGTCGGTCTGCTAGAAGTCCACCGGGTATACTCATCATGTAGACAAGCATGGTGTACCAACCATAAAGCTCGAGAGCGGAGGTGTTGTCCCAACCCAATCCTGGATTCTTGCCTTGCGTCTCTGCGGTGAGGTAGAGTACCAAGATGGCGCGCATTCCATAGTAGGAGAAACGCTCCCATAGTTCGGTGAAGAATAGTACGAAAAGACCAACGGGGTGTCCGAGTAGAGTTCGATTTTCCATAGTAAGCATTGCAGATGAAGCGCTGAAAGTATATTCTTGAATCGGAACAACTTCAATTTCCATTCAGAATGTTCAGAATACCCAGGTCTTCGGATTCAACTGCCGTCGTTTCGATCATGAACGAAGCGATTGAGGAAAGGCGGAACGCTTACTTGGTTCCGTTTTCGAAGGAAGATGGTGAGAAATTGTTCAATGAATTAAGTGGCAGAGCTCGCTATATGTGTATTGTCGAAGAAGATTCGATTCTAGGATGGGGGACCCTCACCGATTACCGAGGTGGGCGAGGGGCATTGTCATCCAGCGCCGAGATCACCTTTTACCTGGGCGACCCGGTCGTGGAAAAGGTCTTGGGAAGAAACTGGTCTCTCATCTTGAAGAGGTAGCTCTTGAGCAGCGCATTCAACATATCATTGCCATCCTTTTGGATGACAATCTACCGAGTCAGAGGCTCCTCCATAGAATGCGCTATGAAGTTTGGGCCAATTTCGAGGGAATCGCCCACTTCCCGGATGGAGATCGGGGGCATATGTACGTGGGTAAACACCTTATAAAATGACGTGCCCCAGGCGATCGACTTTAGGAAATCGTCTACCTGGAACGGATAGTGGCAGAAAGCAAGAAAAACGGGCTATGGAGAAGAGGTGGAGGGTGATGTTTCTAACGTTGGGAAATGACCTGAATCATTACGATTCGCTTGACCGTAAAAGTCCTTTGAAGGATGAATGATGAACCAAATCACTGACATAGCAATTGTTCCGGCATACCGTTCCGTCTACGAGACAGGAATCGACGAGAAACACATAGATCATTCTAATGAGCCGTATATCGAAATGGATGTACTTACCAAAACTTTTCTGGTCAAAGGCCGATCTTACCCAATTCACCCTCGGATCTTTTTTGCCGATGTTTTTCTGTGGTTGGAGATCTATTCCTTGAGTCCTCTTAAGGCGCAGGAACTGAGAGTGAGTTTGAGTGGGTTCAATGCTGCGTCTGCTCTGCATTTGTTGAAGATCTTTGAAATGTGGCTGAGCATCGAAAAAGACAACACCGTAGTATGGGAGTTCAGCACCGTCCGAGATGAAATGTATGATGCCGGTCTTGAGTTTAGAGATATGGTAGGGGACCGATTCGAACTCGTGCTATAAGCGGCATAAAAAAACCGGAGACATGAAGATGACTCCGGTAGGCTACATAAATAGGTCGCTGATCAGTGAGGTTGTCCGTTATACCACAGGACGTCCAATAGCTTTTCTTTTAGCGTTTCCGGTTCCTTTCGATCACGGTAAGGATCATACAGATGGGTAAGATGCTCAAACACCTCATCCTGATGCAAATGGAATTTGCTGGCCAAGGTGTGAGCCATATCCACTTTCGCTGGGTCGTGGCGATCGAAGAACTCTCTCAATCGCTTCTCAAACTCTTCTTTCTTGTAATGTATGGCTACGTTGTTTTGGTTAAGAACAAATTTCTGCTACCTCAAGCGAATAAAACCTGACTGTCGTCGTCTGTTTAACTTATTCTTGCCAGGTTTGTAGTTCAATAAGAAAAGCAACTAAACATGAATTCAGCCCCAAGATTTTTAATACCCATCATCGTAATAGCGGTTATTGTCATTTACGTGCTCGCAACCTCGACCAAAACCATCGAGTCGGGAAAAGCGGGAGTGCTCTACAGAAAATTTGGAGGAGGTGTCGATACATCGCAAACCTTCTCAGAAGGCTTCCATATCATCGCTCCTTGGAATACCATGTTCATCTATGAAGTGCGTCAGCAGGAGATATTTGAACAGATGGCGGTATTATCTTCCAATGGATTGGATATTCAGTTGGATGGATCCGTTTGGTATCAGCCTAAGTACGATCAACTTGGTAAACTTCATAAAGAGAAGGGCGAAAACTATGTGGATAGGATCATCAAGCCTGCAATCCGCTCTGCAACTCGAAGTGTTGTTGGACGCTACACACCAGAACAGATCTATTCAAGCAAGCGTGACGTCATTCAGCAAGAGATTTTCGAGGAGACCAAGCGAATAGTGGATGACCAGTATCTTCAGATCAACAGCGTGCTAGTTCGTGATGTAACACTGCCACCTACGATCAAAGAAGCTATCGAGCGAAAACTACGCCAAGAGCAGGAGTCCCTTGAATATGAGTTTAGGCTGGAGAAGGCAAAGAAAGAAGCAGAGCGCCAGAAGATCGAATCGGAGGGGAAGGCCACAGCAAATAGGATACTAAGCGCATCAATCACAGACAATATCCTGAAGGAGAAGGGTATCGAGGCGACCTTGAAATTGGCTGAATCCAATAATTCCAAGGTGATTGTGATCGGTTCGGGTGACGATGGATTACCCCTGATTCTCAACGGCAACTGATCAAATTTTCCTGCGTCATTGCTGTAGACCTTTGGTATAAAATGTACCTTGGTCAACATCCCGATATGAATTCATTCATGAGGCCTTTACTGACCGTTCGAGCATTGATGATTGCCGTCGTGCTCTCCATGTTCTCGGTGGTGCCTGCAAAGGCTCAAGTTCCAACGGTGCAAGACTGCCTGGGGGCCATTCCCATCTGCCAAGACTCCATCACCATTAGCTTCAATCACAATGGCATGGGTAACTATTCCAATGAGATTTGGAATGTGTCGTCATGCTATGCCCCTGAACAACGGAGTGTATGGTTCAAGTTTACCGTACAATCGGCCGGATTACTCCGCTTTGAGATCAACCCTACGAACACGAATCAAGATCACGACTGGACCTTATTCGATATGACAGGTGTGGCTTGTTCTACATTGTCGACCTATGCGGGAGCCTCTAGTGCCATGGTGCGTAGCAACACTTGGGGGGCGTTTGGATTCAATGGATCTACCGGAGTGAGTACTCCCAACGGAGGTTCCGGGACTTGCAATGGGCCAGGAACTACCAACGGACCCAAATGGTGTGCAGACCTTTCGGTGTCGGTGGGCAGCACGTACTACTTGCACATCACCAACTGGACCGGTACGGTCTACGGATTCACGATCGACTTCTCTTCTTCGACAGCTTCTCTTTTCGATGAAATTCCACCCGCGTTTGACACGTTGGGGTCGTCGGTCAACTGTTCTGCATTCGATAGTGTGGTCGTTGCTTTCGATGAGGCGATCCTGTGTAGTTCTCTTCAGACCGGAGACTTCCAGTTGTCAGGACCCAACGGTAATCATACGATCACTAGCGTAAGCGGAGTAAACTGCCTAGGGGGTATAGCTACCTCGGTAGTAGTACATTTTTCTCCCGCTGTTTCTGCGGTCGGGCAATACGAACTCACCATTCAGCCCGGAGCGGGGTATGTTGAGGATCTGTGTGGTAACCTCGATACCGCTGATACCATGAGCTTCTATGTGGACGGGATCATAGAAACCAACATCACACCCACGCACCTCCTATGCTGGAATGAGTGTGATGGTGCAGCAGCAGTTGGCGTTACAGGAGGCGCTCAACCTTATGCGTATGATTGGAGTACGGGAGGAACAACCGCCTCCATTTCGAATCTCTGCGCCGGTGCCTACACCCTGACCTTGACCGATGACGTGGGGTGCGAAGTGCTTGATTCCATAGAGATCACGGAGCCTGACGACATCTTGACCACGTTGCTTTCTCAATACAAGACATCGTGTCCGAATACCACTAACTGTGACGGTGGTGCGGAAGTAGTCGCGTCCGGTGGAGTAGGACCCTATTTCTATCAATGGAGTTCAGGTGAAACAGGAGCTCAGCCCTCAGCGCTGTGCCAAGGATTAAACTATGTGACCATAACAGATGCAAATGGCTGTTTGGATACGCTCGAAGTGGATATTGAAACACCAGATACCATCGGAACGATCGGGAATGGGGATACCATGATCTGTATCAGCAACAGTACATCGATCGCGGCATCTGCTACGGGTGGGACACCACCTTACAATTACATCTGGCATCGAAACAACCTGAACGGACAGGTGATCTCCACGAGCCAGGTGACTAACGTCTCTCCGGATACCACAACGAACTACACCGTACAAGTGGTGGATGACAAGGGTTGTATTGGTGATACGGATCGCGTGCTCATAAAGGTGCGGCCTGAACTTGGATTGATCTTACCTGATGTGGATACGATCTGTCCTTATGACACGATCGACATTACCGTTGCCGGAACCGGAGGCGACTCGATCTACACCTATGCTTGGGGTACAGGGCAATTCGGCACTACGATCACGATCAGCCCTGATGAGCCACGCTGGTATCCGATCACGGTGACCGATGCTTGCGGCACTCCTGCCTATGCGGATAGTATTTGGATCCAAGTAGGAGGCTATTCTCCTATCAATGCATCGATACGTACGGAGGATGACTCGATCTGTGCAGGTGAATCGGTCTATCTCATCGCTTCCGGTCGTGGAGGATGGAAGGGGCCGGATCAGTATGTGTTCGACTGGGGGCATACCACAGACCAGAATCCGATCCAATTTGTACGTCCCAAAACCACCACAACATACATCGCAACCATCTCTGATCTCTGTCTTTCAGAGCCCGGAACGGCTATGCTGACCGTGCACGTTGGAAACGTCGAGCAACCGCGAGTCGATGCCGACCCTCATGAGATCTGCGGCCCTTCGGATGTCAAGGTCTTCTTGGAGGAGAAAGTGGATGGCTCGCGATACGACTGGTACTTTTCCGATGGCAGCTCATTCTTGATGTATCCTAACGACACGCTTTCACGCTACTTTGACGAGACTTGGTGCTACGACGTGAGTCTTGAAGTGACCACGGCGTTTGGCTGCGTGAGCAGAACGGATTACCCGTGTTTGTTCGACATATTGCCACTACCAAGTGCAAACTTCACATTCGACCCTGAACACCCGACCAATAAGAATCCTTTTGCCTCAGTGATCAATACTTCCTTGAATGCGGATGAATGGACCTGGTTCATTGGTGGAGACACGATCGAAAGCGTTGAGACTGTCTATCGCTACTTCGACGAGCATGGAAATGACAGTATCGTGACCTTGGCGGTAAGAAGTAAAGAGGGCTGCGAGGATACCCTTACGCGTACCATTCCTTTCAAGATGGAAACCCTGCTCTATTATCCTTCGAGCTTCACGCCGAATGAGGATGGACTCAACGATGCCTTTGGAATTGTAGGAGAGGCTATTGGTCAAGTCGACTTCTTGCTCGAAGTCTATGACCGATGGGGAAAGGTGGTCTTCTCATCTGAAGATCCAACCCAACATTGGGATGGTAAGGATGGTGCGGGATACTATGTACCTCTTGGTACCTATCCTTTCGTGTTGAGGTACCGTGATCACTTTGGAGAAATCAAGGTTGTACGCGACCAAGTGATCGTTTCCAAGTCCGGAAAGAAGGTCGGATTGCGATAGGTCAACCGTCTATTTTTCGTTTCTTTGTGCGGTAGGTGAAAGCTAAAATCTACTTGCTTCATGGATATTCTATTGTTGTTGGTTGGTGTTGGAATTGGAGTCGTGATTGGTTATCTTCTCTCTCGTGTTTTGGGGAAGAAAGAAGATACCAGTACAGATGAAACGCTGGTTTCCCGGGAGCGATTTGAGGACACTCGTGAGCAGCTAAAGAAAGCGGAAGAAGAGAAGGGTCAGTCGGACGCCGAAGTATTAAGGCTGAATACGGAGCTGAGCAAATGGCAAGAGCGTCATGATCAATTAGAGAATCGACTGAAGGAACAGAAAGGGGAGTTGGAAGTCTTGCAGGAAAAATTCAAGAATGACTTTAAGGTATTGGCTCAAGAGGTCTTGGAGAAGACAGGGCAGGCATTTAAAGAGCAGAACAAAGAGCAATTAGGAACGCTGCTAGCTCCATTCAAGGAGAAGCTTCAAACCTTTGAAAAGAAGGTAGAGGAGACGTATGAGAAGAGCAAAGCGGAGACCATCTCACTGAAAACCGAGGTCAAACAGTTGAGCGAGCAGAGTGCCAAGCTGGCCAAGGATGCCGAAAACCTGACCAACGCACTCAAGAGCGACGTGAAAGCCCAAGGTAATTGGGGGGAAGTGGTACTGGAACGCATCCTTGAAAAGAGCGGTTTGACCAAGAATCAGGAGTACTTCATCCAGCAAAGCATCACAACTGAAGACGGGAAGCGCTATCAGCCGGACGTTGTGATCAAGTTGCCGGACGATAAGAATGTCATCGTCGACTCAAAGGTTTCGTTGGTCGCGTATGAGCGCTTCGCTTCCTCCGAGACCGCTGAAGAACAGCAAGGACACCTCAAAGAGCACATCGCATCGATCAAGGCCCACGTGAAGGGTCTAGGAGAGAAGAACTACCAGAACCTCTACGGTGTTGATGGATTGGACTTCGTGCTCTTGTTCGTTCCGATCGAAGGGGCCTTCTCAACAGCGGTGCAGGCTGATAACAGTCTTTTTCAGGATGCCTTTGATCGCAATGTGGTGATCGTGTCCACGTCCACCTTGCTGGCTACGCTGCGTACCATCGCCAGCATTTGGAAGCAGGAGAAGCAGACTCAAAACGCCTTGGAGATCGCCAGACAAGGAGGAAATCTCTACGACAAGTTCGTAGGCTTAACCGAAGATCTACTCGCCTTGGGTCGACATATGGATACAGCGAAGAAGTCCTACGAAGGAGCCATGAACAAGCTCTCCACCGGAACGGGGAGTCTCGTCACCCGGGCTGAAAGCCTCCGCAAGCTTGGGTTGAAGACAAGCAAGCAGGTAGATCAGAAGCTTTTGGATCGAGCAGGGGATAACGACTAAAGCTCACCGAAGTGGGCTTTAGTCAGATTGTATCTCAAGGATTCAGTTACGCCGCTACAAACGTGAGCGCCACACCTTTCTTTCCGGCACGTCCTGTACGGCCAATGCGGTGAATGTAGCTGTCATAGGTCTGTGGCATCTCGTAGTTGATCACGTGGGTCACGTCAGAAACGTCAATACCTCGTGAGGCAACATCAGTGGCTACCATTACGCTGGCCTTTCCAGTTTTGAATCGCTTCAAAGCGGTCTGACGAGCGGCTTGGGTCTTATCACCGTGGATCTCCACAGCGTTGATGCCTCGATCGTTGAGCTGCTTGCACAGACGTGCTACTCGACGCTTGGTCTCTTCAAACACCAACACCTTCTCAAAGGATGGGTCAGAAATGAGATCGGTGAGCATGGAGAACTTGTGATCGTCCGGTCCGACGCGTACCACGTCTTGCTCTACGCTATCGCTAGAGGTCAAACCAGTACTTACCTTGACCATAACTGGGTCATGTAAGATCTCATCGATCAATCGCTCCTGCGTCTTATCCAAGGTAGCAGAGAAAAGGAGGGAATGACGACGACCTTCCATCATGTTTATGATGCGCATCACGTCTTTTTCAAATCCCATGTCAAGCATGCGATCAAATTCGTCCAATACCAACGTGTGGAATTTTCGAAGGTTGATCTGCTTTCGCTGGGCAAGGTCCAATAGTCGACCTGGTGTAGCTACCACCACGTGTGCATTTCTGCGCAATGCGTGGATGTCACGATTGATGTTCGTACCGCCGATGAAGCAATGGCTGTATAGTCTCAAACCATCGGTCATGCTTCTGAACTCCTCCTGTACTTGGGTAGCCAACTCACGCGTTGGTACCAAAACCAATGCGTACGGATTGCCTGCTCCTTTCTGGAGTTCTTCAATGATCGGAATAAGGAAGGCTCCGGTCTTTCCGGTTCCGGTTTGTGCAATACCCAGCATGTCACGACCGTCGAGCAACGGCTCTAAGGTGCGGTCTTGAATTTCGGTTGGGTATTCAAATCCTTTCTTGGTCAAGCATCGAATGATCTTCGGGTCGATCGGCAATTCTGCGATGGTGCGTGTAGGTTCATAAGGAACCTCTGCTACGTCCACTGCCTTCTTGATCATCATGCTTGGATCTAGTGATGATGGCTTTCTGTTGCCTCGTCGAGATCGATTGTTTGATCTACGTCCGTTGCTTGGCTTTGCTCCGGCTTGGCCATGAGCAGGTGAGGGGCGACGACCGTTCTTAGACGGACGACGTCTTTTGTTATTACTATTCATAAAGGAATTAGAGCTGTTGATTTATAGCTCTTGATGCGGGCTCCGCGCTTGGCTCGGCTTGGGTTGAAATGAATTTCGTGGACCGTCTTCGAACGTATTGCGCGCATACTTTCGATGTCTTTATCGCTGACACTCAGGGTGTCTAGCCCGCATCGAAAACGATCCCATCGACGCGATGTCCGGGTTGGATCACGATCTCCCCGGAAAGATGGTGCAAAGGTAGATGTTTATATATTCCCAAAAACATGGGGACAACTTTCCTAACAGAATTTGTAAGGAGGGCGGATTAACCGTAACCTTGTACATATGGCAAAATCCTCACATACATTCAGCAAAAGACAACGCGAAAAGGAAAAAGCGAAGCGCAAGAAAGAGAAGCGCGAGAAGATGGAAGAACGCAAGCAAGAGCGCGCGGAATCCAACGATTCTGGAATTGAGATCGATTGGGATCTTGCTCCGGAGAACAACACCTTGAGCAAGGAAGAAGAGAAAAAGAAGGAATCGATCGAGCAGAAGTATCAAGACGATTGAACCAAGGTCTGAATGACGTATTTTCACCTGCATTCAATCCATTCGCTATGAAAAAGCTCTCCATTGTTGCCGTGGCACTTGTCTTTGCGGCTTGTAGTTCTCAACTGGCTACACCTACGCAGGCTGATGCAGATCGAGGTGCGGCCATGCATCAAGGTCTCACCTTGGCTCAATTACAGGAAGGTAAGAAGCTCTATGCCGCGGAATGTAACCGATGCCATCCTTTGAAGGATCCTGCCAAGTGGACCGCTGCTGAGTGGTCTGAGATCATGCCGAAGATGATCAAAGGAGTAGAGAAGAAGGGAGGCGTGCTCACCGACGAGCAGAAGGACAACCTCCTTCTATACGCCCAGACCATGGCGAAGAAAGGGGCTTAGGTTTGATGTCCTACATCGCCTCAAACCTCAAACGGATCTTCTCCAAGCTTTCAGCTGAACCAACCACAGAGACGATGTCACCCACACGCAGACGCGTGTAGCCATGCGAAATGATGATCTCGCCACGCCTCTTTACAGATAAAATAATGGTGTCGCTTGGAAGTCTTAGATCGCGAATAAGCATTCCATGCATCTCTTCGTCGCCGACTTCTACATCCATCGTCTGTTGACTTCCTTCCGAACCAAGCAGGAGGGAGGCAGCCACCGGCGAACGAACGAACTGATCTAAAAGACTCACGGTGGCGGTAGAAGGTTCTACGATCAGTGCACCTAAGTCGTGAAATCGATTGAAGTTTACTCGATCATTCAGTCGAACGACGATCTCTTTGATACCCACGTTCTCCAATATCAAGTTGCACAATCCCAGGTTCTCTTCATCGGAGAGCAGCAGCACGACGGCATCTCCTTTACGGATATTGATCTTCTCCAACGAAGCCAAGCTCAGGTCGTCGATCTGATGGAGTACGATATCCGGTGATTCCTGGGGTTTGTACAGGCCGTGGTGTCCTACTACCTCAGCATTCCATCCATGGACCATCAGTTGTCTGGCAAGTGCCCAACCTTGGTTGTCAGGTCCGAAAATGAAGACGTCCCTCACACCGTCGTATTCTGGTGCATTCGTGGGAATGTGCGCCTCCTTGACTTTGATCAATGCCCATTTGAAGAGGGGAGGACCAATGAACTGGTTCAATACTATGACTCCTACGATGATCGAAGAGAATTGAGCACCCCATTCGGGAAACTCGTTCGCGACTTGCATGGCAAGTCCGAGTCCCACCCCAGCTTGCGTGACGAACGGCATCCAGCCGATCTTAAGAAAGAGGGGAGGATCGCCAGCCAACATCGTACCTGATACCGCTCCAAGCACCAAGGACAGCAAGCGCACTCCAAACAGGATGATGGCTACCAAGAGTACGTTCCACAACACATGAATATCCAGAGATGCGCCGGTTAGCGTGAAGAAGGCGGCGTAGATCGGCAGACCGTAGTATTCGATGAACGTCTGGAACTCGGCTCGGAAGCGGCTGTAGTTGGTCACCATGAAACTGGCGACGATACACGTCAGAAGAGGTTCAAAGTGAAAGCCGTTCTCGACCCAAGGTGTCGTGGCTTGACTCAGCCAATGGGAAAAGAAGAATACGCTGTAGCAGGTGAGGAGTACGAGCACTCCTTTCAAATGTGAGTGCACACGAACAGAGAAAAGGGCTTGTATCACTTTATTCAATGCAAGACCCAGTATTAGAGCTACCGAAAGCTCTGCCGTCAACACAAGCAGAAATGCGGGATCCATGTCCGTTCCCGAGATCATCGTCCGTGCCAGAGAGAAACAGATCGCAAAGAGCACGATGACCAGTACATCCTTGATCACGGTGACACCAATGGACATGCGGGTAAACGGACCTTTGGCTCGCATCTCATTGATCACGGCGATCGCAGAAGACGGGGATCGAGCAATGAAGATCGTAGCGATAAGAATGGAAACCGCGATCTTAGCGTAGGTCGACATTTCCCACATGAATGGGATATAGTCAGCAAGCCAGAATACGGCCAATGCACTGAAGAGGAACGTGACGACGAGCTGACCAAAAACATTCCAAACTATGCTCTTGAATTGAGACCGTATATCCTTGAGGAATAATTCGTTACCTGCCGCTAGTGCAATGAAGGCTAAAGCCAGATCATTAACGAAAGATAGGCCCTTGATGGACGCCTCTGGTAAGAATTTCAGTACGTAAGGACCACAGATAAGTCCGGCTACCAAGAATCCCGTGATGAGGGGAAGTTTGATCCTCTGAAAGAACTTAGAGGCATAGGCTGAGGCAAATAAGACCCAGACAAAGGCTACAACGTAGACCAGTATTTCAGTGACTTCCGGCAAGTAGGTTGATTTCGGGGCAGAAAATAGACATTATTATGAGATTGAAATGGTCGGGATATAAACCTGAAGAATCTCATGACGACATTCCGTACTTTCATCGAGCGAACTCACCAAATCTGCAATGATCAGAGCTACACTGATTATCATCTTATTATGCATAGTCGAGTTTCAGGCCACTGCCCAGGCCTTCCGAAACTTCAATGTCGAAGAAGGCCTGAATACAAATCGATTGCATGAAGTCTTTCAAGACAGCAGGGGGGGTCGTATGGATAGGAACTGAAAATGGAGTAGTTGGATTTGATGGAAATGAGTTTGAGCACTACTCTGATGGAGATGGTCTTGCTGGTCGCATGATCATCAACATAAATGAAGACAGCTACGGAAATATCTGGTTTGGGTCCCTGTACAATGAACTGAGATACTATTCTTACAGCGAAGACACGATCAAATCTTATCATCTGAACGATGAAATAGAGCAGTCAGGTGAGTATAAAATTGAAATTCAAGCGGCCAATGCCGAGGGAACTTGGGAGCCACTGACGATCGTAGAATTTAGCGTAGAGCAATTGCTCTGGAAAAGACCTTGGTTCATATGGGTCTCTGTGTTTGTTTTGATCTGTAGTATCGTTCTATACGCAAGAGTGAGGTTGCGGCGTACGCGCTTAGAGCTAGAGCAGAAGAATGCCTTTTTAACTGCTCAGTCTCAAGCGTTGGCTAGTCAACTCAATCCACACTTCCTGTTCAATTCTATGAACTCCGTTTCCTCGTTCATGCTGCTCGTCGGAATTTGTGCTTGGTTGGAACCCGTTATGGCACATCCAAGGCCATCTAATGAAGACGTAACAGGATGATGTCTGCCATCAGGTAAGTCAGCTCGTTCGATCCATTCGCCGAATTGTGCGAAGGAAAGCATAGACAAGAAGAGAATGACCAGGGTAGAATACAGGTGCTTCATAATTTGATTGTGTGATATCGAGAAATGGAACACTAGAAGATTTAAAGAGTTCAATGCTTTATAACTATAATCTATATTATGTTAAGTTACTGGAATGTTCATATTCCCTGCTGTATATAGATTGTATAAGAAAATTGAATAATCAACCCTCCTTGTCGTAGCGTTGCCCCTCGAAGGAAACATGCTTCACCTCACCCGAATTGAGATCAGTTTGATCGTAGGAGAAATTCAGATATCCGGAATGATACTTTCCTGTGCCTTCGTATAAGATCGTGGTCGTTGTTGTATTCAATTCTTGCGCCGGAATAACCAAGACGGAATCAGAAACAAACTCCAATTCGAAGCCAAATTCACATTCTAGGCTATTTGGCTTAGATCCTGCAGTAAAACTCAAACTATCCGTCGTTCTCAATTCTACCCCATTCTCGATCTCCAACGCTCCGTAGTATGTCCCTACGTAATTCCGGTTGTAGGACAATTCACATGACTCTCCCGAATACCATTTTGTGCAGATGCATTCGCCATCACTGCAGAATCCGTCATTCTCGCATTCTATCTTGCGACATTCACCGCAATTGGTCAGCGATAAGACCATAACTAATCCTATGTATCCCAGTAGGTTCTTCATGGAATAACACAAAATTAAACACAAAAAAAGGCCCCGAGCAAATCGGAGCCTTCATTCTGTGTTATTCGATGCGTCTTAGTTCGACAGCTTCTCATTCATCTTCTCGTACTTCTCCATTTGGTTGGTACGTGCATACAATTCCTTCAAGGAGGTCATGGTGCTGATGTCCTCTGGATCCAGTTCGTGTGCCTTCTCTAAGAATGGCAATGCAGCTTTCAACTGACCTTCAGCCTTTTCTTTCGCCTTGCGATACGCATTGTCATCGCTGATCAAGTTAGCCTCGTTAAGCATTTCTGCACCCTGGTTGAAGTAAAGCGCACCTAAGCTGTATGCGGCATCAAAGTAGTCCGCTCGCAACTCGAGCGCCTTCTTATAATCCGCTTCTGCCTTTGTGAAGAATGGCTTTGCCTCCTCTTTTTGTCCTTCTGCTACCATGTTGGCTTGCTTGCTGTCATAAATGTTTCCACGCACAAAGAACAACAACGCGTTATTCGGGTCATTCTGAATCGCAAGATCTAAGTTCTGAAGTGCCTTATCGTACTCCTTAGCTTCCAAGAAGATGTTGATCTCTGCTGTGATGATCTCTTGGCTGTTAGGAAGAGCCTGACGTGCTTCGCTCAAGACCTTTTTATAGGTTTCCTTGTCGCCCTTCTCCTTGTAGATATTCGCTAGGTTCACATAGCTATCTTCTACGGAAAAGCCGATGGAGATGGTCTTGCGGAAATTTTTCTCCGCAACATCGTACATCTTGCCATTCAACGCAGAGACGGCAGCACTGTAGATCGCTCCGGAGTCAACACCTCCGTTACTTTCCTGTACTTGATTGCATGTGAGGAAGTAGTTCACCGCTGCTTCGTAATTCTTAGCATTGAAGTTCTTTACTCCTTCTTGATAGCAATGAGCACCAAGGCGAACATAACGATCGCTCACATCATTCATATTGATGCGCTTGCTACCCAACTCTTTAGCCTTAGCAAAGGATTCAACAGCCTTCAACAAGCTTCCATCCTTGTACTCAGCATACTTGGCATCCTCAGAGAAATAGATCTGTTCGTAGATCTGACCGCGATAATACCAGGTCTTTCCATCGTCCTTGGTCTTTTCGTGTTCGATCGCTGGTTCGATCTGCTCCATAGCCTTGATCAACTCGCCATCGCCTAGGTAGTTGTATGCATTCAACACTTTTGCACCCTGTGCAAAAACTACGCTTCCACTAATCAATAATGCCATTAAGGCGGCCACCTTTTTCATAACGAATAAATTTTGGTTCAAAGGTAGATAAACAACAACAAGACCAAACCTGAATTAGGCTTCGGTCTCGTCATTGTCTTCCTGTGTTTCATTGGATGAGTCAACGTCTGAATCAGAATCCTCGGCAGCGCTTGAAGCTCCCGCCTCTACGCTACCTTCTGAGGTCATTTCTCCTTCCATTCCCTCCATTTCTTCCTCTTCTTCCAACGCATCCACCTTGGCTACCGCCGCGATCTCATCGTTGTTTCGAAGGTTGATCAAGCGCACTCCCTGGGTGGCACGACCCATTACACGCAATTCTGCAACAGAAAGGCGAATGGTGATACCGGAACGATTAATGATCATCAAGTCATTGTCATCGGTGACGTTCTTGATGGCGATCAAACCACCTGTCTTGTCGGTAATGTTGAGTGTTTTAACCCCCTTACCTCCACGGTTGGTGATTCGGTAATCCTCTACCAGGGTACGCTTACCGTAGCCTTTTTCAGACACGACAAGAACGGTCTCGCTAGGGTCATTTACGCAGATCATACCTACTACTTCATCCTTCGGTCCTCCAAGGGTCACCCCTTTTACCCCACTCGCGCCACGACCCATGCTACGCACGGCCTCTTCGTTGAAGTGGATTGCCTTACCGGAACGCAATGCCATGATGATGTGATTGCTACCGTTGGTGAGTTTCGCCTCCAGCAACTGGTCGCCTTCTCGAATACCAATAGCGATGATACCGTTAGAACGTGGACGACTGTACTGCTCCAACGATGTCTTCTTGATGACACCGTTCTTCGTACACATCATGATGTAGTGGCTGTTCAAGAACTCTTCATCGTTCAGGTCCTCTACGTTGATGTAGGCTAAGACCTTGTCGTCCTGCTCGATATTCAATAGGTTCTGGATCGCACGCCCTTTCGACGACTTGGTTCCTTCCGGAATCTCGAATACACGCATCCAGAAGCATTTTCCTTTCTCGGTGAAGATGAGGAGGTAGTTGTGCGTACTCGCAACAAACAAGTGCTCCAAGAAGTCCTCATTTCTCGTGCTTGAACCTCTACTTCCCACTCCCCCTCTACTCTGGCGACGATACTCTGTCAAGCTGGTTCGCTTGATGTACCCCATGTGAGAAATGGTTACCACGGTCTCCTCGTTCGGGATCATATCCTCGATACGGAAGTCCTCAGCCGCATAGACGATCTCCGTTGTACGCTCATCACCATACTTCTCTTTGATGGCGATCATTTCCTCCTTGATGAGATTCATTCGAAGGTCTTCATTTTCAAGAAGTTCCTTCAAACCAGCGATGGTCTTCATCAGTTCGTCATACTCCGCCTTGATCTTGTCTCTTTCGAGTCCGGTCAAACGCTGGAGTCGCATATCGAGGATCGCTCTAGCTTGGATCTCAGAAAGCTTGAACTTCTCCATCAAGCCTTCACGGGCCTCATCTGGGGTTTTAGAAGCACGGATCAACTCGATGACAGCATCGATGTTGTCCAAAGCGATCAATAGACCTTCTAATACGTGAGCCCTTTCCTCTGCCTTACGCAATTCATACTTCGCTCTGCGGATCACGACATCGTGGCGATGCTCTACGTAATAATGGATCAGATCCTTGAGGTTGAGAGCCATCGGACGCCCGTTCACCAAGGCAATGTTGTTTACGCTAAAGCTGGTCTGTAGTGCCGTATACTTAAAGAGGTGGTTTTGTACCACGTTAGGAATGGCATCCATCTTCAGTTCGTACACGATACGCATACCGTTACGGTCAGACTCGTCACGGATGTCGCGAATACCTTCGATCTTCTTCTCGTTGACCAACTCAGCCGTACGCTGGATCATATCGGCCTTGTTGACCTGATAAGGGATCTCGGTAACGATGATCGAGGCGCGATCGTTATCATCCTCTTCGATGGTGGTCTTGGCCCGCATCACGATACGTCCTCTACCCTCTTCAAAGGCTGACTTAACCCCTTCGTATCCGTAAATGATACCGCCGGTTGGGAAATCAGGGGCCTTGATGTGTTGCATTAACTCATAAATGGTAATATCCTTATTATCAATGTATTCCACGATCCCATCAATAACCTCTGAAAGGTTATGTGGAGGCATATTGGTAGCCATACCTACGGCGATTCCACTAGCACCATTCACCAAGAGGTTTGGAATCCCTGCCGGCAGCACGGTTGGCTCCTGAAGTGAGTCGTCAAAGTTGAGTTGATGATCAACCGTTTCCTTGTCAATATCCGCCAAGAGCTCTTCCGCGATCTTCCGAAGACGTGCTTCGGTATATCGCATCGCAGCAGGACTATCACCGTCGATCGAACCAAAGTTTCCTTGTCCATCCACCAAAGGATAGCGCAATGACCAAGGCTGTGCCATACGCACCATGGTGTCGTATACAGACGAATCACCGTGTGGGTGGTACTTACCGAGCACCTCCCCTACGATCCTTGCAGATTTCTTGTAGGGTCGATTCGACAATACGCCCAATTCTAGCATTCCATAAAGAACGCGGCGGTGTACAGGTTTTAGACCGTCTCGCACATCGGGTAAGGCCCTCGACACGATCACCGACATCGAATAATCGATGTAGGCGGTCTTCATTTCATCCTCAATGTTGACGCTAATGATCTTTTCTCCGTCTGCCATAATGTGTTTCTAGTATAGTGTAAAAAGGTAGGTCTGAAGTGGTTTTCAGAAGAGTTCGAATGTAAGCTTCACACGCGCGAAAGCACCGTTGAAAACAGGCGTATTTTTAAACAAAATTCTGTTAGTAGACTTGGTATTTATTAGGTTTTCAACAATTGGTTGACCCTAGATTTGAAAAAGACATTTTTTCTACTACTTTGCTCACACTATAGCCAGACAAAAACAGGCTCAGACGAAAGAAGATTATGGATACAAATTTCTCACCCCGTGTAAAGGACGTCATCTCGTTCAGTCGAGAAGAAGCCTTGCGTTTGGGGCATGATTGTATTGGGACGGAACATTTCCTGTTGGGAATGATAAGAGAAGGAGAAGGCGTGGCGGTCAAGATCCTAAAGAATTTAGACGTCGACCTAGTCGAATTGCGCAAGCTGATCGAGAACTCTGTCAAAAGTGTTGAAAAGAGCGGGAAACCGTTGAATAGCCTTGGAAACATACCTCTCGTTAAGCAAGCTGAAAAGACGTTAAAGATCACTTATCTCGAAGCGAAACTCTTCAAGAGTACGGTGATTGGAACAGAACATTTATTACTGAGCATATTGAAAGATGAAAACAATGTGGCTTCGCGAGCGCTGTCGGCGTTCAGTGTCACGTATGAAGTGGTGAAGGAAGAACTCGAATCCCTCCTCGCCCAGGATGAACCTCGGGCTGAATTTCCCAACTCTCCGTCAGATGATGACGACGATGATGAACCTAACTACGGAGGTGGTTCTGGAGGTGGAGCATCGGGCTCGGGAGGCGCTGCACTCCGTGCAGGTGATAGTAAGTCGAAAACTCCGGTGTTGGACAACTTCGGTCGCGATCTGACCAAGCAGGCTGAGGAGGATAAGCTCGACCCCATAGTAGGACGAGAGAAAGAGATCGAGCGCGTATCTCAGATCTTGAGCCGCAGAAAGAAGAATAACCCTATCCTGATCGGTGAACCCGGTGTCGGAAAATCCGCCATTGCGGAAGGACTTGCGCTTCGTATCGTCCAGAGAAAGGTGTCGCGCGTCCTATTCAATAAGCGCGTAGTCACCTTAGACCTCGCTTCCCTCGTAGCCGGAACCAAGTATCGCGGTCAATTCGAAGAGCGTATGAAGGCCGTGATGAACGAATTGGAAAAGAGTCCAGACATCATCCTCTTCATCGATGAGATCCACACCTTGGTGGGTGCGGGCGGCGCTTCCGGTTCTTTAGACGCTTCGAATATGTTCAAGCCTGCACTAGCTCGTGGAGAGATCCAATGCATTGGAGCGACCACCTTGGATGAGTACCGTCAATACATTGAAAAAGACGGTGCCCTTGAGAGACGCTTTCAGAAGGTGCTGATCGAACCTACTTCCATCGAAGAGACGATCCAGATCTTGAAGAACATCAAGGAGAAGTACGAAGAGCACCACAATGTGAACTACACGGAGGAAGCATTGGAAGCTTGTGTGCACTTAACAGACCGCTATATCAGCGACCGTCACCTTCCGGATAAGGCCATCGACGCCTTGGATGAAGCCGGTTCACGTGTACATATCACCAATATCCAAGTTCCCGAAGCGATCATCGAGATCGAAAAGAAGATCGAGGATATCAAGGAAGAAAAGAACCGCGTCGTGCGCAGTCAACGATATGAGGAGGCCGCGAAGCTCCGCGATACAGAACGTCAGTTGATCGAAGACCTCGAGGTGGAGAAGAAAAAGTGGGAAGAAGAAACTAAAAACCATCGAGAGACCGTGTCAGAAGACAATGTTGCCGAGGTCGTCGCTATGATGACTGGTGTTCCTACCCAGCGAATCGCTCAGAACGAAGGTTCTCGATTGGTCAAGATGGATGAGGAACTCCAAGGTTCTGTGGTTGGTCAAGACGACGCCATTCAAAAGGTAGTGAAAGCGATCCGCCGCAACCGTGCTGGATTAAAGGATCCGGATAAGCCGATCGGAACATTCATTTTCCTAGGCCCGACTGGAGTTGGAAAGACTCAATTAGCTAAGGTCTTGGCTCGTTACCTCTTCGACAAGGATGATGCTCTCATCCGCATCGACATGAGCGAGTATATGGAGAAATTTGCGGTTTCTCGATTGATTGGAGCGCCTCCCGGCTATGTAGGGTACGAGGAAGGAGGACAATTGACCGAGAAGGTTCGACGACGCCCCTACTCTGTTGTGTTGCTCGATGAGATCGAGAAAGCTCACCCGGATGTATTCAACTTATTGCTCCAGGTCTTGGATGACGGTCAGATCACCGATTCACTCGGTCGCAAGATCGATTTCCGAAATACGATTATCATCATGACCTCGAACATCGGTTCGCGTCAGTTGAAGGATTTCGGTATGGGAGTTGGTTTCTCGACATCCTCTCGACAGGAGCAGGCCGATGATATAGCAAAGGGAGTCATCGAAAAAGCGTTGAAGAATGCCTTCGCTCCTGAATTCTTGAATCGCATCGATGACGTGGTCTTGTTCAATAACCTGAACCAGGATCACATCAAGGAGATCATCCACATTGAATTGAAGTCTTTGTTCAAGCGTGTGGAAGAGATGGGATACAACCTAAAGATTTCTGACAAGGCAACGGTTTACATTGCCGAGAAAGGTTTTGATGACCGCTATGGTGCGAGACCATTGAAGCGTGCTATTCAGAAGTACTTGGAAGATCCAATGGCTGAGGAGATCATCAAGTCGAACATCGACGATGGCGATGAGATCTTTATTGATCTGAACAAGGAAGAAACGGACATCGTCGTAAAGATCAAGAAACCCAAGAAAAAGAAGGACGACGCTTCGTCAGACAAATAACAAGAAAGCCCCATTATGGGGCTTTTTTTTGTTCCTAACTTGAATGAGGCTTACTGGTCAGTTCGCCACTTCAGACATAAACTTGATTCGCACCAACCTCAACTCTTCAGAGGTGTAATCGTCATCTCCAAGTTCTTCTAGAGCCGCGTCAATGTCGGGCGTTTCTGCCTCCATGAAGTAATCGTACACCTCTTCGAGTCGATCTTCATCTACTACGTCATCGATGTAATAGTCAATATTCACCCGGGTTCCGCTATCCACAATGTGTTCGAGTTCTTCCAGTAGTTCATCGAACTGCATGCCTTTGGCGCTAGCGATGTCTTCCAGAGGGATCTTACGATCAATACTTTGAATGATGTACACCTTGCGTCCGGATTTGTTGACCACGCTCTTGACCACCATGTCCTGAGGTCGTTCGATGTTATTCTCATCCACGTACTTTTGGATCAACTCCACGAATGGGCGACCGAACTTCAAGGCCTTACCGCTGCCTACGCCCTGAATATTCTTCAGTTCATCAATGGTGATCGGATACTGGTTGGCCATATCCTGTAACGAAGGGTCCTGGAAGACGACAAACGGAGGAACATTCTTCTCCCGAGAGATCTTCTTTCTGAGGTCTTTCAACAGTCCCATCAATTGCTCGTCCATCGCACTTCCGCCAGCCTTGGCGTTGGTAATGACGTCTTCGCTCTTCTCTATTTCGGCGGAGTAGTCGTGGTCCTTGTGGATCTTGAATGATTCCGGCGGGTTCTTCATGAAGGCCTTTCCCTGGTCTGAAATCTTAACCAAGCCATAATTCTCGATGTCCTTGTACAACAATCCGCGCACAAGAGCCTGTCGTATTCCGGCCATCCAAAGTTTGGCGTCAGTCTCCTTCCCTATTCCGAAGACAGGAAGGTTATTGTGACGGTAGGTCGACACTTGAGAGGTATTCTTACCGATCAAAATATTCACCACGTGCTTCGACTTGAATCGTTGTTTGATCGTATCCACCACCTTAAAGATGGTTAGCATTTGATCTTTGAACTCGATCTCTTCTTTCGGGCGAACTGAATTATCGTCCATATTGGCGCCATCACCTTCATGCTCATCCCACTCCTCCCCGAAGTAGTTCAACAAGAACTTCCGTCTAGAAATGGCGGTCTCTGCATAGGAAACCACTTCTTCAAGTAGTTGTCGGCCAACTTCCTGTTCTGCTACAGGCTTATTGTGCATGAACTTCTCCAGCTTTTCGATGTCCTTGTAATCGTAGAAGGCAATACACTTTCCTTCTCCACCATCGCGTCCTGCGCGTCCAGTTTCTTGGTAGTAACCTTCCAGGCTCTTCGGCATGTCATAATGGATTACAAAACGAACATCCGGCTTATCGATACCCATACCAAAGGCAATGGTAGCCACGATCACATCGACGTCCTCCATCAGGAAGTTGTCTTGATGCCTGGAGCGCGTATTCGCATCGAAGCCAGCGTGATAAGGCAGGGCCTTGATGCCGTTCACTTGCAAGGTCGAGGCGATCTCTTCTACCTTCTTTCGACTGAGGCAGTAGATGATACCGGACTTACCTTCATTCTCTTTGATGAATCGAATGATCTGCTTTACCGGTTCGATCTTAGGTCGTACTTCGTAGAAAAGGTTCGGACGGTTAAATGAAACCTTGAATACAGCAGCGTCAGACATTCCCAAGTTCTTCTGGATATCAGATTGAACCTTCGGGGTTGCTGTTGCCGTCAATGCCATTACAGGAATCTCTTGATCGATCCCTTTGATCATCTCCTTTATCCTTCGGTATTCAGGCCGGAAGTCATGTCCCCACTCGGAGATACAGTGTGCTTCGTCCACCGCGACAAATGAAATCGTTACCGACTTAAGAAACTCAAGGTTCTCTGCTTTATTCAATGACTCGGGTGCCAGATAGAGCATTTTGGTTTTCCCTTGGGTCACATCATCCTTCACCTGAGTGATCTCGGTCTTGTTCAGTGAACTGTTCAGGAAATGCGCCACATTCTCCTCACTACCATAGCTTCGGATCGAGTCGACCTGATTCTTCATCAAGGCGATCAATGGTGAAATAATGATAGCGGTTCCCGGTTTCAATAATGCGGGTAGCTGATAGCACAGCGACTTTCCTCCTCCCGTAGGCATGATAGCGAAGGTGTCTTTTCCGTCCATGACACTTTCGATCACTTCTCGTTGCATCCCTTTGAAAGAATCGAATCCAAAATGCTCTTTCAAAGCAGACTCCAACGGCATCTGCCTAGTCTCCATACGCTTACTTCAGGTTTAGCTACTAAAGGTAGAATAAACGGCCCAAATAAAAAAAAGGTCAATTAGGGGGAAGATTCCCTTGATCATTGCCTTTCAGGAAGTTTGAGAAAATAAATAGGATAACAGCAGATGCGCAAAAGATCACTACGAGGGTGAAAAGGGATTTGCGAAAGATGCGCTCTACTTCAATGAGGTCCCAGATGGACAAGATGGCCAACGTGGAGAAAAACAGGACAGCCAGGATCAGTACACTGGCGGTAACTTTCTTCATACTTTCAATCATGATCGGATCATTTTGCGGTTTCACGGTTCCAGACCAACTCAGTGATCGGCTGCTCATTAAGGAAGTAGTATTTTCCTCCCCAAGAGTGAACGACGCGTTTATAAACATCTTCTTTACCGTGAACAATAACGCGGCGAACGGTCACCTTCGTACGTCCCTCGTCATATGTTTCTTCGATCACTCGCTTCCTTGAATCCTCCTCAGCTTGCTTTGCCGCATTCGCTAGGTCAACCAATATCTGATTGATCTTGTTGATCCGCTGTGTTGGATAAGGCTCCTCTGGCTTGATCTTCTGTGCCGCCTCGTACAATGGTATTGCCTCTTCGTATTCTTCAGATGCAAAGGCGCGATCAGCCTTAGAAAGGGCCTCTTGATAAGCTTGTTGGATCTGATTGACCCTTTCGCGCTCCATGAGGTCTACGATCAGTTCCAATTTTCGCTGAGGGATATCTTCGTCCGGATAGAGTTTCCGAGCTTCTTCAAAATTCAGTTTGGCAGTGCCATACTCACGATTAGCGATGTTCTCATTGCCGTTCCTTAGGAAAGTTTCGTACTGCCATCGTTTCTGTTCTTCAGACTCTTGGGCTGCACGTTGTTCTGCGATCTCCGCCAGCACTAGTCGATCCTTTGGATATTGCTCTTCCGCCTTATATCCGAGGGCCACGTTGTAGCTCACCTTGGCATCTTCATAATTTCCAACGAAGAACTGCTGGTCTGCCCGCGTAATTGCTTCGTTGTATTGTCGATCGATCTCCGCCTGCTTCTGGGCTAGCTTTTCCTTCTGCTCGATCTCATCGAGTTCCTTACTGATCTTCGTGACTTGGCCCTTGGCATATTCGTCGGCTCTAATTCGTAGAGCCTGGTCGTATTTATTCACGGCTCCTTTTCGATCGCCCGCTTCGTAGAGCTTATCACCAGCATCTACCAGCGCTTGGAAGGCAGCCTCCTTCTCTTCTTTTGCTTTCTTCTCAGCAGCGAGCAGAGCTGCCTCATCGATCTTTTTCTGTGCCTCGGGGATCTTTAATTTCGGGTAAGGCTCGCCAGGTTTCAATTCTGACGCTCTTTTATACACATCGATCGACTCCTGCCATTTCTCCTGATTGAAGAGTTGATCCGCTTGTTCAATGGCGGAGGCATAAGCAGCATCCTTGTCTTTTTCACGCTCTTGTCTCTCGAGTTCAGCATCTATCCGGGCTATCTGAGTGGCAGGATGCTTTTGGTCGGGACGCAGCTCTTGCGCTTCTTTATAAACTGGTCGAGCTTCAACAAACTTCCCTGAGTTGAACAGCTTGTTGGCTTCTTCGACTTTGGCCAGATAAGCTCTTTCGGCATTCTTTAGATCCTCCTGTTCCTTTTGAATCTGTGCGATTCGATCAAGCTCAGCTTGAATCTTCTCGATCTGTTCTTGAGGATAGGTCTGATCCTGCTTCAATTCCAGAGCGGCTCTGAATTGGCTCACAGAATTGTTTAGGTCCCCTGCCTTATAGTATCGTTCACCTGACTGTATCAGAGCGGCATATTTAGCATCTAGAGCTTCCTTCTCCGCGGCCTGTGCAGCCTGACTTTCCAGATCTTTTAATTTTTGATCGATTGCTGCGATCTGGTCTTTTGGGTATGTCTCCGAAGGCTTGAGTTCGACGGCCGCTTGATAATGGGTTTTCGCCATGTTCAAGTTATCTGCTTTAAACGCAGCATCGGCCTTATCGATCTTATCCGCATACTGTGCATCCAGCTGTGCAGCATTCTGGGCAAGCAGTTGTTGAGCTCTCTGCTCTTCAATTCGCTTCTTGGCCAATGCGATCTGTTGTGTAGGGTAACTCTCCCCTGCCTTGAGTTCCAGTGCACGTTGATAATAGATCTGCGCATCGGCGTATTTCTCTGATCCAAACGCTTGGTCACCCTGAGCAATGAAGCCTTTGTACTTCTCTTCCTGTGCGGCTTTCTGCGCTTCTGCGAATTGAGCTTGTTCTAACTCTTTCATGCGCTCACGACTCTCTTCGATGCGCTTCTTAGGGTACGACTCATCAGGATTGATCCCGGAGGCCTCGGTGTAGAGTTCGATCGCTTCTGAATACGCTTGAGCGCTGAACTTAGCATCCGCAGATGCCAAGACCGATTGATATCGTTCTTCTTTGGCTTCGGCATTCGAAAGCTGGCTTTCAACTTGTCGTAGCAGCAGTGCTGGTTCCTGAGACTCCGGCTTCATGGATTGAGCAGCCAGTAGATTGTCCTTGGCAAGTAGATAATCGCCATCCCGCATGGCTTGTTGTGCGTCGTTCATAGCAACGCGGAAGTCTTCTTCTAAGCGTTTCTGATTCTCCTCGATCTCCTTCAATCGCTGCTTCTGAGCCTTCTCCAACTCCTCGATCTCCTTCTGAATCTCACGGGTGTAGGCATTGTCCGTCACAAACTGCTCAACATTCGGCTCATAATAGAGCTTTCCTATTGGCTTTTCGAGAATGGAATAATCTACCCCATCCATCTCCTTAAAAAGATCTACGATAATAGCGCCAAACTCAAATCCAAAGGCTTGGAGATCCTCGGGGACATTGTGGGTGTTGACGTAGATGTTTTTAGTGACGAAGCCGTTCTTGGAGATCACAATGGAAAATTCATGGTTGAAATCAAGGTACAATCCGAACCTTCCATTTCTTCCGGTCCTAACATTCTCGATCTCGGCCCCATCTTGAATTACGATGACGGAGGCGCCCTCGATCTTGTTTCCCTCATCCATATCCTTGACCGTGCATTCCAAGGCAAGGTTATCCAGGCGCTGCCCGTGCGATTGCAGGACGCCAATCAATAAGAAGGTGGTTAAAATGAATATCCGTGTCATGAACTTGCCGGCTCAGGCCGAAATTAACCAATGTTTCATTGTTACAGCCTAGGGGCGAGCGGTTTTAGCTGAATTCAGCTACTCAAACAATAAAACGGGGTTTTCCTGAGGATTATTGAGGCTCAGGACCTAAGTCAATGTCAGAATACAATCGCATTCGAAATTTTCCATAGCGAATGTCTTTCCATTGCTGGAAACGATTGTACACTCTTGCAGCGAATTCCCCTTCGATAATGTCATAGGATTCGCCGTCACGGAAGTTAGGTTCGATCTTGTTGATCACGAAGTAACCGAATGGCTGGAAAGTAGGCCAGTTATCAGATCTCCATTCCATTCCCGCAGTGTCGATGTAAGAGACAACCACGCCGTTTCGAGCATCATTGTTCCAAATGGTATCACTGAACGTATTGTTTCCAACACGTCCCCAAGCGATCTGACCTTCCTTAAGTACCGGATTTTCCAAGTAGTCTTGAATATCCCAAACAGCCACGGTATCGTTGTCGACGTACCAAGGAAACTGAATACTGAAGATGTCATTCGTTGCATCCAACAACTCATCGATGGGAGGTTCTTCTCCTGGAAGAGGGTTTCTGAAATCGTATAGCTTCTTCGTGATCAGTGAAGTAGTCGGAGCATAGTGCCATCCGGTCTTGAGGTATGGTGGCTCTAACGGGTCTTCAGAAGCGCCAGTAGTATCTTCTATCGCCTCATTGCGCGCATCGAATACTATGTTCACATAGTTGGAGTCTGTCCAGGCAGTGCTGTCGTCCAAAACTTCGTAGGTCATGGTGTCACCTGCTTTTCCGTAGGTGAACTGGGCGTAGTAGTAGTTGTCAATGATGTGAATCGAAGGGACGGGCTCCGGATTTGGCACATCAGGGGTTTGATCCTTACATGATCCGAGGAACAATACAGTGACAAGCAAGAAAGAGGCGTTCTTCCACATACGATTGGGTAAAGCGATAGCGAATTTACGAATTAGACGTATTCAACGCCAGTCCCGTCGAATAATTGCCAAATTTCGGTGTTTATAACGCGAGCATGCACTGTGGGACATACCCCGCAGGTATCCGATCGACCAACTCATATTGGTGGTTGTAAAACAGGACTTCGCCGCGCGTGATGAAATCCTTCACATCGGCGATAAACACCCCGTCTTTATTGACATAGATGCTGTACGGAGATGAAGCCAAATGATCAAAACCACCGATGCGGTTCAAGTCTATGTCATAGATCTCAACACGATGTGGAGTGAGTACGTAACTCCATCCTCGAAAGCCATCCATTCCAGAAACGGATTCTGATAGCGAGGCCGGATAAACCCATGAACTTAGCCAGGCAGTGAGGTAGCCCGTACCTGCTGCATTACCGGCGACATACACATGAAATTGAGTCGTATCGATAAACCTTGGTTCGAAATCCAATTGGATGTACAGGTTACGTTCGCTGATGCCCAGATCATAGCGATTCAAGCTTGAGTCCGTCATATTGGCGATCCAAACCTCCTCGTCGATCTGTGTTATTCCTTCACTCCAGCCATCAAACTCCAATTTGCCTGTCACTTTTTCTTCCGAAAGGTCGATCCTGGTCACCTCATTGCCGTAGAGGTCCGTCACCCACAGGGTCGAAGGATCTTGATTGTACAGTCTCCTAGGTGAATTCAACCCTTCAATTCTTCCTTCCTCAGACCAACTCGAATCATTGAGGATCAAGACCTTACCAGAATTATTGACACTGACTAAGACCTTTCCATCGAAAGCGACCATATCCTGAAGTACATCGCCAACCCCTTCCCCATTTGCGGAACGATATACCTCTTGGGTGACTTCACCGGTTTCAAGACTATAAACAGTGATGGAAGAGTTGTTGTATTGAAAGTTCCCTTCATTTCCTATCACCAGCCTACGACCAGATAAGTTAGCCGAGTTCTTGACCGTAGGATCTACAGGTCCCACTTGCGGGTCTTTCTGACATCCCGATAAGATCTGAAAGACAACTAGGGTCAGAACGTATCTCCCCATGACAGAATCATTTTGAAATGGAAGGCACGTCCCGGCATTGGTCGCCATGGCATGTTCTGGTATTGCCAATCCGTGACGTTGTCAACAGCCAAGCTCGTTCTCAATTGCATGGATTCACCCACCTTGCGGGTATAGCTTCCCCCTAGGGTGACAAGATGATAAGCGGGCATATAAGAAGACACATCTGACGTTATGAACCTCGGATCTACCCATGCGTAATCGGCGTCGATGGAAAATGGACCGCGCGTTATCGATGCAAAGGCCACGGCAGAATGGACCGGCACGAAGCTCATTGCCGTGAAAGACTCATTGAAGTTTCTCCCTTCAGCTTGAGTGAAGTGGTAGCTTCCTCCTATCAAACTTCTCCATTTGGCAATGGATATTTGATGTTTGAAATGAACATCTATTCCTTGCGCTCTCGCCTCATCGATGTTCGTTGGACTGAAGAAACTACCAGACGGTAGCCATCTAATTCGATTCTTGTAACGGTTTTGGTAGGCTACGGCCTTCAGCGATGTTTTCTCAAATTCGACCTCAAAACCCGCTTCTGCTGTCCAACCATCTTCCGGGGCTAGATCCGGCACGCCTCCCGGTATCCAAAACCTCTCGTTCAGGGTAGGAAAACGAACCGTTTGGGCATACGACGAAATCAGCGAGAATGGAGAGTCATGCATCAGTTTGATGCGCAAACCCGCAATGGGCAATACTCGTGTGTCACCAAAGGTCTGTTCTGCTCGACCTCCCACCTTTCCTTGAATTCGGTTCTGCCAAAGGTTGACCCGAGCAAAGGCCAATTGACTGTACACCATCTGTTGCTCAGGCCGAGGATAGTTATTCAAACTCTCACCTTGGATCCAGTCGGTGCCCAATCTGGCATGAAAACTCAACCATCTCTGCGCGTGATAGGTCGCCTCCGCCTGGTTTTGCCATGTTTGAAAGTGATTGCGATTCACATCCGCTACATCTATAAAGAATCGATTGTTGTTATCCTCGAACATACTTCGGACTGCGAATCGCCACTTGTCCTTCTCGTATCCCCATCGGATGAAAAGTCGTTGCGCATCATCCCCTTGCAAAGCATATCCATCCCGAAGATTGATAGGATTTGGCACATCGCGCTGCGTATTGCTCACCCACCACACGCCTTCGAATTCAGAATGCTCCGTGGCCCGAACCCTTAGCGACAACGAAATGTTCGAACGTCCGAAACTGGCATTCTGCATTAGCGCTTTTTCCCATTCCCCGTTATTGTAGTCCAAGTATGGATAGGCATTATCACTTCCCTGTAGATCAGCCGAAAAAGCAAAGGCAGCAGGACGGTCGAACACCTTCAACGGAACATTGAACCTTGCTGCCGCATGATAGGTGACGAACGACCCTCCGGAGAACATGAGTTGAGCAAACTCCTTTTCCATTTGAGCCGATTGCTGAAGGGCTATGATGCTGCCCATTCCTCCTGTGGTATATAATCCTGATGCAACCCCGCTCATGAAAGAGAGCTGATCAAACTGCGAGGCCGCTATCGTCGATAGATCCATGCTGCCAAGCATCGGCGAATTCAACTTCATTCCGTTCCATACCACCTGGGTATGCTGTGCATCCCCTCCCCTAAACGTTGGCGTGGAAAGTAACCCCGGACCGTAGTTCTTCATAGGAATACCCGCTCTTCGCTGCAATGCGTCAGTCAAATTTAGAATGGGTGTAGACCGGACAACCAATGAATCCATGGACTGCTCATACGATGAGGACAGCTTTACAACCAAGGTGTCGATCACATGAAAGGTTTTGAGGCTCATCGTGTCCTGGGCCAAAACTCTTGTCGACAACAGGATGAAAATGGGTATGAAGTGAATTCCTTTCAACGTTGTTCAAACCTGACCGTTCCCTCCGGTGTCACTACGAAGTTTGAATGATTCGTATTGCGCCCAAGGATGTCCAAGTTCTGAAAAGTAGGAGTTCCCACCGAAACCTCATTGATCTGTAACGGAATGAGACTGTGAATGATTCCGACGGCATCTAGGTCGAATCCTCCGGAAGGAAAAGAGGTCCTCCAAGGATCATTGATCATATTTCCATCCTGGTCATAGGAAGCAAACGACGGATCCACACTTCCCACCACATCTACGATGCGAATGTGAGTCACCCTAGACTTGTCCAAAAGACTCGTATCGGGAATGTCTGCTAAGTCGAAGGGGGTTCCGTAGTTGACCGTGTATTTACCGGCTAGGTTATGCACATAGCTAGCGTCGGTAGTTTCAAAAGCTCCGGTTTGATCGTCCGTTTGAATCTCGGAGATGGCGGGAAAGCAAAAGAAGTGCTCACCATCCGAACTGACTTCCACAAAGGCAAACTCAAGGAAGGCCTCTGCTCCGGATCCAAACCCATTCTCAAAGACAGCGAAATCGTATCCCTCACCATCATAGAAAGGTGCGTTGAATTGCAACACGGCTGCCCCACTATCGCCAAGGCTTACGGCTTGAGGAGCGTCTGGATACCCCACTGCGTAGACCGGTGCCCCGGAGGTAACCTGACCCGAATCCGGCATGTCGATGCGTCGATAGCCACGTTGGACCTCGCAAGACATGGCCCAGTCACGAAAGCAGGATGAATCTCGAGGAATGGCTGTTGAGCCAGGTTCGCCTGCCTGTGGGGCATAGGATCCTTGTGCGAACACCCCAAGAGGGAGGCACAATAGGATGATAGATACTCGTCTTACCACCGAAACACTTTTTGAGCGCTAGTACTTCCCTCCTCTTTCACCACCACAACATAGATGCCTTGAGGAAGCGAATGGGTTTGGAGTGTATGTGTTGTTCCTTGATCTGAGCTCACGAGCATTCTTCCTTGCATATCTAATAGCTGGACTGAACTCCGAGATACGGTCTCGACTTGAAATGCATCTTCTTTCACTTGAATGACGAATGTTTCCTGAGTTCTATCCTCGACTCCTCCGGCCATGTCCCATCGTAGATCATCGATGCAGAAATAGGCTGGAGTGTTGATGCCGAACTGTCCTGTATCACTCGAATAAACCTGCATTGACATCATATAGCCGGGATGTTCGTAGTTCGGATAGTCGTTGAGGTCTACATATACCCAATCATCTACGATATAATCTTGAGCGTTGTCCTCAAATCGGAAATCGGCTAAATAGAAGTCAAAGTGACTGTCCTCTATGGTTGCGGAGGAATCATCATAGAACCTGAAACGGATGAAAAAATAATCAGGATCATCCCCAGAGGCACCACCGAACTTCTTCGCGAATTGGTCACCTTCTGACATGGAAGTGTAGGCGTAGGTTGTGTTCGTGACAAATCCCTCCATCCAGATCGGCCAATAGAATAGCTGTCCCACATGAATTTCAGCTTCCTGAGCTGCGCTCACTACTCCATAGGCATCCGAGTTGTGTCCACCGCCCGTAACGCTGCTGTGGAGGTTCGTGAAGTCGCCGGTGCTGTCGTCCCGCATCGTGGAGATCGCTATACCTGATGACCAGTAGCCACCGAAGGAGGTGTCGTACTTGGCTTCTAAAGTGAACTTACCTTCTTTATACAGGTTGGTGTCTTGACCATTCCAGAAAGTATCCAGCGGGAGACCAACAGAGTCGAAGGTGAGAAGATTCGGCATCTGTGCCGAGAGTGTCAGTGTCAGAAGACTGAGGATGGTGAGGATGTGCAAATGTTTCATAGTGCCTGAGCGATGGTTGATTACAAGACGAGAAACATTCAGCAAAAGAAAGAAAGGAGGGCACGCAGGGCGCACGATCCGATCAGCTTCAATTCCCGAAAGCTTTTCGATAAAAATTCGCTTCTGGCAGGTCTTCTGACTCACCCAAACCCGAGCGCCTTCCCATCCCGAGACTCGGGACAGTGGCTTTGGATGCTCGTGTCATGCGTTCCGAAAATCGAAACGAGGTTTACAGCTGCGGGGACAGTTTCGGAATCTCACCGAATTCCCTTTTCATCCCGAAACAAACGTATCGGGAACCAAAAGCAACGCGAAGTTAATTAGAAAGTCGGATCATGGCTCACGTGGAACCAATCGAGCGCGGAACTTAGCCTCGGTGATCGGGATGTTACGATCTCCGTTGTAAAGACGGCCTTCGAACTCACCTTCTACGATGTACATCCCTAGGGTGTCCAAGGTGTCGGTTACGATGTTTCGCTTCTCAAAATTGGTGATGCGGAGATAAGTGTCATTAAGCTGACCACTTCCGGATTCCGATGTCCACTTCGTACGATCGGCATCGGTGTAAACCACCTTGGCTCCACGACGACCATAGCTAGTACTTGTGAACGGTTGCGAGATACCATTGCCTTCTGCACTCTTGAACATGTCAAGCCATGTGATCACCTCTGGATGATAGCCCGGCTGAGCTCCGATCGTGTCGTAGTCCTCTTCGCTAACGCAGTCGTAGAAAAAGATTTCAATACGCTCCTCCGGGATATCAGGACGAATGAAACGAGTGATGTGCTCAAACCAAATGTTTCCTGAATCGCTGATGCATGGATCTTCGTTGTATTGCTCAGGAATGTTGCGATAGATGTTATCGGTGTACACCGGCCACTGAGCCCAATCTGGAAAATCCGGATCATTTGGATTCTTGCGTGTGATCGTATCCCATCTTGAGCGACGTCCATCCTGCCATTTCTTGAAATGACCATCAAACTTTCCGTAGAAGAAGTAATTCGCCGTAGGAAGGTTGAACGTATCGAAAACCGGATATGGATCCTCCATCGGCTTACCGAAAACTCCCTCTGATACACCACGGTCACAAGAACTGATCACCACTCCTGACAACAATGCCATGACGGCAACAAACGCAAGATTTCTGTACATCGGATTCATATAGCGGTCAAATTTACGCAAAAAGGCTTTGGCTGGTAGACGCGAAAAAATCAGCGCCGTTGCCGATTACAAAGGAAACGTCTCGTTGGCCAATTGCATTGCCTCGAACAACAGGTTTTCATCAATCGACGGTTCATTCAGATCCTTCAAAGCATCCACAAGCAGTTCCGTAGCAAGGTTTCCAACCAGGTCATCCTCTGCCATGGGGCATCCTCCATAACCCTTGATCGCGGCATCGATCCTTCTGCAACCAGCTTCATAGGTTGCTTTAACCTTGCTTTTGGCATCCTCCGGACGAGTGTGCAAGTGCGCTCCAACTTCCAACTTTGGAAAAGCAGGTATGATGGTTTCGAAAAGCTCCTTGATGTTTGACTCATCACTCACTCCGACGGTGTCGGCCAAGGCGATAATCTCGATACTCAGGTCTTTGTGCAATCGCTCTGTCCATTGAGCTGCCAATTCACCACTCCATGGATCACCGTAAGGATTTCCGAAAGCCATGCTGATGTACACGACCATTTTCTTATTGTGGTTGACACACAGTGATTGCATCTCCTCTACCCGAGTCAGACTTTCTTCAATGGATGCATTCGTGTTGCGCATTTGGAAAGTCTCCGAAATACTGAACGGATAACCCAAGAAGTCGATCTCCTCAAACTTACATGCATCCTCCGCCCCTCTTCGGTTGGCAACGATCGCCAAAAGCTTCGATGAAGTCGAAGAAAGGTTGAGTTGGGAAAGGACGTCGGCTGTATCACGCAGCTGAGGAATGGCCTTCGGCGAAACGAAACTGCCAAAGTCGATCGTGTCGAAGCCCATTCTTAAAAGATGGTTGATGTAACGAGCCTTCTTCTCCGTTGGAATGAAGGGCTCCATACCCTGCATCGCATCACGAGGACATTCAATGATCTTCACACTCATGATAACAAACGTTGATTGATTCGTTTTGGCAACCAAGGACCTGAGTAGATGAAGCCGGTGTATAGCTGTACTAATGAAGCACCTGCATTCAGCTTTTCTATGGCGTCTTCCGGTTCGTGAATTCCACCTACACCAATGATCGGAATCTTTCCATCCGAGGCTTTATGGATATGCTCGATCACGGCAGTACTCTTCTTACGGACAGGTACACCGCTGAGCCCGCCTTGTTCGTTCACGATCTTCGGATCGGTCTTCAAGCCTGATCGGTCGAGTGTAGTGTTCGTAGCGATCAAGCCATCGATGTTCATCTCTTGAACCAAGGACACAATGTCATCCAGCTGAGCCGGCTCTAAGTCAGGAGCTATCTTGAGTAACACGGCCTTCTCCTTTGACTGCTTGGCGCGTATGGCGAAGAGCGCGTCGAAGATCTTTTTCAGTTCGTCCTTGCCTTGCAGTTCTCGTAGTCCAGGTGTGTTGGGCGAACTCACGTTCACGGTGAAGTAATCCACATGATCGTAGAGCTTTTCAAAGCTGATCTCGTAGTCGCGCACGGCCTCATCGTTAGGGGTGACCTTATTCTTTCCGATGTTACCGCCGATGGGAACTTTGCACTTTGACTTCTTGATTCGTTCTACTGCCGAGTCTACCCCATCATTGTTGAATCCCATTCGGTTGATCAGGGCTTCATCTTCTATTAGGCGAAACATTCTAGGCTTCGGATTCCCGGGTTGAGCCTTCGGTGTTATCGTGCCGATCTCAAGGAACCCGAATCCCAATTCCGCCAATGGATCGATCCATTTCGCATCCTTGTCAAAACCCGCGGCCAGACCCACCGGGTTCGGGAAAGTCAGTCCGAATAGCTTCCTTTCGAGCTTGGGGTCGTTCAGTTTAAAGTTGAGCGTGAGTGGACTCTGAAGCAATCCTACGTTGTAGAGACGCTGCAGCCAACCTGTCGCAAAGTAGTGCGCTTTCTCTGGCGGCATAGAGTACAGAAGCGGTCGTACGATCGATTTATACATCGCGACGAAGGTAGGTGTATCTCGTATCTTTTTCATTCATTTGACGTAAATGATGCCATGATGAAAAACGCGATCCTCAGCCTTCTTGTCCTCAGTCTTTCTTTCACTGTTTTAGCCGACGATTTCAATCTCAAGCTTAAGATCGAAACGGTTGATCACGCCAAATTGCAGGGTGCCATGCTTACCATCAAGGAAGGTGGTAAAGTATACTTGAGCGACAAGGTAAAAGACGAGGAGATGAAGATAGACCTTGAGGCAGGTCGAGTCTATGAGGTCTGGATCCAGAAGGTGGGCTATGTGCCACACGTCATCCACAATGTGCATAAGGAAGGGACCAATAAATTCAAAGTGACGCTGTATAAAAGCGACGAGAAATATCCCGGAGGTATTCCACCCTATCACCTAGCCAATCGTGAATTTGAAAAACTGGATAAGTATACTGTACCGGCAGAGTTGGCCAATGAATTCACAGTCATCACCAAGGAAGAAGAGCTTACTGACGACGAGAAGAATGCCCTGAAGAAGATCCAAGACATGGGAAAGGATCAGGAAAAGCGTCAGAAGAAGATGGATGCTCTCGAACAAGACATCGAGTCCTTGGAAAAAGAGATCAAAGAGGTCAAGTCTAAGCTCGACAAAGGTGAGGTCGCTCAAGTCGACGCAGAAAAGGAAATCGAGAAGCTGGAAAAGAAACGTGACAAGGCCAAAAAGGACTTCAAGGATCTGAAATACTAAAGTGGACGACGGGTTACCTTGATCGGAGTTATTTCCATGCTATAAGCTTCGGCACTTCCCTTCCCTTTCAACCAATAATAGCACTCCATGTGAGTGCCTTCAGGCAAGTTTCGTGGCTTTCTCACAAAGATTTTCACCGTTTTCCTGACGCCAGCATCATTCAAGATCTTTCCTAGATCAGCTCCTTGGTATTGATAGGTTTCCTCCCCTTTTTTAAATGCCACTATGGCGATCAACTCGTTCGCATCGACGTCGTTCATTTTGACCTCACAGGTGATCTGTATAAGGTAGTCTACATTTAAGGGTAGCTCAGAAGCATTGACCTTCAACATGTTGGTGAATCTCCTGACTTGATCCATTCCGATTCTCTGGTATTCTATCTTACCAACCATCTGCGAATAGGCTGTGTCGTATTCCAGACGTTCGGGCAACCCCAATCTCAAATGGTCTGTATCCGGATCACGGTAATACCCTGCCATAGAAAGGTGTCGTGGTTGCTTGGGGGTCATGAACGTAGCCCAAAACGCCTCTTTGGTCATCGCGCTGTCGTGGATGACTCCGAGGTTGCTGTACTTCACTTGGAGAATGTTGTTCCAACCCAAGGAGAGAACAACAACCGCTGCGATAAGGGTCGGTACCATTCCTCTTCGCCAAATGAATGAAAACATCGCCGCCATACCCAGTGCAAGAATGGGATAGATATCGATCATCGGACGTATACTCAGGCTGCCTCCGTAATACCAACACCACCAGCTGAAGGTGATGTAAATGTGGAGTAAAGTCACAACGCCAAGGCCCAAAGCGAGACGCTTCTCAATGCGGGAATAAAAAGCCAGCCCTAGTAAGGCTAGCCACATGACTGGAGTATACACAAGCCATCCGTTGCGGTAACTGAAAAGTCCTTCCCAGATGTGAGGACTCATCCAATAGAACGCTTCTTGTTCATAGGAATAGTGCACCCATTCTCCAGCCGCCAATTTCCAAAAGATGAGCTGAGGAAGGATGGGTAGAAATGCAGCGCCAGCGGCGTATAGGATCTGCCAGCTGAGCAGGCTTCGAATGTTTCCATCCCGCTGCCACAGCATAAATGGAAGGTAGAGTCCGACGATGATATTGGTCGGGCGAATAAGAACGATCCATCCCAAAAGAAATGCGGCCGCCAGAAGATGTGATAGACTCCTCCGCTCCACCCAGCGATCGCTCACTAGCATGAAGCACGCGATAAGCGCAAACGAATAAACATGGGACATACTAGCGTCTACACTTCCGTATTGAAGCAAGTTCGTTACCAGATAGATCGCCATGACCACGGCTGAACTAATCGTATCAGAAAACCTACGACGCAAAACATGCCAAGTGGCCCACAGACCAATTAGCAGGAAAAGGACAGCACTAAAACCTACAGCAAGCTGATAAGGTCTACTCCATCCATCTTGTGGGTAATCAAGAAGACTAGCTGCCAGATCTGCTAAGAAGAAACCAGGAGTCCATGCATAGGCGATCCCCATAGTCATCTTGGGCAGGTACTTTCCTGGTAGTCCTTCATGCATCCATGAGCGGTTTCGATCCTTACCTTCGAGTTCACCATGAAAAGTGTTGAGGGGGTCATGATGCACTAAGGTGCCTTGGACATAACCGTAGTAGGCATAACCATCGCTACGGATGATGATATCCCTCTCCCAATAATCGAAGCGAAACAGGTAGTAGATAGCCACCGTACCGAGGAACATCAGCAGTATCCGTGGGGATTTCATGGGTCAAAAGTAACGGCTTAGAACGCAACCTTGTCGGCTTGTATTACATTCGCCGCATGGCAATGCTTGAAGCAAGAAAGATCGAGAAGAGTTATGGAGATCTAAAGGTCTTGAAAGGGATCGATCTGGCTATCGCCGAAAAGGAGATCGTGAGTATTGTTGGTGCTTCTGGTGCTGGTAAGACCACTCTATTGCATATCCTAGGAACGCTTGATCGACCCGATAATGGCCAGGTAACCATCAACAGTACCGATGTATTTGGGTTGAGCGACAAGAAACTGTCCCGCTTCAGAAACCACGAGATCGGTTTCATCTTTCAGTTTCATCAACTCCTACCTGAGTTCACCGCTTTGGAGAACGCTTGTCTCCCCGCCTTCATTTCAGGGCTGGATCGTAAGGAAGCTGAGAACCGAGCCAAAGAATTGTTCCAGTTTTTAAAAGTCGACCACCGTATGACTCACAAGCCAAGTCAGATGAGTGGTGGTGAACAACAGCGGGTGGCCGTAGCCCGCGCTTTGATCAACAATCCAAGTGTGGTCTTTGCAGATGAACCCAGCGGAAACCTGGATTCAAAGAATGCAGATGAACTGCACCGGCTGTTCTTTGACCTCCGCGACCAGTTTGGCCAAACCTTTGTGATCGTCACGCACAACCAGACCTTGGCAGATATGGCTGATCGAAAGCTAGAGATCATTGACGGGGTCCTATAACATTGAACTATGAAACGAATTATTCTAGCATCCGCCCTTTTTCTTACTACGAACATCACCTTGACCAGCTGTGCTGAATTGCTTGCCATTCTCGAGCATGTCGAAGAAAATGGTGGAGAGGTAAAGGATGTACTCACCAATGATGAGATCATTCGTGGACTGAAGGATGCGCTGGTGCACGGAGCGGATACCGCCGTAGCGAAGTTGAGCATCAAGGACGGCTACTTCGGAAATGAGGCATTGAAGATATTACTACCTCAGGAGGCGAAGCCAGTTTTAGATCGTCTGGAGAAAGTGCCTTTAATGGATCAACTGATCGCGGATGCTATTTTGAGTGTGAATCGAGCTGCTGAGGATGCTGCCACCGCTGCCAAGCCAATCTTTGTGAATACGGTCAAGAACATGACCATTGAAGAAGGTTTGGCCATCCTAAGAGGAACCGATACAGCTGCTACCCACTATCTGCGAGAGAAGACCTATCAGCAATTGTACAATGCTTTCAAGCCGAAGATCCAGACCTCATTGGAGAAGGATCTAGTGAAAGGTCTTTCCGCTGAAGAAAGCTACAAGAAGGTGATCAACACGTACAACACCGCGTCGATCAACGGAATGTTGTGGGAGCCGATCAAGAACAATTCATTGGCCGAGCATACGACTCACAAGGCTCTTCAGGGCTTGTTCACCAAGGTAGCTCAGGAAGAGAAACTCATTCGCGAGAATCCTGTACACCGCGTAACGGATATCCTGAAAAGGGTGTTCGGTTTTGTGTTTGAGGATTAAGGATATTTTGGAGAACCTTTTCCATTGTCGAGGCGTTTACTTACCAAATGAAACGTCATGAAGATCACCACACTTCTTCTTCTAATTGTCGCCGTGGTTGGCGTCATATTTATCGTGCTACAAGCCTTTAGTGTGCGAACAACCAAGCAAACGGAGCAATACGCTTATGAGGTTCTCAAGGAATACAAGGACTTCGAGATTCGGAAATACGAGCCTGCCATCTTCAGTTCGGTTACCATGGCTTCATCGTCCTATCGAGAAAACTCGGGACAAGGCTTTCGCACGTTAGCGGGATACATTTTTGGTGGAAACGAGCGCAATCAAAAGATCGCGATGACTTCACCGGTAGCTATGCAGATGGATGACTCCATGACCATGTCGTTCATGGTGCCTTCTGAAATGAACATGGATGACCTACCTAAGCCAAACGACGGTCGTATCAAGTTCACTCATGAGCCGAGCAAGGTGGTAGCCGCTATTCGATTCGGAGGATGGTCGAGTGATGAAAAGATCGAGGAATATACCCAGCAGTTGAAGGATGCGCTCGAGCGCGAAGGTTTAAGCTATAAAGCCCCATTCACCTACTTGGGTTACAACCCACCTTACGAAATGGTGAACCGTCGAAACGAGATCATGGTAGAACTCGTCGATCCTGTGATCTAGAAGAACCAGAAGTCCTTCACGGGCTGTTTGCCCCAAGATTTAAGCGTGGTTCGGATATCCCTTTGGTCGTCCGGTGATGCCACGGCTATTAAGATCTGAGGTCGAACCAGCTCAGTGATCGAATCGAAATGATGCATACGTTGATCGTACACATCCAGTCCGATCTTTCGCTCATTGTCACATACCCAATGGACCTTAGGTTCACGTTGAAGTATTCCTTTAACTAAGTCTTTCCCGTTTCGACCTGCGCCCCACACGACTAAGGGCCTATCCTCTTCACGGTCAATCTCGAAGAAGTAACCGAGCTTCAATTCATAGTATCGGTTATCCTCATATTCTTCCCAAGTTCTTGAAATGCGCTCCTGACGGTCTCTCCAATAATGAAGCACCTTGTCGATACCAACGATCTTCATCCCAGCGCGATAGTATCGAAAACAGAGGTCATAGTCTTCCGGATAGACTTCGGGTTCAAATCCTTCACAAGCATCGAAGTCGTCTTTATGAATGATCCAACAATGCGAAGGAATGACGCACTCCTTATAGATCTCTTGCCAGTGTAATCCTTCTCTCGCGACTCGATTGAGCCATTGCTCGTATCGCAAAAAGCCACCCCCTACTTCACCTTGTTCCACAAAGTGCTCCGTCCCTCCTGCGATGATGTGTCCCTTGCCCACTTTGAGCCATTCCCTGACAAGCACCTCGATCTTGTCGTGCGGCATGCGATCATCGCTATCCATTCGGTTGATCAAATCACCTTTGGCGTGTTGATAGCCCTCCTTCAAGGCGGGAATGAGCTTTTGTCGGACGCTGTGAACCACCTTCACCCTGGAATCATTCCGCGCATAGGCTTCTAAGATCACAGGAGTACGATCGGTGGAGTGATCGTTGATCGCAATGAGCTCCCAATGCGGATAGGTCTGCGAAAGGATAGAATCTAGGCATTCCTCCAGGTAGGGTTCCGTGTTTCGAGCCGCCATGATGATCGATACCAGGGGTTCCATGTCTGCGAAGATGGAATTATCTTCGAACTCGGTCCGGAAAGGAACGATCCTTGGACTGGAAACAACATGATTTACGCCTCACGTTTCATTCTTCTCACCTGCTTATTACTCAGTCTGCTTTCTACGAAGGCGCAACAGCCTTTTCCCTACATCGTGCCTACGCATCAGGTATTAAAAGACTCAGGTATTGCTCAGATAGAAGTCTTCGTCCAGCACCTCGAGGATCTGCCAAACTGGGAAACAAGGGTGGTACGAAATGCCGAAGATGTTGTAGTGGGGTCGCCTATACATGAGTATACGTACTTCATCAACAGTCTCGGAGCGGTGGACTCGATGGTCAAATGGAGTCAGGAAGGTCAACCTATACTGAGTATTGGTCTAGACTACGACGACTCCGGCCGACTGATCCGTATCGTTGACTATGATTCTGAGCGTCAGCGATCCCAGGTTCAATCATTCACCCATAAGGATGGCTACATCTTCTTGGAACGAAAGGTATACGACCGCTGGGTAAGGAAGACCCAGACGGATGAGGATTCGATCATCTTGAAAGATCATTTCAGAAATCAGACCGATTCCGGTTATTGGGAATACGACCCGGTCAAGGAATCAGTTGATGGCACTGCCTACACGGAAGGGCGTTTAGCTTATCGCAATCACATGCATTTTATCATGAAGGACGGTGTTCCGGATAGTCTGTATGTCAAGAATGATTGGTATGAAAGCGCGTTCGGGATAGTACGGATCGAAGGGGCCACGGATCACGTAGAAGGAGAGGTCGACCTGATCTACACGCATGAGGCTGTTGTGCCTGAACACAGCCCTTTGTACGGCACGATTCAGACAGGCTATGCATTCGGCGATCATCGGTTGAAGATCAGATTACCTGAGTTCATTCATGACAAACTCTTCATTGCCGATTCATTGATCCGGGAGACAGACATTTGGCCAACGTTCCACCCCACCGGCGGGTCAAGTCGGAAATACTATCTGATCGAGTACAAATAGACCTCTAGATCTGAAAGTTTCGCAGGCGATCCAAATGATCCTGATCGCGCATGATCGCGTCCAACTCGTGGAATTTCTCTTTACTGAACACCCCCTTCTTCTCCCCTTGCTCGAGGATCAGAATATCGTCGCAGAACTGTGTCAGGGAACTGAGTAAATGGGACGATACGATCACACACTTCCCACTATCTCGCAGTTTCTTGAGAATGTCAATGATCAATTCATTGCTGCTGATGTCAACGCCGTTGAACGGTTCATCGAGTAAGAACACTTCATTCTTTTGTATCAGGACCCCAAGCAAAGCCAGCTTCTTTCTCATCCCTGTAGAATAGCCATTGGCATATCGATCGAGCGGCAGATCAAACAAGTTGCGATAGTCAAAGTTTGTCGCATCCACCTTTCTTGCAAGTGCACACAGTGTTAGGTATTCACGTCCCGTGATCCTTTCAAACATGAACGGGTTTGTAGGAAGAAATCCGAGATGATCTTTGAGTGGATCCAGGGAAGATGAAACATCTCCTTCATGGTCGATCAACCCTGCGATGGATTCAAACATGGTAGTCTTCCCTGCCCCATTCTTTCCAATCACCCCATGGATCTTACCCGCATGAAACTCGGCGCTGACTCCTTTGAGCACCTGTACATTGCCATAGGACTTCGTGATGTTCAAGGTCTGTATCATGCAAGGAGAGGTTGAAGGTTACGACTGGCTCTGAGGTAGAAATAGGGAACAGTGACGATCATCAACGGAGGAAAGATCATGCTGAGACCCACCGCGATACCCTCAGGTATGGGCAGCGATGCGGGGAAGATAGCATACTTGGCCACGATCAATAGCGGCATCCAAATGACACCTATGGCGTATACCACCAAAGCGTGCCACCACACCTCATTGAAAAGAAAAATGAAGAGCAACGCCTGGGTGACCATCCAAATACTCAAATGCACGATGGACCAACGCATTTTCATCCAAATAAAGGACGCTGGTGTATGCTTGTGGAACCAAACGAAGTAAGATGGCTCGATGACTTGAAAGAAAGACTGAAAGAGAAAGATGGTGGCGAAAAGGATAAACAAACCCAAGTTGCTATTATCGACATAATAGGGAAAAGGCATGGCGATGACTAGGACGATCCAAGCGGGCCAAAATCGCCTGAATCCCTCTACTGCTTCGAATGGCTGGCGACTGAAAGGCGTTGGAACAACCCATGAAGTAGAGACTTGAATGGCGTTATAGCGGAAAAGCATTCCCCAGACAACCGAGAGTGCTAGGGCTAGCCATTCCTTCATCCACACAAGGGACAGTATCACGGGTAGCGATATCAATAAAACTTCAATTGCCAGGATCAATGAGAACGTCCTCTTACTGAAGAGACCTTTAAGGAAGGTCAATTCCTTCCCTCCAGTACTCTTTGAGACCATCCACCATCCACCAATAACGAGCAGAGTATCCGCGTATTCACTTCGGTCAGTCAGTAATTTCAATGCTGCTACTGATCCTATCAAGATCAAAGGGATGAAGATCAACGGATGGATTCCCTTCTCCTTTATCCACCGCCAAGTCATCTTAGCTCTTAACTGAAAATAGTATGGGATCACATTCATCAACTGACCGTTACTTTTACCAGCCAAGGTAAGCGATACACCTATCGACTAGTGAAGAAAATGATCAACGGTATTCAGGATAAAGATCAGGTTCGAACCCTGCTTAATGAATCCTACAAGCGGTTCGCTCAACCCGGATTCATTCCGGATGACCCTATCCTTATTCCCCACCGATTTTCGAATAAGGAAGACATAGAGATCGCCGGATTCTTAGCTGCGACTATCGCATGGGGACAACGAAAAACCATCATCAACAACGCGCATTCCATCTTGGAGCGAATGGATCACGCGCCGGCAGATTTCATTCGCGGACACGTCCCTAAAGATCGACTGAAATTCAAAGGTTTCGTTCACCGCACCTTCAATGAGGTCGATGCGATATACTTCATGGAAGCCCTTCAGTATATCTATCTTGAGCACAGGGGCTTGGAAGGTGCTTTTTTCAGCAACAACCCCAAGGATGCACGAACCGCGATTGAAGATTTCAGGTCGAAGTTCTTTGAAATGGAGCATCTCACCAGGAGTGAAAAGCACGTTAGTAGTCCGGCAAAGGGATCATCGGCCAAGCGTCTCAATATGTATCTGCGTTGGATGGTTCGACCAGACCACGAGGGCGTAGACTTTGGAATATGGAAGAGATTCTCTCCTCCCCTGCTCATGATGCCGCTTGACATTCACAACGCCACTATCGGAAGGAAGCTTGGGCTGCTTACTAGGAAACAGAACGACTGGAAGGCCGTAGAAGAATTGACAGGCGCATTGTTGTCAATGGACCCGGAAGATCCGGTCAAGTACGATTTCGCCTTGTTTGGATTAGGAGTCAGTGGTCTGCTTTAGGAGGACACTTTCCTCAGCGTAAACCAACTGAAGAAAAGTCCTAGTAAAACAAGCACAGCTGCGAGTAGAAAAGGTGCGCCCGGAAAGATGATCGCAGAACCCTCCTGAGTGAAATAGGCAAATAATCCTGTCATGATCGGAGGACCGATGATGGCGGTTGCACTCATCATACTAGTCAAGGCTCCTTGTAATTCGCCTTGCTCATTTCCGGCCACCTCATTGCTCATGATGCCCTGCAGTGCGGGACCAGCTACTCCTCCCAACGCATAAACTATGATCGCTGGGTACACCATCCAACCTTTAGTAATAAAGGTCAGCGCGATCAAGCCCAGCATGTACAAGATCATCCCCAAATAAACCGAAGCCTTTTCGCCGATCTTAGGAATCAGCCAGCGGATCAGGACTCCTTGCACTAGTCCGCTCATAACCCCTACTGCACCTAGAGAATAACCAACCTCTGCTTCACTCCACTCAAACGCATACATGGTGAAGTAAGACCAAGTAGACTGAACTGCATGTGAGGCGATGTACACAAACACCAGGGCAAAGATCAACCCGGCAATGACAGGGTGCCGCTTCAAATTGATCAGGCTACCTACAGGATTAGCACGTTTCCATTCGAAGGAACGGCGACGATCCTCTGGCAAGGATTCCGGAAGGACGAAATAGCCATATAGCCAGTTCAAAAGGGTTAATCCCGCAGCAGCATAGAAAGGAACTCTAGGGCCGATCTCGCCCAACAATCCACCAATTACAGGTCCAACGATGAAACCAAGGCCAAATGCAGCGCCGATCAATCCGAAATTCTGTGCTCTTTTCTCAGGTGGTGAGACATCCGCTATGTAGGCAGCTCCCGTAGTGAAACTAGCGCCGAGAATACCGGAAACGATTCTAGCCAAGAAGAGCCACACTAGGTTCGGAGCAAGCGCCAGAACGACATAATCCACACCAAAGCCGAAAAGGGATCCCAGCAATACAGGGCGTCTTCCGAATCGATCGCTCAGGGCACCGATCACTGGTGAAAACAGAAATTGAAAGAAGGCATAGGCGAATAGCAGCCAACCACCGTATTTGGATGCAGCGCTCAGACCTTCGCCCGTCAGCTCCATGATCAGACTTGGCATCACCGGAATGATGATTCCAATTCCCGTCACATCAAGCGTGAGGGTAATGAAGATGAAGCTTACCGCAGCTTGTCTATTTCTCACAATGTCTCATTTTCCTTGGATGGTTCCTCGGGCTCTGGCGCGCCATTGAAGTAGCGGAAGAAGCAGTCTTGTCTTGGAGGAACCATCAGTCGATACGAGATGTGCTGCATACCGACAGAGAAATTGAAGTCGAAAAGACCAAAGAACTCCTCTCCATAAAGCGGGTTCACACCTACGCAGGAATACGAGTAGACTAGGATGTCACCGGGACGAACATCCGATAACGGCATGCTCAACGTGAGTCGACCATCGTAGATCTGTGATTCCATGGAAGATTCTCGCTGAAGTGCATTGATCTTATCCGTTTTGAGTTTATCGATCTTCTCTTCACCTCGCTGTAAATAAACCTCGTGAAAGACAACGTATTGATAGTTCGGATCGAAATCCAGAGAGATCTCTGAATAGGATTGGACCCCTTGGTTGTTAAGAAACTTCAGTGCACGTTTGACATATTTCGTCTCCTTGGAAACATGGCGCTGCAGGTCAATTAATAATTGAGAAACCTCGCCATCATTATGCATGGGACCGTTGTCCGCGACTTGCGTTTCAACTACCCACTCAGGCTTAGGCCCAACACGATAGTCCTGACTCATCGCGGCGTTCAATCCGAACGTGAGCACAGCGAACAATAAAAACAATCTTTTCATTCAAGTAGGTTGTAGGTCCAGTAACTTCTGTGGTCAATCCTCCGCTCCCGCTGCACGTTTTAAGCGGTCATTGATGGCGCGCCCCAAGCCAAAGTTCGGTAAACGTTCCACAATGATCCTCTTCACCATGGCATCATCGTCCCAAGCTCGCAATGCTTGATAAAACCGTTGTGCAGCTTTTTCATGGTTTCCGCCTGAAGTCAGATGGATCACATTCTTCAATCCAGCCTGAGGAGGTTCGAGTAGAAAAAGGATATACGCTGAACCTTCCTGAGGCTGACCATCCACTTCCTCTTGCGTATCTACGGCTACTACCTTTTTATCTGGTGAGTAGTGTCTGACCATCATTCCAGGAGCCGCGGGTCGAGAAGATGACGTCCTGATCTCCACATTGCCTGCTACGCGTTCGATCTGCTCAACAGACAAGCCACCTAGTCGGTAGACGATCAATCGACCGTCTTCTTCACCAACGATGGTGGACTCGATACCGACTTGGCAAGGACCGCCATCTAGCACCATCGCAATTTTACCATCGAAATGCCTCATGACATGTTCTGCGGAGGTCGGACTCACGTAGCCAAACGGATTGGCACTAGGAGCCGCCACCGGAAAGTCGAGCTTTGCCAGCAGTTCTCGAGTCAGCGGATGACTGGGCACGCGAAAAGCTACACGATCGAGTCCCGCGGTCACGGTTTCCGAGATCTGCTCTGAGCGAGGAAGAAGCAAAGTGAGGGGACCTGGCCAAAACGTTTCGGCCAGATGTCTGAGTCGGTCAGATAGAATGATCCCCCATGCCTCGATCTTACTCAGTTCATCGGTATGCAAGATCAGCGGATCATAGAACGGTCTGTTCTTCACCTTGAAGATCTCCTTCACAGCGTCTTCATTGAAGGCATTCGCTGCCATGCCGTACACCGTTTCCGTTGGAATCGCTACTAGATGTCCTTCTTTTAAGTACTTCGCAGCTTGATCTATATCCTTTGCTTTCAATGTCATGCTTTGACCACCTTCAATTTCTTCTTCCAATCAAACCATCCGTACACGCTTACACCGAAATAGACGACCATGAGCATGCTGTAGATAGTCAAACCGCGGTCAAAGTAAAGCCAAACAGACACACCGTTGATGATGATCCAGTATATCCAGACTGAAAAGACCTTATGCGCTTCAAGAAAGCTAGCCACAAAGCTGAAGGAGGTTGTAGTAGCATCCACGAATGGATGAGCTGCATCAGAATTGGTGTTGAACCACCAACCCAATAAGCCTGCTCCTGCACTTCCCAGTACAAAGGCCAGAAGTCTAGATCGATTGGAGTGAAGATGCACCTCTACACCTTCCTCACCAGCTTGGTGCTTTCGCGACCAAATCCACCAACCGTAGAATCCAATAAACACATAGAAGACATACAGGATCGCTTCGGAATAAAGCTTTGTGTGAATAAAGAGCGTTACGCTCAAAGCTGAAGAGAGTATACCAAAAGGCCAGCACCATCTGACCTCGCGGATCAGAAGTACCAAAAAGGTCAAACTCAACGTGACGGCCAGCACCTCTATCCATGTGGTCCATTCCATGTGCGGACAAATATGAAGAGAATCATTCAGCTGTAGAATGAGCATGCGAATTCCTCATGAAATGCGTTATCATTGAAGCATGATTTTAACCCAAGTGTACCATCGACTAAGCATTCTTTTGCTTCCCGCCTTTTTGATCTTCTTTTCTTTCTCTTTGGTTGCCCAAACGGACACGCTGAGCGTCTTTTTCGACCTCGATGAAGACACGGACTTCAACGCGAATGTCTTGGATGAGAATAGCAATGTACTGCCGCTTATGGATGGCATTATGATCATCGGATACGCCGATCACTTGGGGTCAGCCAGCTACAACGTAGCTATTTCGATGAGAAGAGCCGAGTCAGTAGCGAGGTATTTGATGAGCCAAGGAGTGAGTAAGCGAAAGATCTATCTAGTAAAAGGAGGAGGCGAATTACCGGATGACCGTCCGGATCCTAGAGGAAATCTCGCACATAGAAGGGTCGACGTGATCATTCCATTCTCGGAAAAGCCATCGAGGCGTGATGACCGTGAGGCCTTGCCCCCGACTCCTACTCCGCCCAAACCTCTTCCAACTCTCGAAGTTTTCGAGATCGACTCAGTAAAGCGAACTAACTTGGTGCTTGAAGGTCTATCCTTTATCCCTGGCAGACACTATCCTACTCCTGAGTCCATGCCGGTGCTTGAGAGATTAGTAGAGACCATGAAGAAGTATCCCAAGCTCAAGATCGAGATCCAAGGTCACATTTGCTGCGAATACGAAGAATACGATGGTCTTGACATCGACACCAAGGAATTAAAGCTTTCGGAGAATCGAGCGAAATACGTCTACAAGTACCTGATCCAAAATGGCATTTACGAGAGTCGAATGAGTTATGCAGGCAAAGGGAGTTCTGACCCCAAAGTGTACCCAGAAAGAAGTGAGGAAGACATGCAAATGAACAGGCGAGTCGAACTCAAAATAGTTGAGTTTTGAACTGAACATTCTTGAAGATGTAACGTATATCACAGTGTAAAGGGGTGGTGAGAGCGTATTTTTGCCAGTGAATGAAAACATGTGTTCGTATCGCAGCCTATGCCGCTGCTATATTTCTTCTAACAGGTTGTCTTGGAGGTGGGTTGTTCATTTCGACGCAGGATGGAGATTGGAATGACGGAGGTACTTGGGGAAACAATTCTCCGGGTCAGAGCGGAAATGATTATCTCGGGTTCAATGATGATGTAGTAATAAGCTCTGGCACAACCGTCTTTCATACTACTGGCGAGAGTCCAAGAAGGGTGCGTATCAATTCCAATGGCGAATTGTCAACTGAGGGAGTCTTAAGAGTGAGAGGGAGCTACGTCAATGATGGTATTCATTCGGGGAACAACGACATAATACTTAAAGGAAACAACGACTCCATTTTTGGTAATGGTATTATTTCAACCATTGGATTGTTCGATGTCACTACATTTCGTCAGATTTACTCAGGCAGTTCCCTAACGAGATCAGGAGGCGATGTAGATTGCCCAAACAATAGCTCGATTTCAAATCAAGGCATCTTTACGTTAACGAATGGGGTTAATATTACCGGTAGTAATAACGCCACCTTCATCAATGCTGCCGGTGGGGTTCTCTACGCTGGAGGAGAGATTACAGTTGGAACGTTGATCGCATCCGAGAACAGCAATACCGTTATTTACAGCCGAACAGATGGTACGGCAAAACCGATAGCCATCTCACAAAACGGCTATTACAATCTTTCGACAGAAGGTAAGGATACCTTAGATGTAAAAACGTTAGATTCTGACGAGGATATTCTTGGAAACTTAAAGCTTAATGGAGGGCTACTTAGACCTCTCGATTCAATAAATCTTAGCATTGTCGGTGATTTTACAATGGCCCCGAGTGCAGATTTTGACCCCGTCACTAATCAGGCCAATGTCATCATGAATGGATCGGCAGCGCAAACAATCAAAGGAGATTTCGTTTTCGACGATCTGGCAATACAAGCCTCTGGCACAGTGAGTGTCGTCAACGATACGATAGAAATACTTCACGAGCTAGCTCCTTCATCAGGCACTTTGAATACGAATGGACTCCTGCTGATGCGCTCAAGAGCTATTGGAGATTCAAGAATTGACAACGTCACTGGCAGTGTCAACGGTGACGTGACCGTTCAGCGTTATATTGAAGCTGGTCAGACAGGATGGAGATTTTTGAGCGCACCCGTTAAGGGAGCAACGCTAGCCGACTGGAATGATGACTTCATTACATCAGGCTTCCCTGGAAGCAATTTTCCAAGTTTCTATTTCACTTCGATTATGTTCTATGATGAAACCGAAGTCGGTCATCAAGACAGTGGATTCGTCTTCCCTACCTCGATCAACAACAGTATCCCTGTGTCCTCGTCCGCATGGGTGTATTGCGGGGACTCCCTCCAAGGAACCGCTCCTTTCATGATAGACGTTACTGGACCTATCAATTCTGGTGATCTTACCTATCCAATTTCCTACAGTAACAATACTTCTGCAACCGCTGACGGTTGGAATCATGTTTCCAACCCATACGTGAGTGCAATTGATTGGGATGCAGCTGGTTGGGCCAAAACCAACGTAGACGCTGGTGTTTATATCTGGAACACAGACCTTAACATCTATGCTTCATACGTAGGAGGCATAGGCGTGAGTGGAGGTAGCAATGTGATCGCTAGCAGCCAAGGTTTTACATTAAAGCCAATGCAGTCTCGCCTGCCTTGACCATTCGAGAGAGTTGTAAAACGGAGCAAGATGCTACCTTCCTAAAGCCAAGTAGCGATCCTGTGGCTAGATTGACTATCTCAGACGGAGACAACGTTAAGGAAACAGCTGTACGCTTTCATCAGAACGCCAGTGAAGACTTCGATGCCTCTTTGGATGCATATTATCTAGAACTAGCTTATGAGCCGCTTTCTTTATCCACTCTAGCTTCAGATGGTTCCCAATACAGCATCCAGTCAATTAAAAGCTCTGGAAAAGACACCATTGGTCTATTTATGAAAAGTCTTGATCAAACAATTGAGATCAACGCCGTTAAATCTACAGAAATGAGCTCAATGTGCTTATCAATTCTTGATCATCTCAAGTTTACTATCCATCCGTTTGAGACTGAATCAAGTTCACTTAAGCTTGATTCGACGGGTGCGTCTCGAGGTAGATATTCCCTACTCATCCTAGACCCCCAAACGGTAGAGAATATACCCTGCTCAATTGACAGTGGTGTTGAAGACGTCGCTAGCCCACAACGAGTTCATGATTGGACCGTTTTTCAAAACGAAAGCTCTTTGATCTTTGGTGGAATCGAAGCCTATTCCAGAGTTTTGGTCACGGATGTTCTTGGCAGGATCATGCTGCAAGACGAAGTGAATGGGGGCCAATTAGAGTTGCCGATCGGCTTCAGTCCTGGGATCTACGTTGTAAGATTAGCTGATGGAAGATCACAAAAGTTGTTTTTACAGCCTTGGTGATGATTCAATCTGAAGGTAAGCTTGAAGCTTTTCTCAAATAACAATTTCTGAAAGCAGCGAGAAATCACTAGCCCAGACTTATATTAGAAGAATCTTACCCTGGAAAAAGGACATGCTTATGTAGGGTAAGGATATCCCTTGCCCACCCCTCTCAGGTTACTACTTTTGCAGCGCTTAACATAAAACAGACCACAAGCATGAAGAAGATCGCAGTGATAGGAGCAGGAACCATGGGGAATGGAATCGCCCATGTGTTTGCGCAGTTTGGCTTTGAAGTGAACCTGATCGACATCAGTCAGGACAGCTTGGATCGTGGTGTGGCTACCATCACGAAGAACCTGGACCGAATGGTCAGCAAGGAAAAGATCACCGCTGAGGATAAGGAAGCGACTCTGTCTCGCATCACCACCTTTACTGACCTAGCCTCAGGAGTGAAGGATAGAGAACTCGTGGTTGAAGCGGCTACAGAAAACGTGGACCTGAAGCTGAAGATCTTTGGAGACCTAGACCAATTCGCTCCTGCGGATTGCATCCTCGCTACGAATACCTCTTCCATCAGTATCACCAAGATCGGAGCAGCTACAAAGCGTCCTGACAAGGTGATCGGAATGCACTTCATGAATCCGGTGCCGGTAATGAAGCTCGTGGAGATCATTCGCGGGTACGCTACTTCGGAAGAGGTAACGAAAACCATCATAGAAGCCAGCAAGAGCTTGAAGAGGGTTCCTGTTGAAGTAAACGACTACCCTGGTTTCGTCGCTAATAAGATCCTCATGCCGATGATCAACGAAGCCATTATCACTTTGTACGAAGGTGTTGCCGGCGTGGAAGAGATCGATACGGTCATGAAGCTCGGAATGGCACATCCGATGGGGCCATTGCAATTGGCCGACTTCATCGGGTTGGATGTTTGCCTCAGCATCTTGAACGTATTGCACGACGGCTTCGGAAATCCGAAGTACGCCCCCTGCCCTCTCCTTGTAAACATGGTGACCGCCGGTAAGTTGGGTGTCAAGTCAGGAGAAGGTTTCTATTCATGGAACCACGGTACCAAAGACCTGATCGTAGCCGACAACTTCAAGAAGTAACTCCACTAATCACAATTCTCTAATCTTTAGAAAGAAATGCCAAAAGGAATTTATCAAATCCCGTATCCAGACAATGAACCCGTAAACAGCTATGCTCCTGGCAGCGCTGAATTGGAATCGCTGATGGCTACGTATGATGAGATGTATAATCAATCTCCGATCGACATACCGATGTACATCGGTGGTAAGGAGGTTCGTACAGACAACAAGAAGTCAATGTCACCACCGCACGAACATGCGAAGGTGCTTGGACACTTCAACTACGGTGATGCTTCATACGTGAACGCAGCCATCGATTCAGCACTTGCTGCAAAGGCTCAGTGGGCTGCTCTTCCATGGGAACACCGCGCAAGTATCTTTTTGAAAGCAGCTGAGCTATTGGCGGGTCCATTCCGTGATCGCATGAATGCGTCAACGATGCTGGCACAGTCCAAGAACGTATTCCAAGCAGAGATCGATGCAGCGTGTGAGATGATCGACTTCTTCCGATTCAACGTGTACTACATGCAGGAGATCTATAGCAACCAACCGGATTCACAGCCGGGTATCTGGAACCGCATGGAGTACCGTCCACTAGAGGGGTTCGTATTCGCGATCTCCCCGTTCAACTTCACCTCTATCGCTGCGAACCTTCCTGCGAGTGCTGCCATGATGGGTAACACCGTGGTTTGGAAGCCAGCCGAAAGTCAGATGTACTCTGCACAGGTGATCATGGAGCTCTTCAAGGCAGCGGGTCTGCCTGATGGCGTCATCAACTTGGTAGCTGTAGATGGTCCTGTAGCGGGCGATGTTGTATTTAAGCACAAGGACTTCGCCGGACTCCACTTCACGGGTTCTACCGGAGTCTTCCAGCACCTTTGGAAGGAGATCGGAAACAATATCAACATGTATCGTTCTTATCCACGTATCGTTGGAGAAACAGGCGGAAAGGACTTCATCATGGTCCACCCAAGCGCGTATCGTAAGGAGGTATCTACAGCGATCTCTCGTGGTGCGTTTGAGTTCCAAGGACAAAAGTGCTCGGCCGCTTCTAGAGCTTACGTGCCTGCAAGCATGTGGGATGAGGTGAAAAAGAATGTAGTTGCCGATGTAAAGTCCTTCAAGATGGGTTCTCCTCGCGATAATGGCAACTTCATCAATGCTGTGATCGATAAGCGTGCCTTTGACAAGATCACAGGTTATATCGACTACGCGAAAGGTCAATCAGACGCTGAGATCATCGTGGGTGGAAACTACGACGGTAGCACTGGGTACTTCATTGAACCAACAGTGATCCACACGACCAATCCTCACTTCCGCACTATGGAAGAAGAGATCTTCGGTCCGGTGATGACGATCTATGTCTACGAAGACGACAAGTTTGTAGAGACTATGGAGATGTTGAATGAAACATCGCCATACGCCTTGACTGGAAGCATCTTCTCTGGTGATCGGTACGCGATCGACCTAGCCTGTAAGAAGCTGGTTGACTGCGCGGGCAACTTCTACATCAACGATAAGCCAACGGGTGCTGTGGTGAACCAACAGCCATTTGGAGGCGCTCGTGGATCAGGAACGAACGATAAGGCGGGTTCACAGTGGAACTTGATCCGTTGGGTAAGCCCACGCACGATCAAGGAGACGTTTGTTCCACCTACCGATTATCGCTATCCGTTCTTGGGATAATTCTGGTCGAATGATAATGAGAAAGCCTGTCCTGATAGCAATCGGGATGGGCTTTTTTATTCCCGCTTCGTCATCATTGAAGACCACCTGAAACAAAATGCTGGATAGAACCGTCTCATAGCATAGTTTAGATGGGGCCTTCGATCGAAAAGTTGAACGAAAAGAAATCGGAAACTACCTCCTTGAACCTGATACCCGGTTCAATATCTCGCTGACCGCAAGCCGAACAATACTCTCCCGTCAAAGGAGTGCCACAATTCAAGCAGGCTTTTGAGGCATCATGGGTCAATTGGAAGATCTTTTTCGATTCCCATATTCAACTCCTGCGCTACCTCGGTCATGCGATTGCCGAATTTCTGAAGAGTGACATACAGGTCCGTAACCGGACCGATACCACGGCCCTGTTCCAGGCTGACGTTGTAATCGTACGGCGCAGGAATCAAGCTAGCACGCTCCACTACATTATCCAAGAGCAACTTCAACTCATTGGCCGCCATGCTATCTCGCTCAGCCACGACATCATACAGATTGGTTCCTTCAACGTAGGTGCTGTCGGTTCGACCGTATCGACCATTGAAGACCGCCCGCATACCGAGGGCGTTGAAGTAGATGTCTCGCTGAGTGTTATCACTGAATGTCGACTCTTCTCGTTCCGGATCGTCGCTAGTCAACGTGCCTTCAAGCCGGTCAACGCCAAGTTCGTACTGACCAAAGAGCACCAAGCCGGTGATGGCTACTCGTGTTCGTTTTCTTGGCGACCAACCTTCAAACGACTGTCGAAAGTTGTTATTAGTCGCATCAGACCAAGACGTGGCCAATGAGGACAAGTCGCTTACCAACTGGTCAGCTACTAACTTGAGGTACTCGCCTCTGCGAGAGGCAAACGTTACCGTGGTATCATTGGTGTTGTAGTCCTTGAATGTGCGAGCACCTGCGGTTAACTGACCGGGAGCTTGTCTATCCTCACCCCAAAGCAGAAACTCGATCACGTGATATCCCAAGGTGATGCGCTTTCCTTCTACAGTACCGTTCAGGTCAAAAAGCAATTGTGCATCGAGGGTCGGGTATTTCTCGGTTTGACTGATGATTGAGTTCACCGACGTATCCTGCAGGTAATCAATATAGCCCGGATTAAATCCCCAAGCGTTTATCCGTTGTTCCATCGTTTCTACCGGTGACTCAGGAAAACGCAATACTTCAGCTTGACTGTAAGGAATATGAGCCAAGACCCAGGCATCCTGACACGCAGCCAGCCCTGGAATGGTCGGATTCTCTACAAATTGATAGATCAACTCACGCATCGCTTCTGCTTGCAAGTAGGCATCCTCATACATGGCGTGGGCGATAGAGCCGTAGTCATCACCAAAGTCTGCCTTTGTCAGATCATCCGCAAATGGGTAATTACAGGAACCGTCATCCTTGTCAGCGGTAGGATCGTAGTTGGAGGCTGCCGGATCTATGCAACCCTTATCAAAGCAGCTCGACAGCATTAATGTACAAGGCAGTACGGCTAACACCAATAGTTTCTTCATGAATCCCATCGCTCTCATCATGCTACAAAGAAATTAAGATTGGCTATACGGCTGAAGTTTGATTGTAAAACATCCCAACTATCGTGCGGACATGCTGACCGCAATGCAGAGGAAAAGGCTCACATCGCTCGACAAGATCCATCACATCACCCCGAAAGCTATCCAGAAGTTCATACTTCTCCATGAACTCGAGGGCTGCCCTCAGACTCTTCTCGATACGCTCATAGAAAGAGGGAGCACTCACTTTTGTCTCACGACCATACATCACCGCCACTTGTGTGAAGTAAAGCAACAACTCGGCGATCGCCTCCTCTGATACTGCCAATTTCTTGAATTCATTGATCGCCCTACGTGAACGGTAGAGCTTGAGCTTCTTTCCACGAGAAGGATAGAAGCCTTCGTGTACGCGAACCTTATAATCGTCTAGAAGAACCTCTTCATCCGGATTCAGAAAGAAGTCGAAGTAGTCCTTCACCCTAGGATACCGCTTGTAGACTTCCAGTACGTGATGTACGATCTGGTGCTTCTCCAGTTGCTCTAATTCCTTTTTGAGTTCACGCATGCCCATGGACCCAAATGTAAGCTTCAGAAATTCGGTGTAAAAAGAAGAGGAGGCACGAAGCAAAGAATAATTCTAACCCTATCGAACCTATCGCCTCGACCCCCTCCTAGATTTTGATGTCCTTCTCAATCCATCTGTGAAGACACGTCAAAGTTAGAAACTTCTTTCATACCTCATCGTCGTCACCGAGATTTAACATTTAACACAGGAATTAAATAACACCTTGTAAACCAACAAATTGAAGGACGAGCTTCGATTCTAGAAAAATAACGTTAGCCGCACAGACGATCAGCGCAGGTCGTCCAACTCGATCCAACGGTCGGTCATCTCTTCGATGCGTACAGCTAATTCTCCAAGTTCGATCGAGATCGAAGCGATGTCTTCATGACTCAATCCCGCCTCTTGCATTTTCGATTGAAGCGCATCGCGTTTGGCTTCGAGTTCGGGCATGTCCTTCTCGATCTGTTCGAGTTCATACTTCTCTTTAAAACCTAGTCTTTTCTTTTTTTCCGCAGGTTGATTCGACGGAATCTCCTTCACTTCCTTCGACTTTGCCTCCTCTTTCGCTTGCTCGGCTATCTCGGCATCTTGCTTTTCCTTGTATTCGCGGTACGGCCCCCAATAATCCTTGATCCTGCCGTCTCCCTCAAAGATGAATAAGTGGTCGACGAGCTTATCAAGGAAGTAGCGGTCGTGGGAGACGATCAATAGACAGCCACCAAAGTTTTCGAGAAACTCCTCCAACCGAGTAAGGGTCAACAGATCCAGATCATTCGTCGGCTCGTCGAGGATCAAGAAGTTGGGGTTCTTCATCAAGACGGTCATCAAGTGTAACCTTCGACGTTCTCCTCCGCTGAGCTTACCGACCTGCGTTTGTTGCATCTTCGGAGGAAAGAGGAAGTAGTTCAAGAAGGCGGAAGCTGTGAGCTTTGAGCCATCGCTCAGCTGGATCACATCCGCGATATCCTTGAGGACATCGATCACTCTCTTGTCCTCCTTCACCTGCAGACTAGACTGGGTATAGTAGCCATAAACGATCGTGTCGCCAATGTTCACCTTTCCGCTATCGGGCTTTAGTTCTTGGGTGATGATATTGAGGAAGGTACTCTTCCCTACTCCATTTTTACCAATGATGCCAATACGCTCGCCGCGCTTGAAGGTGTAATCGAACCCTTTGATGAGTTCCTTTCCCTGAAAGGACTGATAAACCTTTTTGAGTTCCAACACCTTGCCGCCGATTCTCGACATCTTTACATCGAGCACCAGATCTTGCTCCTTCTTTCCGCTCTTCGCCTTCGCTTCCAGATCGTCAAAGGCATCTAGACGAGCTTTACTTTTTGTGGTGCGAGCTTTGGGTTGTCTTCTTACCCATTCCAACTCGCGCTTCATCAGCTTCCCGGCTTTGTCGATCTCTGTCTGAAGTGCCTCTTCACGCTCCATTCGCTTCTGCAGGAAGTAACTGTAGTTTCCATTGTGGCGATATAGTTTGCCATTATAAAGCTCCAAAATGACATTACACACCCGATCCAGGAAATAGCGGTCGTGTGTAACCATAAGTAAGGTGAGATTCGACTGTCCAAGGTAGTCTTCCAGCCACACTACCATCTCGATATCAAGGTGGTTCGTAGGCTCATCCAAGATCAAGAGGTCCGGACTGTCTAGGAGGGTCAATGCCAAGGCAAGTCGCTTCCGCTGTCCCCCGCTAAGTTCATTGATCCGCTGCTTGAGATCATGGATTCCAAATCGGGAGAGCATACTTCGCAAGCGTCGATCATAGTCCCACGCTTTACGAGTATCCATCTTGGCTTGGATCTCTTCGAGTCGACGTAAGGAAGCCTCTTCCCCATCCGCTGAATTCGTGAGGGCTTCTTGGTAGGCGTCGATCAACTCCAGCGTCTCAGAATTAGAAGTCGAAATAAACTCTTCGATCGTTTGAGACCCTTCTAGATCGGGTTCTTGTTCTAGGTAGGCTACCCTAATGTCATTCCTGAAGTTGTACTCTCCTTCATCGGGAATATCGCGCCCAGCAAGGATGTTGAGCAACGAGGTCTTTCCCGTGCCGTTATTGGCGATCAAGGCAACCTTATCGCCTTTGGCCAAGCCAAAGTTGAGGTGTTCAAAAAGGACACGTTCGCCGAGGTACTTGGCGAGGTTATCGACCGAGAGGTAATTCACGGCGTGAAGATACCACCATCCAGCTATCGCTAATGCTATGCATCTCACGTGTATTTTGAGAAAAAAGCGGATCGACCCATTTTTTTCCTGTCAACTTTTTCGCTTGCCTTAACTTCGCTATTCAAACTTATTGAGAGGATCCCGCATCCCTAAACTATGAAGAACACCTATTTCAATCTGATCGACCAATCCTTCTACTTTCCGCAAGAGGGCTTCGATCTCCGAGATGACTACCTCACCTTCCACGGCATCTCACTGAAATACCTGATCGAGAAGTACGGCACTCCATTCCGCTTCATCTATCTCCCTAAGATCGGGGACCAGATAAAGAAGGCTCGTAACCTTTTTAATCGTGCGATAAAGAAGCATGGATATCGGGGTGTATACAACTACTGCTACTGCACCAAATGCAACCACTTTTCACATGTGGTGAGCGAGGCGCTGAAACACGACGTGCATCTAGAGACATCTTCAGCATTCGACATCGATCTGATCTTGAACCTCCACAAGGATGGTAAGGTAGACAAGGATCGCATGATCGTGAATAATGGTTATAAAACTGATGAGTATTTGCGCAAGATCGTAGGCTTGATGACCCAGGGATTCAAGAACGTGCTGATCGTTCTTGATAGCAAATCTGAGTTGGACCGATTGGTAGACATTGCCAAAGACATGGGCATCAAAAAGAAGATCAAGATCGGGATGCGGATGGCTATCAATGAAGAACCACAAAGCGCCTATTACACTTCGCGACTGGGAATTCGGCCTGCGGATATGATCGACTTTTTCAAAACCCATATTCAAGACAACGAATACGTGGATTTCAAGATGCTTCACTTCTTCGTGGATTCCGGCATCAAAGACAGTCTATACTATTGGGGCGAATTCCAGAAGGGACTAAAACTCTACATTGATTTAAAGAAGCAGTGCAAGAGTTTGGATTCATTGAATTTAGGAGGAGGTTTTCCGATCAGGAACAACTTGGGATTTGAGTACGATTACAACTACATCATCAACGAGATCGTCAAGAACATCAAGGAAGCATGTGACGCAGAAGGTGTGCGCGAGCCAGACATTTTCACGGAGTTCGGCAAATACACCGTTGGTGAGAGTGGTGCCATCATCTTTAAAGTCCTTGAACAAAAGCTTCAGAACGATACAGAAACATGGTACATCATCAATAACAGTTTGATGAACACCATACCCGATGCTTGGTCGATCCACGAGAAGTTCATCCTTCTTCCGATCAACAAATGGAACAATGAATACAAACGAGCCAACATTGGCGGAATTAGCTGCGATCACTCCGATTATTACAATTCGGAGGACTTTAACCAAGAGGTCCTGCTCCCCTCCTATCCGGAAGATGATAAAGAACCTCTCTACTTGGGATTCTTTCATACGGGGGCCTATCAGGATGCGATCAGCGGCTATGGTGGGATCAAGCATTGCCTCATTCCTTCGCCTAAGCACGTGATCATCGACCGGGATGAGAAAGGAAATATCGTGGACTATGTCTATCGCAATGAGCAATCAGCGGACGACATGTTCCGTTTGTTGGGTTATTCACAAGAAAGCAAATGATCAATTACGCAGGAGTAGCAGACGAATTCTGCTCATTTGAGAACGCAGCGGTATTGCTGCAGTCCATTCCCTATGACGGGACGAGCACTTGGGGAAAAGGTGCCGACAAGGGCTTTGAGGCCTTTCTGGACGCTTCAGAGAACATGGAGCTCTACGACATAGAAACCAGGAGCGAAGTCTATCATAAAGGGGTACACATCCTGCCAGCTTTGACCGAGGATGATTCGCCCGAGGCGATGTTCAAAGAAGTCTATGAGAAGACGCAGGAACTCCTTCAGACTGGCAAATACCTCACCTTCTTTGGTGGAGAGCACAGCATCAGCATCGGAGTGATCAAGGCGTTCTATGAGAAATATGACAACCTAACGGTACTACAGCTAGACGCTCACACCGACTTGAGGCCACAGTTCCATGGCTCACCTTACAATCATGCTTGCGCTGTGTACGATGCCAGCAAGAACACGAACCTGATCCAGGTAGGTATTCGCAGCATGGATATCGAGGAAGAAGAACATTTAGACCGCAGCAAGGTCTACTTCGCCGAGGAGATGTATGGCAATACAGATTGGATGGATGCAAGCATCGCACAAATGACAAACGATGTCTATTTGACCATCGACCTAGATGCCTTCGACCCAGCGATCATGCCTGCTACTGGCACGCCTGAGCCAGGTGGAATGGATTGGAACACTATGATCAAATACGTGAGAAGAGTATTCACCGAGAAGAATGTGGTAGGATTCGACATTGTCGAACTCGCCCCGATCGATGGCTATAAGGCGCCTCAATTCTTGGTAGCCAAGCTTTACTACAAAATGTTGACCTATAAATTCATGGTATCATGAGCACCAAAGGACCGATCAGTAATTTCATCTTAGATCATTACAAGCACTTCAATGCTGCGGCTTTAGTGGATGCAGCTAAGGGGTATGAAAAGCACCTAGACGAAGGAAAGAAGATGCTCGTGAGTCTTGCCGGCGCCATGAGTACGGCCGAACTGGGTCGATCCTTTGCTGAGATGATCCGCCAAGATAAAGTGCACCTGATCTCTTGTACCGGAGCCAACTTGGAGGAAGACCTGATGAACCTCGTGGCTCACAGTCATTACGAGCGTGTTCCTCACTATCGCGACCTCACGCCAAAGGAAGAGTGGGATCTGTTAGAGCGAGGACTCAACCGAGTCACCGATACCTGTATTCCTGAAGAAGAAGCTTTCAGACGACTGCAAAAGCACGTTTTCGAGATCTGGAAATACGCCGAGGATAAGGGCGAGCGCTACTTCCCGCATGAGTTCATGTACAAGATGATCAAGAGCGGAGTTCTTGAGCAGTATTACGAGATCCCACCCGAAAACAGTTGGATGCTCGCTGCGGCAGAAAAGAACATTCCGATCGTGGTTCCTGGTTGGGAAGACAGCACCATGGGTAACATCTTCGCCTCCTATTGCATCAAAGGAGAACTCAAGGCCTCGACCATGAAGTCAGGTATCGAATACATGATGTGGCTAGCTGACTACTACAGTAAAAACGCAGGAGCCGAGGGAATCGGCTTCTTCCAGATCGGCGGTGGAATCGCAGGCGACTTCCCCATTTGCGTGGTTCCAATGCTCTACCAGGATATGGAAATGCACGACATCCCCTTCTGGAGCTACTTCTGCCAGATCAGCGACAGCACCACGAGCTATGGTTCGTATTCCGGAGCCGTTCCGAATGAGAAGATCACATGGGGTAAGCTAGACATTGACACGCCTAAGTTCATCGTGGAGAGCGATGCTACGATCGTAGCGCCATTGATCTTTGGCTATTTGCTAGGGTGGTGATCCCCCAAGAGCGCTGAACAGCTCTTTCGAAAATCTATAAGGTAGAAAAGGCGTCCAAAGAGACGCCTTTCTTTTTGCCTTAGGTGATGACCTGATTACTCCACTCCGCTGAACAAGATGTTCTCAAAGAATGCGGTAGCCATGGTGTGAGCTGCTTCACCCGCCACCGTTACTTCGTGTAATTCGCTTACAATCGGTGCGCTATGCCAAAGTCGAGCTGGATTACAAGTCATATTGATCGTTGATCTTCCATCCATGACAACACTCATTCCGTCGTCAAAGAAATCGCTTCGCTTTTCCATTTGCAACGCATAGTCTCCCGTGAAACCAGATAAATGGAAGGTAAACGAGCCCGTTGGTGATTGAGGAGAAGCCCCTTCCGCAAGCAGCATGATGTATCCATCTGTGCTATTCAAGAACATTCCTTTTGCCTCTGCAAGATCACCGGTGCCAGGACCTGAAGTATGCACTTCAGGGGAAAGCCCTAACTGGTACTTGATCTCAACATATTGACCAGCCGGCACGTCTTCTAATTTAATACGAGAAGCATCTGGGCATGCCGCGCAGACCAGAAAAGCATTTTCTTCCGGCGACCACTCTGTGCCGTCTTCCTGAACCAATACAATTTCAGAAACATAGAACTTGAACTCACTAAAGGTCAGTGTATCCTGTGTCTTAGGATGTTTAAGCGTACTTCCTACCTCCCAGTCAATCATCGTAGCTCCGAAAATATAATTGAACTGCACTTCGACCTCGCCAACCTCCGCATATTCGCAGGATCCATCGTCCTTGGTTGCTTCTACATCATAGTTTAACGCTTCCTCATCCATGCAGCCCTTGGTAGAGCATGAGGATAACGTAAGCCCCACAACAGCTACTGTCGCTAGGCTTAGTTGTATCCATGTATTCTTCATCATATAGGTATTTCTTCAAATGTCTGATGATCCAGGCACTGGTACTGTGAATGTAATCACGCAAAGAACGTTATAGACGAAAACTATCTATTGATAATGTTATTCGATTATGATTATATCATCTGTAGTCTCACCTTTGTACCATCAATCAAAATCACAAACGATGTACACAGAACTTACAGAAGACAATCTTCAAGATATAGTGGCTAACAACCCAAAAGTGGTTGTTCAATATTCTGCGTCATGGTGCGGAAACTGCCGTATGATGAAGCCTAAGTTCAAGCGAATTGGCAACGAACATGAGGACATGCAGTTCATCATGGTGGATGCAGAGAAATTTCCTGGCTCGCGCGAATTGGCGAATGTGAGCAACCTTCCCACGTTTGCCGCCTTCGAGAACGGAGCGTTGAAAGGACAAGTTCAGACGAATAAAGAAGATAAACTAAAGGAGTTGGTCGATGCGATTGCCCATAATTAAACACGCCCACAAGTTCATCGAGGAGAACGACGAGGACTTCGTAAATGAAGCCATCGCTCTGCTCGAGCACATGTCAGATGCGCGCAGCATCAAAGACGGGGAACTCGATGTGATCGGAGAGTTGCTATCGAACTTCTACGGAGCGCTCGAGGTGAACAAGATGATCAAAGAAGACGGCATGACCGAAAAGGACGCCATGAATGCATTCATGCAGCGAGTGCTCGGATCGATCGACCAAGATTAGAATTGAAACATAGGTAGTAGGATAGGTAGTGAAAGACCCTCGGAACTCTCCGGGGGTTTTTCTTTTCCCCTACTTTTCTTCGTTGTAGTACACCTTGTAGAACTTCATCCCACGGTGAGCGTCATAGCCTTGCTCGATGTTATCGGGATTGCCGTGCACGTAGATGTGGAAGTTCTTGTCCAGTTTCAAAACGCTCTTGAAGAACTTCTTACCCTGCTTCACGGCACTCTTTGAACTCTCAAAGTGATCTTCGATCTCGATATGGTGCTCTTCGGCGTAGCGTTCTTTGTAAGCATTGAACGTCTCGATCACTTCAGGTTGTTCCAGTACCGTTTGCGCAAAATCCGCCGTGTCGATCTCATCATTCTCTGTAAAATACCCGGATGAACGATTCATCATCTGGATCTGCGTGGTCCGGTCCACATCAAAAGCCTGCGGCATCTCTTCCATGACGAAAGAGCGCGTCAACTCCATGTAATCTCGGGTTTGCGTGAATTCCGTGGTGATCACTTTCACCCCAAGAAAATCATCTTTCCAATAAGCGGCTTCATCTCCTTTGCTGACTGCATCGTGGATCAGCACCCTATACCCTTCTTCAGAGCGAGTATTGAAGATAATACACCCCTTATCCAACTTCTTGATATCAATACCACGATCAAAACTCAATTCCACATTCTCAGTATGCTGATGCACGTTCATGAAGATGCTCTTCTGCTCACTTTTGAATAAGCCGATCGCATCCACCTCCTCACCGTCGAAGACCGCACTCTCGAAATGCACCACGTAGAACTCGCCTCCCTTGATCTTTGGGTGGATCGAATGCGCGTACAGATGTTTCGCCAGGCGTTGGGAAGCCTCGATGAAATTGATCGACGTCAGGTTGAGTTCATGAATGAACGAATACGCCTCGTTCAATTCCAAATCTGTATGATGATGAAAAGAAGCATACTCCTCAGACTGGAAGGGCTTTAGGAAATACTGCAATAAGAGTTCTTCTTCCTCTACAGCAAGTGAACGCAGGTGGTGATCGCTCAAATGAAGGTCCTCTTCATGGGCTTTGTTACCCACTTTATGGACGGCAATTTTCTTGATCGAAACGGCGGAAAGATCATGCATAGCATTCGTGATTTCGTGGTCGACGAAACTAAGCAATCAGAAGTACTAGAACTAGAGAAGAAGTTGCTCTAAGAAATCTCCTGCGAAGAAGGCCAACAATGCCGCCAACGCACCTAAGCCAAGGGTTTCCAAAACTCCCTGTAGGTGGCTGGATCTAGTCACATAACTCTTCATCCATCCGATTCCGATAAAGGCTGCTGCGGTCACGAGGGACGAGATAAGAAAGCGATCCATGTTCACCTCCATCCACACGGCATAGATGTACGTGCTTAACGGTATTAGTCCAAAAATGATAAAGCTGATGAAGGTGCTGAGCCCGATCATCGCTGACGGCTTCTTCTCCTCGATCATCTCTAATTCATGCTTCATCATCACATCCACCCAACGATCTTCGTTTTCCGTGATCTTATCTACTACGTCCTCGAGTAACTTGCCTTCAAAACCTAGCTCCGTGAAGATCTCACGCACCTCTCGAATCTCGTCTTCGGGCACCTCCTCGATTTCGCGGTATTCATTCCGTTTTTCCTTGTGGTACAGCGCCTTTTCGCTTTTGCTGCTTAAGTAGGCTCCCACCGACATTGAAAACCCATCTGCTACGAGATTAGCAAAGCCAAGAATGATCACGACACTGCTGGACAGTCCAGCACCTTCTGCTCCAGCCACCACGGCGAACGTGGTTACTGCCCCATCAATTCCTCCATAGACGATCTCCCCTAAATGATCATTGACCCATTTTTTCAGGGAGTTCATCGCTGTACTCGTTTAAGTTCGTACCGCATTTGCTGGTCATCACCGAGGAGCGTAACTTGAATGACCGAATCCCTAGATGGGGCGTAGCGTACGATCTTAGGAAAGTCATTGAGCTCGTTCACAAAGTCATACGACTCCTCTACGGCATCATCCCATCGAAACATGAAAGGACCTTCTCCGTCGATGACTGCTGCATACCCAACACGGTTTGCAAACTGTTCAATAAAAAGAGCCTCAGAGTTCAAGGTATCTTCCCCATTCAATTGGAATCCAACGCCCACATAGCGGCCCTTCTCCCACTTCCATCGCTCGATCATGGTGATTCCATTCAATTCACCCCGCCATTTACCTGACAACCATCTGAATTCTTCACGGAATTGATTAGGTCGTTCATCGCATCCCCCAAGAATAATGATGATCATAGCGATCTTCAGCCATATGTTCATTGTGCGCATGTATCAAAACTAGTCAATCCTGCTTATGTCCGACCACCCTGTATCTTCGCGCTTTGCATCCTATGAAACTTGTCTTTTTCGGAACACCTGATTTTGCCGTAGCGAGCCTCGAAGCGATCATCGCAGCAGGGCACGAAGTGCTCGCCGTGGTCACAGCACCCGACCGACCTGCTGGACGGGGACATCAACTCAAACCATCTCCGGTAAAGGAATGTGCACTGGCGCACAACCTAAAGGTCCTTCAGCCGACCAATTTAAAATCGTCAGACTTCGTAGAAGAATTGAGGTCGATGAAGGCAGAAATTCAAGTGGTCGTCGCCTTTCGTATGCTACCGGAAGTAGTTTGGAATATGCCTCCGCAAGGCACCTACAATGTCCATGGCTCGCTCCTGCCCGATTATCGCGGCGCAGCTCCCATACATTGGGCAGTGGTCAATGGAGAAGCAGAAACTGGAGTGACGACGTTCAAGCTCAAACACGAGATCGATACCGGAAGTATTCTCCTCCAGCGAGCCACTCCGATCGGTGAGAATGAAACCACAGGGGATGTTTATGAACGACTTATGAAAATGGGCGCCCAACTGATTGTAGAATCATTGCTACTAATAGAATCCGGAAAGGCGGAATTGGAGGAACAACCTGCGACAGAATCAAAACACGCTCCCAAGATCAACAAAGAAGACGCCCACGTGGACCCGCAGAAGAGCGCGTCAGAGGTCCACAACCGAGTTCGAGGCATGAACCCATTCCCCGGAGCGTTTATTCGAGTCCATCACGGAGATGAGATCGAAACTTGGAAGGTGAGTGACTCAATGGTCACCGACATCATTTCTAATAATCCCGGCCAGATCACCGAGGACGGAAACCGGATCCTCCTGCACTGCCAAGACTATTGCGTAGAACTTGGAATGATTCAACCACCGGGCAAGAAGCGTCTTTCGGCCAAAGAGTTCATCAACGGATTCCGGGGCGACCTATCATCGCTCTCTTGCCAATAAAAAAGCCTCCACAATAGGAGGCTTCGTTCAAATCATTTCGGGCTATCAGTGTTTGACGATCCGGGAAACATTCTCCTTTCCCCCTTGCTCTATAGACAAGAAGTACATGCCAGATTCCTGATTGGTTAGATCGACTCGTGTCAATATTCCTTCTGACCCTGGGTCTACCTCTTTCTCCAACACCAGCTGCCCTTGCGCATTCAGTACTTGAATCCGAACCTTCCCCTGGTTGGCAGGAATCCCGTCTACCACGAACACACCATCGCTCGGATTCGGCGAGATCATTAATCTTTCCAGCTCCAGAGAGATGTCCACATCCAAAGAAGCTCCTGAGCGCTCGTTGAGCGACTCGATCTCCTCCGAATCCAATTCTTCCATTTCGAATCGATAGACCATCCTTCTATGAGGTGTTGGTGCCTCTTCGAAAAACTCCCTTGATCTGCGAGGACGATCATCGGGACCTAGAAATATGTCGTAGAATTCTAAGTCGTCTCCCTTCATCATGCGCAACTGGGATCTTGGTTCGAATGTGCCAAGGGTTGCTTTCGCCTTATCTTTCTTTCCTTCCCGCTCAAATCGGATCGAGATCTCGTCTCCTGATTCGTGAGACCGAACTGCTTTGGCCACCTCTTCGTGAGAATTCATGGGCTCTCCATCTATCTCGAGGATAACATCGCCATCCTGAAGTCCGGCCTTCTCTGCCGCAGAACCTTCGACTACATTACGTATCAAAACCCCATCTCCCTCGCGGGATTCCGTGACTACCCCCAAAAAAGCTTTCGGGTGAGGGTGGTGCATACGCTCTGATGGTGAGAATGCGCGCACATGATGACGGACGTGTGGATGAAAATGACTCTCAGCTTCTGCCAATCGTCTGTTTATAATGACCTCAACATCGGACTCCTCGAGATCACCCATAGCTTCTTCCAGTACCATCTCGATCTCTTCGAGCATCTCTTCCAACTGCCGGTCCAATTCATCGAGCTTAATTTCAACTTCTTGGGTGGTCGTGGTCGTTTCCCCATCCTCAGTCACTTCGACCTGGACCTTGACCTTCTTTTGCGCGTCCGCCTCTTGTGCTTGTGCGAAGGCGAAGACTCCGAAGAGCAGCAATGCAATGAAAGCTGTTTCTTTCATGATAATTCTTGTATTCATAGACATAACTAAACGGTTTGTGGGCCAAAGCTAGAGGCTCAGTCATCGGAGGAAAAGTTAAAACCCGTTGGGAACTGTTAAACGATGCTAATCCTTACCAAGCTGCCATCCCGGTCCGCCGAAATTGGGACAAGGCACATTACGCTCACTCCAACGCTTTTTCTTGTACTTGAAGTTGCGCCAAAGCTCAATCTGAAGAGAGACCTCATGAGCACCCAAGGAGTATGTATGAAGCGTCGACGTAGAGATGTCGTAGCTGTAGCTGAATCGTGAAGGTCGGTGTCCCGGAGCCGCATGAGAACTGCCGTTGCGCATTAAACACGAAAAGCAACAATACCACAGGTATGAATAATAGGTTTTTCATAGGCCTTTTGGGAGGTGCTAGGATACCACTAATTTATTACCTGGGGCGAGATAGTGAGGTTATTTCTAAGTTAGACCCTTCAAACTAATCAAAAGTTGCATGAGTCTTTCCAAGATCATCCTCGGGTTCGTTATTTACGGCTACATGTGTACAGGGTTACACGCACAAGAAATCGAAGTTCTCATTCTCGGTATCGCTCAGGATGCCGGACACCCCCAAATAGGCTGCGTAAAGCCCTGCTGCTCTGAGTCTTACAAGAATACATTAAACCAGCATCGCGTAGCATCATTGGCAATAAGTGATGGTGAAAATTTTTATATCATAGACGCAACACCAAGCATCGTTGAGCAATACCAAACCGCCTCAGATCACTTTTCAGGAATGTCTCTTGGCGGCATTTTTCTTACCCATGCTCATATTGGACACTATACCGGATTGATGCATTTCGGAAGAGAAGCGATGTCATCGAAAGAATTACCTGTTTACGTCATGCCGCGTATGAAAAATTTTCTGGAGAAGAATGGACCGTGGAGCCAACTAGTAGAACTCAAGAACATCGAATTACATGACCTCCAGGATGAGAAACCTGTTTCACTCGGCGAGCTGACCATCCTTCCTTTGGAAGTTCCTCATCGAGATGAATTCTCCGAAACGGTTGGATACCTAATCAAGGGCTCATCCTCCTCCCTGCTCTACATACCCGATATTGATAAATGGGAAACATGGGATCGCCCGATCGACAAACTCATTTCCAAGGTGGATTTCGTCTTATTGGATGGAACCTTCTTCGATGGTGATGAAGTGCCGGGAAGAAATCTCTATGAGATCCCCCACCCCTTTGTCGTAGAGAGCATCGAGCACTTGCGCAATCTTTCAGATGAGAACAAGAATAAAGTCTATTTCATCCATCTGAATCACACAAACCCTCTGCTCGACACAGATAATGAGGCTTATCAACGCGTGATCAAAGAAGGAATGCACATCGCCAAACGTGGGATGACCTTTCAGCTGTAGATCATCAACGTTTCCTATTTCATAAGTCCTTGGAGATCTTTTCTTCCTATAGAATACTCCCCCGAAATTAGCTGGAAATGAAAAGGTCATGATTCAGCATATTCTTGACACCCCATTAGGATGGTTTCGCGTGATTGGAAATGAAACGCACATCATTGCTGCGCAATGGATATCGGAGGAAGACGCCATCGTCGGAAGTGACGGCGGTAACGTCCTTTGGAAAAGAGAGGTGGAAAGGCAAGTCGCTGAGTATTTCAATGGAAGGAGAAATTCCTTTACACTGCCATTGGCACCTGCGGGTTCGACATTCCAACAGCGCGTTTGGGACGCATTGACAGAGATTCCAATAGGCACTACGGAGTCGTATAAAACGATCGCGGAACGACTTCAAAACCCTGAGGGCTCACTTGCAGTGGGTAAGGCTGCGGGCGAGAACCCAGTTCTCCTATTGATCCCATGTCATCGCTTGATCGGATCAGACGGAGAATTGACCGGATATGCTGCTGGTTTGGAGCACAAGGAATGGCTTTTAGAACACGAAGGAGCTTTGCAGCCTCAACAACTTCGATTGTTTTGATCATGATGCGCTATATCACCGTCAGTGTTTTATTATGCCTGACTTTTTCTCTGCGATCCCAGACTCTTCGCTTTCTGGCCTTAGGTGACTCCTACACCATCGGCGAGTCAGTGGGAGAAAGCGAGCGATGGCCTCGACAACTTCAGGACACCTTGATCTCTATGGGATACGATGTGAAGCTCGATATCGTAGCGAAGACCGGATGGCGTACAGATGAGTTGATTAGGGCGACCCGAGATCATGGCAATGCTGAATTTGACCTAGTCTCTTTATTAATCGGGGTTAACAACCAGTATCAAGGCAGGCCATTTGAGCAATTTCAAACCGACTTGGATACACTGATTACGCTGGCTTTGGAACTGGTTTCGGGAGACACCTCAGCCCTGTTCTTTGTGAGCATCCCTGACTATGGAGTGACTCCTTTTGGTTTGAGTCGAGATAAGCCTAATACAAGTTCTGAGATCGACCGTTACAACACCTACATCGATCAAAAAGCGAAGAACTTGGAAGTTCCATACGTATACATTACGGATATTTCTCGGATAAAGAATGAAGATCTGACCGCCTCTGACGGACTACATCCGAGTGCATTGCAATATTCGAAATGGATTCCGCGTATCCTCGAAAGCGTTGGATTGAGCGAGGATTGACCGATTTAGTTTTTGGTCAATTCCTCCATCAAGCCTGCATCCAGATTTTGATTGGACATTTCCGGAAGGACAAGCACCTTTCTTGCAGCCTGATAGCCAAGAAGTCGGGCGATTCTTAGGGTTTTAGACCTTTCTTCCCATACCACCTCCATGGACGTACCACTAAAGCCCTTCTCATAAGCTTGGAGATACTTCTTATAAATACCATGTTCGGCGCCTACGGGAATGCTCACATTAGATACCTTATCGATGTACAGAAGCGCAATATACTTGTCAGCAAGATCAACGAATCGCTCGGCTGAGAATCGGTATGGGCGCAGCAAATAGTCTGCACGAACATCCATTTCCTCACTAAACTCTGAGAAATTTAACCCCACTCGTGGTACCGCAATAACACCGACATCTTCCCCTCCCTCAATTCGGTGCAATCTAGGCAAGTCAGAAGGCGCCAGCGCATCACCTGAATCCATGAATATCTCTCGAAAGACCCGGTTGGGACCATTAAACTCCTTTCCGGTTTCAGCGCATTGAACCGAACGAAATCTGGCGCTGAGAAATATGTCCGCGTTTCCAAGGGTTAACTCAACACCATTCAGATTCAACATCCACCTGCCGAAGGTCGAGCGTATCGGATACTCATCTACGTACGGATCTAAGTGCTCCAGCTTCGAAGAACTGGCAAAAAATTCAAGTTCAAGTATCTGGTATCGTCTATCTACATGAATGATCTCCCAATGATTGATCAGATCATGCGCCACACGCTCGAAGGAAGACAAAACATCCGTACGTTTCTCAATGGAAACAAGGCTAGTTAGTAGTTTCAATTCTCAATGATTAGCCTCTCAAAAAAAGTCATTCATTTCGAGCTTTTGGTCAAACGACTCCGTCTTTCGACCAAGATCATTTTTCAAAACACGAAAGGTGAGCATATTGAGATGAAGTAATATCTATAACCCTAAATCTCCCAATTCTGGAAGTTCGTCAATGTATATCCAAAAGGAATGACGCAAGCGATCACATTGAGCGTTCTCTAGGGAAACCACGATTCGATCTTCGTGTTCCATTAGACCTTCGATGCGTGAAACCAGTCTTTTGGGCACTTTGCCGAGAACGAACTCCTTGTACCAACGATGCGCGAGAATCCTGATCTCATGGGTGAAATAGCCCACCTTTTCCAAAGAAAGCTGCATCCCTTTGAAAGTTACCCTTTCAAAGTCCTCAAGCGGAAGCGTGCGCTTGATCGCCATGGCAAATGGCAACGGTATATGATACCCAGGATCTCTTTTCGTTAAGCGCTTCTTTGGCTTCATAATAGGTGTAACGAAAATGATAAAAAGTCGTTGGGTCAAGCCAATAACTTATTGACAACGAGCACCGTTAATCGAGCATTCGCAAGACCAACCCCTTCAAATACTCTCCTTCCGGGTGCGAAAGACTCACCGGGTGATCCGCTGGCTGTCTGACCTTGTGTAGGATCTGAACACGCCTACCAAGATTCACAGATGCACTCAAGACCATGTTGTCAAACATCGCCCTATCCACTACCTGGGAGCAAGAAAAAGTAAGGAGAATACCTCCGGGCTGGAGTCTTTTCATTGCCGCTTGATTGATTCGTCTATATGCCTGGATGGCGGCATGTCGAGCACTCTTATGCTTGGCAAATGCAGGTGGATCCAAGACGATGATATCAAATTCATCATCGAGAGACTCCAAGAAAGGAATCGCATCCGTCTTGACACTCGTATGGATCGATGCTACATCGTTCAACTGGGCATTGGCCTCCGCCACCTCTAATGCCTGGCCAGATGCATCCACACTGACGACACTCTTCGCCCCTCCCACAGCAGCAGACATACTGAATCCACCTGTGTAACTAAAGACATTCAACACGTTCGCCCCTTTCGACATCTGACCAAGAAGACGTCGATTATCGCGCTGGTCGAGGAAGAACCCCGTCTTTTGCCCTCCTATGACATCTACCTGGTAACCTACTCCGTCTTCTTTGATAGAAATGCGCTCATTCACAGAACCGCTGAGCACCTCAGGCTTAGCTTTTCCTACCGGCTTATTGACAATGGTTTCAAAACCTAAACTATTTAAGGCCTCCTTGATCCAAGCCAGTCGTTGGGTCATACCCACACTATGAGGCTGTACAACTGCCACTTCTCCATAGATATCGATGATCAATCCTGGCAGGCCATCACCTTCACCATGCACGAGTCTGTAGGCAGTTGTTTTCTTCGAAGGCAAGGAGAGCTGACGTCTATATAACTGGGCCTTTCTGATCTGTTCGGTTAACCATGTCACATCGATGTTCACATCCTCAAAGGAGAGCAACTTGACCGCCAAAGAGCCACCTTCATAGAAACCCAAGGCTTGAAACTTTTGGTTTACATCCACCACTCTAACTATCTCTCCCTCAGATATTTTTTCACTAAATGATTGTATGCCGCCAGAAAAGATCCAAGGGTGCATGCGCTGCACGGAACGTTCTCGCCCCTTTTTCAAAGTAATCGTCTTCATCATCCTCGAATCATCAGTTTTTGCTTAGCAAGAAAAGAAGGACCATCAATCTCAATCTTGTACACTCCCCAAGGTAGATCTTTGGTTGGGATCTCTATCACGTGCTTCCCCTTTCCTAAGAAGGTTAATGTCCGCCATACCACCTCTGCACTCAGGTTTAATACATTCACCTGAAACTCTCCCTGTTTGGCGACCATAAGAGACGTCTCAAACGGTCTACCCTGCCTCAAGACATCGGGGCCAGCCTCTAATACCTTCGTCTTCAGCGATGCCATGAATGCGGAGTCACTCAGAAGCAGACTCATGGAGTCAATCTGGTTCATCATATAACTGATCGCCGAACGATGACCATCGAAGTAATAGGGATGTTCTCCAATAACCATCTTTTGAAAAACCCACGCTCCCGCTTCATGCAAATCCTTAGAAACACGCATCGTACTGTCGCCTTTTCTCGAATCGATCAATCCAACAACTACATCTCTGCGTATCCTGCTGAAGGACAGCGTGTCAGAAGGCGCTATGACCAATCCGCTTGCATCAAACGACATCAACGCTGAAAGTCCCGAAAAGCCGTCCCCTATGGTGATAAAACGAAGACCCGCTTTATCCTCCTCCTTCCAAATTGATTGAATAAATGCGGCCACCCCAGAAGAATCGAGCGTATTGAACTGGCTATCAGGTGCTACAACAATCGAATGACGCTCTTCTACCAACCATGTCAATTCTTGAGCCCAAGACTCCTTTTTCCACGCCGGATCTGAGCCGTCGTGAAAAGCAAAGAGAATCTCCTTTATCCCTGAATCAGGCCGATGAATGGCATACTCTACCGAAGTTTTCTTAAGCGTCCACTTCTCCGTGTTCACTGTTTGAGCATGGACTCCCAGCAAAGACAATATGAATATGAGCGTAATAGGATACTTCATGGGGCGGCAAAATTAGTAATGCATTCATGCCTGAAACCGTGACTGGTTTAATACTTTCGCGCCCCGAAAAGAATCAAAGAAAACATGGCAGGTAACATCACCTTTACAATGATCAAGCCCGAGGCAGTAGCCAACGGTAACGAAGGAGCAATCATCGCAAAAATGCAATCGGCAGGTTTCCGCGTGGTTGCCATGAAGAAGACTCAACTGAGCCTCGAGCGTGCAGGTAAATTTTATGCAGTTCACGCCGAGCGTCCTTTCTACGGAGAATTGACAGAATACATGTCTTCTGGACCGATCGTGGCTATGATCTTGGAAAAAGACAACGCAGTAACCGACTTCCGCACCTTGATCGGAGCGACTGACCCTAGCGAAGCTGCAGAGGGTACTATCCGAAAGGAGTTTGCAGAGTCCAAAGCAAAGAATGCTGTTCACGGAAGCGACAGCGATGAGAACGCAGCCATCGAGGCAAGCTTCTTCTTCGCTGACTTGGAGCGTTTCTAATCATGCCCCAGGCAAAAGACAAAGCGTTCTTTTTAGACGCTATCCAAAAACTCAGGACTTGCACCCCGGAGCAAAAACCGCTCTGGGGTTCTATGTCCCCTCAGCATATGGTGGAGCACGTGGTAGGCTCTTGGCGGATATCGAATGGGCGAGCTCGCGTACCGGCCATGCTCTCTGGTGAAGAATTGGAAAAGCGTCGTCTGTTCCTCTTTAGCGACAAAGAATATAAGCAAAACATCGCCAATCCGATCTTTGCGAAAGGCGAGCCGCCATTGAGAAAGCCTTCACTCGACGTAGCGATCGACCAACTCGAAGATGAAATGAACGCATTCTTTGAGTATCACGAGGCACATCCCGATGCCATAGAGACGCATCCTGTGTTTGGCGACTTGGATTTTGATGGATGGATGCTGTTCCAAACCAAACACATGGGACATCACATGCGTCAGTTCGGACTTCTCTAAGACCTAGTTTCATGAAGTACAAGGAAGAGATCAATCGGCGAAAGACCTTCGCTATCATTTCACACCCGGATGCGGGAAAGACAACGCTGACGGAGAAATTCCTATTGTTTGGCGGAGCGATTCAGACTGCAGGCGCGGTGAAATCGAACAAGATCAAGAAAACCGCTGCTTCTGACTTCATGGAGATCGAAAGACAAAGAGGTATCTCAGTGGCTACTTCCGTGATGTCTTTCGAGTACAAAGGCAACCTCATCAACCTTCTCGACACCCCCGGTCACAAGGACTTCGCAGAAGATACCTACCGCACGCTCTCGGCTGTAGATAGCGTCATCCTGGTAGTCGACAGTGTGAATGGCGTAGAGGAACAAACCAAACGATTGACGGAAGTATGCCGCATGCGCGATACACCGATCATCGTCTTTGTGAATAAAATGGACCTTGAAGGTCGGGACTCCTTCGACCTGGTCGACGAAATCGAAAGTAACTTAGGCATCAAGGTTAGGCCTTTGAGCTGGCCGATCAATAAGGGTAAGAGATTCAAAGGTGTTTACAACCTACATCAACACGAACTCAATCTATTCGAGGCGAACAAAACTAAAATGGCCACGGAAGTCGTCTCTTTCGACGATCTCAACGACAGCAAGCTGGATGAATTGATCGGAGAAGATGCGGAACAATTGAGAGAGGATGTCGAGCTGATCGAAGGGGTTTATGAACCATTCGACAAAGAGAAGTACCTAAAGGGGCAATTGGCGCCGGTGTTCTTTGGTAGTGCGGTGAACAACTTCGGCATCAAGGAGATGCTAGACACCTTTACCGAGATCGCGCCAACTCCTCTGCCCCGTCCTAGCTCGAAAGGCCCTATTGACCCATACCAGGATAAGTTCAGTGGATTCATTTTTAAGATCCACGCCAACCTTGATCCGAATCACCGAGACCGTATCGCTTTCCTTCGCGTTTGTTCAGGCGAATTCGAGAGAAACAAATTTTTCCACCACACACGTCTATCGAAGCAGTTTCGATTCAGCAATCCTTACAGCTTCTTAGCGCGAGAAAAAAGCGTGATCGATAAGGCTTTCCCCGGAGACGTGATCGGATTATACGATACCGGAAACTTCAAGATCGGTGATACGCTCACAGAAGGCGAGGAATTTCAGTTCCAAGGCATCCCAAGCTTTTCGCCTGAGATCTTCCGGGAGGTGGTCAATAAGGACCCGATGAAGTCAAAACAGCTAGACAAAGGAGTTCGACAATTGACGGACGAAGGAGTGGCGCAGCTATTCATTCAGCAACCCGGAAACAAGAAGATCATCGGTACAGTAGGAGAGCTTCAGTTCGAAGTGATCAAGTATCGACTGAACGAAGAATACGGAGCATCGTGCGACCTTGTCCACAAGAGCTTCTATAAAGCGTGCTGGATCACGACCACCGATCAGAAGCAGCTAGATGAATTCATTCGCATCAAGGCTTCGGAGATTGCGTTTGACAAGGATGAGAACCCTGTGTTCCTTGCACCTAGCGCATGGATGCTTCAAATGGCTCAAGAGAACTACCCAAAACTGACCTTTCACTTCACGTCAGAATTTAAAACGGCGGCCAAAGTCGAGGGATAGGGAAATTCATTTATCTTAGCTGTGGCAGAGCGCCAAACTGCAAAACACTAGAAAACACGGGGTTTTCAGAAATTAGAACATATTGATTATTTGTTATTTTTGACGCGTTTTGATCGTCATGTAACCCACGAATATCAAATGAAAAAGAGACATCTTTCACTTCTTCTAGCAGGATCAACAGCCTTGATGTTGGCTTCATGCGGCGGAGAAACCGAGCAATCCAATGCTCCAGAACCAACTGATGACCAACCTGTAATTTCGGATGCAACTCCGATCGGTTTCGGCGAGCAAGGTTCAACTGTGTACACCGTACCAAGCCCAAACGAACTCTTCTCGATCATCAAGGATAGCGAACTCCCCTTCCGTGATGACCTCGTAAGCACCGAAACCCAGATCTATTCTTCTTCGAAAGATCAGGCGCTGAACTTTGGTAGAATTACAGCAGACATTGCCTACACTGCGTCTTATGACAAGTTTCAAGAGTCCATGGCCAACTTTGACTACCTACGTCAGATCGGTGACGACCTTGGCATCTCGTATGTCTTCGACGAAGTCATGGTGGACCGTGTGAAAAACAACATGGACAACGCTGACTCTTTGGAGGTGATCTCAACCGGATCATATCAGCGCATCATCGGAATGCTCGAAGAGAATGAGAAAGGTTCTACGCTAGCGATCATCGCCACTGGTGGTTTTGTAGAAAGCATTTACATCCTTACCAACTTGATTGGTGAGTACGAAGAAGGTAGCGATGTGATCCAGCGATTGGCTGACGAGAAGCTAGTCATGGAGAATGTCATGGACTATCTCAAGATGTACGAAGACGAAGAGCGCGTGAAAGACGTTCTCACTGACCTTGCTCCTGTTGCCGACATTTTCCTTAACCTGAAAGAGGAAAAAGCTTCTGAAAATCTTCAAAAGAATGGCGACAAGGTTGTTCTTGGTGGATATCGCGTTGTGATGACTGCTGAAGAATTCAACCAACTGAAGCAAGCTGCTACCGATTATAGAATTTCATTTGCAAACGCAAGTCAAAGCTAAGATGAAGGGAATGATTAGACTTATTGGACTCACGGCGATCCTATCTGGGTTCATGTTGACAACCACTGTTGCTCAAGATTGCAACAACTTTCACAAGAGAAAGTGTTATGGCTCTGACAACGCATACATGCGTTACAACTCACAATCGAAGAGTGGAATGTTCGTTTTGGGACATACCTCTGACCTTGTCTTTGTTGCGCACGCCGGTCAAGACTATCACATCAGCCTCTGTCAAGATAAGAAGGTTGAAGAACCATTGAAGTTTCAAGTGATAGACGGACGAAGTAAAGAAGTGTTGTTTGACAACCAGAATGCAGCCTTGGATGTACCTGCTGAAGGAACGGAAGATGGCGAAAACACCTTACCACAATCCTTTGAATTCTCTGCAGATAACACGAAGAAGATCATCCTCCGCATTACTGCTCCTGGTCCTCCCCCTGAGGAAGGAGATGGTAAGAAAGGAAAGAATGCTGAACCAGATCCAGAAGATCTCTTCTGTGTAGGAGTTCTTGTTGAGAGTATGCCTACTCCGAAGCTAGGTTTCTGATCTCTTCAAATTATTAATGAAAAGCCTCTCCGAAATGGGAGGCTTTTTTTATGGTGCAATCACCAAGCGTTCTTCTGCGGAGAGATGTTCACCCAGAACCAAAGAATCCACCACCGACGATAAGGCGGTGCTCATCACTAACCAAGATGCCTTCAATGTCGTAAGGAATAACACCGTCAAACGTATTCACCGTCTCTCTCGCGTAGGAAACGATTCCTCCACATGATACGGTATCTCCTCCGGGAGTCACCACTTTCTTAAGCCCCCACCTACGTACAGCACATCACCTTTAGCATACAGTGTGTGGACATATGAAAAGTCCATGCTGTTCTGTGGAATGAACCCAAGATCTGGTGACTTCTATTCCTGTCCGTCCCAATACGCCATCCGCAAAAGGTCATTTGCTCCACTTTGAGTAAAACTCCCGGCTACCCAAAGTGTATCCTTAAAAACTTCGCTAGCATAAACCGTCCCATTGAATCCTTGCCCCATGGCATGCCATTGAGTACCGTCCCATCGAGCCACTCCGTTCACCTCCACACCACCCGCGTACTTAAAGTTTCCTACCATGTAGAGCTGGTCATTATAAACCTTCATTTGATGTGGGTACATAAGCGGAGCCGTTCCGTCAATTCCATCAGCTAGTCCAATACCCATCGAATTCCATTGGGTTCCGTCCCAACGGGCAACACCTCGGATGGTATCGTCACCGACTACATCGAACTCGCCTGAGATGAGCACTTCGCCTTGGTAGATGAGTACATCATAAATGTTCGGAACGTTGGAGAAGCCAGTAGCAGTTGTTAATGTCACTTTCTCGCCAACTTCAGTCAACGTGTCTCCATAGTAGAGTAGCAATGCGTTGCTATCATCTACTTCTTCATACTTCGCAATGAAAAGAGAGTCGCCAAATGGAAACAAGGAGTGAACGGGATCGCTGAGCTCAACATTGAAAGGCAGCCACTGATTATCCGACAACTTCGCCATATGACCGACAGATTCGCCGCATATAGTCGTGAAGAAACCGGTACTGAGAATCTCTCCATGATGAGCACAGATATCTACCATGACACCGTTCATGGTCTGTATGGAACAAAAAGCTTGAAAACTCTGTGCTTCGATTGAACTCCATATCGAGAGTCCTACGAACAGTGTCAATACGCGTTTCATAGACAGGATAAGAAGAGTAAAATTAATTCACACTTCCTTCAACTGCATCGCAAAAAACTAGAAGATTTCTACCGTTCTCTAATTCGTCACCCCTTGATCTGCGCTAAGGAAGCTTCGATCTGTTGGTCAAGCGCCTGCGTCCATTGCTTAGCATCCGGTCCGTAGCCCGCCTTGGCTAGAGCTTGGATCTCGTACTGACCTGTGGTTGGGTTCTTGATCATATTGAACACCCAGATGGTTGGATAGCCTCTTACTTGGAAGGCTTGCTGAAGTCCTGCATTCTGCTGACGGATGTTGTCTGGCAACTGCTTTCGACGCGGGAAGTCGAGTTCGAGTAACACCACATTCTCATTCGCCCATTGATCAAAATGCTCTGTATCAAAAACGGATGCTTTCAATCGCTTACACCATCCGCACCAGTCGGAACCGGTGAAGTTCGCCATGATGGGCTTGCCTGATTCTTCAGACATCTTAATCGCCTTATCGAGACTCACCTCCCACCCCTCTTGGGAAGCCGTGTATTCAGCTTGGGCTTGCGCCTGGTTGGCAAATGAAAGGATGGCAATCAAAAGAGGTAAGATCAATCGAAGCATACGTGCGTTGTTTTCTAAAATCATAATCGAATGTCAAAGGTAAGGTTTCCACTTATCAAACTTGGGTGACTGCGGTTACACAGTTCCTAAGAGTTCTTAAGCAAGCTTCGTGCCTCTCTCCATAATCGAACGCACGTCGGAAACCAATGTTGCTCATCTGTGCACTTGAATTGGTTGAATGATTGTTGGTTCGAACAGTTTCAACAGTAGATATGCCCCTATCTTCGCGGCTATGGAACTACCATCGAAACTACTGGAACGCACGGTATCCTATTTTGAGAGTCTGCCCGGTGTAGGACGCAGAACGGCGCTCCGGTATACGCTCGAATTGCTCAAGATGAACCAGGAGGAAGCTCAGCGTTTTGGTCAGTCGATCACCCAATTGGTCAACGAGTTAGGATTCTGTACCATTTGCCACAACGTTTCTGATGATGAAGTATGCCAGATCTGCGCCCACCCAAAGCGAGATAAAGGAACAATCTGTGTGGTGGAAGACCTGCGCGACCTGCTCGCCATCGAATCTACCGGACAATATTATGGCGTGTACCATGTTCTTGGTGGCGTGATCTCACCCCTCGACGGTGTCGGCCCTGCCGATCTGCATATCGAAACCTTACTGACGCGCACCGAAAACGCGGAATGCAAAGAGATCATCTTTGCGCTTCCCGCGACAATGGAAGGCGACACTACTAATTTCTACCTCTACAAACGATTACTTGATAAACCCGTCAAAGTAACCTCTCTAGCCCGTGGAGTAGCTATCGGAAATGAGCTGCAGTACACTGACGAACTTACACTAGGACGATCCATTCAAGGTCGACTCCTGTACGAAAACTCTATGCGAAACTCCTGAGCGTGAAACTCAGCGTCATCATAGTCAACTACAACGTCCGCTTCTTTCTCGAGCAAGCGGTCTCTTCTGCCCTGAAGGCATTGGAAGGAATGGATGGTGAGCTGATCGTGGTCGATAATGCCTCGAAAGACGGCTCGGACCAAATGATGAAGGAGCGCTTTCCTGAGGTGCGATACATCTACCTGGATGAGAATGTGGGGTTTTCACGTGGGAATAATCATGGCATTAAAGCATCTAAAGGGGAGTACGTTCTTCTGCTTAATCCGGATACCGTGGTGGCGGAGAATGCATTTGAGAAAAGCGTCGCGTTCATGGACAGTCATCCCGACGCTGGCGGACTAGGTATTCACATGATCGATGGCTCCGGAGACTTTTTACCAGAGAGTAAACGTGGCCTTCCCACTCCCCGAGCGGCATTCTACAAGATCTTCGGTCTTTCATCGCTCTTTCCCAAAAGCAAAAGCTTCGGGCAATACCACGTTGGTTTTCTGGACAAAGAAGATACTCATGAGGTAGACATCCTCAGCGGAGCCTACATGATGATGCGGCGAACGGCGCTTGACAAAGCGGGGCTGTTGGATGAAGCTTTCTTCATGTACGGAGAAGACATCGACCTCTCCTATCGATTGGTCAAGGCTGGTTACAAGAACTATTACTACCCTGAATCACGAATCATACATTATAAAGGAGAAAGCACGAAGAAAGGCAGCGTTAACTATGTCTTCGTCTTCTACCGAGCCATGGTGATCTTCGCTAAGAAACACTTCGACAAAGGACAGGCGTCCCTGTTCGGCTTGCTGATCGAACTTGCCATCTACTTCAGAGCTGGGTTGGCCATCTTACGTCGACTCTTCGGGGGACTTTGGCAAGCGGGAATCGATGCACTGACCGTTTTCGGCATCTTTTATCTGGCTACCGAATGGTATGGCGAGGTGGCAGACAAGCAATTCGACCTGCCCTTCATTCTTCCCGTTCAACTTGGCTACACATTCCTGACGGTACTAGTCCTGCTCTACTCCAGCGTCTACGATCATGGGTTCCGGTTTGCTCGACTATTCAAGGGCTGGCTCATCGCAACCTTGGTTTTACTGGGATTCTACTCCATGCTTCCAGAAATCTATCGATTCTCAAGGGCCGTTCTTCTCATGGGAAGTACCGGAGGACTTATTGCCGGGCTTCTTTGGCGCACCTTGTTGCATAGTATCGCACCGAGCATTTTCCAGATCCAGCTCAAGACTCAAGCGCGATATGGCATTGTGGGTAATGAGCACTCTCTCAAAGAGATTCAGGTATTCATTCAAGGACATAATTTGCCACACGAGCTTGTTTGCGGTGTACAGGTAGAGCAGGATTCATCCACACAGGTTGGTTTTGTTGGACAGATGGAGGACCTCCAATTGATCATCGAAGACTTTCGACTCTCCGACATCGTCTTTGACACACGAGTGATCTCAAATGGAGACATGATACGGTGGATGGAAAGGCTTGCTCCAACCGGAGTGCGATTTAGAATGGCCGTAGGAGGTACTGATCTCTTCATCATCGGAAGTCAAGAGGCCATCGGCCCAAATGACACGGTTGCTCGTGGAGAACTTGAACGCGTGAATGTGGCATCGATCAAGCGGATCAAGCGCACCTCTGACCTTCTGACCAATCTAGTTCTCCTGCTCTTCTCTCCTATCTTGATCTTATGGATCGATGAGAAAGGCGGATTCATCAAGAATCTATACCGCGTGGCTATCGGCAAAAGCAGCTGGGTAAGCTTCGACCCGCGAGGAGCGCATAGTGCACTCCCGCCTATGAAGCCCGGTGTGGTCTTTCCCCTGATGAACCGCATCATTCCCAACTCGGCTCATGATCAGTGCATTGCCGAAAACGTTTCCTACCTCAAAGAGTTTCACCTCTTCACCGACATCGGATTAGTGACACGACATGTGCATCTGCTGGGCAGAAACCCAATTCGGAACGAAGGCTAAACATCCTTACATTTGGGTGTTCTCATGATGAAACGCCTCACATATTCGGCCCTATTCGCTCTGACACTCATCTTGATCTGCCCCAGTTGCATGGTCACCGATGGCAGCAATGCTCAGCGTAAGGACAATAAGTGCTGCGGCATTATCAAGTGCGACATGCACCGCAGAAGTGCCCGAACGAAGCACAAGCGCGCCACTACGGCACACAAAAGCCTTCGCAAGAGAGAGGCTCGAATCAAGCGTGGTTGGTAAACCCTACTTGTAGATCTTTCGCTTATTCAACTCGCGCTGATAGCGCTTTGCATTGTTGATATGCTCTCTGTAGCTACTGGCAAAGTTGTGATAGCCTGAGAAGTCTTCTTTGGCGCACATGAAGATGTAGTTGTGATCCTCTGCGTTCAAGACCGCCTCGAGTGAGCTGATCTCCGGAAGCAAGATAGGTCCAGGTGGCAAGCCTGATCGCTTGTATGTATTGTAGGGCGAATCCACCTCCTTATGAATGTTCAATACGCGCTTGATAGAAAAATCCCCAATGGCATGAATCAAGGTCGGATCCGATTCAAGCCTCATCCCTTTTCGCAGTCGATTCAAGTACAATCCGGCCACGACAGGTCGCTCGTCACGATGCGCACTCTGTTCGGCTTGTACGATCGAAGCCAAGGTTGATACTTCCGATTGTGAAAGATGCAGCGCATTCGCTTTGGCCTTACACTCATCGTTCCAAAAACGCTTGTACTCGCGGGCCATTCGCGTAATGAACTCCTCTTCCGAGGTATTCCAATAGAACTCATAGGTATTCGGAAGAAACAGCGTGAAGATCGTAGTGGTGTTGAATCCATATTGCGCACAGAATGCCGGGTCATTCAGTAAGCCAAGCAAGGCCGCACTATCGGCTTCGATATATCGCGCCACCGTGCCGGCGAGCTCCGCTTTGGTACGAACTGATCTAACAACCACTTTCACCGGGCTTTGCTCTCCGCTGCGCAGAAGATTCACCAATTGGTTATTGTTCATTCCATCAAAGAGGATGTAGCGTCCATGCTTCACCAAAGACGGGTAACTCTTTCTTTGAGCTACCCAATCAAAGGACCGTTCGTCATCGATGAACTTTTTCTCCGCTAACGAAGCGAGCACCTCATCGTATGTCCATTCACTCTGAATGAAGAATTCTACATTGGATTCAGGAAGAGAAACATTGGGTGAAAAAATGCGCTGATAAAAATCCCATGCCATGTAACCTCCGACCAAGACTACAAATAGCATGATTGTCAAGACAAAACGCTTCCAGTTCATCTGTCAGAAAACCGTTGATACATATACTGATCGACAAAACCAGCTCCATTCCATAGCCAATCCTGCTTCACCCCTACTTTCTTGAATCCCGCAGCTTCAAAGAGATGCTGACTTGAGTCATTAGACGCCAACACTTCAGCATAGACCGAGTGAAGGTCTAGGTCTCTGTAGCAAAATTCCAGTACCAGATCGATGGCTTCATGTCCATAACCCTTGCCACGAAATTCTTGGTCGATCAATATGCCAATGCCCACCCGACGATTCTTTGGGTCTAGGTCAAACAGGTCAAGACAACCTACGACCAGCCCATCACTCCCTTCGATCATCCAACGCATTTGCTGGTCTTCATAAAGGTCCGGAGGATTAGAAACAAAGGCCTCGATCTCTTCTTGTGTATACGGAGCCACCGTATTGCTGACCAACCAATTGTTCTGGTCATTCTCCCAACGAAAAATGAGGTCAACGTCTCGCTTCTCAGGAGTTCTCAAGCTCGCTTTTTGGCCGTTGAGAATCATAGTTCGTAATTCCCTTTGAAAACGAAGGTTGCGGGACCGCTCTTCCAGACGTTTCGATAGTTTCCATTGACTTCTTCAAAACTCACTTCGAGATCACCCCCTTCAGCTTTCACGTTGACCGGCGAGTCTGTCCACCCCCAGTGATGAGCCGCGATGGCCGCAGCCGTCACTCCCGTACCACAAGCTAGGGTTTCATTCTCGACTCCGCGTTCGTACGTACGTATGTACAATCGACCGTCTAACCACTCTACCGCATTCACATTCACACCCTCCTGTCGAAATCGATCGCTGTAGCGAATGGATCGACCGAAATCGACTATATCCATGGCAGAGACTCCAGAGGTCGGTGCAACGTAATGCGGAGAACCTGTGTTTAGAAACACCGCCTGTTGATCCAAGGATTCTATGATATGGACATCACCCATTTGAAGGGATACGCCCGACATACTCAGGAGCTTGGCGTGATGTGGTCCATCCACTGCTAAAAAATGAGCTTCGCCTTGGATAACCCCAAGATCTGAAGCAAATTGAGTAATGCACCTTCCACCATTGCCACACATGGAACTCGGCCTTCCATCGCTGTTGAAATAGACCATCTCAAAGTCGTACCCATCCTTGTTTCGCAGGAGCATCAATCCGTCTGCCCCGATCCCAAAGTGACGATCACACATCTTAGCAATGAGGTCAACGTTTCCATCAGGAAACACCTCACTTCTATCATCGATGAGGATGAAATCGTTTCCGGCTCCTTCGTACTTGTAGAATTCCATGTCGTTGCAATATTCCGAACTTCTCGGGACTCAAGTTCCACTATGATCAAAGTTCAAAGATGGCTTAGAATTAATTAACAGCAGCACCGCAACGATAGCAAGGTATCGGCAGTTATTTTGATACACGTTTTAGAAACAATAAACAGATCAACAATGAAGACAGTAGGATACTTTTTAGCAGCAGTATTAGGGGGGGCTTTGGTTGCAGGAGGATTCATCTACAACCAAAACGAAAGATTATCGAAACTGGAGGAGATCGAGCAACTGCGAGCGGAGCATCTTGGTTCTAGTGACGACCAAGTGAGCCAAGTCTCCTATGGATTACCCGCAGAAACGGTTGACTTCACGGCAGCGGCTGAAAAGACCGTTAACTCGGTAGTACACGTCAAGACCACCTTCGAAATGGATGGTGGCTATTACACCTTCGACCCGATCCGTCACTTCTTTTTCGGAGATGGCATTTATCAAAAGCAACCTCGAATCGGCGCCGGAGCAGGTTCGGGTGTGATCATGTCGAATGACGGATACATTGTCACGAACAATCACGTGATCGACGGAGCTTCATCCGTGGAGATCGTCACCAATGACAACAAGAGCTTCAAAGCGGAGATCATCGGTCAGGATCCTTCATCGGATCTGGCTCTTTTAAAGGTTGACGCGGAAGGATTACCTAAGATCGAGTTTGGGAATTCTGACCAAGTGAAGGTTGGCGAATGGGTACTTGCGGTCGGAAACCCCTTCAACCTGGAAAGCACCGTAACCGCAGGAATCGTGAGCGCAAAAGGACGTGACATCAACATCCTGGCTAATGGACCCAATGACGCTAGTGCAGTCGAGGCCTTCATTCAAACCGATGCCGCAGTGAATCCAGGGAACAGCGGCGGCGCCTTGGTCAACAGTCGCGGGGAATTGATCGGGATCAACGCCGCGATCAAATCCAATACCGGCTCATACACGGGATACTCCTTCGCCATTCCGGTCAATATCGTTAGCAAAGTGGTAGAAGATTTACTGGAATACGGTGCCGTACAACGAGGCTATTTAGGTGTACGCATCATGAATGTGGATCAGAAGTTGGCTGAAAATGAGTCCTTGAATACGACTGAGGGGATCTTTGTCGCTACCACCTTAGACATGGGTGCTGCTAAGGAAGCTGGCATTGAAGCCGGAGATGTGATCACTAAGATCGCTGAGCGCAAGGTCAAGAACGTAACCGAGATGCAAGAGCAGCTCAGCCGTTACCGTCCGGCTGACAGAATCTTGGTTACGGTTAATCGAAAAGGTGAGGAAGTAGATATTCCGTTGACTTTGCGAAATCAATTCGGTGAAGCGGAACTCACTCCTAAAAAAGAGTTGGAGATCCATGAGCGTCTGAACGCGCTAGTGGAGGAAGTAGATGGGGAACTGAAGGAACAGCTTAAGATCAGTAGCGGTGTGCAAGTGAAGGAACTCGGCCACGGAAAGCTGCGAAATGCGGGTATTTCACCTGACTTCATTATTCTCAAGGTGGATCAAGAAACCGTCAAGAACAAGGATCACTTCTACGATCTGTTGCAAAACAAAGACGGTGGAGTCCTCATCGAAGGTGTTTATCCCAACGGAAAGCTTGCCTACTATGGATTTGGTTTGTGACGAAACTTTTTCGTCAAACTCACGTTTAAACTAGTATTGACGTCTATCTACTGGAGTAAATTATAAGGCGTTGATTGCGAAGGGAAAAAGTCGTACCTTTGCAAGTCCATTAGGCAAAGCGATAGAAAGGGGGAAATCAAACTATATGAGGCAACTAAAAATCACCAAGTCAATCACCAACCGCGACAGTCAGTCGCTGGATAAGTATTTGACTGAGATCAGCCGCGAAGAGATGATCAACGCGGAGCAAGAAGTTGAACTTGCAAAACGAATTAAGAAAGGAGACCAAAGAGCGCTTGAGAAGTTGGTTCGCGCCAACCTTCGATTCGTGGTTTCTGTTTCTAAGCAATACCAGAACCAGGGACTTACCCTCCCTGACTTGATCAACGAAGGAAACCTTGGTTTGATCAAAGCCGCTCAACGTTTCGATGAAACGCGTGGTTTTAAGTTTATTTCTTACGCTGTTTGGTGGATTCGTCAATCCATCCTTCAAGCGATCGCAGAACAATCTCGTATCGTTCGTCTTCCATTGAACCAAGTTGGTTCTTTGAACAAGATCAATAAAGTATATGCTCAACTCGAGCAAGAGTACGAGCGTCCGCCAGTAGCAGACGAGTTGGCTTCTGCTCTCGAGATTCCGGAAGAAAAGGTTAAGGATACCATGAGTGTTTCAGGACGCCACGTATCTGTCGACGCTCCTTTGAAGGAGGACGAAGACTTCAGTCTTTTGGATTTGATCAGCAACAACGAATCTCCAAGTGCAGACGGAGACCTCATGCGCGAGTCACTTCAGCGTGAGATCGAGCGTTCATTGGAAACGTTGACCGAGCGCGAGCGCGACGTGATCCGTTTGTTCTTCGGAATTGGCATGAATCACGGTCTTACCCTCGAGGAGATCGGAGATAAGTTCGACCTCACACGAGAGCGCGTACGCCAGATCAAAGAGAAGGCGATTCGACGACTCCGACAGAATTCGAGAAGTCGATTGCTCAAAATGTATTTGGGCGAATAACCTAAAAACTTACAGGCCGTGATGATCTCACGGCCTTTTTTATTTCACATCCTCACAAACCACAAACCCATTTTCAATCATGGAAGCTACGGTAGTAGACAACTATCAAAGTGATTTCAAGGCCTATCTTAACGAAGAGAAAGCCGCGGTTGAACTCCAGAGCTGCATCGGACATCTACAGTTTGACAAAGGCATCGAATTGGTGCTTTTCCGCAACCCCCTACTCGATGTCACTATTTCTGACATTGTCAACCTGCACGCCTATGCGAACGAGGTGGTGAATCGTCCGATCAATGTTCACGACACCTCATCTCTAGCCAAGGAGATGATGGAGATGGACATTGCACCGTCCAAGCTTGACATCGGACTGCTCGCTGCTGAATGGCATGCTGAAAAGACCCAGTACACCGACATGCGTGCTTTTCTCGAGAACAAACTCAGTGGATTCACCTTGGACGAAAAACAACCAATCAACCCTAAGGACGTGGTTCTTTACGGATTTGGTCGTATCGGTCGTTTGGCGGCTCGACTTCTTATTACCTCTGCCGGCAAGGGACAACAGCTTCGTCTTCGCGCGATCGTTGTTCGTAGCATCGACAAGGATCAATTGCACAAGAGAGCTCACCTTCTTCGCAACGACTCTGTTCACGGACGTTTTCAGGGAACAGTTGAAGAAGACTATGAGAACATGGAACTCATCATCAATGGTCAGCGCGTTAAGTTCATTGCGGCGAAGTATCCAGAAGATATTGATTACACAGCCTATGGCATCAATGACGCTTTGGTCATCGATAACACAGGTGTATTCAAGGACAAGACAGCTCTAAGCCGTCACCTTACTTCGAAGGGAGCTTCTAAGGTGCTTTTGACCGCGCCTGGTAAAGAAGTACCCAACATCGTGTACGGTGTAAATCACAAGAGCGTAGATCTGGAGAAAGATGAGATCATCTCTGCCGCTTCTTGCACTACCAATGCGATCGTTCCTGTTCTTAAGGTGATCCATGACAGCCTTGGTGTTACAAAAGGACACATTGAAGCAGTTCACGCATATACCAACGACCAGAACTTGTTGGACAACATGCACAAGAAGACGCGTCGTGGTCGTTCTGCTGCCATCAACATGGTCATTACCGAAACGGGCGCTGGAAAGGCGGTAACCAAGGTGATTCCCGACTTGAAAGACAAATTGACGGCTAACGCGGTGCGTGTTCCGGTTCCGAACGGATCTCTCGCGATCTTGAGTTTGACGTTGGACAAGGAAACTTCAGTAGAGCACGTCGACAGTTTGTTGAAGGATGCTGCGTTGAAGGGAGATTTGGTGAATCAGATCAACTACAACATCAACGAGGAATGCGTTTCTAGCGATATCGTTGGAAACACCTGTTGCTCAGTCTATGACAGCAACGCAACGATCGTGCACCCAGACAAGAAGAGCATCGTTCTCTATGTTTGGTACGATAACGAATTCGGTTACACGAAGCAGGTACTACGATTGGCGAAGTACATCGCTAAGGTGCGTCGCTTGATCTATTATTGATCGGTAGACAAACCATCACAAGATCAAAAGAGGGATGTTCATAATTGAATGTCCCTCTTTTCGTTTCTGTTGTTCTTAGATAGACCTTTACGCATGCTCAAAGAACTATGGGATAGACTGCCTTGGTACCTGAAAAACAGATATGCCCAGACCTTTATTGGTTTTGCGATCTGGATGATGTTCTTTGATGAGCACAACATGATCAGTCAGGTCGAGCTACGTGCGGAGCTATACCAACTGGAGTCCGACAAAGAATACTACCAAGAAGAGATCGTCAGTATCAAAGACGATTTGGAGGAGCTTCTAAGCGACAACGCCAAGCTTGAGAAGTTCGCCCGTGAGAAGTATTTCATGAAACGACCGGAAGAAGAGATCTTCATCTTCGTAGCCGAGGATTGATCACTTCAGTTTGGCGGCCTGATTTGCTTCTTTGATCATCGCCCCCAAACGCTTGTAGTCTAGCTTCCCTTTTTCTTCCCTGAGATGTTCCATGACCACGAGGGCTCGACGAATCTTGATGTCTGACGACTTCACGTTATCGCTGAAGTAAATCATTGAGCGTTGATTTCCGTGAGTGAGCTCATGGAATAGCCTACTCCCCTCCTCGTCCTGATCCATGACTGCTGCGAATTCATCACTCATGGGTGTGCCATAAGTGGATGTGTCCTTCTCTAGTTTTATCTTGAATCTCTCACCCAAGATCAATCCCAGTTTGTTTCTCCGCTCCTTATTGATCAAGATGGAGTACCCGCCCAACTCGTTAGATGAGTTTAACGCACAATGGAAGCTATCCCCATTCGGAAGCGTACAGATCACTCTTCGATCCTTTCCATCAATGAAGTCACGGTCATCAGGGGCGTGTTTGACGCCTTAGACAGAGAAGCAATACGTGTGATAAAGGAAATGCCCCAGTGGAATCCGGGGCTACAAAATGGTCAAGCCGTTCGCGTATATTACACGATACCGATACGATTCGAATTGAGGTAGTTACTTGATATCCTTTTCGCTTAGATTCAGGTTCTTTCCTCGCTCATCTTTCACCCTCCAATAGGAACGTTCTAAGTTAGGAACCTTCTTTGAAAGCGACTTTGCATATTCCTGAAACTTACTCACCGTCGTCTCATTGGTGAAAGGAGTGCCTATGACGTCCGTAAGCGCCTTCTTGATCTCTTTGTGCTCATCTTCGGTGAGCTTAGCGTGGTCGACGTCCAAACCGTTCTTCGCTCCCATCATTGAAGCTGGGGCAAAATGATTCTCTCCGAGCACTTTATAGATCACGATGCGTGGATCGCTGACTATCTGATTGATGGCAAAATCCCGATCGGCTGCCTTCTTACCACGGAGCATCTTCTCCAGTCCAACTAGGTTCTCTACTACGTCCGATCTTTTCTTTACTACGTTCATCTGATTCTATTCAAGTTTGGTAGACCAATAGACGGTACTAACATAGTTGAAATGAAAACCGTGCAACAACAAGAATAGTTCTACTTCTTAACGACCGATTGTTAACCGAGAATCGCTGCAGAATCTATTGGGCAACACCCAGCCGCACCTTATCTTCGTCGCATGAGCGACGCAACAGACCACCTTCTTTTCGCACAAGACAGCACAGAGCAATGGCGTGCCCGAGTTGAGAAAGATCTCAAGGGTAAGTCTTATGAAGACCATCTGCTTTGGAAAAGTGCGGAAGGTTTCACCATTGAATCTTGGCAAAATAGCCTTCCTACTCCCTTGGCTCAACTCACCAACTTGGAAGAGCCATGGAAGATCGTTGAACCGATCTACGAAAAGGATGCGCAAAAGGCCAACGAAGAGGCTCTTGCTGCACTCAACCAAGGAATCGAAGCGATTTGGTTCTTCAAAGGTTTTCTCGGCGCAGCAGCGGAAGTTGCTCTACGAGGGATCGACACCGGTATTGCTCCGGCCTTCGTTCAAGGTGGGAACTGTATAGATCCATATCGCGAGCTCCTTCGAGTCAAGGGAGATACTGACTTCTCAAAAGCAGGGAACTTGCTATTGAATGGGAAAAGACTTCGGAACCGTGGAGCAGGACTGATCGACGAAGTCGCCTTCCTTTTAGCACAAGGGTTGGGAACAGGAAAGACCAATGGCTTCGACGCCCCCATCCTCTTTCACACCGGCGTTGGAAATGCCTTTCTTTCAGAGATTGCCAAGGTCAGAGCTCTACGCTGGTTGTGGACCTCCATTTTAAGAAAAGAAGGAAAAGAACCACGGAATCCAATGATCCTGGCTAGCAATCTAACCATCACCAACGCGAAGAATGATGAGCACAGCAATATTCTCCGGGCCACGTCATCCGCTATGTCCGCCGTTCTGGGAGGTGCTCAGTTTGTCATGGTCGAACCTTGGGACCTGCCATGGAAAGAATCAAATAACTTCAGCAAAAGGATCTCGAGAAACATCCAAAACCTGCTAAAGGAAGAAGGTCGACTGGATAAGAATTTGAACCAGGCCGACGGAGCCTACCTGATCGAGCATCTGACCACGACCATCGCCGAAAAAGCTTGGGAGAGAGTCCAGGAGATCGAAGCCGCTGGTGGATTCACGGCTTACGCCAAGAGCGGAGAGCTCAGGAGAAACCTAGAAACATCTGGTAAAGCACTGGTGGAAGCCTATGAGAATGGTGAGCGCAATCTACTCGGAGTCAACAAATACCCACCATCAACCGTGGTGCCTGAGACACCGAGAAGAAGCACTGAATACGCCCTCCTTCCTGCTGTGATCGACCTTCCTCTTCACCTTCAATCTGTGAACGCATGAGTCAATACAAGGACATTTCATTTCGGGATCTTGTAGGTGGTCAATCAGAATCACATTCCGCAGGCCAGGAAAAATGGACGGCCCCCGAGGGTATTGATATCCCGAAGGTTCAATCTCCGGTTAGCGCTGGGCAACTTCCCCACATGAGTTTTGGAGCTGGTGCTCCACCCTATTTGCGTGGACCTTATGCCAGTATGTACGCCATCCGGCCCTGGACCATCCGACAATACGCAGGCTTCAGTACGGCGGAAGAGTCGAACGCTTTTTATCGCCGCAACCTTGCCGCTGGACAAAAGGGTCTCTCGGTTGCCTTCGACTTGGCAACTCACCGTGGATACGACAGCGACCATGAGCGCGTCAAAGGAGATGTTGGAAAAGCCGGTGTAGCCATCGACACCGTCGAGGATATGAAGATCCTCTTTGATCAGATCCCACTAGACAAGATGTCGGTCAGTATGACCATGAACGGAGCGGTGATCCCGATTATGGCATTTTACATCGTTGCTGCTGAAGAGCAGGGCGTGACCCCAAATCAGCTGGCCGGAACCATTCAGAATGACATCCTGAAGGAATTCATGGTGAGGAATACCTACATCTACCCTCCTCAGCCATCCATGCACATCATTGGAGACATCTTCCGCTACACGTCGAAGAACATGCCCAAGTTCAACTCGATCAGTATTTCGGGATACCACATGCACGAGGCGGGAGCCACGGCGGATATCGAGTTGGCGTACACGCTGGCCAATGGACTAGAATACATCAGAACAGGAATTGAAGCCGGGTTAGGCATTGACGACTTTACTCCGCGCCTATCGTTTTTCTGGGGTATCGGCATGAATCACTTCATGGAGATTGCGAAAATGCGTGCCGGTCGAGTGCTTTGGTCGAAGATCGTCAAGCAATTCAATCCTGAGAAAGCGAAGAGCATGGCCTTGCGTACGCACAGTCAAACCTCCGGATGGAGTTTGACCGAGCAGGACCCCTTCAACAATGTCGCCCGTACGAGTATTGAAGCCTTAGCCGCTGCTATGGGAGGCACTCAGTCGTTGCATACGAACTCATTGGATGAAGCTATTGCCCTGCCTACAGACTTCTCTGCGCGGATCGCGCGCAACACACAACTCTTCTGGCAACTGGAGAGTGACATCACCCGAGGCATCGACCCCTGGGGCGGATCATACTTTGTAGAACAATTGACCGCAGAACTCATCGACAAGGCATGGAAGCTGATTGAGGAGGTGGAAGAATTGGGCGGCATGATCAAGGCCATCGAGGCTGGCGTTCCTAAAATGCGCATTGAGGAGTCAGCCGCTCGAAAGCAGGCACGCATCGACAGTGGACAGGAGATCATTGTGGGCGTGAATCGATACGAGGTAGAAGAAGATACCGAAATTGACATTCTAGATGTAGACAACACCAAAGTCCGAGACTCACAGATCGAACGTCTGAATCGAGTCAAGGCCGATCGCAACGACAACGACGTGAAGGCAGCACTTCAGGCTATAGCCCAATGCGCAGAGAGCAAAAATGGCAACCTGTTAGAATTGGCGGTAGACGCGGCTCGCAAACGAGCCACACTCGGGGAGATCAGCATGGCCATGGAGCAGGTTTTTGGTCGTCACAAAGCCGAAAACAAGAGTATCAGTGGCGTTTATTCTAGTGAGATGAAAAAGGACCGTTCATTTGAAAAGGCATACAGCCTCTCTGAAGAAGTCGCTAAGAAGCAAGGCCGAAGACCGAGAATCCTTGTAGCAAAGATGGGGCAAGACGGTCACGACCGAGGCGCCAAGGTAATCGCCACCTCCTTCGCTGATATTGGATTCGATGTGGATGTCGGACCGCTCTTCTCTACCCCATCCGAGGTCGCTAAGATGGCGATGGAGAATGATGTTCACTTTGTAGGAGTGAGTTCACTGGCTGCCGGTCATAAAACATTAATACCCGAATTGATCGATGAATTGCGCAAGGTCGGTCGCGAGGACGCGATCGTAGTAGCAGGAGGAGTGATACCGAAGCAGGACTACGATTTTCTATACAAAGCAGGTGTTGACGCGGTATTCGGCCCAGGTACGGTGATCAGCAAAGCAGCCATAGAACTTTTGGAAAAACTACTTTCGAAGTAACCTAAACAACCACCACCATGGATAATACTTGGACACGCATTCTGGTTTTTGTCATTCTTTCACTCATCTTAGGATTCATTCTAGGTCGAGTCACAGCTCCACATTCGCATTCCCACTTCGGAGAGCATCCTCACATGGAAAAGAAGATCCACGTGATCAAGGGCGGAGAGGCAGATGAGACGATGGTCTGGACCGATGACGAAGGGAAGAAAGTCGTCATAGAAAAAGAGATGATCGATGCTTCAGGATCCTTCGAATTCAAAGAAGGAGAAGCGAAGATCCATTCAATCATTAAAGGCATCGAAAACTCCGAGTTCGAGGGTGACAGCACTTTTCAGATCGGAAAAACCAAAGTTGAGCTCTCACGCAAGAATGGAGAGATGCAAGTTGAGGTAACGATCGACGAGGAAAAGGAGAATTAACCTCTACACTCCTTTCGGACGATCAAGACTTCCTCGTTGTCAAGCAAAAGGTAGCCGAGGTCCTAACAGAAATGGTAGACCGTCCCCTTTTTCGTCTCGTATTGATGCGTGATGTAGGCGAAACTGAACCCTCGCGCTAACAACTCATCGCGTGCCGCCTTGACCTTGTCATTGGGCGTCAACTCGTCTAAGATCCGTCTATTCTTTCTCAACGAGTAGTTTATCTTACGCACTTGTCGGTTCACGTCTCGATTGTGTCTGTTGTTGTAGGTATTTCGACACGCATCCCCGCAGAATTTCTTGTCCGCCCTACCCACCAGGCGGTCGCCGCATTCTCGGCATTTCCTTGTTTTCGTAAGCATGTGCCTAAAGTAGAATCCGATGGAGTAGATTCAATTGCACAATTCACCCTATGGACAAGTCCGACTTGCGATGTGCTTTTGAGGGAACACCATAAAGTTGCATTATGCGCAAACTCATCATTTACTTGCTACCGATATTCTTGCTTTCCACATTTCATTTCGAATCGATGTCTCAGACACAAGTGGTAAAAACACCGAGGGTGAGTCCATCGGCTACGATTTCACAGCAGGTTGGTGTCACTACGATCACCATCGACTACTCCAGACCCAGCGTCAGAGGTCGCGAGATCTGGGGAGGTATTGTGCCTTTTGGAATGCACAACCCAGGTTGGGGCACAGCCACATCTGCTCCTTGGAGGGCCGGCGCGAATGAGAACACGGTCATCTCCTTCTCTACAGACGTAAAATTCAATGGTGTCGAGGTCGAGGCCGGATCCTATGCCTTGTTTATGGTCGTGGAGGAAGATGGCACGGTCGAAGTGATCTTATCCTTTCTTGATCGAGGTGGACTTGGAGAGTACCGTTGTTGAACAATTGCGCAATGATCTGAGAGGCACGGCTAGGTTTTCCCACCTCGGCCCAATGGAAGCAGCAAATTGGTGTGTTCAGAATAATGTGAACCTGGAAGAGGCCCTATCATGGGCAAAGCTCGCTTCAGGCATGGATCGTCAATACGCCACCTTGAGGGTTGAAGCCGATGCGCTCAGGGCTTTGGGTCGTAGGGAAGAATATCAGAAGGTGATGGATGAAGCACTGGAGATGGGCAGTGTTTTCCAACTTCACGGCTACGGACGTCAACTCATCACCGAAGGGCGTGTGGATGACGCTATGAATGTCTTCAAGAAGAACGCGAAGCTCCATAGCAATACCTGGCCTGTGAATTATGGTCTTGCCAGAGAATATTCTGCCAAAGGCGATTACAAGACAGCCTTGAAATACCTCGTGAAGGCCGAGCAAAACTGTCCTGATGATGTGAATCTCAATATGATCAAAGCGAACAAAGCCAAGCTCGAGCGTGGAGAGGATATCAACTGATCCAGACTTGATGTAGATCAGCTTAAAAACTGAGCAATGGTGGGCACTTCAAGGATTGTCTGACCCCATTGTGGAGTAATTTGGACGGATAATAATGATCCTCATATGGATCGAAATCTATCCTCATGAAACGCCTGATTTCCCTGGTACTTGTATCTACCTTGACTCTTGGACTACAAGCACAGTTAAAGCCCTATGTCGAAGCTTTCCGAACTGACGCCCCTCCAACTTCCGTAGCTCAATCCATCAAGGATGCCGCACAAGCGAATGGACTGAAGGTGGTAGGCCAATATTCTCCAGACACAAAAATTCCGCGTATAGTGATCGTCGTAACCTCTGACGAGCTGATAAACGCAGTAAAGCAAACAGGAGGACTTCGCGGTTTTGCCGCTACCCAACGCATCGCCATCACCCAAGAAGGAAAGAGTGTGGTCTCATTCACCAATCCGGCCTATTGGGGAAATGCGTATTACCAAGAAGACTACCCTTCAGTTGAGTCTTTGATCAAGGGATATGAACAAAAGGTCCTTGCCACCATGAAACAGGTCGGAGAGGTCACTCTCACTCCATTCGGTTCTGAGAAAGGAGTAAAGATCGACGATCTAAGAGATTACCAATACATGTTTGGCATGCCTGAATTCGATGATACCGTTGAATTAGAATCATTTGGCAGTTATCAGGAGGCCAAAGGAAAGGTTGACGCCAATCTGAAAAAGGATCTACCCGGTGTCAGTTTAGTTTACCGTTTGGAGATTCCTGGAAAAGAGATCACCTTGTATGGAATCGGACTCAGTGGTCCAACGGGCGAGTCACAATTCATGCCGATCATTGACATTGGCTCTCCAAAGCATACAGCATTTCTTCCCTATGAACTACTCGTGGTGGGAGACGAAGTACACATGCTGCATGGAAGATTTCGAATCGCCCTCTCCTTCCCTGATCTAACCATGGGAACGTTCAGTAAGATCATGTCAACTCCGGGTGACATAGAAGACTTAATGGAACAACTGGTAGAATAATAAAAGAAGGGTTGCCCTATCTGGAAAGTAGAGTATCTTAGCCGGCATGCTATCGAAGAAAGCAAAGTATGCGATGTTGGCCCTCGTTCACTTGGCAAAACACCAAGAAGAAGGACCCATATTGATCAGTCGGATCGCAGAGGAAGAGCATATTCCTCAAAAATTTCTTGAAGCCATCTTGCTTGATCTTAAGAAGGACGGTGTCCTTGCGAGTAAGAAAGGCAAAGGCGGCGGTTATTATCTTATCCGTGACCCGGAAGAAGTGAACATGGCAGACGTGATGCGACTCTTCGATGGAGCGATCGCACTTTTACCCTGTGTGACTTACAAATACTACGAGCGGTGCGAAGAATGTAAGGATGAAGAGACCTGTGGCATTCGCGACACCTTTCTCATGGTTCGCAACGAAACCGTTGAGCGACTCAAGGCCGCTACCCTATCCCACATCATTGCAACGGAAAAAAATCTAAAGGAAGAAAAATAGAATACTCTACTTAGTTTATAGAGTTTATATATTTGCTGAATGCAATCTAACTTTCGTCATGTCTTCCCGATCATTGCGGCGCTTATTATGTGTCAAGCTTCATTTGCCCAGGGCACCACAACACAGTCCTTGATATGGTTGAAGTATTTCAATCAATGGCGGATCACAGACAAAGTTCACCTACATACCGAGATTGAGGAAAGACGCTTTTCAATGCCTGATCGAGCACATCAGAGACTATTGCCCAAAGTTGGATTGGAATATGTACAATCAGATCGAATCTCATTCAATGTAGGTGGCGTATTCTTTCAACAGTTCTTACCCCATGACCCGAATATTGAAAGTGAATTATTTCATGAATGGAGACCGCATCAGTACGTGGCCTTTAGTGAATTGTATGGCAAGTTCAAACTTCAATCCCGCATCATGTTTGAAGAGCGCTTCATCGAGCGTCCCGGGTTTGGTGAGGTTCGGTACCTGTTTAATTTCAGAGAAAGGACGCTGTTCAAACTATCCTTTCAGACCATTAAAGGGTTTTCCCAAAGCGAGAAGTCAGCGCTGAACGTCTATGTTTACGATGAACTGTTTGTGCAAGCCGGCGAAGGGGTGACGTATAACGTATTTGATCAAAATCGGATTGGGGGTGGTTTTAACTTGCGAGTCAACGAGTACTTCGCCTTTGACCTGTCCTACTTCAATTGGTACCAACAGCAAGGTTCCGGAGTGGACTTCTTCAATAGACATATCATCCACCTCACTCTGCTCCACACGATATGAGCCTAGCAGATTTCCATATGGATGCATGGATCACGGCCGCGGTCATCATCGGCGCTGTCATTCTATTCATTACAGAGAAGCTGAGTATCGACCTTATCGCTCTGCTGATCATTGGAGCTCTTGTGTTGACGGGCGTCATCACTCCGGCCGAGGGTATGGAAGGGTTTAGCAATCCTGCGACCATGACCGTAGCATTTATGTTCGTTATCTCCGCCGCCATCCTCAAAACGGGTTCACTTCAATACGTAGCGGGGCAACTCACCAAAACCTTCCAAAATCACTATCAGCGTGGCGTGGTCCTGCTGATGCTCATGGTGAGTGCCGTTTCAGCCTTCATCAACAACACTCCCGTGGTTGCAGTTATGATTCCGGTGACCATGCAGATCGCGAAGAATGCAAACCGGGCAGCCAGCAAACTTCTGATTCCAGTGAGCTATGCATCGATCTTCGGAGGAACCTGCACCTTGATCGGCACCTCTACCAACATTCTGGTCAGTGGTATCGCGGAACAAAACGGCATCGCACCCTTCGGCATGTTTGATTTTGCGCCGATGGGATTGGTCTTTGTTACCGTTGGTTCCATTTTCATGATCGTCATTGGCCAACGCCTGCTTCCCAGTCGATCTGAGAACAACGATGACGAGCTAGAGGATAGTCTGATCGACTACTTAGCAGAGATCGAGATCCTTCCTGAGTCTGAGTTGGCCAACAAGACCATCCTCTCCTCTCCACTAGTGAAACAGCTGGACATGGAGATCCTCGAGCTTAGGAGAAACAGTACCGATATGAACCTTCCGCAAGGTGATACCATGTTGAGGGTCGGTGATATTCTCAAAGTACGCTGCAACGTATCCAAGATGAAGCAGCTCAAAGACCAATTGAAGGTGCGGATCATGCCCTTCTCGGATGACGTGGAGCTGGACGAAGGAGAAGGAAAGAGCTCTTTCGTGGAGCTGGTCATTCCTACGAACTCTGCCTTGGAGGGAAAGACGCTACGCGAGTTCGACTTCAGGAGAAGATTCCGTGCTGCACCGCTTGCGATACGACACAGAGAGGAAGTTCTCAGGGATCGATTACAAGAAGTTCGACTGCGTTCGGGTGACGTGATCCTCGTAGAGATGAAAACCCACTTCTTGGATCAATGGAGGAGCGGAACTAAGGATCAGAACATCCCGTTCATCATTCTGAGTGAAGAAGGTATTCTCAACTTTGACCGAAAGAGCTTTTACATCGTGATCTCGATCATTCTTGGCGTCTTGATCACGGCCTCTACCGGCGTTCTGCCCATTGTGATCAGCACCATGCTCGGAGTATGTCTCCTAGTAATCACGGGATGCTTGAACATGAAAGAGGTTTACCGCAGCATTCAATGGCCGATCGTATTCCTTTTGGCGGGCGCACTAAGCCTCGGCGTAGCCATGGAGAACTCCGGATTAGCGCACAGCATTGCCGTTGCGATTGTCAACAACCTGCACGATTGGGGACCTGTCGCCATACTTTCAGGTATTTACCTCCTGACTAGCCTACTCACCGAGACGATGAGTAACAATGCCACGGCTGCCTTGGTTGCTCCCTTGGCCATTGCGACAGCTCATCAGTTGGACGTCTCACCCGTCCCCTTTCTCATGGCGACCATGTTTGCCGCTTCAGCCAGCTTCATGACACCCATCGGGTATCAAACAAACACCATGATCTATTCGGCGGGCGGATACCGGTTCAGGGACTTTATCAAGGTCGGCGTTTGGCTCAATCTCCTCTTTTGGATCTTGAGCACGCTATTGATCCCTGTTTTCTTCCCTTTCTAACTTAGAGCTCTCCGCAGTCGTCGATCACGACCTTCTTGGCTACTTGTCCGCTTCGTGAACCTAAGGCTTCGATCGCACTCACCACGTCCATTCCTTCTTTCACATGACCGAATACCACGTGCGCTCCATCGAGCCATGGGGTTTCCACGGTACAAATGAAGAACTGACTTCCATTGGTGTTAGGACCAGCATTGGCCATGGAGAGTACGCCAGGACCAGTATGCTTGAGTTGGAAGTTCTCATCCGGAAAACGATCGCCATAGATGGACATTCCACCGGTACCATTGTGGTTGGTGAAGTCGCCACCCTGCAGCATGAACTCAGGAATCACACGGTGAAAGGACGAACCTTTGTAACCATACCCCTTCTCACCTGTGCACAGCGCACGAAAGTTCTCGGCTGTCTTAGGCGTCACATCTGCACGTAATTCGAAGACGATACGTCCGAGGGATTCACCGTCGGCAGACACGTCAAAAAAGCACTTTGGATTGCTCATCTCAACAAAATTTTTGCGAAGATGATGAATTGAAAGAATAGAATCTCATTCCTTATTTTCGGAGCCTATGAAAACACTCTCATCAGTCCTCATGCTGGCACTTGCCGCGTCACTCTCGTTAGTTTCATGCACGAAGGAAGACGGTCCTTCACAACGCGAAAAGGATGAAGAGATCATCCTGAACTACATCGAAGAGAATAACCTCGACGCCACGGCAACGGGAAGTGGACTATATGTAGTGATCAACGAGGAAGGCTCCGGCAACAAACCAACCTTGTTGGATGAGGTGACCGTTTTCTACAAAGGCTACTTGACCTCAGGAGAAGTCTTCGACCTTACAGGCGTTGAGCCTGCTACCTTCCCCCTAGGCTCCGTTATTGAAGGCTGGCAAGAAGGTATCCCTTACTTCAAACCCGGAGGTTCCGGCATTCTCTTGATCCCGTCTCACTTAGGATACGGTAGCCGAGGCGCAGGGAGCATTCCACCCAATTCGGTACTCATCTTCGATATCGAGTTGGTGCGGGTGAATTGATCGACTCTTCTTCGGATTGCCGATTCGCCAAGGAACTAGCCGACAACAAGTAGTTACAAACGTTTGCATTCGACAGTAAACCACTATCAACCGACTAAGCGGAATGGTCTGTCATTGCTTTGCCTCATCGTTCATTTCAAACATCGAGGCACATCGATCGTCAGAGAAAATAAACACGACCTGCAGTGAAGCAGGTAAATAGTCGAGACGTACATCATTATGCATTGCGGTGAATGAAGAGGATGGATAGAAACCAATTCAAATTCAAACCATTTAAACACTGCAATTATGAATGCATTGCATAACAGAGTTCAACTCATCGGAAACCTAGGAACAGCGCCTGAAGTGAAAACCTTCGACAAGGATCGAAAGATGGCCAAGTTCCCCATCGCCACCAACGAAGTGTACTAGAAGGCGAAAAAGTAGAAGACACACAATGGCACAACGTGGTCATGTGGGGTAAGATCGCCGACGTGGCAGAGCGTTTCCTGAAGAAAGGCCAAGAAGTGGCCATCGAGGGTAAGCTCGTGAGTCGCTCTTACGAGACGAAGGAAGGAGAAAAGCGCTACGTAACCGAAGTAGTAGCCAGCGAGATCGTGATGCTCGGAAAGAAAGAAGAAGCGGCTGCGTGATTTGAGCCTGCTTTGGATTGAGGGGAAAAGGCGCCGAAAACTTCGGCGCCTTTTCAACTTTCAATAATCAATATTCAATGTTCAGTAAACCGTAAGAAAAATGAGCCAAAGGGAACTATATGACCTAGGTGATCGACTTATCATGTTTGCCTCAAACACAATCGATTTTATCGAGAATCAACCACAACGTATAGCAGTGGTTCTACTGTCAAAACAACTCATCAAGTCCTGTACTTCTGGCGCGCTTAATTACGGTGAAGCTTGCGTGGCAGAATCGAAGCGGGACTTTGTTCACAAAATGAATATTTCATTGAAAGAACTCAATGAAACTTCGGTTACGCTTAAAATTCTCCAGAAAAGACCTTATGTCAACCAAGATCAATGCTCACTTCTGCTAAGTGAAAACATTGAACTCATCAAAATCTTCATGTCAAGCCTGAAGACAGCCAGAGGAAAGCAAATGGGTAATCAGCATTGAATATTGAGTATTGAATATTAGTTACTGCACCGCGCGCACCAACCTCACCGAATACCCATACCCTTTATTCACCGCCACACTTCCCCACGTTCCTGTGTGAGACAACACGTATGCGTAGGCTTTCTGCTTGTCGCTTTCGTCTTTGGTCCACCAGGCGGTTGACTCTAGTCCTGTGGATAGCTTGGCGTCCAGTGCTCCTCCATCGATGAACTCGCCTTGCGGGGTTCGACTCCCTGCCGGAAGCGCAGCAAACCCTGATTCATTGGTTACCTCTTCCCCGTTCAACCACTCTCCTTTTGCCTTGAACTTTATCGGAATATTCTCACAGCCGATCGCCTTACATAGCGAGTCATACTCCACACGCGTCGGGATCCACCAGCCTTCGGGGGCCAGTCCTCGCTCGTCGGTTACTGCGTACCAGTTATAAAGTACCCCGTACTTCTCCCCATAATCTTCACGATTCTCGAAATAACACCACGCTGGAGTTCCTTCCTTGGCTGCCAACTTCCATTCCTCGGGTGTTTGAGCTTGAGGGATCTCATCTCCATTCTGGAATTGGGTTAAATCCAAATTGGTTAGCTGCCACGTCTGCCCTTCGATCTCGATGGGATAGATCACTGATTCCTGAGCTACTAAAAGTCCAGAAAAACAAACGGTTGTAATCAGTAGTGACGTTTTCAATCTATTCAGCATGGCCAGCGGTCTTTGTGTTTGCGGAAAGATAGAAAATGAAGGACGATATCAAAGAGTTAGACCTACCGAAACAAGCGCATGAAGCGTTCCTTTCCCGCTCCGTCTTTTCTACGTTCCATGCCTCCATCCCAGACTTGAGACAACTCCTGCTCTAATGCTTCCTGATCCGTGGCATGGGTTTCAAAATAGACTTCCTTGACCCCACTTTTCCTTGCCACTTCAGCGATTCGTCGGAAAAAGAAGAACGGATCCTTGTCTGGGGCAAACAAGGCGATGCTGGGCTCATGGTCCTCCACGTTTTGATCCAAGGTTCCACGTAATTCATCCGGTATGTACGGCGGATTGCTGACGATCACATCCATATCATTCCCCCAAGAATCGTTTTGCACAGCCTTCAACATCCAATCAACTGCCAACCCTAAGCTCTGTGCATTATGTGCAGCCACCTCCAGTGCCTCTGTGGAAACATCCATGCCCGACACCTTCCAAGTGGGTCGTTGTGACTTCAACGCAAGAGGAATACACCCCGAGCCCGTTCCCACATCTAACACCCTTAGGTCTTGCTCCGCATGCATTTCAAGTACCCACTCCACCAATTCTTCCGTTTCTGGTCGCGGAATCAGCACACGACGATCCACAAAGAGATCGACGCCAAAGAAATGAGCCTTTTGAAAGATGTATTGAACGGGTTCCTTATCCTGGAGCCGGGAGACAACAGCGTTCCATTGCTCCATTTCCTGCTCAGTAACCTCACGATCATTGTGAGCATAGGCTTGAGCAAGCGTCCAGCCGTGGATCTCTTGGACACACCAGTGATACAGCGCCTGCAACTCTCCCTGCAGGTAGTATGCTGTCAATTGCCTATAAAACCACTGTCTGATCACTGATTGGTCCACGATGCAAAGATGCACATGAGGAATAGACACGACTATTTTTCAATCATCTTCTATCTCATCGATATGTCGCGCTATTTTTGACGCAATGGCGAATCACGAACACTTCATGAAACGTTGCCTTGAATTGGCAGCTTTAGGAACAGGAACCGTTTCCCCTAACCCACTAGTTGGCTGTGTGATCGTGCATAATGACAAGATCATCGTTGAAGGATACCACCACAAAGCAGGTGAACCTCACGCTGAGGTCAATGCCATTCAGTCCGTCAAGGACCCCAGCCTTCTACAAGAATCCACCCTTTACGTCAGCTTGGAGCCCTGCGCTCACCACGGAAAAACCCCACCCTGCGCGGATCTCATCGTTTCAAGCAAAATTCCGAGGGTTGTGATCTGCAATCGAGATCCTTTCGACCAGGTGGATGGTAAAGGAATCGAGCGCTTGAAAGAAAACGGGATCGACGTGACGGTCGGTCTCCTTGAAAACGAAGGCCGATGGTTGAACCGCCGCTTTTTCACCTTCCATGAAAGGAAACGCCCTTACATCATACTCAAGTTTGCTCAAACCAGCGATGGCTTCTTGGATGCGTACCGCACTCAATCGGACTCCAAGCCGCCTTTGAAGATCTCCGGGCCTGAGATGGATCGTATCGTGCATAAATGGCGAAGCGAAGAAGATGCGATCTTGGTGGGTCAAAATACCGTCCAGCTCGACGACCCAAGTCTGACCACCCGACTCTGGCCGGGCTCCCACCCGATCCGACTCATCATTGACCCTCAACTCATGGTAGGCGAATCCAAGCGATTGCTGTCAGATGGTCACCACACATGGATATTCAACGCGCTGCGTCACGACTACTGTGAAAACAACCTTTGCTATATCCGTATTGATGATCCTAGCGCCTTTGAGCAAGAGATTCTGAATTATCTATACAAGAGCAATGTCCAGTCCGTGATCATAGAAGGAGGTGCTACGACACTCAACCGCTTTATTGAAGCCGGACTGTGGGATGAGGCCCGAGTGATCACCGGTCCGATGCGCGTTGGATCCGGGGTTCAGTCTCCCGCTCTTGCTGGAAACATCCACGAAAGCATGCATGTGGGTTCAGACACCCTTCAAGTTTATCTGCCTGCATGATCTACCTGCTCCTCAGCATCCTTTCCTCTATCGGGATCTTCATTGCGTTCCGGATGTTCAGTGGATATGAGGTTCACACGCGACATGGAATCATGATCAACTATCTGGTCGCAGGACTTACCGGTGTTTTGGTATTTCAGCCGGATCTCTCTTGGTTTACTTCTGATTGGTTTTGGCCGAGTTCGTTGTTAGGAGTACTTTTCTATGTCATTTTCAGAGTGATGGCCCGTGTCACCCAACAGAACGGCATGGCGATCTCGAGTTTGGCAACCAAGATTAGCGTGGTCATTCCGGTTACCATCGGACTGCTCTTTCTTCAGGAGAGTTTGTCTTGGCTCAAAATGATCGGGGTAGTACTCGGCTTGGTATCCATCATACTCAGCGCGGGCGGGTCGGTTGAACGAAAAGACATGCTCTGGCCACTCATCCTATTTGCAGGCAGCGGTGTGATCGACGCCAGTCTGAAGCTCTTCCAACACTTTTTAGTGCCCGAAGGTGACTTTCCGATGTTCATCTCTAACATCTTCTTTGCAGCCTTCTTGAGTGCCTTGATCCATCATCTCTTTACTTCCGAAAGGAAGATCCGAACCAATGCTTGGGTGGGCGGTCTAGGTCTGGGCTTGGTAAATTTTGCAGCGCTCTATTTCATCCTTCGCTCTCTCGCCATACCCGCTTGGGAGAGTTCGGTGGTCTTCCCTATCAACAACTTTGGCATCATAGCGGGATCCACTCTCCTAGCTGTATTTGCTTTAGGAGAACGCATCAATACCCGCGGCTGGATCGGTTTTGCCACAGCATCCGCATCCATCGTTATTCTCTACATCAGTCAATGACCCATCCCGACGCATACCGGACGATTGAGAAGGAAGCCCAGGGAGAGTCTCGCGATCGTGGCAGCAAGTTTATCGCCTACCTGCGGCCTTGTAAGAACGATGACGAAATCAAGCAACATGCAGATGAATTGAGGAAGGCTCACCCAGGTTCCAGGCATGTTTGCATCGGGGCTATTATTGGACATGAAAGTTCTGACGAGCGCTCCAACGATGACGGGGAGCCAGCAGGTACGGCGGGACTCCCGATCCTGAACCAGCTCCGCAGTGCCGAACTCACCTTTGCAGGAATCTTCGTTGTGCGTTATTTCGGCGGTACCAAGCTCGGTAAGCCCGGTCTGATCCAAGCGTATAAGGAGAGTGCCCGTGAAGCGATCGAAGCCGGCAAGGTGGTAACAAGATATCGACTGAGTACCTTGAAGTTCGTGTTTCCCTACGACGACACCGGTGCCATCATGCAGGCAATAGAGCGGATTCCTCATGCCAAGATCACGGATCAAGAATTCGCGCAGCACCAAACCGTGTACGCCTCTGTTCCCGTCTCGGAGGTCAACAATGCCTTACATTTGTTCGATCACAATGACGCGATTTCAGTGGAAGCTATGGGTGATTAGTCTTTGGACGATCGTCGTCTCTTGGGAGGCGATGAGTCAAGATGCTTTTTCCTATCAAACGCGTCGTCTCACAAAGGAAGAGCAGACTCAAGCGAGTATTGAAGAATGGATGCAAGAACAATTCGGCTCCTACCTCCAACTCAGTCCGATCGACACGCAACTTACTCCATGGAGTGAACACATCCGATTAGAGATCCAAATTCAAGGAGTCCCTATTCATCACGCTTGGGTGAAATGGAATCGATCTATCGATGGAATCCAGTCTATGTCCTATCCTGTTCTGCCCACGGAAATGGACATTTCTTCAAACCTATCGGGTGCATTCGATAGGTCACTCCTTACCAACATCAACACATTAGATGGAAGTATCTTAAAGTCTAATATACAATGGATTAAAGAAGATAACTCATGGACGACCCGCTGGGTGATTTGGACCGACGCCAACAATGGCTATACAGAGGTGGTATTGGATGAGCTAGGTCGACCTCAAAGCTCGATTGATCTTGTGAAAGAGAACGTCGATACGCTGGCTCGTGTCAACATCTACCTACCCGACCCTGTGACCGCCTCAGGCACATCATACGGCGCACCTTACGTAGATAATGATGATGAAGCCTCCTCCGCCTTGATCGAAGCCATGAGTACCGGATTGATCCCTCTTCGTTTCAAGGACTTTAGCGCCGGATGGTATTTGGAGTCGGACTACCTTGTGGCTCACGACAGCTTCGCCCCGTTCATTGACCCACCCTTTGTGGCTGAACTTGACTCAGCCAATCTCTTTGTCGATCGCTCAGACCCACGCTTTGAATACTTCAACGCTTCCTATCACATGCACAGTGCGCGTCAGCAGTACAAGGACCTTGGCTTTGATGTGGTGGACTTTCCGTTGCACTATGATGCGCATGGTCGGGAGAATGATCAATCGAGCTACACACCCAATGACGATTTTCCATACCTCCGCTTTGGTGTAGGCGGCGTGGATGATGCGGAAGACGCGGAGGTCATCGTTCATGAGTATGGGCATGCGGTGATCCACAGCATTGCACCAAACACCAGCTACGGGGCTGAACGCGACGCCTTGGATGAAGGGATGTGCGACTACTTAGCCCTCAGCTACTCTGCGCGTATCACGAATCAAAACCGCAACACAATTTTTGACTGGGATGCCCACAATGAGTTTTGGAGCGGTCGCACCTTGACGAATTCTAGAACCTACCCTACAGATCTGCAAAACGATCTTTATGCAGATGGTATACTCTGGGTCTCGGCCTTGGCGGAAATCGCGGATCTGATCGGCCACGAGACTACGGACCAAGTAGCCCTCCACTCCATTTATAGTTGGTATCCTTTTATGAAGCTCTCAGACGCTACCGGCTTAGTCGTCCGGTCTGACTCGATTCTGAACCAAGGGGTTAATCACGATGCGATCACCTCCGTCTTTTGCGTTCGAGGTTTGCTTCCAGGCTGTGAGGACACGCTGATCTCATCTTTACCGATCGCGGAGCCTTTTCTAGGCAATTCATTTGACTTTTCTTTCAACAACGAACCACTCTTCATTTACCCCAATCGAACTCCCCTAGTTGGACTGGAGGTATACGATATTAACGGACGATTCATGCATTCAGAGACCTGGGAGTCAGAAGATGGAAATGTCATCCCGTGGAAGGCTGAAATACTACCACAAGGCATCTTCGTCATTCGACTTTTGGGAGAAAGCTCAAGCCACAGCTTTAAGGTGGTGAAGCTTTGGTGATCTAGACAGCATGAAGGTCAGCAACTTTGACCTTCGTCTTGAAATTACCGAAGAGCACAGTTGCTTCCTTACCCTTGATCTCAACCACTTCTCCTTTCTGAGAACCTGATTGCATTTGAACCGTGGAACCAACCAGTATTGGCTTGGGTGGCTCTTTAGGCTTTTCCGGTTTCTTCTTAACCTTTCTTGCAGGCTTTACCTGCACAGGTTGCGCCTTCTTGACCTTTGCCTGCTCCTTCTTCTTTACGATCTTACTTTTCTCGATGGCTAAGAACTTACGCACCTCTTCCATGAGATTTTTGTTGTGTCCCTTCATACGGTAGCTCTGGATGAACTGCCCCATTTTCTTCCCATTGCTCAGGTCCTTGTTGTTCTTCTCGATCAGCTCCTGCTGCTTCAACAGGCGCTGCTCGTAGTGCTCAACCAAGTCTTGGTATTCCTCCTTCGCCTCCATGGCTTCTTTCTCGGCCCGCTTGGACTTCTTATTCAAGGACTCCACCTCAGACTTCTCCTTTTGCAGCGCAGCGATCAATTGATCCATCTCGACTTTATTGGCATCCAATCTCAGCTTCGCCTCTTCGATCAAGTCTTTTGGAATACCGTTGATCTGAGCCACTTCGAAGGTGAACGAAGAACCCGGTTGACCCACCGAAAGCTGAAAGAGCGGCTCAAGCGATTCACTGTCGAACAACATACTGGCATTCACCGCATTCCTCAGGCGAGCAGCTTTGAGCTTGATATTGGCGTAGTGAGTCGTGATCACTCCAAAGCACTTACGGTTGTAGAGGGTTTCAAAGAAAACTTCCGCCAACGCGCCTCCGAGTTCAGGATCCGAACCGGTTCCGAACTCATCCAAAAGCAACAGTGAACGCTTATTCGCCACATCCAGGAAGTACTTCATCCTCTGTAATCGATAGCTGTAAGTACTGAGTTGGTTGGCAATCGACTGATTGTCGCCAATATCCAGTAAGATCGAATGAAACCAGCCGAATCGGCTCGAAGGATCACAAGGCACGAGGAGTCCGGACTGCACCATCAATTGAAGGAGACCTACCGTCTTCAAGGTGATCGACTTTCCGCCCGCGTTTGGTCCGGAGATGATCAACATGCGAGAGAGCTTATCCATCGTTAGGCTCTGAGGGATGGTTTTTAGTCCTTTCTCTCGGTTATTCAAGAGAAGCAATGGGTGATATCCGTTTATCAACTCGATCACCGGATCATCTTGCAGCGCCGGCCTTGCACCATCAAATTGTCGCGCCAATCGAACCTTCGTTTGCACAAAGTCGAGTTCAGATAGAATGCGCTGATAGGATTTGATCAACGAAAGATGAACGCGAAGCTCATCGGTCAGCGCTAGGAAAATCCTGCGAATCTCGGCCCTCTCATCGTCCTGAAGCATCTCGAACTCGTGGTTGAGGGTCATATTCTCTCTCGGCTCGATGTAGGTGATGCTTCCCGTCTTAGAAGCTCCGACTACGTTTCCGTGCACTTCACGCTTGTGTTGCGACAAGACACTAAGCACTCTCCGTTCGTGGATATAAGCCTCGTGAGTATCGGCAAGAAAACCTTGACGAGTGAGCTTTCTGAGCGCCTTATCAAAATTGCGATTGATATCACTCTTGGTCCGTCTGAGTTCGTTCCTGATACGCAACAATTCAGCAGAGGCATCGTCCTTCACTTCCATCCTTCGATCCAGCACTTGCTCGATCGGCTCGATAACCTCCTTAGTGAAATACGCCTCCTGCAACAGACCGTGCAGCATGGGATAGTCTTCATCGCGCTTATCGAAAAAGTAAATGAGGTCATTGGTCAATCGACTTGCATCGATCAAGCGAGCGAATCCCTCGCGTTCCAGCACAGCCCCTTTCAAGCCTAGCTTTTGGATGTCTGAATTCAGTTCTTCAAAGGCAAGCGCTGGAAACCCACTTTCCTCCTCACGGATCGCCAATAATTCAGCCGCCATGTCGAGATCAGCCTCGGCATTAGCCAAATGCCTATGCGGGGTGAGCTGCTCCATACGGACACGCGCCGTTTCCCCATTACAGTATGAGGCAAGCATGTCCCTGATCTGGTCAAACTCCAGATCTTTGATCGTATGTTCATCTATCCCGTCTCGCATGACGCTGCAAAGTAAGCAGACAGCTGACGATTCTCGCCGTTAAAGTTGATACCTTTGCAGGCCTTATGAATCCGTATCACACTGTTGCATTTTACACGCTTGGATGTAAGCTGAATTTTTCAGAGACCAGCACGATCGCCCGGTTGTTTGAAGAAGGAGGTTACGCCAAAGTCGACTTTGATGATCGTCCTGACATCTATGTAATCAACACGTGTTCGGTGACGGATCATGCGGACAAGAAATGCCGCAATTTGGTTAGACGGGCAAAGCGGATCAATCCGGATGCATTCATCGCAGTTGTCGGTTGCTATGCCCAATTAAAACCACAAGAGATCTCAGAGATCGAAGGTGTGAATGTGATTCTCGGAGCGAATGAGAAGTTCAACATCATCGATCATTTGGACAAAAAGCCCATTGAAGGAAAGGCTCAGATCGAGAATGGCCACATCAAGGAAGTCAAGGAATTCGTTCCGTCCTTTTCAGCCAACGACAGGACACGAACCTTCTTGAAGGTACAAGATGGCTGTGATTACTTCTGTTCTTTCTGCACCATTCCCCTCGCCCGCGGACGCAGCAGGAATCAATCGATCGAGGGAACCCTTAAAGTGGCGCATGAAGTTGCCCAAACGGGAGTAAAAGAGGTAGTACTAACTGGTGTAAACATTGGAGATTTCGGTCAAGGTGGCGATGAAAACTTCCTTGGACTTATACAGGAGTTGGACAAGGTTGAAGGGATTGAGCGCTACCGCATTTCGAGCATCGAACCCAATCTGTTGAGTGACGAGATCATCGACTTCGTCTCTCAAAGCAAGAAGTTTGTTCCGCACTTCCATATTCCACTGCAATCGGGCTCAGACAAGATGTTGGAAAGCATGCGGAGACGATACCGATCTGATCTGTACATCAACCGAGTTGAGCACATCAAACGGGTCATGCCTGATGCATGTATCGGCGTAGACGTGATAGTGGGTTATCCCGGTGAAACGGATGAGGAATTCATGAAGACGGTTGATCTACTCAAGTCTATCGATGTCTCCTACCTTCATGTGTTCACCTACTCTGAGCGTGCGAACACCACCGCACTGCGTATCGACGAGGTGGTCCCTATGCAAGTGAGACAAGAGCGCAACAAGATTTTGACTCAACTTTCTCACAAGAAGAAACGAGCCTTTTACGAAAGTCAGGTCGGCAGCACCCACGAGGTACTTTGGGAAGCCTCCGAGAATGAAGGTCTCATGCATGGATTCACCGAGAACTACGTGAAGGTGCAAAAGCCCTTTGACGAGAATTCGATCAATCGCATGGAGAAGGTCACCCTTCAGCAGATCGAACGAAACGGCCTAGTAGGTGTTGGCGTCGAATCTGACATGTTGCTAGTAGACGAGCGATAGTCCCTCCTATCCTTCGTAGGGCAACCATGTTTGGGTGCGGTAAAACATCATGACATAGCCTCGGACTTTGAGGTTTCCATCGTCGCCTTTCCAAATCTTACAATCATAGACTTCCCCATTCTTGGGATCCAAGATGGTTCCATCTTCCAGCTCCTGATCATCCTCGTCGTATTCCATGCCCTGGATGATCTTCTGATTGTAACGGGGATCATCATTGTCGCATTTATCGCAAATTGGATCAGGGTCTTGATCTGGCCCCCTAAAGAGCTTGATGATCTTTCCTTCGTAGGTATTTCCATTCTTGTAAATCTCTACGATCGACTTAGGCTTGCCGGTCTCGTCATCGATGGTTTTCCATTTACCCAGAAAGGATTGAGCTGACGCTGACATCGTTATCACACATGCTAGCGCAGTGAGAATTGATTTCATAGTTCGGATGTTTCGTCCAAAACTAACCATAGGTTCGAGCTATACATAAGCCCTGATCCAACTCGCTAAATAAATTGCATTATATAATAGTTAAATAGGTCTATTGGAGATTTGACTTGCATTATTTGCAACTTTCAAAAAAATGCCTCTATAATCTGTCCTTAAGAAAGTATTAACTTGAACTAGGTTTGCTTCAGAAACCAAGTACAACCAGCGCGATGAAACCCTCTAACCTCCTCACTACGTTAATCTTAACCATCCTCCTCTTCGATGCTTATGCACAGAAATACGTAGACTTGATCTCAGTGAGCCACTTGCACCAATTGCAAAACGCGAGCGGTGCTCTACCTGGGGAGAGTGACTATTCTGCCACTGGACTTGACCTGGTACTCCCGATAGTTATAAATGACGCCGTGGCTATCATTGCTGGGCTTTTCTCCGAGCAAACCACGATATCACATCAAGAGAAGCTTTGCCCCACTCTATATGGCACCACTTTGAAGTTAGGAGCAAGCATTTCTCACACCGACCGTTTTTCAGCGACCTATGTTGCGCTTCCCAAACTATCTGGTGATTTCAAACATCTAGATGCTGACCAGCTTCAGATCGGAGGAATCTTCTTGGGCAAATACAAGATCCATGACCAGTTCAATATTCGATTCGGAGTCTATGCGAACCGAGAATTCTTTGGTCCATTCATCGTGCCTCTTGCTGGAATTTACCTGAAGAAAAGTCGCTGGGAAGCAAAGGGAGTAGTACCGATCAATGCAGAGATCAAATACGACATTATCATTGATCAATTTGCAATAGGTGCTCGATTTGATGGCATCAACCGTTCTTACTACCTCAGCGCCCCTACTGATCTTCATATTGAAAAAGCTAACAACGAGATCGGTCTCTTCGCTCAGTATCAACGCGGAAATGGAATTTTAAGAGTAACCGCAGGTCAGTCGGCCGGCAGAAAGCTCGCATCCTACGCTCCTGACGACAAAGTGACTCTTGCGCTACCACTCTATAAAGTCAACAATGACCGGATTGAAGTAGGATCCATTCGCCCCAATGGCGTCTACGCAAACCTTTCTTTCATCTACCGACTTCCCATCGACTAACCTACCCCCTCATGATTGAAACATTGCAAGAAATCGACAACGTAGTGCTCAACTTCTCTTCCGAAGGCAAGCACATGCTCAACCTTACCATCGCCTTCATCATGTTTGGCGTAGCGTTGGAATTGGATCTGGATGATTTCAGAAAGCTTTTCCAAAGTCCGAAACCTGCCATTGTAGGCATTGTATCCCAGTTCATATTGATGCCTCTTTTAACCTTTCTACTCGCGATGGGTTTCCAAAGCTTCATCACGCCTACCATCGGACTTGGGATGGTCTTGGTAGCGTCTTGCCCCGGTGGGAACATCTCTAATTTCATGAGTTCGTTGGCGAAAGGAAACGTAGCGCTCTCTGTAAGTCTTACCGCCTTCTCAAGCATTGCATGTATCATTCTTACACCCTTCAACTTCGCATTCTGGGGTGGCCTTTACATGGAATACGGAACTGCCGCTGCCGCATCAGAACTCGTCAGAAGCTTGAATATCGATGTTTGGGAGGTACTCCAGACCATCGTCATCATTCTTGGAATTCCGCTTGTTTTAGGTGTGCTTACTCACAGAAAGCTTCCGAAGCTGACCAAACGCATTCTAATGCCGATCAAGCGGCTTTCGATCTTCGCTTTTCTGGCAATCATCGTCATCATCTTCACAAAAAACTTTGACTTATTCCTCACTTACATCCATTATATTTTCTTTATCGTCCTCATCCACAATGCACTTGCCCTTGCTATGGGTTATTTCTTTGCGAAGTCTACAGGACTTGAGCATAAAACCAGAAAGACCGTAGCCATAGAAACAGGTATTCAGAACTCCGGATTGGCCCTGGCTCTGCTCTTTAACCCGGACCTCTTCCCTCCTGGTCTCGCTGTAGGTGGAATGACCTTCATAGCAGCATGGTGGGGTGTATGGCACATCATTTCAGGACTTACGATGGCAGGCATTTGGTCTGGCTTCTCTCTTAAGCCTAACTCGTCAGATGGGGCACCTGCAGCGGAATAGATAGTTTTATCTATCAACTATTGATCTTTATGGAATATATAGGTAGATTCGTCGCAAACAACAAGCTATGAAACATCTTCTACTTGCTTTATCTTTTTCGATCCCTTTCCTTGGGTTCAGTCAATTGACCACCAGCACGTCCAAAACGGATATCACCTGTTTTGGAGATAGTAACGGTACAGCCACTGTAAACGCGGGAGTAATTGGCGCCAGTGAACCCTTGATGATCTCTGAGGTCAATCCGAATACGCCGGATTTCATTGAGATCACCAATGTAAGCGGACAATCAGTGAATACTGATGGATGGTTTGTGATCACCAGTAATTCATATTCATTGATCAACACAGCTAACTCACTGAGTTGGGACCTTCCCACTAGTGTTGCATCTAATTGGGTTGCCTACCGCGAAGACGCCTCCGGAACCAACTATTGGGGAAATAACCTCTTTTACAGCAGCGGAAACCCTGGTTGGGTATTACTCTCTGATGACCAAGGGAATATTATTGATTTTATGGCCTGGGGATGGGACGAGTCGTCTATCTTAAACACATTCAGCGTCACCTTTGGATCATATACGTTCGACATAACAACAGCGGAATGGACAGGAGCCGGAGTTAGTTCATCCTGTGGTAACAGCTTCGTTAGAACGGGGCAAGAGGATAACAATGACAATACCGACTGGAGCTGCAGTACAGTGTCAAAAGGAAGCATGAACTCGGGACTGACCACTCCTTTTCTTGGTGGCGTGGGTTTGAGTTTCGAATGGAGCACCGGTGACACAACAAGTACGATCACGGGTCTGGGTCCTGGAACGTATTTCGTCACCACTACCTCAACTCAGGGAGACTCTGCCATCGATACGGTTACGATCATTGAGCCTCCCGTTCCCTCATTCACACTTCCTAATGACACTATCATTTGTAGCGGAAGTGCGATTATTATTGATGCCGGAGGAGGCTGGGATTCTTACACATGGAGTAATGGACAGGTTGCCCAATCTTTTCTTTTGACGCAACCTGGAACCTATTACTGTACCGTTACAGACACTAATGGCTGTCCTGCCTCTGATAGTATTATTGTAGGAAGCGGTCAAACTCCTTCCGTTGACTTGGGCGCTGATACAATCATTTGCGACACGCAATACATTCTTGACGCCGGAAACCCAGGTTCATCTTACCTGTGGAGCACGGGAGAATTCACTCAATCGATCCTAATCACCAGCACGGGCACATACGTCGTGACTGTAACAAGTCAGGATGGATGCGCCGTCAACGAGGAGATTTACGTTCAGATGTTCGAGCCAGCGGTCGTTGACCTTGGCGAGGATTTCAGTTTGTGCGTTAACTACGGCCAGACCGAGTTCTTGAATGCAGGAGCCGGTTTTGCCTCTTATACTTGGAGCACAGGTGCGAATAGCACCACGCAACTAGTAGGGAGCGGAGTAACCCAAGCGGGAACTGAGATCTTCTGGGTAGAAGTTTCAACCGATGATGGCTGTACAGGTCGCGACAGCGTAGAAGTTACCTACGAAATCTGTACCGGAGTCGAGGACCTTTCATCCAATTCGATTGGGGTCTACCCTAACCCGGCACATGACCTTGTCACGATCACAACGACAAGCGCATCTATGACCGGTGTTTCGGTTCTGGATCTCCAAGGAAAACTGATCGTTTCTGAGCGATCTTCAAGCGCCGTTCAGCGAGTGGAGCTTGACCTTTCAACCCTCTCCGCTGGAAGCTATTTACTGAGAGTAGAGAATGATAATCAAGTGGTCGTTACAAGATTGATCAAAAACTGACCTAAATCACGCGAAAAAAAGAGGGGTCTTTCGGGGCCTCTTTTTTTGTCCATACGTGACTAAAATCACCGCACACAGGTAGTACACAGAGCTACTTTTGACAGCATGAAAAACCTCGTGCTGTTTACTCTAGGCGTCGTCTTATCAGCCACCCTGGCAGCCCAAGACTTCAACTATAACGTTTCACTCAAACCGGTGACCAACATCGACGCGCCTGGACTGCACAGCTATGCCGTAGGGATACATGAGGGAAAGTGGTTGATCATTGGTGGCAGACTGGACGGACTCCACGCAAGACAGCCATTCAACGCCTTTCCGGGCGTCTACAACAACACGGATATATACGTTATCGATCCGGTCAGCAAGGACGTTTGGTCGAGCTCTGTAAACGGCCTCAGTACCAGTATCACTGACCAGTTGCAAGCTACCAATATGTGCTTCCATCAGGTGGGTGACACCCTCTACTTTGTGGGCGGATACGCTTTTAGCAGCTCCCTTAACGACCATGTGACTTTCCCCTACCTCACAACCATCCAGGTTAGCTCCTTGATCTCTGCCATTGTGCAAGGTGAGTCCATTACTCCACACATCAAACAAGTTAGCGATCAACGAATGGCAGTAACGGGCGGTCATTTAGCTTTTCAAGATAACCATCTGATGATCGTCGGTGGACATCGTTTTGATGGTCGCTACAACCCAATGGGACACAATACCTACACCCAGACCTACACAAACTCGATCCGGTCATTCCAAGTAGACAATTCGGGTAGTACTCCGATCATTCAAAACTTCACCGAAACTATTGACGCCGCTCACTTACATCGACGGGACTACAACCTAGTACCCCAGATCTTCGGAGATGGAAGTTTTGGCCACATGATCTCATCAGGGGTGTTTCAGGTCAATGTAGACCTCCCCTTTCTATATCCTGTGGAGATCCGTTCTAGTGGACATCAGGCCGTCACTGCATTCAATCAGTACTTGAGTAACTACCACTCAGCTCATGTCACGCTTCACGACACGAACTCACAGGCTACTCATAGCCTATTTTTCGGCGGAATGGCGCAATACTACTATCAGGACTCCACCTTGATCGAGGACCAAAGCGTTCCGTTCGTCAAGACGATCTCTAGGGTTACCCGCAGCAGCAATGATGATCTGCAAGAGTTTGTTCTACCGGTTGAGATGCCCGATCTACAAGGCGCCAGTGCTGAGTTCATTCGCAACACACAACTAGCTACGCTACACAATGAAATTCTAGTTCTGACGGATGCAGACTCCATGCTCATTGGATATGTGTACGGTGGCATCGAAAGCGGCTCGTTGAATCCATTTACCGGAAACAACACCGGTTCCACTTCTGCAAGCCCTGTGATCTATGAAGTCTGGCTGATCAATACCGACGAGACCGCGACCCAAATTCCTATCGTTGGGGGTCACACCTTTAAAACCGAAGTTTACCCTAATCCTGGTTCCGGAAACATACGATTACGCCTCGACGCTCCGTTGAGCGGCAGTTCTTTCGTGACGATTACTGACCAAATGGGCAAGGCAGTTGAGCACTTCGAGATCAATGACCTTCAGAAAGGCCGTAACGACTTTCTTTTCTTGCCTGCCGGAACACTTTCGCCAGGAATTTATAACTTGAGTTTTTCCTTTAACGACAAGTACTACAGCACGACTTCGGTAGTAGTACAATGATCAAGAGGACGACACGTCAAAATTCAGATCGAGAACTTACCTTTAGCCTCATGAGGAAGGTATTGATCTTATCCCTTTTTGCACTCCTATTCTTTCCGGTCATCGCGCAGGAAGAGTCGACCGTGTATGTCTTTGATATCAAAGAGGAGATCGCCGCTCCGGTTTGGCGTACGACCAAAATGGCCATGGAAGAGGCGCACGAGAAGAACGTAGACGTCATCTTTATCAATATGAACACCTATGGGGGTGCCGTGGATGCCGCGGACTCGATTCGCACGAAGATCCTGCAATCTGAAATTCCGGTATTGATCCTAATTGACAACAATGCCGCTTCTGCTGGCGCCCTGATCTCTTTGGCTTGCGACGATATCTACATGCGGCCGGGAAGCACGATAGGCGCTGCCACGGTAGTGGATCAATCGGGAGAACAAGTACCCGACAAGTATCAGAGTTACATGCGAAAGAAGATGCGCGCCACTGCCGAAGAAAAGGGTCGTAATCCAGACATCGCCGAAGCTATGGTCGATCCGGATAAGGTTGTTGAAGGGGTTTCTGAAGCCGGAAAGGTGGTCACGCTAACCGTTTCTGAGGCGATTGATCTCGGATTCTGCGATGGCGAGTTCAAGACCATGGATGAAGCGTTGAAACACGCAGGCATTGAAAACTATACTGTCGTACGTCAAACGCTGAGCACAACCGATCAAGTCATTGGTTGGTTGATCAATCCAGCGGTAAGTGGACTACTTATCTTGGTGATCTTTGGAGGAATCTACTTTGAACTCCAGTCTCCCGGCCTCGGCTTTCCGATCATTGCAGCCATCACAGCGGCCGTTCTCTACTTCGCCCCACTCTACTTGGAAGGTTTGGCCGAGAACTGGGAGATCTTGGTTTTTCTAGCCGGATTGATCCTCATTGGGATTGAGCTCTTTGTCATACCTGGGTTTGGGGTAGCGGGAATCGCGGGAATCGCCCTGACCATCACGGCACTCGCCTTGGCCATGGTAGGCAACGTAGGCTTTGACTTCTCCGGTGTGGATGGAAGTGTTTTGACTCGCTCCTTTCTGATCGCCATCATTTCCTCAACAGTATCCGTAGCTGGGTCAATTGCACTGGCTGTGAAGCTTTTTCAGACCAATGCCTTTGCCCATTTCCTTTTAAAAACAGCCACTTCGAGAGAAGATGGTTATGTCGGAACCAGTACACAGCCTTTTGAGCTGATCGGCATGGAGGGAACCGCCTACACCGATATGATGCCGAGCGGAAAAGTGGAGATCGATGATAAACTCTACGACGCTTCCTCAGAAACCGGTTTTGTGGAAAAAGGCCAGAGAGTGAAAGTAATTTCGTACTCAGGAGCACAGATCAAGGTTCGATTGGTCAAATGAGCCTGAAAATTCGGAATATCGCAGCTGTGAAAAAGCACACTCTTCTCCTTCTGATGATTGGACTATCGTTCTCCTTTGCGAGCGCTCAAGAATCGTACATCGCCAAAGTGGATAAGATCCTTGAGAAAGGCGACACAGCCAAGGCGGTGAAAAAACTCAACGGCTTCATAATGAAGAATCCGAAATCGACGGATCTATACCTCAAGCGTGCAAAGCTCAAGCTCGAGCGCGGTGATCTCGAGCCTGCCATGGTAGACCTAAACTCCCACTGCAGCCTGAACAAAGAATGTGGAGAAGCTGACCTGCTAAAAGGCATCATTCGATTCAAGCAAGGTGACTACAGCGGTGCGATCGCGTATTTGAGTTCATATACACAGAAGCATGACCGGGCTGAAGCATGGTCCTACCTTGGTCAGTCACACATGTGGCTGCAGAATTACCCCGTAGCTGTGAATGCTTTTCGGAAGGCCATCACGATTCAGCCTAATGATGTATCCTCCATATATAACGCAGGTCTTTCTGCTTACTACAACGAATATTTCGGACTTGCAGACAGCTTCTTCGTTGCGGGATTAAAGATCTCACCTGAAGACGAAGACATCATGCTTGCGCATGGCCTGACTTTACTCCGATCGGGGAATCATATTGAGAGCAACAAGGTTTTCAGAACCTTCGAGGAAGGAAGTCCACACTACGCGAACGCGCTCTACAACATCGGGGTCAACTACTACAACTTGAACGAGAATTCTTTAGCGTGCGATTACTGGACACGAGCCATGGAACAAGGCCACATGAAGGCTGAATCTTCTAAGCAGCAGTACTGTCGGAAGAAAAGATAAAGAGACCCAGGGCTGTGATCGCTCCATTGATCAGTAGTAGCTCGAAACCGATCTTATACCCATTAAGCCAAGCCTCGCTATTCGCCTGTAGAAAGTAGCAGATGATCGGAGCCAAGATGACGATAGCAGGCACTACCTTATCCTTGACATTTCTTTTGGTGAACAAACCAAACGCATACAGTCCGAGCAAAGGTCCATAGGTGAATCCTGCAACTTTGAACAGCTCCGCAATAACACTGTCATTGTTCAAGGATCGAAAAATGATGATTACCACAAAGAGCAGGAAAGTAAATCCTATATGCACCCACTTCCTAGTCCTCCTGTCATTCTCACTAGGATTCTTCTCCATGCCTAGAAAGTCGACGCAAAAAGAGGTGGTAAGTGCCGTTAGAGCGCTATCCGCACTTGAATACGCGGCGGCCACCAAGCCAATTACAAACAGTACCGCAGCTACGAGTCCCAATTCTCCGCTTACGGCCAGCGCTGGATAAAGCTCATCACCGGCGGTTCCCGGCTCAAATCCCACTTCCCCAGCGAAGAGGTATAGCATGGCCCCCAGTGAAAGGAAGAGAACGTTAGCACCGACGAGGACCACACTGAACCAGAACATGTTCTTTTGGGCATCCTTCAAGCTACGGCAACTCAAATTCTTCTGCATCATATCCTGATCGAGCCCAGTCATGCTGATGGTGATAAACATACCAGCTAGAAACTGCTTGAAAAAGAACTTGTTGTCATTGACGTCATCAAAGAAGAACCATTGTGAATAGTTCGATGCCTGAATGGAACGCACCATCTCACCTATCCCCCAATCCATTGAGTCTTTGATAACAAATATGGTAACCATCACTGCCAAAAGCATCGATGCCGTCTGCAATGTGTCTGTCCAAATTATGGTCTTGATGCCGCTTCTGAAGGTGTAGACCCAGATGAGTAAAACAGCCATCAATACAGATAACCAGAATGGAAGTTCAAGAGGCTCGAATACCGCCAAATGAAGCGCTACAGCAACCAAGTAGAGACGAAAGGACGCACCGATCACGCGGGACAGTAGGAAATAGAACGCGCCTGACTTATAGCTCCAAAACCCATAACGCTGTTCTAGATAGCCGTAGATGGACGTTAGGTTGAGCCGATAATACAAGGGTAAAAGAACCGTGGCTATCACGGTGTAACCCGCCAGATAGCCAAGCACCATCTGCATGTAGCTAAACTGACTCGTTGCTACCCAACCGGGCACGCTGATGAAGGTGACCCCACTCAGGGAGGCGCCGATCATCCCAAACGCTACGACATACCAAGGAGACTCTTTCTTACCTATGAAAAAGGCCTCGTTCGAATCGTCCTTTCCTGTGATGAAAGAGATGACGATAAGTACCATGAAGTAGACGACGATTATGCCAATGGCCAATGCTGGACTCATGACCTCAAAATTCAGGATTAATCAAGATTGACGACCCATCAAGATCACTAGTTGTCAACAAAGCAAACTGGGACTGAACAAATCGAACCCTGATTCCTTTTATGGGATATGACAGCAGAGGGTTTCCTTGAAAAGACCATAGGAGAACGAAAAGAACATCTCTACATTCTATCGTTCGACAAGTTCATCTGTGATACTTCCCAGCAGGAAGTGGGAATTCATGAGATCATCGATGTTAAGGAAATTGAGGTAGATGAAGACATGGTGTTCCTCTACGCTTTTGAAACCGAGAACGGATCATCGGGCTATATCCATATCGATTTGAATCAACATAAGTACCCCATCAGCATCGAGGTGATCGAAACGCTTGGGCTACCGAATCTCAGCCGCGTCTAGTTCGTCTGACGGTATAGAGCCATCAATTCACTGATCAGAGCACTGCGTTCCGCCAGAAGAGTTCGACTTTCATCCGGTGATCTGCGAACAAATGTATTCCATCTAAAAATGCGTCGAAGTCTTTTGATCCAGTGTGAATACACCAAAGCAAACCGCCCCATTTGATAGCCAATAATCCAGCTTGCAGGCCAAGCCAGCCACCAAGGGAACCATTCGGCCGTAAAGATGGCTAAGCCGATGTACCAAATAACAAAGATCGCCAGTCCTGTAGCCCAGGCGAGACTTCCAGCAAATGCAGGGTTTATGGTGCCCTGGCGGTGCTCCCCTGTAACCTTATCTAATAGAAGGGCATTAAAAAAGGCATAGGATCCCCAGAGGGGAAGGCCGTTCACCAACAGTCCGACGAGGAAGAAAGGAAAACCCAGTACGCTTCCTGCCAGCAAGGTCAGCTTTGTTGCTAATTGCGTCTCAAAGGGGTTAAACCGTCTGAAGCCCAGCGACTCGAATTGTTCTATGTAGGAGAAGAGTCGTTTCTCGAGGGACTCGATCCTCTCGGGCTCAGATTTCTTGATAGTCTCGATGCGATGAATGATGCTCTTCTGCACCTCAAACGCCGCTGAATAGTCATTCGGCTTAAGATTCATTTCTGTAAGCAATGTATCTGTCAGCAACTTCATGGCGGCTTTGATGACCGGGTAGTCGGCCTCTTCCTCTACATGAAGCACCGTGTCTTCCAAAGCCGACTTGATCTTCTCTGTCATCAAACGAGCTACTTCCTTTGGATCTCCTGACCTATCCACATCCGAGAAGTCGACCGGGTCACCCACGTTTATTAGTAGTCGACTCTGAAATCGTTTAGGGTTGGTATAATTTAGGCCGACTGGAACCAACTTGACTTCATCGTTATATCCGTGTTCATTCAGGTAATCATCTGCCCCCATCTTGATCCGAGCAGCCCCGGTTTTAAGTTCACGAATCCAAGGCACCGTGATGCTTTCAGCTTCAGGGTAGATGATGATGCTAGCGCCCTTTTCCAAGCTGACGTAGCACTCTCTGAACATATCATCATTGTCTTTGTCCTTTCCCGTTTTCAGCCAAGGACGGTAGACCGGAATCATGTGAAATTGAGATTTGAACAACCAGTCCTTCAACCCGGTCCCGAACCACTCAGCGCCGGTAATAAAGTGAAGTGGCTTCTTCGAGGTAATTGCCACCGCCAGAGGGTCAAAGAGAGCGCTGGGATGATTGGACACCAACACCAAGCGATGGTGCTCTAAATTTTCTTTTCCTCGTACATCGATCCGCTTAAAGTAGGCCTTGAGTGCTGCGTCGACCAAGGGCTTTAAGATCTCGTAGATCATACCTTATTATTTGGATTTGCTTCGGCAAAGTACACTTTCTATGCCTTCTGGCCCTATGTTTGCACTTCATACGGAAACCGTGGACATGAAGAATTACATCATCCTTGGACTAGTCCTTACGACATTAACGATCGGAGCCTGCAACCGCAGAGGTAGAGTGAGTATGAACGCGATGCGTCCAGCCATGATTACGGTTCCCAGTGAATTACAGAACATCGTCTTATTAGACCGAAGTCACTTGAGCGACAAAAAGAAGCTCAACATTCTTGAAGGAATCCTGACGGGCGAACTACCAGAAGAGGATAAGGCGGCGGTTCAACGTGCCCTAAGTCGCTTGAATAATGAGATCCAGACCACACCAAGGTTCACGGGCGTCCTGGCTTCCGAGCGACTGGAAGGAAACAGTCTGACTGCGGCTTTTCCACCTCAACTGGACTGGAACACCATTGAAGGCCTCTGTCGCAAATACAAAGCTCAAGCAGTTCTCTCCATTGAGATATTTGATACCGACTTCATTCCTACCAGTGGAAAGCGCGTGACCACAAAAACTGTGGGTGAAGGTGACAAGAAACGTGAGGTACAGGTAGATGAATGGTATGCTAAAGGAGTTGCCAACCTTACCATGGGTGTTCGATTCTACGATTTTGTCAACAAGCAGGTGATCGACGAGCAGTTCTACCGCAGAACCAACACTTGGGAAGCTGCTGCAGGCAGCAAGGCGGAAGCCATTGCTAAACTGATCACCAAGGGGGACGCATCGGCCAACTTGAGTGCAGCGATCGGTGCGGACTACGCGAGGCGTATTGCTCCAATGCCTATTCGTGTTCATCGCATGTTCTACCGCAAGCACAAGAAGGCGCCAGCCATTGCCATGGGTGCACGTATGGCAGATGTGAACCGATGGAGTGACGCGATCGAAGCTTGGAAGCAGGGATTACCTATTGCGGACACAAAGAGAGCGGGGTGGTTAACTTACAATATTGCCGTTGCTCATGAGGTTTTGGGGGATCTGGATGAGGCTTTAAGATGGGCTCAGGATGCCTACATCAAATACGGCAACCGGGATGCACAGAACTATGTTCAGACGATCCAAAACCGCAAGTTAGACGAAGAGCGCCTCAAGGAACAGCAGTAATGACATGAAGAGCAAGGAGGAAATTGTAGCGAACTGGTTACCCCGATATATGGGGCGAACACTCGACGATTTTAGCAAGTACATCCTCCTCACCAACTTCGACAACTACGTCGAAGGATTCGCTAGTCTCTACGGCGCCCCTATCATTGGTCAAGACAAAGCCATGCCCAACGCATCAGCTGAGGGCATTTCGATCATCAACTTCGTTTATGGGCAGTCCGAACGCTGCAACCATCATGGATCTTCTGAGCGCCATCGAACCGGAAGCCGTCTTGTTTCTAGGCAAGTGCGGAGGACTAAAGATGAAGAGCAAGGTAGGTGACTACATTCTTCCATTGGCAGGAATTCGCGGGGAAGGAACATCGAACGACTATTTCCCTCCTGAGGTCCCTGCCCTACCTGCTTTTACCTTGCAGCGTGCCGTTTCAAGTACAATACGAGATTTCCATAAGGATTACTGGACAGGCACCGTGTACACCACCAACCGAAGGGTGTGGGAGTACGACGAGGAGTTCAAGGAATACCTGAAGCGCATTCGAGCCATGGCGTTCGACATGGAGACAGCTACCCTCTATTCTGTTGGATTTGCGAATCAAATTCCCGACGGAGCCCTGCTTTTGGTTACCGACCAACCTATGATCCCCGAGGGAGTGAAAACCGACGCCGGTGACGCTAAAGTGACGGCATCATTTACTGAGGAGCACATTAAGATCGGCGTTGAGTCGCTTCGAGAGATCCGTGAAGAAGGCCGATCCGTGCGTCACCTAAGGTTTGAATGATGCTCGATCCCAAAGAGATCGCTGAAGGTCTGGGCCAAGACCGCTCGAAGAGAGCGGTAGATCTATGGGTCGACCGAATGGCAAAAGAGCATTTTGATCTCGCCACCTATCTTGATGTTGTTCTGACGACAGAACCAACGGTCAATTGGTACTTGACCTGGACGTTGAATCACTACTTCGATCGATATCCTCACCTGGGCCCAGAAAAGCAACGCATGCTGTGGGAGAGGTTACGCTCGATAGAGCACAAAGGGATCAAAAGAGACCTTTGGCGTATTCTATCTAGCCTGGAACTAGATGAAGACTTAGCGGGTGAGGTGTTTGAAAGAGGTATTCTGATTGTCAGGTCGAGTGCGCAGGAAGTAGCAGTTCGAGCGCACGCGATGAAGGTCTTGCTGAACGTAACGAAGAACTACCCCGAATTGGTAGATGAGCTAGACTTGATCTTGAATGATCTGATGATCGATGCGTCAGCCGGGATCAAAGCCAGAGCGAAGAACTACAGGAAGGAGATCAAGAAAATCAAGGCGCTTCAGTAGCGGTCTCACAAACGCAACGAAAGCCGTTAACCGGAGAAGACGAGCCATCGAACTGTAGTGTTCGTACATCAGAATCAAACGGATCCCTCCAAGAACCTCCTGCGTAAGAGTATGGAGTCGAAAGCCATTCAGCCACGTTGCCACGGATATTGTAGACTCCGAACTGGTTGGGCCAATAACTTTTTGCAGGAGCAGTTACATCCGCAGTATTTGACTCCGGATTTGATTCTTCCTGGTAATTCAACATATCCTTATGCATGTTAAATCTATACATGCCGCGGTACTTTCTTTTTCCTTCCTTACCGATCCTGTTGGTCATGCCAGCTGCGTCATCGTACATTAGGAGGAACTCCTCTTCGGTTGGCAATCGATAGGCAAAGTAGAATGGCGCCTTGTCCATTAAATTGTTCGCACCCAGATATTCCTTCACCCTCTCTGTCCGCCAAGAACAGTAATGAGTTGCTTGTTTCCATGTCACCCCTACCACAGGATAATTGCTATAGGCGGGGTGTCTCAAATAATAGACTTCATACGGGTGAACAGAATCCAAGCCGATCGACCAACTGGCAGTGTCAGGCAAAGATTCTAGATATCCATCGCTCTTCACGCCTCCGTTATTCTTCCTCTGCCAGTGGAGGTATTCCATCCAATCGATGTTTGTGATCTCTGTTTTATCATAATAGAGGTAGTCGGACACCTTGATTACACCTGGCAGAACCTTGGAATAATCCCTTGTCTTACCTTGAGCATTTGCTAATAGCGAAGGCAGCGAGAAAATCAACACCCAAGCGCCCCATGAACCGATCGTATTTGTCATGTTAAGGCTCAGACTCCTCATACTCGTATTCATATCCAAAAAGTATCTCATATCTAACTAAAAGGGGCGCCTGAAGACTCCAGACGTCCCTAAAGGTGTATTCAAAATACAGCTCATCCGGCCGATTAGTCTCAAGCCATTCAGTAATATCCTCTTCCACGGGCGTAAACAACACCTCTTCGTTCGCCACATCAACTAAGATCATCTCACCCAACACCACTGACGATCCTTCTTCCCATCGATTATTAAGAACGAGTCTTGCGCTTTCTAAGTATAGGAGCAGACTATCTGCATTATCCCGGATATCCCATCTGATCTCGCGGGCGTAGCAGTTACTTATTTCTAAGCCTGTCATCTCAACCCCATTACCATTGATATCGGTAGCCCAGGCATCTGCCATGAGATCCCCCATGATGTCGCGATAAGGAGCCGCATTCTCTACATAGAGTTTCCCCTTGTACTCTACGGCGAAGTTATCGAGTTCCTGATAGTCTTCGGCTTGATATCGGACGGCGTCATCGCCCAGCGCCGTGGAAGATGATTTCCCACAGGAAGCCAGAGTCAAAGCCAGTATAGCTACTAAAAAGAATGGCAGTCTTACGATCATGGTTCAGATTTGAGCGCAGAAATATACTCAGAACAGCCTCAATTGTGGCCGGCGCATTTCGTGAAACAGATCCTGATTGAGAACGAGCCTATCCGGTATGCCGAATACCTTTTGTCGGGCTAGGCTGAACGTATCCTTGATGTGTTGAGCTACCTTACCACTCCCCTTCATTCGTCGTCCGAATTGATTGTCACGCAAGGATCCTACATGGACTTCCTTGATCTGATTCAGCACCTTATCTGCTTTGTCGGGATAGGTCTGAGTAATCCAGTTCTTGAAGATGTCTGCAATTTGTCCATTCAGCCTCACCATGGTATAGGCGGCGTCTCTTGCACCTGCCTGTTTCACCGCAGACAACACATCAAAAATCTCGTGACTGTTCAGTCCTGGTATGATCGGCGCCATCATTACGGTGACGGGTATTCCGGCTGAACTCAATGCTTCAATAGTTTCAAGTCGCTTCCTTATCGAAGCTGTGCGGGGTTCGAGGTTTTGTCTCAAGCTTTCATCAAGCGAAGTGACGGATACTACGACATGGACCAAGTTCTTCTGTGCCATGGGCGCGATCAGGTCCAGGTCTCTTTGCACGAGGGCGTTCTTGGTAATGATGCCCATGGGATGTCGGTGCTTCCAAAATACTTCGATGAGCTTTCGCGTAATGCCGAACTTGCGTTCGATCGGCTGGTAGCAGTCGGTGTTGCCAGAAAGCACGATCGGTTCCCCTTTCCAAGACTTCTGCTTGAGGGTTGCATCCAACAAAGCTGGGGCATTTCGCTTCACCAACAATACTCTCTCAAAGTCCACCCCGGCGCTGTATCCCCAATATTCATGGCTGTTCCGGGCATAGCAATACACGCAGCCGTGCTCGCAGCCTTGGTATGGATTCAAGGACCAATTCATGCGCACGTCGGGACTCTTCACCTCATTGACGATGGTCTTGGGGTGGATCTCGATGATCTTCGTCTTACGCTTTTGATCTTCCCCTTCGGCGACCAGATAATCGAGGTATTCGTCGTTGACCTCACTGCGGTGTGCATGGAATCGGTTTTGGGGGTTGAGTTGTGCACCTTGACCGGTAGTGGGTTGGGGTTGCGGCTTCATGGGTTTGACTTTTTTTGCCGTGAATTGCGCTAATTACACGAATTGATTTTAGGCTCTTTCTTTTTGCCGCGAACCTGCCTGCCGACAGGCAGGTTGCGCTAATTACGCTAATTGGGTTTGTTTTCTTTTTCGAAGTATCTGGCGTTCTTGTTGTTGTTCTCGGTGGCTATGGCTGGTTTGTCTGGGTCTCGGTAGTTCTTGCGCTCAGGCTTCTTTACGTTCTTTTCTTCGCTGTAGCGTGGGTCTTCGATCATGGCTTCTTTGTACATCTCGCTTACCTCGATGCTGTAGAAACCGAACTCTTCGGTCACCTTACCTATGATGCGGTACACGCCACGTCCTCTGAACGGATAGCGTTTGGCGATGTCCGGGAAGTGCACGGTGTCCAAAAAGAAGCCTTTGCGGTCGAGGAAGGTTCCAAAGTTCATCCGGTCTCCGCCGCTGGTGGAGGTGTCCTTTCGGGTCACTAAGTACCCATAGGCGACCACGGTCTGGTCTACGAAGTCACGCAGGTCTGCAGCTAGGATGCCGCCTTTGGGGCAGCGCTGTAGCAGCAGGAACGGATCGCACAGCGGGTAGCCCAGAAACTCTATCTGATCATAAGCTTCTTCCAGCGGCGCGGTGTACAGGTCAGGGAACGAAAACGGCTTGGACCGCTCTTGGAAAAGCTTAGGCTCCACCACCCTCTTCTTGGCTTTGGTCATGGTGAGGTGTGCCTCCCACATCAATTCCTTCTTACTCTTACCGGTAAAGCGAAACGCGCCGACCTGGATCAACGTGACCACTTGCTCGATCCCGGCAGGTACCCGCTCCGTGAAATCGACTAGTGACTCAAACGCCCCACCGGTCGAGCGGGCCGCGCAAATCCAGTCGACCGTTTTATGTTCCAAGTCTTTCACGAAGATCAATCCGAGGTAGATGGTCTTTCCGTAGACCACGGCTCCCGCCTCACTGTGATTCACGCACGGCGGCTCTATCACTCCACCTTGCATACGGGCTTCGTGTACGTAGAATTCAGGGCGATAGAATCCTCCTGAGTTGTTCAGCGTAGCCACCAAGTACTCCAACGGATAATGCGCCTTGAGGAAGAGGCTCTGATAGCTCTCGACCGCGTAAGACGCCGAGTGTCCCTTGGCAAAGGCATAGCCCGCGAAGCTTTCGGTCTGTCGCCAAACCTCATCCACCATCTCTCTGGGGTGTCCCTTGGCTAATGCTTTGCGGAAGAAAGCTTCCTTGGCTTGCTCAAACTCTTCGCGTGAGCGATACTTCCCACTCATGCCTCGTCGCAGCACATCGGCCTCTCCTAGGGTCAGTCCGGCGAAGTAATGCGCCACCTTGATTACGTCTTCTTGATAGACCATGACACCAAACGTATCGGGCATGATGTCCATCATCACCGGATGCGCCTTCTTTCGCTCTTCCGGATCGCGGAAGCGCTTGATGTACTCGCGCATCATTCCTGACTTCGCCACGCCCGGACGAATGATCGAACTCGCCGCTACTAGTCCCAAGTAGTCATCAACACGGAGTTTCTGCAGCAGCATGCGCATAGCCGGGGACTCGACGTAGAAGCAGCCGATGGCTTTGCCGTTGCGCAGCATATCCTTCACCTGCTCATCGTTCTTAAAGCGCGCCAGATCGTGGATATCCACTGGGGTCTCCGGGTTATTTCGATTGACGATCTCCACGGCATCTTTGATCTTGCCCAGCCCACGCTGACTCAGGATGTCGAACTTGTATAGTCCTACATCTTCCGCCACTACCATATCGAACTGGGTCGTCGGAAAGCCCTTGGGTGGCATGTTGGTGGCCGTGTAGTACTCGATCGGCTTCTCCGAGATGAGGATACCACCGGCGTGGATACTGAGGTGACTTGGAAAGTCCTGGATGAGCGTGCCGTACTTCAAAACGAGCTGGGAGAGCTTATCGAGTCGCCGCATGTCCACGTTTCCCTGCGACAATTTGTCGATCTCCATCTTGGGCAAACCGAAGACCTTTCCGAGTTCACGCACCATCGCTCGGTACTTGAACGTGCTATAGGTCGCGATCAAGGCTACGTTCTTGTACTTATCGAAAATGTAGCGGGTCACATCATCGCGATCGGTCCACGAAAAGTCGATATCAAAGTCAGGTGGATTGCGTCGATAGAGGTTGATAAACCTCTCAAAGTAAAGATCGAGGTCAATCGGGTCAACATCAGTGATTCTCAATAAGTAAGCAATAACACTATTTGCCCCACTACCCCGCCCCACATAGAAGTATCCTTTGCTTCGGGCGTAGCTCACGATGTCCCAATTGATGAGGAAGTACGAGAGGAATCCTTTGTCGCGAATGATCTCCAATTCCTTCTCGATCCGCGCGGTGATCTCGTCGTTGAGTTCGGGGTAGCGATACGGTAGATTCTCGCTACAGAGTTGTTGGATCAGCTCATAGTCGCCCTGTTCACTTCCGGTAAAGGTCTTTTTATTCTTGGGAGGCACATTATCGCCAAACTCGAATGTGACCTCACACTGTTCTACCAATTGCTCGGTATTACGGATGATCTCCGGGTAGTCTTTGTACAGTTTCAGCAGCTCCTTCCGAGGCTTGAGCACGTGGCGCAGATCCCCCTCCTCTGACTTGGGCAGCTTACTGAGCAGGGTATTGTTATCGATCGCTCGCAAGAGTCGGTGGGCGTTGAAGTCGCGCTGGGCGCGGAAGGAAACGGTGGGCATCATGACCAAGCGGTCCATGTGTTTTCGGAGGGGCGAGAAACGGAGCCGGGAGAGGTTGTGTGGGGAAACGCCGATGAATTCAGCTTTCAGCTGTCGGCTATCAGCCTTCAGCCTTCCGAACGGATAAATAAAGAACACATCCTCGAGTTCGGGGGCTTCTTCGGGAATGGAGACGCCGGTATGGAGGTGCTTGGTGAGGAGTCGATTGATCTGTTCGAAGCCGTGGTTGCTTTTGGCGATGGCCACGAATTGCTGTTCTACCCCATTACGGAAGTCGACCCCGGGAATGACCTGTATGCCAAGCTTCTGACCGATACGCATACTATCCAGGCAAGCCGAGGTATTGTTGATGTCAGTGACACACACACTCGTATAGCCCCATTCCTTCGCCTGCCGCAGCAGGTCGTCGGGTTTCCACGTGCCGTATTTCAGGCTGAAGTAGGTATGGGCGTTGAGGAGCATGGGCAAGTCTTAAGTTATCAGTGAGTTTATTACTACCCTTCCCCTCTTGAGAGGGGAAAGCGTTTCATCAAGCCTCTTCATAGCATCGCACATAATGTTCTAAAGACCTTAGCACATCATCCATCTGAAAACGCACCTGCCACTCAGTAAACCGAAGCACTTTAACACCGTATTTCCTCAGAGCGAACTCCTTTCTAGCATCTCTCAACTCAACCTCCCTCCTTCGGTGACTATTACCATCAACCTCAATCACTAAACTCAGCTCAAAACAATAGAAGTCAGCGATAAAGTCCAATAATGGCTTCTGCCTGTTGAACTTATATCCATGAAACTGCCTTGCGCGCAGCCTTTTCCATAGAAGCACCTCACCAAACGTGCTAACATTACGCAGATCTCTCGCACGATCCTTCAGCTCAGCGTTGTATGGTATCATCCTTCTCACGCTCTACGGTTTGCGAGCAACATCGGCGCTTTACCATCGAAGGGGTTTCCTCTGCCGATGGTGCGGGCGTGGATGCCGGAGGCGCGGAGCACGGCGCGGTCGCCGAAGCGTTCGCGGATGCGATCCATGGCTTGGTAGAGATTGATGTACTCTTCAGAATCTTCGAAGAGGTTGATCTGGTAGCCGCCGCCTACGAGGTGACTGAATCGCACTCCGATGAGGCGCACTAGGAGTCGTCGGTTGTATACGCGGTTGAAGAGTTCCATGACCTTTTCGATGAGGATGTGATCGGCTGAGGTGTAAGGGAGTCGGGCTTGCAGGGTTTGGGTCTGGAAGTCTGAATAGCGCACTTTGACGGTCACGCAGCCCGTGAGTTTCTTACCCCGCCGAAGTTGAAAGGCCAGGTTCTCTGCCATGGCCAGCATGATCCCTTTGAGTTTGACCACGTCGGTGGTATCACGATCGAACGTGCGTTCGGTGCTGATGCTCTTGCGTTCGTTGTAGGGGATCACGGCCGAGTTGTCGATGCCGTTGGCTTTCTTCCAGATGACGCTACCGTTTTGACCGAGGACGCGCTCCATCATATCTTGAGGCATCTCTTGGACCGTCTTGATACGCTGGATACCGAGGTTGCGGAGCGTTTGGTAGGTCTTCTCTCCCACCATGGGGATCTTCCGCACGGACAATGGCGCCAGAAAGGGTTTCTCTTCCCCCTGCATGATCTCTAAACGATTATTGGGCTTTGCCTCGCCGGTCGCCACCTTGGAAACGGTCTTGTTGATCGACAGTCCAAAGGAGTTGGGCAAGCCTGTCTCTTTTATGATCTTAGTCCTCACCTCGTCGGCCAGCTTGGCACAGCCGAAGAAGCGGTCCATACCGGTCAGGTCGGCATAGAACTCATCGATGGAGGTCTTTTCGAGCACCGGCAATTGTTCTTGCATGATCTCGGTGACCATGTCGCTGTACTTGGAGTAGGTACCGCTGTTTCCCTTGATAACGATGGCTTCAGAACAAAGCTCACGCGCCATACGCATGGGCATAGCTGAATGAATACCAAATGCACGCGCTTCGTAGCTACAAGCGGCCACTACTCCCCGGTCGGTGGTTCCACCAATGAGCACGGGCTTGCCTTGGAGGCGACTATCGAGCAGTCGCTCTACGGACACGAAGAACGAGTCGAGGTCTAGATGGAGGATGTGTTTGGTTGGTTTCACGTTTGATTTTTGAGCCGCGAATTGCGCTAATTACACTAATTGATTTTTGCGTTAGGGATAGTAGCGGCAGCTCTCTCGCTTGAAGCGAGAGACTACAGCGCCCGCCCGTGCCGGTACGGACGGGAATAGCCCGACCCCTTGCCATTGGCGAGGGGGAACGCCCAGAAAAAGAACGATCATATGTACAATAGTATAGAATGCTAATATTTTTAGCAATAGGTATTGGCAAGATTTTTCAACCGGCACTCGCTGGCCATTTTGTTTATTTGTCAGGCGATGCGGCGACTACTGCTTATCAGCTCACTGGTACTGATTTCTTGCTCGGTTTGGAGCCAAGACCTGCTGATGCAGAAATTTGATCAGGATCAACAAGAACGCAGCTATGACGGGGCGTATCAATTCAGCTACCGAAGTCCCGCTCAGATCATGCTCACCTTATACCAGAAGGTAATCTAACCTCTGCTCCGTCGAAGTCCTCGCTTTCTGTGTTGACGCTGCCTTCGAAGGAACGGAAGAAGCCAGTCACGGTGGAGATCACCAAATGCTTCACTTTGAATTGTACCTCACTGTGGGTCAGGTCTACGGCCCATGTTGTCTTTACTGCTGTTGCTATTTCCATTTGTATTAAGTTTTGAATTCAACTACAAATGTATAAACATTATATGTACATACATATTAACAGCTTTTCACTAACGAACGATTCCACTAAACTGAACATCAGTTATTTAAAAGGATGACATGATTTGTAAACGGCTTGATTCCAATGACTTCACCGGTAGTCCCATCATAATATGGGGTCAATAAAAGAATGCCTTTCACTTTCTTCTTAAATCCCAGTGTTTCCTCATCAACGTACCAATCCTCGAAGAATGACATTCCGATGACCTCTGACATCATTTTATCAATCGAAACAATGTGTTGCTCCATTTCGCCTGTTTCAAGGTTTTCGGTATAAACGGTATCTCGGGTGGTCATAGATGAAAAGTAGGTCTTAACATCGACCTTTTCAGCTTCCTTGAGCTTGAAGTTGACAGGATTAAACTTGACCACCTGAAGCTTGCTTTCCTTTAGTCCTCGCATCAAGTCTGTAATCAAACCAACTCTCTGACTTGTTTCCATGAAGTAAGCCGCATCTGGATCTGATAGCACATTGGCAGAAGAGCAATCCGTATTACAATCTTCGAACAATCCTCTACTGAACAACACGACGCTCTCTAAGTCTTCTTTGACAAGACCGTCAACCCCTTCATACTTCCCTCGGAACTTACCGGATTCAAAGTTCATCTCCTCTCTTAAGCCACGGAACTCTCCGGTGAGGGCATCATAGACAATCACATTCAGGCTCAGCAGGTGAATTCCTTTCTCAAAGCTTCCTTTCTTATCATCATACTTCCAGGTCTCAGTAAATGTCATGCCAGCGAAATCTTCAGCCAGGTCAATCTTCCTTTGGACTGGATTCATCATCATTTCACCGGTCTGAAGGTCTTGCGCATATACCGTGTCTACTCCAGCATAGATCTGGCCGTCAAACAGAAAAGTATCCTGTCCTTCATACACAGCGCCTTCCTTATATAAGTACTTGGCACTATAGTTTCCTAAATTGATCAGGTAGTTGCCACTACCAAATGACTTCCACTCCACATTATCCTGAGCTTCTAAAGCCTCATCAGCACGCATCGTTGCCAACGACATGGGAGTCGGTGCACCTAGAGGACCAAGGTGATTCTTGACCAATCCACCATGCTCCAACTTTCCTTCGAATGCCTTAAGGAGTTTTTTCATCTCCGGAGGGTAGAACCTATCTGGAGTGAACGCTCCTCCCCAATTCAGTCCACACTGGTCGGTTGCCGGATCGGTGAGTTCAACTGATTGCTTGAGTATCATACTGTACTGCATGGGAATTCCGTCATCCATAGCGGGTTGGGCGATAAGATTCACACTAAGGATCAAAAACAAAAAGAGGGTAAGTCGCGTCATTAGGACAGTTTTTATTATTCGTGCTCAAAGAAAACAAATGCAATCGCTTTTCAATCACTTCCTTTGTATGCCAATCGAAATGGACTATGCTTGACATGATGAAAAAGCTTCAGCAGGCCAAAGCTGAAATGGATAAGATCAAAGAGCGGCTAGACTCGATCACCGTAGAGGGCACTTCGCCCCAAAACAAGATCAAGGTGACATGCAACGGAAACCGTGTAATTAAAGGCATAGATATTGCTGATGATGAGCTCATGAATGACAAGGACATGATGGAAGATTTTCTTGTGCTCGCTGTCAACGATGCCCTCCAGAAGGCAGAGAAAGTCAATGAATCAGAAATGCGCAGCGCTGCAAGCACCATGATGCCCGGTTTAGGCGGAATGTTTGGATGAAAGAACAGCTGAGACATAGAGCAGATGTAATAGGATTGAACTTGATCACCTTGTTCCTTGGTAATCTAGGATTTGCCCAACTTCCGAGCACATCGATCGACTTCCTGGATGAGTTTTACCTCAATGCGTCCCGTCCCAACTTCTCTACATTGAGCTACTTCGCTCCTTCCGCTACAGTCGAAGTGATCAGTTACGATGAAGCCGGCTATCCTCGAGTCCTTTCCTTGACTCCGAAAGAATACGCTGCACAGGCGGACACCCTTCAGCAAGTGTTCGAAGTGGATCAGCAGCCAGTAGTGATCCTCTCACGTTACTACGGACACCTTGCTACGGCCTATCTCAGTCTCTATACCCGTTTGATCGACAAAGAAACCCAGGACACGCTTAGGATCAGAAGTATTCAGGCCGTTCAGCTAATCAAGCAGGACAGCTGGAAGATCGTCGACCTCGTAGTGCAAAACGAAGTGGGCAACTATCCATTCGAGCAAGATCTCTGGCCAAAAGAACTCACCCAAGCGATCCCTTTGGGCCAAGGTTCCAAGAATAAGACAGTAGCCTCCGATCCTAAGTCGTCTTATGATCCAAACAAGATCTACCGTCCGGAGGAGCTTGACATTGCTCCGGAATATCCTGGCAATGAAGCGCTTTTGACTGCCTTGCTTGATAGTTACGGCATAACGATGGAACCGGCCGAGGATGTCACTCCGTTTACTGTTACGATTGAAGAGGACGGTTTGGCGGTACTGGCATATGTGGGTGACCTTAGCGGTTCACAGATCGAGCAAGCAAAGTCATTCGTTGGAAGCATGCTGATATGGTACCCCGGAGTAAAGGATGAAGCCAGTGTGCGCACGAAATTGATCTTTTACATGCGATGAAGAGACTAGCCAACATATTGACTTCAATCTTCTTGCTGATGGGCTTGCTTTCATCATTTCAAGCTGAATCTCAATCGAACTACGAAACACCGAATGAGGTCATCTCCTCTTTCTATGAGGCGCTTGAAACAGAGGCTGATACTACTCGAGCTCAATTGATGTCTGACCTCTTCATTGACAAAGGAACGATCTACACCATCCTTCAACGATCAAGTTTGAGTTCAAACAGCAAAGGCGGAGGTTTCGATCGATTTTTAAAGGGCAGCGATGGTTTCTATGCTACGCACACCATGACGTATGATGAGATCGAAAGGAGTATCGACTATTATGTAGACCTTGCATTGGTGCACAGTCTAGTGTTTCAAAACATCGTTGAGAAAGCAAAGCCGAACACGACCTATGAACAAATGCTTTGGTTTTCCTTCACTCTGGTCTATCAAAAAGACCGATGGTACTTGACGAATGTCACTTGGGTCAACGCTTTCGAAGACGAGGACGTCAACAATGCCATGGGCTTAGATACCTTGTGGCATCGTGTGGATGAATAAACCTTTCACCCTCTTTTTCCGTATTCTTATTCCATTAGATTTGCGTGCTAGTTAGCATTCAAAAGAATCGAAACCTATGAAACGAACGTTACCGTTGCTTTTGTTGGCATTGGCGTTGTCTATTGCCATGACCGATTGTCGAAGAATTGACAGTATTGAATTCACCCCCACTTATGCATTTCCACTGGTCGAGGCCAATATCACCGTCGGTGAGCTGATCGGTGCGCGTCCGAGCGAAATTGCTTCTGAGTATGCCTTTGGCCCGAATGAGGGAGAGAGTGATAGCACTTACTTCTTCAAATTGGTGTATCCCGACACACTTGAGCCGGTAACCCTTCTTCAGTTTCAAGATAGTATCGGCGGTTTCGGTCTTCCCGTGACCTTAGAGTTGCCGGAACGCCGAACTTTTCTCAGAATGTTTGGAAACTCTAGAGACGGATCTTTCTTCTTTTCCAATCCCGAAGTTGAATTTTCATTCAACAATTTCACTTCGATGGAATATGAATTGAGTTTCGATACGATCTACACTTTAAACACCCAGTCCCAACAACGGTATTATTTCAATCTCAGCGACACCTTTATTGACGTGGCGGCTGGAGACCCAACCACTGGAGGAATCACCAACTATACCGTCAGCAATACCAACACCATTCCTACGGGTGCACTCACCGTCGTATTTGAACCTACACCGAAGTACCTGTACTACCAACCCATCCTAACCTCAAAGGGAGATGCGGGCGCTGTAGGTGATCGACTCGAGATCTACTCACGGGTCTTGCTTCCATTCGAAGGACGCGGCAACGTCTTTTACCGAGATACCATTCCTATGGAGGTTCCCGACAACATCTTCGAGAACGTTGTGGACTTTGCCTTCCTGCGCATGAGATTCACCAACTCCATTCCACTTCAAGCGTCCTTGACCGGGCTGATCGTGGATACGGCCAATTACAGCGTCGTTGGCACACTGCCATTGTATGAGATAGATGATGAACCAACAGAAAAGACAGACGGCATCATCATACCAGGCGCAACACAAAGCACCTTGACTCCAACCACCAACCCCACGTCAGACACGGTTGAATTGGCCACCGATGTGCGTATCTACAGAAAGAACCCTAGTACTGGGGAAAACGATCTGGAGAACTTACTGGCAGGTAATGCGATCATCCTACAAGTAGAATTGAATACAACGGACTATGACACGGATGAATTCGTCAAGGTATTCAGTACACAAGGCTTGAAGGTCAATCTCGGGATCAAGACGAAGATCAACGGAACACTTGACATTGACTCGATTCGAGGAAGTTTAATTGACTCCATTCTTGGCCGTTAAACCATCAGACTGCACATTATGAAAAAGTTACTCACTACCCTATTCATCGTAGTTGCTGCTCTGACCGTCCAAGCACAGCTCGAACTGACCCAATACAATATGCGTTTGATCCAGCCTGCTGGGTTCAGTAACGCTTCCTTCACTCCAAGTTGCAATGTAACCGTCGGGGGTATTCTCTTCGGCAATACCTCCTTTGGATTGTATAACACGGGGATTTCCAGAAATACATTCTACTCCTTGATCGAAGGCGGTGATCGACTGGAAAGAGCCTTGAATTCCATGGAAGATGTGAATGAGATGAGCCTGAACTTCAGAAAGGACATCATCCACTTTGGTTTCCGAGTAAAGGAAAACCACTACTTCGGTCTCAATGCCAGCGTGCGATCAAATACCAATGTATTCTTTCCACGGGATCTCTTCACGCTTATCTTCGTCGGAAACGCTGCCGCACCGGGCGATGAAGGCATAAGCGTGCCCGAGCAGTATCAATTATTAGGGAAACGAGCTTCTCTCGATGGAACAGGTGTTGACCACAGCACCTTCGCCGAGATCGGCTTGCAGTATGCTGTCAAACTTATGGACGAGCAGCAGCTCGAATTGGGAGTCCGCCCTAAGATGCTTGTGGGCTTGGCGAATATCCAGACGGTCTCTTCCCAAGTGGGTCTCACTACAGACGCGACTACCTTCAATATGACCCTTGATGGTGGGTATTCTGTGAACACCTCCATCTCCGTTGATGATTCAGGAAATTTCGTGAATCCAGGGATGAGCAACCTGGGTTTTGGAGTTGACCTAGGCGCGACTTTCCGCGCTACTGAAAAGATAGAATTCAGTGCCGCCTTGAATGATCTGGGATACATCAATTGGAAAACGATCGCCAGAAATTACAACGCAGTTGACGGTCGGTTTGACTACTATGGATTTCAGCTCGATGGTTCGATCTTGGACGTGAACGCTTCCATCGACTCTATCGTCAATGGCTTTGGGAATCGAGTTGGCGACAGTCTTCTCCGTCAATTTGGACCTGACACATTGGACCTGGCTTCGTACCGAACCAACTTACCGACCAACCTCAACCTAGCAGGCAACTACCACTTCACCGATCGTCACTCATTGGGCGCTGTATTCAATTTGAGAAAGCCCAACGACAAAGTGCGTAGCGCCTTTTCGCTACAGTACACCTACAGTGCGGATGAGAAGTACAGCTTTCACGCAAACTACAGCATTTACAACCGAAGTTTCGTCAACCTAGGACTAGGTGCTTCCGTGAGGCTGGGCCCTATCCAAGTGTTTGCCATGACCGATAACATCATTGGTACGGCGAACTTCCTCTTTCCATTCTATTTCCTGCCTTGGGGGACCAAGAACCGGCATGTACAAGCTGGCTTGAACTGGAAGTTTGGCTGCCGACAAGACAAAGACAAGGATGGCATCAAAGACAAGGACGACGCTTGTCCTGACACACCTGGTGAGCTCAAGTTCCAAGGATGTCCGGATACTGACAAGGACGGTGTGATGGATCGTGAGGATCTCTGTCCTGAAACTCCGGGTCCAAAAGAGCTTGGAGGATGTCCTGACCGAGATGGAGACGGTATCATCGACAAGAACGACGAATGTCCGGACGCACCGGGACCATTAGACTTTGACGGATGCCCTGATACCGATAATGACGGTATTCAAGACAAAGAAGACCTCTGTCCTACTGTAAAAGGTATTGCTAAGTTCAGCGGCTGTCCTGATACCGACGAAGATGGTATCCAAGATAGCGAAGACGAATGCCCTGAAGATCCGGGAATTCTCGCCTTCAAGGGTTGTCCGGACACAGACGGCGATGGCATCAAGGACAGCGAGGACGAATGTCCAGAGAAAGCGGGTCCAAAAGAGAAGAACGGATGTCCTGATACAGATGGCGATGGCTTAACCGACAACAAGGACAATTGTCCCGAAATCGCGGGACCGGTAGATAATCAAGGGTGTCCTTATGGAGATCGGGACGGTGATGGAGTATTCGACAACGAAGACAGTTGTCCTGACACTCCGGGTCCTGCCGAGAATGCCGGTTGCCCCTACAGCGACCTAGACGGTGATGGAGTATTCGACAAGGATGATCGTTGTCCACAAACGCCTGGTGTAGTTGAGAATGCCGGATGTCCTGAGATCAAGAAGGAAGAGCAAGAGGTATTAAAGACCGCTTTCGACAACCTAGAGTTTGAGACTGGAAAGGCGGTTATTCGAAACACTTCTTATGAGTCGTTGGATAATCTCGCGGATCTGTTGGTCAAGAACGAGTCATGGAAGCTCCAGATCTCCGGACACACAGACAATGTTGGTAGTGAGGCATCGAACCTTAAGATCTCTGAGAATAGATCAAAAGCGGTTGCTAGCTACCTTGAATCCAAGGGTGTGCCGATGGATCGCATGATCGTCAAGTGGTTTGGCGAGAGTCAGCCTATCGACGATAACTCTACCGCGGAAGGACGAGCACGAAACCGTCGCGTTGAGATGGAAGTCGTTTTCGACTAATCGATTCAATGATTGAATGATACAAGCCCCGGCCTATCTGGTTCGGGGCTTTTCATTTTACGATACGATCGAAAATCGCATATTCGTCGCATGCAATCAAAGTCCATGCATTTGGGTGTCGCCTTACTTCCCCTGCTCTTTTTAGTGGGTCTACTTGCCGTGAATGTTACCCAATTTGGGGATGATGCACTTGCTTTTTCGAATCAACTGGCGCTGCTCCTGGCTGCCGGATTTGCAGGGCTTCTCAGCCTACGGTATAAGACTCCATTCATTAAGCTCATGGAAGGCGTGGTCGAGAACATCCAGCAAGCCGTGCCAGCGATCATGGTACTCTTGCTGATCGGGTCACTCGCCGGTAGCTGGTTATTCGGCGGGGTGGTGCCCGTGATGATCTACTACGGCCTGAAGATCCTTCATCCCGACTACTTCCTTTTCTCCGCATGCATCATCAGTGCGGTCGTTTCTTTGGCAACGGGAAGCTCCTGGGGTACGATCGCGACCGTTGGCATCGCTTTATTAGGAATCGGCAAGACCATGCACATTCACGAAGGACTTGTAGCGGGAGCAATCATCTCCGGTGCATACTTCGGCGATAAGATGTCGCCCCTGAGTGATACCACCAATTTGGCTCCGGCCGTGGCGGGAACCGATTTGATCAGTCACATCAAGTACATGACCATCACGACCATACCCAGCATACTCATCACCTTGCTGATCTTTCTCGTGATCGGTTTTTCCTTCGACGCACAAATGAATGCTGAGAGTGTATTGTCGGTGAATGAACAGCTTGAATCCGCATTCAACCTCTCTCCATTACTCTTCATCGTCCCCATCGTCGTCATTATACTCATCGTAAAGAAAGTGCCTGCGGCTCCTTCCTTGGCAGTGGGAAGTCTTCTGGGTATTCTGGCCGGTTTCATCTTTCAGCAACCACTCCTAGAAGGCCTTCTTGATGGTGGAGAGTTCACGAGTTCCTACGCCATGGCTGTAACAGCTCTCGGAACCGACTTCGCGATTCAAAGCTCCGACCCACTGCTTGCAGATCTGCTGTCGACCGGTGGAATGGCCGGTATGCTTGGCACGATCTGGTTGATCATCTGTGCGATGGTGTTCGGCGGGGTGATGGAAAAGAGCGGTGCCTTGATGGTGATCTCCTCTTCTCTACTCCGATTGGCACATGGTCGAACAGGATTGGTTGGAACAACGGCTGCTAGTTCGATCTTCATGAACCTTACCGCTAGTGATCAATATTTAGCTATTGTGGTTCCTGGAAAGATGTATCAAAAAGCATACGAAGAGCGAGGACTGCACCCCGTGAATCTCAGTAGAACCTTGGAGGACGCCGGTACGGTGACCTCGGTTCTGGTACCGTGGAACACATGTGGAGCGGCACAAGCCGGCGTTCTTGGTGTGGCCACGGCTGTCTATTGGCCCTTTTGCTTCTTCTGCCTGATCAGTCCCTTAATGACCCTCGCAGTTTCCGCCTTTAATATTCGTGTGAAGAAAATAGCAGACTAGACCTCAACCTTTTTCTATTCCGCACGTCTTTGATGTATCTACATACACCATAACTCGATCACCTATGGAACGACTTTTACTCCGCGTCGCATTCTCGGCATGTGTCATTATTGGAGCCGTTATTCTCAACAGCTACTCTGGAGGAGGTTTCAGCAATGACCTTACGGGCAGTCCGGTCAGCAGCAGTACCTGTCAGAGCTGTCACAGTACTTATTCTTTGAATTCAGGTTCTGGTAGTGTCTCGATGAGTATTCCCACTTCGTATTACCCCGGGAATAGTTATTCCATCTCGATCAACGTGAGCCAATCATCACCAACTCCTGCGCGCTTTGGATTCATGGCTGGTGTATTGAGGGACAACAATGCTAACGGCGGCACCTTTGCCGCTGGTACCGGATCGGCGGTAACCACGATCAGCGGACGCTCGTACATTCGGCACAACTCCACCTACAATTCATCCGGAAGTTGGTCTTACAGCTGGACAGCCCCGTCTTATGCAGACACGATCATTTTTCACTATGCAGGCGTAGCGGCTAACGGAACAAGTGGAAACAGCGGTGATTACGTTTATACCGGATCCACCACGATCTACCCTATCAACTTGATCACCGCAACTGTGGATTCTACAGGGGTCACCTGTAATGGCGACTGCGACGGTTCGATCAGCGTAAGCAACGTAAGCGGTGGCGAGGGCGCCCCATACACGTACGAGTGGTCTAACAATGCCACAACAGCTAGCATCAACAACCTCTGTGCGGGTACCTATACCTTGACCATCACCGATAATAATGGTAATGAAGAAGTCATTGAAGCGTCGGTGGACACTCCAAATCCATTGGTTATGAGCTTCACAACAGTAGGCACTTCATGCGTGAGCGGTAGCGGAGAGATCAGCGTGCAACCATTTGGAGGCACAGCCCCCTATTCATACTTATGGAATACGGGTAGTACCGATAGTTTGATCACCAATGCCAACGTTGGAAAGTACATAGTAACTGTAACCGATGCGAATGGATGCACTTCGGTCGACTCAGGTGATGTAAATCCCACAGGTTCGGGATTGGTGGGTGTTTTCAACTCCGGAGCCGAGAATTGTGGACATGAGAACGGCTTTGCCCAGCTCACTATGATCATCGGTAATCCACCTTATGACTATGCGTGGAGTACGGGTTCAACGGGATCATCTTTTGAAGGAGGACTTTCTGCGGGAACCTACACGCTGACCGTCACCGACTCGTTGGGCTGCATCGACCTTTTCAGTGAGACTATTGACGAATCCTTTGCAGTGATCAATGAAGCCGGTGCATCCATCAACGACGCCACCTGTTTTGGAGATTCGAACGGGTCTATCTCAGTTCCTCCCGGACAAGCGATTCCTCCCGCATTCTATGACTGGTCTAATGGAGCAACAGGACTGAGCATCTTTGACCTGACCGCCGGAATGTACACGGTGACTCTAACCGACAGTGCAGGCTGCATGGACACTGCCACCTTTGAAGTGAGTCAACCGGATGTCATGATCGTTGGACCCACACCGGTTTCAACGAACGAAGGATTTTGCGATGGAACCATCGTTTTGAATGCTACAGGTGGCACCCCACCCTATGCTTACAGCTGGTCTCATGATGCCACGCTCACCGGCGATTCTGCCTCAGGTCTTTGTGAAGGGGTATTTACCGTGACGGTAACGGATGATCAAGGTTGTGAACAAGAGCTAGTGATCAGTATCGGTGTGGTAACAGGAAACGAAGAACTCTCCATTGAAGCGATTGGGGTGTATCCCAATCCAGCGCATGATGTTCTACTCATTCGCACGGGAGGACTCAACGTAGAGTTGGTTGAGCTGATGGATATGACTGGTAGAAAGATCAAAACTTGGAGTGAGCAGGTAGCGCAATTGATCCTAGATGGTATCGAGTCGGGTCGCTATAACCTATTGATACGCGCGGGTGATGGATTCATCGTTAAGCCGGTGGTCATCAGTCGATAAACCTCTTACTTATTAGGACATTCGAATGGAAAATGCTTCCCTTTGCCGGAAGCATTTTTTATGTCTTCCAAGCTTCAAGATCAAACCAGCCCAAGGGTTGTGATTCTGGGAGCCGGCTTTGCCGGACTCAGATTAGCTAGAAAACTAGCCAAGAAGGATTTCGATGTCACGCTGATCGACCGCAACAACTTTCATCAATTCCAACCTCTATTCTATCAGGTTGCCACGGCTGGACTCGCACCTAGCTCCATATCATTTCCGGTGCTAAAGGTTCTACACAAAGCGGATAATGTTCGATTCAGACTGGCAGAAGTAGAAGAACTCAAGCTTGACAGTAATAGTGTAAAAACCTCGATCGGCGCATTTGAATTCGACTACCTGGTCATTGCCACCGGCGCTGACACGAATTACTTCAACAACGAGGAGATCCAACGGAATAGCTTTCCGATGAAGTCGGTACAGGAGTCGCTCCAACTGAGGAACCGAATCCTTGAATGCATGGAAGACGCTCTCATCGCTCCAACCGAAGCTGAAAGGGAGGCATTGATGAACATCGTGGTTGTTGGTGGTGGGCCTACCGGAACTGAAGTCTCAGGCGCCTTGGCCGAAATGCGTGATTACGTACTTCCCCTGGATTATCCAGAATTGGATTTTAGCCGGATGGGCATTCACCTACTCGAGGGCTCACCAAGGTTGCTCGGTGGAATGTCGGACAAAGCTTCCGAGAACTCCTTGAGGTCATTGGAAGATATGGGGGTTCAGGTTCACCTCTCCTCTATTGTTGAACGATATGATGGCGAAAGGGTGATCGTGAAAGGCGGCGAAGAGATCCGTTCCAAGACCTTGATCTGGGCCGCGGGTGTGAAAGGAAATGTTCTCCCCGGCCTTCCTCAGGATAAGATCATTGCCAACGCTCGGGTGAAAGTGGATGAAGTCAATCGAATGCAAGATTCGGACTCCGTCTTTGTCATTGGTGACCTAGCCTACATGGAAGAAGGAAAGTTCGAACGTGGGCATCCACAGGTAGCCCAGGTTGCGATCCAGCAGGCAGATAAACTAGCCAAGAACCTGATCGCCATCAACCGTGGCAATTCGCCTTCTGCATTTCACTACAACGATCTCGGATCAATGGCCACGATCGGCAGGAATCGAGCTGTGGTGGATCTTCCTTGGATCAAATTTCACGGATTTCCGGCGTGGATGTTTTGGCTCTTCGTGCACCTCATGGCTATTCTTGGCGTGAAGAATCGTCTATTCATCTTCATAGAATGGATGTGGCGTTACTTCACCTATGACCAAAGTCTGCGTATCCTGATAAAACAAAAGCCCCCACGCTAGAGCGAGAGGGCTTCTACTATTCGTTGTGGAAATGATCTTAATGCTCGTGATCGCCGTGATCATGATCAGAATGATCGTGCTCCTCTTCCATTTCAGCTTCCTCGTCAGAGCCGTCAGCAGCATTGGTAGTCACTTCGTAATCCTTAACGATCACGCCGTCAGCCACGAAGGTCATACGCGTTTCAGGTTCAGTGATCATCGCGATCTCTTCTTCTGACTTTCCTTCATCTTCTGCATAGTGACGAAGATCCTCTACGCTCGTGGTTTCCATGTAAAGCGTACCGTCGATGATCGCTTCCTTTCCATCGATATCCTTAGGAACAAAGAATCCATAATCACGGAAAGAAACGTGCATACTTTCACCATTCTCACCGGTGGCCATAGTCATCCAACATCCTTTCACCTGGCACACCTTGTCGATGGTTCCTGTCAATTTAAGGTTGACAGAATCCATTTCACCCAACTGAGCCATTGCTTCAGAAGCGCTAAGAGCTCCTTCCTCGTTGATCTCTGCTCCGAAGTAAGCGATCTGAGCTGCTGGAGCGGCCGCCTCTGCTGAAGCGCTGTCCATTCCATCGTTTTCGTGTCCTTGGTTGCCGTTCTGGCAAGCCACCATTGCCAACATCAATGCAGGCAGTACAATCAGTTTTTTCATTTTCATAGTATTCAGGCTGCAAAATTAATAATCAAGAAGCTCTTGGAGCACCTCCTTGAGGTGGTTAGACGCTAAGAATTCCACTTCGAGTCCAGAGGCAAATGGAACGGGTGTATCCATGCTAGCGCATCGTCGAACCGGAGCATCCAAGAACTCAAAGCAAGACTCCGTGATACGCGCGCTGACCTCTGCTCCGATACCGCCTGTCAGGGTATCCTCATGCAATACCAGTACGCGACCTGTTCGCTTGACGGATTCCATCACCGTATCCATGTCCAGCGGAGCCAAACTTCTAAGATCCACAATATCCAAATCCAGGTCAGGCATCGACTGCAGAAGCTGTAACGCCCAGTGCACACCGAGTCCATAGGTTATAATGGAAACCTCGCTCCCCTCTCTTACCAATTTGGCCTTTCCGATCTCTGTGGTGTAGTAGCCTTCCGGAACCTCTTCCGTCAAGCTTCGGTACAAGAACTTGTGTTCGAAGAACAACACCGGATTTGGGTCTTCAAACGATGCCAGTAGCAATCCCTTCGCATCTGCCGGTGACGAAGGATAAAGGATCTTCAATCCAGGAACATGGAAGAACCACGCCTCATTGGATTGGGAATGAAAGGGCCCTGCGCCTACTCCAGCTCCTGTTGGCATCCTCACAACTACATCAGCGTTCTGTCCCCAACGCCAGTGAACCTTTGCCAAGTTATTGACGATCTGATTGAAGCCAGAGCTCACGAAGTCAGCGAATTGCATTTCGACCATGGCTTTCTTACCATAGATGCTAAGACCCAGTCCTGCTCCCAGAATGGCTGATTCACAAAGTGGCGTATTGCGCACTCGTTCGGCGCCATATTTATCCAAAAGTCCTTCCGTGACCTTAAACACCCCACCATATGCTCCAATGTCTTGTCCCATCAGAATAAGATCCGAATGCTTAGACATGGCCTGATCCAATCCTTCGGCCACGGCATCGACGAAGCGCATGGGCTTGGTAGATTGGCCGGGAAAGCTAACCGCAGCATCATGGGGGGCATAAACATCCCTCAGTTCTTTTTCTGCGTTGACCTCGATCGCTTTGTACCCCATCGCTGTATCGAAGGCCTCTCCTATCGACTTTAGGTATTCTGACTTGAGGTCTTCCGCAAACTCTTGGGTGATTACCCCTTGTTCAATTAAAAAATGCTCATATCGCAAGATCGGATCCTTTTCTGCCCATGACTCCTTGAGGCCATGAGGGTAGTACTTCGTACCACTGGCCTCCTCGTGTCCGCGCATTCGGAAGGTGATGCATTCGATCAATATCGGACGAGGGTTCTCCCGAATCGACTGAGCCTTCTCTTGAATGGTCAAGAGTACCTCGAGGATGTTGTTCCCATCGATCTGTACTGCCTCCATTCCATACCCTATACCCTTATCGATGAATTGCTTACATCGAAATTGCTCATTGCTTGGCGTACTTAGTCCCCACTGATTATTCTCAACCACAAAAAGCACGGGAAGGTCCCATACCGCAGCGACATTTAGCGCCTCGTGGAAATCACCCTCACTGGCACCGCCATCGCCAGTAAACACCAAGGTAGCTTTTCCCTTTCTATCGATCTTCTGTCCCAAAGCGATACCATCTGCTAAACCTAGCTGCGGTCCAAGGTGGGAGATCATTCCGACAATACGGTGTTCGATAGAACCGAAATGGAAGCTCCGGTCTCTCCCTTGAGTGAAGCCTTCTGCCTTTCCTTGAAATTGCGCAAACAAGCGCTCAAGAGGAACGTTTCGCGTGGTAAAGACCCCGAGGTTTCTGTGCATCGTTAGAATGAACTCATCGAGATAGAGTCCCAGGGCACAACCCACGCTAATAGCCTCCTGTCCATATCCACTGAACCACTTTGAGACCTTGCCCTGCCTCAAGTAAATGAGCATCTTCTCTTCGATCTGACGAGGGAGAAGTAACCTTTTATAAATATCGATCAATTGTTGATCCTCGAAGCCTGTGCGGTTGAAATTCATGCGGTGAAAATGGGACGATAAAAGTAGTGATCGGTAGGTGCTTGTCGAAAGAATTCCTCGATTGGTCGGAAAAGGTATCCCACCAAACCATCGGAATAGATACTTTCCCGTCCTTCATTCGAACGAATCAAACCTAATATCTATGAAAAGATCCTTATTCTTTCTAGTTGCGATTGTTGCCACTTTGACGATCGTCAGCTGTAATCAATGTAAAGACGTAGAATGCCTCAACGGCGGAATTTGTGAAAAAGGCACCTGTGAGTGCCTAACTGGATTCAGTGGCGACAGTTGCCAAATCGAGGACAAATGTGTTACCAACAATGTAAGTTGCTTGAACGGTGGAGTATGTGAAGACGGCGAATGCGATTGTGAACGCGACTACTTCGGTGAGAGTTGTGAGACCTTTTGCGAAGAAGGAACTTACCGAAAGAGCACTGGAGAGTGCGTATGTTATCCAGGATTCTCAGGAGAGTCGTGCTCTACTGAAATGCGATTGGATTGGATCGGAGATTATACGGTTCCTTCTGATTGTAACGGACAGGATGTTCTTTCATCGATCACTGCTAATGATCACCCAGACCCTGACAGTCTCTTTGCCGCCAACTATGTGAGCGTGACAAACTTGACTACAGCGGGTGATACGAAGGGATATGGTATCATCAACAATGACAATCAACTGGAAATCCCGATGCAGAACGTGAAGGATGCGAATGGAACGACTTTCTCTGTTGAGTCGACTGCTCCTGCCTCTTTGAACGGGAATAACTTTACCATTACGATCAAGCGCAAGCTGGATAACAATGCTATCCTTTGTACGCTGAACTTCAATCGTAACTAACTTTTTATCCTATGAAATCGACACTATTAAACCTCAGCTTTGCCTTTGTTGCTGCAATGGGAATGCTCTTCGTGAATTCATGCGCGGATCCTTGTAAGGATGTCGTTTGCGATAACGGTGGCACTTGTAATGAGGAAGGCGCTTGCGATTGCCCTGATGAATACTTCGGCGCTACGTGCGAGACGCACTGCGTAAATGGAACATACGGCAGCGGAAGTTGTGGTTGTGATGACTATTGGGAAGGCGACGCCTGTGATATTGAGGAGCGAATTAAGTTCTATGGCGCATTTGACGTCGTAGAAGAATGCGCTCCTTCTACATATGAATATGCTTCAACCATAAAGATAGGAACAGGTGGTGGCATCAATCGCATCGAGATATCCTATCTCTACAACGATTACCCTGACGGCGTTTATGCTGACGTGGACGGCCGAGATATCACCATTCCTTCTCAGAACCCTGAAGTCGGATTTACGATCTCCGGTTCCGGAACGATCAGTGAGGACAATACCACGATCGACATCACCTACACTTTGGATGATTCTTCGATCGGAACAGTTACTTGTACTGCGACGTTCACACGTCAATAACCAAACCCTCGGATATGAAAAAAGCCCCTCGAATGAGGGGCTTTTTTGTTTCATTGAAGTGAGAAGATTACTTCTTACGAGTGCTCTTCACTGCCTCTTCAACTTCTTTCGGTGCTTCTTTGGTCACGGTAGACGTAGTACCTTTTGACTCCTCCTTAGGCTCCTCAGCTGCTGGCTTAGTCATTTTAGCACGTGTCTTCTCTACTGCCTCCTCGATCCCCTCAGGCGCCTCTTCAACGGCTTCACCAATCTTGGTCTCATCTTTTTCGGCCGCTTCTTTCATTTCAACCTTGGCCTCTTCCGCTGCTTCAACGGCTTGCTCCATGGCTGCTTCAACTTCTTGAGAAACTTCTTCCTCGTGGTTTTCGTCGTGTGACTCCCCTCCTCCGCATGCTGTAAGCATAGCTGCAGCAAACAAGAAGGACATCGCAGTTAGTGTAATTTTCTTCATGATAGATGGATTTGTTTGACAGCAAAGTAAATCAAAATTCGAGGATCGTACATGGGCACCTTGGCCATTCGACTTAAAGTTTCGGTCATTCGTCTAAAGATTTGGATGCGAATCGCAGCTTCCGTTTTTCCATATATTTACGGCTCAAATCAAACCCATGATGAAAAGATTGCTTGCACCATTGTTAGTAGCCTTGATCTCGATCACGACTGTCTCATGCGATGAGTGCATTGGTATGTTCGGAAAGGAAAAGGTCCAGTGTAATAACGGTGGTACCTGTAATGACGGTGAATGCGACTGTCTGAAAGGTTATTCAGGTCCGAGTTGCGACAGTTTGGATCTATGCGAACTGAACGATGTTGACTGCGTCTTTGGTCTGTGCGTAAATGGAGATTGTAACTGTCAAGACGGTTATGAAGGACAGCTTTGCGAGATTGAAACGAGAGAAAAATTCCTTGGTTCCTACACCATCAGCGAGTATTGCGACCCACTTGACACCCTCGTAGGACACACCATGGTTATCGATAGGGATCTTTTGGATCCGACAAGGATCACGTTATCGAATGTGTTCAATGCAAACCAGTTCCCAATCGAAGGCTTCTTCTCTAAAGTGGAAGCTCGCGCTCAGAAATCAAGCATGAAGTTCACCATCTTCGGTCAGAATCCTGACGACAATGATCGCAGCATCAGCGGTTCCGGAGAGATCGACATGGCAGACACGAACAACATCACTATCACCATCGATTACACGATCACGAATGGCAACAAGACCTATTCGTGCCGACTCGATGCGGAAAAGCAATAAGCGATGTCCGTGGATAGAACAACAATCGAGGGCCCTCAACGGGGCCCTTTTTTATGCATCGTGAATCCGAATTCCGGAACAGGAGCAAGTCGTAAGTTCATTGAGACGATCGATTCCCGACCCGCTGTGGATGATTTGAACGTAATCATTAGCGAGTCACCAGCCCACTCAAGGTATATGGCTAAAAGCGCTGAAGAAAACGGTTATAAGGCCGTGATCGCGGTAGGTGGAGATGGGTCAGTCCAAGAGATCGCTACCCAGTTGATCCGCTCCAAGGTTGCTTTTGGGATCGTCCCCGCTGGTTCTGGCAATGGAATCGCTCGCCACCTGAATATCTCCATGAACCCAGAGGAAGCCTTGCAGCAAATGCTACAGGGCAAGCAACGAGTCATCGACACCTTCAAGGTCAATGAAACCGCAGCGATCGGATTCAGCGGACTCGGACTAGACGGACTGGTGGCTAAAGCCTTTGACGAGGCCAATGAACGTGGATTTAGCAACTACGTGAAGCTCACGATGGACCTCATGCTCGGATACCAAGCTACTCGATTTCGAATCAGTGATGCCGAAGGAAACGACGCCAACATCGAAGCGCTATCCATCGTATGCGCGAACACTTCCCAACTAGGCAACAACGCAGTGGTGAATGCTACGGGTAAGGACGACGATGGAGCCTTGGAACTGGTCATTATACAAAACACGCCTCCTGTTCAGCGGATGGCACTCGCATCAAGGCTCTTTCTTCGTTCATTGCATAAAAGTCCGGTGGTTGAGGTAAAACAATCCTCTCGTTTTGTGATCGAGAACTTGGATTCAGTCGCTTTGCAAGTCGATGGTGAAACCAGCGGATCGCCTTCGATGGTTACCTTCGAGGTCGTTCCCAAAAGTCTCAACGTATTGATCCCTTGATCATGGCAAAGAAGAACAAACCCCAAACATTCAAATCGCTCGGCGACTTCGTCTACAGCACCAATCCTGATTACCAACCGGAAGAAGAACAGGAGAATGCAGAATCACTAGGGCCGTCGGAGCAGCTTCTCCACCTGCACCGAGAAACAAAAGGACGCGCGGGTAAGGCCGTCGCGATCGTACGCGGATTTCAAGGGACGGAAGATGAGTTGAAAGACTTGGCGAAGGAGCTGAAGGCCCATTGCGGAACGGGCGGATCTGTGAAGGACGGCGAGATCATCATCCAAGGAGATCAGCGAGAGAAAGTAGATTCCTATTTGAGGTCAAAGGGGTATAAAACGAAGCGGGTCGGCGGTTGATCAACGCTTCAAGCTACCGACCACCGTCAATTCCGAACGACGGTTCATCTGGCGCTGTGCTTTGGTGCACGGAACTCCGTCTCCGCAATCATTGACCAGATCATCCTCTCCCACACCGACGGAAGCCACGATACGATTCGCCTCGATTCCTTGAGAGATGAGATAGTCGACGGTTGACTTCGCCCGCTGTGCCGATAGGATCATATTGTAGGCTTTGGAACCCCAAGAGTCGCAATAGCTCATCACGCGAATTACCACTTCAGGATTTTCGTTCAGCACCTTAATATTCTTCACCATCGCGTCACGTGCATCAGAACGGATGTAGGCCTTGTCAAAGTCAAAGTAGATCGGCTCGAATGCCAATGACGGACGATCACTTACATCGACACTGTCTTCATCCACAGAAGTGATGTCATAGACCTCTTGCTCCTTCTTGGCTTCCCTCGCCTCCTCTGCCCGCATTCGCATGACTTCATCCACTGCTGCAAGGACCATTTCTTCTGGTTCCACATAAATGCTGATCGCTTCAACGTGCTTTGAACCATCTTTGAGTTTGACCGTGTACGTCAGGTAGTCGTATCCATTGAACGCCTTATACGGTGCGTAGACGATCGTACCTGCTCTCCCGTGGTCGAATCCGTGCGTGCTGTGTAAAGCATCAATTTGGCATCCGGGGTGACGACGGGATTGTATTCGCTGAACTCAGAATTGACTTGCTGCCCCAGATTGAAGATCTCGACATCATCGCCAAATGGAGCTCGATAATTCGAGGTGGAAACACTACCGACGAGTTCTTTTTCATTATCCTGCGCAAGAGACTCAGCAGGAAGCCAGAGAATCAACATGAAAAACCCCAACCATGCTTTTTTAGTCGTATCTGAAAGACATCTGGCGTATTGAGTCTTTGGGCGGGTCATTGTCTTCATGCCACGAGTCAAGCACTTCGGCGCACGAAACTCATGGTATGAGCAAAGATAACCACTATAGCACAGCCGATCGCGTTGAACCAAAGGAAGCCTATGTCTGACGTAAAGAACAGAGTCAGCACGCTAGCTTCCGCTACCACCGCCGCCAAGAGCACTGATCGATGATCGACGCGTTTGATGTAGAAAGCGCAGATGAAGATTCCCAAGATCGTTCCATAGAACAATGATCCCAGAATATTAACGAGTTCGATGAGGTTGTCCACCAAACGAGCAGACAGAGCAAAGGAGATCGCCAGCACTCCCCAAAGGACGGTAATCATCTTGCTTCTAAAGACATCCCCCTTCTGCTCCGAACGATCCTTTCGCAATCGCCGGATGAAATCGTTCATGGTGGTCGTGGCCAAGGCATTCAACTCACCTGCTGTTGACGACATCGCCGCGCTCAGGATAACTGCCAGAAGAAGTCCTATTGCCCCGTGAGGGAGGTTATCTAAGATCCAGCGAATGAAAACATAGTCAGCGTCCTTCGTCTCCGCATCTGGTTCGACCTGCAAGGCAAGTTCCCCAAACTCTTCATTCAGGGCCACCTGTTGTTTCTCAATCGATTGAAGCTCTGCGCGGTTTGCCTCTAGATCGCTTTCCATCAAGGCTTGCTTTTCAGACTGAAGGACATTGAACTTAGCGATCATATCGCTCCCTTCTTCTTTCAAGTCTGACTGCATGACCGTTTCCACGACTTGCTCGTTGAAGTGGATCGGACGCTCCATGTATTGGTAGAAAACAAACACGAGCACACCGGTCAACAGGATGAAGAACTGCATCGGGATCTTTAGGATGGCATTGAACATCAAGCCCATTCGGCTCTGCCGAATGTTACTTCCTGAGATGTAGCGCTGCACTTGGCTCTGATCCGTACCGAAATAGCTAAGGGCTAGGAACAATCCACCCGTTAGCCCACTCCAGATCGTGTAGCGTTGGTTTACGTCGATCTCGAAGTTCACTACTTCCATCTTTCCATGCACTCCGGCAACGTGCAAGGCCTGCAAGAAATCGACATGCGGAGATAAGTGATCGATCAGCATGTAGAAAGCATAGAACATACCGCCCATGATCACAGCCATCTGCCATTTCTGGGTTATACTCACCGCCTTCGTTCCACCGCTGACCGTGTAGATGATCACCAAGGCACCGATCAGGATATTCATGGTATTCAAATCCCATCCTAACACGGTAGAAAGCACGATAGCAGGAGCATAGATCGTAATGCCCGCGGCTAATCCTCGTTGCACAAGAAAGAGAAAGGCCGTCAAGAGGCGTGTATTCAGATCAAAACGTTCTTCCAAATACTCATAAGCCGTATAGACATTGAGTTTGTAGAACATTGGAATGAAGGTCACCGAGAGAATGACCAAGGCCAGTGGAAGTCCAAAGTAGAACTGCAGGAAGCCCATCCCGCTTTCGAAGGCTTGTCCCGGCGTAGAAAGGAAGGTAATGGCCGATGCCTGGGTAGCCATGACTGAGAGTCCTACCGTTGCCCAGTTCGCATCCTGTCCCCCGCGGAGATAGGAATTCAGATCGTGTTGGCGGAATGTCCGCCACGTCCCATAGCCCACGATGAATCCGAGGGTCGAAAGCAATACGATCCAGTCGGTACTATTCATGAGAAATAAGAGCTAATCCAAGCATAGGCGAGTATTTGAATCAGGAGAAAACCAAGGACGAAGAGGTAGGTCGTCGTCCATTTCTCTTGATTTATTCCGCTATCGTTTGGGGCTTCCATGTTAGAATTCGATCAAGTTCACAAGCAGTTTATAGGCGCCTTGCACACCGGCCGGCAACTGACGGAAGAAAGAGATTCCGGTATAGACCACATGGCCGCTTCCGTAGTCCGCCACTACTAGACCACCATTTACCGCACTCTCTCCCTTATCACTCCAAGAGATCAATGGCTCAAAGGCCTTATCCCACTCTCCTGCGAAGTACAATCCTCTCTCTTGAACCCAGCCATTCCAGTCCTCATCTCCCATCTTATTTGGAGTGGTGAATGCCGGATGCTTCGGCTTCAACAGCTTGACAGAAGCGTTCTCATCGGTAACTCTGTCGCGGGATAAGGACAATGGATAAGGCCCCATCTGCTCTACTTTCAGGTCGTAGGTCGTGTTGTATTGCATGATCAGCTTTCCGCCTTGCTTGACGTATTCGTTGATGACCTGCATGTTGGCTGCTAACTCTTCATTTCGATTGAATGCCCGTATTCCCGTAATGATCGCGTCCATGCCGCTCAATTCACAGGGGGCCAACTCATTCAATGGCGTTCGGTAAACGGTGTAGCCAAGTTCTTCGAGAAGGTCATCGACTTCATCACCTGAGCCCTCCACGTAGAGGATCTTCTTTCCCTTGGTAAACTCCAGATCCAAGGGCTGCAAATTCACGGAGGCCTTGGTGTGGATAAACTGCTGAGGAATATGTGGATAGTCGATCACCAATTGGGCTTGGTCTGATGCTCGTCCTTCTGCTGTGGCTGAAAAGGATACCGTCGAGAGGGAGGACAGATCGTTGATCTTGAATTTGAGTCGAACGGTTCGCTCCTGGCCTTTCGCCATTTCCGCCGGCCAATCTCCTTCTACGAGCTCCACCCCTTCTCCCGTCTCTACCTTCACAGAAAGCCCGTTCACTGACTCAAAGGCTCTGAGCACTACGTCTAACTCTACTTCATCGCCAGGGCGAACTACCTTAGATGTGACGGTTGGTGTGAGTGTCACGAAAGGCACGAACGCCAAAGGTTCTTCGATCTCACCGACGCTGCGATCATTCCACCTCCGGTGTACCGTGGTAGTGGCATTGATCGGCATTCCCTTTCCCGAGATCACATAACCCAAGCTGACCTCTTCTTTGTAGGGCACACCGATCTCCTTTTCTTTGTCGATTCCGTACAGCCATCCTTCATCCGGATTTCGAAGCCAAAACGGAGAAGATGCCTGATCGGGGGCATTCATTTGTGCTTCGAGTTCCACCATTTCACTCGGACCAATCTCAAAGGAAGTATCCACAGGCGCTCCGATCTTGATCTTGTTTATCTCATTTCCAGCATTATACACCTCGATCCTTACGGGATAAGAGGAACCCAGGACTGAGGGAGCCTCATCGGAATAAGCCTCGACCCTGATACCCGTCAATTGCCGACTGATCTCTGCTACTGTCTCCTGCACGTACCTCATATCTCGACTCTCAGCCCACATACTTCGCTGTGCCAGGAGCGGGGTGATATACTGATGCATCAGTTCACGATTCTTTGCCCTGTCGGTGAACTCGTAGGCATCGATCATCCGCTGGATTCCCTCGGCATGGGAAGGGGATTGAGACCATACGCCCTGAAGGCCAACAGGGAAATCATCGGTCCACTCTCCTTTGACTAGTGTAAGGTATTCAGACTGTACCCCTCTTCGACGCGGTGTTCCAAAGGCCTGACAACGGTGTTTGCTGCGAGCCAAGGAAGCGATCTCATTGATCCCCAAACCGAGCAGGTCATTGTGCACACCGATGTTGATGCGATGGATCTTCTTCGCTGCCAGCTCTTCCTCGGTCATCTCATCGAGGGTCTTGTCCCACCATGATGAACTGTTGTGATACAAGGCTGTGGTGCTCCAAGTACCCATTTTTGCCACCTGGTCGGGATATGCGCCGGGATCTGAGGCAAGAACAAAGGCCTCTTCGGCTAGAATCGCCGATGCTTCATGGTGACCGTGTCCTGCCCTTCTCGTCGGAGGAAAGCGCGCAATGATCACGTGGGGTCGATACTGTCGAATGACATACACCACATCGTGTAGGATCTCATCACGACCCCAAAATTCGAAACTCTCTTCGGCGCTCTTGGAGTAACCGAAGTCGATGGCACGCGTGAAGAACTGTTCTCCCCCATCCACTTTTCGGGCTTCGAGTAGTTCGTGGGTTCGAATCACTCCTAGAGCATCGCCTTTCTCGTCACCAATTAGGTTTTGCCCGCCTTGTCCGCGGGTCAGCGACAAATAGGCCGTTCGAATATGCTGATCGTTCTCGAGCCAAGAGATGAGGCGGGTGTTCTCGTCATCCGGATGCGCCGCGAGGTAGAGCACTCGCAGTCCTCGTTGTAATTCTTGAAGGTCCTGATAAACCTCGACAGTACTCTTTAGCTCGTGATCCTGGGACCACGCATTCCACGTGATGAACAACATCATCACCCATCCAATTCCTCTCCTCATTCTCTTTTTAAAATGTCAAATTCGCACCTCAAAGAAACGATTTAACCGTTGTTTCTCGTTTTCGACACTGTGCAGAAGATTGCAACGATCATATTGCTGATAAGTTCAAGCCTGATTCCTGGTCTGTTGCTGGGACAAACCTTATTCCCGGACGAATCCCTCCGAAATCCCGCCTCGCACCATTCCTTATTTGAAAGCACGCTTCCCATTCAGGAGATCGAAGTCTACGAGCGACGAGAGCCAGAGAACATGGTGCTCTTGGAAAATGGGTACGCGAGCTACGCATTTCAAGATGCCGACTGGCCACCCCAAGGTGATTCCATTGTGCCGACTAGGGTCAATATCATTTTTACCAAATACCCGAGAGAAAGATCCTTTTGGTTGACCGACTACCATTGGTTGTTGGCGAAGCGTTTGGAAGCCCTCTTTGAACTGGACCCAAGATTCAATGACACCTCCGTCGTTTTCGGCATTACCCTTCAGACCTCTTGTGACAATGAATTCGAGGCGATGCAGCTGTTTCATGGCATGGAGCTTTTCTATCGCCCTGTCGCCCTGGATGAAGCTATGATCACCATGGACGACGAGGAGGAATCAAGCACAACCGAAGCATCCACCGCCTACCCGAGTGAGCGAAGGCGACTGAGAAGGTTCATGGTGAACGAGCGGTATGTGATGGACTCGAATGTTTTCAATGTGATGGACCGACATCCTGAATGGGAAAACGCTGTGGCCGTAATCGACTGGACCGGGAGCATGTATGGTCATGGAGCGGAACTGCTGCTTTGGCACCTCGAACGATCCAAGACAAGCGGCATACAAGCCATTACCCTCTTTAATGATGGTGATCGCAAGAAGTCGCGCAAAAAGGTCTTAGGCTACACCGGAGGCATCTATTCAGACGAATTGAGATCCATTTCCAAGACGATTCGCTTGTTTAACAAAGTGAAGAAGAAAGGCAACGGTGGTGACAGTCCTGAGAATGACATAGAAGCGCTGGCACAAGCCTCTCGGACCTTTCCGGAACAAGAAGTCTTGATCCTAGTCGCCGATAACCGCAGTTGCATTCGAGATTTTATCCTCGTCGACTGTGTGAATCGTCCGGTGCACATCATCTTGAATGATACGCGCAGGGGCATCAATCATCAATACATCAATCTAGCCTGGAAAACGGGTGGTAGTCTGCATTGGGATGATCAGGATATCTACAACCTCGACTCCTTGATCGGTGCAGATTCTCTCGTTTTCGATGGTCAGCGTTTCATTCTTGCTCCTGATGGATGGGTCGTTCCGGCGGATCGACTCCAATCGGGATATGGTTTCTGCACGCGGTACTACAAGGCCCCTAGGAGAAAAGGCAGGACCCGCAAGCGAAAGAGTGAACCCAAGTGCTATTTCACAGAGTGACATTCGCCGATACTCAATTACTCTCGATTGACTAAACTTGGAAGCATGAATGATCTACGCCCTTTCCATTTGGCCATTCCTGTAAAGGATCTTAACGAAACCCGAAGCTTCTATCGTGATCTACTGTGCTTTGATGAAGGACGATCCAGCGATCACTGGGTTGATCTCAACTTTTACGGGAATCAGGTGGTCCTGCACATGGACGAAGGCAAAGAAACCAAGAGCGTATCCAATCCGGTAGACGGACACGATGTGCCCGTCCCTCATTTTGGTGTGGTACTGACCATGGATGATTGGAAGGCACTTGCTGAGAAGTTGAAAAGCCACGATGTACCATTCGTCATCGAACCATACATACGCTTTGAGGGTCAAGTGGGCGAGCAAGCAACGATGTTCTTCTTGGATCCTTCGGGAAACGCCTTGGAATTCAAAGCCTTCCAAAACGACGATCAACTCTTTGCGCACTAGGCTATGTATGTTGTCATCTACAGATTCAGTGTCCACCCAGGGAAAGACAGAGCGTTCAAGGAGGCGTGGCAAGGACTGACGAAACTGATCTATCAATATGAAGGAAGCCTCGGATCACATCTTCATCGATCCACTCAAGACCCACTAGACTACATCGCTTATGCGCAATGGCCTGACGAAGAAACTTGGAAGAATTCAGGTGATAATCTGCCGGAAGAGGCAAACCAATGGAGGGCACAAATGCACGAAGCTTGTGCAGTCATCGAGACACTTCACACACTTCAATCTGTCAATGATTTAAAGGAAATAAAACCTTTTAAACCAAACTATTGAATCTCTTTGGATAAACCTATGGTTTAACCGCAGGTCGTCTAGGCAATATTGGTAAAGACGGCCTGGACATCATCGTCCTCTTCCATCTTATCGAGCATCTTTTCGATCTCCTCCATTTGCTCTTCAGAGAACTCTACCGGAGCATTTGGAATACGTTGCAGGTTGGCCTTCTCTACTTCGATTCCCTTTCCTTCAAACGCCTCGTTCATTGAGCCAAAATTGGTGTAATCAGCATAGGCGTAAAGAACACCATCGTTCTCGATGATCTCCTCCAGACCAGCGTCGATCAATTCAAACTCGAGCTCCTCCAAGTCCATGCCTTCGGTTTTATTGAATTGGAAAACCGCTTTGCGATCGAACATGAACTCCAACGAACCGGTCGGAACTAGGCTACCACCCGCTTTAGTGAAGTAATGCTTCACGTTGGCTACCGTTCGTGTAGAGTTATCCGTGGCACATTCCACAAATACCAAGACGCCGTGTGGGCCTTTGCCTTCGTAGTTGACTTCTGTGTAATCGGCAGCGTCCTTTCCTTCAGCACGCTTGATGGCTGCATCGATATTATCCTTGGGCATATTCTGCGCCTTGGCGTTCTGGATCGCCGTGCGCAGGGCTGCATTCATGTCCGGATCTACACCCCCCTCTTTGGCTGCCATTGTGATGGCCTTCGCCAGCTTAGGAAAGATGCGCGACATCTTATCCCATCGTTTCTCTTTTGCTGCTCTGCGGTATTCAAACGCTCTTCCCATGGACTTGAAAAATTTGAGAAAGCGAAAGTAATGTTTGCTTCGAATCCTTGTATCCCCGAGTGACGCTTTGATCAGCTCATTTAAGGCGGATAGCTCCGAAGGTCAGAGCGAGTAGAATTCCACCTGTAACCCCCATCCAAAGCCACTTTAGACTGGGCTCATTCATGACAACCGTGGCTACTTCCAGCCCATCGAGCACTTCGATGTTACGATTGAATTGCAGACTACCTCTTGTCTCTTCGAGCTGCGCTCTTAGCTGTTCAAGCTGATCGAAGAGCGTTGCTCTTACTTCTGAGTCCTCAGACTCTTCCAGCTCAGTTTTTATGCTCTCGATCTGCCCGGTCAAGTTTTCGATCTTAGCCTGGGCACGCTCCTCATTGTAAACCAGTCGCTCTTGCACGAATTGCGGACTATCCAAAAAAGTCAAGATCGCGCTTTCCAGTTCATCGAGATGATCTTTATCCTGCATCTCCAATTCCAGATAAAAGGGGACTCGCTCAGCGCTGAGGTCTTCTGACAATGGCTCACCCTTGATATTGACACCTCGAACCTCGACCAACGCTTCGATCGTCCCTTCTGACACATCGGTAAAGCCAGGAACTTCCGACAGTTCACCTTGATCTACCGCACGATTCAGATCAAGCAGCATATCGCCGTAGATCTTCTTTTCGAGGTGAACATAACTCAATGTCATTCTCTCCGTGTAGGTTTCCTCTAGCTGAGAGTACTTCCAGTATCCACCCCCCATTCCGAGGATTCCAAAAACGAGTATTCCCCACTTTTGAGCCCAACAAAATCTAGCGAACGAGCCGATCATAGCCCGAAAGAATGCGGCCATCTCAACAAGTTGGTCATTCACACTTGCCCACATCCGTTTTCCTTCGTCCTTTGTATCTAGCGCATCAGGATTTGCCATAAGCTTGCAGTCGCGTATCTGTCTGTAAAAGTGCGAATTCTAGACACAGTCTAAACCACCATGATCAACCTCCGGTCCAGAAATCTTCGGAACTCCCTATGGAACCTAGGCAACACGGTGTTCTACCCACTGGGGTTCTTGGCCCTGACTCCGTATTTCATCGACGGACTTGGTGAGCATCTCTTTGGCGCTTGGATGGTGCTCAATTCTATCGTTTTCATCAGCGTACACGTGCTCCACTTCGGCATGGGCCCATCGATTGCGATGTACGTAGCGGAAGCACGCGGACAGTCGAACCAGGTGCGCTTGAATCGTTATTTCAACGCCTCATTGAACTTCACCACACTTGTCGCCATTGCGATTGGAGTCATTGGCCTCCTGCTTTGGCTCTTTAGCCCGGTGGATTGGTTTGCGTGGGAGGGAATCAGCGACCCATCCGACCTGAGATGGGCTATGATCTTGACCGTTGGAGTGATCGTCTCCAAGTTCTACGAGCAACTCTTCGGCGGATTCTTCAAAGGTTTTGAGGAGTACGATACGGCGGCCAAATTCAACATGATCCAAAAACTGAGCATGCTGGGACTGCAAGTACTAGCGCTGATGAATGGCTATGGCTTGAGTGGGATCATATTCGTGAGTTTTGGAACAAACCTTTTACTGGGAGTCGCGCAGTTCATCTGGAGTTTACGCTATCTCACTGAGTACAAGTGGACGCCCAATTTGGATGGGGCTATCTTCCAGCGACTGGGTGTCTTTGGCTTTTGGTCGTGGATCCAAGCGATCATCTCTTTGCTGAGCTTCCAACTCGATCGACTCTTGGTAGCCTTCGCGCTGGGAACGGATGTGGTTGCCTACTACAGCTTAGCATCTATGATCGCCAATCATCTGCACGTCATTTTGGAGGCGTCCATTGGCTGGATATTTCCTGCCGTATCGAGGATCATTCAAGAAAAAGGCGATCCGCGACCACTCTACATTACCGTGAGGAATTCGCTCATGGTATTGGCCCTATCCGGTCTTACCCTGCTCTATTTGATCCGCGAGCCTCTGTTCACCCTATGGTTAGGTACTGAAAAAGCCGCTCAGGCCCTACCTTTCATTGAGTTATTCATCTTGCTTGAGGTGTTCTATGTGGTGTCCATTCTACCGAAGTTCTACCTGAACGGATTGAGTCGACTTAAGCTGATCACCTCGATCGAACTAGGGTACAAAACTCTAGGCATCATCAGTATGCTGACGTTCTTCTACATCATGCAGACTGCGGAATCACTGATCTGGGGACAAATCTTCAGTATGATGCTCACCATGCCGTTAGAGATGTACTTGGTCAACCGGTTCGTCCTTCACGATACGTGGTGGAAAGAGAGCCTCTTGTTTGTCCTCCCTTGCTTTGTGCTTCTTGGAGCTCTGATCTTTCTACCCTCTCTATACGCTTCGGCAGCGCTTGGACTGGTGGGAATACTGATATTTGGCATCTACCTCAAACACCCTGATTTCAAGGTGAAGCTTTTGCTTGAATGAGTCATCCCGCTTGGAAGACATACGGCCCATACGTTTTGTTGATCTACTTTTTCAACGCCTTCCTTTTACCTCACGGTCTTCTCTACAGCGCCATTCTCAGCCCGGTATTCATCTACTGGCTATGGAAGCAAGGGTCAAGGTTGGCTTTACCGATCGCTGCTCTGCTGATCATCCTACTCGACGTGTACTATGGATATCAAGGAGCGTCCATACAGGCTCTTCTCCTTTCCTCCGGACTCTTCTTCACCGCCGTTGTCTTCGCCATCACCGCAGGTTATTGGTTTGATCAGAACCCTCACCCCCATTGGCTGTTCAAGCGCATCCTGACGTGGAACTCACTCTTCATCTTGGTGGCGCTGATCGCTCTACCCTTCTCGATCGGACGATCGATCTTTTGGTATGAGGTTCCGATCTCTCCGGGAATCCCATCCTTTCCCCGATTAAAGCTATTCACCTACGAAGCCAGCTACTATGCCCTGCTCTTCGCCCCGCTATTTCTATACTTTCTCTGGCGTATCCTGTTCAATATGGAGAAGAAATGGCTAATGATCTCCTTTGCGATCTTCCTGCCTTTGCTGCTCTCCCTTTCCTTCGGCGTGATCGGAGCACTCGGACTGGCACTGCTCTTGACGTTGCTCTTTCACTACCGATTGCTCATCAAAATGGCTACAGTCAAAAGGACGCTTTGGTACGCAGGAACCATTCTCACTGTGGTTGCCGTTTTGATCTGGCTCATCTTTCCTGAAAACCCCGTTTATCTGAGGATAGAATCCATTCTCGCCGGCGGCGACACTTCCGCGAAAGGGCGATTATATGAATCGTTCATGTTTGCAGCAGACCTCGTAAGAATTCACAATCCCTTATTGGGAGTAGGATTCGGGCAGATCAAGGTATTGGCCCATGAGCAGATCATCAATTACTATCAGTACGAAGGCGACTTTGCCGATATCGTGCGCATTCCCAACTCCGTGGCAGAGTTGCTCGCCACTTTCGGATATGTGGGCATGCTTGCCAAGCTGCTGGCAGAAATTCTCTTTTTCATACGCTACCGCGTTTTCGATAACGCGTTCAACCTCAGCCTTTTTCTCTTCATCTTCATCTACCAGTTCACCGGTAGCTTTTTAGTAAACACCGCTGAGATCATCATCTGGTGCATGGTCTTTTTTACTCGGTTTGAGGTCTTTTCCCTCCGACCAAAACCCACCACCGCATCATGAGGGTGCTCTTTCTTTCGCGTTCGACGCTCTATACCATCAAAGGTGGAGACACGATCCAGATGGAGAAGACGGCTGAGGGTCTGTGCAACCTTGGATTGGAAGTAGACATCAAGCTCGCCGGAGAAGCGTTTAACTCCAAAGACTACGACATAGTTCACTTTTTCAATCTCATCCGTCCGGGAGACCTCATCGGTCATCTCTCCGAGATTAAGTGCAAGCTGGTCGTATCACCGATCTACGTGGACTACTCGGCCTACGACCAAAACGAAAGGAAAGGACCTACGGGTATGCTAACGCGAATTCTCGGGAAGTTCGGTGCGGAGTACGTGAAGGGCGTCGGGCGTTTCGTTCTGGGACAGGACCGACTCCAACCCAGCTACCTACTCGGGCATCGCAGAGCGATGAAACGCATCCTCGACAGGGCCGACCTGCTCCTTCCAAATTCTGCCAGTGAAGGCCATCGGGTGAAGAAGGAACTGAGCATTCAAGTGCAGGAAAGGGTGATTCCGTGCGGCATCGACCCGGAACTGTTCTTTCTCGACGAAGAAGTCGATCGCAACCCGAATCTGGTTCTCTCGGTCGGACAGATCGAAGGCCGGAAGAATCAACACCGCTTGATAGAAGCGACTCGAAATATGGATGTGGACCTCGTGATCATCGGCAGGCCGAGTCCCAATAATGTGGATTACTACGAATATTGCCAACGCATAGCACACGAGCGGGTCACCTTCATTGACTTCATCCCTCAGGACGAACTGAGAGCTTACTTCCAAAAAGCTGCCGTGCACGCACTCTCCAGTTGGTTCGAGACCGTTGGATTGACGAGTCTCGAAGCCGGAGCGTGTGGCTGTGGACTGGTGGTCTCTGAAATGGGCGACACGAGAGACTATTTTGACGGATTGGCTGAGTTTTGTCACCCCGGCGACGTAGAAAGCATTCGTAACGCCCTTATCAAGGCTTTGGAATCGTCTGACAATAAGAAACGTGCGAATCATATTCGACAGCACTACACGTGGGAGATCGCCGCTCAGGAGACCTTAAAAGCCTATAGATCCATTCTGAATTGAAGACCAAACTCCGAATAGCGTTGCTGGGAACACGTGGTGTTCCGAATGCTTATGGAGGCTTTGAGCAAGCCGTGGAACACCTCGGTCCACGCTTGAACGAGCAGGGACATGATGTGCATATCTATTGCAGCACGGGACAAGCAGAGAGATTGGAGTCTTGGGAAGGTTGTCAGTTACATTATTGCTTTGACCCAACGTCTTTGGGTACGTTTGGACAGTTCATCTATGACCTGAACTGCATTCGACACGCCAGGAGGCAGGCTTATGACGTCGTCATTCAATTTGGCTACACCAGCAGCAGCATTTGGTGGTGGCTTTGGCCTGAGGCGCCTCACTTGGTGAACATGGACGGGCTAGAATTCAAGCGGAGTAAGTACTCATCGTTAGTGCAAGGATTCCTACGGTACGCCGAACGTCTGGCAACCAGGGAAGCGTCGATTCTAATCGCAGATAATCCTGGAATCGAGGAATACCTGACCGAGCGTTATCCGAGTAGTCAAGTCCGCATGATCGCCTATGGAACGAGCCTACCCTCCTTACCTACTCCAACTCAGCCCGTATTAGACATGGGACTTTATCCCAACGCTTATGACCTCGTCATCTGCCGGATGGAGCCCGAGAATCACGTGGAGTTGATCTGCAAAGCGCATTCATCGTCGGAAGATCCTATTCCGCTTGTATTGGTGGGATCGACCGAAAATGGCTATGGGCGCCTGATGAAACAACGGTTTGGAAGTGAAGGGATACGATTTGTGGGAAGTTTATACGACCGAGAAAAACTCGATGCGCTTCGAGGGCATTGTCTACACTACATCCACGGTCACAGCGTCGGAGGCACGAATCCTTCGCTACTCGAAGCGATGGCTGCAGCTCAGAGCATCATCGCGCATGACAATCCGTTCAATCGAAGCGTGCTCCAAGACGAAGGCGAATATTTCCTTGATGAGAGCTCGTTGCGTGATGCGCTTCAGAAAAAGAGCAGCCCCGACTCTCTTTCGAAGAATAGAGCGAGACTGACGAAAGACTATAACTGGGAATACATCGCTGATCAATATATGAACGCCTGCTATGAAGCCCTGGGTTGATAGAATACCAATCATTTTGCCCGTGCTGTGGGCGCTGGTCTTGGCGACGAGTCCGTATCGTCCGTGGATAAGCGTGGCAATCATCGCACTGGCTGCAGGCACACTAGCATCTCTGCTCTCTAAGACTCATAGACAATCGATCTCCTGGAACATTCCCTTAGGAGTCTGGGTGATCTGGGGTCTTTTCGCGCTCTATTTGGTGGGTTTTCTCCGATTTTGGGATATCAATGGTGCGTCGATCAAACTAGAGCAAAAATTGAGCTTGCTGGCTATGCCGTTGCTTTGGATCTTGTCGGGTTTAACATGGCAAAAAGTGAGGCTCCCAACCTATCTGTTGACCCTAGCGGGTCTGAGCATCGCAGGTGTGATCATGATCGCAGGGAGCGTATTGGATTGGACTGAAACACACAACCTTGCGGTGTTCTACTACGATCAATTTACTTTGCCGCTGTCTATCAGTCCGATCTATTTTGCGTTCGTCTTATCCATCCTGCTTCTTTGGCCGATTGATGAAGATGATGTGCCCATTTCAAGGCCTATTCATCGCGTCTTTCGATTCTTCATTTGGGGTTTGTTGTTCCTGTCGGCTTCCAAGCTCTTCACTTTCACCACGTTGATACTAGTCGGCTTGAAATGGATGCGATCTCGAAAATTCCAATGGAAATGGTGGTATGCGATGATCGGGGTCGGGCTGATTGCACTCCTCACACCCACCGCCCTGAGAACCTATGACGTCGTGAAAAGCGATTTGAGTATTGTTCGTCAAGACGAATACCGTTATGACACGGAATTCAACGGACTCACCTTGCGATTAGTTCAGTTTCGGTTTGGTTTAGAGATACTCCGTGAACAGGATGCTTGGCTTTTTGGGCTAGGACCCATCAACACCAAGCCCGCCTTGGATGCGAAATACGAGGAATACAACATGTACACAGGCAATCAGGAACTAGGTGACGTGGGTTACCGCAAATACAATTTCCACAATCAATGGATGGAAACTACTGCAGCGGTCGGGCTATTCGGAACCTTATTGTTGATAACCTTGTTCTTTCTACTGATGATGCGTACCAACCTTTTGGAAGGAGCTTCGTCATTAGTTTTGATCCTTTTGCTCTTTACCTTCACCGAGAGTTACCTGGAAAGGCAACTTGGCTTGGTCGTATTCAGTATGATGATCTCCATGTTGTTCAAACCATCGCGTATCGATTAGACCACTACATGCCCGAATCAAATCTTGCATATTCTGAGGCGATCTCCTCACCGGAGATAGACCTTCTCGATCATGTATCCCTCAGAGGATTCACGATGGAGCAGCGGGGTCCAGTGATGGTATACCTGAAGCGCGCTGTAGACATTCTGGTCTCTTCGATCCTGTTACTCTTACTGACCCCGACCCTGTTTCCATTGCTTGCTTTACTGATCCGACTCGATTCGAAAGGTCCAGTATTCTTTATTCAAAGGCGCACGGGTCTTGGTCGAAATACCTTTCGCTGCATGAAGTTCAGAACCATGTTGCCCCTGGAATATTCTGCGGGCTTGACTGAAGAGCAACGAATTACTCCTCTCGGACTTTTCTTGAGAAAAAGTCACCTGGACGAATTACCTCAACTCTTCAACGTTTGGTTGGGACAGATGAGCTTGGTGGGCCCTCGTCCTCACATGCTCTCTGACACCCACGATTTTCAGCAACGGGCGAAGAATTACCACCTACGACACAGCGTCCGTCCTGGGATCACCGGATTGGCCCAAGTGAATGGCTTCTTCGGTAAGGTAGAGGATGGAGAACACCTGCGAAAGCGCGTGGAATACGACATCGAGTATGTCTACACATGGAGTATACAAAAAGACCTTAGTATCTTGCTGCGGACCATGATGATCCCATTGAAAGCAGATAAGTGACCTCGGCCGTCCTCCATACCCTTCAATACTTCGATCTTTTCAAGCACCCCTTAACGAGCGAGGAGGTATTCCTCTTTCTGCAAGAAAGCTGTGACAAAGGTGATGTCGATAAGGCACTGCGCGAGCTCGTTTCAAACGGTGAAGTCCAACAAGAAGGCGACCTCTATCAACTGACATCAAAAGAGAACCATTTCTCCATTCGTCACGAACGGCAGTCCCGTGCCTTGCGCATGATCGATGAGAGTCGTCGCTTTGCCAAGATCATTGCTTCCTTCCCATTCGTACGAGGAATTGGCATCTCCGGCTCAACCTCCAAACTATCCGCTCCGGAAGATGCGGATCTTGATTTCTTCATCATCACAGCACAGGATCGACTATGGATCGCCCGAACGCTGCTTCATCTCTTCAAGAAGCTCACCTTTTTGACCGGTCACGAACACAAGTTCTGCATGAACTACTTCGTGGATGAAGCGCACCTGACCCTTCCCTATCCCAATGTCTACACGGCCCTGGAGTTGATGACGTTGATCCCTGTTTTCGGTGAGGAGACCGTTGAGCGACTGCGACATGAAAACGGTTGGACGAAGCAGCACTTACCGAACCACACGGGCCAACCTCTGGCAAAAGCTCAGATCGTCAAGCCTCTAGGATTCATCAAGTCGTTCGGGGAGGTCTTGCTGAATATTCTACTGCCGGTTCGTCTCAATCTCGGACTGATGAATCTGACGGACTGGAAATGGAGGCGCAAATTCAAACATCTGAATCTCAGCGAAGAAGCCTACGAACGCGCCTTGCTAACGAAGCCGCACATCTCAAAGAACCACCCCAAGGATTTCCAAAAGTTGATCCTTTCGCAATGGAAGGCCAATAAAGAAGGTGAATCGCGAATGAAGATCCTACTAACCGGAGCATCCGGATACATCGGACGTGCCGTCATGGAAGAACTAATAGGGCGCGAAGACATTCATCTCACGGTGCTCCGACACCGCTCCAGTGTGACAGCGAGTGAAGATGTCGAGTATCTCGATGGAGGATTGGAGAAGCTCAACTCTGACTATTTACAACGACTCCAACCCGATGTTATCATTCATCTTGCGCGTCCCACATTTCCAAAATGGAGATGGCTGGGACGAAAGTTGGCCGGTTGGTACGGGAGTCAGCTCAATCAAAACTTGATCAAGACGCTCGAACGATCCCTTCCCCACACTCGCTTGATCTATGTTTCTGGAAGCTTGATGTATGGACAAAGCAACGGTGTACCACATGATGAAAGCGCCCCGCTGGCTACGATCAGTTTTGCCCGGGCATATGTCAATGCCGAACAACCTTTCCTCAAGACGCTCTCGAATGGAAATCAGCAAATCACCCTCTTGAGGGCTCCATGGGTACTGGGTGCAGGCTCATGGTTCGATTGGGTCTATGTAAAGCACTACCGTGACCACAAGAGCATTCCGCTGTTCGGAAGCGGTGACAACCACATGCATTTCATCCATCTCCGAGATCTAGCGAAGAGCATTGTTAGTTGTGCCGAGAAAAGCGAGATCAAGGGTATTCGCAATGTCTTCTCTCCTGATGTCCTACCTCAACGAGACTTTGCCCAACTACTCTCGCAAGAATTGAATTGTGCCATTGACTCTTCTGTTGGAAAGTACGAAGCGGATCTTCAAGAGGCTTTCTCCTCTAACATCGTGTTGAGCACCAATCATTCGGACCTGGACGCGTTACCCGCAAGAGACCTTCGACAGGAGGTTCGATCTCTACTCGGGCTTCTGAAAGACAAATAGCGTGTACTCGCCAAACTTCCAGAATGGACCCGCATTCAGCGCCTCATCCTTGTTCCATAGGCGATCAGCCTTAGCTTGGTCATGTTTGATCTTATGATCGTTATACCATGCCGGATAAACGATACTGAAGCCTCGGTGATCGAATTCTTTGAATGAAGCGAACGCCTTTCTCACTTGGTTGGGCGCATAGCATGACGATGCCAGATGGCGCTGAGGAGAATACCCACCCCAAACCTTCCTGATTCGAGCAAAGGCGGTCTTCCATCTCAACTTCAACAAGTTGACGATCAATTCGCGCAAGTACCACTTGTTGACGAATGTGAGCACTGCTACTCCACCCGGTTGTAAGGCTCCGTAAATGGACTCCGCTGCCTTCGGTAAACTTTCTACGGTGTTCAACGCCCCAAAGAAGACAAAGCACAGATCGAACGGCGCATTCGGGAGGTCAGCCAAATCTTTCTCGGTCGACTGGATGACCGTGACATTCGATAGCTCAATTGTACGTCGACCTGCGGTCGAAACCATTTCCTTGGAGACATCCACGGCCGTGATCCGACTGTTCGGAAAGGTAGCCCCATACCACAGTGCATCGTATCCGGGACCGCAGCCGATCTCCAACGCAGTTTCTTTGGCATATTTCGCCGCAACCTCTCGAAAAGAGTTGCGGATGCGTTGGAGACTCTGATTCTCTTCAGCGCGCGCCTCAAAGCCCGACGTGGCATCCTCGTCGTAATACGCGCCGACTTCTTTGTAATAAGATTCACTCATTGGATTGGCTCAAAGCTACGGATTGACTTGGCTCGAAGAGGGCTTGTTATTCACCTTTAAGACTAGAGTATCTTTACGGCCGAATTATTGACAGACATCCCACTTGAAACTAGCAGCCAAAACTCTCTACGGACTCGAAGATCTCGCGGTAAAAAGAGCTCAAAGCTCTTGGAGCAAAGAACCTGCAATCCGGCAACCGTATCGTGACCTTCGAAGGTGACCTTGAGTTACTCTACAGAGCCAACCTGAGCTCCAGAACCCTGCTTAGGATCCTAGTTCCAATTAGTGAGTTTCAAGCCCACAACGACCGCCATCTTTACCAGCAAGCGAAGAAGATCCCTTGGAATAAGTACCTGTCCAACGAACTCACCTTTGCGATCGACGCAACGGTAAATGGACAACGCTTCCGACACTCGCAGTACGCTGCCTTGAAGGTGAAAGACGCCATCGTGGATCAATTCAAGGAGAAGACAGGAAAGCGTCCGAGCATCGACACGCACAAACCCCACGTTCGACTCAATTTGCATATTTCCGAGACGGCAGTTACCCTATCCTTGGACAGCTCGGATGTAAGTTTGGAAAAGCGCGGATACCGCACCGAAAGCAACGAAGCGCCGATGAGCGAGTGCTTGGCAGCGGCCATGATCATGCTGAGCGAGTGGGATCAAAAAACACCCTTGATCGACGCGATGACCGGTTCAGGAACGCTAGCGATCGAAGCCGCATTGATGGCCTCAAACACGCCTCCCTGTCTCTTCAGAGCCTTCGGATTTCAGACTTGGATGGATTACGACAGTGGTCTTTTCAAAAGGATAGAGCACGAATTGAGAAGCGCGATCACCAAGCCGGACGTGAAGATCGTGGCCAGGGACATTTCGGGGAAGAACATTTCCATCGCCAAACGCAATGCGCGTCGCGCCGCTGTGATCGATCACATCACCTTTGAGCAACAGGACATGCTCACATCCAGTCCTGTAGCAGACGAGGGTGTGGTGGTTGTCAACCCTCCGTATGGAGAACGCTTGGAAGACGACGAAGCCATGCTCGACTTCTACCACAAAGTGGGGCGACGACTGAAGCACCACTACTCTGGCCATCAACTTTGGATCATAACGGCAAACTTGAAAGCCCTGAAGCGCATCGGTCTCAAACCCGATCATCGGTATAAGGTGTTCAACGGACCACTGGAATGCCGCATGAATGGCTACTCCCTTTTCGCAGGGAAGCGAGAGAGTCAGCAACAATAGTTTTGAACAACGCAATCACAATTCGATCCTTACTCTAACTTAGAGTATATCAATCGTCTTGCTGTATGATTCATCCCCATACGGAGCTCCGCTTCATCAATGAAGAAGTGGGCCATGGCGTGGTCGCCACACAACTGATACCGAAGGGTACCATCACCTGGGTCTTGGACAAATTGGACAGAGAACTTTCTCCCCATGAAGTCGATGCCATGGAGCCAGCCTATCAGGAACTCATTGACATCTACGCCTATCGCAACGGCAAGGGAAACTTCATCCTGTGTTGGGATCACGCTAGGTTTGTGAATCACAGTTTTCGTTCAAATTGCTTGACCACAGCCTACGATTTTGAGATCGCCATTCGCGATATTCAGCCGGGAGAGCAGTTGACCGATGATTATGGATACCTCAACATCTCTTCCCCTTTTCGGGCAGCCAGTGAAGGCACCAAGCGAAAAGTGGTCTACCCTGACGACACTCTGAAGTATCACCGTACGTGGGACAAGAAGGTCTCGGATGCGTTCAAACACATTCGCAAACACCATCAACCCCTTCTGCATCTCCTGAGCCCTTCTCAGCATCAAGCCATCGAGGGAGTCTTGGAAGGTTATCATCCAATGGAGTCCATTTTAACGACGTATTATTACCCTCAGAACGGATTAGGAAGCACGCATTAGCGTGGTACATACTTATTGCTAGTCGTAGAAAAGCTCGGCTTCGAGTTGGACAGCACCATCCACGAGTTTGGCGAAGATCAATACCTTTATGTGCTGACCGAAGAAAAATAGATCGCTGAAGCAAGTTAGCGACTCATCAGCCCCCGGCATGATAAATCCACCGCCATGAAGCCGCACTACCTTTCGAAATCAACATTCATTCTTACCCTTCTCTTTTTCTCCTTGCTTCAGACTTCCCTCGGTCAGAAGATCGATGAAGAAAAAGAAGGCATTAAGGATCCGAGCAATACGATCTGTACGACTTGGGAGTCCTTCTATCAAAGTGCAGGATGGAAAGGCGTTATTCGCATGTTGAAGACGGGCGAACAGCATCAGATGGAGGTCAAGATCTTTTACACCAGTGGTGAAGAGATATGCATCGACAAGGGTCAGGAGATTACGTTCACTTTTTTAGACGAATCATCTTCAACGATCCAAGCATCTGAAAACGGGGAAACCTGCGAAGGCTGTGGCTCAGAAGGAATGCTCGGAAAGAATAAGCCCGGAGTCAACGCCATGTATGGTATCCCCGGAGAAGTTTGGGGAGAAATGAACTCCAAGGAAATAACGCAAATGAAGATCTTACTGCGAACGGGTTCGCTCACCATTGACCTTACCGGGATCAAATCAGGGTTTGCGGCCAATATTCAAAAGGCAGTCCAGCTGATCGAAGAACAATAACAGTCCACCCCGCTCTCCCATGTCTGAAACCACCCCTTGCCCGAAGTGCAACTCCCCTTACGCCTATCCGATGGACTCCTTGATGGTTTGTCCGGAATGTGGACACGAGTGGAATCCAAACGAAGTAGAAGCCAAGAGTGAGTCCCAAGTCTTGGATTCAGCGGGAAATCCCCTTCAAGATGGGGACACCGTGATCGTGATCAAGAATCTTCCTGTGAAAGGGGCTCCTAAGCCGATCAAAGCCGGCACCAAGGTCAAGAACATTCGACTCACCGACGGCGACCACAATATCTCGTGCAAGATCGATGGCTTTGGAGCGATGGCGCTCAAGTCTGAATTTGTAAAGAAGGGCTGATCAGCTGCGCTCTTCCCAGATGCACGCCAGATTAACCAAGGTCTCGACGGCTTTCTCCATATCCTGTACGCTCGCCCACTCCATTTTGCTGTGAAAACTGTGTTCGCCGGCAAAGATGTTCGGGCAAGGTAGACCCATGAATGAAAGCTTTGATCCATCGGTTCCACCTCGAATGCTGCCAATACGAGGCTTTAACCCGGCTCGGGTAATGGCCTCGATCGCGTACTCAGAGACTTGCGGAAACTCGTTGATGACATTCTTCATGTTTCGGTACTGCTCGGTCACGTCAAAGCTGTACGTCGATTTGGGGAACCGCTTCATGGTCTGGATCAACAGATTCTCCAGCTGACGTTCGTATTCCTTGAGCTTGGCATCCTCAAATGATCGGATGATGAAGGTAATCTCAGCTTTCTCGATCCCTGCCTTCAGCTCATAAGGGTGCACAAATCCTTCTCGGCCATCGGTCGTCTCCGGAGACCATGTATCCTTCGGCAAGGACGCGATGAACTCGGACGCTGCTTTTACCGCACTTTCCAACTTATCCTTAGCAAAGCCAGGGTGAAAATTGACTCCATTGATGGTCACCTTGACCATATCCGCGCTGAAGGTTTCGTCTTCGAATGAACCCAACGCCTCTCCATCCACTGTATAACCAAAATCTGCCCCGAGCTTCTTGACATCGACCTTGTCAGCGCCTCGACCGATCTCCTCGTCTGGAGTGAATAGAATGCGGAGCGCTCCGTGTTTCACTTCGGGGTGATTCTGAAAGTAGTTGACCATATCCATGATCGCTGCCACTCCTGCCTTGTTATCAGCCCCGAGCAGGGTAGTTCCGCTCGCGGTGATGATGTCGTTCCCGATCTTGGTCTTCAACTCAGGATGAGCTTCGGGGTCGATCTTGACCCTGGGGTCGTCAGGCAAAGAGATCACTCCACCCTGATAGTTCTTGTGAATGATGGGCTTCACTCCTTTCCCGCTGCTTTCCGGTGAAGTATCCACGTGGGAGCAATAACAGATCACAGGGACGTCTTTCTCCGAGCTAGAAGGCAGCGTGGCGTAGACATAGCCGTGCTCATCCATCTCTGCATCTGCCATGCCCATTTCCTTGAGCTCATCAACCAGTAAGCGGCTCAGGTCTTTCTGCTTCTCGGTGGAAGGTGTGGTCTCTGAGTGCGGATCAGACTGGGTGTCGATCTGGACGTAACGCAGGAAGCGTTCAAGGGCGGTAAAGTTGTAATTCATCGGTTATCTCCTTTGGGCAACCAAAGGTAGGCACGCAGTTTGTTACTTTCATGGTCATGAGCAGAAGCATCATCAGTACTCTCACGATCATTCTCGCCCTTACCGGGATAATGAATGCTCAGTCTCCGCCGCCTGAAAAACTCCCCTTCAATCGAGTCCAATACTACGTGGGATCTCCCGACCGTGACTACGATGACGCTTATCTCTACTTCAAGTATTCTGGCGCACCGGAAATGCTGCTGGAGGAAATGGAAAAGGCCCACCAAACCCCGATTGCCTATAACACTACTCTCGGTTGCTACGAGATAAAATACGTAGCCGAACCTCACTGGTACTACATGTCTTACCGCATTCGGCTTGATTATACCGATGAAGGCATCTATAAGATGTGGGCACAGTACGAATTCGACGAACTTGTAAACCCTCACACAACAGAGTTTGACAACGGATACATCATCCACGACATCTCGATGGATTGGATCGGCTTATACCAAGGCATCGTGGATCGAGCCATGGAGAGGAGCCTGGAGGGGGGGATAGTTCAAGAAGATTAGAACATCGAGATTAGTGGGAGGTAAACACTGATCAACCTACGATCAACTTGGATTTGGGCGCCTCTAGCTGGCAGCTAGACCGCGCTATTCGCTGTATCTCTTCCTCTCTTTGATCGTCAGAGGATGCCACTTCTATCGCTGGCGCGGAAAGAGATTAATGATTGATGAGTATTCTCGAGTCAGTCTGAGCGTAGTCGAGGACGACGTTTGGGTGGCCCAAGTTGAATAGCTCGCCCCTCGACTCCGCTCGGGGTGACCCTCACATGCATTCGGGCAAGCAGTCAGAAAACCACTCCAAACTGTTCACTGATCCCTAGAGAGAAATTTCAATAAAAGGCTTGTGACTTGCGACTTACTACTAGTAACTCACACATGTTTCTCCGCGTGGTAGCTACTGCGCACTAGCGGTCCGCTCTCCACGTGCTCGATGCCCGAGGCTTCACCAAGCTCTTTGTAGCGCTGGAACTGCTCGGGTGTCACCCATTCGTGAACAGGCAGGTGCTTCTTGCTGGGTTGTAAATACTGTCCAATTGTAACCACCGATACTCCTTGAGCATGCAGGTCTTTGAGGGTTTGCACTACCTCTTCCTCGGTTTCTCCTAGACCGACCATGATACCGCTCTTGGTGCGTTCGATGCCGCCTTCCTTCAGGCGCTTGAGCACTTCCATGCTTCGCCAGTACTTGGCTTGGATACGCACTTTTTTGGTGATGCGCTCCACCGTTTCGATGTTGTGCGACACCACTTCCGGTTTCACTTCGAGGATCGGATCGAGGTTTTCCCACTCCCCTTTGAAGTCAGGGATCAGCGTCTCTATGGTCACTCCTGGGTTCTTCTTACGGATCATCTCTACCGTCTTCTTCCAGTGATTCGCTCCACCGTCAGGAAGGTCATCGCGATCCACAGAGGTGATCACCGCGTGCTTGAGTCCCATTACTCGAATACTCTCCGCTACCTTGGCTGGTTCGAAGATGTCGACCTCTTCCCCTGCTCCAGTTGCCACATTACAGAACTGACAACTTCGAGTACAGGTATTACCTAAGATCATAAAGGTGGCCGTTCCCGCACTCCAGCATTCGCTTTGATTTGGACACTTACCACTTGAGCAGATCGTATGGAGGTTTCGTTCTTCCACCACCTCTTTGACCTTCAGGTATTCCTTTCCACCAGGAATCTTCACTTTGAGCCACTTCGGCTTGCGAAGTTTGACATCCTGGTCTTCTTTATTCTTGAGGAGATTTGGCATCCTTGTTCTTTATTTATGCTCCAGCTACGTGTTCTTGGATCGTCTTCTTGATGATGTCCACACAGTCCATCAATTGATCTTCAATCATTACCAACGGAGGCGCAAAGCGAATGATGTTACCATGCGTAGGCTTTGCCAACAGTCCATTGTCTTTCAGTCTAACGCAAATGTCCCAGGCGGTTGAACTCTCAGGGTCATCGTTGATCACCACGGCATTCAACAGCCCTCGTCCACGAACTAGCTTGAGGATATCAAACTCCTCTACGAGCTTATTCATCTCTGAGCGGAACATTTCGCCCAACTTACGGGCATTCTGGGCCAGCTTTTCATCTTGAATCACCCTCAAGGCTTCAATGGCTACAGCTGCTGCCACCGGATTACCTCCAAAGGTGCTTCCATGTTGTCCTGGCTTGATCACGTTCATGATCGCATCGTCAGCCAACACAACCGAAACCGGATAAGCTCCTCCACTGAGTGCCTTACCCAAGATCAAGACATCAGGTCGTGTGTAGGTCGCCGCTTGTCGCTCGCAATGTTCTTCACAGGTGCACTTTCCACAAACGGCAAGGAGAGCTCCCGTCCGGGCGATACCCGTTTGGATCTCATCTGCGATGAGTAATACATCATGCTTCGCGCACACTTCCTTCGCTCTGCGGATATAATCATCGCTCGGCGTGTTGACACCAGCTTCACCTTGGATCGGCTCTACCAAGAAGGCCACTACTCCCTCTTGCTGGATCGCGGCGTCTAGCGCTTCAATATCATTGTAAGGGATGGCATGAAAACCTCCGGTATAAGGACCAAAGTTCTTCCGAGCATCTTCATCATTTGAGAATGAGATGATGGTGGTAGTACGACCGTGGAAGTTATCGTTCGCCACGATGATCTTGGCTTCATTCTCAGGAATACCTCGTTTCTCATATCCATACTTACGGACCAACTTGATCGCCGTCTCTACGGCCTCTGCTCCTGAGTTCATTGGGAGCACCTTATCAAACTTGAAGTAATCGGTGATGAATTGTTCGTATTCACCCAATCGTGAGTTGTAGAACGCTCGGCTGGTCAAGGTCAGGCGCTGCGCCTGTTCCGTCATGGCCCCAACGATACGTGGGTGGCAGTGACCTTGGTTCACCGCTGAGTAAGCAGAAAGGAAGTCGTAGTACTGCTTTCCTTCCACATCCCAAACAAACACTCCCTCTCCTCGATCAAGCACCACGGGAAGTGGGTGATAATTATGTGCACCGTGCTTATCTTCTAGCGCGATAGCCTCTTCTGAGCTGATCTGAGAAATAGAGTTCATAAGCGTCGTTTTTGAATTCGTCGCCAAAGATACAGGTTGGTTTAGGGAGACAATGAAATCTGCCATTGTTTACCTTGGTCAATCTAACACCTATTATATGAGACTGTTTAGCATCCTATTTCTGATTACCGTATTCACAGGACCTTCCTTTGCCCAGCGCTTTGCACACATAGCAGATCAATTACCCGATGGCGAATACGAGAACATTCATGTAAAGAAGCTCGACGACGACCCATTGACGACAACCTACCTTATATGGGTAAAGGAAACCGTAAGAGAACACCATCACGCGGAGCACACCGAAGTGGTCTATGTCTTCGAAGGTGAAGGTTTGATGACCTTAGGAGAACAAGAACAAAAGATCGGTCCGGGCGATTATGTCTTCATTCCGAAAGGCACACTCCATTCCGTTCAGGTTTTGAGTGATGAACCCATGAAGGTGATGAGCATTCAAACTCCACAATTCGATGGGTCGGACAGAATCTTCTCAGACCAATAATGACGCGGTTTTCCACAATTTGAGAGGTTCGTTGTCCTGAAAAGAGCTAAAAAAGGGGTGCACTTATTAACAAAGGGGTGCATTTATCAACAAAACGTGCTAAAACGCTTGCAGTCTCTAAGGTTGCGACTAATATTTGTCCCCGACGAAACAAATTGTTTAACCTAAAAAACCATTTTAACATGAACAAAGCTGAATTGATTGAAGCTATGGCTAATGGAGCCGGAATTTCTAAGGCTGATGCTAAAAAAGCATTGGATGCATTCATCGACACTACTACTGGAGCTCTTAAGAAGGGTAACCGTGTAGCACTCGTTGGATTCGGTTCTTTCTCTGTTTCTAAGCGCTCTGCTCGCACTGGTCGTAACCCACAGACTGGTAAGGAAATCAAAATCGCTGCTAAGAACGTTGTTAAGTTCAAGGCAGGAGCTGACCTAAGCGGTGCTGTAAACTAAGAATTGCCAAAAGCATTTCGAAGGGCCACTCGACGTTAGTCGGACGGCCCTTTTTTTATGTCCAAAAGTCAGTCTCTGTGGATTTCTATATTTGCTCAACACACAAACTGCATAGAGCATGGGAAAAGGAGATAAAAAGAGTGCAAGAGGAAAACGCTTCTCAGGAAGCTATGGCAAAACCCGTCAAAAGAATAAGAAGGTAAGACACACTTCAAAGGTTATGCAGCCTGCAGCCGAAGCGAAGGAAGAAAAGCCAAAAAAGGCAGCAGCCAAGAAGACCGCTACTACCAAGAAAACGACAGCGGCTAAAAAGACTACCGCCGCAAAAAAGCCAGCAGCAAAAAAGCCGGCAGCAAAAAAGCCGGCAGCAAAGAAGACCGCCGCGAAGAAGGCGGAGTAAACACATCTTCTCTTCTAGGGAAATAGCCTCTTGACCACCCACCCTTCGGATGTGGGTTCATACATGATACGATCATGCAAGCGGCTGGCTCGTCCTTGCCAAAATTCAAAGTAATTGGGCTCGATCAAATACCCACCCCAATGTGGTGGACGTGGTACCTCCTGCCCTTCAAACTTTGATTGAAATTCCTCCAATCTTTTCTCGAGTTGATCACGGCTGGTCATCTCTTCACTCTGAATACTAGCCCACGCGCCGATCTGACTCTCTCTCGGACGCGTATTGAAATAAGCATCGCTCTCAGATTCAGAAAGTTTCTTAGCCATACCACGCACGCGTACCTGGCGCTCTAGCGCTGGCCAGAAGAAGTTCACCCCCACCTTCGGGTTGTTCGCGATCTCTGATCCTTTAGCACTTTCGTAGTTCGTGTAAAACACCAAGCCTCGCTGGTCTAGCTGACGGATGAGCACTACCCTGCTCTCAGGAAAGCCTTCGGCATTTACCGTATTCAGCGTCATGGCATTGGCGTCAACACTGTCCTGGAGAGCCTCCTTCAACCACTGATCCAACATCTCAATTGGGTCGGTCAAGCAATCGGCCTCTTCCAAGGTGTGTTTTACATAGTCTTTTCTTACCGCTTCGTAGCTCATATGCTTATTCTTTAGGTCGATCCGCTATTACAAACAAGGCTCCTTCGTCTCTGTTTTCCAAGATATCTCCTGGTTTTACAGTATAGCCCACATGATGAATGTCACGCACCTCCATTCCCGCCTCTTCTAACAGAGAAGTGATCTCATTTTCAGAGAAGTAATGTAAGAACGCGGTGGCCTGACCGCCTGTCTTCCTATAAAAGACATCCCCACGCTCGTAGCCCATCTCCTTGAGGTTCAACTTCTCGTAGAGCTTGACCGCTTGGGGGCCCCATTCATTCTTATCAGCCACGTTGAAAACATCCAGATACACCGTGCCACCAGGTGTCAAATGATCGTGGATCTTCTTCAATCCTTCCACACGATCTATGCGTGAAGAAACGTGTCCGAATGCGTAGAGAAATGTAATGGCATCAAACGACCGATCTCCGAGATCAGCATCCAGCCACTTATTACAATACGTGGTGAGCCCTCGAGACGCAGCAATGTCGCACATCTCACTGGAAAGGTCCACGCCATATAGTCCATAATCCTTCGATGCCATTCTTTGTATCCGCTCCGCTCGCCTACCCGTTCCGCAAGCAATGCTCAGCACGGAGGTCACTTCGTCCTTTTCTGCCAGGTCCTGAGCGATCAGTTCATTCACCGCCTTGGTGTACTTGCTTCTCGAACTATGGGTGGTATCAAAATGATCATAGTTGTGGGCCTGTTCGGCATAGTAATCTGCGATCAAGCTCTCGATCACTTCTGGCTCCGGCTTCGGGAGGACCGGATGAACCTTATGACTTGGTGCATCGTCGCGCTCGGCCAAAGGGATGTATGAAAATCCATCCTCCTTGATCGAAGCAAAATGTTCTTCCGGCTCTTCCCACGAGGCGGTCTGTGCCTCAGCATTCAACACGCCAATTCTCCCTTCTTCTAGATCGAAGATCTTCATCCCATCAAAATCTTGAAGGGCCGGACAGTAAAAGTGAGCCGTTATAGCCACCTTATCCGATGGATTCTTAAGCATATGGATCACGCCATCCTCCTCGCGAATCAGTCCGCCCGGAAGTCCACGTTCAGAAATAGACTCCCGAAGAACATCACCATCCAATCGATAGCTGACATTGTCCAATTCGCCTTCCAGCACGGCCACCACTCCCCAAAAACCAACGTGATGGTGTACTGCCGATGCTATACCTGGAGGCCAGGCCAAGATCACCACTTCCATAGGATCCATCATGAGGATATTCCTTGCATAGTTCTTCTGATCCTCGATTACCGGTGCGATAGCGGCATGATCCAATCGAGACAGATCAAAGCCTAGCAGTAGGTCGTATAGTTGATCAAGGTTGAATGTAGTGTAGTCTTGTGCTTTGAGGGTGTCTAGTATGCGTTCGATCTTCACAGGGGTGGTGTTTTGCCTTGCTGACGAAGTTAATGATATCCCGTGGGGAGGACATGGTAGAACTCACCTCTAAAGCTGCTTTTCGTCTTATTCTTGATGACGTTTGGATTAACCGTACGGGTAATCTAATTTGCAGTCGCAATGTTCAAACCTGACAACATAGAGAATGAGTTCTTCGTGAAGCTTGGCTTCAGTTTTTCCCCGGAAGAATTGAGCAAAGGCAAGGTGCTGATCTCTGAGCCGTTTTTGAACGACCCCAACTTCAATCGTTCTGTCATTCTCTTACTTGAATACGATAAGGAAGACGGTGCCTTTGGTCTAGTGCTCAATAAGCCCACAGAGCTTTTCATGGACGACATCATCGAAGGATTCCCGCCACGGATCTTTCCGTTTCATTACGGAGGACCCGTGAATCCTGAAAACCTTTTCTACATCCATACACTAGGCGAAGCCGTAGAAGACTCCGTGCCCGTAATGGACGGACTGTTTTGGAGCGGCAACTTTGAGCAAATCTCGGCCCTCGCCCAAAACAACACCGTAGATGATGTACAGGTGCGTTTCTTCGGAGGCTATTCCGGATGGTCTGCGGGTCAATTGGAGGGCGAACTCAAGGAACGCAGCTGGATCATGTGCGACCTTACTCGTGACGAGATCATGAATAGCAGTTCAGATGAAATGTGGCGCACCAGTTTACGTAGTCTAGGAAAGAAGTTTTCCATCATGGCAGATTTCCCCGAGGACCCAGGATTGAACTAAGCACCTCCCAGTCTTTCTTCTTTCTTCTTTCTTCTTTCTTCTTTCCTCTATCTCCTATCTTCTCTCTTCCAGATGTCGACGTTCTCGATCGAAACGAGCGCCGTCACTTCGGAGCTTTCCAAAATCTAAGGGAACAAGACCTTGGACGCTGTTCACCGTAAATGCGGCATCGGCGTGAAGGATGTGATCCATCTTCAATCGACCTTCATGGACATGTGATAGGTCCAGCAATACCTTTCTTGCCACACCATCCAAGCAGCCGGCATCAAGCCAAGGAGTGATCAGAGAATCGCCAAACTGAAAGAAGAGATTTCCCGCAATAGATTCGACTACCTCGCCAGCTGAATTCAATAAGATCAGGTCGTCCAGTTTGCGTTCATGCGCTTCTTTGGCTGCGAGAACTTGCCAATGCTTAGCGATCAACTTATAGTTGCCTTCATGAGAAGTTGGAAGCACCGTACTGCCGAGATCGACTGATTTACTGCCAAGGGAATGCATGGGATCTCCATCGAGTGGGAACCATTGAGCGACCACTCCAACCTCATCACCTTCAGGTAAATAGCGGCCTTGTCCTTGCCTAAAGAAGGTCAACCTCAATCGTGCCAAAGGCTCGCGCTCTTCCATCCATATCGCTTGGACTGCGCTCTCTACCAAGTCAAGATCGATCGGATCCATCCGCAGAAACTTGATCGCCCTGGAGACCCTCTGCTTTCGAATATCCCAGTACGTCAGCTCCCCATCCTTCACCAGCAGGGTCTCAAAAAAACCATCGCCATAGAGAAAGCCTCTGTTGGAAGCAGAGATCATAGGCTCTGAACTAAACCGTTCCTTGACTAGCACATACTCTCTCACTTTCTAGAAAAATCGAAGGATCAACTGGGGTTCTAATATGACGGTGTAAACCACGCCGAAGATCGCGCCGAAATAATGCGCTGAATGGGCGATGTTACTCTTGCTGTTCTTATCGAGGTAGTACTCAAGTCCTAGATAACCTAAGCCGAAGATCCAAGCTGGAATATCGATCGGCACGAAGAATAATCGTAGTGGTGCTGTTGGCGCTATGACAATGAATGAGTAAACAACAGCACTAACGGCTCCAGACGCTCCAACGGCATGATAGGCGTAATTCGTTCGGTTACGAGCATATCCAGGAACCGTACTGAAGAGGATTCCTCCGAGGTATAGCAGCAGAAAATAGAGGATCCATTTCTCAGGAAACAAAGAAGCATAGGCTCCTTCGACGAATCGCCCGAACTGATAGAGTACGAACATATTGATCACGAGATGCCCCCAGTCCGCGTGCAGAAAAGCGTGAGATAGGAATCTATACCACTCCTTGTTGCGCTCGATCATATACGGCTGAAAGTCCAGCTTGTAGAAGATGTCGCGGTTATTGAAGGCCGTAATACTGAAGATCACGCAAGCTATCAGTAAAAACAGAGTTATACTCATACTTCGGCCGTAAATGATTGCTGCATGGATGCTCCGATCTGCTCAATGATATCACTCGCTATAAGGCCGTGCATGCCGGTCTTATTGAGAGCGAGGTCTCCTGCCAAACCGTGAACGTACGCCGCGCAGATCGTCGCCACCAAGGGATCGCTGACTTGAGCAAGAAAAGAGGTCACCATGCCCGTCAGTACATCCCCGCTGCCCGCAGTAGCCATTCCGGGATTACCGGTAGAATTAATGTAAACTCGACCATCTGGCGTGGCCAAAGCTGAGTTTGCGCCTTTCAACAAGATCAGCACTCCATACTTCATCGCGCTATCCTTCAACAGCGAAAGGCGATCAAAGGAGTTAGAGGACTTTCCAAACATGCGCTCAAACTCTCCTACGTGAGGCGTTAAAACGCTATTCTTAGGTAGAAGCTTTAGGTAGTCTTTGCTCTCTGCTAACAGGTTAAGCGCGTCCGCATCCAGCACCAAAGGAGCCTTGGCAGTCTGAAGCAAGGTCTTGAGTAGCCTACGCGTCTTCTTCGAAGTGCCAATGCCAGGGCCAATGCCTATCGATGAATACGCAGAGATATCGGGCAATTCACCGACAAACTCATCGTAATCATCCACGGTACACATCGCTTCAGGTAGTGATTGTTGCATGATGGCATACCCACTATGAGGAACGTGCATGGTCAACTTGCCGATTCCGGATCGCATAGCAGAACGGCCTGCTAAAACTGCCGCTCCCATACTTCCGTACTTACCAGCAATGATCAACCCATGCCCGAATTTGCCTTTGTGATCAAACGAATCACGCGCAAAAAGCGAAGCATATTCGCGAATATCATCGACATAAAAGAGGTTTGCCGGAGCGGTGTTCAAGTACAACGGATCAAGGCCGATATCGATGACCTCCCAGCGACCTATGAACTCTTGATTCTCAGCCACGAAGAAGGATAATTTAGGAACCTGAAAGGTCAAGGTGGTCGTAGCTGCGATCACACTAGAGTCCTTCGGGGTCTTGCGGTCGCAATACATCCCGGAAGGAAGATCGATGGATACCACATCTGCTATACTGGAGTTGATCTGCTCAATGCAAAGGGCCGCCAAACCCTCAGCTGGTCTGTTCAAGCCAGAACCAAATAATCCGTCGATGACCACACTTTTGCTCGTGACCGTTGGAAACTGTTCCTCCTCTAAGATATAGGTCACTTCATGTCCTACGGCCTTCAAGCGATCCAAATTGATCTGAAGGTCTGCTGAAAAACTCTCCGAATAACGTACGATGTAGGAAGAAACCCGGTAGCCCCTCTCAAGGAGTCTACGGGACATGACTAGGGCATCCCCTCCATTGTTTCCAACACCGGCAAGAACGACGACCGGACGATCGGTATCATAGTGCTTAACGAACCATTCTACGCAACCATTTGCGGCTCTTTCCATGAGGTCGATGGAGTCGATCGGCTCCGTCTCCATGGTGACTCGATCGGCTTCGCGTACCTGCTCTCTGGAAAGGATCTTTAGCATAGAAACAAATGTAAAAAACCCCTCATCGGAATAACGTGCTCGGGAAAGGAATCCGTCATCAAGGACGGTTGGCGTGCAACTGGAAATGCTCCACAATGTCCATTCCATAAGCTAGGAGACCGTCGTTCATGAACAATACAGGATAAATGAAAACAGGCTCCGGAGGTGTATCTCCTTCATCATCGACATTGATGACCAAGCACTCGATCCCTTTCCGCTCCAGATAGTCCTTCACATGAGCACATTGGATGCAGTCATTGGAAATATAGAGCGTGTAGCGCTTGGGTTGGGAGAACATGAACGGATAACGGAGATTACTGTACGACCAGTTCCAGATCCTTGTCGATCTCGGGTTGGAAGGAACTCTTTCCAAGGATCTTTACCTCATAAGACATAGGCTCAAACCCTGGAGCTTCTACGTACACCTCAAACTCACCGGGGGGCAAGATGATCACATACCTCATGGTCTTGGGATTTGGCGTGTACAGACCAAATAGCTCTCCGTTATTCAACCACGTCACGGAGATATTCGCAGAAGTCACATCAAATCCTTCCTCAGCGCTGGTGATCAAACCACGAACAACGCTGTACTCGCTCTCCACCTCATTGATCGTGATGCGGTAGACATCATAATCACCATACCCATCCTCGCGAAGCAAAGACATGTAACCGTATCGACCTGTACGGGAAATGCGGAAGTTCATGTCATCATCCACGGAATTGATCGGATACCCGATGTTGCGTGGATTCATGAATCGGTTGCTGTCTGGATTCCACTGGGCCTTGAAGATGTCATAACCGCCCATGGAGAAATGCCCTTTCGAGCTGAAGTACAAATATTTTCCGTCAGGAGAAAGGTTCGGAAAATCCTCGTCGAGCTCCGTGTTCACGTCAGGACCCGCATTGAAAGGCACGCCCCACGCTCCGGTTGGAACTTTCTTGATGATCCACATGTCAGTACCTCCATAGCCCCCAGGACGATCACTTACGAAGTAGATGGAGTTGCCATCCTCTGAGAAGGAAGCCGCGATCTCTCGGAACTTGCTGTTCACTTTGTCATCTAGTGGATGGATGTTTCCGAGTCGGTTATCTGAAAAGTCGCCTTCGAAGATGTCACCACTGATTCCTTCAAAACCCTTCATCAAAAGCATCTTAGCCCCGTCTCCGGACATACCCACGATCACCTCGCTCTCAGCTGGATCATTCGTAGCGCCCGGCATTGGCACACCATCCGTGTATTCACCGGCTTCGACATTTGAATAGTAGATATTAGACGCATAGGTTCCATCAGGCTCTAGAGCACTTCCGTCATCTCGCTTGGAGGTGTAGGCAATGAATCGCTCGTCTGTAGTAACAAAGGGGAAGTAATCGGGATACTCGCTGTTGATGTGAGGACCCAAGTTCTCGAACGTGCAGTCCTTAGGGAACTTCATCAATTCGTAGGCGTTCTCGCAATACTCGATTTGCAGCTCAGCGTCGTCTATCGTGAATTCAGAACCGAGGTCACGAAACTCGATGAACTTGTTGAACATATCAATCGCACGGTCGAACTGAAAATCACTTTGATAAGCCTGTCCCATTAGGTAGTAGACCGTCGAAGCTTCCTCGTCGTAGAATATGACTTTTTCGAAATACGGAATGGACTTGATCTTCTCAAAGTCTGAGTTCAAATAGCAAAGTCCAGTATTGTAGTTGTACTTGAGATCTTCCGGTTCCATCCGAAGAAGCGCCAAGTACTGATTGAGAGCTGCTTTGTAGTTCTCATTGAAGAAATACTCATCCGCCATTCCCTCATCGCCCTCGATCACATCTCCGTCTTGAGCCAAAGCCACAGGTAGCATGGCCATGATCAAGCACATCAAAAGAAGCAGTCTTTTCATAATGGGTCTTCCGCGATCCGAATTTAAGAAAGCCCTACAAAGGAAGTTGAAATTTATGAACTATGGTCGGCGATGATGACCCAATTGCCATCCACCTTTCTCCAGACCAGTGTAAATCGGCCCTGTAGCGTATCATTCGTACGATACAGCCACCACTCTCCGGTACTAAATGCTGCTCCCGGGGTGACCAATTCGATGTGCAAGTCCTCAAATTTCAATTCGCCCATTGCGGCTTTGGAAGGATAAGACTTCAAATAGCGTTCCAAGGCGTCATCCCAGCCCATGGTCTTGTTCTTACCTCCAGTGAAAATGAGCCCCTCAGAGCGATGGTATCCCTGCATATACCCTTCGATATCACCTTCATTCCAAGCCTCAACTTGTTCTTCGAGCACCGAGCGAATGGCCAATACTTCGGTTTCTGTTTGCGGCGTGCAGGCCTGAACAACCAACAGTATAAGCACTAACACACTAGATCTCCACATCCGCTTTCAAGATTTGCCAGGTGTGATCACCTAAAAGTTTCACCGCTGAAAGGTATTCCCAATTCGGTCTGCTTCGACCCCAGTCGTGCTCGGAAAGCATACTGAGCTGATAGCTTCCGTCCTCCTTCTGATACAAGTGATAGGTGTGTCCCACGATCGGCTGAAAACCGATCTTCGATTCGTAGATCTTCTCCGAAACTTGCTTCCTTTTCTCTAGCTCACGAATCTGCCCTGCCAACAGGTCGACCTGTTGCTTGATCTGAGCCAGCTGCTGATCCGTCTGCTCGTACATGGCCGCTAGTGCTCTACCCTTGATCTTTCCCTTGTCCTCAGGCTTGATCAACGCACTACCTACGTGATGGGCATACTCAAGCAACCCGGGAGATTCGCTCACCTTGTCAGGATCAATTGGATTTTTAACGGAATCGTCTGCCATGTCACCAAAGGTAACAAGCGCACCCGTGGAGGGTTTAGCGGATGAGTGAAAAACTGCCCTGAACTTCGCGTTCCTTGTCGTCAGAAGTCATGAATCGGATCACGTAGACATACGTGCCTATAGGAGCGTACTTATTGCTGTTGGGCATTAATCCGTCCCAGCGATAGTTCATATTATCTCCTTCAAACATGGTCTCTCCCCATCGGTTGAACACGGTGATCTCGAACTTCTTGCCTTCATTCAAGCCTTCGACGAACCAGAAGTCATTATCTCCGTCGCCATTGGGAGTAAACGAATTTGGAATGTACAGCGTCGTGATCGGATTGATGACCAGATACCACTGCTCTCCTTGGAAGAATCCGCTGCCCGTCACATCCGTGGATCCAGCAATCCTTGAAACAGGTCTCCTTGCCGTATCGGCACATCCCCACTCGTTCCACACCACTTGTTGCACAGGATACTCTCCTGACTGCTGATAGGTATGGACCGGTGCAAAATCTTCTGATAAGGCTCCGTCTCCGAAGGACCACCACCACTTCACGCCATAACGAGAAGCGTTGACGAACTCGACTTCCGGGTTGTACATGTTGTACGACAACTCTGCAAGGTCAAAAGCCGCGATGGGCGCAGGAAGGACGGTGATCGCAGATTCTTGATTCGACACATTCCTACATCCCAACTCACTTATCGCTACCAAGCGAATCGAATGCTCGGTTGGAATGATGGTATCGTTCTCAATGATGAAGTCCGGGTCAGAAGCGATGGAAAAGAGAGAGTCGTTGTAATACCACTCATATTCCAGTTGACCGGTGCTGATCGAACTAGTATTCACCAAAGTCACTTTCAATGGTGAGCAGCCCAGATCGGGCAGGATCTCAAAACTAGTTTTAGGTGTCGCAGGAATAACAATCTCTTTCTCGACTACATCAACACATCCCTTGTTAGAGCTCGCTTCCAAGGTAACGTTGTACATGCCTGGGAGCAGATATGTGTGATACGGGTACTCCTGACTGCTCACTCCCCCATCTCCGAATATCCAGCTAGTTTGACTAATGACACCGTTCTGCACCTTGGAAGTGTTCGTAAACTTCGATGAATCTTCCGCACAAGCTGGATCAAAGGTGAAGTTCGCCGTCGGCAATGGGAAAATGGAGGCGGTGTTCTGTCCATAGGTGGTACAACCGTAGTTACTCCATGTACGCAGATACACTTGGATGTCCTCAAATTCGGTCGTCTGATAGATCGGATTCTGAATCGTTTGGGTATCGCTGCTGTTGAAGATCCACTGCCAAGCCACGATCTGGTCTCCTCCGGGAGTTACTTGGGCAATGGTGCCCTGGTCGTAGAACGGTAGTGGATCACCCTCACAAACGTTGTTTTGCCATCCAAAAGCCGTATTCGGCGTTGGATACACGCGGATCGGACGGATGACTGTGTCTTCGCAACCTAGGTTAGATTCAACCGTCAAGGTCACAAAATGCAGACCTGGTGTAGTGTAATTGTGTTGTGGTGAAGCTGAAAACGCGGAGTCACCATCGCCAAACTCCCACTTGTAGTAGGTCAATAAACCACTTTGGTTGAAAGAGGCCTGCGTGAATTGGGTGTTCTGGTTATCGCACACGGTATCCGCAAAGAAGTTGGCCACCGGCAGATAGTACACCTGGATGGTCTTTGTAATGCTGTCGACGCAACCACTATCACTAGTCACAATGAGCTGAACGTTCTTTGGGCCAGGGTTACCATAAACATGGGTTGGACCCGGCTGAGGTGGGTTGGCACCCGTGTAAGTGAAGTTATTTCCATCACCATAATCCCACTCCCATGTCTGAATGTCACCTAAGGCGACAGTGGTACTATCGATCAACTGGGACGCGTCGTTGTGACAAACCCCGGGAATATAGAAGTCCGCATCCGGTATCGGGTGAACGGTGATGTTCTTAGTCACCGAGTCTTGACATCCGATCGAGTCGGTCACCTTGAGTTCTATCGGGTAGATGCCGTAATTATTGTAAACGTGGGAAGGATTGAGACTGTAGTACTCTGCAACGGCATCTGTATCCACATCCCACTCCAGACCAGCAATAGGCCAAGTGGTAGCTTGAGATTGATCTTGCAAGGTCACCGCAAATCCTTCGCAGGCATTGGTGTAATTGAAATCGACATCAGGCAGACCATAGATCTGGATCATGGTATCCACCGTATCAATACAACCCGCATTGGTCTCGATGATCAGACTGACATTGTAGTTTCCAGCTGAACTGTAATGGTAAGTTGGGTTTTCTACTGTGTCATTTCCAAGATTATCCCCCATATCCCAATCCCAACTGACAACATTCCCGCCCATGGGTAAAAAGGAGTTATCAAAGAGATAGCTTGAATCAGCATAGCAGTTATTGTCGAAATCTATATGGGCTTGTGCAGGCGGATGGATGTAGATCTCCTTCGTCATGGTATCCGTGCAGCCATTGATATCCGTGGCTATCAGGGACACCAGAAAGGTGTCCGCGCTGTTATATATGTGCCAGGGGTTGGTGTCATTGAGGATTGTGCCATCTCCCATGTCCCAATAGAAGGTGTCGAGGTTCGAAAAGGCATTGGCTCCGGCGCAGCCGCTGGTGTCAATGAAAAAGAACTGGGCCGAGTCACCGAAACAGACGTTATGATTCTCGATCTGGTAGTCTACATACAACTCGTAGTTGAAGTCCAAATACCGAGCATTTGCCTGACTGTAGTTGTAGAATCCAAATAATCCTGGCTCGAAACACCCACTCTCATCAAAAATGGTATCGGAATCGATCATAATGACCGCCCGTGTCGGCGTATACAAGAGTTCAAAGTCATAGTAGGTGTAGGCGACCCAACCATTGGTGGTGCTATAGGCTGTCTGCAGAACATTAAAGTTGGCACTATTGGTATGTACCCAAAAACTTGGGAAAACACTGTTATTGGTTCTCTGGAATGTGCCGTCGACCTTGTCTAGGGAGAATCCCTCCTGAGCTACCCACCCCAGATAATTCTGTGTGTTCTTTTTCCAATCAAAGAGATAATACTCGTGATCCATGAATTGGGTACCAAACCACGCTTGATCCCAGGTTTCTTTGAAACCAAATACAAAGCCCACGTAGTCATCATCTGAATAATCCTCCACTCGGAAAGTTCCGGTCACGCGAACATTGATCAATGTATCAGGCCCCACGAACATGCGAGGGAAGTTGGTATTGTACTGGCTGAGTAGCTGACTTCCACTGCTTTGAATCGTCCAACCATTTGAACCTGTGTAGGTGGAGTCACCCGTTCTTCTCCAAGTATTGAAATCCACAGACTGGACGCACTGGGCATCCACCTCGACAGACGCCAGCCAGACGAGAACAGACAGCAAGGAAAAAGAAAAGAAATTCTTCAGGTTCATTTGATGGAATTCAAATATAGCACCTCGGTTTATTTCAGAACGCAAGAGAAGTGCATTGGTTGGCTCAGAACTATAATTTGTCGATAGATTACTTCAATCCGTACTTATCGATCAAATAAACCAAAGCTGCAATAGACGCTGTACCTAACTCCAATTCTCGCTTATTGACTTGATCGAAGGTGTCATTCTCCGAGTGATGGTGATCAAAGTAGCGCTGACTGTCCGGTACGAATCCAATGAGCACATTCTCCTCCGTTTTTAGGGGTCCGATATCTGCTCCACTTCCACCCTCTTCTACTTGATGAATGCCATACTTCTCCAAGATGGTCTCCCATTCGAGCATCTGCTCTAGAGCCGTTTCTGAGCCATCCACATGGAAACCTCTCGGCGTGAAGCCTCCCCGATCCGATTCGATGGCAGCAATGTGGGTCTCACCTGACGTCTTTGCCCATTCGGCGTACTTCTTTCCCCCTCTCAATCCGTTCTCCTCATTCATGAAGAACACCACCCGTACGGTATGCTTAGGTTGATAGTCGATCTTCTTTAGCAACTCTAACACACCGAGCGACTGCATCACCCCGGCCCCATCGTCGTGTGCTCCGTGACCGACGTCCCAGCTATCCAAGTGTCCACCCACCACGATCACCTCTTCAGGGCGCTCTGAACCTTTGATCTCTCCGATCACATTGAAGGATTCTTTGTCAGGCAGGGTCCGGCATGATTGACGCATCATTACCTTCACCTCCTCGCCCTTCGCAAGCATGGCGCTCAATGTCTCCGCATCCTCCGTACTCACCGCCGCCGCCGGAATGCTATCGATGCCCTCATCGTACTTCATGCTGCCGGTATGGGGGAAATCATCGATGCGCATATTAAGCGAACGTACCAAGGCTCCCACCGCTCCGTATTTGGCCGCTTCAACGGCACCACCCCAACGATGCTTTACGCAATGTCCATAACTGTGGAAGGTGTACAAGTTCTCCGGATTCATCTTCTCATTGAAGAACACAATCTTTCCTTCTACTTTTTCGCGACCAAGCTTTTCAAGATCCTCCCAAGACTCCACCTCAATGATAGGTGCAAACAATCCATCCTTTGGCGTAGCTACTGAACCTCCCAATGCGAGGATGTTGATCTGTTCGGATTCACCGCTTTCTGCTCTGTAAAAGGCAATTTCCTTCTCTCCGCGCTGCCATACCGGAACCATGACCGACTGCTTCCAGGTCTTCAAACCCAAACCTTCCATCAATCGAGCTGAATACTCCACGGCCGAGTCCGCTTGGGGCGAACCACTCAGACGAGGTCCGATCTCCAAGCACATTTCTCCAAGCCACGGATATACATTACTCTCCGTGAGGGCGAGGCGGTAGAACTCATCTAAGACCTGCTGGTCGTCTAAAAAATCAATGTGGTCAGCTGGCTCAGACTTCGTATTTCTGGCTTCTTGAGCGAATAGAGACAAAGACAGCAAGCTGATCGTCAAAAGGAGGAATCTTGATTTCATGCGCCAAATGTAATCCTTGACGCGAACGACTGCTACTTAGCAGACGATCAGTTTTTGAACGTGTGATCCGCGCTCATCCATCCATTGAAGGGAATAAACTCCTGACGGAAGGTGAGAAACTTGGATAGCGCTTCGATTCCCACTTGCCGAGACAGTCAACACTTCACGCCCTTGCATATCCCGTATCACGATCTGCCTCAAGGGGTTTTGCGACTCTAAGTAAACCATGGATAGTGGGATTTGGATACACTTTCGTATCGCCTAACACGTTCTCGCCCACAGACAAAAGGTCAATGGTCTTCGTCACTACATCCTCATCGTATTGGTTGTAGGCATACAGTCGAACCAAATAGGCTTGTTTCTCAGGATAGGTGTGACAGATACTATCTACGTTGTCGTCGTTGGTCGTGCTATCTCCAAAGATCCAAATGACCGTTTCCGCTCGCTTTGAGGTATTGGTGAAGCACAACTCCAAATGATTCCAATCCCAAGTAAAATCCGCTTCCGGCGGAAGGCAGGAGTCGATCGTCAGCACAGCTACATCACTATGAACTAGATTCCCCAAACTATCCCCTACTTCACAGAACACACTCGCATCCCCAGCAGTCGCCGTTTCGCAATACAATCGAAAGTCTGAATCAGAACCGTTCAGGATAGTGGTGTCATTCCCCTCCAGTTCATATCACTGGTAGGTCAATCCGCCACCTACAGCTGTGACGGCAAATTCTCCGCATTCGCCAGGACAAACGACATCGTCCACGGGCTGAGAAGTAATGATGGGCTGAGCCCCAAGAAAGGAAACGTGAAGAAAAAGCGCGAAAGCGATAAAGGTTCTCATGGTCGTAGCATAAACATGAACGACGAATCTACGATTTCTTCGTTGCCTTTACTTGACCTTAGGATCAAACTGAAATCGAAGCCCAAGAAAGAACTCACGTCCGTGGATCGACCCATAAGAATAGGAAGTATCGAAATAGGGACTAAAGCCTGCAGGTGAATTGGGATCATTAAATCCGACTAGGGGAGTTTCAGTCTGCCGGAAATTGAAGATATTCTGCACCCCACCATATATCTCCAAGTCTCTCTTCGACCATTGTTTCGTGATCTGAATATTGTGGATCGAGAATGGCTGGGATGTAGTCGATTTAGGTGTACCCAGAGGTTCTCCTTCAGCGTCAAGGTCAAACACTTCCGGTAGTGACATGGGCCCGGTAATCGTGGTGGTATAGGCAAAATCAACCTTTCTCCTCTCCCACCGATAGTTGAGGGTGAATACCCCACTCCAAAGCGGAGCGAAAGGAATGGCTTCAGTCGACCATTCCTGGTCATCCCATTCCGTGGTGGTAGCACGGTTCAAGTTAATCCCAATGTTGTACGCCAATGGAAAAGAGAATTGTTGATTAAAGGAAGCCGCGAGACCATAGCTTTCAGCAAAGCCATTGGCATTGGCGTAGATGATCTTATTGGGTGTATCGTAGTCCGGAACGATCTTATTCGAGAAGCGGGTGTAATACACATCCATATCAAACATGCCTGAGGTGTTCCAAAGCGAATGGATGTGATTAAAGTTAAGAGACATATTCCACGACCGTTCCGGGTCAAGCTGTTCCTTTAGCTCCACCGTGCGTTGACCCGTGATGAAGGCATGATCTTCGGTAAACAAATTGACGATCTTGAAACCCGTTCCCGCATTCAAACGGACCGAAGTCCACTCGTTGGTATTCATCTTGACACTGACGCGAGGCGAAGGAATGAGCCCATGGTTTACATAGTGATCCAAGCGCATTCCTCCGAGAAGTGTCAAACGCGTATTGGGTGACCACTCGTCCTCGATAAAGGCACCAGGAATATACTGCCGCTCGGGGTTATTTCTCAGGTCCTCGTTGGTTGCCACGGTATTATCGTCGTAGAACTGCAAGCGTTGTGTAACGCCAGAGGTCAGGGTATGCTTACGAAGCGGTTTGGTCCAGACGAGATTAGCAAACCCGATGCCTTGCTGAGCCATGTAAAGGTCTGACCCGTAATAGCTGTCTTGATCGTGCCAGCTCAATGAGTAATCGACACGGACGTCCTCAGCGCCAGGCAAGTCATAGGTTCCAAACACCTCTCCGCGCTGCGTGTAGATGCTTTCTCCATAGATGCTGTCGTTGCCTCTCAAGGTTCGGTAATTTCGATCTACAAAGAAGTCACGGACGCCGTTCCATCGGTCTTCTAGGTAGAGTTTACCCGCGATCGTGAACTTCTTGTGATCCGGACGCTTCAAGCTCCACTTCGAGAATAGGCTCAGTCTATCCATTCCGATTCGATCCCCGAATCCGTCATCATTGAAATCCTCGAACTGATTCATGGACGTGAAGTTTATCCCCGAGAACGAACTCCAATTACCGGTTTTTGTAGCCAATGTGATGTTTCCGAATCCTTCCAAGTGAGATGTCCCCATGACATCTAAGGCCAGCAGAGGTTCGCCTTGTGGGTCTTTGGTGATGATGTTGATCACACCTGCGATCGCTTCCGAACCATAGAGTGTCGAACTCGGTCCTTTCACTACTTCAAAGCGATCGATCATCTGGGTGGGAATGCCATTCAATCCATATACCGAAGCTAGGTTACCGTAGATGGGAGTTCCATCCATCAAAACAGCCGTATACGGTCCTGGAAGTCCATTAATACTGATGCTATTGGTAAAGCAAACTCCACACGCATTTACCTCTTGCACTCCGTTGATGAGTTGGAGTCCATCAATGAGATTCACCGCCGGTATGTTGTTTAGCAGTCGCTCTGCCTTGATCACTTCCACCTTGATCGGTGAAGCCTTGACAAAGGTCTCGCGCATCGTTCCGGTGATAACCACTTCATCTAGGCCGAGCATATCCTCCCTCACGGTGATCTTTCCCAGTTGAACATCTCCTGATCCGGCCTCCACTTTAACCGAGGTGCGCTGATAGCCTAGACTCGAAATGACTAAGATCAATGCTTCCTCCATCTCTGTTTCAATGATGAATCGCCCATCCTCATCACTTGTTGCACCTTGTGTTGTTCCTGAGATCGTGATTGTAGCAAAGGGTAATGGTGTATCTGCACCATCGACCAATACGCCGCTGATGTCTCGGGCGAAGGATGAAGCAGAAAGGAAAAGAGTGAGAATGACGAGCAATAGCTTGTTCATGGAACAAAAGTATACAGCTTTTTTAGACTTATCTAAAGTTATTTTACAATACACTTTGAAATAGGTTTAGATTTGCATGAAATTTTTTCGAAGTGGCCTCCTTTACCGTTGAGAATTATATCAAAGCGATCTATCGACTGAGTCAAAAAGACGCGGAGGGCGTGAGTACCAATGCCATTGCTGAAGCCTTGGGAACCAAGGCAGCCACAGTTTCTGACATGTTGAAGAAACTGAGCCAGCACAAGCTCATTCACTACAAGAAATACCAAGGAACTACCCTTACCAAGAATGGGCGAGACATGGCATTGAACATCATCCGAAAGCATCGACTTTGGGAAGTGTTCTTGGTAGACAAGCTGGAATTTCGATGGGATGAGGTACACGATATCGCAGAGGAACTCGAGCATATCGACTCGGACGAACTGATCAACCGCCTCGAGGATTTTCTTGGTCGTCCCAAATTTGACCCACACGGAGATCCGATCCCGACACGCGAAGGACAGATCGAACGACGAGAGCAAGTTCCCTTGACCGAGCTCAAGACCAACGAAACCGGATACGTCACAGGGGTAAAGGACAGTTCGAAGGAATTCCTGCAATACTTAGACGCGCAGGGCATTGAGCTGGGAAACAAACTCGAAGTGACCGACATCTTTGACTACGATAAGTCACGCACGGTAAAGCATCAAGGCAAATTAGTGACTTTAAGCCAGCAGGTTTGCAAGAACCTATTTGTAAGAACAGAATCCTAATCACGGAAAACACAGATGGAAAGTGTATTGAACTATATGGAAGAGCTTGACCCGATCATGGGGGCTTTGATCGCTACCACCTTTACTTGGTTGCTTACGGCCTTAGGTGCTAGTGTAGTGTTCTTCTTCAAGAAGATGCATCGCGCTTGGCTGGACGGAATGTTGGGGTTTACGGGAGGCGTTATGATCGCGGCGAGTTACTGGTCGCTTCTCGCACCTTCGATCGAGATGGCTGAGAATCAGGGTCAGCCGGGTTGGCTGCCAGCGGCCATCGGATTTGCAGGTGGCGCTCTCTTTCTTTTTGCGTTGGATAAGTTTATGCCTCACTTGCACATCAACTTCAAGCGTGAGGAAGCGGAAGGACCAGAGACGAATTGGCATCGCACTACCCTACTCGTCTTGGCCATCACCATGCATAATATTCCCGAGGGTCTGGCCGTTGGCGTTCTCTTTGGCGGAGTGGCAGCGGGAATCGATGGCGCAAGTATCGGAGCCGCCGTGGCCCTTGCCATTGGTATCGGAATACAAAACTTTCCAGAGGGAATTGCGGTCTCTATGCCCCTACGCAGAAGCGGCGTTTCTAGGGGTAGATCGTTCTGGTATGGCCAGCTAAGCGCCATCGTTGAGCCTCTAGCCGGCGTAGCAGGTGCCGCCGCGGTTATTTTCTTTGAACCTATCCTACCCTACGCCTTAGCCTTCGCTGCCGGTGCGATGATCTATGTGGTTATCGAAGAAGTAGTTCCGGAAGCCCAGCGGGACAAATACACCGATATCGCCACGCTGGGCTTTATAGGCGGATTCTTGGTGATGATGTCGTTGGATGTAGCGCTGGGTTAACAATGATCAATACTCAATGAAATCATCAATTAAACATTGAAATCATCAAATAAACATTGAAAATTGAATATTGAATATTGAGAATCACTCCCCCCATCCCGGTACGCCGTAATCCGCTGGATTCCCGCCTTGTGGGACGAAGATCATGGCTTCTGAATTGAGGCAGTAGCGCAATCCTCTTGGGGGCGGTCCGTCGTTGAAGACGTGTCCTAGGTGACTGCCACTCTTGCTATCTAAGATCTCAATGCGTTGCATTCCGTGGGTTCGATCCATGCGATAGATGATGGCATCGGGTTCGATCGGGGCGAAGAAGGATGGCCAACCGCAACCGGAGTCGTACTTGGCATCAGATAGGAACAAGGGTTGACCGCTGGCTGCACTATAGTAGGTGCCCACGTCTTTGTTCTTGTAGTACTTGCCCGTAAACGCTTGCTCTGTCGCCGCTTGACGCAAGATCTGATACTGCTCTTCGGACAGCATTTCCTTCCACTCTTCATCTGAGCGCTTCACTTCCAACGGAAGCGCCTCCCCTTCTTCATAGACCTTTTCGATCAAATCGTATCCTTCCATTCTTTCTTTGCTTTGTCCGCAGGCAGTGCTGAGCAGTGCTGCCAATATCAAGGTTAAACTTACTCTCATCATGGATTAAACTATCATCGAACTGAAATTGTTCGTCAGTTCAATATCCTTTGAAGATCAGCTTCGCGAATCCTTACAGCTCGCTCTGGCAAAGTGAAATACGTTCCATCTAGTTGCTCTTCGACCACGCGCTTCGCCGAGAACCTCATGTGGATGCCATTGCGCCAGAGGTCAAACTGCAGGGGTAAGTACACCAGCCCAGGGAAGTCGACCTTGAGCGGATTGCGGTATTTCTCATTCACCCATACCGTCTGATGATTTCCCTCTGCTGACTGTAAGTAGTATTCCTCACATTTCCAGCCTGCGATCTCGCGCTCACCTTCCTTAGCAACTACCCGGTGCTTATGGGCTCCGCTACCCACGGGGGCCGCTAGGAACACCTGTCGCTCCATGAAGTCGAAGACCTGATAGACCGTATCGATCTTGGCGGGATGGATCCAAACCAACGGACCTCCGAGGGCCGATGATTGCTGCATTCGATAACTCGATCCTTTGGCGAGAAGTGTCATTTGCTGAGGAAGTGCCAATTCCGCCCCTTCCATGCCATCCGGAAAACTCAAGTATTCTACTTGATAGTGGATCCTTCCTTCGAACGGACGCTGTGCTTGCTTTGATGATGCAACCAGTAGACAACAAGCGATCAAAAGGATGCGCATATCAGGCGTTTTGGATGGATTCGATCTGGTTCTCGAGTTTCTGGTACAGCTCCTTGCTCACGGGCACCAATGGCAGACGCAAGTGCTGTTCGCAAACCCCCAAGATCTCCAACGCCGCCTTGATTCCACCTGGATTGCCTTCTGCGAAGAGCAAGTAGATAAAATCAATGACGAGGTAGTGGAGTCTTCGAGCTTCGTCATAATCGCCCTTCTTGCAGGCCCGTGCAATGTCTGAGAATTGCTTTGGGAATGCATTGGCGATCACAGAAATGATGCCATCTCCACCGAGCGACATATGAGGAACGATCAGTGGATCATCGCCACTCAGCACCAAAAAGTCATCCGGACGACGCTTGATGATTGCTCCAACTTGATCCAAATCCCCCGACGCTTCTTTTACCGCCACGATCTTGTCGTGCTTCGCCAAGGTCAGCGTGGTTTCGGGCGACATATTTGACGAGGTACGACCCGGGACATTGTACAGAATGATCGGCAACGGACTCGCATCGGCTAGGGCTTGGTAATGCGCAACGATACCCGCTTGAGTAGGCTTGTTGTAATATGGGCTTGCTGACAGAATACCATCGACATTCCTCAGATCTATCTTCTCAAAACCTTCGATCAGCGCTCGCGTATTGTTGCCTCCGTGTCCGAATACGATCGGGAGTCGACCATCATTGACGTCGACCACACAGTCGAGCACTTCTTGTTTCTCTGACGCAGTCAACGTAGCGCTCTCGCCTGTGGTACCCTGCACCACGAGGTATTCCACCCCTCCTTCGATCAAGTGCTCTGTGAGTTTCTCGAGGCCAACAAAATCTACTTCTCCATTCTTTTTGAAAGGCGTCACCATGGCGACACCGGTAACGCTAAAGTTTTTCATGCTGCGTTGGATGTATTCAAGTTCACTAGGTAGTGATCCATATGGTGGATCAATTTTCTGACGTCGGGATCTCCTTTCAAATCGATCATCAAGTCTAAAAGATACGATCGATCATCGTGCTTTTCCCCTGCTTTCCATTTAGCGTTGATCTTAGAAATGACCACATCGCAAGGAAATGCTGCACCACGTGAAAGATCGATCAATACGTCGTATTCCTTCTTCAATCCACTCACCAATTCATCGCTCACCGCCTTCCCTGCGAAATTGAAATCCTTTCGCATGAAAGGAATATCCTTCGGGAAGCCTTGATATGCATCCAGAGACTTCTTGTTGGTAAAGTATAGGAAGAGATCAACGGAACGCATACCGCGTTTTCGCCACTCTTTCACGTAGGTATTGATGTGTGAGAATGATTCACCGGGTTGGTATACCGCAACGATCGCCACATCACGAATGTACGCCCCCTGAACCAAGGAAGGACTCCTGTCCGAGTCTTTGATGGCTCGCTTCATAAAGTATCGCGCAAGGGGCTTGATCATGAGTGCAAAATAGATGAAATCCTTTCTTCCGGACAACCCATCTTAGCGGAGATTCTGGTCCTCTGGCGGATCGTTATAGATCTTATCGCGAGCATCAGCCTTCACCTCAACGTCTTCTACAAATTGCCACTTTCCACGCTTCCATACAAAGGCATCGAACTTCAATACCGGAATGTAGAATTCATGCATTCCTTCCAGATCGGTTTGCATCGGAACGAGTTGATTGAAGACAAAGCGTTTCTTCTTTTCGTCGTAGCGAAGGGAGACAGAAGCGTCCGATTTGTACTGCATGATATACCTCCGAATGTTTCGCTCATGCGGACAGTCGAAAATGTCTGCTCCAAACCGAATCCCTCGATTCGTGATGCGCATGACGTCGATCACCTTGATGTTGGAATAGGCATCGTGACCGTCCCAGCCAAGAAGCATGTACGCTCTCTTTCGCTTGCGTCCTTTCTTACTCGGAATGATCTTATAGTAGAGGCATCCGTACCAATCTCGATCATTGAAGACCTTGCGGTACTCCTCTTCCAGGTCTCGAAACCCCTTATTCAGCTCGATCACCCTGTTGGACTTGGTCTTCTTGTCGTAGTACTGGATGAAACAGTAGTACTTATTTGTCTGATCATCCATTGGAAGATTCCAATTGATCATCCTAAAATAACCGTCGCCACTGCGTAGATCGGCAATAGCAGGGATCCTATCGAAAGGGGTGTCAAAGCTCTCTCGGTGCTGGAGAGCGTCGCGCATGAAGTGCAGGAAATCTGTATTGGCTTCGATCCGTTCTGCCTCGGTTTCGGCTTCGAGAACGGTCTGTCGAAGCAACACCAACTGCTTGATCTTGGCTTTTAAGGTAATGGCAGGTTCATCGTCCTCAGCCAGAGACAACAGCGGAATGAAAGCAAGCGCAATAAGGAATATCGTACGGATCATCGCTACGAAGATTGTACGATTAACGCAGCACAATCGTGCTTGGTGTGAAAAGTAATTGACGATTAAAGGTGAAGAAACTCCTTCTTCGCTGTCAATTCTTCCTCACTCTCACGGAAATCAGGATCGTCAACGCAGCAATCGACTGGACAAACAGCCGCGCATTGAGGCTCGTCGTGGAAGCCCACACACTCGGTACATTTATCCGTCACGATGTAGTACACATCCATCGACTTTGGTTCATTCTCGTCGTCAGCATCTGCCGTAGTTCCATTCCTGCCTTCCACCGTACCAGAAAGGTCAGTTCCATCAGAAAAGCGCCACTCGACGCCTCCTTCGTAGATTGCATTGTTGGGACATTCTGGCTCGCATGCACCGCAGTTGATGCATTCGTCTGTGATCATAATTGCCATAGCGATCGGATGGTTTTTGAATTCGTTGCGAAAGTAACGCGTGTGATCCTAAAAATGTTTCTAAACTAACTCAAACATTGAATCGGAAGTGCATGACGTCGCCGTCCTTGACGATGTACTCCTTTCCTTCAATATGGAGTTTACCGGCATCACGAGCGGCTGATTCTGAGCCGAACTGGATATAATCGTCATAGCCGATCACTTCAGCGCGAATAAAGCCTTTCTCAAAATCTGTGTGGATCACGCCAGCTGCCTGAGGTGCCTTCATGCCTTCCTTGATGGTCCAAGCGCGCACCTCCTTCACTCCGGCTGTGAAATAGGTTTGCAGTCTTAGCAATCTATATGCGCTGCGGATCAATTTACTCACGCCTGGTTCTTTCAAACCAAGGTCTTCCAGGAACATTTGACGCTCCTCATAGGTCTCCAATGAAGCGATGTCGGCTTCAATTCCGACACCCAGTACCAATACCTCGGCGTTCTCGTTCTTGGTCGCTTCCTTAACGGCTTCCACGTGCGCATTTCCGGAGACCACTGAACCCTCTTCCACGTTGCAGACGTACATCACCGGCTTATCGGTCAGTAACCACAAGTCTTTTACGATCTCACGCTCCTTTTCATCCACAGGAGCCGAACGAGCCGATTTCCCTTCTTCCAAGTGGGTACGAAACTTCTCGTAGATATCGAACACCTTCTTGGCTTCCTTCTCGCCTACCTGAGCTTGCTTCTTCACCTTATCGATGCGCTTCTGGAGCGTTTCCAAGTCTTTCAACTGGAGTTCCATATCGATGACCTCCTTGTCGCGCACAGGATCCACGCTGCCGTCTACGTGAACGACGTTTCCATCTTCAAAGCATCGTAGGACATGGATGATGGCGTCGCATTCGCGGATATTGCCCAAGAATTGGTTACCCAATCCTTCGCCTTTGCTCGCGCCCTTCACCAAGCCCGCAATATCCACGATCTCGATGGTCGTAGGCATGATGCGCTCTGGATTCACAAGATCCGCCAAGGCATTCAGACGATCGTCAGGAACGCTTATGGTGCCCACATTAGGTTCGATGGTACAAAAAGGAAAGTTGGCTGCCTGAGCCTTTGCGTTGCTAAGACAGTTGAACAAAGTAGACTTACCTACATTAGGAAGACCGACGATACCACACTTGAGAGCCATAGACTTGAAATTGGGCGGCAAATGTAGGTGAAATGTCAGCGAATCAGCGTGACCTTTTCCTTCACTTCGATCACCGGCAGATCTGTGCAGACGGTGGTCGCCCGTGCGTGATAGAAATACGTTCCCGGAGTAGCCGGATCACCGGAGGGCAGGGCGCCATCCCAAAGGTCATTTGCGAAGGTGGCGTTGAAGACCGACATTCCCCAGCGATTGTACACTTCACAAGAATACTCACGGATCAGCTCCGGCGCAACAAAGCGCATCCCGAAGGCGTCGTTGATACCATCCGCATTGGGCGTGAACACATTGGGAGCGATAAAGAAGCTGTCGCGACTCAGAGGAAAGAAATCCACGCGGATCGAGTCGGCGGATGCGCAGCCCTCTTGTGATGCTTCGAGGATGAAAACACCGGTATCTGCCACTGTGATATACGTAGCGGTATCACCTGTGGACCAGCGTCTTGAAGAGGTTCCCGTTTCTGTTCCGATTCGGACCTCTTGCCCAGCGCACAACAAACGATCCTCGCCCAACTCAAACGAAGGGGTGATCCCGAGCGTCAGATCAATAGAATCACGGAATTCACAACTCGCCGAGCGCACGGTAACCGAATAGATGCCCGTACTATCGAAGGTGACTGTCGGCCCGAACACTCCGTTGCTCCACTCATAGGACAAAGCCGTCGGCATAGACGCTGTGACCGAATAGGCTTCTACATCACAAAACCTAAGGATCGAATCTGAGAGGCTGAAGTATTCAACCCCAATTGATACGCTGTCGGTATCCGCGCACCAATCATTCCGAGCCACCACCCAATATATTCCCGAAGAGTCTACAAGGAGGTTTTGCGAAGTGTCACCGGTACTCCAAAAGATGCCCGTTGCCCCGGATTGTAATACAGAGATCGTCTCCGCCTGACAAAAGACGGTATCAGAAAGGGGAACTATTGTCACCGGGCGAAATCGCACATCGATGCTATCAGTGAGCTCACACTCTTGCAAGGTCAAAGTCACCGTGTACAAGCCATCACTGGTGATGCCCAGCGAATCGATGGTATCTCCCGTACTCCACAGCGTGCTTCCATCAGGATTATAGACGCTCAATTCAACGGTGCCATCACAAAGCACCGTATCCTCAAAGCTGGACGTCAGGTAGGCCATTTCAATGTAGACGTAGTCGGTATCGATGCAAACGCCCGATGCAGCGACCAAGTTGTAGTACCCAGAGGTGTCGATCGTGATATTGGGTGTAGTGTCACCGGTGTTCCACAGGTAGAATTCTGCTCCCACCGGACCTTCGATCACGAACTCGTCATCGCAGATGCTGGTATCGGAAAGTAGGTCGAGCACAAAGGGAAAGATGTTGACATCCACCGTATCATAAGCGGTGTCGCAGCCGAGGATCTTGAGAACCACGTAGGTGGTGGAGTCGTCCGGAGATGCCCAAGGGGCGTTGGATGTTGAATCACTAAGCGAGGTACTCGGGGACCAGAGATAGCTCAAGGAAGGATCTCCTGCTTCGAGCTGAACCGAGTCTCCCGGACAAAGCAGATATGCCGTGAGGTTGTTAGAAAGACTGCTCGATTCGAACGGTCCACAGAAGCCTTGGTTGTTGACTGCACCGCCCGTAGTGCCTAGAAATCCCCAATGGACCAAGTTATCGCCATTGAACACGCCGATCAGGTCTACACCAAGGGTGATCCTGAGGAAGCAGTCGAAATACACCCGCATGGTATCGCTCACCGGGTCCCAGGTTACGCGGAATGAGTGAGGAACGCCATCCTCGATGTTACCGGAGGTAGGTAGAGCCGGAATAGGTCCGGTCAGCGCATTTCCGGCATTGTGATTCACCGGAGCATTCTGGAAGATGCCGAGGTGATCAGCTGTGATATCACCCAATTCAGTATTCTGCCACGTATCGATCTCAATTCCTAAGGTGTTGGATGTAAACCCACTTCCCTCAAAACCGATCGAACCACCAGGTGTCCCGATCAATGTACCCGACAGAGAGCCTCTAAGAACGAACACCATTCCATCTGCCCCACCATCGTTGTCGCCCAACGAAACATCAAAGGATATATCCAATCCATTATTGAGATCAATCGCCGTCTGCTCGTAGGCATACCCTCCTTGGAAGGTATTGAGGTCGGTGAGTTGATAACAATCGCCGCCCAGGGTATCGGTAGAACCTCCAATGGTGATCTGCGCCTTAATAGGAAACGTGCACCCGATCGTGAGAAGCAAGAAAAGAAAAAGGATGCGCGACATGTTAAGGTTGTAAATACTATAACTCAAAACTAGTCTTTTCAGGCGCTGCTATTACAGCTACTTACCTCTGATCAACGTGACGTTGTCCTTTACCTCTATGATCGGAAGGTCTGTACAGACCGTATTTGCACGGAAGATATAGAAGTAGGTCGCCTCCTCAGCGTCATCTCCCGAGGGTAACTTTCCGTCCCAATCATGGTTGATGAACTCCGATTCGAAGACCAACACTCCCCATCGATTGTAGATAAACAACTCATAATCCGTGACCAGATTCGGATTCGCTATGGTCAAGCCCAAGACATCGTTGAGTCCATCTCCATTGGGGGTCATGACGTTTGGTACCAAGAAAAAGGAATCGGGATCTAACGTCCTCCAAGTAACAGCAATGCTATCTTGGCCTTCACAACCACCTACGGACATACTTGCGATGATCAACCCTGAGTCTTTCACGAGCACCGTTCTTCCTGTATCTCCTGTATTCCATCTTACGGTAGAATACACCGAGTCAACGCTAACCCGAACTTCTTCTCCGTTGCAGATCATGCGATCCTCGCCTATGCTGAAAACCGGAGCGTTGCCAAAGGTGATCTTGAGCGAATCTGCCAGACTGCAATAGCCCGTAGAAACTGTAACATAATAGGTTCCACTTCCATACACGGTGGTATTTCGAGTGGTATCCCCAGTACTCCAGAGGAACTCGGAACCCGTAGGTCCGGGAGCTACCAAATAGTGACTGTCTAGGTCGCACACAAGTTCTTCTGTGATCGAGAAGCTCAACGTTTGACGTTCAACGTTCACACTATCCGTATCAGAGCACAAGCCATTGTTTCCGATCACCCAGAGCGTCATGGAGGTGTCCACCAGGATCGCCGATGCTGAATCGCCCGTACTCCAGGCGTAGGATGTCAATTCAGGATTGAACGCGCTAAAGGTCACCGGCTCACAGATAATGGTATCGGGGCCAAGATCTACGAGCGTCGGACTCAAGTCGACATTGATCGTATCAGTAGTAGAACAAAAACCATTTTCGAGGAATACCCAATAGGTTCCCTCCTGTGTCACCAGAATGCTCTCCGTAGTATCTCCTGTACTCCAGAGTATCGTCCCGTCGTTGTTTTCGACTGAAAGCTCTAGAGATTCGGTACACACGACCGTATCCGTGGTTGAGAAATTGATGTACGACACTTGAATATTGACGGTATCGCTGTCCGAGCAGAATCCATTGTCCGCCTTCAGGATATAGGTTCCGGTAGCATTCACTTCGATGCTTTGAGTAGTATCTCCGGTACTCCATAAAAAGGACACGCCATCATTAGGTCCTTCGAGGAGGAATCCAGGTTCACAAATACCTGTATCGTTGATGAGGGTGAAGTCGTAGGGCGGGATGATCTCCACATCGATCGTATCGGTGAACGTTCCACATTGGTGTGTAACCTCGACCCAATAAGAACCTGTCTGATCGACGTCTATCGACGCCGAAACCTCACCTGTCGACCACAAGTAGTTCGCAAAAGGGTTATCAATACTCAGGTTCACGCTTTCCGTACAGATCGCAGAGTCGCTTAGGATCTCAACCGCGGATGTATCCAAAACCGTGATGATTAACGTAGCCGTGTCACTCAACACGCAGCCCACTGTATCAAACACCACATAAGTAACCTCGTAAACTCCAGGGGAATTGTAGGTATGTGAAGGTGTTTGGGTCAATGCGGTATCACCGTCACCGAAGTTCCAGGCGTGACTCAATCCTTGGCTACCGAAATTGGTGAAGTCGACCGTTTTAGGAACGCATCCCACGCTGCTGGGAGCTACTTGTGCATTGGCTACCGCGGCTTGCACCTCAAAATCGATCTTAAAAACAGTTAAGTCATAGGTGCCGCCATTCTGATTACCGGACCAGGCATTAACCGTTTGAGGAAAATCAAACCCATTGGTACAGGTCGCTTGGTATACGGCTCCTCTTTTATCAAATCGGCTTGTTCCCCCATCCACATGAGAAGATGGAACTCCGTAGTAAGTACCATGAATGATGCTGTCTGCATCTGAATTCAAGACGATGATGTAAAAACCAGCCCCTGTAGGTTGTACGGCATTGGCTGTAATTTCAAAGTTTCCGTTGGCGCTTGCGTTGTTTCCTGCAGCGTAAATATTCTTGCAGTTATCTACAAGAAAAGCTGAGTGAGCCACGCTAGCAAATGTGGCTGTCCAGTAGATGGAGTCTAACTCTTTGGTGTATTTTCTAATAAACGAACCTTGATTCGTACTCGGCCCTGTATACTTTCCGCTATCCGCAACTATACTGCCGTTAGAACCTCCCAATACGTAGATGTATCCGTTTCGATCGATCTGAAGGAAGAGTCCGCGATCAGCGTCGTTGGAGGCAGTATCAGATCGGATAAACGTGCTTTGTAGAAGATCGGTTCCATCCCCACTCAGTCGAAGGATGAATCCATCGGAATTTCCACCATTGTAATCTTCATCCTCGGCGCCAGTCGTGGTCGGAAACCCTGGACTAGCCGTAGCGCCTACGACGTACACCGTACCATCCTTCGCTGGTTTCACGTTGAATGCCCCGTCATTCAGCGAATCTCCCACATAGGTGCCGAACAGGAGTTGCGACAGGTTGTAGTTCAACTTTGCTACGTATCCGTCCTGCCCTCCACTCTTCGTGGTCATGAAGGCATTGTTTGAAACCTGGATCGAATCGCTACTACTTGTCGTAGCAACGAAGACATTACTATAGATATCACAAACCACCTCTCCCTTGAAGGTGGAATAGCTTCCCACGTTCAGTGCATTATTTCCATCGTCACCTTCACCTCCTAGGTAGGTCGACCCGATCAATGAGTCACCGCTGTCGGAAAGTATGGTCAAACACACATCCCAGCCCCCGTTGAAAGAGGTGTCCAATGCGCTGACGGACACCGGATAATCCAAGGAATTGGTCTTTCCATAGACCACCACGTCATTGAATCCATTAACGACGATACTGTGGACGTAATCAGCGCCTGTTCCACCGATGTAGGTACTCCAAAGCAGAGTACTTCCGTTCGTATCCAACTTGGAGAGTCCAATGTCGTTCCCTCCTCCCGCGAAATCGATCTGAAAGGAACCCGTATCTACCGGATAGCCCGTTCCAAAAGGTCGACCACCGCCGTAAATATTTCCGAATTGATCAAAGGTGGCGCTATGTCCCCAGGTGTTTACCTGAGAACCAATGTTCGTGGAGGCAACCACTACCGGATCGATGTAGAGTATGTAACTCGGATCGTAGTCGCCGAGGTCGAAATAGACTCGATTTCCTTCCACTCTGAAAGCGCACTCTACCTCAACTCGCTCACCTCCAATCAATTGAAAAGCATACGGAGCTTGCTCCTCGACGGTAGTTTTCGGTAATTGGATCTTCAGATTTCCACTTTCGACCCGGAGTGATCGTACCGCCAGATACTCGACAAACACACCGCTTGGGTCGACTCGGTCAGAGACATAGAAGGTGTACTTCATATTACCCTCTTGGACTTGCCAATGCAGGTCCACGCCGGGTTGCACCTCATAGAAGGAAAGTTTATCATATACACCGACACGTGAAGCCCACTTGCTTCTATCCTTCCCGAGGTAAAAGTTGACATAATCCTTGTGTCTGCCATAAAGGTCATTCACAGACCCTTCTGTACTCCCGAATCGCATCTCGTAGGTATGACCCTCGAGGTCGATCCGTGCGTCCGGTTCGTCGTGAGCGATGTGCATCGCTTCGTGGAAAGCATCTTGCTCGAAGATGGGAATGCGGACACGGTCAGCTAAGAACCAAGCGTCTCCGTTGGGAAGGGTGTACTTAGCCACTACTTCATCGTTCCATTGACCTTTATTCTCAATGTATCCCACCGATTGCGCCATTGCCGACAGGCTCCACACCACCCCCAAAACCGTCAAATACGACTTCCACTTATTCATGTCGATGAAATTCAATCTTTTGTCGGAACGCTCAAATGTAACCCATTTTGAAGTTCTCAAAAGTTTTAAACATTCGTTTTCTACCCCATAGTGGCCTTCTATTTTCGCACCCTGCAACGATTCTAATGGCTGATACAACCCATCTACAACAACGTGCCTCTCAAGTAAGACGTGATATCGTCAGAATGGTCCACTCGTGTTCGAGCGGACACCCTGGAGGCTCCCTCGGATGTGCTGATTTTTTCACCGCTCTTTATGGCGGAATCATGCGCTACGACTCATCTAACTTCAATATGGACGGAAAAGGAGAAGACCTCTTTTTTCTTTCCAATGGACATATCTCACCAGTTTGGTACAGTACGCTGGCACGCAGCGGATACTTTCCGATCAGCGAGTTGAGCACGTTTCGGGCGATCGACACACGCCTTCAGGGTCATCCTACCACGGCAGAACACCTTCCAGGTATTCGCATGGCGTCTGGTAGTCTCGGACAAGGCCTTAGTGTTGCCATCGGCGCGGCGCTTGCCAAGAAATTGAATGGTGATGATCGACTGGTGTTCAGTCTTCACGGTGACGGCGAACTACAAGAAGGCCAGATCTGGGAAGCGGCCATCGCGGCTCCTCATCACAAGGTGGACAATCTCATTGCCACGGTAGATTTCAATAACCGCCAGATCGATGGTGACGTCACCGATGTGATGTCTCTCGGAAATCTCAAAGCCAAATGGGAAGCCTTTGGTTGGACCACCCTCGAAATGGATGGAAACGACATGGGTGACGTGGTCGCTACTTTAGAGAAAGCCAAAGGCATGACCGGTCAGGGAAAACCGATCGTGATCATCATGCGCACCGAGATGGGTCAAGGCGTAGACTTCATGATGGGTACCCACAACTGGCATGGCGTAGCACCTAACGATGAGCAATTGGCCCAGGCTTTGCAACAGCTGGAAGAGACCGAAGGAGACTATTGACGCGAAATTGAAGCAACGAGCGTTGTATAATCATGCATAAGATCCTAGCGATATTCATACTTATTGGACTCGGCTTCACTGCCCGTGCACAGGAAGAGGAGCCCCTCACCCGCATCCTCTTCATCTTCGATGCCTCCAACAGTATGAACGGGATCATGGAGAAAAGACCCAAGGTAGAGATCGCTACGCGGCTTCTCTCCTCGGCGCTTGATTCTCTAAAAGATGTAGAAAATCTCCACATGGCTCTCCGAGTCTATGGTAGCGAGAAGTACTATCAAAAGGGTCAAGACTGCGATGACACACGTTTACTCGTACCCTTCGGCGCTTCGAATGTTACTCGGATGCGGTCTGAACTCAATAAGCTGAAACCTAAGGGGACTACCCCGATCGCAGCAACCCTCGAAAAGGCCGCGAATGACTTTACTCGCTGTCCTCGAGGGGAATGTCGAAACATCATCATCCTCATTACCGATGGCATCGAAGAATGCGACGGGGATCCCTGTGCCGTGTCATTGGCCCTTCAAAGAAGAGGAATTGTACTCAAGCCATTCGTTATTGGTGTGGGGTTGGATGTAGAGTTCAGAGAGGCGTTCGAGTGCGTAGGAACCTACTTCGACGCCAGTAACGAGAAGAAGTTCAAAACCGCGTTGGGGGTGGTCATCTCTCAGGCCCTCAACAACACTACAGCACAAGTCAATCTGTTGGACCAGTCGGGTGCCCCAACAGAAACCAACGTGAACATGACGTTCTACGACGATCACTCCGGCGCGATCGTTCACAACTACTACCATTCGATGAATTCCAAGGGGAATCCGGACACCCTGGCGCTCAACCCGGCTTACCAGTACCGCATCGTAGCGCATACCATTCCAGCCCAGTCTACGGACAGCGTGGTCATCACACCAGGCAAGCACACCATTGTGGGTATTCCTACTCCACAGGGCGACCTCCAATTCAAGATGTTGGGAACCAATCCTGAGAATCAGCACCTGAATGTCATTGTTCGTAAGTCGGGTGAAATGAAGACCCTGCACATTCAGTCATTCGCTGAAAAACAGAAATACATCACCGGGAAATACGACTTGGAGATACTCACCCTGCCCCGCACGAATATTGAGGGCGTAGAGATCACGCAAAGCCACACCACCACGATCGAGATCCCACAGCCGGGGATTGCATCCTTCAGCAAATTTGGATACGGCTACGGCAGCGTCTACCTGAACCGCAAAGGAGAACTTGAATTTGTCGCCACGCTCGACATGATGAAGGAACGCGAAACGCTCAGTCTACAACCAGGAGAATACGTGGCTGTGTTCCGTCCAAAACAAGCCCGTGGCAGCGTTTTCACGGTCGAACGAAAATTTACAATATCCTCTGGAGCTTCCGTTTCTGTGAAGTTCAACTGATGAACCTATGAGCATACACGACCTCAACCCTACCGAGAAGAAAGACACACGAAGTGGATTTGGAGACGCCCTTTACGAATTAGGTAAAGAAGACGATCGCGTAGTAGGACTTTGCGCCGACCTAACCGGATCGCTCAAGATGAATGCCTTTGCGGACGCATTTCCCGATCGATTCTTTCAGACCGGTGTGGCAGAGGCCAATATGATCGGCATGGCCGCAGGACTTACGATCGGAGGTAAGATCCCTTTTACCGGAACCTTTGCCAACTTTAGTACGGGTCGAGTTTACGATCAAATACGCCAGTCGATCGCCTATTCTGAGAAGAATGTGAAGATCTGTGCATCCCATGCTGGTCTTACGTTGGGTGAAGATGGCGCTACCCACCAGATCCTCGAAGACATCGGTCTGATGCGCATGCTTCCGAATATGACGGTGATCAATCCGTGCGACTACAACCAAACCTTCGCCGCAACCAAGGCGATCAAAGACTGGGATGGTCCGGTTTATTTGCGATTTGGGCGTCCGAGTTGGCCCATCTTCGCTTCGAAGGACTCATTTGAGATCGGAAAGGCCTGGAAGATCAACGACGGCAGCGATGTGACCATCGTGGCTACCGGACACATGGTATGGTACGCCGTATTAGCCGCCAAGGAGCTTGAGAAAGAAGGCATCAAGGTGGATCTTTTGAATATTCACACGATCAAGCCTATCCATGACGCGGCGATCTTGGCGTCCGTGAAGAAGACGGGCTGTTTGGTCACTGCAGAAGAGCACAACCGCTTTGGCGGCTTGGGAGAAGCTGTGGCGCAGGTAACCACTACGGCTTTCCCAGTTCCTCAGGAATTCGTGGCTGTTGACGACAAGTTCGGTGAAAGCGGAAAACCTACAGACCTACTCAAGAAATACGGCTTAGACGTAAGCGATATCATCGCCGCAGCCAAGCGCGCGATCGCACGTAAGTGATCTCTTGACATCTTTGTAGGAGAAAACGAATCTTATGCCTTTCTCCCCTCATCTCGCTCAGACCAGTCCGTTCCCCATGGGAATCGAAGTGGAACGCGCGGAGGGTTGTTACATCTACGATAAGCAAGGCAAGCGCTATCTCGACCTGATCTCGGGTATTGCCGTCGCCAATATTGGCCATCGTCATCCGCATGTGATCCAGGCCATCAAGGATCAACTCGATCGATACCAACACGTCATTCCCTTTGGGGAGTTTCCGCAGGACCCCCAAAACCGCTTAGCGGATAAGCTCGCTTCGCTGCTTCCCGATTCGTTGAGTAGTGCCTACTTCGTCAACAGTGGTACTGAAGCCAATGAGGCCGCTCTCAAGCTCGCTAAGAGAGCGACCGGCAGGCATGAGATCGTGGCAATGAAAAAGAGCTATCACGGTGCTACCCATGGTTCGCTTAGCGTGAGTGGCAACGAGGTCAAGAAACAGCAGTTCCGTCCTTTCGTACCCGGCACGACCTTCATCGACTTCAACGATTTCGATCAGCTCACCGAGATCACAGATAAAACCGCCGCAGTCATTGCAGAGCCTGTCATGGGCGATGCAGGTGTTCGCATCCCTAAGCCAGGCTACCTCGCCGCCATCCGGAAGAGATGTGATGAGACGGGCGCTCTCCTGATCTTCGATGAGATTCAAACCGGATTAGGACGCACAGGAACGCTGTATGCTTTTCAGCAATTTGAAGTTGTTCCGGACATCCTCACCACGGCCAAAGCCTTCGGTGGAGGCATGCCTATCGGGGCCTTCATCACTTCGCAAGAGCGTATGTCGTTGCTGACCCACGATCCGATCCTCGGACACATCACCACGTTCGGGGGACACCCGGTCTGCTGCGCTGCCGCTTTGGCGAATCTTGAAGTGCTGACCGAACAGGAAGACTGGATCGCGCAGGTGCATTCAAAGGGAGCTCTTTTCAAAGAGCTACTTCATCACCCCAAGATCAAAGAAGTGCGGCAGATCGGATTGATGCTGGCGGTAGAGCTGGAATCTGCAGAACAAGTGGATGACGTGATCCAGCGCTTGTTGAAGAAGGGAATTATCGGATCCTACTTCTTGTCTACACGACACTCTTTTCGCCTAGCCCCTCCCCTATGTATCACGGAAGAAGAGAGCCGTTCGGCTTGCAAACTTATTGTCGAATGCATCCAAGAAGCCTAGTCACCCTGCTACTATCCTTCATGGTCCTAGCGAATTCTTTCGCTCAGGACACCCTGGAATGGAAGTCGGTGATCAAGCGTGAATTTATCAGCTATGATCAATTCAATCGAGCTACAGGTGATCGATTCCACACGATACTTAAGGAGAGGGAATTCGAAGAATACTACTACTTGCTCGAAGACGGCGGGGCACTTTGTTTTGGTTCGAGTAATCGCGTCACTTGTTTCCTACTTCCAGAAACACAACCAGAGCAGGAACTGATCGAGGAAATAACACAGCTCGATCTGGACGAGGATGCACATAGCGAATCTCCATTGACCCTAGTTCCTTGTCTCAGAGTGGATCCAATAAAGTTGAGGCTCTTTCCTTCAGGCAACTTGACCACTGGGGCGAAGGCGCTTGTGCTACTCGGTAACGAATAGACGCCTGTATCGATGCGAACCGTGTCTCCATCTATAGCTATAGAATCGACGGCATACTGTATGGTTTGACATGGCGAACCGATGGACCCGCAAGTGATCACATCCGATCCGCTAGCATCGCTTACGTAAACATCGTTCTGTGCAAAGGAGATAGAACCCGAAAGCAAGAATGCGATCAGTATGACGATTCGATATAGGGAGAATCCAGGCAAGTAGGTTAGGTTGGCTACGTCAACTAATAAACGTGTTGTCCAAGAGGGCGTTGCTTCACTCGAAGCTAGCTAAATTCCTTGGAACGAGAACCCTATATGCACTCATCATTCATCCTCAAACAAGCGACGCTGACGCGCCGGTGCTGCTCCCATTCCTTCCAGGTTCAAAGACTGATGTAGCTCGTAGCTGTACTCTTTCTCCACTCTTTCTCCTGTTGGTCGGAGTAATTCGAGACCATGGTTTCGCGAACTTTTGATGTCGGTGGAAATGGGATAGGCATTCATAGCTTCTCCCGGATATGGCTGCAACAGCGATGTCACATCGCCCAGCGGCAGATCCTTGTCAAGCCATAGGGACTCCGATTCTTTATCTAGGATCACCGGAGAACGATGGTGTCCGATCTTTTGCAAGAGGGAGTTCGCAGTGGTGGTGATGATCGCAAAGGAATGGAAGAGTTCACCTGTTGACCGATCAGCCCATTCGTCCCAGATTCCGGCGAATGCGAACGGTCGTTCTCCATCGCGCATGTAGACACAGTATGGTTTATCCAGTTTCTCTGTCTTGGGCCCTTCGATGAAGGCATCTGCCACGACCAAGCATCGTTTCGACCGGATTGAGGCTCGAAACATGGGCTTTTGAATGATCCCTTTCGCTCCGGTGTAGATTGGGTCATCCGTTTGGTTCTGATCGCCTTCGCTTCGTGCATTGATCACATACATCTTCTTCTTCGCCCAAAACGGAGTGAATCCAAAGTGCATGAAATCCAGCTTGTCTGGATGAGCATCTGTGATGACGGCTGACTTCTGACCGGGCGAAACGTTGGCATTCACGTGGTAATCACCGGGACTCTCTGCCGTTACGCCAAAGCGCTTTTCGATCTCTTTGATCTTGGATACCGTTACATACCGACCACACATACAACGAAGGTGGGTAAAGTTTATAAAATGAAAAAGCCCCTTCGTGAGGGGCGTTAAGAAGGTCAGAAATTCATCGATTCTAGTCGAAATCTTCTGAGTCGAGGAATCGCTTCCAATTGCGACTCAACTCTTTGTGAGCGTCGACCTTTCTGATCTTGAAATCACGATCAAAAGCAGTACGTCGTCGCTCTCTCGACTTATCCTTTTTCATGGTCGAATAAAATAAGATTGATTGAACGATGTTGGGTCGATCTACCACATTGGTATCACGACTTACACATAGTTAGTCAAAATCTCAATTCGCCACAACACGTTTGAAAATTTTTAGACAAAAAATGGGGCCGAAGCCCCAACATCTTTAGTCGCGTGACCGAAGCTTGTTCGGCACTAGGAGTGATTTCAAGTACTTCTCATATAAGAGGAACAATACCACTGCATAGAAGAGGTCACCGATCAGTGTGTTCTGGAAGAATGGGATCGCCGCGGTATAGCAGGCAACCAGTCCTCCCATAGTCATTGGATACATACCAAGGGGGCTTAACCAAACACCAAGATTTGAAACAACGAAGAAGATCACTGAAGCCCCAACACTACCCGCAAGCATTCGATGGAAGGTCACTTCTTTCAACATAAACTTACCCAAGAGGTAGATCAATCCGATGCTGCTATAAATGAAGATAGCACCTTCGGTAAAGAGGGTGAATCCACCTGAACTATAAACGAAATTGTTGAGCAAAAAATCACTGATACACCATGCGATCATGGTCATGAAAAGCCCCCAAGAATTCTTGCTCATATAAGCCGAACCAAACAAGGCCATGGCGCCCAACGGAGCGAAGTTCATAGGGTGAGGGATCAATCGAGTCAGAGCGGCGCCCAATACGATTGCACCGAGAATGAGGATGCGCTTATTCACTTGCATGCTGCGAAAATAAGGAATGCGAACTATTCTTAAGAGTCAGATTCCAAGTAAAAAAACACTCTGCCTTGGTGAGAGAAAAAGTACCTTTACCCCCTTACGAACACATGCATGAAAAAACTTCTAACCACCGCGATCATTGCACTTTTGTGCGCTACTTTCTCCCCTTCCTTTAGCCAGGCTATCATCAGCACGATGACAATCACGCCTGCCAATCCCACCAACTGTACTGAAACTACGGCCTCGATCAACTTGACATTGTACTGTGCGAACTACACCTATACCGGTGCCACAGTGACTACGAGCGGTTCGAACATCACCATTCAACTGGATTACACCGTCGGATTGATCTGTCTTCCGGCCTTCCAATATCCAACGGTCAACGTGAATCTAGGGCAGCTCAATCCGGGTTCTGTCACTATTCAGGCTTATGCTTACCTCAATAGTACATTTAGTTCAGCGAGCTCTCCTTTCAACACAACGGTCATTCCATGTTGTGGCGCCGTGGCTGCATTTACCCCCGCTGAGGACACCATCTGTCAGGGAGAGTCCATCCAGATGACCAATACCACTATCAATGCTGATAGCGTAAAGTGGTACGTCGACTGGAACTTCGTTGATACAGCTTTCAATCCGACGATCACATTCGATTCGGCGGGATATCAGGAGGTCTCTTTGGTGGCCTTCTCTGATACTTGTAATGACACCACGGAGCATTTCATTCAAGTGTACCCCGCTCCGGCTCTCGACCTTGGCAACGACACTTCGATCTGTTCGGGCGACGAACTGAACCTATTTATTGCGGGCAATTTGAACAACGTCCTTTGGTCGGACGGAAGTACATCGAATACGAACAGCTTCAACGCGGTGGGTACCTATTGGGTTCAGGCCAACAGCAACCAAGGATGCATCGGAAGTGACACGATCACCATCAACGCCATTCTTCCAATATCAAGCGTTGACCTCGGCCCTGACCTGATCATTTGCCCGAACACGCCAACCAACCTTCAAGCTGGCGGAACCTACGCATCCTATCTATGGTCGACGGGCGACACCACTTCATCCATTACCATTTCGAATACAGGAATACTCTGGCTGGAAGCCAATGTGGCCGGTGAGTGCCCTGGAAGGGACACCATCGAAGTGTTCAACTATACCGTCATACCACTTGATTTCACCGACGACTCATCGAAGTGCGGTAGCAATACCGTCGGTACGTGGGGAACCTACTCTAGCTATTTGTGGTCGACCGGAAGCACCCAGAGCACGGTAACCTTTGAAGACAGCACACTGACCTTCTTGACAGTGACCGACGCCAACGGATGTGAGCAGGCTGATTCATTCGAGGTGGCCGTGTGGCCCATTCCCGTGGTTGATCTTGGAGAGGACACCTACTACTGCCCAGGAGAAGAACTAATTCTAGCAAGCAATATCAGCGGGACCTATGAATGGTCTACCGGAAGCGCTAGTAGTCTGATCGCCGTTACCTCTGCCGGCACGTATTGGCTAGGCGTTACCAATGAGGAAGGATGTACTGGCCACGACACGGTCATCATTGACTTCTGTTTAGGGCAAGACGAATTGAAAACAACCTCTTTCTCAATCTGGCCAAATCCGACTAAAGAGTGGTTTGAACTAAGAGGAACAGCGAAGATCGAAAGTGCGGATCTCTTCGACCTGACCGGTAAGCATATTGCTCGTTTCCAAACAGAGGCTGCGAAGCAAAAGATCAATGTAGCTCATCTTTCTTCGGGCGTCTACATTCTATCGATCACGCACGATGGCGGCAATGAGATTCGCCGCTTGATCATCGAGTAATGACTTCGTCCTTTCATGAGAGCCTGACTGGAGCGTTCGAAGCGAATCGAAATCCAGAGAAGGCAGTCTGGATGGAGGATTACATGAAAGGTCAGTTTGAATTTTACGGCCTTTACTCCACCCTGCGCAAAGACTTGACCAGAGAAGTCATTCAGTCTACAGGAATACCAGAGGATGAGGTATTTGAAGACGAGATCCGGTCTTGTTGGTCTGACCCTCACCGGGAGGTGCAATACGCTGCTCAAGAGCTGGTCCACCGAAAAAAATGGTGGAAGCGAGAGGATTCCATTGATCTGATAGAAGAAATGATCACTTCTCGTTCGTGGTGGGATACCGTGGACTTCATCGCGAGCAATCTGTGCGGCAGCTATTTTCGAATTCATCCTGATCAGATCGAAGTGATCATTCCGAGATGGAATGCATCTGACAACATGTGGTTGATCCGGTCTTCCATCTTGTTTCAGTTGAAGTACAAAAAGGAAACAGACCTTGCGTTATTGGAATCCATGATCGTTCCCCACCTCGGCTCGAAGGAGTTCTTCATCCAGAAGGCCATTGGCTGGGTTCTGAGAGAGGTGTCGAAACACAATTCTGACTTCGTGAGCAAATTCATCGAGCGCTATCCTCTTAAACCCGTAAGTCTCAGAGAGGCGAAGAAGTACATCTAAATTTCGCAGCCAGAAGGAATATTTTACAATGAAGTAGATTGAGGCGTTGACTCTACTGTTGAAATCCTTGGGGTTCTTTTTCTGGCTCTGACCATTGCCATTCCTCTCACTTGGCTATTTTTGACGCAAAGCCCACAGCCGAATTTAGATTAGATGAGCGAAAAGCTTCTGAAAGCGTTGATGCAGCTGTTTGCGATTATTGCTGACATCGACGATCTAAGCAACAAGAGCCGAATCGTAGTTGAGCATTTCCTCAAGCAACGATTGTCGCAAGACCAAGTAGAGGCCTACTTAGAGCACTACGACGAATACCTGGAGATTCACCACAAGGTTTCCAAGAAGAAGGAAGGAAAGCGAAAGAAGACATCACTGAATTCTGTGAAGGTCCTCAAGATCTGTACACAGATTAACGCCGAACTCGAGCAGCGACAGAAGATCTTTGTGCTCCTTCGTTTGATCGAATACATCTTTTCCGAGAAAGAAGCGACCGAGCAAGAGCTTGAATTCGTGGATACCGTATCCGATGTTTTCAATATTCCAAGTGAAGAGCTCAAGGACATTAAGTCTTTTGTAACCTGCGGCGAGGGCACAGCCGAGGATGTCGAGAAGCTACTGATCATCAACTCAGCATCAGAACTCACAGGACGTAAGCTCAACAAGCACATCTCTCATGAGAGTCTTTCCGGCTCACTCATGATCCTCTCTGTGGAGAGCGTTGGCATGTACGCGTTAAAGTTCTTCGGTGATGATGAACTTCTCTTGAATGGTCAGATTATCGATCCGGAACGAGTTTATATTCTCACGCAAGGATCTTCCATTCGTAGTTCAAAGGTCAGCCCGATCTACTACAGCGATATCATCAGTCGATTCCTCAGCGATAAGAGCGAAAGCAAGATCGTTTTCACCGCCGATGAGATCACCTACCGTTTCAAAGGCGGCAAGATCGGCCTTCATGACTTGGGCTTCTCTGAGGAGTCAGGCAAGCTCATCGGTATCATGGGTGCGAGTGGTTCAGGTAAGTCTACCCTCTTGAACATCCTCAACGGTAACTATGTGCCCTACTCCGGTGCGGTTACCGTGAATGGACACGACATCCATCACGACCAAGACGAAGTGAGTGGTATGATCGGATACATTTCGCAGGACGACCTGTTGATCGAAGAACTCACCGTTTACCAAAATCTCTTCCTGAACGCGAAACTCTGTTTCGACGGAATGTCAGACGAAGGCATCCATGAGCGTGTGGAGGATACCCTGTCTTCTTTGGGACTCCTTGAGATCAAAGACATCCAGGTGGGTAACCCGATGAACAAGAAGATCTCGGGTGGACAACGCAAGCGTTTGAATTGTGGTCTGGAATTGATCCGCGAACCTGCGGTTCTTTTTGTGGATGAACCGACCTCGGGCCTTTCTTCGCGAGATTCGGAGAACATCATGGATCTATTGAAGGAATTAGCGCTGAAGGGTAAGCTGATCTTTGTGGTGATCCACCAGCCTTCTTCTGAGATCTTCAAGATGTTCGACAAGCTGATGATCATGGATACGGGTGGATATCCGATCTATTATGGAAATCCACTTGATGCGATCGTCTACTTCAAAACAGAGGTTCAGGCCATCAACCAAAGTGAAAGCGAATGCGCCCGCTGCGGTAATGTGAATCCGGAACAGATCTTCAATATCATCGAGGCTAAGGTGGTAGATGAATACGGAAACCTCACCGACCTGCGCAAGACTGCTCCGAAGGAGTGGAATGACATTTATAAAGCCAAGTTCAACGAGGAGCTGAACTTTGAGAAACCTGAACTCCCCGAAGTCGAGTTCAAGACACCGAACTTCTTCAATCAGCTGAAGGTCTTTGTTACCCGGGACGTCCTCTCCAAGATCACGAATACCCAGTATTTGATGATCAACTTACTGGAAGCTCCCCTACTCGGCTTCATCCTCAGTTACTTCTTGCGCTACGTGATGATTGGAGAGCAAGATGCCAAAGAGTACATCTTCTACGAGAATGATAACCTGATCGTTTACATGTTCATGGCGGTGATCGTGGCGCTCTTCTTGGGACTTACTGTCAGTGCCGAAGAGATCTTCAAGGATCAAAAGATCCGGAAACGAGAGTCGTTCCTTCACTTGAGCAAAGGCAGCTATCTGCTGTCCAAGATCGCGATCATGTTTGTGTTGTCTGCAATCCAGATGTTCACCTTCATCATCATCGGCAACTCCATTCTTGGAATCGATAGAATGTTGTGGGATTACTGGTTGATCCTCTTTTCCACGGCTTGCTTCGCCAATATGTTAGGTCTGAATATTTCATCCACCTTCAATTCGGCGGTCACCATCTACATCATCATTCCTTTCCTCATCATTCCTCAGATCCTCTTCAGCGGAGTGCTGGTGAAGTTCGAGAAGTTGAACCCCGTGATCACCAGTCAGAGCATCGTACCTCCGATCGGCGACATCATGGCCTCACGATGGTCGTTTGAAGCTTTAGCGGTCAATCAGTTCATCAATAACGAATACGAGAAGCTCTTCTACACCTACGATCAGCAGATGAGCGATGCGAATTTCAAGAAGAACTACTGGGTCCCTGAGATCAAAGCCAAAGTGGGTAAACTCAAAGAGCATTTACGCGATGACTCTCGCTATGAGAAGGAGGATATCGAAGGAGACCTCTTGACCATTCGCAATGAAGTTGGCGAAGAGAACCGCGTTCAGGAGCTTCGCGAGAACGAATTGCTGGTATTCGACGACGTCAAATCCTTCACCATTGAGGGATTGAATGAAGAACTGTTGGATGACTTCTCTACCTACCTAGCCACCATCAACAAGGCTTACGTACGTCAGTGGAACTACAACAGCGATGAGAAAGACCGTATCATCCGTGAGCATCAACAAACGGAAGAAGACAAAGCTGCCTTCACAGAATTGCGCAACAATTATGAGAACGAAAGCTTGTCAGACCTGGTGACCAATAAGAATGATTTTGGTCAGATTACTGAGTACGACGGAAAGCTGATTCAACGTGCTGATCCCGTCTTCCATATACCAGGTGGACTGCGTTCACACTTCTACGCACCAAAGAAGAAACTCTTCGGACGTTATTACAGCACTATGCAGGTGAATGTCATCATCTTATGGTTGATGTCAATCGGATTGGCGATCACGCTGTACTTTGATGCATTGAAGGGATTACTCAACGTTTTCTCCAACATCATACTCTTCAAGAAGAAGGAATCCTGATAATTGTCAAGGAGCCTTAAATCTCCCTTGAAACGCGGTCAATAAGCGTATCTTCATAGTACAAAATTCTAGTCATATGAAATGGGATATTCAAACCGTCGGATTCAGCGCCAAAGAGGAGTTGATGGACACAGTAAAGGAGCGCGTAGCGAAGTTGGAAAAGTATTACAACCCTATCATAGGAGCAGAAGTGTATCTACGTCTCTTGTATGACGATCATAGAGAGAACAAGAAGGTAGAGCTGAAACTCAATATTCCAGGTGAGGACGTATATGCCGATCACCAAAGTGAAACATTCGAACACTCGTAGGTCGAAGCCATCGAGAAAATGAAAAAACAACTTCTCAAAAAGAAGGATCTGGAGCGAGCGCATCGCTAGGTTCTCCGATCAAAACCAAGAAAAAAAGCCCCTCGTTGTAGCGAGGGGCTTTTTCATGTTTGACTGCATTGACAAGTGGTTCACTTAGTCATTCCACTTCTCCATTACTTTAGATGAGATACCCGTCGTGCTGTATCCACCATCATGATAAAGGTTCTGCATGGTCACGTAACGCGTAAGGTCGCTAAAGAGCGAAACACAATAATCAGCGCACGCTTCTCCATCGGCATTACCTAGTGGCGACATTTCATCAGCGAAGTTGAAGAACTTATCGAAGCCGCTGATACCGCTTCCGGCTGATGTCACGGTCGGAGATTGAGAGATCGTATTGACACGCACCTTGTTCTTCACACCAAAGTGATAGCCAAAGCTTCGCGCGATCGACTCCAACGTAGCTTTAGCATCTGCCATGTCGCTGTAGAATGGATAGGCCTCTTGCGCCGCGATATAGGAAAGCGCCAAGATGGAGCCCCAGTCGTTCATCGCATCCTTAGCGTAAGCTGTTTGCAACACCTTGTGGAAGGACAATGCTGAGATATCCATCGTCTTTTGGAACCAATCGTGGTTGAGATCGGTGTATGCCTTGTTCTTGCGTACGTTTGGCGACATTCCGATCGAGTGCAGCACGAAGTCGAGCTTACCGTACTTCTCCATCGCCGTATCGAAGAGCTTGCCTAGTTCTTCCATGCTAGTTGCGTCAGCGGGAACTACCTGCGTCCCGCATCTCTCAGCTAGATTATTGATCTCTCCCATTCGAAGGGCAATTGGCGCATTGGTAAGGATGAACTCCGCACCTTCAGCATGAGCCTTCTCAGCCACTTTCCATGCGATAGAACGCTCGTCCAGCGCACCGAAGATGATCCCTTTCTTATTCTTTAATAAATCACTCATTGATCTTGGTCGTTTAGTTATGGCGTAAAAATAGAATTGTTCGTCGATCTCATTGCTCTTCCAACAGGTTTCGAGCACTTTGTAGTGACGCTTCGTTGAGTTTGTGTCCTGAGAACATACCCGCGATCTCCTCTACTCGTTCCTCGGGTTGAAGTATTCTCAATTCAGAAAGCACCTCATTTCCTTCCTCCCTCTTGGCAATGCGAAGGTGCTTCTCTCCTTTGGCTGCAACACCAGGTAAATGGGTCACCGCAATGATCTGGGTATGTCCACTGATCGAGCGCATCAGGGATCCGATCTGTTTCGCGATCTCTCCGCTCACGCCCGTATCGATCTCATCGAAGATCAGCGTTGGGGTCTTGTCGTTCTCTGCCAGGATACGCTTCAGAGCGAGCATCAGTCGTGACACCTCGCCACCCGATGCGCTGTCTTTCAACGGAACGAGATGACTGCTTCCATTGGCATCGAACCACATCTCCACGCTTTCCATACCTAGGCTTCCGGCAGACTCCAACGCTTGAATGCGCAAGTCGATCGTAGCCTTTGGCATGCCTAGAATCCTAACCTGTTCGGTCAGTCTAGCCACATAGGCTTCACTGGCACTCTTGCGTGAATCGGTCAATGCCTTTCCCCTCTCCTTCAGCTGCTTTTGAGCTTCGGAAAGCTTCCCCTCCACTTCTGCCAGTTCATCTTCATACGAGGCGATCCCTTCGAGCTTGAGTCTATACTCTTCCTTGACATCAAGCAGCTCTGCAATGGTTTGTACACCATGCTTGTGCATGAGCCTTTGAACGAGATCCATCTTCTCGCGCAGCACCTCCAAGCGTTGGGGGTCGTATTCGATCCCATTGGCCACGCGTGCACACTCCCCGCGCAGGTCTTCCAGTTCGATCAAAGAAGAATGCAGTCGTTCGGATAATTCCTTCAATTGATTGGAAAACCCTTCAATGGATCTAAGCTCTTGCTGCGCTTGACGAAGTAGTTGTACGACCGAATCGCTGCCGTTGGCTCCGTCCAAGACTCCATCGACAACAGACAAGGATCGCTGAATATCCTCGGCATGCTCCAATTCATTCACCTCATTCTCGATCGTCTCATAAGCCTCATCATCGAGGTCCATTTCCGACAGTTCATCGAATTGGAACTGAAAATAGTTCTTATCCTTTCTCACCTGCGCCGCAGCCTCCTTGAGTTGCTCCAACTGCCGATCGAGCGATCGAAATGTTTTGAAGGCTTCTTGATAGGCATCAAACGTGCTTGCATTTCGTGCAAACAGATCCAGCTGATGCACCTGGTAACTCGGGGTTTGAAGCGAAAGGTTTTCTTGCTGTCCGTGCAAGTCGACCAAGAAGGATGCAACCTCCTTGAGGGTGGCCATGTTCACCGGGCTGTCGTTCACAAATGCTCGGCTTCTGCCCGTAGCGGTCAATTCACGACGCAGGATGATATCCGAAAGCACATCCAATGACTCCCTTTTTAGTAGTGCGTCCAGCTCTTTGTCCTCATACTCGAACGTGGCTTCGATGACGCATTTTTCTTCTCCTCGACGGATCGCGTTGAAGTTTGCTCTGCTTCCAAGGACCAATCCCAGCGCTTCCAAGAGGATCGACTTACCCGCACCGGTTTCTCCGGTAATGACGGTAAAGCCTTGATCCAGCTGAACCGTCGTATGACGGATCAACGCATAATTGGTGATCTCGAGTTGTTTTAGCATCGCTTTTTAAGGAATAATCCAAATCTAAAAAGCTCAGCTTCGCGACCCACCGAAAAGGGAATAATTTTGCAAACAGTTTATGCAGGTTCTGGTCATCCTTTTACGCTCCCTTTCCTACATTCCGCTTTCGGTACTATACTGGGTGAGCCGACTTCTGAGGTTGGTCTTGGAAGAGGTTATCGGCTACCGGAAGGATACCATTCTCCAGAACCTTCGACGCTCCTTTCCGGAACGAAGCGATGCTGAAATAGAAGCCATCGCCCATGACTATTATACCTACTTGGCTGATATGATGGTTGAAACACTTCGGCTTCCATCCATCTCAAAAATAAAGCTGAGGAAACGTGTCACCTTTGATGAGCCAGACCTCTTAAAGTATCTTACCGCACAAGGAAAGAATGTGATCCTCTTGATGGGACATTCGGGCAATTGGGAATGGGCTGGCGCCGCCACCGCCTTGAACTATGATCTTACTATGCTCCCCGTCTATCGAAAGGTGAAAGACCCTTCATTCGATCGCTATTTCAGAAAGGTGCGTTCACGCTTCGGTTCGATACCCGTGTTGGATAAAACTGCCTTCCAAGATATCCGCAAAGCTCCTTCTCCGCACGCAGTAGCCCTTTTGGCTGATCAGACTCCGAGTGCGAAAAAGGGACTATGGATCGAGTTCTTACACCAAAACACACCCTTCTATCGAGGCACGGAGGTCCTGACTCAACGGCTTAGCTATGAGGTCGTATTCGCGCATGTACGAATCAAGGGAAGAGGCCGATATACCATACACCTCGAACACTTTACGCCTGAAGAAGATCAGGAATACGACCTAACAAGAAACTTTGTGGCTTTTCTAGAGCGCGAGATCCAGGCGCAACCGCACAACTGGTTGTGGTCGCATAAGCGCTGGAAACACGAAATGCCTGAAGGAGCAACGCTAGTGCAGCGCTGATCAAATCATCCCCGCCTCGATAAGGCGCACGATCGACTCGATCTCCTGATCTTCACCATACGGGTCATAGGTACTCTTTAAGTCGTGTCCGAATAACCTTGACATCCCCTGCCAGAAGAAGGCGGTGAAGTTCCCACGGAACTCTTGTACGATCTCGTAAGAAGTATGAGTTGTTTCGCGGTCGATCAGCTTGATCAGGATATGTCCTTGGGTAGTGGTCATGGATCGAATGTCATCGTCAAACTCAGCCATGAGTTCTTTCTCGATCAACTTGAAGTACTTCTTTCTTTCTCGGGGATAAGTAATGGTGTCTAGTGGAACTTGGTATTTCTCCAACAGATCACCGGCGAGCTTCGCGTAGGGATACACCTTCTTGACATTGTACTTGGTACGGTTCCATTTCTTATTGGCACTCTTCGAGCGGAAGGTACGTTCCCCCACCACGAGCACATCGCGTAAGTACTTCACCGGGACGGTATCACCGTCGATCACCTCTGCCAGCATCACGATCCCTTCTCCTTGAGATTGGGCATTGGATCGGAAGCTAAAGCCTAGAAGGCCCATGCAAAGCATCCATATGGTAAGTTGTAGGCGCATAACAACTCTTCTGTACGCAACGTTCATTCCAAAGTTAACGCAAGTCGAGTTAAAATCTTGTTAATCAATCCGAAGAGTCCAAACACCCCTTGAATTCAAAGCGCCAAGCAGCATTAAAACTGCCTCTCAGACCTCGAACTATCTGCGATTGATCTTCCACTTGGAAACGATCGGTTGTTGGGTAACAGCCGCTGTTCCATTGGAAGAACCGTCTGCCGTAGTGGCACCCAGAAAGGCTGCAAGGGCTTCTTCTGCCTGCTCATTGACCTCGTCGAGGTACTCTGGCTTGTAGTGATTCGCTACGAAGTGCGTGTCGAACTTGCCGCTGACGAATGCGTCGTGATTGATCGCGAACTTGCAGAACTCGAGCGTGGTCTCCACTCCCGAGATCTGGTACTCATCAATGGCTCGGGTCATTCGATCGATCGCGCTCTTGCGGTCCTCAGCGAACGTGCACAGCTTGGCAATCATCGGGTCGTAGTAGATCGGAATGGCCATACCTTCTTCGAATCCATCATCTAAGCGGATACCCGGTCCCTGAGGGCGACGGTAGGTCTTCAGCGTTCCGATGTCAGGAAAGAAGTTGTTTCGAGGGTCCTCAGCATAAACTCTCACCTCTAAGGCGTGCCCGCGGATCTGCATATCTTCCTGCTTGATGCTGAGTTCTTCGCCCCGGGCGATCAAGATCTGATGCTTGACCAAGTCAACGTCCGTGATCAATTCCGTCACAGGGTGCTCCACTTGAAGACGTGTATTCATCTCCAAGAAGTAGAAGTTCATTTTGTCATCGACCAGGAACTCAACGGTTCCAGCTCCGACGTAGTTGCAGCCCTTCGACAGGTTTACGGCGCATTCGCCCATCTCCTTGCGCATCTCAGGCGTCAAGATGGCTGAAGGTGCTTCTTCAATCACCTTTTGGTGGCGACGTTGAATGCTGCACTCACGTTCGAAGAGATAGATGCAATTGCCGTGCTTATCGGCCAGGACCTGAATCTCAATATGGCGAGGACCGGACACATAGCGTTCAATGAAAACGCTGGGATCACCGAAAGACGACTTCGCTTCGCTCATAGCCAGGTGCAATTGCTCGTCGATGGCCGACTCTTCGTGCACGATACGCATGCCCTTTCCGCCCCCTCCTGCTGAGGCTTTGATCATCAATGGGAAACCGATCTCGCGAGCCACAGCCTTGGCTTCTTCCAAATCCTTCACCGCACCGTCAGAACCCGGCACCAAGGGTACATTCTGCTTCAAGGCGGTTGCCTTTGCAGACAGCTTATCTCCCATCACCTCCATAGCCGATGCAGGTGGTCCGATCAAGGTAATGTTCTCTTGTTCGAGTCGTCGAGCGAAGGATGCGTTCTCAGAGAGAAAGCCATATCCCGGATGTATACCATCGGCTCCACTTTTCTTTGCCACTTCAATGATCTTATCGATGACCAGGTACGACTGAGACGACGCGGGTGGTCCAATGCAATAGGCTTCATCTGCAAACCGCACGAAGAGCGCCTCTCGATCCGCCTCCGAATAGACAGCGACCGTCTCGATTCCCATTTCACGACACGTACGCATGATGCGCAACGCGATCTCCCCTCTATTCGCAATCAGTATCTTTTTCATCTTCCTAGTCTAACAGAAATGCTCAATCGGTTGTAGGTGCGAGTCATTTCGATTTGTGGCTCAAATGTACTACCCGTCTGATAAATGACACGGGTAGGATTCAGTCCGATCATATAGTAGAGCACAAAGCGATCGATGTGCATTCCGAGTCGTCCGACAGGCGTAGCCCACCCCATGAATTGTCCGTAATCAGAACGCTTATTATCCTGGAAGAAATTCATGAACAAAGGCCCACGGAGGTAATTATACCCGGCAGAGACGGTCCACCCGATCGCCTTGGTATTCTCTAAGGTGGCTCCTTGTCCAAAGTTTAACGAGAGGAGTGCTCCGGCTTCTCCATGGAACAGCCCGAGAAATCCACTTCGCTCCTTCGAAAAGATATTCGAGTTGATCTCTTGCTCGGTCAAGGGCTCGGCTGAATACTTCCTTCGAGAACCGGACAACACATCCACCACAGAAAAGGAAGCGGTCAGAGGAATATCCAAGCTCAGCGAGGCAACACTTTTATACTCGAGCAGACGCAATCGAGGCTCGTACGTTAAGGCTCCTACCCCTATCACTCTTGAAAATACGGGTTCTGGGTAGGCGACTCCGTCTTCGACCGTGGTGAACGTGGTCCACATTTGGGATTTCGACCAGTGCGTTCCGATGGACACTCCGATCTCATGACGTATAGACGTCTCTATGTGCCGAGGACTCAGCAGATAGAGGCTCTTATCGGCTTCTTGAGCGCCAAGCAAGGTGGGAATCAACGCGAGTATGACGATCAGTCCTCTCATTGAACGCTCAGATTCTCGATTGCATTGAACAAGTATGAAGTGACGTCATCTGTATTGAGATCATACACCATCAATTCTTCGCGGGTACCGATATACACTTTATCCTCAAGGATATCGAGATCATTGATCCCTTCGCTCCATTTTAGATCAGGGTGGCTTCGCAAGGAGCGCAACGAGCATTGGTCAGAAGCCAGATCGAAGGTCATGATATATCCCAGTTCCTCGCTTTCACCCGTTTGAGGACTGCTAAAGACTTGCACAAAGAAGCGCGCCTGATCTGATTGCCAATCCAATAGTTTTACTGCTCCTTGGGATGAAGAAGGCATCTCGCAATTCTCATCGAGGGCATGGAGTCGAACTTCCTCCTCATTGAGAGCGTGATCCACAACTGCAACCACCGGGGTAAGAAAGGTAGGTTCAGAGAATAGGCCATACATATGTCCAGTCTCGCTCAGATAGGGTTGATAGGATGTTCTGAATTTGAAGCCAGAACCGGTCTTTGAAATAGAATCGGCTACTACCTCACTCTGATTGAAGGAAGTCACCACGTAGACGGGATTGGTATTGATGATCAGATCCCCATTCTCGGCAAACACGAAGGTTGGATCCGCTAAAAATTTCGAATTGACCCCAAGGTCGGTTTGAGTCTCTTTCCAGGTATTGTTGGGATTGCCGACAAATTCATAGATACCGATCATGTAGTCGGAGAAGAAACTTCCACTATTGGGGTCCCAAACCTCATCGTAGTACCCAAGTCGATACAGCTTCCCATCAGGAGAGAGCGCGTAATCAAAATATGACTTGGTTGGGGCATAGAAGTTCGTGCGATCGTAGTGCAGATCAAACGTATTCCTACCAACTCGAAGGAAGGCCGAATCGGCAATGACCCAAAAGATATCCGTCGTCGGCGCATAAAGCACCTCAGCGTTTGTCCATTCGATCTCTAGAAGCTCATCATACGAACCCGCGTCGAACAGGATCTGTTCATCTCCATACAGCAGCATCACACCCTCATCCGTTGCCACAAAAAGAGCACTATCAAGCTCAAAGGCCTCCACCCGACGGACGGTTGATTTGGTGAGCGACGGCAACTCAAAGGGACGCAGGTCGATCTCATCCACACAGGAGGTGGTACCGATCAAGAGGACCAATATGAGCGTTATCCATTTATTCATACTTGATTCCAAAGACGTGGTAAATATATCGAGCGTCAGTTGCTACACCCATTCTTCCCGTGGAGGCATTTTGATTCTCCGTCATCACACCGATCATTCGCCCTTGTTGATCGAGTAATCCTGATCCGGGGGTGAATGCTTCACGCGGAATGCTGGTCAACATGCGCTGCACCCCTTCGGTATCCTTTCGTCCCACCAGCTCGCCTGGTGTGGCATCTGCCTCCAGTGATCGTAATGCGGCCGATTCCCACGTAATAACGGCGTCACCGCGCTGAACTGCGCTCAAGTCCTCAGCTACGGGAATGGCTTTCAATCCAACGGCATTCACCTTGATCAATGCCATTCCGTGGTTCTCAGAAACCTGTTCTACGGAAGCAGGCAGGAGTATCCCATTCGAGAATTGCACTTCGATCTTACCGGCATTGCTATCCAAATGATGCGTGACGATATAGCCATCCGCGCTGATCACCGTACCGCCAAAGACTTGAGCGCCTTCATTGATACTTACAGTTACCACCGCTTTTCGCGTAAAGATCTCCACTGCCCTTGCCCCATCTAGGGCAGGCATGGCGGGACGAACCAAACGAAGAGTCTGGACAGGTCTCATAGCCTCGGCTGTCGAATCGATCTCAAGTGGAGCGCCGATATCTTCTGAGCTCTCCACTCTGGCAATTGAATCCAACACAGCCTGCTGCTTCGCCAATTCGGCGGCGCGCGCTTCCTCTTCCAGCCGCCTGACCTCTTCGATCATGGCCTGATCCAATTCCTTCAAGTCGCGCTCCAAGGCGGGGTCGTCGCTGCAAAGCAATAAGAAATTGTCTACGATACTGGCGTGGAAAGCATCCGTGATGGCTCCTGTATTGAACTCGTATGAACTAGTTCGCGTATTCACGACCAACGTATCTCCCGTCTTCGTATCGAAGAACTCCCATTGAATCGTGTTTCTGATGGTGTAGTAATCGGAATAGGGCAAATAGCTATCCACCCCCCGTCCCTTTCTGATCTCTAGGTCTTCCACCCGTCCGCGAATAATGACTCGAGCTGAGTCCCCTGCATTGGGCATAGGAAGCTCCATTCGCTCCATGCTCTCGATCAAACGGTCTCGTTCATCGCCGATCGTTACGGCCTGATGGTATTTATACTTCCACTTTGTGTTGTTGCCCACGTTAGTAGAGTACGGAATAGCGGAATACACCTGATCGAAGGCGAAGGTCACATCCGATTCGAAATCCAATTCGGGTACGCTTCGCTGCAATCGCACGAAGCTCATTTTGGTTTGAGGCGTCTCCAAATCAAACACCACCTGAGCGTCGTCGTAGCCCGCGGCCTTGACGATGAAGATGTGTTTGGTGATGCCTTTGCGTTCATTAAAACCAATGCGCACCGAACGGCGATGGGCTGCACCCAGTTCTTCCCCATCCAAGATGAGCTTGGCATTCTGCGGATAGGTGTCGAAGGTGACCTTACTCTGTTGGGTATAGCCCAAGAGCACCATCAGCACCAGGGGCACCGACGTGATCCAATCCTTCAATCCCGACGACATAAAGAGGTTTCGATCAGGCGAGCACTTCCTTGACCGCATCTGCCGCCTCTTGCAAAGCGATGGTAGATCGGACCTTAAGTCCTGACTCGTCGATGATCTTTTTGGCTTCCTCTGCATTCGTACCTTGTAGACGTACGATGATAGGAACGGGTATTTCACCAATATTCTTGTATGCGTCCACCACTCCTTGAGCCACACGGTCACATCGTACAATTCCTCCGAAGATATTGATCAGGATGGCTTTCACCGCTTCATCTTGTAAAATGATACGGAATGCATTCTCTACGCGCTCGGCGTTGGCCGTTCCACCCACGTCGAGGAAGTTAGCCGGATCACCGCCGCTCAGCTTGATCATGTCCATGGTAGCCATGGCCAGACCCGCACCATTCACCATACATCCTACGTTTCCGTCGAGCTTCACGTAGTTGAGGTTGTGCTTGCCTGCTTCCACTTCTGTTGGATCCTCTTCGGTGACGTCGCGCATTTCTGCGTAATCCTTGTGGCGGAACAATGAGTTATTGTCAAGTGTCACTTTCGAATCCACCGCCATGATCATGTTGTCAGACGTCTTCAACACCGGGTTGATCTCAAACATGGAAGCATCGCATCCTTCGTAAGCGCTGTACAGTGCGTTCACGAACTTCACCATTTCCTTGAAGGCATTACCACTCAATCCAAGGTTGTAAGCCACCTTACGAGCTTGGAATGGCATCAATCCCACCTTCGGATCGATCTCTTCTTTGAAGATCAGGTGAGGTGTCTTCTCTGCCACCGCTTCGATGTCCATACCTCCTTCGGTAGAGTACATGATCATGTTGCGTCCAGTTTGACGATTCAAAAGAACCGACATATAGAATTCTGATGGCTCGCTTTCACCCGGATAGTATACATCCTGAGCGATCAGCACTCTATTTACTTGCTTTCCTTCAGCGCTGGTCTGCTTGGTCACCAAGTGTCCACCGAGGATGTTTCCTGCAATGCGCTTCACGTCATCCAAGGACTTCGCAAGAGCAACACCGTGCTGCTCGGATCCTTTGATGGTTCCTTTACCACGTCCACCTGCATGAATCTGAGCTTTCACTACCCACCACTCGGTGCCAGTGTCTGCGTTCAACTTCTTTGCTGCCTCGACAGCTTCTTCTGGGGTTGAGGCCACGATCCCTTCTTGGATACGTACACCAAAGCTCTTTAGGATGGATTTTCCTTGATACTCGTGTAGATTCATGCTGATTTGCTCTTAAATGCGGTTATCAAATGAGGCTCAAAGGTAGGCTTCGAGCTAAAAGATTCAAACTAATCGAAGGGTTCTCCCTCGGTAGATCAACGACGACGGTTCTTGTCTTCCAAGTGCCCGCTGATGAAGGGGAACAAGAATGACTGCACTAGGCTGGCGTTCGCCGTGAAGACACGGTCGAAAAGAGACTCCAGATCCTTACTGAACTCCGCTGCGAAGACGGGTCCCATTTCCTTGAGGATACTCATACAGTCGGTCAACTTATTCTGGATGTACTGCTCTTTTTCCTCATACCCTTCAGGGAGCTGCTGTGAGTAGGCATCGAAATCCTTTTCAAAATGCTCGTCTAAATGCTCATAGATCGGCATGATGTAAGCTCGGTGCTGAAAGATCGTATATGCGTTTGCTTGATCGCCTCTGCTCGCTCTTCTTCCTCAATCACTCCGTCCTTGTGTACCGCTGCTAGGATGGTGGTCCAAAGGATCGCATCACCCAGCTTCTTGTACACCTCCTCCGAATATTCGTATGTATCTTCCATTAGTGTGTATCGCGTTAACGGCGGCAAAAGTGTGTTTTTTTGACCGAAATTGACTTGACAAGTTCGACAAAATCCAACAAGTTTTCAAAAAGAATTGTGCACAGGTGAACCCTCGCTTTCGTTGAGCGTTTAATCGATATGAAAAAGCTGATCGTACCGATTTCGTTCACCACCACCGTCTGGTTGTTCTACCAAGTGTCTCCGATCTTTGATCCGACGTTCTTGTGGCTGACGATCATGCAGATCCTTCTGGTCTTTCTAATGGGATGGATGGTGATCCGAATCCTGAAGGACGGCGAGGCCAGTGACAAGACCTTTGAGGATCACTTTTACGAGGATTCCGATTATCGGCGTAGTAATGGGTAGAGCTTTTTTTTGCCGCTAATTACGCGAATTGCGCGAATTATTTTCGGTTAGGAGATACTCCTGCTCCCTACTCCCTAATTCCTACTCCCCACCTTCCAGCTTATCCGCGAATGCGGCACGAAACTTTTGCAATTTCGGCTGGATCACGAAGGTGCAATACGGTTGGGATGAGTTGTTGTCGTAGTAGTTCTGGTGGTAGACCTCTGCAGGATAGAAATCGGTCAGTTCCTCAATGGTTGTGATGATGGGATCGTTCCATGCTCCTGACTCGTCTAACTTCTTTAGGTAGTACTCGGCCTTTTCCTTTTGGGCTGCGTTGTGGTAGAATACCGATGACCGATACTGGGTACCGATATCATTTCCCTGACGGTTGAGGGTAGTCGGATCATGGGTCTTCCAGAACACTTCCAGCAATTCATCATACGTGATCACAGAAGGGTCATATACGATCTGTGCCACTTCGGCGTGACCGGTCCTTCCCGTGCACACTTCTTTGTAGCTTGGATTCTTCACCGTGCCACCGGCATAGCCTGACTTCACGCTTTTTACTCCTTTCAATTCCTGAAAAACAGCTTCTACACACCAGAAGCATCCCGCTCCGAACGTGGCTGTATCCATAGCATTTGTATTCACCTCTTCCATATGTTGTGCTTCGAAATCGGCAGATCCGGACTCATTGTGCGTTGATGCATCACAAGCGGCGAGCATACCACTGAATCCCATCAGCCAAAAGATCATTCCCAGTTGTTTCATCATTCTATCATTTAACAACTAGATAGACGAATGGTTTCTTTAAACCTTACGCTCTTTAAGGCTCAATATCCCTTAGCCCATCGTCGTCCGCGTCATCGTGCAGATTATCCAGGTGCGATTCTAGCTCTCGGATCTCGATCGTTCCGTTGAACTCGAAGATGGGACAGTTCTCTGCCATAGCGATCGCTGAATCCATGTTGGAGGTCTCGAGGATCAGGTAGCCGCTGATGCTCTTATCATCATCAATTGGTTGTGGAGTTGCTCCTTCCTTATCTACGACCACCATCTCATTCTTCATCGGGAGTCCATCGATCAATACGCCTTGATCTTCTAGGCGATCCATCCAATGATCCCAAGCTCGTTCGTGGGCATCGAGTTCTTGTTCAGAAGCATCTGAGGTCTTTCCTCCGCGAAACAGGTAAATGAATTCCTTCATGACAACATTTGGTTTTTGTGGGTGCTAAGAAAAGCTATCGCAAAAGGCTGCACAAGGAATTTCGATGAAAGTATTGACTGCTCCTTCTCGAAGTTGAAAATTTAACGCTCAATCTTAGGCTGTATCGATCGACACGCTTACTATTGAAAAAATTCTATTTATGAATCGTCTGCTTCTCACGGTACTTTCTCTCGGATTTGTTCTGTTTTCCTTCACTCATCAAGCGCAGGTAGTGCAAAGCGGTCCCATGCCCGGTTATACCTCTATGAACGCTGCGGGCATCTGGCTTCAACTGAGCGACTCCGCCAAGGTGAGCTTGCTCTACTGGGATGAGAAGAAACCCGACACAAAGAAGATGGTGTACCCCGACCTGCATGACACAGAATTGACCCAGGTCGCCCAATTCCACGTGATTGATCTAGAACCTGGCACCACGTATCAATACGAGGTACTGATCAACGATAGAGTATTTGACGTGGGCGAACCGCTTACGTTTCATACCGAAGCTTTATGGCAATATCGTGAGGATCCTCCTACCACACGGATCGCGGTCGGGAGTTGTACTTATATCAACGAAGCTTCTTATGATCGTCCGGGAACACCCTATGGAAGCAACTATTACATCTTGGACACCATTGCTTCTATGAATCCGGATGTCATGCTCTGGTTGGGTGATAATATTTACCTCAGGGAATACGACCTGGGATCAAAGTATGGCTACTTCCATCGGTACACACACACTCGGGCTACGCCTTCTCTTCAGCGCTTATTGCGCACCGCACACCACTATGCAATCTGGGATGATCACGATTTTGGGCCGAATGATGCGAACGGAAGCTGGATCCATAAAGATTGGGCGCTAGAGGCCTTCAAGATGTTTTGGATGAACCCATCTTATGGCATTCCAGGTAAAACCGAAGGAATCACCACTGCTTTCCAATACAATGACCTAGATGTATTCATGTTAGACAATAGATGGAATCGCACTTCGGATGACAACAAAAAGATCGAGAAGCAGATCTTGGGGAAGGACCAGATCGAGTGGTTGATCGAAGCACTGAAGTACAGTCGTGCTCCTTTCAAGTTGGTTTGCGTTGGAGGTCAGGTCTTGAACCCGGCAAAAGTGTTTGAGAACCATGCTCAATATGAGGTTGAGCGCGAGTATTTATTGAGTCGGATCGTCGAAGAGCGAATCACGGGAGTGGTCTTTTTGACGGGTGACCGGCATCACACGGAACTAAGAAAAGCATCCCAAGACAAGATCGACATCCATGATCTAACGGCCAGTCCTCTTACCTCCGGGGTACATGAAGCCGAGAACGAATCGAGTGAATACCTCATCAAGAAGTCGATGGTGAACCAACACAATTTTGGAATTCTAGAAGTTAGCGGAGAACGTTTGGCTCGTCAGATGAAAATATCCATTTTTGATAAGCATGGCGTCGAGCTCTGGCACGAGGTCATCTACCCCTAAAACTCACCACATATGAAATTGAATAGCAATCACGCTTTAGCGGAAGAGGTCGTAGTAGAGTCTGGAAGAACTTGGAATCAGTGGCTTGATGAGTTGAAAAGTGACAAGTTCAAAGACTTGAATTGTGGCGAAGTAGAAGATATTTTGGTCCATGAATACCAGCTGGATCGCGATTGGGCGGCGAAGATCACGGATCGTTTTGCGTCCAAAGATGGTTTGTTCAACGATAGTCATCCTTGTTTCGATGCATCGATCCGCTTCACTGTCGACCTCCCTAAAGACAGCGTGGTCAACAGCACTACTCAATGGTTTGAATCAGAAGCACGCGCGATGGAGCCGCAATTGAACGAAGACTCGATCTTAACCTGTCTTTGGCGTACCGATCATTCTCGGATCGCTGTAGTGTTTGAGCCAAAGGGTGATGGTCAGACCGAGATCATCCTGAGACACGACCGTCTAAGGAGCCAAAGCGACGCCGACATTATGCACAACTTCTGGGAGGAGAGCCTCAAGGGGATGGTGCAGGCGTTTTAACTTCAACTGCAATCTTAACTGCAATCTCAACTGCAACTTTTCTTTGTTGGAATTGGAATGAGGTATTAGGTATTAGGAAGAAGGTCTTGAAAGTTGAAAGTTGAAACTGCAATCTTTTTCACCTGATGACTCAGCTTCATGAATAGAGCCGCTCCTGCACTGGTTTTGATGCTTGCGTTGTTATTCGGAATCTATTTGGTGGCGAATGATTTCAATTGGCCTACCTTATTTGCTTCCGAAACAGCGGAAACTTATGGTGTGGTATATGAGACCGTCCCTTATCACGCGGGAGCTGGGGTTCGTCTACAGGTGGTTCGTTACCGCTACAAGGTCAACGAGGAAATCTACACATCAGAGTACAGGACCGGAATCATTCAAGGGGCTAAACAGTTGAATGACGTACTCAAGGTGCAATATGAGGTCACCGAACCATCTCGGTCAACTGTCGAGGCGAGCTTCGTTGGTCGACCTAAAGACGTGGACCCTGAACTTTTCGTCATTTTCTGGAAAGACATGGCGATGTTCCGCCCTACGCTCCTGATTCATGGTAATCCAAGAAAGTCGAAGGAATTGAGTTATTCTGAACAACCATACTTGACTGAGTTAGATTCAATGGCCGAAGCTATGCATGTACCTGTGTTCTATGAAAACTATCCATGGCTTTGGCTAAGTACCAAGGGGGATACCCTATTCACTGTCAAAGACACCCTTGATGATGACGTGGAGCTGATCTACTTCAATGACACTGTCTTCATTCCCATTACTGCTGAAGAACTGCTAAATTGGTCGACATTCGACACATTAGAACACTGACTTGGATTTGAGGGATTTTCTGACTGGCATATCAATTCTTTTGCTCTCCTTGAGTAGCTGCGGTCAGGATGACTCGAAGGGCGATTTGATCGTGCGATTCGCCACACCCCAAGTCGACACCTTTGCCCGAGCTGGAAAGTGGCTTCTTTCGGGTCCAAATCAGAGCACTTGGTTTGATGGCGTCTTGGCGTACCGATCGGATACAATCTTGGATCTAGACACTGGACTTTACTCTATCGAATACTACCTATCCAACCAAAGAGTAGCAACCTATGACCAAATTAGGGTTGTCGCAGATTCGACAACCTCCTTTAGCGTCTTTTATCGTTTGCCTCAAATAATCGAACAGGAAACTGAGGATCGGGTAAAACTTGAATTGGGTTTTGAAGGACTTCTCGGTGCTGATATTGATCAGACAAGTCCCGAACTTGGTCTGGTGGGTGAACTCGGATTTAAGGAAGGCATATATGTATATTTCACTCCAAGGTTAGCATGGGGATATATCTTTAGCTTAAGCATCAGCGACGCGAGCTTCAAGTATGACAGCTTAAAGTATACTTCACCGCAGTATAAATCAGAGAGATACAAATCGTTCTACTGGACCAACGGCTTGGTTCTACGTGCAACCGCCAACCGTCATTCAATAAAAGACTATGGCCCAACCATTGACTTGGGTTTTCAATACCGAACTCCGATTAGTTTTCGACATGTTATCTTGTTTCAAGATCATGGTAGAATCTATGGTAACCTTCATCGATACAATGATTTCAGGCCATTCGTTCAGATTGGCTATCGCCCATTCCTCCTCTTTGCTAATTATCGTTTGTTTGACACCATCGGTAGTGACTTACTTCCCCAAGAGCCGAGGGTAATGATCGGCCTGACCCTTCTCCTATCGGAACAATTTCAATAGCGTCAATACAAATCTTCCACCTGCCCTAGACCTTGGCGAACGATCTCTAGATCCCCACCGGTACAGTCGACGATGGTAGAGGCAACTTGGTTTCCATAGCCTCCATCGATCACACAATCGACCTGATGACTCCATTTCTCATAGATGAATTCAGGGTCCGTAGAGTATTCGATGATGTCGTCTTCGTCGTGGATGGATGTGGTTACGATTGGGTTTCCGAGTAGACGAACCAGCTCACGTGGAATACTGTGGTTGGGAATTCGGATTCCGATGGTCTTCTTCTTGGCGGTGAACATCTTCGGAACCAGATTGCCTGCTTCGAGAATGAAGGTAAATGGACCAGGGAGTCCCTTCTTCATCATCTTGAAGGTGCGGTTGTCCACTTGCCTTGCATAGTCGGTTATGTGGCTTAGGTCAAAACAAATGATCGAGAGGTTGGCTTTTTCTGGTTTGACCCCTTTCAATCGCGCCACCTTCTCCACTGCTTTCTTGTTAAGGGCATCACAGCCCATTCCGTAAACCGTATCCGTTGGATAGATGATCACTCCCCCATCACGCAGGATCTGAACTACTTTGAGAAGGTACTTTTCATTGGGGTTTTCTGGATAGATACGGACGAGCATTGTTCATAAAATTGGTACTACCAATAATAACCATTCCTCCTCACAGTAGTGCTATTATTCGGCGCTTGAACTATACTTGTTCCACAAAATCTTTCACATGCGTCACATTGTACTTTTACTATCTCTCTGGATCTCTGCCAGCACGTTCGCACAGCAGACCCTGACCCCGGAAAACCTATGGAAACTCAAGCGTATTTCAGGCGAATCTATTTCACCTGACGGATCAAAGCTGTTGTATACCGTTCGTGCCTATCAATTAGAGAAAGATGCTGGCAAGACCATGCTGGTCGTGATGAATCCTGACGGTACTGGTGCCAAGAACATTGAGGTTGAAAGTATATTTGACGTGCAGTGGCGACCTGACGGAAAGAAGATCGGCTACCTCAGTGCTAAAAAGTGGTTCGGTTCAATTGTGGGAAATGAACCCGGATGGAACGGGAGATGTGCAGGTCACGGATTTTGATTTCGACATTGCCAATTGGCACTATTCACCGGATATGCTGAACATCAGCTTCACACGACAAGTGAAGATGGACGAGTCACTCTCTGACAAGTACAAAGACCTTCCTTACGCTTCAGGAAAAGCCTACGACAAGCTTATGTTTCGTCACTGGACGGAATGGCACGATTACACCTACTCTCATGTATGTATCGCGGAATACGACAATGGCACCGTAGGAAAGAACTACACCGACATCATGAAAGGTGAAGCGTATGATGCACCTCTCCCACCTTTCGGAGGAGGAGAGCAGATCGCATGGGCACCAGACGGACAGACGTTGGTGTATGTGTGCAAGAAGAAAGAGGGAAAGGATTGGGCGGTTAGTACGAACTCTAACATCTATGAATACACCCTTTCTACGCGAGAGACCAAGAACTTGAGCGCATCCAATGAAGGATATGATAATGAGCCCGTATTCTCACCCGATGGAAGCAAACTAGCTTGGTTGAGCATGAAGCGCGATGGCTTTGAAGCGGATAAGAACATGATCCATATCCGCGATATGCAAACCGGCAAGGATGTATATGTGACAGAGTCGGTCGACCAAACCTTTGGGCATGTGGTCTGGGATCCATCAGGAACAAAACTCTACAGCCTGAGCCCGGTGAATGCCACGTATCAAGTCTACGAGGTAATCTTTAACAAAGACAACTCGATGAAGTCGATCAGAGCGGTGACCGAGGGCATTCACAACATCAATTCGATCTCGTTAGCCGGCAAAAAGCTGATCGGAAGCAAGAATACGATGAGTATGCCGGCGGAGCTGTTCAGTTGGGACATCAAGACGGGCAAGGAGGTTCAACTAACGAATGCCAACACCGAGATGCTGAAGGCCATGAAAATGGGCAAGGTGGAAAAGCGCATGATCAAAACCACCGATGGCAAGGACATGCTGACCTGGGTGATCTACCCCCCTGATTTCGACCCGAATAAGAAGTACCCGACTCTTCTCTATTGCCAAGGTGGACCTCAAAGCGCAGTGAGTCAATTCTTCAGTTACCGCTGGAACTTCCAACTGATGGCAGCAAACGGCTACATCGTGGTTGCACCAAACCGACGCGGACTCCCCTCTTTCGGACAGAAGTGGAACGATGATATTTCAGAGGATTGGGGCGGTCAGGCAATGAAGGATTATCTCAGCGCCATCGACGAAGTGGCGAAGGAGCCATTTGTAGACAACGAAAATCTGGGAGCAGTAGGAGCCAGCTATGGTGGGTACAGCGTGTATTACCTAGCGGGTATCCACGAAGGGCGATTCAAGACCTTCATCAGTCACTGTGGGTTATATAACCTTGAGAGCTGGTATGCGAGCACGGAAGAACTCTTCTTTGCCAATTGGGATATTGGAGGACCGTATTGGCAGGACCCTATGCCACAGAGCTACAAGTTGTTCAGTCCTCACAAGCTCGTGCAGAATTGGGACACTCCGATACTTGTCATCCACAACGAGCTTGATTTCCGCGTACCGTTGAATCAAGGGCTAGAGGCTTTCACCGCTGCTCAACTCAGAGGGATTCCAAGCAAGTTGCTTTACTATCCGGATGAAGGACACTGGGTATTGAAGCCTCAGAACGGCGTCATGTGGCACCGCGAGTTCTACGACTGGCTTGATGAGTGGTTGAAATAGACTACTGAGCTTCGGTCAATGGGATGACAAAGCGAATATCGTCCCACTCGCAGATGATGCGTACGCCATTGGAGGTTTCGCCCAGCTGGATGGTGAATTGTTCCACATGCTGATGACCTTCCACCGGGACGTTGAATTTTGCAACGTCCTGTGAGTAATCAGGTTCGGAATAGCCCCAGCGATCCCAAGTTGAATTGAATCCGATCAAAAAGGAATCCGGACCTGGTATGGCGTAAACACCGAACGTTCCCGCCTCGAGCTCACTTCCACCCACGACAAAATCCTTATTGACCTCGATGATTGTAGCCTCGTTTGCTCCGAGACGCCAGTACGTTCCATAAGGCTGCAGGGCCTCGTGCTCCGCTGGTCCAAAGATTAATCGTTCTCTTACCGAAGGTCTGCTGTAATTGATCCTGACCTGGAGTCCTGTAGCAGTTGTGATCCGCTGTTCGTCAGGTGGACTCAGCGTGCGATTTCGGTTATTGAGATACAAATAGCCTGCGCCTAAAATGAGTACAAGCACACCCAGAACGATCAGTATTCTTTTCAGCATGGTAAAATTTTCGCCGTAAATGAAAGGACTTGGACAAGTAATCGTCCTTATTGAATAATCGTATCTTACGAATTCATAATCAAAGAAATACCTAATGCCTATGAAGTTATTTCGATTCACAATGGTAGGATCGGCGGCCCTGCTGATGGTCCTAGGTACTACTTCTTGTAATAAGGAAGGGTGTACCAACAAGAACGCTCTGAACTATGATTCAGAAGCCATAAAAGACGATGGAAGCTGTGAGCTGGAGTACATCGCGGACGATCAAACGTTTGCTAATTGGTCGTCTTGGACGCAAGGAGCAAAACATACCGGCGCGGACCCGTCGTTGGGAGGCGCCCACGGAGGAAACGATAGTTCGGCGGTACGTACGTCTACTGGAAAGAAAGCCAGACTCCCGTTGATGGCATCTACCCTCTTGGTACTGTGATCATCAAGCAAACAGAGCTGAGTGATGGAAGTACCGTCTTGACGGGTATGGTAAAGCGTGGAGACAACTACGATGCCAGCGGTGGCGACTGGGAGTACTTCATGCTGAATAGCGATGGCACGATCGCCGACGATGGCGCTGCGAGAGGATCAGACCTCATGAACGGTATGTGCAAGAGCTGTCATGCCTTTGCTGATACTGATTTCATCTTCACGGACTAACCGAATAAGTTAGACTCATACTTAAAAACCGCTTGGCGATCCCAGGCGGTTTTTCTTTTTTTACGGGATGGCAGAACTCAAAACGAGCAGGAACGACAGAAGTGTGGCAGACTTCATTGCTGCCGTAGAACCGGAACCCAAGCGACAAGACACTCAATGGATCCTAGAGATGATGGAAAGTGTCACAGGAAGTAAGCCTGCGATGTGGGGACCTAGCATCATTGGATTTGGACATTTTACCTACATGTATAAAAGCGGAAGGACGTTGGATTGGTTCCTGACGGGATTCTCACCTCGTAAGCAGAATTTCAGCCTCTACATAATGGATGGATTCTCGCGATACGATGAACTCCTTTCTGCTGTAGGAAAGCATAAAACAGGCAAGTCTTGCTTATACATCAAGCGCCTCGACGATATTGACCGAGAAGCATTGAGAAAACTGGTCGAAACCTCCGTTGCACATATGAACCAGATCGAAAAGAAACGCTCATGAAGCTTGCTAAGTCGGTAGTTGATTATCTAAATTCAAGCCCATGGAAGGAGGAACTTGAGGAACTGCGTTCCATTCTTTTGGAAACGGAATTGAAAGAAGAGCTCAAGTGGGGCACCCCACATTATACGCTAGGCGGAAAGATCGTCGTGGGGATGGCCGGATTCAAATCGTATTACGGACTTTGGTTTCATCAGGGAGTCTTTCTGAAGGATCAGAGCAAGGTGCTTGTCAATGCTCAAGAAGGCACGACCAAAGGATTGCGTCAATGGAGATTCCAATCAGGAGATCGAGTCGATGCTGACCAGGTGAAGGAATATGTACTGGAGGCCATTGTTAACCAGCGGGCAGGAAAAGAGATCAAAGTCGAGCCGAAGAAGGTCTCTATTCCCGATGAACTCAAAGAAGCGCTAGCCTGTGATGCCAAGCTTAGCGAAGCCTACGACAGTCTCACTCCGGGAAGAAGAAAGGAGTACGCAGAATACATCGGAAGCGCAAAGCAAGAAAAGACGAGGCTCTCAAGACTTGAAAAGAGCGTTCCGATGATCCTCCAAGGCGTTGGATTGAACGACAAGTACAAGGGTTCATAATTCCTTAACAATACCTTGAAAAGGGTATTGCCGGTTGAACTTTAGGAGCGTTTCTTTGTCGTCTATTTGAAATTAATCTAAATAAGCATAAGCCGTAGGGATGATTAGTAGGTTAAGAGCGCTTTTCGCCATTTCCATTCTTCTATTTTCTTCTTTCACAATCTTCGCCAAGGACCTTGCACCTACGCAGGAGACCGAGGTAAGGATGTTGATCAACTTGATGGACTACATCTCGAAGGATTATGTGATGGCTGTGAAAGACGGCGAGGTCATCAATAGTTTCGAGTATGAAGAAATGGAAGAGTTCAGCGCCAATGCACTGGACTACCATGAGCGTCTCTTGTCATCACAGACCCTTCCCGACAGCACTCAAAAGGCAGAGCTACTCGAACTGCAGCGCTTGATCGGTGCCAAGTCGTCTCCGGAGGACGTCAGTGTACAAGCCTCTTTGGTACGCGATCATATCGTCGGTTTGGGATTAGTACCATTGGCCCCTGTGGCGTGGCCGAATCACTCGAACGGTCGTTCCTTGTTCGAAGCTCAGTGCGCAACTTGCCATGGTAAAAAAGGTAACGGTGACGGCCCTCAAGGAGTTGGACTACAGCCCTCTCCTACTGTATTGTCTGATCGCTCTATCATGGATGGTGTGTCTCCACTCCAAGCGTTCAACACGATCAAGCTCGGCATCGAGGGTACTTCGATGAGGGCGTTCACAGAATTGAGTGACGAAGAGGTTTGGGACATTGCTTTTTACATCATGGAGCTGCCTTACGCCGGAGCTGAAACCCAAGATGAAAATGTCACGGTTCCTCTTTCTGATGTGGCCACCATGAGCAACGAGGCATTGTCTAAGGCCTATCCCAAAGTACATATTCCGACGCTACGCATCCAAGACAATGTGCAAGTCGCTGGCCCCATGGACCTGGCGCGCTTGTTTTTGAATAAGGCAGAATCGGCATCGACTGCTGGGAATTCAAAGGAGGCCATTTCGATGGCTTTAAAAGCCTATCTGCAGGGGGTTGAACCTGTCGAACCGAAGATCAAGGCTTCAGACAACCAGTTGTTTCAGGATCTTGAGAGTGCAATGATGAATCTTCGAGCAGTGATCAAGAAAGGAGACCAACAGGTTATTGCCTCTTCTTTTGAAGAAGCTTTCAGCGTGATCGACGAAGCGGAAGCACTGCTGGGATCTTCCGAGCGCAGCATGTGGATGACCGCTACCATTACGCTATCCATTTTGATCCGTGAAGGGCTCGAGGCATTCTTCGTGATATTGGCCATTCTTGGCATCCTTCAATCCATGGGCGCTACTACCGCGATCCGTTGGGTACACAGTGGCTGGATCGTCGCCGTGCTGAGCGGTGTGGTGGGATGGTTTTTCGCGGGATCCCTGATGAATTGGGATGCGCAGAGTCGAGAGTTGATGGAAGGATTGATCGCCCTGTTCGCCGTTGCTGTCCTGCTATACTTAGGGTTTTGGATGCATGGCAAAACCAATGCGAGCAAGTGGAAGGCCTTTGTAGAAGACAAGGTGAAAGGACTTATAACAAAGAACAACATGATCGGATTGGCTTCCTTTTCCTTCTTGGTAGTGTTCCGAGAGGCGTTCGAATCCGTGCTCTTTTTGAGTTCGCTCACTGTGGATGGAAGTAGTACCAGCAGCTATGGGGTTCTTCTTGGAACATTGATCTCTGCCGTTCTTCTCTTCGGGATTGCCTGGGCAATGCTGCGATGGTTCAAGAAGCTTCCTATTGCTAAGGTGTTCCTTTACTCTTCGATTGTGGTTCTCGCCCTGGCTTTCATTCTAGCGGGTGAAGGTATCCACGCGATTCAAGAAGGTGGATTCCTTGATATTCGGTCGTTTCCACTCAATCTTCGTTTCACTTGGATCGGCTTATATCCTACCTACGAGACGATCCTCACTCAGTTAGTTGTATTGGGATTGATCATTGCGCTCTGGAAGTATAGTACGGCGAAAGCGAGTAAGGCGTAAGAAAAATCTTGCTCAGCAAGTCAAAATCCATCATTTTCGCTTCCAAATCACACCTCTATGGAGCCAACGCATGTGCACCTGCTGACCAACCATATCCCCATTCTCGGCTCAATCTTCGGATGCCTGGTGTTGGCCATCGGAATGATCCTCAAGAATAAAAGTGTCGAAGTGACCGGTGTGGCGACCATTCTCCTAGCTGCCATGTTCACGGTTCCGGCTTATCTCTCCGGAGAAGAAGCGGAGCATATCGTTGAGCATCTCCAAGGCATCAGCGAGTTTCAACTCGAAGAGCACGAAGAGCACGCTGAACTTTCTCTGTGGCTGATGATCGCTGCGGGAATTCTATCGTTGATGTCGATCGTCTCTTACCGCTGGGCTCCACACCTGACCAAGGTGGCTCGTTCTTCTACTCTGATCGTTTCTGCATTAGCGTTTGTCAGTATGATTCCGCTTGCCAACCATGGAGGAAAGATTGTGCACAGCGAATTGAGAGCGGGTGACGAGCCTTCTCAATCGGAGCATGAGCACCACGACGAGTCTGAGGAAGACTCTCACGAATAGGCACAAAAAAAAGGGCACCGATGGTACCCTTTTCCGACTAAAGGTTGATTGAACCCAAATTGACCACGAATGACTAGTTCGTGTAATTGCCCTTTCACTTCCCTGAGGGAGTGTTAATGTTTTAGTTTGGCTTTAAGTTCATTCAACAACTAACCCTAAAGTGTAAAGAACTATTCCTATCCTCAAGTCCGAAGACTTCTATAAAACCCACGACAAGCTTACGCTAGGAAGAGGTGCGGAAAAAACCAAACCTTCCGAACGTGTTTCAATTACTTCCGGGCGTGCAGGATTCGCCCAGACTCAGTCTGTATGAGGGATGTAAATGTCGACTTCGATGAGTCCTTTGAGCGCGTGTGCTGGCTCGATGCTTTGGTGTCCCTTCCCCATGGCGATCTGCTGTGCTTGCTGGATCGCCTCTTGAGCCTTGATGGTAAACTTGTTCAAATTCATGTTCCTAAATCCTTGTAGATGTAAAGTCATCGACCGGCCTTCGACCCGAGGGAGTTTCCCTGCACGCTGTCGCTGAAGCTTCAGCGAAGGCGCCCGAACGAACGTCGATCGGTGACGTGAAGGGTAGAACAAATGAAGAGCCAAGTCATTTGGAAAGGTGAATTCAGGACATTTTGGCGGTGAGAACTAAATTCTTAGGTCAAATTAGCGGAGCCGGTTGGTGATTAGATAATTGGATTTGGGGGTAATCTGTGGATCGTATGCTTTCGGAGTTTTGATTTGGTTGCCGCGAATTGCGCTAATTACGCGAATTGGGAAGGTGTAGTGAATCAAAGTTTGGGCTCTATCGGTGCTTTTGTTGGTTCTCGTGGACTGACATCGCTCATAGAAATGTTTCAGCAATCCTTACACCTTTGCAGACCAATGGTTGATTAGATAATTAGATGATCAGATGATTAGACAATTAGACGATTGGATAATTTAACCACTCCCCACCACTATGAGCGAAAAGCGCGAACAATTACTGAAGGCCCTGGAGGAGAAGTATTCCAGCATCGGGCAGAATCTGGATACGCATTTGAGCGGGCTGCTGCATTCTACGCCGATCACCTATTGGGATTATATCCAGACGGATGCCTTGCTGAACCTGCAGATCCAGCGCACGAATCAGCCGGATGAGATGGTATTCATCATGTATCATCAGGTGAACGAGCTCTTGTTCAAGATGATCTTGCACGAGATCGCACAGGTGGCGGATCAAGAGCAGCCTACTCCCGAATTCTTTGCGGAACGTCTTGGACGGATCAGTCGCTACTTCGACGTGCTTTCTTCTTCCTTCAGCGTGATGGGAGACGGTATGGAGGTGGCGCAGTACATGAAATTCCGGGACACTTTGACTCCGGCAAGCGGCTTTCAGAGTGCGCAGTACCGCATGATCGAATTTGCTTCGACGGAGTTGATCAACCTGATCGATATTCGTTTCCGTGCCACGATCGATCGCAATACTCCTTTTAAGCACGCGTATGACCATCTCTATTGGCAGGCGGCGGGTAAGGATCACAAAACGGGGAAGAAATCGACGTTGATCCAGCTGTTTGAAGAGCGATACCTAGACGACTTCATCGTGTTCATGCAGAAGTCCAACACGCTCAATCTGTGGACGAAGTTCAAGGGACTCCCTGAGGACGCGCAAAAGGATTCGGCTCTGGTGGCGGCGATGCGTCACTATGACCATACGGTGAACGTGAAATGGGTGATGGCTCACTACAACGCAGCGGCGAAGTATCTCAACAGCGGTCAGACCAAGGCCGAGGCCACCGGCGGTAGCGATTGGCAGAAGTACATGCACCCTAAGTATCAAAAGCGCATCTTCTTCCCAGGGCTATGGAGCGAGGAAGAACTGGAGCTTTGGGGGGTGAATAATCTGGAGGGGATACCAGGGAGGTGAATAGTGAGTAGTGAACAGTGATTAGTTGGGGGCCGTGTGAAATCTGGAGTTGTGCTCTATCGGGACAATCTTTCATTTCACCACAGAGGGCACGGAGGCAACCTCAACTGCAACTTCAACTGCAACCTCAATTCCGGACCTAGGAATCAGGTACAAGGCCGAGCAGCAAGAAAGAGAATTGAAAATTAAATATTGAGAATTGATTATTGAGGAGCTCCCTATTCCCTATTCCCTATTCCCTATTCCTAACTCCCCAACGTACTCTTTTCACTACATTGGTCGGCACCTAAACCCTTTTCTATGCACAATGAGCCGGCGTCTATTCCGCAGTGGTTGAAGAACCTTCAGGAGAACTCTTGGGAATTGGAATTACTCATTTCCGGAGGTGCCATTTTCTCTTTGTTTCAGTTGTCGGATCAGTTTCTTGACATGGTCTTCGTGATGAAGATGACGAGTTTCCTTCCGGGGCTCAGTATTTTCATTATTACGGGCATGCTTGGATTGAAACTCTTGACGGTCGGGTTCATTCTGCACTTGTTGTTGAGGGCGTTTTGGTTGGGCATGGTTTGTATCAACTACGTATTTCCTCAGGGTATTCGTGAAGGCAGTTGGAAGATACAGCGGCCTTTCAAGTCATGGGAATCCGATAGCTCGAATCTGAGGGATGAGATCATCCAGATCGACAACGCGTCGGGGGTGGTCATGTTCTCCTCGATCGTGGCTACGTTCGTCTTGGTAGGGGTTATCTTGAATGTGTTGGTCTTCATCACCCTTCCGATCACTTTGCTTGATGCGCCAAATGCCTATGTTTCATTCATTCTTTGGGCAGGTCTTGTTTATTACCTTGACCTAGTCACATTCGGCTTGATCCGTAAAACGCCCTACTTGTCTTATGTAGCCTATCCATTTTTCTGGGCCTTTGACACAATTACCCTTCGTCCGCTGTACGCGAAGTCGCTACGCTTATTCGGCAGCAACGTAAAGAAGTTGAAGACGATCTTGGGATTCGTTTTGATCCTGATCGTTTCCGGATTCATGACCTACATTTCAGTGTACCGTATCATGCGATGGCCCAACATCATTGATTCGCGTTCGTATCGCTTCCAGATGGCACCCGAGGAGAATTGGCAGAATCACACCTATTACCGAGATCATGTCCTAGAAGAAGGGGTCAAATTCTCGGGTCCTTGCATCCAATCTGAGATCATCAATGACGGCTACCTCCAAATTTTCATTCCATACAACCGAGATTTCGAGGTCGATTTACAGGAAGATGAGGTTCTGAGCGATTATGTCCAGCTCAGCATTGACGATTCTTCCATTCACGAGGTGGAATGGTTCAGCTTTTGGTCCAAGGACATCGATCAGATCGGCATCAAAGCGCATGTAGACATCACCAAACTCAGTCATGGTCGCCACACACTCGGCTTAGGATTCGATACCGAAGAAGGACGACATATGTCCATACCGTTTTGGAAAGATGAAAGGGGCTGCGGAAAGAATTGACGGCGTGTAGATGGTGGGGAAAATGACTTCGGGCTCTATCGGAGCTTGATTGGCCGCGATTTACGCGAATTTGGAAGGCTTGTTAATCAAGCGTTTAGCACTTTCGGAACTTATTTGGCCGCAAACTTGCCCGTCAATCGGCAGGTTACGCTACCGCGAAGTAGCAGCGAAGCTAATTACGCGAATTGAAGGGAGCGTGCCGATAACCGGAATACTCTATTGATACTTGCATCTATAGCCGCAAAGAACAAGTAGGATTGCACGTACTGCGTACTGCATACTTCTTACCGCCTACTCCCTACTCCCTACTCCCCGCTCCCTAATCACTGCTTCGCATGTGCCTCAAAAAACTCCCACATCAGCTCATTAGCATTCACGGCTTGTGAGGGTTCATCGGCTTTATTTCTGGGCTTGGTTCCCATCGGCCAGCTGTGGCCGCCGTCATTGGTCAGGTAGAGTTGGATGTCCGTTCCGTCGTTGCAGCCGTTCCATTCGATCAGGTTATATTCATCGGTATTGATTGAATTCACTTCGATGCATTCGTTGTGTAGCGCCCATGAGTAGAGCACTGAATCGAGCGGTGGATTGTAGTGATCGCTGAGTCCATCGCCTATTCCTCTGTCCCAAGGCACGTTGCTGTCTTCGTACGAATGAAAATGAATGATGCTCACCGCCGCACTGGGTTCGCAATCCAAAACCATCGTCCCGGCCACCGGTGCGATCGCGGCGATGCGATCTCCCAGTTCGCAGGCAAGGCGATAGCTCATCATGCCACCATTGGACATTCCCGTCACGAAAATGCGATTGGGGTCAATAGAGTATTGGGCGCTGATCTCGTCGATCAGGGCATCGATGAAGCCTACGTCGTCTACGTCGTTCTCGTTTGCCTTCCCACAGCACCATCCGGCATTCCAGGTTTTCTTGATCCCGTTGGGGGAGCAAAGAATAAAACCTTTCTCGTCGCTCAGGTTGGGTAGACCACTCTGCTGTTCGATGTTCTTGGCAGACCCTGTTCCACCATGCAAGGCTATGACCAACGGTGTCAATGAGTCTTGATCGTAGGTACTCGGTACATGAAGCAGGTAGCTGCGTGTTTCACCGTCGTAGGAAAGCTTTTCGTAATCAGACTCGAACTTGCTTCGGCGGCAGCCGGAGAGGGCGAGGAGAATGGTGAGCGTGAGGAGGAGGTTTTTCATGGATTCGTTCATTCGTTCTTAACCGAATACCAAATATCGAGTATCGAATCTACGAATCACCAATTCCCAGGGAATCCCCATATTCGCTGCCTATGCATATTCACGAGCCTTTGATCACGAACGACGCCTCCGTGTTGGGTATTCTACTCGGCTTATTGGCGGCTATCTTCTACACCAACTCTATCAAGACCAGCGGTTGGGGAAAGTTCTACAAATACATTCCAGCGCTGTTGCTGTGCTACTTCCTACCGAGCATCTTTACCTCGTTGGGCATCATTGCTCCTAAGTGGTATGATCTCGCAGCACTAGCCGCGCACTTGGGCGACCTAGGGTATGCATTACCTACGAATTGGAGCGCCAAGGATCTTGAAGCAGGCGTGACAGCTTTGGGGCTCACAGCTGACGACCTCTCCCCTTTCAAGCGTGAATCGATGCTCTACTTTGCGGCTTCGCGTTATTTCCTTCCGGCAAGTTTGGTACTGCTGACCTTGAGCATCAGTATACCTGAATTGATTAAGCTCGGCCCGAAGGCCCTGATCATGTTCATCACGGGAACCGTGGGTGTGGTGATCGGCGGACCTATCGCCATTCTAGTCTTTTCCATGTTTGCTCCGGACGTTGTAGGTGGGGCGTCGCCACACGAGGTCTGGCGCGGTATGACCACCATTGCGGGTAGTTGGATCGGCGGTGGGGCGAATCAGGCTGCTATGTACGAAGTATTCAAGAACGGCGAGGAGAACCTGATCACACCGGGAATGTATTCTGTGATGATCACCGTGGACGTGATCGTAGCTGAGATCTGGATGGCTTTCCTTCTACTCGGTGTAGGAAAGGCTGATGCGATCGATCGATTCTTCAAGGCCGATGCTTCAAGTGTGGAGAACCTGAAAAACAAAATGCACGAATTCAGTCAGCGCATTGCTCGCATTCCTAGCATGACCGATCTGTTCATCATCCTGGGAATTGCCTTCGTAGCTACCGGTCTTTCCCATCTTCTGGCCGACTATCTAGCTCCTTACATCGGAGAAAATCTCCCCTTCTTGAAGCAGTTCAGCTTGGATTCTAAGTTCTTCTGGTTGATCGTTCTCGCTACCACCTTTGGATTAATCGGGAGCTTTACCAAGATGAGGAACTACGAAGGTGCCGGCGCTTCCAAGATCGGAGGGGTATTCATTTACTTCCTGGTCGCCACGATCGGAATGAAGATGAACGTGATGGAGATCTTCTCGAATCCGGCCATATTCTTGGTTGGATTGCTCTGGATGGCGATCCATGTTGCCTTACTCCTCTTGGTCGCCAAGCTCATCAAGGCTCCGTTCTTCTTCTTGGCAGTGGGATCTAAGGCCAATATTGGAGGCGCTGCTTCCGCTCCGGTGGTGGCTGCTGCATTCCATCCGTCGCTGGCTCCGGTTGGGGTATTGTTGGCTGTGCTGGGCTATGCGCTTGGAACGTACGGCGCATACATCTGCGGTCTCCTGATGCAGATGGTGGCTCCTTAAAGGATCAAGAAAGCCGCGATGAAGAATATCACCAGGTATCGGGCATAGGCCCCTGCGGAGTAAAACACTGCGCTCGGCTTGTCAGCCCAAAGGACGGAGAGTGGAACACCGATAAAGATCAGGAAGAAGAGATAGGGCGGTTTATTGAATCCGTCGACCTCGAATTCCTTGAATTCGCTATTGACCACGTGGATCTTCGGCACGTCGCGAAAGATCATGGTTTCAGCCAGACTGATGTAAGAACCTTTGCTGATGCGATTCGCAGGGTCTACCCCTAGACGCACTTCATCTCCGTTGGCAAAGAACAAATCATAACCTAATGTGACTTCCGCCCCACCCACGTGAATCTCTACCGGTTGCTTGTCTACCACATAACCATGGTGCGTGCGGGTCACGATGAAGGCATCAATGAGGATCAAGCTGAACATGACCAGGGAGAAATAGCTCATCGCCATGGTCCATGGGTAGTAAATGGAGGCCTTGAATCGAGCGAACTGCTTGGCGTCGCGCTGCATTCGAATAGCTTCAAATCGTTTAGCGGTTTCCCTTCCCCTACGGATGGCCTCTTCCCTTCTCATCTTGCGTCGATCACGATCTCGGGACGACATGGGTGCCTCCTTCTTCTCGATCATTTCCTCCTCTGTCCAGTTCTTATCCGCCTCGAGAATGATCTCGTAGGCCTTCTGAACATGGAGAAACTTCTCGTGGGCGTCCTTTCGTGAATTCAGGTCCGGGTGATAGCGTAGCGCTAGTCGACGATAGGCCTTCTTGACCTGTTCCAAAGACGCATCGGGCGTCAACTCTAGGATCTCGTATGCTTTAGCGAAGCGGTGCATTACTAGGATAACGAATGTATGTTATCCATAGTTGTGTCCGGCGCAATTGAAATGAAGCAATACGTACTTTCGATGCCTATGCGGTTTGCTGTTGGAAATAAAGTGCGATTACTCGACGAACCAGGCGAAGGGATCGTGACTGCGATCTCGGGTGATGAGATCATGGTGGAGATCGATGGAATGGAACTTCCTTTTGAAGAAAGCCAGTTGGTGATAGTAGAACACGATGAACTGATCTCTGACCACGTGCACTCGAAACCTGTCAGCGCCAAGGATCGCGAGTTACGAAAGAAGGGACGAGAAAAGTTGAGTGACCTGGAGACTCAAGCCAGCGCCACGTATGAACTCGACCTACATATTCATGAGCTGCTGGATCATTACTCGCACATGAGCAACGGAGAGATCCTGCAGTACCAGATGCAACGGTGCCGGTCATTTGTGAGAGAAGCTATAGACAAACGCTACAGCAAGATCATCCTCATCCATGGCGTAGGCGAAGGCGTATTGAAGCAGGAGATCCATCACTACCTCGACCAATTAGGTCGTGTAGAATACCACGACGCCCCTTATCGTACCTATGGCTACGGAGCCACAGAGGTGATCATCCGCGGTTGATTCTCAGTATCTTTGCGGGCCAGATCGTTCTGTCGCTCTCACTTGTGAGGGAGGAAAGTCCGGACAGCTCAGAGCACCGCACCCTGTGAAAACAGGGGTGTCGCATTGGCGGCATCAGCAAGTGCCACAGAGAAAATACCGCCTAAGCACGCTTGCGTGACGGTAAGGGTGAAAACGTGAGGTAAGAGCTCACGCGCTTCCCGAGTAATCGGGATTTGGGTAAACCTTGCGGGCTGCAAGACCATGTAAACCCGGGCCTGAGGGCTGCTCGCCTGACCGGGAGGGTAGGTCGCGTAGATAAATGGCAGAACCCCGACTTGTCGGGAGACAGAATCCGGCTTATAGATCTGGCACATATGGCCTCGATGTCGAAAGATGTCGGGGCCATCTTTTTGCAGTAGGCAGTTATAAGTAGTTCGCAGTGGGCTTCGGTTTTCCCTATGGTAGACGTTCTTTGGCAGCCTACTTGTTGCTAACTACTTAGATTATCAAAAGAACATCAGGGCGCCTCCCTCGCCACAGCGAGAGACCGCGCTATACGCTGTATCTCCTCGTCGCTACGCTCCTCAGAGGATGCCCTGCCCGTTCCGGTTCAGGCGGGCGCTGCTATCGCTGGCGCAGATGGGGACAGTGGACAGTGCTACACTGCGTACTGCCTACTCTAATCATAGCTGATCCTCTGATGAAAGATCCCCTTCAGGGCTTGCTTGAGCACTGCTCTCGCTTCTGAGATATCTTTGAATGTAACGGGAGCATCCTCGTACTGGCCTTGGGAGCGCTGGTGATCGATGATTCGATCGACCAGGTTCTCTAAGGATTCGTGATCGTAATTCTTCAGGCTTCTTGAGGCAGCTTCAACCGAATCTGCCATCATGAGTATGGCCTGCTCCTTCGAGTGAGGTCTTGGTCCAGGGTAAGTGAATCTAGCAGCATCGATATCCGGATCCTTCTCGCGGGCGCGCTTGAGGAAGTACTGGACCGTCGACGTACCGTGATGGGAAAGGATGAATTGAATGATGTCCATCGGCAGCTTATGCGCCAAAGCCATCTCCACACCTTGGGTTAGGTGTCCGATGATGATAGCGGCACTCTCTTCTGGCTCAAGGTCGTCGTGAGGATTGTTGTCAGGAATCTGGTTCTCGATGAAGAATTGAGGTTCATTCATCTTGCCGATGTCGTGGTACATGGCCGCGGTTCTCAGCAAAACAGCATTGCCCCCGATCTTGGAAGCAACCTTTTCTGCCAGGTTGGCCACTTGCATCGAATGCTGAAAGGTACCGGGAGCTTTCACGGCTAATTCTTTCAGCAAAGGCTGGTTGCTATCCGAGAGTTCCAACAGGGTAGTTTCGGACGTAAATCCAAACAGTTTTTCCACCACATAGATGAGAGGAAAAACCATGGTACAGAGTAAGCCGTTAATGGCGAACCATCCGAAGTTGGCGGTTTCAATTCCGCTCAAACTTCCGTTCTGAGCCAGGCTGATCGCACCGTAAATGATGGAGTATCCAAGGAAGACCAAAGCGGCTGTCCCAAGCATCCGAGAGCGCTTCGTAGAAGAGGATTGATACAACGTAGCGAAAGAGATTGCACTCACTTGTACAATCATGTATTCCAGCGGATTAGACACAAATAGCGCAACCAATAGTGTAAGTGCGATAAAACTGAAAAGAGACACCCTAAAATCAAAGAACATCCTCAGTAAAAGCGGGGCAATTCCGATCGGAATCACGTACACACTAACAGCCTTACTGGTGAAGGCCACCGAGCTCACGGCGAAGGCAATTGCCACCAGACTCAATGCCAGAGTGATTGGGCGCGGGTCGTTGAAGAGTCGGTCTTGGTTGAGGTAGATAAAGAGCACTAAAAGTCCGAGCAGAAGACCTACGATCAGCATCTCTCCTACCAGTGACCAATGGAATCCGGTTTGTTCCAGCGTTCGTTTACCGTATTCCGCTTTCAGGCTTTCCAGCGCCTTGTATTTGACATCGTTCACGATCTCTCCTCTATCGATGATCTCCTGACCTCTATTGATCTTTCCTTCTAGGGTGACTATTCCCGCATAGCTGTTTTGAATGAGCTTTCGGGTAAGGCTGTCATCATAGGTGGCGTTTGACGCCAAGTTCTCTCTGATGATCTCCTTGAAACTCTCTATGCAGGGTGATTTGGGTATGCTATCCGTCAAGGCTTTCAAGGAATCTAGAACCTCAGCGAGCAGAAAGGCATCACCGTACTGCATTCTTTCCAACGTCCCTGATCGATCCATCATGATCTCATCCAACGGAGTTAGACCCTTGGTTGCCGGGCTTTGCTGAATCACACCCCGCTTCAGTACATCCGCCATGAACTGCATACTCGCCGAACGCAGCGAATCGCATGTGTTCAGGCTATCGACTTGCATTTCCCATGCATCGTCCATCCTCGTCAATATGGACTGTTCAGCATCAGTGGAGATCGCAAAGACCGGAGGGTGAGCCGAGGCTAATTCCTTTTGTTCCTCAGCGATCTCTTCGTCCGTTTTACGGATACCATAATCGAAAGGAGCGATGAGCTTATCGTGTTTCCAAGGCCTATTCAGTTGATACTCAAACTTGAACAAGTCCTCCTTGGGAAAGAAAAGAAAGATCACGATCAAGGTCAAAACAAAGGCCACAGATCGTTGGATCAGGGCATAGTTTCTCAGGCGGTCTTTCCAAGAGTGCTTCACTTAGGCGAAAGTAAGGGAAGATTAGTACAGCGCCATAGTCGTCTCTAAGGGAAAAGATTAGTGCAGCGTCATAGGCGTCCCTACGGGAGAAGATTAGTGAACGGTGAACGGTGATTGGTATGGCGCTAGGAGCTTGGCGCTAGGAAGACTTATTCTCAACCGAGGAGCGATAGCGACGAGCTGAGTGACTAGGCAAAAGCGAGGGAGCTAATAATCAATTTTCAATACTTAACCGATTCCCACCACTCTCCGCTCCCACTCCCTACTCCCTACTCCCTGCTCCCTACTCCCCAATCACCTCAAAATCCTACCTTTGCGGTCCTCAAAATGAAGAATCACAAACACTCATATTCACGATCATGAAAGAAGTTGTAATCGTTAGCGCCGTGCGCACGCCGATGGGCAGTTTCATGGGAAGCCTTTCTGGCGTTCCTGCTACTGAATTGGGATCCATTGCCATCAAAGGAGCCGTAGAAAGAGCGGGCATCGACCCGACGGTTGTTGATGAAGTATTCATGGGTAACGTACTTCAGGCAGGTGTTGGACAAGCTCCGGCTCGTCAGGCGGCTTTGGGAGCTGGATTGAGCGACGAGGTTCCTTGTACTACGGTCAATAAGGTCTGTGCTTCAGGAATGAAGTCAATCATGCTGGGTGCACAGTCGATCATGGCAGGCATCAATGACGTGGTGGTCGTTGGAGGTATGGAGAACATGTCTAAGGCTCCACACTACGTGAGCATGCGTAACGGACACAAGTACGGCAACGCCAAGATGGTAGACGGCATCGTGAACGATGGTCTGACCGACGTGTACACCAATCAGCTGATGGGCAATTGCGCCGAGCTTTGCGCCAAAGAGCATGAGTTCTCCCGTGAGGATCAAGACAATTTCGCCATCGAAAGCTACAAGCGTTCAGCCAAGGCGTGGGAGAATGGATGGTTCAAAGAAGAGATCGTTCCTGTGGAGATCCCACAGCGCAAAGGATATCCGATCGTATTCGGAGAAGACGAGGAATACAAGGCAGTGAAGTTCGACAAGATTCCTCAGTTAAGAACAGTGTTCGAAAAGGACGGCACCATCACAGCAGCCAACGCTTCTACGATCAATGACGGAGCTTCTGCCATTGTGATCATGAGTGCAGAGAAAGCGGCTGAACTAGGCGTTAAGCCAATCGCTAAGATCCGCTCATTCGGAGACGCAGCACAGAGCAGCGAGTGGTTCACTACTGCTCCTTCTAAGGCGGTTCCAGTTGCATTGAAGCGCGCCGGACTCGAAGTAGGAGACGTTGATTTCTGGGAGTTGAATGAAGCATTTTCTGTGGTAAGCTTGGCTAACATCAAGCTGCTCGGACTCGATCCACAGAAGGTAGACGTACACGGCGGTGCCGTATCACTGGGTCACCCACTCGGAAACTCAGGTAGCCGCATCATCGTGACCTTGATCAATGTACTTCGTCAGCACGGAGGCAAGATCGGCGGCGCAGGCATCTGCAACGGTGGCGGTGGCGCTAGCGCGATGATCGTAGAGCTGGTTTAAGCCTAGGTCGAACTAGAATTCAAGAAGGCGCTTTAGGGCGCCTTTTTTTTGCCACAGGCAAAAAAAATAGTGCAGCGCCATAGGCGTCCCTACGGGAAAAGATTAGTAGTGTTACCGCGTGTGATTCACTGTTCATTGTTCTCAGTTCCACCGATCACTGTTCACCGATCACTTTCAAACCGTTTCACCATTTGACCATGTGACCATTTACCACCAAGAAATCTATAATTGACTCACACGTATATTATCCCTACCCTTGTCGTGACTGAAACCATTTGAGCACCACAAGCGTTATAGCTATATAACCTCATGGTTTTCACCACAGTCCTTAGGCCATGGTCAATATTGAATACGACCAAGAAACGGGAGTACTGAAGATGAACTACTCCGAATCGGTAGAAGCGGATGACATGATGCGCTTTATCGATCACGTCAGCGTGGACGATCGTTTACCGGATGACCTTAGCGTCTTGCACCGTGCTGGCGGACTGCACAGAAACATCAAGATGAAGGATCTTTTGAAGTTGTCGAAGGAGATGAAACGAGGTACGGGTAAGTATAATACGGTTCGTATGACCGTTTACACCAGCAACTCTCTTTCTCTGACGCTCTTTCAGCTTTATGAGCGCTTGATCATGGATGCCAATACGAAGTTGAAGTCATTCAACAGCGAACGTGCTGCTGTGGCCTGGCTGCTTGAGATCTGAGTTTCTAGATTATCCGTTCCACCAGCGGATCACGTCGTTCCCATTCGCGAACAACAACAAACCGATCAATAGGATCATTCCAACGGTCTGTGCGTATTCAAGAAACTTGTCTCCAGGCTTTCTTCCTGTGATCATCTCGTATAGAAGGAACAAGACGTGTCCTCCATCCAAAGCCGGAATCGGAAGAATATTCATGAACGCTAGGATCAACGACAAGAATGCCGTCATGCTCCAGAAGGTCTGCCAATCCCAGGTCGCAGGGAAGAGTCCTCCAATCGCACCGAAGCCACCGATCTGTGAAGCCCCTTCTTTCGTGAAGACCAAGCGCATGCTTGTAATGTAACTTCCTAGGATGTCGCCGGTTTCCTTCACACCGGCGGGGATAGCTTCGAAGAAGCTGTAGTGGTAGGTTTCTGTCTCAATAAAGTCGGTTGCCGGCTTCATTGCCACACCTATCCTTCCTTCGTCTGAAATCTCAACATTAAGATCGAGTTTTTGACCGTCGCGCAGAACCAAAATATTCACTTCTTGTCCTTTGTGTGCACGGATCTGTCGAACCCCTTCTACGATACCGAAGACCTCGTGACCGTCGACCGCAACGAGTTGATCACCTCTTTTCACCCCAGCTTCCGCAGCGGCTGTACCTGACATCACACTGTCGACCACAAAGGGATAGCGCACGGCAAAGAGCGACTTCACTTCGTTGGCTAACAGTGTCTGATCCACATCGGCAGGAAGTTCTATCACTTGCAGAGCTCCATTACGTTCGATCTGAATCTTTCGTGCTCCATTGATCAGGACCTCTTTGCCCAATTCCTCGTAGTACTTCACATCGCCATCGACGATATCCATGATGCGATCACCGTCTTGGAAGCCAAACTGATGCAGCGTGCTATCCGCGTAAACACCATACTTCAGGTTCTCTAGTCGCAAGTGCTCTTTTCCCCAAGTGAAGAGCACAATTGAATAGATCATGAATCCGAGGATCAAATTGACCGTAACTCCACCCACCATGATGATCAGTCGTTGCCATGCTGGCTTGCTTCTGAACTCATAGGGCTTCGGCTCCTGCGCCATTTGTTCTTTGTCCATGGATTCGTCGATCATACCCGAAATCTTCACATAGCCACCAAGAGGAAGCCATCCGATGCCATACTCTGTCTCTCCTCTTCTCACTTTGAAGAGAGAAAACCAAGGATCAAAGAAGAGGTAGAACTTCTCTACCCGAGTCTTGAAGAGTTTAGCAGGAATGAAGTGTCCAAATTCGTGCAGAATGATCAAGATGGAAAGGCTCAGGATGAGCTGCGCCGCCTTTATCAGAAATACGTCCATATCAGTCTATCAATGCGTTGGCGAAGGCACGTGCCTTCTCGTCTATCTCAATGTATTGCTCCAAGGTTGGATGCTCTAAGTGCGCTACCCCGTCCATGGTCTTCTCGATCACCTCTTGAATCTGCAAGAAACCGATCCGGTCATGCAAGAACGCATCCACAGCGATCTCATTGGCAGCGTTTAGCACGCAAGGAAGACTTCCTCCTTTTTCAATTGCCCTGAAAGCAAGTGCAAGGTTACCAAAGGTTTTCATATCGGGCGCCTCAAAAGTGAGGGATGGATAGTCCATGAAGTTGAATCGCGGAAAATCGCTGGACAAGCGGTCAGGGTAGCCGATGGCAAACTGGATCGGCAACTTCATATCTGGCAAGCCCATTTGGGCCTTCATGCTCCCGTCTTCGAACTGAACAATGCTGTGGATAATGCTCTGAGGATGAACGATGACATCGATCTGTTCGGGTTTGAGATTGAACAACCACTTTGCCTCAATCACCTCCAAGCCCTTGTTCATCAAGGTAGCCGAATCGATTGTGATCTTGGCTCCCATTTCCCAATTCGGGTGCTTTAGTGCCTGTGCTTTGGTTACGCTGGCCAGCTCATCTCTTGTCTTACCTCGGAATGGTCCCCCTGAAGCGGTCAGATAGATCTTCTCGATAGGATTGTGGAACTCACCTACTAAGCATTGGAAGATTGCGCTGTGTTCTGAGTCGACAGGATAGATATTGACACCAGCTTCCATAGCCGCCTTGGTGACCAACTCTCCTGCTACAACTAGTGTTTCTTTGTTGGCCAATGCGATGTGCTTTCCCGCTGCAATGGCCTTCATCGTCGGTTTCAGTCCGGCAAATCCGACCAATGCCGTAAGCACAATGTCCACCCCTTCCATTTCCACCACCTGCTCAAGTGCAGATGGTCCTGCATAGGTCTTGATATCCGCCTCCCAAAGCGCCTTACTCACTTTTTCATAATGATCCTCATTGGTGATCACCACACAATTCGGTTTGAACTTCAAGGCTTGTTCAATAAGAAGATCACAATTGCCACGGGCAGTTAAGACCTCCACCGTAAACCTTTCGGGGTGTGCTTCGATTACGTCAAGCGCTTGCGTACCGATACTTCCGGTCGATCCTAAGATGGCAATGCCGTGGGTTTTCTTTTCCTCACTCATAAGGGGCTGCAAAGATGGGACTTATTTAAGGTTTGCGAATGGGAAACTTCGAAATGATGGATTTGTTCTATTCCATTCCTTTTTCGACAGAAATCTCTTTCCACTGCCGATGGTCTGTCGTACCTTTAGAGAATATGACAAAGAGAATAGACATCATCTATTTGCTTATTCAGATTATCGATTTCGATGATCGTACTAGCTGTTCTAGTTTTGAGACTCAAATTTCACAGACCTAACTAATTCATAAGAACATGAGAAAAACCATCATCGCAGTAGGCCTGATCCTCGGATTGGCAGGATGCGGGCAGCAGAATGCTGACATGGCCGAAACACAAAAGAGTTCAGGAGATTGTCCCATGGGCTTTACCAGCAGTGCCTCAGGATTATCAGCTGGACAAGGGGGGCCAACCAACCGAGATTGGTGGCCCAACCAGCTCGACCTGAGCGTACTTCGTCAACATTCAGACAAGTCTGACCCACTCGGAGAGAACTTCGACTACAAGGAGGCCTTCGAGAGCGTGGACTACGCACAATTGAAAGAAGACATCAAGGCTACATTGACCGATTCTCAGGAGTGGTGGCCAGCGGACTGGGGAAATTATGGCGGACTTTTCATTCGTTTGGCGTGGCACAGTGCCGGTACGTACCGAACAGCTGACGGACGCGGCGGTGCACGTGACGGACAGCAGCGTTTTGCTCCGATCAACAGTTGGCCTGACAACGGAAACCTAGACAAGGCTCGTCGCCTACTCTGGCCGGTAAAGAAGAAATACGGACAGAAGGTTTCTTGGGCTGACCTCATGATCCTCGCTGGTAATGTGGCCTTAGAATCAGCCGGATTCGAGACCATCGGATTTGGTGGTGGACGCGAGGACGTTTGGGAGCCAGCAAGCAATGTTTACTGGGGTAAGGAAAGCGAGTGGCTTGCTGATGAGCGCTACAAAGGTGAGCGTGACCTCGAAGATCCACTGGCGGCAGTTCAGATGGGATTGATCTACGTTAACCCAGAAGGACCTAATGGAAATCCTGATCCGGTGCTCGCTGCGAAGGACATCCGCGAGACATTTAGACGTATGGGAATGAACGACGAGGAGACCGTAGCCTTGATCGCGGGTGGACACACCCTAGGTAAGACACACGGCGCCGGTCCAGCTTCACACGTAGGCCCAGAGCCAGAAGCAGCTCCGATCCAAAAGCAAGGCTTTGGTTGGATGAGCGATTACATGTCAGGTAAAGGCGGTGACGCGATCACCTCAGGACTAGAAGTGATCTGGACTCCTACTCCTACCGAATGGAGCCACACTTTCTTTGCGATGTTGTTCAACAACGAATGGGAATTGACCAAGAGTCCAGCCGGCGCTCACCAGTGGGTTGCTAAGGATGCAGAGGCCATTTTCCCTGATGCCTTCGAAGAAGGAAAGATGCATAAGCCAACTATGTTGACCACTGACCTTTCGCTTCGATTCGATCCTGAGTACGAGAAGATCTCTCGTCGCTTCATGGAGAACCCCGAAGAGTTCGACGCGGCTTTCGCCAAGGCTTGGTTCAAGCTTACCCACCGTGACATGGGGCCAAAGTCGACCTACCTCGGACCAGAGATCCCAGAAGAAGACTTCATTTGGCAAGACCCGATCCCCGCAGCTGACTACGATATGATCAGCGCTAGCGATGTGAAGGCATTGAAGGGCAAGATCTTGAAGTCAGGACTTTCCACGCAAGAACTCGTAAGTACTGCTTGGGCTTCTGCCTCTACCTGCCGCCATTCTGACCGTCGCGGTGGAGCCAATGGAGCTAGAATCATGCTTGAGCCAATGCGCAGCTGGGATTGCAACAATCCTTCTCAGCTCAACAAAGTATTGGATGTCTACAAGAGTATTCAAGATGAATTCAACGCTTCTTCCGGAAGCAAAAAGGTCTCCATGGCTGATCTGATCGTTTTAGGTGGTTGTGCTTCTGTAGAGCAGGCCGCTGAGAAAGCTGGCTTCCCAATGGAAGTTCCTTTCACACCGGGTCGTACAGACGCTACTCAAGAAATGACCGACGTAGCGAGCGTGGATCTACTTAAGCCAATGGCAGATGGATTCCGTAACTACCAGACCACGGAGTACAAACTCTCCACTGAGGAGCTCTTGGTTGACAAGGCGCAGTTGATGACCCTTACTCCACCAGAGATGACCGTATTGGTTGGCGGAATGCGTGCCTTGGGAGCGAATTACGATGGCTCGAAGCACGGCATCTTCACAGATAACGTAGGTGCTTTGACCAACGACTTCTTCGTGAACTTGTTGAGCATGGACCGCAAGTGGGAACCAACCGATGAGTCAGAGATGATGTTCGAAGGAAAGAACCGCGCTACAGGCGAAGTGGAGTACACAGCCACACGTGCTGATTTGATCTTCGGTTCGAACTCAGAGCTACGTGCCCTTTCTGAGGTGTACGCGAGCGACGACGCCAAGGAGAAGTTCGTGAAAGACTTCATCAACGCGTGGACCAAGGTGATGAACCTTGATCGATTTGACGTCATTTACAACTAATGATATCATTGAATTAGTGCTTTTAAATGCCGACTCAAATTGGGTCGGCTTTTCTATTCCCAACCCCAACAATTCGACCGAATAATCGTCTTATCTACAGACACTATTCGGAATGAGAATTATCCTTCACAGCGTTGCATTTGTATTACTTCTAGCTCAGGGGGCGTTTGGTCAATCCGAGGACTGGACCATGGCTAAAAGTGAGGATGGAATCACCGTATACACTAGACCTGTTGATGGCTCCAGCATCGATGAATTCAGGGCGGAGACCACCATCCAAGGTTCGATCAAAGACATGGAGCGTGTTCTGAAGGACGCAGACAACATGGTAAAATGGTCGCCAGACAGCGAGGATTCAAAACTCTTGAGTCTAGAAGGAAACGAACAGATCTACTACCTAGAAACGGACGCTCCGTTTCCGGTCCAAAATCGCGATGTATGCGTACTACTCACCTACCATGAATTGCCCGGCAAGTAGCGGGTGGAGATCGGTGTTATTCCAGACTACCTCCCGAAGAAAGATGGTGTGGTCAGGATCGAACATTTAACGGGTGAATGGATCATCGAGGAGGTTGCTGCAAACCGGATCCAAGTGCAATACCGCGTACATGCTTTGCCAGGGGGGAATATTCCCGAATGGTTGGCTAATTCAGCGACGGTAGACACCCCCTATGAGACCCTTCAAAACTTGAAAGAGTATATCAATACTCTTTAGCCTTTCCTACGATCAAACCGACAGTAATCGCTCTGCGACGCTGCGATCATTCGCCAATCGAGGTAGCTTATTCTGTCCTCCTAGCCTTCCCACACTGGCCATGTATGCCTTGAACGCACCAGCATCGACGCGGGTGAGTTTCAGCGGTCGGAGCACCTTGCCTTCAATGAGATCCTTGTAGTAACTATTGAGTTGCTGCATCTCTTCATCCAGCATCGACGCGAAGGACTCCGGCAGCTCTGTTTCACTCTCTACGAACCATTCGTGGAATGGCAATCCTTCCGACGGACTCACTTGAGGAGCCACATGGAATTCCGCCACTTCAACTTGTAGACTCCGAGTCACTCGTGTCATTGCTTTCTCAACTTCCTCAGCGATCACGTGCTCACCAAAGGCGGAAATAAAGTGCTTGATCCTACCCGTAACTTGGATGCGATAAGGCTTAGTAGAAGTAAACTTGATCGTATCACCGATCAAATAGCCCCACAAGCCGCTACTCGTATTGAGCACGATCGCATAGTTTATTCCCGTCACAACCTCTGCTAGCGTCAAGCGATGGGGGTGCTCATCGTGGACCTCTGTTAGCGGTATAAACTCATAAAAAATTCCTGCATCTAGATTCAGCAATAGTCCTTCATCCTTCTGGCTATCTTGAAAAGCGATGAAGCCTTCCGATGCGGGATAGGTCTCAATGGTATCCACTTCTCCTCCGATGAGTCGCTCCATCGTCGCTTTGTATGGCGCGTAGTTCACCCCACCGTGAGCGAAAACACTGAAGTTTGGAAAGATCTCCTTGATGTTGGTCTTGCCGCTCTTCTCGATCAGACGCTCGAAATACATCTGTACCCATGGTGGAATTCCGGATATCAAACGCAGATCTTCCTTCATAGTCTCTTCCACGATAGCGTCGACCTTCTGCTCCCAATCTTCAATGCAGTTGGTCTCCCAACTCGGCATACGATTGCGCTGTAGGTAGCTAGGAACGTGATGCGCCACGATCCCGGAAAGTCTTCCTACGTCGATGCCTTGCAGCTTCTGCATGACCGGACTTCCTTGTAAGAAAATCATTTTCCCGTCCGTAAAACGACTATTACCCGTTTCATGGATATAAGCGAGCAAAGCTGAGCGGGCCGCCTTGATCTGCGCCTTGATGCCTTCCTCACTCATAGGGATATACTTGGTACCCGAAGTGGTCCCCGAAGTTTTGCAGAAATAGACTGGTTTCCCCTTCCACAGCACATCAATCTCTCCCTCCTTGATGCGCTCTACATACTCTTTCAACCCTTCGTAGTCGCGCAACGGCACCTTCTGCTGCCACTGTTCGATGCTTGTGTGCTGGTTGATACCGTGATCTCGACCGAAGTCCGTCTCGATCAATACATCTCTCAAATACTTGAACGTGCGTTCCTGTGCGGCATGCGGATCATGAGCCCAACTTCTTACCGAAGCCATCTCTCGACGCGCCAACCACTTAGCTGCAATGGATTTAAATCCCATGAACGCGAAGGTACGAGGCTGTGATTTGATATCTGGTATGTGTTATGTGTTATGTGAGGTATAGGTTAAAGTGCCCATCCCCATGTAGATATCACATATAACATATTCTCGACACAGTCGAGCACTAGATCAATCCCAGGTTCGTACGGAACAGCTTCACGGCGATGGCGAGCAGGATGATGCCGAAAACCTTGCGGAGTACGGCAATACCGATTGGACCAATGAGTCGTTCAATGCGCACGGTATTCTTCAGGACGAAGTAGACCAACGCAATGTTGAGAATGATCGCGATGATAATGTTCTGAATCGCGTATTCGGCGCGGAGAGATACAAGCGTAGTCATACTTCCTGCGCCGGCGATCAATGGAAATGCCAGCGGAACAATGGACGTACTGCTGACGTTAGCCGCCTGATCGGGATCGTCGCGGTAGAGTTTGATACCGAGGATCAACTCCAAGGACAGGAAGAAAAGAATAAACGAACCCGCAATGGCGAACGAGTTGATGTCGATACCGATCAACTGAAGGATCTCATCTCCTAAGTACAAGAAGGAGATCATGATGATCAAAGACACGATACTGGCCTTCTCCGATTGGATGTGTCCGGCCTTCTGACGCAACTGGATGATGACGGGAATTGAACCGATGATATCGATCACCGCAAAAAGAACCATCGTCGCCGTGCTAATTTCTTTAAAATCTAACATTTAAATCAACTTTATATCCGCCTTCAAATTTTGCGCGAAGGTACAGGTTTAGATTCAGTCTTTTCTACATCCTTAGCTTCCATTTCGCAGATGGAACGTCATATTCGATGAAGCGGCATGCTTCCCCAAGCGGACTGTTATATTTGTCTATGAGTCACGCTAAAAACTCGACTAACCTGAGGACAAACTGATTTTTTATACTACGGAAGATCTACACCACATTGACAGGGGCTACCTTGTGTCTTCTCCCTTTTATTGGACTGGGACAATGGACATTGGAGGACAGCCTTCAACTCTACTATCCATTCGATGGGAATGCGAGCGACTTCAGCGCTAATGGTTATGATGGAACGCTGACAAACGCTCAACCCACTCTGGACCGCTTCGGAAACGATAGCGCAGCACTTTACTTTGACGGAAACGGGGATTGGGTTGACTCTGAAACAACGTTAGACTACCAATACCAAACGGTCTCAGTTTGGTTCAACACGTTCGACGATGATGCCAATCGTAACATTTTCAGCCACGATGCCAACTCCCTCACATATGGTGCCTTTTCCGCCTCGATCACTACGACCTCTGAGCTCAAAGCACGTGCTGGCGGCACCGGGTCAGTAACCTTACTCGACCCTCCTGCCCTCAATACGTGGTACCACTTGACCTTAGTCCGGGACAACTCAGCGGTTCGCTACTATATTAATGGCGAGCTGATAGCTACCGCAGCGGCGTCAAGCACAGGAAGTATTTCTGGAGCGAATGAAGAACTGGTAATTGGTGTTCACCGCACCGAGAACCAGCGTTGGCACTTTGGTAAGATCGATGAGTTTAGGGTATATAACCGGGCCTTAGAAGAATGGGAGATCGAGAAACTATTTTGCAGCGTAGATGCCGCGATCAGCATCCAAGACACCACCATCGATCAGGGGACTACCCTGACGTTCTACAACGATAGCGCTAACGCCACAGGCACCCACACTTGGCTCGTAGACGGCGACACGATTTTGTCCCACCCCAGCATGACCTGGACCTTCGCTCATCCTGGCAGCTATGAGGTGATCCTCAGCGCCACGGATGGGTTCTGTGAGGAGCTGGATACCATGACGGTGATCGTAAATGAGATCTTAGGATTGGACTCTGTTGGATGCCTGACGCTGCACCATTTCATTAAGATATCCGACACTTCCAGCGCCATTAGCAGTGCTTTGGGTGCCGGGGATAATTTTGGTTGGGGCATTAACCCCATTGGCGACGTTGATGGCGACGGCGTGATCGATCTCGCGGTACCACTTGTCGTTGATCTTCACCGGACTGTCGAAAAGCACCAGCATGGCATTCTCGGCGTCGATTCCAGTAAAGTAGTAGAAGTCCTTGTCCTGCTGATAGCGGTATTCGATATCATTGGAGCTGTAGCGCTCAGGTGCAGAGAACAGCACCACCATTCCACTATCAGGGAGGGTATCGCGCAAGCGCTCACGATTCTCCAAGAAAAAGGAGGGACTCAACTCATCGTTGATCTCAGGTAGTGGGTTTACTCTGAATAATGGGGCCCTCTCCAAGGGAGGAAGGTCGTCTTGGGCGCGAACTCCAAACCACGCCAACAAGCCGAGTGTAATCAGGACAGACTTCTTTACTACAAAGCACGGGAGTGTGAAGCGACAAGAATGCCCCAGCAGCTCGCATTTTTGAACAACATAATGTGTGCGAGCGGATACAAAAAAACCCCGACTGAAAAGCCGGGGTCGAATATCGTGTAGAGAAAGTGCTTACTTCACGTAACCCTTCTCACGAGCATCCTTCAAACAAGCAGCCAAACCGCGCTTGTTGATGTGACGAATGCCTGCTGCGCTCACGCGGAGGGTGATCCACTCATCCGCTTCAGCGTCGAAGAACTTCTTAGTTTGAAGGTTAACATCAAACGTACGCTTGCTCTTCTTGTTTGAGTGTGAAACGTTGTGTCCCGTTTGGGCTGTCTTTCCTGTGATTTGGCAAATTCTCATGATTCCTGCGAAAATTGGGGTGCAAATATAAGTCTATAAATCAATTAATGAAGCACTTCCAAAGGAGAAATTCCTTCGTCCTCTAAAATTTGTTTCCTCAGGAGCTGCATCCCCTGTAATGCGGACTTTCTGATGTTTCGTTCACGTTCATCTCCCATGCGAAAACGATGGGCTTTACTCCCATTCGGACCGGCTACGGCGATCCAAACCGTTCCTACCGGCTTCTCTTCTGTTCCGCCATCCGGTCCAGCCACTCCGGTTGTTGCTACGGCATAATCAGACCCATACACCTTTCGAGCTCCCTCGGCCATTTGCAGCGCAACTTCTTCACTGACCGCTCCAAACTGGACCAAGCTTTCGTTTCGAACGGATAGTAGATTCTCCTTGGCTTCATTGGAATAGGTCACCGCGCCCCCCAGGAAATAGGCACTCGAACCTGGGATCGTCGTGATCAAATGAGAAAGATATCCGCCCGTACAGCTCTCGGCCGTGGACATGGTCTTGCCAAACTTCTTGAGTATTCTTCCCAAGGCCACCTCTAGTCGTTCGTCGTCAAAGCCGAAGGCGTAGTCAGTGATCAACGGAAGTACGTTTCCCACCTGAGAATCGATCTGACGCTGCAAGGCATATTGATCTTCACCCTGCCCTGTGATGCGTAATCGCACCGCACCGGCACTCGGCAGATAGGCTAATTTGAGTCCTGACTCACGTAATTGAGTTTCCCAATCCGTGATGATCTCCATCAAGGAACTCTCTCCGATCCCTTGGGTCATGATGGTCTTGTGCACAATCGGTAGACCTTTCATACGGGATTGGATCTTTGGGATGGCTTCATCGGCGAAGATGTATTTCATCTCAAAGGGAACGCCCGGCATGGAGATGAACACGGTTTCATTCTTTTCGAACCACATACCCGGAGCGGAACCATGGGCATTGAACAGCACCTCGCACACCTCGGGCACCTCGGCTTGTTCACGATTCACTTCCGGCATAGGAATGCCGCGAATGGCAAAATGCTCCTCCACCCTTGCCAGTACGCGCTCGTCGATCCTCCAGCCGCTGTTGAACCATTCCGCCAACGCGCCCTTTGTAATGTCGTCCTTCGTCGGACCCAATCCACCCGTGATAATCACCAGCTCCACTCCATTCACCGCATCCAGCGCGCCATGGATGGCTTCCCGGGTATCAGAAATACTTACGATGCTCTCTATGCCGATACCCAGTTGATGCAATTGGGTTGCTAACCAAGCTGAATTGGTATCTACGATCTGTCCGATCAGAATCTCGTCGCCTATAGTAATGATGCGTGCCTTCACGGGGCATAAAACTATTTAAATGTCATAGGTTTGAAGACCGATTTTTTTCCACGATGGCTACACAAGAAAGTGAACTGGTATTGAACCCCGACGGAAGCGTCTACCACCTTGCGTTGAAACCCCAACATATTGCTGATCACGTGATCTTGGTAGGAGATCCGGGACGCGTTTCGGTCATTAGCTCCTTCTTCGACACCATCGAACACCAGATCAGCAATCGGGAGTTTGTCACGCACACCGGGACCTATAAAGGTGTTCGAATCACCGCTCTTGCCACCGGTATCGGGACCGACAACCTCGACATCGTGGTCACTGAATTGGATGCTGCGGTCAACATGGATCTTACAACGAGGACCCCCCTTCCAAATCCGCGATCATTGAAGCTTATTCGACTGGGAACTTGTGGCGCATTACAATATGATCTAGAAGTGGACCACCCCGTAGTGACCGAATGGTCGATCGGCCTGGATGGTGTGCGTCATTTCTATGACATTGAAGAGCACGAAGACGAAGAACGCATCCGCACCGCCTTCGAATCCTTTCTTGGAGATGACATCAAGATCAATCCTCCCTACGCAGCTCGTGCAAGCCAGTCGCTGGTCGCGCAATTTGGCCACCTCGGTCCACGCGGAATCACCCTGACCGCCAATGGATTCTTCGGTCCGCAGGGTCGTTCTATTCGCATTCCGCTGGCCTACCCGTGCCTGAATGACGACTACGCCAAGTTCGAAACCCACGGCGCGCGCATCCTGAATTATGAGATGGAAAGCTCGGCCCTCTACGCCTTAGGCGGAGCGCTCGGACACGAATGCTTGTGCATGTGCATTGTCGTTGCCAATCGTAAGGCGAAGAAATTCAGCAAGAACTATCACCCCGCTATGAAGAAGCTCATCGGTGACGTGCTCGAATCTATAGTATCGAACTAAGCCCCTGTAAAGCTAATCTCGCTATTCACAACCCTTGTGTTAATAGCTATCCCAAACCCAAATCTTCCGGGGATCATACCCCCGTAATTTTGGGCATCAGTGAAGGAAAGCCCTGATATTAGCGCACTCATTCGTCTGCTCGACGATCCTGACGAGTCGGTGTACTCCCACGTGAAGGACCAACTGATGTCGTTTGGAGAGCTGGTCATTCCTGAATTGGAAGACGCTTGGGAGTCGAATCTCTTTGGCGTCGAATTCCAGCAGCGCATCGAGGACCTGATCCACGAGATCCAATTCAAGGCACTTAAGAAAAGCTTAGGTGAATGGGCCAGCGACAAGGCCAACAGCTTGCTGGACGGCGTGATCATCATCAATCGTTATCAGTATCCTGACTTTGACGAAGAAGCTTTATTGAAGTCACTGGAGCAGATCCAACAGGATATCTGGCTTGAGCTGAATACGAACTTGACCGCTTTCGAGCAGGTGAAGGTGATCAACCATATTCTATTCGAACTCTACGGTTTCAGCGGTAATACCAGCGACTACCATTCTCCAAAGAATTCTTTCTTAAGCGTGGTGCTTGAGACCAAGAAAGGGAATCCGTTGAGTCTGAGTTTGATCTATTCGATCATCGCGCAGAACCTTGACCTTCCGATCTATGGTGTGAACCTTCCGCATCACTTCATTCTCGCCTACCTCGACCGATTCAGTCTGTACCGCACCAACGACATCTACAAGACCGATGTGTTGTTCTACATCAATCCATTTAGTAAGGGAACGGTCTTTAGTCACAAGGAGATCGATTACTTCTTGGAGCAATTGAAACTCGAGCCTCGCGACAGTTTCTTTCGTCCTGCTACCAACGCAGCCATCCTTCGTCGTGTACTCAATAACCTGGAGCACAGCTATGTAAAACTGGGTAACGAGCAGCGCGTAAATGAGATCAAAGAATTGATCCAAGTCTTGGAGGAATCTCAACGGACTGAGTGACCCTTTCCTTGGTCGATAATTTCACCTTATTGGGATAAATGTTACCGGCAACGGTCGGAATCACCTCTCCAAACTGCTATCTTCGTCACTCACGAAGGAACCCTATCCAACCACTTCCTTTGCCCTTTTATTGCTGAATATTTTTTATGGAAATCCTGATCTTTTTTGTTGCCCACTGGTACCTTTCTCTCTTCACTCAAACCTTCTTTCATCACCGTTACGCCGCGCATCAGATGTTTACGATGAGCAAAGGATGGGAAAAGGTGTTTCAAGTCCTTTCCTTCGTGTTTCAAGGTTCGAGTTATTTGAGTGCAAATACTTACGGAATCCTTCACCGTATGCACCATGCCCACGCGGATACAGAGTTGGATCCTCACTCTCCGAAGTACGACAAGAACGTCTTTGCCATGATGTGGCGCACCAAAGTGATCTACTCCAATATTTTTTATGGCCGTATCAAGGTGGAAGACAAGTGGAAGAAAGACCTTCCCAGCTGGCCTGTATTTGAGCGCTTTGCTGACAACTGGGTGATCCGCATCCTCTGGGGTGTTTTCTACATCTGGTTCTACGTGACCTTCGCTACACAATGGTGGATGTTCCTCTTGCTACCGATTCACTTCGTGATGGGCCCCTTCCATGGAGCGATCATCAACTGGGCGGCGCATAAGTATGGCTATGTGAACTTCAAGGTTGGTGACACTTCTAAGAACTTCCTTCCGTTTGACTTCCTTATGTTGGGCGAAAGCTATCACAACAACCACCACAAGTACGGTGCTAGAGCGAACTTCGGAGGCGTGCGCTGGCACGAGATCGATCCGATCTACATCGTCATCAAGATCTTTGAAAAGGTGGGTATTATTAAGTTGAAGATGCAGTCGGTGGCTGGGGAGTAGAGACTGGAGATTAGAGATTAGTTGATTGGGGTAATCTGAGTATCGGCGTTATCGGAGCTTCTTGCGTGTCACGCAAAGGCGCAGAGACGCAAAGGGTGCCGTGTTCAATCTGTCCAAGTCCTTGATCGTAACCCCACTGCACACTAATCTTCTCCCGTAGGGATGCCTATGGCGCTGCACAAGTACCCCCAAGCTCCACCTCAATGATCTTCTGGATTTCAGCAGCTTGATTGAGGGTCATCATGTGCGACCCTTCTTCGATGATATAGTCTGCCTCGACCCTTCTTATAGGTATCGTAGAGTCCTTCACTCCATGGATATGTACCATTTTTTCTGGGGACTGCTCCCTATTCCATGTGACAATTAATCGAATCGCTCGCTTAATAAAGCGTTTGTCCTTGTCTTTCAGCATGGACTTGAACACTTGTTTGTGCCGCTTTCTGTCGGGCTCAAAAAGGGGTTGGAGAACGAAACTACCGGCCTTGACAATGCCCGCAGGAACAATAGAATAGATCGAAACGTAACGTTGAGTTCGGTAGCCTACCGGCAGTTCCTTTCTGTTTTTCGCGCTTGAGACTATAAACACATTATCTGGATTCAACTTGTCTGCCAACTCACAAGCGATCATTCCTCCTAGTGAAACGCCCATGATCGCATAGTGCCCGTTGGTGTCTATTTGTTCTGCCATTCGACTGGCATATGAGAGCATCCGTTCACCACGATTCGGTAAGAGAAAGCGGACATGAATGGTATCGATGAACGATGTGTCAAAATGATAATCCTGAAAAACGCGGTGATCAGATCCTTGACCAGGAATCAAGTATAACTTGAGCTTCTCCTGAGCATATAATTCACCAAACCAGAGGCACAGTGAGGAATAAAACAGAACAATCAACTTCAATTTTCGCAACACGACATGAAGGTAAGCCTCCCAAGACGAGAGTTATTTGCAATATCTGCAAATGCTTCTTGTTAATCTGACTTGCTTCTCTGCAGGATAGATCAATGGTTCACGCCGAGGTCGCTGAGGTTTTCGCTGAGTGCGCAGAGGGTGTCGCGTGCAATCCACGTGAGTGCTCCATCATAACCTCACTAATCTTCTGCACTAATCTTCTGCACTAATCTTCTGCACTAATCTTCTGCACTAATCTTCTGCACTAATCTTCTGCACTAATCTTCTGCACTAATCTTCATGCACTAATTCCCCGCATGGCTCCAACTGCTCCCTTACCTCGGCTAGGGTGAAGTGATCTTCTTGCTTGTTGAGGTCAACGAGTAGGTAGTGAACTAGGTTCGTGACCTCTACGTCGGTGAGCTGCTGATTACCTTCCATCTCGCCTTCGTAGGCTACGCCATTTACCGTGATTGCACCTTCCATGCCGTAGCGGATGATGCAGGCTAGTTTTTCCTTGTTTGCTAGAATGTAATCTGAATTGGCAACGGGAGGCATTAGTTCGCCTAGCCCCTGCCCTTCTTCCATGTGGCAGCTGGCACACTCTCGCTCATACAGAACACGGCCTTGATTGCGTGGCTTATAGTCGCACGAGGCGATGAAGAAAACGGAAAACCAGAAAAGGATCCACTTATGGTTCATGCAGCAAGAATTCTAGATCTTCCATCAGATCTGAAACCTCGTCCGGATTGGTACCGTCATAAATACCGCGGACTTGCTTGTTCCGGTCGACCAACAAGAACGCACCGCTGTGGGCGTAACCTCCGGGCGCTAACGGATCTTCCTGGGCTGCGATCATGTAGTGCTTGGCCATGTCGTAGATCTCATCGCGGTCCCCTGTGACCAGATGCCACGTTGTGGACTGGATGCCGAGTTTATCAGCATAATTCTTTAATCTAGCCACGCTATCCCGCTTCGGATCGATGCTGTGTGATAGCAAGACCACGTTCGGATCATCCTGGTACTTCTCATAGATGCGGAGCATCTGTTGCTTCATCTTCGGACAGATGGTCGGACAGGAGGTGAAAAAGAAATCGGTCACGTAGACCTTTCCTTCGATGGTGGAATGGTCCACGGTTTGACCGTCCTGATCGGTGAAGGAAAAAGACTTCACGGAAGTGTAGATCGTATCGGTTTTCAAGACCCCATCCACGATCTCATCTTCGACCGTGTATGGACCAAGTACGGGAAGATTCTTTGGCGCCTCTTCACAACCGGCAATCAATCCGAGTAGGACTGCGCCGATGATGAACCCACTACTTCGCTGCATTCTTCAGACTTTCTGCCTTTTCAATGCTTTGTTCCATGGACTGCTTGACCATGCTAATGGCATCGCGCTGTTGCTTGTAATAAACAACCGCCGAGTCCAATGGGTTCGACTCGTCGTAGGTAGGGTCATAGTTGTTCATCCATGCCATCATCCCTTCGTGCGCTACCTCCAACTCGGTGATCGCTAGGGTGTACTTCATCTTCTCCTTGCCTGTACTGTCATGCGCATCCATGATGCTGGCACGCATCTTCTTGAGTTCGCCTGAAAGCTCCACCATCTCTCCCATGCGAGGCATCACGTCATCGTGCAGTTGGATCGCCTCTTTTCTCAATTCATTTACCTCTTTCTGTCGTGGGTCAGTGCAGGCAAACAGCAGCGCTGCCAGCGACAAGATCATCATCGTCTTTTTCATTTCTCGTTCATTTCGGTAATTGCCAGCCATGCCATCAGTCCGCTCCCTACGCGCAGGCATTCTTCGTCTACATCAAACCGAGAATTGTGCACGGGATGCACGATTCCGCGTTCTTCGTTTCTGACGCCCAAGCGATGGAACGATCCAGGCATGACCTGTGAATAATAACTAAAGTCTTCTCCCGTAGCGCGCATGTCCAACTCGACCACATTTTCTTCTCCTAAGTACTCGACCGCAGCAGCCCTAGCGCGCTCTGTCAGTTCCTCGTGGTTGTGGACATAGGGATACCCCTTCTCGATCCGCACCTCACATTCTCCTCCGTATGCTTTCGCCGTTTCCTCAGCGATGTGACGAATCATCTCATGGGCTTCCTGCCTCCAAGTTTCATCAAAGGTTCTGAACGTCCCTGCGATCTCAACTCGGTCAGGGATCACGTTTGTAGCGCCCTTTCCTTCGATCTTCCCGAACGACAATACCGTAGGCATCATCGGATTGGCCCTTCTGCTGGCCACCTGCTGCATTGCCACGATGGTCTGAGCAGCGATCAGGACAGGGTCGATATTCTTGTGGGGTAATGCGCCGTGTCCGCCTTTTCCTTTGACTGTCAAGTAAACCTCGTCACAACTCGCCATGTACTTTCCGGCTCGGAATCCCACCCTACCGGCATCCAATTCCGGATGGACGTGTTGTCCAAAAATGGCTTTAGGGGTCGGATTCTTCAATGCCCCCTCCTTGATCATGATCGAAGCACCTCCCGGAAGTTTTTCCTCTCCGGGTTGAAAGATCAATTTGACGGAGCCTTTTAGTTCTCCTTTCAACTCATTGAGAATCATCGCCGCTCCGAGTATACATGTGGTATGCACATCGTGCCCGCAGGCGTGCATTACACCTTCATTGGTCGAACAATAAGAGGCATCGTTCTGCTCTAAGATCGGGAGTGCGTCCATATCTCCTCGAAGTGCTACCACGGGGCCTGATTCCGCGCCTTCGATCATGCAGACCAAGCCGGTATTTGCCATGCGCTCGACCTTCAAACCCATTTCAGTTAGAATGCCCTCCACGTAGGCACTGGTCTCATGCTCTTCAAAAGACAATTCGGGGTGGGCATGCAGGTGCCGCCTGATCGATACGAGCCGCTCGAAGTGCTGAGTTGCAGCCGCTTGGATCCGTTCGATCATCACGCAGGATTTCCTTTGGTGAAGAAGATCAATTTGATCGCCATGGCCATCATCAGAATGCCAAAGATGCGTTTCAACATCACCTCACTCAGTCCCAGCGAGACCTTCGATCCGAAGTAACCGCCAATCACAAAACTGAGGGCAATGATGATCGCATACTTGATATTCAGTTCGCCCGCTTTGTAATAGTTATACGCGGCGACCGCGGCGACCGGCACAACCAATACCCCCAAGCTAGTTCCCTGCGCTGAATGCTGGCTCATGGCAAGAAAGAAAACCATAGCCGGAACCATGATGAGTCCTCCGCCAATGCCGAACATGCCGCTGAACATGCCAGCGATGACACCGATAAGTATGAGGATGACGATCTCGTTCATGTGATCAAAAATCTAGGCCCAATGATAGGTGGGCCATGGGGTCCAAAAATAAGCCGTTTTCGATGCCCCAAGCATAATCGAATCGAACAAAGTAGCCCCAAACCTTCGCTCTTAGTCCAGCTCCTACCCCTCCGATGAGCGGGTCGCTTTGGTTCTCATAGATGACGGTAATTGAACCGTTAGACTCCTCAATTCGATTGAAAGTATTCTCCTCTGAATACGGAGTTACACCCGTCCAGGCCGTACCCATATCTGCAAACCCAATGACCTGCAAGGTACTGAGGAACTCGCTCTTCAGCGGCTTGTTGGTAAAATATCGGACGACCGGCCATCGCAATTCGCTGTTGAACACACCGAAGTTATTTCCATTGCGTGCGTTTTGCACAAAACCACGCATGTTAGTAGCGATCGACTGGAAACGATAGCCTTGTGTACGGGAAATACTGGTAGAAAAATCAAAGCGATCACGCGTGCTCAGCACGATCCAGTTGTCGACACTACCCATGTAGTACACCACCTTCTGTGGACCAAAGCTTGCGCTACCAGCCAAGCGGTTCGCCCAGACGAGGTCTCGATGGATAGGGATGTAATTCCGAAGGTCAAGCCCTGTGACATAGAGCGCCGCGGCGGGATTCTTCATGCTACGATAGTGCTCAGCAAAGACCTTGGCGCGCGTTCCGTTCAGGATATTCAAGCTTTTGTTCAAGGTATTGTCAAAGATGTATTCCAGCTTGAATCCGGCATAGTAGTCCGTGACATCATCCTCCTCCAATCCACTTCGGTCGGCACCCAAAGTGATCACTCGATCATATCGACCGGTGATCGTGGCTTGCACTGCATTCACTTCGTCTAACGGATATCGGAAGATCCCTCTACCCTGATACAACTGGGTACGCTGTGTCATTTGAGCAGAAGCCAGCGTGGTCAACGCCTGACGTTGGAGGATGAACTTCTTATCGAGTCGCTTGGAGCGATTCTCCATTGAGATGAAGTATTCTGTTCCGTTATTGTTGAACGAATAGCGGAAACCACCTTCGATGTTGTAGTCTTCAAAGACGTCCAGCACACCCACTTTCAAGAAGGTACCCATGCCTGGCATAACGTATGGTCCACCTGTAAAGGGTTGATAGAGGTCGGTAGCATAATCGAAATCAAACTGGGTCGTAAGATCCGTCGCGGAGAATGCGATCTCGTAGTTGCGCATCTCAGGAACGCGCATCACCGGCATGGCTTTCATCTCGGTCGAATCTTCCTCCTCTTCCATCGACTCTTGAGGCTTCGCTGCTTGGATCAACTGTCCTTCTTCGTTCACCAGATCCTCCTCAAACTCATAATTGAAAATGTCGATCAGTCCATCTTCTTCAAAATCGCGAGGTAAGTCTTCTGGGAAGACCTTACGGTAGCGCACCTTGACACCCATGGTATCGTAGCGTGTCTGCTGTGTTGCAGTGACTAATGTATCTTGCATGGACGGATCCAACTCTACAAGTAGGTTCTGGACATACCTGGAATTTACTGGATCATGAGCACGCCACACTTCTTCGCCTTCGAGTAGTTGGAAGCGATAACGTCCATTGTAGAAAAAAAGCTCCACTAAGCGCTGCTCTGATGGATCGTAGTCGAACTCTTGGATATTCCTTCTATAGCCCGTTAGAGGTTCATTTCTAGAAAAGTATCGAAAGGTGATGACGGTATCAATGGAAACGATTGAGCTGTCGTAGGTACCCAAGTAACGATTCTTGATCCCCGATGCGTCGCTGACGTACATGAAGCGATCCTTGTCGAGCTTCACCGGTCGTTCCTCATTGGCCAAAGGCGTATTGGTCAGTCGCTTTGCAACTTCACTCCCGTCGAGGTCGAGCTTGAAGATATCCATGGTTGGCGCTGGGCGAAACTTGAGGTAGTCTTGGGCTTCATTCACTACCTCGGTCTTTCTATTGGAAGCAAACAGAATGGCATCCTCCTTCCAGAATGCGGGATAGCGGTCATCGTAGATATCATCCGTCAACTGCTTATGGCTGTTGGCGGCGATGCTATAGAGGTAAACGTCCGTTTGTCCGTGATTGATCGCGGAGAAGAGAATATTCTTGCCATCGGGAGCGAAATCCATTTCAAGGACCTTCTCGATGCGAAGCAATTCGATCTTCGACACCTTCTTGCCTGTCAAGGGGTCAAAGCGCTGGAGCCAAAGCTTTCCTTTCTTTTCGGTAATGACAAACAACTCACCGGTTACCGGATTCCAGTCCATGACCGGATAGCCCAGGTCATAGATGTGATCCAAGCGGTGGCCTTGCCTCAGGAGCTTTTTGCTCTTCCCCTTTTGGGTGTCGAACATGCGCACCTTGATCTTGCTGAGGTTGTTGGTCGCGTACGCCAGATATCGTCCATCGGCACTTAGTTTCGGCTCAGTGTAGTCGGGTGCTTTCTTTATTCTGAAGGGCATGAACTCGCTGAAGTCTTGGGTGCCCTCCTCGTCTGTTGTATATCGGTATTGAAAATAGCGATCGGCTTCGTTGAGGACAGTATTCAACGAAATCCCCAAGACAAACAGGAACCCTGACTCCACATTCCTCGTCACTCGGGCCATGTAGAGGATATTGGGAATCACATTCGTGCCATACGTTTCCCCCACATAATACCAGAGCGCTCGACCTGCCAACTCCGACTCCTTTCCTTGCAGTCTGTTGAAGTTGCCATACTTGTCTCTGGAAACAAGGTCGCGCAGTTTATCGTCTGACTCCACATCCCAAGGTCGCGCTGCATAATTGATCAGTCCATTCGTAAACCAGAGTGGGAAGTTGATCAGCGCGCTGTTTTTGATCATCTCGCGCCAATTGTCACCAAAGAGCATTTGTCCTACCAGCACCTGAGCAAGGCCATGGCGGATCTGTTCTCGGAATGAATTCAGGTCGCCATCGAAGTAGACGAAGATCTTGGATCCCGCGATCTGCGTGGTTCCGCCAATGTTAGATTCGTCGGTCTGAGGAATGCCCACGTTACTCTGCCCGAAGTGTTCCAGCTTTTGGTAGACCACAAACTGGACCCGTTCACGCTTGATGGAATAATCGAAGAACTGTTCGACCTCATCGATCATCTCATTGGCATTCTTGGCTGTGAAGAGTGCAAGATTCTTATTCTCACCATAGAAGTACACGGTGAAGTAGTCGTACTCATACTTCAACCAATCGAACTGCTCATGCTGCACGCGGTTCTTTCCAAATGGATGATGCATACCATGGTAGAACTGGGCACTCGCAGTTTGTGCGAAGACCCAAAGAATAAGCAGCGTTAATATCGTTCTACATTTGTCGGCCATGCAAGAAACACCTGAAAGGGATAAAGGTAGCAACCTCATTTCATAACCCTGTAACAATTCAGACGAACAATGGTGCACATTAGACAATTCGAATTCAGTCCATTCTCAGAGAACACCTATGTTCTCTATTCCGACGAAGGAAATTGCTGGATCATCGACCCGGGATGCTACTATCCAGAGGAGAAACAGGAGCTCAAAGAGTTTATTGCCTCCAAGGGTTTAAAGCCGACGCGACTGCTGAATACCCACTGTCATTTAGACCACGTATTTGGCAATGCCTTCGTCTACAGCTCCTACGGACTTCGACCCGAGTACCACGAAAAGGACGAGCCCACGATGCAAATGGCACCCACTTCCGCCAGCATGTATGGCATTCCCGGATTCGAGACCTCTCCCAACCCCGAGCGATACTTGAGTGAGGAAGAAAAGCTAGACCTCGACGGTCATGAAATAGAGCTGCGTTTCTGTCCCGGTCACGCTCCGGGACATCTCGTTTTCATCCTTCATGAGCAGAAGGCCATCATTGGAGGCGACGTACTCTTCAATGGAAGCATTGGACGCACGGATCTACCCGGCGGGGATCACGAGACTTTGTTGCGTTCTATACGAGAACAGCTCTACGTTCTGGACGATGACTACACGGTGTATTCTGGACATGGTCCCACAACGATCATTGGACAGGAGAAAAAATCAAATCCTTTCGTTCGCGGAGCGGAGTAGAATCCTTTTTTTTTGCCCAAAATCTAAACAAGCAAACTATGATAGATATCGAATCACACGACGATGCTTGGAGACTTCATCGTCAAATACGGACTTTCTCTCATTGGCGCTATTGCCGCCCTCATCATTGGTATGTGGATTATCAATGTGATCGTCAAGCAGATCGCCAATATGATGGCCAAGCGAAATGTTGACCCAAGCCTAGTAACCTTCTTACGAAGCGTTCTTTCAATCACGCTCAAAGTAGCCTTGGTCATCAGCGTGGCAGGCATGGTCGGTATCGAGATGACCTCCTTCGTAGCTATCTTGGGAGCTGCAGGTCTGGCCGTGGGTCTGGCCATGCAGGGCACATTACAGAATTTTGCCGGGGGAGTCATGATCTTACTCTTCAAACCATACAAAGTGGGAGACATTGTGGACGCAGGTGGACACACCGGTACCGTAAAGGAGATCCAGATCTTCAACACTATTTTGAATACGCCGGACAACAAGATCATTATCATTCCAAATGGAGATCTCGCCAATTCAAGCATGACGAACTTCAGCACGATGCCAACTCGTCGGCTGGATTTTTCTTTCGGTATTGATTACGGCGACGACTTCGAGAAAGCGAAAGGCCTGATCATGGATCTGATCAATGCAGATGCTCTAATTTTGAAGGATCCCGCTCCATTCTGTCGTTTAGGTGAGTTGGGCGACAGCTCCGTGAACATCACCGTACGCGTTTGGGTTGAGGCAGCAGAGTATTGAAACGTCCATTTCGACATGATCGAGAATGTGAAGAAGAGCTTCGACGCCAATGGTGTCAGCTTCCCATTCCCTCAAATGGATGTGCATTTGGATAAGTAGGTCATCCTACCAACTTTAGAAGGTCCGTCCATCACACAATGATGTCGGTCGAAAGACTGGCAACTTTGTGGGTAGGACGGGCTTTTTGTTTGCAATAAATCGAAACATTTGAAGTCGCAATTGTTGTGTCGACACATATGAGCACGAAAAAGATCATCCTGAACGTCTTTTTCTTGTTCGCCCTAGTCGCTCAGCTTTCGGCCCAAGGTCGTGGTGGAGAGCGTGAAATGACGGCGATCAAGGGCTTTGTGGTCGTTGCCAACGATGAGCCTGTTCCCTTCGCAAACATCGCTCTCTTTAGAGTAGATAGTTCGCTTGTTGGAGGATCCACCAGCGATATGGACGGAAAATTCAGTACGAGAGCCAAACCAGGCAACTACTACATCGAGATCACCTTCCTTTCATACCAAACGAAGGTGGTGGATGACATTGTCAAAAAACCCGGAGAGGATGTACTTCTTGGCCGTATCCAATTGGAAGAAAATGCTCAGATGCTAGATGAAGTCGTGGTAGAAGCGGAGCGCAGCACGATGGAATTCAAATTAGACAAGCGGGTCTTCAACGTAGGTTCAGATTTATCGAATGCCGGTGGAAATGCGGCTGACATCATCCAAAACGTTCCGTCTGTGGATGTAGACATTGAGGGGAATGTGAGCCTCAGAGGAAGTGAGAACGTACGCATCCTGATCGATGGTAAGCAATCAGGACTGGTGGGTGATGGCAATGCCGATGCACTGCGCCTCATTCAAGGAGACATGATCGACAAGATCGAGGTGATCACTAACCCATCCTCGAAGTACGAGGCTGAAGGCGAAGTGGGCATCTTGAATATTGTCTTGAAGAAAGAAAAGCAGAAGGGTTTCAATGGATCGTTCGAAGCGCGTGTAGGCTATCCGGACAACTACGGAGGGTCTTTCAGTGTGAACTACCGTCGTAAGTGGATCAACATGTTTGCCAGTTCGGGTTTGAATTATCGGATGTCTCCTGGCAGAGGCAGTAGCTACCAAACCTACGATGGGCCGGACACCACGTACACCTTCGAACGACTTCAAAATCATACGCGTGGAGGGTTGAGTTCGGTGAACCGTGCCGGTGCCGACATCTTCATCAACGACAAGAATACCATCACGGCAGCCGTGCTGTACAAATATTCGGATGGCGACAATCATGCCCTCTTGGAATACAATGACATCAACGCCGAAGATGTGCTGGTATCCTCTACCCTACGTGACGAGCGCGAGCGCGAGTTGAGTCAAGACCTGGAGTTTTCCCTCAATCATGTGAAGACCTTTGATAAGAAAGAGCACAAGTTGGTGACCGATGTGAGGATGAACATCAACGAAGATGGCGAAACGGCGAACTTGGTGCAGACAATCAGTACCACTTCGGATGCGATAAGCTATCAGCGAAGCAGCAACACCGAAGACCAGCGCACCTATTTAATGCAAACGGACTACACTCGCCCCATTGGCAAGGACGGGAAATTCGAAACGGGAGCGCGTGTTTCTCTACGGGAAATCGAGAACTTCTACAGCGTGGATCTTAGGAATTCAGATAGCGCAGATTGGCGTTCGCTAACCGATTTCACGGACAACCTGACCTACACAGAAAACATCTATGCAGCCTACGCGCTCTATGGGAACGAGTGGAAGCGATTCTCTTACCAAGCCGGAATACGGGCGGAATACACGGACATCAGGACGGTATTGGAACTAAGCGGACTAGAGAATCCTCGGGAATACCTAAACTTCTTCCCTAGTGCGCACGTGAATTACGAGTTGAATGAGTGCAATAGCCTACAACTCAGTTACAGTCGTCGATTGAGTCGACCAAGTTTCCGCGAGTTGATTCCCTTTTATAGCTATACCGATCCACGCTTCTTCTACGGTGGAAATCCTGACCTTAATCCGGAGTACACAGACAGTTATGAGGCTGGGTTCTTGCGCATGTTCAAGAAGGGAAGCTTCTTGGGTAGCGTCTATTACCGCCACACCGCTGATGTAGTTCAGCGGATCACCACCACTGATTCCACGAGTTTGATCCGAACCTATCCGATAAACTTGGGAACGCAAGATGCTTACGGCGTAGAAGCCAATTTGAACCTCGACATTACGAAGTGGTGGCGCATAAATGCTAGTGGTAACGCTTACTACGCGGTCATTCAGGGCGATTATCGAGAAGACAACTTCAACACCGAGCTTCTGACCTTCATGGGTAGGGCCAACACCAATATGTCACTTCCGAAAGATGTAGACCTACAGGTTAGCGTGCGTTACCGAGCTCCGAGGAACACGCCACAGGGACGTCGCTTGGCGGTAACCACCATGGACGCTGGACTGGCAAGGGACTTCTTCAAGGGCAAGGGAACCTTGGTATTCAACGTACGCGACATCTTCAACTCAGGTATCCGTCGATCGATTATCGACACCGAGTACCTCTACTCCGAAAGCGACTTCCAATGGAGGGTTCGTCAGTTCACCCTCACGTTCAACTACCGCATCAACCAGCGCAAGCAGCGCGGAGGTCGTGGTGAAGGAACGGAAGGCGGGATGGATGATGGCGGGTATTAATATTCAATATTAATTTTCAGTGAGGCTGATCTAAGTGCGACAGTGCGCAGTGATTAGTGCGCATTAGGTGTACTTGTAGTTCGAGTGATTAGAGATTAGAGAATGGAGATTGTTGAATAGTTAAATAGTTGAGAACATGTCTATTGCACAGTCTGGTATTACAGGTCAAAAGAGCGACTCAGAATAAATTCATTTCGAGTTAGATTTTTGTTTGCAACAGTTCCAGAAAACTATATTTTTGCCGTCCTTTTGAAACGAAAAGAATTGTTCATTAGAAGTTTGGTCCGGTAGTTCAGTTGGTTAGAATACATGCCTGTCACGCATGGGGTCGCGAGTTCGAGTCTCGTCCGGACCGCCAAGAAGATAAGCCTCTATGGCTGGAGGAATAGAAAAGCCCGAAGACGTATCAAGTCATCGGGCTTTTTGCTTTTACGGGCGCTTGCAACATTTCGCCAATGTTATACCCGACTTTACCTCTCAAGTATTTTCATCAATCTGTGATTCAGATATAGTTTTTCCTTTCCTACTCGTACGGATTTTAGGAATCCTTCTTCTTCTAGGGCAATTAGGTAGTTTCCAACCGTTTTCGGGGTACCTAATCCTATATCGATCAGGTTCTGTCTTTTGGTATAGGGAAGTTTGAAGATGACCTCAACTAGGTCTTTAGAATATACTTTCGGTAGCCTTTCCTTTATTTCTTGCCCAGTAGATTCCATGATATGAATAATTGATTCTAGTCTATGTAATCCTTTAATGGCGGTGGATTCAATCATTTCCATCATATAAAGGATGAATATGGACCAATCATTCTTTTCTGTAACTGATCGTAACCCCTCGTAATACTCGTCCTTATGTTCTATGATGTACTCACTTAAGTAAAGTGCAGGAACATCAAGAAGCTGCTCCATTTTTAGTTGAAGTAGTAGAAGAATACGACCCGTTCTTCCATTTCCATCGGAAAATGGGTGTATCGCTTCAAACTGATAGTGTGAAACAGCCATTTTTATCAAAGGATCTAATGAATCATATTGATTGATGAATTGTTCGAGGTTGGCCATTTTTTCTCGTATAACTTGTTCCCCGGTAGGGGGAGTGTAAATCACCTCTCCTTTTATATTGGACAGCTTAGTACCAGGGGTAGTTCTAATTCCCGCAGTATTTTGTTTTATACACTGTACAAGCTCCTCGCAAAGGTTGGTTATAATGAATGGTTTCTTCTCGAGTCGATTGAGCCCTAGCCGAATGGCCTCTTTGTAGCTAATCACTTCTTTGGTGGCAGGATTATCGAATTTTTTATCTGCTACTACAGCTTGATATAAGTCGTCATTTGTCGTGATTATGTTCTCTATTTCAGAGCTGGCCTTCGCTTCTTGCAAGTGAAGTGTATCAAGAAATAAACCTGGATTTGGTAGGTTTCTTATAGCGCCATTCAGTTGAGCCAATGCTCTACTGGCGCTTATCGTTTTTGTTAGAATTTCTTTCGTTTCCAAGTCTGCCTTTGGAGGAAGCAGAGGCAAATCATTATACGGTTGAGATCTTTTGAACTTGTTCATCATTTCGACGGTAACATTTACACTCAATTCTAATACAAGGGTAAATTTATGCATTTTTTACCCTTGTTTAACCTAAGCATGTAATCTTTACTCCCGTTCTCGTGAAAGATTTCGTCCAACGGACTGGGCTTTGACGCTTGGGGATTTAAGCCAAAGTCTAATTTGACTTGAATTGGAAAGTGCAACAATAAATAGGTGACTACTGCACCATTCAACCTAAAACGGCACAGCCGCACGCAACGTCATTTCCTTCTCCAGTATCGGATGAAAAAAACGCAGCTGCTCTGCATGCAGATGAAGACGTGAATCTTTGTTTCCGTACAGATCATCTCCAACGATGGGAATGCCTAAACCCGAAGTATGTGCGGCGTGCACCCTTAGCTGATGGGTTCTTCCCGTGACCGGATAGAATCGGACGAGTGAACGACCGTCTGCCACCTCCACCAACTCCCAGATGGTTCTGGCTGGCTTACCGTGGTCGTAGCAGACCAACTGCCTTGGACGATCATGGAAATCGACTCGCAAAGGCAAATTGATCTCCCCTCCCTTTTCGGTCAACTCCCCTTCAAGTAAAGCCACATATCGCTTCTTCACCGTTCGCTGCTCGAACTGCTGCTGGATCAGCTTATGTACGTCCTTGTTCTTCGCCACGAGCATGATGCCGGAGGTGCTCATATCGAGTCGATGTACCACCAGAGGAGCATCGGCCTCGGGGTACCTTTCCCGCACCCTTGTATACACGGAATCCTGGATCTCCTTACCCGGAACGGAGAGGAATTCAGCGGGTTTATTCACCGCCAGCAAGTACTCGTCTTCATAAATGATGTCGAGTTCCTTGTCATTCTTCAACCCCTCGAGCATTTCATTGGGTTCGACCTCGAGTCCTTGGAGCATGTGCCCTAGTATCGGCTCGCACTTGCCGCGGCATGATGGATAGAATTGCTGGTGCTTTCGCACTTCAGAGCGCGGAGATCTTCCCCACCAGAACTCGGCCATGGCAATGGGTTGAAGGTCATGGAGGTAGGCATACTGCAGCAGCTTCGGTGCCGCGCACTCCCCTGCCCCTGCCGGAGGAATCCATCCTTCTCCATCGTCAAATATGGAGAGCAAGGATCTCGAACTTCCCTTTCCATTCAAGAACCGGTATTGATCGAACATCCGAGCCTGTGTCTGTGAGGATAGATTCTTACGATCCTCTTTCAATCGCTGTATAGCGTCAAGCAGAGCGTCCAATTCGGACTTTGATCCTTCTATCACTTCCTTCCAGTGCTTCGCTAAGCGTTTGTAGGTGAATTGATCATCCTTGCTTTCTTTCACCAGTGACGCTTCGAGCTGCTCGTACTCTTGGGGTCCGAGTTTACCTTCAGCCTCCTTCCTCCGAAGCTTTCGAGCCTTCTTCCCTTCTTTGATCTTTGCTCTAGCCTCAGTCAGTTCCCTTTCGCTTTGATCAAGGTGCTTCTGATAGTCTTCTCTTTTCAATCGCAATTCGGGAGCGTTCTTACGTGCTTCGATCTCGGCGGTTAGCTGTTCAATCTTCTTCTCTTCTTGGCGAAAGAATCCATCCTGCGCTAGGATGTCGAACACGGGAGGAACAAAAGGTTTGTGGTGATTGCTATCGGCGAGTTTTCCTGAGAAAGCCACCAGAAAGCCTAGTTTACCCTGTGGGTCTTTGACCACCAACACCCCGAACATGATCCCCGATGTTGAAGGTTCATCTCCAAGGAAGTCTTGGTTCCAATCTTGTTGCCGTATAAATCGCTGGAGTTGCTCGGCCGCTCTCAAGCTGAGTTCGTGTGGTTCGTAATAAAACGGATACGTGAACTTTCTCGGAAGTTCGACGGAAGAAACGTCGTCCTCAAATGCTATGAAACAGTCTGCTTGCCCCACTGAAATGCAAAGGAAGGAAGAAGATATGATCAGTATGGCGAAATTCAGAATTGTAGTGAGAATGAACACATCTCGCGATCGAATATTGGTCGGTCAATCAGAAATCCAAGCCAAATATCCACTGTAAAACCAATTACACCCTTGTAGAACATAGTTATAAGAAAGCCCTTTTATTGCCCAAATTTTAACCCTAATACTATGTTTTCTAAATCACTTTTCACTACCCTACTCATGCTTTCTTTTGGTCTCGTCTTTACTGCTTGCAACAAGGACAAGGAGCCGCCTACACTTATGCTTACGGTCGACCAATCAGCCGCTAGTGTTGGTGACATGATCTCCGCCGACGTTTCTATGGAGGATGACAGAGATATAACGAACTACTATATTGAGGTTGTCGCTCTGGATCTGGAAGGCCAAAACAACCTTTACAATTTCGTACTTAAGAGCAGTGATGCTGAACCAGATTTTGAACCAGCGAAATCTTTTGATTTCACAAACCTAGAATATACCGTACCGGAAGTGGTGGGTTCAGATTCGTTGGTTGCGGGCTGGACTCTCAGATTCTATGCCTCCGTTCAGGACGAAAATGAAGAATCAGTGATTGAAACTGTTGATGTTACGATTGAATAATCAAGTCTGAGATTATAGACTCATCGCACCTTTGAATGCCGTGAGTTCAAAAACTCCCTTTTCGCCCAACAAGTGCAGAAGCTCGATCTCTCAGGATCGGGCTTTTGCTTTGATTTAGATATAGACTTTTTGATCGATGCGACCCTCAAATGACTGAGTGAATCTTGCACAAACTCTTTTCATTTTGACAAGGATCCACTCCCCGTCCTACGCACGGATATCGGACTTCAATAAATGATCTGGTAAAACCTACTGGACAATGCGTTGAAATACAGTTCCAAAGAAGAAAGTAGCGAGATTCATTTGAGCTATGAAGAGACGGAGGATTGGCATGTGATCATATTGAGAGACAATGGTGTTGGTTTCCGAGAAGAAGAACAGGCATAGGCCTTTGGACTCTTTCAACGGCTCCACTCTTCTGAAGAGTTTGAAGGCTCAGGCGTAGGACTCGCTATTGTGAAGCGATCGCTAGACCAGCTGGAAGGCAAGGTCACGGTTCAATCCGAAGTGGGAGAAGGTTCAACGTTCACGGTGATGCTTCCGAAGAAGTAGTGCGCTAGTCAACCTTCCTGCGATTCTCACCGTCTCTTTACCCTAGAGCCCCCATCATGAATCACATCCTACTCACCTTCTTGATTTCACTATTGACCATTCCATCCCTTCAAGCGCAGATCGGATCGCTCTGGGTCCACTCCTACGGAGGCCCTATGTATCAAGCGGCCCAGCAGGTAGAGATGGATATGGCGGGCAACATCTACATTTCTGGTCAGTTTTATGGAGAAACAGATTTTGACCCCGGCATGGGTTCAGCTCTCTTAACGCCAAACAGCACAAACACCGAGTACTTTCTCAAGCTGGACAAGGATGGAGAATTTGTGTGGGTACGGCAGTTCGATCATTCGATTTCCAATGGCCAGATCGCTGTGCAAGACATACAGGCGACTTCCAATGGTATGGTTATCCTGATCTACGCTTCTGACGGAATCGTTGACCTCGACCCAGACACCGCATCTAGTTTCCTTTTAGACGCAAGCGACCACCGTCCTTGCGCACTGGTCGCTCTCGATAGCAATGGCCATTTCTTATGGGCGCAAGCTCCACGGTCTACCAGCGACTTGACCTTCAGCTCAGCCATCGCGGTCGATGGTAATGACAACATCGCTTTGGTAGGCAAGTTCCAAGACTCGGTATACTTTGATTCCGTTTCCAGTGCCGTAGCTCTTCATACCACGGATCACAATCCTGGGTTCATGGCTTGGTATGCCCCTGACGGAACAGCCCTATCCGCGGCGCAGATCTCTCAAGGTTCCGGGAATCTACGTCCTGAGGGAATCACAGCCTCCTCAGATGGAAACTGGTTTGTCAGCGGAACCTTTCTAGGCGAAATGGATTTCGACGCAGGATCGGGAATTTCTCAAGATTCCGTTGACTACGGTGTGTTCACTCAAAAGATCGATGATCAAGGTAATCTGCAATGGGCTGCTTCTTGGAAAGACATTCAATGGCACCTAGGTCATGCAGCAGATGACAACGGAGGCGTGTATTTCTCTGGCGGATTGAATGGTATCGAAGCCGACTTGAACCCCGGAAGTGCAGTGAGCAATTGGACGGCGGACGGTTTCGATAGTTTCATTCTTCACTTGAACGAAAACGGGACCCTTTTGGACGAATTCGTCTTGGGGGGATCGGGCGACGGATTCATCTCAGATATCTGCAAGGATGCGAATGGTTCATTGATCGTATCAGGTTTATACACAGATACCGTGCAGCTTGAAGCACAATCCACGAATCCCGCAAACATCGTGTCAAATGGAGAGCAAGACCTGTTGTTGTTTGTCCTACACCCCAACCTCGAACTCAATTGGGTCGAATCCCATGGCGGTTCGGGAAATGATGTTGGATATACAGTAGATGCGCATGAGAATGGAGATTTCGTACTCGTAGGCAATGCTTCCGACACCTTTGACCTTTTCGGAACCACCTTTGAGTCAGCTGGAAATCGCGATGCCTATGTGGTTCATATCACTCCAACTCAGATCGGTATTGAAGAGGGTTGGCAGACCAATGAACTCCAAGTATATCCGAATCCGACATCGGGCTTCGTTCACCTCTCCCATCCTGAGGCCCTTCATTCCATTTCGGTGGTTGATCGTTTTGGGAGGGTAGTGACCCAAGTCAACCAGCCCGTTTCTTCCCTTGACCTGAAGCATCTTGAGGCCGGAACTTATATGATCCGCGTATCGACCCGATCAGGCGAAATACTGACGAAGCGGATCGTACTGATCGATGCTCAATAAAAAAAGGGCTGCCGAAGCAGCCCTGTATTCATGGTTTGTGGTTAAGTCAGGAATTTCTGAGCGTCGATTGCGCAGAGGCCAATCTTGCGATCGGAACTCGGTATGGCGAGCAACTCACGTAGTTCAAGCCGGTGCGGTAGCGGAAGTCGATCGACTTCGGTTCGCCGCCATGCTCACCACAGACTCCCAGTTTCAGGCTTGGGTTGATACCCCTACCCTTTTCGGATGCCATGGTAACCAATTGTCCTACTCCTTCTTGATCCAAGACCTCGAATGGATCGACACTCAGGATACCCTTCTCTATGTAGATCGGTAAGAACTTACCTGCGTCATCTCGAGAGTAGCCAAATGTCATCTGGGTCAAGTCATTCGTTCCGAAAGAGAAGAACTCAGCTCGATTAACGATCAAGTCAGCCGTCAACGCTGCCCTTGGGATCTCAATCATCGTTCCGACCTTATAGTCGATCTTATCGCCACGCTCTTCGAAGACCTTCTCGGCTGTATTGCGGATGATCTCTTCTTGCATCGCGAACTCTTTGACGAACGTGAAGCGAACAGTACCCTATGAAAGAGAGCTCCGACCAAGCACTTCGTCAGATTTAATGCGGCATCCATTGATCATTAAGAACTGAATATTGAGAATTAAGAATTGAATATTGAGAATTATATTGAATTATATTGCTGCATGGAAGTCGTCATCGAACACCTTAAAAGAGACCAGCCATTAGTACCTGTATTGGAGACCACTCCCCTGCGCATGCCTAGGTTGAATGATGATGTCTATCTCCAATTGCTCAAGGCCATTGTGGAGCAGCAATTGAGCACCAAAGCAGCGGCTACGATCTGGGGGCGCTTCCGGCAGCTTTTTGACGACTATCCCCATCCTGAGGTCGTGTTGGATCATGACGTGGAGGTCTTTCGCGGTGCTGGGCTTTCCTACCAGAAGGCTGGGTATATCCAAAACATCGCGCGATTTGCTCAGAAGGATGGATTGAGTAAAACGCATATAGACTCGTTGAGCGACCAGGAGGTGTTGAACCACTTGACCCAGATCAAAGGCGTTGGCAGATGGACGGCTGAGATGATCCTGATGTTCTCCTTGGGCAGACCCGATGTCTTTCCTGTGGACGACCTTATCATTCGCAATGCGATGATCCGCATCTATGATGTCACCAGTGAGAAAAGACAACTCTACCGCGACCTAGAAGCGATCGCCGAGCGCTGGAGTCCCTATCGCAGCTATGCCTGCTTCATCCTGTGGGACTATTACGAAGGACAAGTCATGGGCAGAGAGCTTTATGGAGGGTGAGGATCGATTTTCAACCGAGGAGCGCCAGCGACGAGCTCAGTGACTGAGCGAAAGCGAAGGAGCTAATGTTTAATTGAGGATCTGCTTAATTGGGTACTCGATTTTCGATTTGAGAAAGCTTCAACAGATGCTTGAACCTCCTTTCCGTTAGCCGCAACAGATGCCGAAACAATCGTTTCGGCAAGCTTCAACAGACCCTGAAACGAGTTCAGGGCAACCATTCACTTAAGACAGGTTCGTGTATAGAGGACGGTCATGCCGAACCTGCCTGCCGGCAGGCAGACTCGTTTCGGCATCTGTTGAAGCCAGTAGATAAGGTAATTCGGGCGCAGCCGACAGCTACTCCACCACCAACCTCTCTGTGAGCACCTCACCCTCAGGGCTCATGGCTTGTACGATGTACATTCCTTGCTCGAGGGATGACGTGTCCAGACGGTGGAGACGAGTGACATTGCCTTCTTGCGAAACCAACTTGCCGTCTAGGGAATTCACGGAGATAGAGCCTCCTTGGAAGTTGGGCGGAAGATTCACTTGCACCCCTCCGTTCGATGGGTTTGGAAACAACTCAAATCCTTGCTCTCCTTTTTCTTCTACTCCGGTGGGTAACTCTTGGTAGACGCGCACGTAGTCGATGACCATGTTGCTTTCGGTGAAACTCGCTTGGATGCTTGGTTGAATGGCAATGTTGAGCAGGAGGTACTGTGGCTTATCGAAGGGCCAGGTCTCGGCATTCTTGACCTGAGGCTCGTACGTGTAGTGTACATCGCCGTCGATGCTGAACTCGATCTTGTCTTCGGTCCATTCCATGGCGTAGATGTGATAGGTGTTGGACACATCGTCGAGCATCACGCCGCCTACATTGACGGTAGCTCCATAGGATGAAGGAGTATGGATGGCGCTGGAGACATAGTTTTGATTCGTACCCCAGTGTTCCATGATGTCGATCTCGCCACAGGCGGGCCAACCGGTAGTACCGTGGGTGGGTTGCCAATAAGCTCCGGGTTCGCTGATGTTTCTTCCCAGCGTCCAGATCGCAGGCCATGTTCCTACCCCAAAAGGCAAGGCAGCACGCACCTCTACCCGACCGTAGGTAAAGGCAAACTTTGAATTGAGTCGTGCCGAGGTATGTTCCTTGGTCACCCCTTGGTCTGTGAAGGTCTCTTTGATCGCCTTGATGTAGAGATAGCCGTCCTGATAAAACGAGTTTTCCACCCGATCGGTGTAGTGCTGGATCTCGCTGTTGTACCAGCTATTTCCATTGGGCAATTGGGTTTGGTGGTACCATTTAGAGGTGTCGATCATCCCCGAGCCGTCGCCTTCATCAGACCAGACCAACGTGTTGAATTCTTGAGCATGCATCGCGCTTAGAAAAACCACAGTGACGATGAGTGATACAATCTTCTTCATTCCGTTTGCTTTGAGCATACAAGATACATATTGTATTTTAGACTAAAAGCTGAAGCTTTTTTAAAGATTCAAGAGTAAAGAATAAAGAATAAAGATAGTGTCAACACTAATCAGGCAAGGGCAAGTGGGTGGTGGGTTAATTTGGCAAAGAGCTCTATCGGAATCGTCTTTCCCCTCTTGAGAGGGGTGGACCACGCCAACGGCGTGGGACGGGGTGTGTTCTTTCGCGGTAGACACACGTCGGGCCTAACAATGAAAATTAGTGCTTTCGCTCAGGACAGGCCGCTCGCCCCTGGACTCCCTGCCCGTCCGGTCAGGCGGGCGCTCGGGGTGACACCCTCACATGCGTTCGAGCGAGCAACCCAACGAAAGCATAGCTAAAATTGAGAATAAAGCCAGATTAATCTCAAATCCATTGAGATTGAAGTTGAGATTGAGATTGCAGTTAATCTCTAGTCTTCTCCCGCAGGGATGCCTATTGCCCTGCTTTACATGAATATTGATCATTGAGTATTGATCATTGCGCAAGGCGCCTTGCGCTCTTGCGCTTCCGATCAACCCCATAAATCCCCCAATGCTTCTCAGGTTCCAATGGATCATCGCTGCCTTTCCAGTTCTCGTCGAAGGCTTCGAAGACGAAGCATAGCACGTCCTCTTCCCTGCTCCAGTTGGTGAGTTGCTCTAGGTAAATGTCCTGCAGTTCTTGGCTGGCGTTGTGCGGTTCAATGCCGCGACCGTTGGAGTTGGTGGTCCAGCCGGCTTCGGTGATCACCACTAGAGTTTCCGGGTATTTATTGACTACATCGTAATAGTTCTGTCGGGTATAGCCCAATGCCTCGTCGATGGTCTTGTACTCCCACACTGGATAGGTATGGATGGAGATGAAGTCCAAGACTTCTACTAGCGGCTCCAACTTAGTGATCCACGGCAGCCAGTTCTCACAGAACGTGACCGGCCTATCGCAATGGGATTTCACGTATTGAGCCATTTCCACCATGCGCTCTACGGGGATCAAGTGATCGGTCCAGTCGACCGTTGCTTCGTTGCCGATCGACACCGAGAAGATGCAGTCGCCATACCGTTCGGTCATTTGGACCAAGGCCTTCATGCGAGCGTCATTCTGCACTCTGTTCTTTGCCAATTGCTCTTCCGAATAATCAGCTCCCCATGGACAGTTAGGATTATTCACCTCAGCGCCCACGTAGGCTCCGAGCATGACCTCGAAGTCCATGTCCTCCTTTTCGATCACCTCAAACACCCGCTCCGCATGCTCGTCACAGTCGTAGAGTCGCAGGTACTTCCAGTCCTTTTGCAAGATCCGAAGGTCCTCGCGCACTTGATCGTAGGTCGGGAAGGTCTGGGTATCGGGACTCTGACCGTCTCGGAAACCGGAGTAGCAGATGGCTGGGGAGTTTTGGAACATATATGGTAGTAATTGAACTTCTCGGTTCTAAATTGATGTGTGGTCGAGCTTTCAGTGGAATCTCCTGATAGCTGATAGCTGATGGCTGACGGCTTAAAACTTTAGTTTTTCCTCCTTATCCCAAATGCCCCAGTAGGCACCGACGTCGCCTTCGGCGCCGACCTTCCAAGATTCATCGAAGGAAGTGAAATAGAAGATCTCAATACCCTCTTCGCGCGACCAGCGTTGCGTGTCGAGGAAATACTGTCGAGAGCGGTCAGGACCCGGAAGCGCGCCGTGGAAGGGTTGTCCTTGGCTTGGCCAACCGGTTTCGGTAATGATCACCTTCTTTCCATTGCCAGCGCGGAGTGCGCGGTGGTACATGTCCTTCATGTAGATAAGGGAGTATTCGTGAGCACAGCCTTCCCAGAAGGGGTAGCAGTTGCTCAGGATCACATCGCAGGCTTCGGTAATGGCCGGACGATTCTCAAATTCGTAGTAGGCATCGACATAACCCACTTGAATATCCGGTAGCGCCTCTTTCACGCGACGGATATAGCCGATGAGTTGCTCCTCGGTCATCTCTTCGCGATACATGACCTCGTTGCCTACGGCAGCAATATCCACGAGACCGTCCTTCGCCATGGCGATCAGACCCTCGATCTCTTCTTCATTCTTTTCAAAGTCGTCTCCCAGCCACGCCCCGACGAGCGTTTGGATCCCCATTTCTTTCGCTACACGCGGAATGATCTCATTACCCTCTGTGGTTGAGAACGAACGCACCCAATCCGTGTAAGGCTGGATGATCTTCATACGGCGACGTACTTGCTCCTCGGTCAGGGTGTCGCCCGGCTCTTGCCCCTCTTCGTAGGGACTAAAGCACAAGCCATATATACCATGCTCCATGGTATCCTTGAAATTCATGGCTCCCTTCTTTCCTTGGTGCCCTGTGGCTAGTGCCAAATATCGATTGTCTCTAAAGCCCATTGCTTGCTTTTAATTTGAACGCAAAATTAGTGCATTTACCTTTACTTATAGTGTTTTTTACTATATGTTTTGAGTCGCGAGTGTTAATTGAACCTTCAACCGCTATTCATTGTCGGCTGTCGGAAGCTTTAACTGCTATTTAATGGTGGTTCAGGGTAGATTCAACTCCTTTTAATGGTGGTTCAAGGAAGCCTCAACAGATGCCGCAACGAGTTCGTCATGTCCGTTCACTATACACGCATCTGTCTTAAGTGAACGGTTGCCCTGAACTCGTTTCAGGGCCTGTTGAGGCCAGACGAAAGCTAATTCGAGCCCATCGAACAATTCCTCTCCAAATCTGTTATTCAACTGTCATTCACCAAAAAAACAATTGACCATGATACGATCCCACCTCCTACTCCTCCTGACGTTGATCTCATTGACTGCGTCTTCCCAGGTCACTTCCCCTTGGGCCGAAAGCTTTTTTGGGCCGTCCTCGAATGAATTCATCGGTGGAGTTGAAATCGTAGATGACGAGCACGTTTTCATTAGTGGGTATTCCGGTGACGACATTACACTTGACACCGTTACATACACGGGTTCCAACTTCAGTTTTGCCGCGTTCTTCTTTGATAATGACGACTCACTGGCGATCGAATGGAGTAGAAAGATCAGCTCCAATGGATCCGTCGTTCTTAATAATTCCGCGATCGATAGCGACAAGTCGCGCATCGTTTGTGGTATGTTCTCCGGGTCTCAATGCAACCTCCAAGACACAACACTCTCGGGCAACTTCAGTACGAATGCCAGCAACATCTTCATTGCGAAATGGGACTCGAATGGGACTTTTCAATGGGCCAGAGGCATCCCTGGATTTCAGCTAACCAGCCCCTCGATAACTACCGATCAGGATGGTAATATCGCGATGGTCTTCATGTTCCTTGACAGCGTGACCATCGACAGCACTACCTATTTCAATTCAAATGGAACCGGCCAAAGCTTCTTCGGTAATCGAAACCAGATTTTAGTACGACTTACTCCAGAAGGTGAAACTTCTTGGGTAAAACACCTGGAAAACTCGACTTTCTTCTACTGGTATACCAACTTCTATGATGGATCTACGAACGTAGCCTTCGATAGCGAAGGTTCCGTATACGTGGCCTCAACCAGCATCACTTCCATGACGATTGATTCAACCAGCGTGAGTCTTAGTACCTCCGTGTATGACATAGCATTAGCGAAGATCGATTCATCTGGGGTTGTCCAGTGGATGCTGGGCGGCGGGGCATCAAGTACCTCGGACCTCGTCGGTGACCTTTTGGTGTATGACGACGAAGTTTTCCTTCTCAGTATCGTGAACGGAACCAACGATACCCTCTCCTTTGGTTCCACTAGTGCGGTGGGCGATGTCTTCATCGGTCAGTTCAGCTCATCCGGCAATGTCAATCAGATCATTGCTGGTTCAGGAGGAATCGCGGCAGGACGAATATCCTTTGACGATGAAGGAGGATTGTATCTGCTAGGAGGCGCGAATTCAACCCTCATCTCCTTTGGAAACATCTCCATCACATCTCAGTCGGCGAGTCAAACCTTTGTGGTCAAGAGAAACACCGTAAACGATCAATGGGAATGGGGTGAGTCGTTCAACACTTCTGGGTTCTTTACCGGTGATGTTGCAGCACGCAAAAACAACAACCTCTACATCGCAGGCCGCTATGGCGCCAGTGTCACCTTTGGCAACAATACCTTATTTGCAGGAACCACGCCTCAACTCTACGTGGCGAAACTCAGCGATTGCACCCAGCTCGAGGTGGACTACCTGGGTCAGTCGAACGACACTTCCGTCTGCGCAGGTGAGACGGTCACCCTCACAGCTGCCACTCAGACCGGATATGAGGTTCAGTGGAATTTGAATGGTTCCGCACTTGCCGGACAGACGAATGCAAGCTACACTGCCACCCAATCCGGTGAATATTCTTTCACCATAGACAGCGCCGGATGTATTGCCACGAGTGACCCGATCACCATTGATGTGGGCAGCCCGATCAACGTAACACACGCAAACATCCCACCCGTATGCAACCTTGATTCCCCTGTCACCTTGTCCGGAGGTTCGCCCGCCGGAGGAACCTATTCGGGTAGCGGTATCGTGAACGGCAACCAATTCAACCCGGCGCTCGCAAGTGTCGGCAGCAACACCATCTGGTATGTGTACACAGACTCCATCGGCTGCAGCGATAGCGTGAGTAAGAACGTCCAGGTCAATCTGAATCCCTCGATCTTGTCGACCAGCGTATCGTTGTGCGAGAACGACGACCCTCTTTCGCTCTTCAACTTTTTGTATGGTTTCCCTCTAGGAGGAACTCATGCCGGACCAGGCATCTCAGGAAGCTCCTTTGTACCCTCATCGGTCGGACCCGGAACCTACGCGATCGAGTATACCTACAATGGCTGTCCTGCATCCGACTCGATCGTAATCACGGTGGAATCCGCCCCGAACGTTTCACTCATGGCGCCTGACTCGGCTTGTTTCAGCAGTACATCGCCATTCCTTCTCATGGGAACGCCCACGGGTGGAACCTATGCGTGGAACAACGTCAATTCGCAGCTTTTCTATCCCAATTTCGCCTCTCCGGGAACCGTCTTGGCCACCTATACGGTGACCGTGAATGGATGTACCGCCATCGATACGGCTGAGATCTTCATCGACACCATTCCGACCCTCAATGTCTTGCCTATTGGACCATTTTGCGCCAATGATGCCACCGTCAGTCTAGATTCTACGGCTGTCCCGGCAGGCGGAGTATTCACCCTAGCAGGGAATCAGGTGACAAGCATTTCACCTTCCGTAGAAGGACCAAGCACGAATGAGTTGATCTACACCTTCAACAACGTTTGCGGGACCTATGCCGACTCCCAGATGGTGGTGATCAATGAGGTTCCAGACTTCACGGTTGCGGTAGACGATGTGGACTGCTTCGGCAATGCCACAGGGGCAATAGCCCTTACGATGACAGCAGGAACAGCACCCTTCACCTTCGATTGGAGCAACTCAACAACAGGAGCATTCCAGAGCAATTTGGCTGCAGGAGGATACACCGTAGAGGTGACCGATTCCAACGGATGTTCGATCCAAAGCAGCACCATACAAGTCAATGAGCCACAACCACTCAGCCTGAGCTTCAGCGTGGACTCCGTCTCTTGTAACGGCTTCCAAGATGGCACGATCAGCAGCGTCGTTTCGGGAGGAACAGCACCCTACTCCTACGCTTGGAGTAACGGAAGTTCTGCGAACGATGTCGACAGTCTTTCGGCCGGAACGTACAGTTTGACCGTAACCGACAACAACGGATGTACGGAAACGGGATCGGTGACCTTGACTGATCCGATCGTCTTTGCCGTGGACATCACTGAAACGATCGGTAACGACTGCTTCGGGGACGCCAACGCCGAACTCTCCGTGAGTCCGACTACGGGAAACACCATTGCTGTCCTTTCTTGGAGCACCGGAGCCAATACAGCATCCATTGGCAACCTAGCTGCCGGCACATACAGCGTCACCGCTACCAATCCCAACGGCTGCGAGGTCACAGAAAGCTTCACGGTCTTGGAGCCCGCACCGATCAGCCTTGACAGTTCGTTGATCGAGAACGCGTCCTGCAACGGCGGCGAAGACGGCGCCCTTTATGTCAACGCCATCGGTGGGACTGGCACCCTGCTCTATGTCTGGGATACGGGCGACAGCACGCAGCAGGTCGTCAATCTGGGAGAAGCAACCTACGCTGTCGAGATCACCGATGACAATGGCTGTACATTGACCGATTCCTTCGCGGTTACGGCGCCGTTCAACGTAGTGGATGTGGTCACTGACTCGCTCAAGGATATCAGTTGCTTCGGTGCACAAGACGGATTCATCAGTGCCGTATCTACGGGTGGAACAGCTCCCTTTGATTACGTCTGGAGTACCGGCAGCACAGCCTCTGCCCTGAGCGGATTGGATTCTGGCCTGTACAAGGTCACCATTACTGATGCGGTAGGATGTGCGGACACGCTAGACATCACGCTTGTTTCTCCTTCCGCGCTTGAATTTGGAAGCGCGAGCCTCACCAACAATAGCTGTGCGATCGAGACATCGGGAGTGCTTTCGTTGGAGGCAACGGGAGGCGTTCTCCCCTATACCTATGCTTGGAGCAATGGGGCCACGACATCGACCAATACGGGTCTATCGTCTGGCACCTACAGCTTAACCCTAACCGATTCTAATGGCTGTACGATCGACACTTCGCTCACTGTAATTTATATCGACTCCATCGCACCTACGGCGGCGGCATCCAACATCACCATTTATCTAGATTCCCTTGGCCAGGTGACGATCGACTTCGCAAGCGTGGATAACGGTTCTAGTGACAACTGTGGTATCGCAGAGACTTGGTTATCCACTACCACGTTCAATTGCGCCCAAGTGGGTCAGAATGTGATCGAGGTGGCCGTAGAAGACAGCAGTGGGAATACTGACTCCACCCTTGCCGTCGTGACTGTACTCGATACGTTCGCTCCGAGTGTGGTAGTACAAAACCTTACCGTCTACCTCGACGCAAACGGAGGAGCCACCATCACTGCCCTTGCTTTGGACAACGGAACGAATGATGCGTGCGGTATCGATAGCATCGCCGTTGACCAGAGTTCATTTGATTGTTCTGACCTTGGCGTGAACACGGTCACGTTTTCCGCCATCGATGTCCATGGCAATGTATCCACAGCCAACGCCGATGTCACGGTTATCGACACCACGAGTCCGACGGTCGTCACCCAGAACCTAACGGTATATCTCGACGCGACGGGTACAGCTAACATTGCATCCACTCAAGTAGACGCAGGGAGTTCAGACAACTGCTCATTCTCCCTCTCGCTCGGCGACTCGACCTTCACCTGTGCCGATACCGGCAGTCAGGTAGTTACGCTCACCGCCACGGATGGCAGCGGCAACATCGCTTTTGCCACCGCCCAGATCATTGTCCTCGACACGTTAGCGCCTGAAGTGATCACTCAGAACCAGACCGTCTACCTCGACGTGAATGGGTCGGCCTCCCTAACCACTGCCATGATTGACAATGGAAGCAGCGACAACTGCGGCTTCGTCCTAAGCTTGAGTGACACGCTCTTTGGCTGCGAGGATGTCGGATCACAAAGCGTCACCCTCACCGCCATCGACGGTAGTGGGAACATAAGCACGGCCACGGCCAACGTAATGGTCATGGACACCATCCCTCCTACGGCGATAGCGCAGAACTTAACCGTTTTCCTCGACGAGAATGGAACGGTTACGATCACGCCTTCACAAGTCGACAGTGGAAGCACGGACAACTGCTCCATCGATAGTCTTGCGTTGGATATCACCTCGTTTGACTGCTCCACTATCGGAGAAAACACCGTAATTCTCACCGTCATCGACAGCAGTGCGAACAGCGATACAGTTTCTGCCATTGTTACCGTTGTAGACACCCTATCACCGATCGTAAGTGCCAACGACATCACGGTCTACCTTGATTCGAATGGTACAGCCGTCATCGATCCAAGTTCGGTAGATAACGGAAGTACGGATCACTGCTCCTTGACACTCAGTCTTTCGCGGTCGTCCTTCACTTGCGCTGATGAAGGCTTCGTCTCCGTTGCCTTGATCGGAAATGATTCCAGTGGTAATAGCACCGTGGATTCTTTTACTGTGGAGGTGATCGACACGCTCTTCCAATTGGGAACCATCATCGGTCCTACAGCATTAACGCAAGGAGACAGCGCGGTCTACTTTGTGGATTCCATTGCAGGCGCGAGTTACCAGTGGAGTATCGTGAATGGCACAGCCCTTTCGAATGGTTCTGGATCCGTCGTGATCTGGGATGCAAATGCATTGCAAGGCGAGGTCATGGTGGTGCAGACCGTCGCGCAGGGATGCCTTGATTCCACCTCCATCAATGTAGAATTGTGGCCCACAGGCTGGGGTGAACACCAAGCCGAAAGCAAGGTTATCCTCTTCCCTAATCCGACCCGAGGCAAGCTGTATTTCGCCCTTGATCAAGGGGAGATAAGCAATGCAACCGTAAGCATGTATTCATCCCTGGGACAACTCGTGCTTACCGAACCACAAGTGGAGCTCAGTGCCGAGCGCTATGAGTTAGATCTGAGCGGTCTTGCTGTTGGGACATATACCGTTGCGATTCAGCATCGCGGTACTTCGCTTATGTATCGGGTAATTCTGCAATAGGGTTGCTGGGTATCAGCTTTCAGCTCTCAGCTGTCAGCTTTCAGGGTAGCCCAACGCCTAGCACCTTCCTTTTGCAACTTGAGACTTGAGACTTGAGACTTGCCTGATATAGGTTGACCGCTTTCAAAAACAATCTCAATGAAAGCAAATATCAGATCAATACGAAAGCAGCGTAGATACTCGGAGGAGTTCAAAAAAAGCTCCGATAGAGCAGATAGCCAAATTCAACCCTCCCCTAATCTTTAATCTTTTTGTCTTTCGTCTTTCGTCTTTTGTCTCAAAAAAACTCTCCCCCAAGCAATATTCTCCCCCAAAATCCTGTTATGCTCTAAATCTCCTTTTTAATGAGCCTAGCGAACAACCTCAAGCAGGCACCCCTACTCCTGATGGTCGTTGTTCAACCTTTTCTCTCTCACGCCGAAGTCCGCTCCCTAGACGAGCTGCTCTCCAGCGGCGCTATCGAACTCTCCCTTACGAGCAGCGGTGGACACAGCGCGGAATGCATTACCCTCAAAGCTACCAACCTCAGTTCGAATTTTATCACAACGCGACTCGAACCCGGCCGCACCCTTCACCCGGAGAACGAAGGTGAACAGAGCATTATCGTCACCCAAGAATTGATCTTTGCCCTGCACCCCGATCAGAGCATCGAACGACAGGTCTTCGGATTCTGCTTCCAAAGCCTCGACGCCGGTCCCAGCTATGGCACCACCTTTAGCCTCGGTCAGATCAGCGAAGGATCCCTGCTCGACATCGCGTCCTATCTCAATGCGCATCGTGATCTTCCTACCTCATCCCAACAAGAAGCCATCTGGGTGGTGTCAGATTGCCATCCACTTAGCTCGGTACACGCCTACAGTGAACCCACCGAAGCCCTGGCCAATTACGTAGCCAACTCACTCGGACTCGAAAAGCCATGGTACACCACCGATCACGTCAAAACGGTGGATGAACTCTTCACTCGACAAGTGGAACGGGTGTATGGAGAGATACCGTTTCAAGTACTCTCCTACCAAACCCTAGACATCACCATCCTCGATAACAATGGCAGGGTGATGAAACGCCTCGTCCGTCGAACGAACTACGGCCCAGGCAACTACACCCAACCGATCGACCTTCAAGTCAAATACTGGCCCCAAGGCGAGTACGCAATACGTTTCGAAGAACACAACGGAAACGTAGTGAAGGAAGAGGTGTTTGAGCTGTAGGTGCCAGCTCGCCCGAACGCATGTGAGGGTGTCACCCCGAGCGGAGTCGAGGGGCAAGCGGCTTTTCACAACGTCCTCCTATTTCAATCAAAATTCCCGTGTTCTGGTCCCTCGACTCCGCTCGGGAAGACCCTCCTTACTGTCGGGCCAGAACACTGTGCTCAATGAAGCCTTGGTTCTCCATACCCCACAATGAATATTGAACATTGGACGGCAAGTCCTAGTCCAACTTATCCAAATAATCCACCGTAAAATACCCCGGCGCTAGCTTGGTATCAAAGCGGTAATCCGTGTACTCAAAGCGCTCGAGGAGACCTTTGTCGTCATAGACCTCGATCAGTGTGGGTAGACCGTGCTCGGCATCTACGTTGAGCTTGATCTTCTTGCCGTAGAGCTTCGGGACTTCAATGGTCTTTCCGCTCAGGTCGTCTTGGAATTGGTTTACTCCGGCGTTGCGCTCAATGATCAGATAGGCCGAAACACTCAACTTCGCAGCTACATCAATCACCGTCTCGCCATCTTTGGCGGTATACTTCACATAGCCCCAGTCTTCGGTTTCCGCCTGAACAGAGATCTCTTCGTTGCCCTTTCGTACCACCTTCTCGCACCAGAACTTATCGCCGATAACATTGTATTGGTCGCGGATGATGCCGAAGATGAAGTTGCAGCCCGCATCCGAGATGGTGTAGTGATTCAAGCCTCGGAATACCTTTCCATTCACGTCCAACGACAGATTCGTAAACGGAAATCCATTCGAAATGTACCACGCATCCTTGGTAGACTCTTCCGTATCGTACAAGATGTAATGCCCCTTATCGCTCATACGTCCCGCTACCTTGAACGGCTCCCGCTGGATCGTGAAGTCAAAAGAGGCCTTGACCATCTCACCATCCTGCCTCTCTTCTTTGGCCGAAGTGTATTGCACCACATTCGTCTTCGCCCACTGACTGTACATAAAGTCGAATGAAGCGTCACAATCGACCTTCTTTTGAGCCCAGGAGATCGAGGAGGATAAACAAACCAGCAGTATAAGCAGAAGCTTCGGCATGCGACGAATGTAAGCGTTGGAACTTGGATTTCGCCTCCTTCCAAGCGAGGTTGTCAACAGATTGCTAAGACCCCGAATTCAAGATTTCCTGAAGCCCATCCCAGCTCCACTTGCGCATTCCTTCCGAGCGGTGCACCATCCTTCCGTTGGCATCGATCACCACAGAAGTCGGTAGGGATCGGTATTGGAGTTCAGCCACGGGATAGCTACCCAACACATAGACAGGCAAGTCCCACTCCTTTTCTGCCAGAAAGGACTTGACCTTCTCAAACTCCTCCGAAGTCGCCACAATGAACACCACGTCGCCGTCGCTCTCGTCGATCATCTCTTGCACGTACGGCATCTCCGCATTGCACGGTGGACACCACGTCGCCCAGAAGTTCAAGAAGATCGGCTTGCCACGAAACTCGGCCAATCGGTGCTCCTCACCCTCCAAGTCGTATAACTTCCAATTCCAATTCTCCTCCGAGATCGGCGCGTCTTCATTCACGCTAACCGAACCAAAGATGCCCGTCGCCAAGATCGCACGTTGAAACAAGATCCGCCCATCCTTGGTCAGCATCATCACTAAAAACACAATGAACAGGATGTCCGTCGTCTTCCCCCACCAACTCTTCGCCTTAAAGGCCTCCCACTGCTTCTTGAAAAAATTCATACTGCGAATGTCGTTACTCTCTAGACGATGATGTGTGACGTTTCTTACGTTTTGGGCGCTACCCCGATGGCTCGGGGTCGGGCTATGCGCTGTAGTGTCGCTTTCAGCGCCAGCTGCCGCTTCTATCCCTAGCGCGGGGATGGGGAATGGGGAGCTGGGAGTTGGGAGCTTGGAGTTGGCGCAGCCTCCTTCCCCTTTTTGACTCCAAACCCGAAAAGATATGTCGCAGCTACGCAGCTTTTAGTCGTTTCTTGGTTTCCCCCACCTTATAGATGTGCCGGGACACGCTCAGCGTCGATTGGCAAGGTCGACTCTATGACTGCGATTTCAATCAAATGCTTGAGCTTCCTGTGGCTGGGGGCTGCACTCACATCCGCGATCTCGACTTGGAGGATCTGCAAAAGCGAAGCATCGTCACCCATCAGCACTGCTATGGTTGCACCGCCGGGGCGGGCTCGTCGTGTCAAGGAACATTGGTGTAACTTTGTTAGGTGACGGATAACGATCGACTCATCATTTTTGTCAAGAACCCGGAAAAAGGTCGGGTCAAGACGCGTTTGGCTGCCGACATTGGGGAGGAGCAAGCCATGGTGATCTACCACAAACTCTTGCTCTACACCCGAGAGATCACAAAGGGACTGAACGCCGACAAGGTGGTGTATTATTCAGAGCATGTTGACGACAACGATCTCTGGGACAATATGAATTTCGGAAAGCGCTTGCAGCAGGGAAACGACTTGGGAGAGCGTATGAATCACGCATTTGCAGAAGCCTTCGCTGAGGGCAAGGAACGCGTGATCATCATCGGCAGCGACTGCTTGGAATTAGAGACCTACATGATCAAGGAGGCATTTGCCGTACTCGAAAGCAACGATGTGGTGATCGGTCCGGCCCGCGATGGCGGCTACTACCTGCTCGGCATGAAGAAATTCTTCCCTACACTCTTCGAAGGCAAGCAATGGAGTTCACCCGATGTATTGATGGATACGATCCTCGACCTGAAGAAGATGAACTCACGTTACTACCTACTCAAGACCTTGAATGACATCGACACCGCTGAGGACCTTGACGTAATGAACAAGTTCCCCGAGGAAAAAGGCGAAGACTGGTTCTAGTCCAGCGGAAACGCAATGAAAATCGCAGTCTTGAAACTGCATGGATAAGTTCCCGTAAGAGTAACCATATCAAGCAGGATTAATCTGCTTCTTTGTATCCATGTGTGGAATCGTCGGTCGCATAGATGTAGCGGAGGTCACTTCGGCCTTTGAGGACTTCAAGTCCGCTCCTACTCTATTGAAGCACCGCGGTCCCGACCACCAAGCCTTCCTGATCGAGCCTCCCGTGGCGTTAGGCCATACACGACTTTCGATCATCGACCTCGATGCACGTTCGCACCAGCCGATGACGGATGTGTCCGGGCGGTTCACGTTGGTTTTCAACGGTGAAATCTACAACTATAAAGAACTTCGACAGGAGTGCGAGCAGCTGGGCTATCGTTTCAAGACCCAGAGCGACACCGAAGTGTTGCTTGTACTCTTCCTCCATTTTGGAAAGGAATGTTTGTCCAAGCTCAATGGCTTCTTCGCCTTTGCCATGTTCGACCGGAAAGAAAAGTCGCTCTTCTTGGCACGCGATCGATTTGGGATCAAACCGCTGGTCTACGCGGTTACTGAGACCTCCTTTGCTTTCGCGTCAGAACTCAAGGCCATTCTCAGCATGGGAATGGAGAAACACATCGACCAAGTATCGCTGTTTACGTACTTCAAGTTCAACTACATCCCCGCACCGCATACCATCCTTCAGGATCACTTCAAACTCGAGCCGGGACATCACCTGACCGTCACCTGGGAAGGAAAGAAGGTCAACGTAGCGAAGGAAAAGTGGTATTCCACCCCCTATGATCCAGCCGAAGAAAAAGACCTCAGCGCCCACGATTACAAACAAGCGCAAAAGGTACTCAAGCGTTTCATCCGTGAATCTGTTCGTCGCCGGCTCGTGGCGGACGTTCCGGTAGGAACTTTCCTGAGCGGAGGAATCGATTCGAGCATCATCACCGCCGTAGCCGCCCAAGAACAAGAAGGCATCGAATCGTTCAGTATTGGTTTTCCCGACCAGCCTTTCTACGATGAAAGTCACTATGCCCGAGACGTGGCCAAACACCTCGGAGTGAAGCATCACATCTTGGGTGTGAAGGACCAAGACCTGCTCGAGAGCGCAAGTCAGGTTCTCGAACATTTGGACGAACCCTTCGCTGATTCGTCGGCGCTCAATGTCTACCTGCTTTCAAAATTCACTCGCCAACATGTCAAGGTGGGCCTGAGCGGTGATGGCGGTGACGAACTATTTGGAGGGTACAATAAACACGGGGCTGAGTTCAGAATGCGAAATCCCCGTCTGATCGACCACACCGTAGGATCGATGAAGGGGTTATGGGATCGAATGCCAGCTTCCCGAAGCGGTCGATGGGGTAATCTCTTTCGACAACTCCAGAAGTTCTCTGATGGCTATCAACTCAGCCACCGCGATCGCTATTGGCGTTGGGCAGGAATTCTCACCGAGGAGGAAGCCAACTACTTCCTCAAAGAGGCAATGCTCGAGCGCGACCATCGCTTGTCTGATGACGGTCATGCTTACAAAAAGCGCAAGGATACGCTGCTTCAGCACATACGGAAGCAGGGAACGCTGAACGAAGTACTCCTAAGCGACATGCGCTTGGTACTACCGAATGACATGCTCTACAAGGTCGACTCCATGTCTATGGCTCATGGCTTAGAGGTGCGCACTCCCCTGCTCGACCAGCACGTGGTGAAGCACGCCTTTCGATTGCCGGTCATGTTCAAGGTCAATCACCTCCAGAAGAAAAAGATACTGCAGGACAGCTATCGCGACATGCTGCCCGGTCAGGTCTTCGACCGAACGAAGAAAGGTTTCGAGGTACCGCTGCTGGAATGGTTCCAAGGTCCGATGAAGAGCAACTTCACGGCTCTTTGTGAGGATGAAGAATCGATCGAGAATCAAGGTTTGTTCAATCCCGTAGCAGTGCGTTCTTTGCAGCGAAAATTGTATTCCAATGACCCGGGAGACGCGCCAGCGACGGCGTGGGCTTACATGGTCTTCCAATCGTGGTTTAAAAAGTATATGCTATGAGCGGGGAGAGATCACCCATTCGTGTACTTCGGATCATCAACCGCTTTAACCTAGGTGGACCAACCTTCAATGTGGCCTACCTCACCCGATATCTCGACGAGCCCTTTGAGACCCTTTTGGTCGGAGGCATGAAGGACGAAAGTGAGGCCTCGTCTGAATTCATTTTGGATAAGATCGAAGTACAACCGCGGATCATCTCAGAGATGCAGCGAAAGATCTCTTGGAAAGCTGACCTCAAAGCATATCGCGAACTGGATGAGATCATCAAGGAATACAAACCACACATCGTCCATACCCACGCTTCGAAATCCGGATTCCTTGGGCGATTAGCGGCGCACAGAAATCGGGTACCGATCATTCTACACACGTTTCATGGACACGTGCTCCACTCCTACTTCAGCACGATTAAGACGCTGATCTTCAAAAAGATCGAACGCTGGTTAGCGAAGAGATCTACGCGGGTGATCGCCATCAGCGACATTCAGCGCTATGAGCTCGGAGCCATTCATCGGATCGCGCCTCAGCAAAAGATCGAGGTCATTCCGCTCGGATTCGACCTACGCAGATTTCACGAGAACATGGATGAAAAGCGTCGTCAATTCCGTGAACAATACGGATTACAAGACGATGAGTTAGCGATCGGGGTCATTGGCCGCCTGGTACCGATCAAGAACCATAAGATGTTCATCGACACCATTAAGCCCCTTCACGCAAAGCACCCGAATGCCCGGTTCTTCATCATAGGAGGCGGAGAATTAGAGGAGGAACTCAAATCCTATTGCACCTCGGAAGGCATTGGATTTACATGGATGGAGCCACCCACCACCGAGAAACCCCTAGCCTTCACCTCTTGGATCAAGGATGTAGATGTGGCGGTTGCAGGATTGGATGTTGTGGCACTGACCTCATTGAATGAAGGTACCCCGGTCAGTTTGATCGAAGCGCAGGCGGCTGGAAAACCAGTGGTATCAACACGCGTCGGTGGCATCGAGGACGTTGTAGTCGAAGGAGGCTCGGCGTGGCTGTGTAAGGTGAATGATTCCTCGAGGATGGTCGTGCATCTCGACCGATTGATCGCCGATCCGCAACGACGAAAGACGATGGGAACTGTGGGTAAGGCGCACGTTTCAGAGATCTACAGCTTTGAACGCCTTGTTTCGGACATGAAGAACCTCTACCTCACCCTCTTGAAAGAAAAAGGAATCGTCTAACCGAATGAAAAAACCATTTACATTGCATTTCAAAGTGCTTTCCAATAATTCAGAAATGAAACTAAGAACCCTCATCATCTTGGCGGTTTTCGCCAGTTTAATCTCAAGTTGCAAACTCTTCGACCCAAGTGTCATGTTGAAGACCGGCAGAGACTATCCTTACCAGGTCGCCACCGACACCATGCCCGAGGATTACATCATGCAACCCGGTGACATCATCAATTTCCGACTGTTTAGCAACCAAGGATTCAAGATCATTGACCTTTCATCCCTCGACGAAGGAACGCGGATCAACGCCGGATTGAACAACCAGAACACCTTCACCTATCTGATCGAAGCCGACAGTTCGATCAACCTTCCAATCATCGGTCGCTCCAAGGTAGCCGGAATGAACTTGAAGGAGGCAGAAGCCTATCTGGAGGACAAGTACAGCAATTACTACAACGATCCGTTCGTAATGCTTCAGGTCAACAACCGTCGCGTCATTGTTTATCCGGGGCAGGGAGGCGCAGCGATGGTCGTCCGCATCCAGAATGAATACACCACGGTGATCGAAGCACTGGCCATGGCAGGAGGAATCTCAGACCGAGGCAAAGCGCATAAGATCAAGGTTTTGCGAGGAAAAATGAATAATCCCGAAGTCTATAAACTCGACCTGAGTACCGTAGAAGGCATGAAAGAGGCGAATCTGATTTACGTAAGAGCGAACGACATCATCTATGTGGAGCCGTCCTACTTTGCCGGAAAGCAGATTCTGCAGACCACCTCGTCGATCTTAGGATTGGTGACCTCATTGATCGTCACGTACGTCCTGGTACTCAACCTTTCACAATAACAAGGTTAGATAGAAGAACAGGAACCCTATCGCGCGAATCCGTTTGCAAACGAACGTCCTGAAGAACAGGGCTTTGACTTTGACTTGGGGCTTCTTATTCAGATCCTGCTCAAGAGCTGGTATTGGTTCATCCTGATCTTGGCGCTCTTTGTTGGAGGCGCATACACCTATGTCTATTACTCACAACCTATATACGAAGCGAGTATTCGAAGAAAGCCTTTGTTCAGAACGTCAACCGGATCTTCGTCGAGAACAAGATCAAGAACCTTTCAGTGGTCCTCAACAGCGTTAACCTCGAACGTGCCCGTTATGGCAGCTACGGCAAGCGCTACGGAGGATACGGTTACGGCTATGGTTATGGATACGGGTATGGGTACGGATACACCTCCGGAAACGGGTACTACACCGAAGACGAAGATTCGGAGAAGGACAAGTCAGGAATTCTGCGAAATTTGAAGCGCAATTCAGAAGAATGACCGTAAAAGAGACCCCGCTTCAAGGCCTACTGATCCTACAACCTACCATTTTCAAGGATGATCGAGGATATTTCTTCGAAAGCTTCCGTTCCTCGATCCTTGAAGAACAAGGGATCCAAGAGCAATTCATCCAGGATAATGAGTCAATGAGCCACAAAGGAGCGGTCCGCGGACTCCACCTGCAAGCCCCTCCACATGGGCAGAGCAAACTGCTTCGCGTAGTTAGAGGTGCCATCTATGACGTTGCCGTAGACATCAGAAAGAACTCCGCTACCTACGGTCAGCACTTTGGACTAGAGCTGAACGAGGAAAACAAGACCATGCTGTACGTTCCCGAAGGCTTTGCCCACGGATTCTGCTGCTTGGAAGACAACACAATCGTTCAGTACAAGTGCTCCAACTACTACCACAAAGCCTCCGAGATGGGCGTGGCCTGGAATGACCCCGAAATAGGTATCCAATGGCCGGTAGAAAATCCGATCATCTCTGAGAAAGACGCCATCCTACCGCGGTTGGAGGACTTTCAGTCGCCTTATTGAGTTTCAGGGTATAGGTTGCAAGTTCCACTTTGTGGCTTCAGGTTGAAGTCTTAAAGTCCTCGATTCACCTTAGTCAAATTCGCGTAATTCGCGCAATTCGCGGCCTAAAAATCAAATTAGGCCATTATTGAATCCACCGCACAATGATTATTCATTATACGATGTTCATTGATTCCTGCGTTGCCTTTCTATCTTCCGACCTCCTCTCCTACCTTCGTCAGTACATGAGAATTCTCAACCTCATCATCATCTTTTCGTTCTTTGCGCTGATCAGTGGACTGTTCAATTTCCTCTTTTTGAGGTGGACACGTACGCTCGGAACACAGAATCAAGGCCCGGCCGAACAGGAGCGTTGGAGCGCCTCGTACAATCCTGCCATCGGTGGCATTTCATTCTACATCATCTTCTTGGTGAGCTATGTGGTGTACCTATTCATCCACAATCCGGAATTCCACACCAATGAAGAGATCAGTCACCTCGGCATACTGATCGTGGTCACGCTGGGCTTTTTCACAGGCTTGGCTGACGATGCCTTCAATACCCTTCCTTGGCTGAAATTTAGCGCTCAAGTCGCCTGTGGCGTTCTACTCTTACTCTTCGACGTGCAGATCGAATTCTTCGAATTGTACTGGGCCGACGCCTTGCTCACCATCTTCTGGACCGTGGCAGTGATGAACAGCATCAACATGCTCGACAATATGGATGGCATCACTACGGTGGTCAGTATCTTCATCCTTCTGGCGGCAGCTATTTCAGAAAATCCACTGGCTGACTATAACTTCTTCTACACCTTCATCTGCGGCGGAACGGTTGCGGCGCTCGTTGGCTTTCTTTTCTTCAACTGGAACCCTTCCCGCATCTTCATGGGGGATACCGGAAGTCAAATGATCGGCGCCTTGCTCGCCGCCATTGGTGTGCTATTCTTTTGGAACAACGAATACGTCATCACCGATCACACTTGGCACTCAAAGCTCGCCATCGTGGCGGCTGCTTTCGTCATACCGATCGGCGACTCTCTAACCGTGACCATCAATCGAATGAGCCGCGGACAGTCGCCCTTTGTGGGTGGACGTGACCATACCACCCACCACCTTTCCTCCGCCGGACTGAACGACAAGCAAGTGGGCTATGTCATGATCGGGATCTCTGTCCTTTCCGTCACTTTGATCGGTTTCCTGCGATTCGTAGAGCCTGAATACCAGTGGATGTATCAGAGCTTCCTTCTCGTCTATGCCGTTCTCGTCATTGGCTTTTTATACAGTACCACCCAATGGAAGCGTTCTAAGAAGGCTTTCGAATCCACCCTTAACAAAGCATCATAATATTCATACATGAGCCGTCCCTTTCAAACGATCACCCTCTTCCTTGCCATCGTGAGCACATCCATTTTAACGGTGCAACTCTTCACGGCGTCCACCTTTGAAGGTAAGGAAGATGAGAAGTACCACGAGAACTTCGAGAACTCCTACAACATCTTCGCGCTCACGCTGCCTAAGACGCTGGATTTTGCGGGAGAAGAGGTACCGATGAACCTACTAGACGTTCGCGAAAAGATGGATCGCGAACTCTTGGTGAACACCTATTGGCAATCCCAAACGCTCCTGCTTCTCAAGCGCAGCCATCGATGGTTTCCATTGATCGAAAAGATATTGAAGGAAGAAGGCTTACCCGAGGATTTCAAGTACTTGGCATTGATGGAAAGCGGATTGACCCAGATCGTTTCTCCAGCTGGGGCAACTGGATTTTGGCAATTGATGAAAGACGCAGCCCGCGAGCGAGGACTAGAGGTAAATAACGACGTTGACGAGCGCTATCACATTGAAAAGTCCACCTATGCCGCATGCGCCTACTTGAAAGAAGCCAAGGAGAAATTTGGCAGTTGGACACTGGCCGCTGCATCCTACAATATGGGCATGGCTGGCATCAACTCGCAGCTCGAAAGACAGAAGGCAACAAACTACTACGACTTGGTTTTGAATGAAGAGACCTCTCGATACATCTTCCGGATTCTGGCTGCCAAGACCATCATGTCTGACCCTAAGTCATTCGGCTTCAATTTCCGTGAGGAAGATCTCTACGGAAGCTTGAAATTCAAGGAGATCGAAGTTGATTCTACCATTCCGAACCTGGCTGAGTTTGCCTTCAAACAAGGCATCAACTACAAGACGCTAAAGTTCCTCAACCCTTGGATGCGTGACAATCACCTACCGAACTCGTCGCGCAAGAAATACCTCATCAAGATCCCGACTGAACCTCTTTCTGCAGAATTGGTTCATGACAAGAAGCAAGTTGCTAATTTCGCGCGCTCACGTCTAGAAGGATCCGATGAAAGTGGAGAAGGAAAAACAACTGAATGAAGATAAGATCGAGATCCTCGGTGCGCGTGAGCATAACCTGAAAGACATCGATATCGTCATTCCGCGCAATGAACTGGTGGTCATCACCGGCCTCAGCGGAAGCGGAAAATCCTCCCTCGCCTTCGACACCATCTACGCTGAAGGACAACGCCGTTACATCGAAACCTTTAGCTCCTACGCCCGCCAATTCATCGGTGGACTAGAACGACCGGATGTCGATAAGATCAACGGACTGAGTCCGGTCATCTCCATCGAGCAGAAGACGGTCAACAAAAACCCTCGTTCCACGGTAGGCACGATCACTGAGATCTACGACTTCATGCGACTCTTGTTCGCCAGGGCGTCGGAGGCGTTCAGCTACGTGACCGGTGAAAAGATGGTGCGGTACAGCGACCAGCAGATCATCAACCTGATCTTGGAAAAGTACATGGGTAAGGAGATCACCCTCCTTTCTCCCTTGGTCAAAGGCCGAAAGGGTCACTACAGAGAACTATTCGAACAGGTAGCTAGGAAAGGCTTCCTCCGCGTACGGGTCGATGGCAGCATTGAGAAGATCAAGCACCGTATGCAGGTGGATCGATACAAAGTGCACGACATCGAACTGGTAGTGGATCGACTCACGGTCGAAAACGCCAACCTGAATCGCCTCAAGCAATCGATCCTTACGGCACTCAAAGAAGGTAAAGGTCAATTGATGCTGCTTGAGTCCGATGAGAAGACCCTGCGCTACTTCAGTCGTTCGTTGATGTGTCCAACATCCGGGATCTCTTACGACGAACCCGCGCCGAACCTCTTTTCATTCAACAGTCCCTATGGCGCTTGCCCGAAATGCAACGGCTTAGGTGAAGTACGCGAGATCGACGAGGACAAGATCATTCCAGACAAAAGCCTTTCGATTAAACGAGGTGGTCTAGCTCCACTGGGCGAGTACAAGCGCAACTGGATCTTCAAACAGATCGAATTACTGGGCGAGAAGTATCAATTCAAACTGAACACTCCCCTCTCTGATATCGACGACGAAGTCTTGAAGGTCATTCTCTACGGAACCAACGAGCAATTGGAGATCAAGAGTGAGACCCTCGGTCTTACCAAGTCTTACGACATCAAGTTCGACGGGGTAGCGAACATCCTAATGGAGCAGTTCGAAGAGGGCACCTCATCCAACTATCAAAAGTGGGCCTCTGCCTTCATGAACAAGGTGGAATGCCCTGAATGCAAGGGATCGCGCCTGAAGAAAGAATCACTGTACTTCAAGATAGACGAGAAGAACATCTCGGAACTGGCTGCCATGGAATTGCTGGAACTGAGCCAGTGGTTCAGTGATATTGAGTCGCGCCTGAACGAACGCCAACAGGTGATCGCAGAGGACGTACTCAAGGAGATCCGAAGCCGCATTAAGTTCTTGTTGGACGTCGGTATCGACTACTTGACCTTGAATCGTTCTGCTCGCACGCTGAGCGGTGGTGAAGCCCAGCGTATCCGTCTCGCTACCCAGATCGGTTCACAACTGGTGGGAGTGCTTTACATCTTGGACGAACCAAGTATTGGACTCCACCAACGGGACAACAATCGTCTGATCGAGGCCCTGAAGGAACTGCGGGATATCGGTAACAGCGTGATCGTGGTGGAACACGACAAGGACATGATGATGGAGTCTGACTACGTCATAGACATCGGTCCAAGAGCAGGTATCCACGGAGGAGAGATTGTGGCTCAAGGTACTCCCGAGGAAATCCTTGCTTCAAGATCCATGACCTCGAAGTTCCTCAGCGGTGAAGAAGAGATCGCCATTCCATCGAAGCGACGAAAGGGTAACGGAAAGACCTTGTCGCTGAAAGGAGCTTCAGGGCACAATTTGAAGGACGTCGACGTTGATTTTCCATTAGGTCAATTCATCTGTGTGACGGGTGTTTCAGGCGGTGGAAAGTCCAGCTTGATCAACGGCACGCTCTACCCGATCCTGACCGGTCATTTCAATAACTCTCAGAAGAAAGCGCTTCCCTACAAGTCGATCAAGGGCTTGAAAAACATCGACAAGGTCATCGAGATCGACCAGAGTCCGATCGGTCGCACGCCGCGATCGAATCCGGCGACGTACACGAACGTATTCACCGACATCCGCCAACTCTTCACCGAACTTCCTGAGGCGAAGATCCGTGGTTACAAACCGGGACGATTCTCCTTTAATGTGAAAGGTGGTCGTTGCGAAACCTGTCAAGGGGGTGGTGTCAAGACCATCGAAATGAACTTCCTTCCGGATGTTTATGTGGAATGCGAAACTTGCGGAGGCAAGCGCTACAACCGAGAAACCCTGGAGATCCGATACAAAGGCAAGAGCATCAGCGACGTGCTCGACATGACGGTCAACCAAGCTGTGGAGTTTTTCGAGCCCATTCCGTTCATCCACAATCGTATCAAGACCTTGCAAGAGGTCGGTCTCGGCTACGTGCGGCTTGGTCAAAGCTCTACTACTCTCTCTGGAGGTGAGGCACAGCGCGTGAAGTTGGCCACTGAGCTAGCGCGTAAGAGTACTGGAAACACGTTCTACATCCTGGACGAACCTACGACCGGACTTCACTTCGAAGACATCCGCATGCTCTTGGACGTTCTGAACACGCTGGTAGATCAGGGTAACACGGTGTTGGTCATCGAGCACAACCTCGACATCATCAAGGTTGCTGACCACGTGATCGATATCGGGCCGGAAGGTGGACGAAAAGGAGGAACCTTGCTTGCCTCCGGAACGCCGGAAGACATTGCGAAGCTCGAATACAGCTATACCGGAATTCACTTGAAGAAGGAGTTCGACTGGCATTACTCCAGGACCTCATAGGCGGATCGCCAATCCACCGCCCATCGAGATGAATTGAATGGGCTGATCCCACTCTTCGATTTCCTCATTTGATCGCGCGTAGATGTTGAGCACCTGAAAGTTAGGTCGCGAACCACCGTACTCCCAATAGAACATCAGATCGATGTCGCGATCGATATGAAAACGGAAATTGCTCCCAAAATTCCAACCTACGGAATTAGTGATGGCCTGTTCTTGTTGCCACGAGAAAGAAAAGAAACCTGTGGCATTTTCGTACCCTTCGATCAAGATAGAAGGTCTCCGAGTATACACATAGCCCAATCCGATCCTGAGATCCACATCGACAATCTCTGTTGGGATGATTCCCACCACTTGTCCCATCGCGAAATGTGTCACCCAGGGGTCTTCGCTCCTCGCGTAGAAATCGAGCCAGGGCGCCCGAATCCTGAACCAGTCTGCAAATCCTTCGTGATCAAAGCCGAATTGATGGCGCGTCCAACGTACTCCCCAGCCGAAATGCTTGTGAAAGAAATGATCCGCCTCAAGGAAGGTGAAAGAGAAACCGGTCTGCGCGAAACCGGACCGCACCTCCGTGACATCGTCAAAGGTCATCACACCCAAGGGCAATGCAACTCCTCCATTCACCGCCAGGATTCCATTGCTACGCAACCACGGGGACATCGACTGGGATGTATCGACCCTACCAAAAGCTTCAAAGCTCTGCGCAAGCACTTTCCCTCCCAGAAGAAGACCCACAAAGAGGCTAATAAGTCGAACTAACCGAGTCACACAATAAAACTTGAAACCTGAAACCTACATACCGGTAGGCAGGCTTGAAACTGAAAGCGAAGGAAGAACATTTAAGGAAGCTGACGAAAAACAGAACATTCCGTTCAGGAAAGTAGCCGAGGATTGATTGAGATTTCGTCCTTTGTAGCTCACAAATCACAAACCATGAGCAAAGACGATCTAAAGAACAAAATGCGCCCGGAGAGCTTGATGATGTCATACGGCTACAAGCCCGAACTCTCTGAAGGGGCTATCAAATGTCCCATCTTCCAAACATCCACCTTCGTATTCAAAAGTGCGGAAGAAGGCAAAGGCTTCTTTGAGATCGCTTATGGTTTAAGAGAAAAGGGGCCGTCCGAAGAGATCGGATTGATCTACAGTCGACTCAACAACCCAGACCTTGAGATCTTAGAGAACCGACTCACCTTATGGGATGGCGCCGATGATTGTGCCGTCTTCGAAAGTGGTATGTCAGCAATCAGCACGGTGATGTTGGAGTTCTTGAATCCTGGCGACAACGTATTGTACAGCAATCCATTGTACGGAGGCACCTATCACTTTGTGAAGAATGTCTTGAGTCGCTTTGGCATCCATGCCCTAGCCTTCCACGCACACGAGTCAGAGGAGAACATCCACAAGATCATTCAAGAGAACGGCATCGAGGACAAGGTGAAGATGATCTACATCGAAACACCGGCGAATCCTACCAACGCTTTGGTCGATATTCAAGCCTGTTCACAGGTAGCGAAGCACTATTCAAAGGAAGACAGCGAAGTGTTACTGGTCGTGGACAACACCTACATGGGACCGATATGGTCGCACCCGTTGAAGCACGGAGCCGACTTGGTGGTGTATTCTGCTACGAAGTACATCGGTGGACACAGCGACGTGATCGCAGGCGCCGTGTTGGGCAACAAAGAGCTGATGACGCGCGTGAAGACACTCCGAACCTTCCTCGGAAACATGGCCGGTCCATGGACGGGATGGCTTTTGATGCGAAGCTTGGAAACGCTGAAGATCCGCATGACGGAACAAGCGAAGAACGCAGAACAAGTGGCCAAATTCCTACGCGATCATCCGAAAGTGGATAAGGTACACTACCTAGGTTTCTTGACGGAGACCGATGACCCAGTCAACTACGCGACTTATAAGCGGCAATTCTCATCCGCAGGAGCGATGATCTCTTGCGAGGTAAAAGGCGGCGAACCGGAAGCCTTCCGATTCTTGAATGCCCTCCAATTGATCCATCTCGCGGTAAGTTTGGGTAGTACGGAAAGTTTGGCGGAGCACCCTGCATCTATGACCCACTCAGACGTGACTCCAGAGGACAAAGAGCTCTACGGCATCAGCGATGCACTCGTAAGATTATCGATCGGAGTAGAGAACGCAGAAGACCTGATCAGCGATATCGGGCAGGCGCTGGAGAAGGTTTGATTAAGGAGCTAGGAGAAAGAAGAAAGACAAAAGACGAAAGAGAGGGGGAAGTTTTATAGATCAAGTGCTAGCCAACAGCTGACGGCTGACGGCTGACAGCTGACAACTGATCCGCCGGAGGCGGACAAGTAGCTGATAGCCTACTTGGAAAGATATCGTACCAACATCACGATCAAGCAGAAGAGGAATAGGAAGATCGAGATCCGGTTGATCCCATGCATCATGCGGAGGTTGAAGTTGTTGCCTTCCGCCTTGCGAAACATGGTGAGCGGATTCAGATACGTCAGGATGCGTTTGAATAACATGTTACAAATGTTGTGATTTTGAAACAGACGTTGTGCCTCATTGTTTAGCAGCGTAAGTTTGTGGTTTGCCCGACTGCGAACGCTTTGGGTCATGGGTATCATCAATTGAACGATCGACATTGGAATTCAAGCTCAACTCGGAATTTAAGCCCACCGGAGACCAACCGGGCGCTATCAAGCAGCTGGTAGAAGGCCTCAACGATGGGATAGAACACCAGACACTTCTCGGGGTCACGGGGTCCGGTAAGACTTTCACCATGGCCAATGTGATCCAAGAGACGCAGCGACCAACGTTGATCTTGAGTCATAACAAGACCTTGGCTGCTCAGCTCTACGGCGAGTTCAAGCAATTCTTTCCTGAAAACCGGGTGGAGTACTTTGTCAGCTATTACGACTACTACCAACCCGAGGCATATATTCCCACTTCCGACCTCTATATCGAGAAAGACCTGAGTATCAATCAGGAGATCGAAAAGCTACGTCTGAGCACTACCTCGGCCCTCTTGAGTGGTCGCAGGGATGTGATTGTGGTTAGTTCTGTTTCGTGCATATACGGTATGGGAAATCCGAGCGATTTCTACGAGAACATCATACAGGTCAGAGTGGGCGAGAATTTTGGCCGAAACAAGTTTCTCCACCGACTCGTCGAGTCACTCTATTCGCGGACGACAGGAGACTTTCAGCGAGGGAATTTCCGGGTAAAGGGAGATACAGTTGACGTTTTCTTGGCCTACGCGGATAACGCATTTCGCTTCCATTTCTTTGGCGACGAAGTAGAGATTATCGAGTCGATCGATCCTTACAACAACAACGTCATGGAAGAATTGGATGAGGTCCGCATTTTTCCGGCGAACATCTTTGTCACGACCAAAGAGAGCATGCGCAACTCCATGGTGCAGATCCAGGATGACCTCGTGGAGCGTGTGGAACAGTTCGTTCAGGGCGGGCAGCCATTGGAAGCTAAGCGCTTGGAAGATCGAGTCAACTACGACCTTGAGATGATGCGAGAACTGGGCTATTGCTCTGGCATCGAAAACTATTCTCGTTACTTCGATGGCAGAGAGCCTGGATCCCGGCCTTTCTGTCTCTTGGATTACTTCCCGGACGACTACCTGATGATCGTGGATGAGAGTCACGTGACAATCCCCCAGATCAGCGCCATGTACGGCGGAGACCGATCTCGAAAGGAAAACTTGGTGGAATACGGATTCCGCTTGCCCGCGGCGATGGACAACCGCCCACTGAAATTTGAAGAGTTTCAGGGATTACTGAACCAAGCGATCTATGTAAGTGCGACCCCCGCGGACTTCGAACTTCGACTCTCAGAAGGCGTGGTGGCCGAGCAGGTCATTCGTCCTACCGGCCTCCTCGATCCAGTGATCGAAGTACGTCCCACATCCAATCAGATCGACGACCTCCTAGAAGAGATCCGCAAGCGCATCGAGAAGCAAGAACGCATTCTGGTGACTACCTTGACCAAGCGCATGGCGGAAGAATTGTCCAAGTACCTGATCGACCTGAACATCAAGACGCGCTACATCCACTCCGACGTAGACACCTTAGAGCGTGTGGAGATCCTAAGAGAGCTTCGTATGGGACTCGTAGACGTGTTGGTGGGGATCAACCTGCTTCGTGAAGGATTGGACCTTCCAGAGGTCTCTTTGGTGGCCATCCTAGATGCCGACAAGGAAGGATTCCTCCGAAGCAATCGCTCTCTTACACAGACCATTGGTCGTGCCGCACGTCACATCGATGGTATGGCTATTCTGTATGCCGACACGGTAACGGACAGCATGAGAACCACCATCGAGGAAACCAACCGACGACGCGCCAAGCAGATGGCCTACAATGAAGAACACGGCATCACGCCTCAAGCGATCAAGAAGAGCATCGACACCTTGATCCAATCTCAGGCTTCCGTGCGTGGTCGGGATTACAAGACAAGTGATGAAATCCAAGTAGGCATGGCTGCCGATCCGGTGATCGAGTACATGAGCAAGGAGCAGTTGGAAAAAGCGGTGAAAGAGACGCGCAGGAACATGGAAAAAGCTGCGAAGGAGCTCGACTTCATGCAAGCCGCTCAGTACCGTGATGAGCTGTTTGCATTACAAGCTAAACTAGAATCTAAAGCATAGTCAGGTGTCATGATGGACATCCAAGAGAACCTTGGCCCGTCCCTTGTAAGGAATTGACCAAATCATCGTCCATACCATTACACAAATCAATAGCGAAATGAAAACCATTCAATTTACCCTTCTCGCCATCATAGCGACCCTTTTCATTCAGGGAACGCCCGTGAAAGAATCGGAATCAACCGGGATCCAGTTCTTTGACGGCACGTGGGAAGAAGCCCTACAGGCATCAAACGACCAACATAAACTCATCTTTATGGATGCCTACACCAGTTGGTGCGGCCCTTGTAAGATGATGTCGCACAACACCTTCACCAACGAAGAGGTCGGCGCATACTTCAACGAGAATTTCATCAATGTGAAGATGGACATGGAGAAAGGCATCGGTCCTAAGTTGGCAGAGAAATACGGTGTTAGAGCTTATCCAACCCTTCTCTTCATTGACAACGAAGGCAATGTTACGTTTGAAACGATGGGCTATCACAACGCCGAACAATTGATGGCGGTGGCTAAGAAAGCTCAAGCCACAGGCGCTTGATGCAAAGACACACAGGTAGGTTAGGTAAAAAAGCCGGTTGCTCATACGAGTGATCGGCTTTTCTTTTGTAGTCCGATGCGAACGCTGTATCTATCCATATTGACCTTGTTGCTTTTCGCTTGCGACCAGCCTGTTCCAACGGCCCAAGCCATCGTAGATGAAGCCATCAAGCGTGCCGGCGGCGAACGCTATGAGCATTGTGAGATCCAGTTCGATTTCAGGGAGCACAGCTACAAGATCAAGCGTGATGGCGGGCTTTACGAATTCACACGCATCACCTATCTCTCCCCTGATTCGGTGCTGAAGGATGTGATGCAGAACTACGGATTCAAACGACTGCTGAACGACTCTATGATTTCCGTAGCGGACAGCATAGCGGAGAAGTACAAGAATTCGATCAACTCGGTGGTTTACTTCTTCAGCCTCCCCTATGGGTTAAACGACCGAGCCGTGAACAAGGAGTACATCGGAGAGAGTACCATCCTGGATAAAACCTACTATAAGATCAAGGTCTGGTTTGACGAAGACGGAGGCGGAAAGGATCATCGGGATGTTTTTTTCTACTGGATCCATCCGGACAAATCCACCATCGAGTACTTGGCTTACAGCTACGCATCAGATGGCGGAGGCCTCCGATTCAGAAAAGCGTTGGACCCGAGGAAAATCTCTGGCATCCGGGTGACGGATTACCTCAACTACGCGCCTGGTGAAACACCGGTAGATCTAGACACCATCGAGCGCGCATTTGAATTGGGAGAACTCCAACTCCTTTCGATCATCGACAACTTCAACGTAACCATCTCGTTGCTAGAAGACTAAATCTTCATCAAGGGAACATTTTTTAGGCCTTTACATAAGTTTTTGGTTTAATCTTGCACCCCAATTTTTTTACAAGCGCCCTGTACCTCGGGGCATCCATCAAGAATCGATGAACATCTGCTTTATCATGTATCCGTGGGACCGCGTAGAAGCCCTCACTGATACCACGCTCCGCATGATTCACGAAGCGTACCTCAGAGGAGCACAACGTAGGCATCATGACCCACATCGAATCTCACGATTCCCGGGACAACGATGTCTTCGGTTTTTGTACGCATGATCGAAGAGACGGATCGCCTTCAAAAGGACACGGTCAAATTTCACAAGCAAGTCAAGTTCAAGGTAGAACTCCTTCCGATGTCGGGCTTCGATGTGATCTTCCTCCGCGCGAATCCACCGGTGGACAACACCATGTTGAACTTCTCCGACTTGCATCAAAGACGAGTCCTCATCGTGAACAGTGTGTTGAATCGAAGTGGGCAACAATCTACACGTATGTTCACAACGAAGGCGAGCATCATTCGGCTTTTTTGCACGTTTCGAGAACAAAGAATACCTCAAGCGCGTCATCTCTGAATCCAAGTCAGAGAAGATGATCCTCAAGCCCCTCGATGGGTATGGAGGAAGTGGTGTGATCCTGCTCGAACGCAAAGCATCTGCTAGCGTGAGTTCCCTTGTGACTTTCACATCCACGGACAAAGAAGTACGTTATCGTTCAGGAATACGTAGAAGGCGCCGATCAAGGCGATGTGCGCATCTTGATGCTCAACGGCAAGCCAATTGGTGCAATGAAGCGGGTTCCTCAAAGGACGAAAACGCAGCAACATCCCACAGGGAGGCACAGCGGTGAAGCATGTCTTGAGCAAAGAAGAGCAGCGCATTTGCGAACTCATCGGTCCTCGATTGGTCGCTGACGGACTCTACTTCGTTGGATTGGATGTCATCAACGGAAAGTTGATCGAAGTGAATGTCTTGAGTCCGGGTGGCATCACCCGTATCAATAAGCTCAACCGAGTGAAGCTGCAGCAGAAGGTGATGGACTTCGTAGAAGACGTGGTCCACACGAAAGAACTAGCATTGAACCGAAAGCTCGCCCACAAACTCACGGTGAAAAATGCAAAAGTTAAGTCTTGAGCAGATCCTCTCGCATATCGAGCAGGGAGAGTGCTTCGAGGCGAGCTTCAACGACGACTTCTTCATCAAGATCCAAGAGTATGTTCCGTACGTCTGCACGGCCATACATGCCGGTTCGCGCTTTCGCAAGAGTTAGAGGACATCTGTCTTCTCAGCAAAGCCGAGCGCTATTTCGAGGAAGATCGCACACAGAAAAATTCTGTCAGAGCCTACCACGATCACGTTGGTGGGCAATGATTCTCACCACGAATACGACCTCAACCGGGATCCGGAAAATGCGATCTACGACGTCTTGGGGAAAACAGGTTTTGGAAGCGGTGTATACGACCGAAGAAGAACATAGTCTCACTCAGAAGCTTTACGCCAATTTCTCACACGGTCGTTCGTGCGTTGGTGAAGAAGCTGGAGAAAGACTTCGGAGCCGCCTTGGTGTACGACATCCACTCCTACAACTACCAGCGTCATCCTGCCTCCTATCTCTTCAACATCGGCATCGAAAACATCGACGTCAAACGCTATAACAGCCAGCTCAGTTACTGGAAGCGTGAATTGATGAAGATCAGGTGAAGCGAGTTCAAACCGACGTTTCGGTCAACCACATCTTCTTTGGTCGTGGCTACTTGCTCAAGTTGGTACAGCAGGAATTCAACCACACCTTGGTACTCGCGACCGAGGTGAAGAAGGTCTTCATGAACGAGCTCACAGGCGAGGCTTATCCGTTGGTCATTCAATCGATCAGCAAAGGCCTGAAGTCTGCGATCATCAACAATGCGCAGCACTACATCAACACGAAGGAGGCAAGCTACGACGTCAAGCGCAAGAACCCTGCTTTCAGTGATCTGCGGCCAGTGATCAAGCTGGACAAGGAGCTCTAAACTCGCCAAAATTTTGAAGTCTTGGGATTTGTCAACCACACTGAACATCGAACAGGAGAAGCGCAGGATTCTTCCGATCGAGGATTCACCGTGAACCCGAACTTCCCGCCTGACCGTTACGACGATCGACCCCACACGTCTTTAAGTCCCGAAGATGTATCGACTGAACGATGGACGCCTTGGAGAGGACATCCATCCGTCAGGTGTATATCGACATCATCGGTCTTACACGGACAAAGGTTGACCTCTTGAACACACACTGGGAACGGGAGAACTTCCTTTACAACTCGCTTCGCTACTTCGGCGAACCATCCCAGCAAGACATCAGCAACGCCTCCTTCCTACTCTACATGGAAGGAGCTTCCTCAGTTCGAAATGAACCGAAGCTGGACACCAAGGAGGTTAAGTCGCGCTTCAAGGCTGAGGGACAACGCTATGGCTTCGAATTCAACGTTCAGGAAGTGAGTCACATTCCTTCTGACGCATTGGTCATCAACTCGAAGAAGCTACTGATGCTGAAGAAGGGCGCCACATTCACGGAAACCCGTCTCAGAGCCCTATTGAATCACGAGATCGGTGTACACATGGTCACGACCATGAACGCACAGAATCAGCCACTGAACTTCCTCAGTTTGGGCTTTGCCGCGCAATACCTACACCCAGGAAGGACTCGCCATCATGAGCGAGCTCTGGTGGATGTTTATCGATCGGTCGTATGAAGGAATTGGGTCTTCAGTGTTAGCGGTCAATTCCATGACGCGGGGCAATGACTTCAAGACGACCTATGAGTTCCTCAAGGACGAATACGACGTAGACGAGAACAAGCTCTTCTACCTCGTAACGCGAGTTTATCGTGGGGTGGATTCACGAAGGACTACCTCTACCTCAAAGGCTTTAGAAAGATCCTGGAAATGAAAGGTCGTGACGTCAATTTGGACAACCTGTTCCTCGGCAAGACCACCCACACGCACTTGACCATTCTGAACGAATTGGTAGATCGAGGCATCTTGAATGCACCGACCTATCGATGTCACTCGTTTGAGGAACCCGTGGAAATGGACCCCATCCTCAAATACCTGACGGATAGCTTGAAATAAGCGGAAATTTCAGGGATATACTGTAACATTGAAGCCCCGATGAACCTCGCTTGATTTCGAGCGTTCAAGGACTTAAAGCTTCAATCTATGAGTACACCCAAGTGGAGAACGGTCAAGGAATACGAAGACATCACCTACCAAAAGACCGACGACGGCGTTGCCCGTATTGCGTTCAATCGTCCTGAAGTAAGAAACGCCTTTCGTCCGAAGACGGTCGGTGAACTGTTCGAGGCCTTTGTAGACGCACGTGAAGATACCAGCATCGGTGTAGTACTCCTGTCGGGTGAAGGTCCGAGTAAGAAAGACGGAGGCTGGGCCTTCTGCAGCGGTGGCGACCAAAACGCTCGAGGGCACCAGGGCTACGTAGACGACGACGGCATGCCAAGACTCAATATTCTAGAGGTACAACGATTGATCCGCTTCATGCCTAAGGTGGTCATTGCCGTGGTACCGGGATGGGCCGTTGGAGGCGGTCACAGTCTTCACGTAGTATGCGATCTCACCCTAGCCAGTAAAGAACACGCCATCTTCAAGCAAACCGATGCAGATGTCACCTCCTTCGACGGTGGATACGGTTCGGCATATCTCGCCAAGATGGTCGGACAAAAGCGCGGACGAGAGATCTTCTTCTTGGGAAGAAACTACTCCGCTCAGGAAGCCTTCGATATGGGAATGGTCAACGCGGTCATCCCCCACGATCAACTCGAACAAGAAGCTTACAATTGGGCGCAAGAGATCTTGATGAAGTCGCCCACATCGATCAAGATGATCAAGTTTGCCTTCAACCTCACCGACGACGGAATGGTCGGTCAGCAGGTCTTTGCAGGCGAAGCCACACGCCTAGCCTACATGACCGACGAAGCCAAAGAAGGACGTAACGCATTCCTCGAAAAGAGAAAGCCTAACTTCAAGGGAATCAAGTGGATACCTTGATCAATTTTCAATGGTCAATTTTCAGTTTTGAGTTTTCAGTTTTGAGTTTTCAGATTTCAATGATCATTGAATATTGAATATTGAGTATTGAATAGTGGCGGTGGAAGGATGCGTTAGGAGTTGATATGTGATATGTGACATGTGTTATGTGTTATTTGTTATGTGTTATGTGATTTGCTTTGTGATATCAGGATTTATGTTACCCATTTCGACTTGACCAAGGTTTTGATAAACTCATATTCACCCGATTCTTTGCGCCTTTGCGCCTTTGCATGACAAATCAAAAGCCCCGATAGAGCACAAAGTCAGATTACCCCCAATCCAACTGAAAATTGACCATTGAGTATTGAACATTAATCACCGCAAAGCATGCTTCACACTCAACCCTCCCACCGTGAGAAAGCCGATGGAAAGCATCAGGGGAAACGGCACCAGCCCCCAATCCCCGACTTGTATCCCGACGATCATCACCCAAACGAACAAGAGTCCCAGCAAGATCTCCACCCATGCCAACCAGGATACGGACCGGGCACGATAGGCATTGTTTCTCCACGTACCTCCTTCCCTCTCGATCTTGAACTTTGGCGTGCGCACAAAAGGCGTCTTCCTACCCACATAGCCTTCAGCCAACGGCAAACTCATTCCCATATTCAGGAACGAAAGAAACCATTACAGCCCCCCCTTGACTATAGAGGCGTTTGAAGGAAACCCAATAGAACAGCATAAGCACGAGCAGACTAAAAAGGAAGAGGGAACCGGATAGCACGAGAACATGATCCCCCCACCTTGATGAAGACCAAAGGAACACGATGAATACTGATGAAAGGAATTCATCAAATGAAGCCATGAAGAAAGTCTCTCCTTCCATACCTTCCCTAAATTCTTCACCGTACACTCAGCAGCGCCTTTCGTCCATCTGTACTGCTGTGTCTTCAAGGCATTCATCTCCACCGGCAACTCAGCAGGAAACCTCCTCGCGAGACGAATCGCCATCCTTTCAAGCTCAGGTCTAAGTCCTCCGTCAAGGTATCACTACTCCAGCCACCCGCATCTTCGATCGTCGACTTTCGCCACACACCTGCCGTACCGTTGAAGTTGATGTTCTCCCACCAAAGAAGCGACCACCTTGCTCTACCGTAAAAGTGAGCATTGAGCCCAAAGGCCTGTAGTTCGGTCAACAGGCTGTACGACTGATTCAAATGCCGCCAACGGGTCTGCACCACGCCGACTTCCGCATCCTGAAAGAAAGGAATCGTCCGACGCAGGAAATCCGGAACGAAGTCCGCATTGTGCGATGAACTCCCCTTCGCCCAGTATTGCCAAGGCGCCGGCTTTGAATCCGGTTCGAACGGCCCGATGGATTTGAACGATATCCACCCCATCACCACCCAGCTCTGTCACCAGTTCTGTTATGATCTCGGTGGTCTCATCCCTATCATCAGACTTATTTCAAGCAGATCCGACGGGTAATCGATCTTAGCAACCCGCATCGATCAGGCGCTTGACAACGTATTGCTCATTGTATACCGACAACTCGTAACCTCGAGGCCATTCAATAAAGGAAGGCTTTCTAACCAGGAAGGCCAGATCGTCTGAGAAAGGCTGTACAGCAAGATAAACCCCCGCATACAGGATAATCACCGTCCACTCCCACATCGTAAACTCACCTGAACAGGGTCAATAAGATCTTGTAGCCGGCTGATACCCTTGAGAGTCCCGCATACCTTCGATTGCCCGATGCGTCTTCGATAGCGCACCGGAATTCGACGCACTGACCCCTCTTGCCGCCTTGACCCTGCATCTCGCGGTCCAGCCGTAATTTCGATCCGCCATCCCCAGGGACATGAGTGACTCGTATCGAATCGCTCGAAAAGGACCTAGGTCGGTAAACCGCTGTCCGTAAAACCAATAGAAACAATTGAGTCGCCAGCGCATTACAAATCGCTGTTGCACTGTGAGTGACCTCTTTCTCTTTGCCCTAACACCCTAGACCCGATCACGAGATCTGCCTCATCGTTTAAGATCGGCCGGATCAATGCTGCAAGATCACGAGCATCATCAGCGTGATCTCCATCCATGAAGACCACGATATCAGGAGGTTTCTCCAAACCCGAAATATGACGGATCCCCTTCAAACAAGCCGCCCCATATCCGCGCTCGTTTTCGGTCAAGACGATCGCCCCACTTTCTTCCGCGACCGAGCGAGTATTATCCGTAGAACCATTATCCACAACCACCACATTTCGCACCCCATCACCCAAGGCATCACGCACCACCATTCCGATAGCCTCCTGCTCATTCAACGCAGGAATAATGATTACAATATCAGAACTATTAATACCTATTTACCAGATTTTTAACACGTCTCAATTCAATCAAAGAAACAATAACTAAACATTGAATATTGATCATTGAATATTAATAAGTCCGATCCAATTCTCAACCATCGCAAGTCCATGCTCCGTCATGATGCTTTCGGGGTGAAATTGAACGCCGTACAAAGGCAGTTTTTCATGTTCTATCGCCATAACAAATCCATCCTCACTCGTGGCTGTAATTCGAAATTGAGAAGGCACCTGGTCCGGACGACAAGCCCAGCTGTGATATCGACCTACGGACACTTCTGATGGCAATCCCCAGAAGAGTACAGAATCTGTGTTGACCTTTAATCGGTCTTGAGCACCGTGTTGGACCCGAGGCATGTTTTCCAATTCAGCCCCTCTCGATTCGAGGAGACATTGAAATCCAAGACAGACTCCCAAGATGGATCTTGAACCTCCATAGGCTTCAATCACTGAGGGAACGACCCCTGCCTCTTCTGGAACCCCAGGCCCCGGACTGATGAGGATATGACTGAAGGTTCCAACTTCGTCTAGGCTCACCTCATCATTTCGCTTTACTTCCAGGTAAACATCCAACTGTTCCAGTAAATGAACTAGGTTGTACGTAAACGAGTCGTAGTTATCGATCACCAATATGCGCGGGCGTGCTGTCATCTTGAGACCCCAAAAATCTATATTTGAAAGACATGAGGAGCATCCTGTACATAGGGACTTTCATTCTGATCGCAGGATGTCAACCACAGAGCGCTCCCGCGGAACAAGAGAACACACAAACCACATCCATGAGACGGATCATCGAGAGCAAGCAAGTACCCGCGCCGATCGGGCCTTATTCCCAAGCGGTGTTGTACAATGACGTCCTTTACGTAAGCGGACAGATCGCCATCAATCCAGAGACGGGAGAGTTAGACACCGGCAACATTGAAGCCGAGACCGAGCGGGTGATGCAAAACCTAAGAGCCGTACTTGCCGAGGCCGGTATGGACTTCGGAAATGTGTTGAAGTGTTCGATCTTTCTGAGCGACATGGGCAATTTTGGAGCGGTGAATGAAGTGTATGCGCGTTACTTCACCGAAGAGCCACCGGCGCGTGAGACCGTCGCTGTTAAGACTTTACCCAAAGAAGTGAATGTAGAGATCAGCTGCATTGCTGGACGATGAAAACGGACCTTGAGGAAATACATTCGAGCCTATTTGGTATGCTGAATACACACGAGGGTCCGCTCGTGATCAGTGTAGATAGTTCTTCGAATGCCGAGGCAAAAGGAACCAAAGAAGTGATGCAGGGAAGGCAGAAGGTGAATGGTCACTACTTCGCCAGCATTGTCTCCAAACCCAAGGATATTCGCTTCTACTTCTTTCCGATCTACACACATGCGGATGAATTCAGTCCATCCGAAGATCTGAAGAAAAGCCTAAAGGGAAAGAGTTGTTTTCACATCAATAAGCTCTCTGACAGTATGGAAATGGAGATAAAGGCGATGATCGAGAAGGGAGTAAAGCTGTATCAAAAGGACAATCTGATTTAGATCTATTTAGCGGTCTCAATGAGCCAAGTAAAGGCTTCGTCTCGATCCATAAAAGCGCCGACGTCCGCCCCTTGCGAATTCCAATCCTCGGCCACTACTTGAAAGGTCTCATAATACTCTGGGCACACCACAATGGCCGTATGCACCAACTTGAGTTCGTGTTCAATCCCGCTGTAGTATCGTCGGAAAAACTCCACCGCATCATCTTGGGATGGTAGTCCAGAGGTTTCGGACACATCGAGTAAAAAGGAAAAGTTATGAGAAAACGCGAACAATCGGCACTCCTTGCCGATCTCGGCCAGTCGACGTATGTCAACCGGACCGCTGACTTTGCATTCAACAATACGCTCGTTCGGATGAACAGATCGTTTTTCTGTCATTATGGCGTTTTCACCTCGTACCCCCATAGCACATCAATGATAATGAAGTTAGGATGGAAAACCTAAATAAATCACGCCCGGATTGAGTGAAAGGCGATTAGTTGTCCATTGCCTCAATCTGCCTCATCACCTCTTCTGCTTCGGCCATCTTCGCATCCCCCGCCTTTCTATTGGTCTGAGACAGCTTATGTGCCTCCGCCATCAGCTTCTTGTACCTATCCTGCAATTTCTCCTTTTGACTCTTTGATTTGAAGAATAATCCCATGGTGTTTCGTTTGGAGATAACAACAAGGTTTAGCCGAGATGGTTGGGGAATGGGGAATGGGGAGCTGGGAGCAGTGAAGTGGGTAGTAGGGAACCGAGGAGCGTGAGCGACGAGCTCAGTGACTGAGCGTGAGCGAAGGAGCTAATGGGGAATGGGGAGCTGGGAGCTGACAGCTAAAAAAAGAAAGCGACCCCTTTCGAGATCGCTTCCAATTTCTTGCTGCAATTCAGTCGATTCACAACAAGTTGCCAAGATGTCCAAAATTCAACGCCTGATCCCGATTGCTCGGAATACTTGATCCACTGACCACACTATTTTCAACCAAAGTCTCCAATAGCCCCTTCTACTTACTTTCGCTTTCGAAGAGCGATGACACTCACTGAACGTGAGGTCATAGCCACTTGCCCGGGACGGTGCCCTGGCAAGATTCACGTCGCTGCCGAAGCAACTCCGCCTTAGGACTTACGCCATCCTCCGCCCTCTTTTCATCAAGCGGCCTACTTTGCTGCGCCCTTCTGTTCCACTTTACCCCCTAAACTTCCGAAGTAGATCTAGAGTTGTGGACTTTCAGATTCCGGTGCCGTAATCTATCCGTAAACGGATCAACTTGCTGGCCGAAACCCCTTCGGTATCGCTTCAAAGAACGCTCGTCCGAGAATCTATCACCCTAAGGTGAGTCAATGTCTTTCTTTCACGTTGACAATGTCAATATTAGACCATAACCCACTGAAAACAAAGAAAATGCACCCAATAGAAATCAACAGGTTATCATCATAGGTTATCAACAATTGTTGATAGTCACACTCTCCCCTTTGCTCACAGGCTTCACCGTTTGCTCATTCCTTCTCGCGGTTCGACTTCCACTGATTAATTTCGAAGAAATTATGTGCCATGAGGTATAGCTTACTCCTTTGCTCCATATTGTTCGCGACGCGATTCTTCGCTCTTGATGCATATTTCAACCATGCGGTATTCCAATCAATGGAACAGGGCGCCTATGTGGAGACCCACATGCTCTTCAACGCCTCTTCGTTGAGATACGCTCAGTCGGTAGATGGATACCAAGCGCGAGTAGAACTGACCTACATCTTCGAACAAGAAGGCAAGGTGGCCGGATTCTCCAAGAACATTGTGAAGAGTCCCTACACTCCGGATTCATTGAATGCCATTGTCGACTTCCTGGACCTTCAACGGTTCAACCTACCCGCCAATCAATACAAATTGATCATCAAGCTTCGTGACCTCAACAATCCATCGGATACGGTTTCGTTGAACCAAGACGTAGTCATTGAACCGCTTCAAGAGAATGCCCATTTCAGCGACCTTGTGTTTCTAGACACGGTATACGACAACGGAGGAAAGCAGGGTAAGTTCTCCCGCGGAAACCTAGATATGATCCCACGCATATCCGGATATCACGGTCCCGAGACCCATACCATGCGTCTTTATGCCGAGCTCTACAATACCGAGTTCGAATTAGGCGGACAAGAAGACTACCTCTTGGTATTCGATATCCTAGACGCAAGAGATGAGCGCATATTAGGTACTTACCACGCCATGAAGCGGATGAAAGGCAGTGAGGTTCAAGCCGTCTTCCATTCGTGGGACATCAGCGCTTTGCCTACTGGCAACTTCATCGCTCAAGTAGAAGCTCGCAATCGAAACAATGAGGTGATCGCAATTCAACGAAGCACGGTGCAGCGATACAACATCGTGCCCGCCTCGGACGACATCAATGATATGCATCTCAGCGAAACCTTCGTGGGTGCGCTTAGTGAGGATTCCCTGCGCACGTTCGTCTACTGCATGAAATACCAAGCCTCAACCTTCGAAGAGAAATACATCGAGGATAATTGGCAAGAAGGAGATACGACTGAATTGCGTCGTTTCTTCTACACCTTCTGGCGCGACCGCAACGCCATCGATCCGGAGTCGGCTTGGAAGCGCTATGAAAAACAGATCGCCTATGCCGAAAAGGAATTCAGTCTCGGCGGAGGACGACGCCACGCTTGCAGAACAGACCGCGGCAGGGTATACCTCCACTATGGAAAACCCAACACACGAGTGATCCAAAACCGCGAACCCAATGCCTCTCCCTATGAGATCTGGCACTACTACAAGACTGAAAAGAAGTCCGACGCTAAGTTCGTCTTCTACGATCGAACCTTGGTTACAAACGACTACGTCCTACTCCACTCGAATGTACCCGGTGAAGCCGTTGACTATGCGTGGTACCAACGCCTGAGCACACCGGCTGTGAACCCATCCGGGAACGACGAACCGATCAATAGCCAAGGGCATGTGACCGACTATCGCAACATGCAGGGAATGCAAATGGACGAAGTGGGTAGTCGTGCCCTAGAATACTGGAATAACCCACGATAGATCAGGCCTACTTCGATTTCTTTGAATTCAATTTGATTTCGTAAAAGTTGCGCCTATATTTGCACCCCTCAAAATTGAGGCGACCGGTTAGCTCAGTTGGTAGAGCAATACACTTTTAATGTATGGGTCCAGGGTTCGAGCCCCTGACCGGTCACGAAGAGAACGGTAAAACCTCAGCGTAAGCTGGGGTTTTTTCATTTCTGAGCTATGCGAAGAAATGAACCAGGGGTGAGAAGTTTATACCGAGCGAGCCAAGCGAGTCGAGGTGAGCCCCTGCCTGCCCGACGCAATGAAAGGAAGGCGGGACCGGTCACAAAAACATAAAAGCCCCTTCGCTTGAAGGGGCTTTTTTCATTTCCATCCCTTTGTCTGTCAACCTCGCGGACCACTTCACCTTTATTCGAATCTCACCCCCTTCTGCTCAAAGAATCCAGTAATTTTGGATACTTGCATCTGCGCTCGGGTTCAACCCTACCGCGCGATACTAAAACAGCCATTCATCTAGCATGAGCACTTTCATCGGCATTCTCTCAAAACGTGGTAAAGACATTCCGGTCGAGAACCTTCGTTCTATGATCGCTTCGTCCCAGAATCACCACGACCAAGAGTCGATCATCGGTATTCGTCGGGATTTGAGCATCACTCCCTTGCCGCGCGAATTGAGCCAAGAACATGCGCGAGAGATATTGGGGGTATGCTTCTTAGGAATGAGTCATTCCGAATTGGAAGGAAACCCAATTCCTCAGAACTCCGTCGACACGGTGACCACCCTTTTCGATGGCGAGGTATACGCCTACCAAGGTGTCGACTTGAAGGAAGAGGATGAACCCTACCACGACTTTATCAGTCGGATGTTCATGCGAGATGGATCGGACACCCTCCACAACCTCAACGCCCAGTTCATGGCGCTGATCCTAGATCAACGCAAACAGGAGATCATCTTAGTCAGAGACAAGCACGGAAGCAAGAGCGTCTTCTACACGGAGAATGCAGACTACTTCAGCTTCGCCAATGCGGCGCGCTTTCTTTTTACATCACCGGGCTATCAAGTGGCCATGGACGAGGAAGGGTTTTGGAATAACCTAAGCTTCCCTGCCCCTCCCCAACCGCAGACCGTGTATAAAGGCATTCACGCCTTGGAACGCGGACACTACCTCACCGTTGGCGACAAAACGGAGATACATCGGTACTACCGTATCGAGGTGAACCGCCAAGAGAAGTGGGACGACCAAGAAGCCGGACAGATGATCGATGAGGCGATGAAGAAGTCGATCAAGCGCCGTGTGAAGGGAAAAGCGAGCATTGGAGCCCCGATCAGTGGCGGTGTGGATTCACCTTACATCTGCGCACATGCGGCACAGCACATCAACAACCTGGATGTCTACACCTTCAGTCTCAGCGATCCGGCCTTTGCGCCGATGAACGAGCACGAAAAGGCAGCGCTGACGGCCCACAAGTATGGAATGAACCACCGGGTGAAGTTCTACTCGGTGCAAGATCTCTTCGAAGACTACGACAAGATCATCGAAATGTATGATCAGATCGGAAACAACTTTGGGACGTACTATTATGTCGCCAAGCAAGCAGCGGAAGGGGGAAACGGCACGGTGCTCACAGGGCTTGCTGCCGATGAGATTCACGGTGGATTCCATTACTTCAAGTTCATCAAGCTCTGGCAGGCGATCAAACTCTTCCCTGCCATCACATCCCTCATTCCTCGCGGCTACAGCAGTCGAATGGAAGACCTCAAGAACCTGTCGCTCGCCAAGTCTATCGACGATTACTACGCCCACGCGTTCAGTAAGTTGAAGGAGCGCGAGAAGCACCTCCTCTTCCCTCATATCAAGGGATACCATTCACACCGGTCCATTCACGAGCTCTACAACCATGACAACCTGAAGTTCACCGATGACGTCGAAGGGCTACTCTACTTCATGTTTGCCAATGTACCGAACCATCACCTCTATCGATTCGAACAGTTCGCCAACCACTTCGGACTCAAGGTGCGTCACCCTTTCTTGGATGACGATGTGGTAGACGTTGCGTTCCGTGTTCCAAGCGTATGGAAGGTCAAAGGCGATGTGCGTAAGATCGCACTCAAACGAGCGGCCAAGCCCTACTTACCTCCTGAGTCGCTGGTAAAGAAGAAGCTAGGACTCATGCTGCCTCTGGGATCGTGGTTGAACAACGAACTGGCAGACTTTGCCCATACCCACATCAACGACCTCAAAAAGCGACCAGAAGTAAGCCCGGCAGGAGTTGACTACATGGTAAAGACCTACCAACCCATCAAGCCCGCGAAGATCATGAAGCTCATCATGATCGAGCTCTGGTTCAAGCGCTTTATGGATCAGTGATCTATCTCAGTGGCTCTGAGACAGCGTGTCGCGGTGTATCCTTTTGCCTTGCCAAAACGATGAGATCCATGTTCCCAATTATTAGTCTTCTCTAATCTTGTTCTGTTCTTTTGGCTTGACCCAAAAGAACCAAAAAGTCAAGGCCTTGCCGCGTGCTCCGTAGAACCGAGCGAAGCGAGTTCACGAATACCCGCAAAAAACAACAGATCATGAGTAGCTGCAGCTTTTGCAGAGTGGCCATCGAACCCATGTTTGAGCTCAGGCATCCACGCCTTTGGCGTGGCTAATGCCATTTGCGAGTTTGGGTGAGATAGCGTCCAAAAGCTAGCAGTTCAAGGTGGCAAGGCACAGCCTTGACTTTTTCTTTGCTTCTTTCTTTTGGGTCAAGCCAAAAGAAAGAAAGTTAAGCACAGTTATTAAACACTAACTCTTAGCAGAATAAAAGAACCGAGCGCGAAACACCGGTCAGTCTAGCTAATTTCATTGTATCAAATTGTTCTAGCATGCGCCTCCCCTTACTCCTCTCTTTTGTCCTTCTCTTTAGCCTTTCCAGCGAAGCTCAGAAATGGCATCTCTTCACCGAGGCGGGAATCGTAGAACCGCTAGAAACCATAGAAGACCAGGGAGGTACCGTGACTTGGTCGATCAATACCTCTCCCATCCTCGTGGGCGGGATACAACGTCGGCATCGACGCATTGAGCAGTCGCTGGGTTATCACTTCATGAACTACTGGACTACTGCCCCACGTTGGATCGACGACAATGTTGGCGGGACGAGTTCCGGACCAAACTACATTCATTCTCTATTTTATCGCCTAGGAGTAGATCTTATGAAACCAGATCGGAGAATGGCGATCATACCTAATGTGCAAGTACGCTTGGGTTATCTTCCCGACAACAAATGGGACAATAATTCCGTCCCGCTGGATAGCGCATTGCTCGGTTACGGATCCATAGGCACCGTCAGAAATGGCGACACGGTTACTCTCTATTCTAACTTCGACTACAACCGGTTGATGTCCGACATCCTATTCAATGTATCCGCTGGACTTGAGTTTCGCTTTTTCAATCGGAAGAGGATCAACCTCAGCATCATTCCTCAGTACTCACACGGATTGGTCCTTATTCACCAAGCGGACACTTGGTATACCGATTTCATCAAGGGGAAGTCGGGTCATGCCATACTTACCGCGCACGGCAGCCATGTTGGGGTGTTAGGGAAGTTGACCTTACAGTTGAACAAGTAGCAATTATTCTACCTAATCCCACTGATCTAAGCGGGGCTTCTTACCAAATGTGAAACCAAGGTAGAATTCAAAAAAGAGGTTCGACATTTCGGACTCACCCATGTAGTGAAAGGGGTAACCTACCACCGTCGCTCCAGCGAACAGGCCAAAACCTGCATTCTTGAATCCATAGGTCTTTTGAGCACCGATACGATAACCTAGACGATTGAAGTCCGGGGCCACATAATCCGAAGTCACGCGCTCAAACACCTCCTGTCGATCTTGATTTTGGACCAAATAGACAGGATAAAACTGAGCAAAAGCATAAGTAACTTGCGCGAACAGTTTGGCTTGCTGCCAATAGGTATACTCTTTACCATCCGTGATTTAACTCACGCTCTCCAAGAACTCAACACTCACACCTGCTACTCCTGAGAATGCATTCAAGTTGCCCGTTTGATAGGGTCTGTCGACGGTCGAACCCGGAAACTGGGTGGAATCGATCGCAGCAAGGCTGAATCCACTCGATTGACGGTGATAATTCAGGCCTACATCCAGATTGACGGTTTTAGACGAGACCCTTGGAAGCCGAGCCTTGTAGACTATTGTAACATATTCAGAACCCGCTGATTCATAGTCGATATTCACATACCGTTCGCGATTATCATCGAACTGGAGGATTTTATAGTGAAACACAGGGTGACAATCCAAGAGCGTACGATAGATCGTCCTGTCTTCTAGTGGGTTGTAGCCGATTGTAGCATCAAGGTCTCGACCATAGGGAGTAAACACATCCATAGTTACCCACATGGAGCGATCAATTCGGTACATAGGAGTAAGGAAATACCAAGTAAGAGGACGAACTACCGGATCAGCTCAATAAAGCCGTTGATCACCTGCTCGTTATCGTCGTAGTACTTCACCTTCACCACGTAGGCATACGTGTCCATCTGCTGCTTCGCTCCGTTGAAGGTACCATCCCAGCCCTGCTTCAGGTCATTGGTCCGGAAGATCTCTTGACCCCATCGGTTGAAGATGGAGAACTCTTCCAACTCCTCGATTCCCCAGCCTCGAACGAACACCTCATCATTGACGCCGTCACCGTTCGGGGAGAATAGGTCCGGCATATCCACCGAATACTTCTCCTCTACCGTGACTTGGAACTTGAACTCCTTTTCGAAACAGCCATAGATGTCTTGTACCAAGACGGCGTACCAATTTGACTCCTCGGCCTTGAACCAAGGGTTGGCACACGTTGGACAATCAAACGCATGGGGAGGTGCCCACTGATAGATCAAACTGTCCGGCGTAGATGGGTTGAGTTTGAATTCCTCACCGATGACTACCGTGGTATCGACCAATAGATCCAGCTCGGGAACGTCCTGCACGATCACTCTTACGGAATCTTCGCCTACACACCCATTGGTATCTTCCGCGGAGACAACGTAGTAACGGGTCGTATCTGGAGTTGCCCATGTCTCCGTCGAATCAGGGCTGGCCAAGCCTTGCAAAGGTGACCAAGACCACTCCAAAGAATCCGCATCGAATTCAGCGCGAATCAAGGTGCTGTCATACAAGCAGATCAACGTATCCCCAAAGGCCGTCACATCAGGATTCGGAAAGACCGTAAATGGAATCATCATGTTATCCTTACAACCAATCGCTCGGTTCTCCACAAATAATTCAACCTCATAAGTGCCAGCTTCAGGGAAGTAGATATTCGGAGAACGCTGTTGCGAGGTTCGCCCATCTCCGAAGGACCATACCATATTGTCATCACCAAAACTCTTGTTGATCAACCGCGCATTCAATTGTCCGCAAGCGACTGAATCAGGGAAGAATCCGAAACGAGCACTCACCTTGTGGACATAGATCGAATCCACAACAGGAATTTCGCAGGTGTTGGACGTATCGTAATACACCACCACAGGTGTCCTCCAACCAACGACTGTATCGTTGTAGATATGGTAAACCGTATCGACATCGCCACTCACCAATGTATCCTCTCCGTCGCCAAAGACCCATCTGTAAGACGCTGTTCGTTGATTCTCTGTAATGAAGAAAGCGATCTGCTCTCCTAAGCAAACTGAATCCGGCGCTACATCGAAATTGGCGTAGGGTCCACGGACTTCAACGTATTTCTCTTCTGTGATGGTCCGTTTACATCCATAACTCGTGGTCAATTGGAGCGTAATATCAAACAGTCCGGGCTCCGTATAGGTATGGAAAGCGACATTGGTATCCAACTCTACTGATGCGCTTCCATCGCCGAAGGTCCATTTCCAGATCTCTAGGTAGTCAGAAGTACTGCTATCGGTGAACGTCACAGTCAACGGCAAACAAGGTGAATACAACGTATCCGCCGTGATGACAGGCTCCGGACGGTTCTGCACATGCACGGCCTGCACCACGGTGTCTCGACAACCCTGACTATCCACGATCGCCAGTTGAACGTAATGGGTTCCCGTGTCCACATATAAAGTGGAAGGGTTCTCATCGGTACTGGTGATACCGTTGTCGAAGTTCCAGTGGTAATTCAAGCCTACCCCGTTACTAGTATTCGTAAAGTTGACCGGAGAGAACTGACAAAGAGTGGTGTCGACATAGAATCCGGGGAACGGAAAACTCACGGGGAGGTACTTGATACGGATATCTGAACAGCCTACGCTGTCCGTCACGGTTAGACGTATCTGATAGTTACCCGCCTGCGGATAGTCGTGAATGGGATTCTGCTCAAAGTGATACCCGGAAGCATCCCCCAAGAACCATTGCCATGAAACGATATTGGTGTCGGAAGTAGAAGAATCGATGAAATTCACGGTCACTGGATCGCAGCCGGGGTCTTTGGTAAAACCGAAGTTAGCTTTAGGATCAGAAACGAACACACTACGTGTCTTTGAGCGGGTACAACCGTTAATATCCTGCACTTGCAAGGTGATTTCCTTGAATCCAGGCTCGTCGATATACTTATTGAATTGCGTTGAGAACGTGAAGTTCTGCTGATAGACCGTGTCGTAATACCAATTGTATACCGCCTCGTGGTCTTCGCAGTCCTGTGTGAAATTGAACATCGTGGCTACGCAACCCGCAGAATCTGCCGGCACCATCCCATTGTTATAAATATCAAAGTCTGCAACGAGATTTCGCACATACACGGAATCAAACCTCGTAAAGGAACAACCGTTGGAATCGTTATATAACTCCATAGTAATCTGGTAGTTCCCGCTTTGACTATAAGTATGACTGGGTAACACATTCACTGAATCCACTGGAGACCCATCCCCAAAATCCCAGTAAAAACGTTGCGCATCCAGAACGATACCATCGATCCATCGGACCATGGGTGTGTCACAGTCAAAGATGGGTTCAAAGGCTCCCGCAGGACCTTTAATGTAAATGGCACTGTCGTAATAGGTCGTATCCCAACATCCATGCTGGCCTACGATGTACTCCAAATTGATCCACCCGGTATCGAGAAAGGAATACCCCACCGTGGTGTCGTCACTGTATACTCCGGGGAACCTGATCGTATCATCATCGAAGTGCCAGAAATAGTCGGTAATATAGGTCTGGTCGAAGGAGGAATCGTGCCAGATCACTTGAGCACCTGCACAGGCCGTATCCTGGGTAAGACTCAAGGCTGCTGCCGCCTGTTGTGTGTCTCCATAGCACAAAGCCTGCCCATTCTCAACGGTGTAAACCGCCGTGTCACGACACCCAAATGCATTCTCGATCACTTGAATGATGTCATAACACCCTGTATCCGTATAGTTTGCAAATGGATTCTGAGCAATGGAAGTATCCCCATTCCCTAGATCCCACCACCAATTCACGATCGGATAGGAAGGTGTTGGGAAGCTGTTGTCGATGAAGGAAACTTGAACAGGAATACAACCCGCCGACGGGTTGGCTGACATAAGCGCCATTAGTGATTCCAACAACACATTATCATTGATGATCTGCACGTCTGTACACCCCAACTCGGTCCAAACCTGTAGCGTGTCTGAGTATAATCCGGGTTGATAGCGGAGATTCTGGATGACCGAGTCATAGTACACTTCTCCATCAAAACCGCTTGGAGTCACCGTACTGACATCCTCACTTCTCCATAGCCAACTGACAACACTGCCAAAATTGGTTGTAGATGCGTCGGTATAGGTGGTAGTATGTGGAAACTCACAACCGTAATTCACACTGGTGGTGAAGTTAGCCGTCACTTTCTGCACGTGCACGGTCTTGGTGTATGTATCGCTGCAGGAACCTGAAGTCGCGGTCAGGGTGATGGTATAGGTACCACCGTTGGTGTAGGATTTCTGCGGGTTCTGACCAAAGCTCGTGGTGCCATCGCCCCATTGCCATTGAAAGTTGCTGGCGCCAACACTTGTATTGGTTTGACCGATATACACACCGGCACAGACCGAATCCGCCAACTCGAATTCAGCTTCCACATCTGTGATCGCTACATAGTCGTCCTCCACCAATGTATCGGAACATCCATATGCATCCGTCACCGTAAGCGCAATGTCGTAGAACCCAGACTGTGTGTAGGTGGCAGACGGACTCTGAGCTGTGCTTGTCGTGATGTCCAGATCCCATGAATAGGACATCGGGCCGACACCCGTTGATTGGTTTGTAAAACTGACCGTCAACGGAGGATCACAGGCCTGATTTGTCCCAGAGGTGAAAGCAGCCGTCGGTCCCGAAGAAACATTGACGGTTCCTTGACCTGCGGTCTTCGTACATCCAAAACTGTTGGTCACCTTCAAGGTCGGCGAAAAGTTCCCCGCTGAGATGTAAGTGTGATTGGGGTTGGTGGAGGATGAAAACGAACTACCGTCGTCAAAATCCCATTGATAGGATGTAATGGTTCCGGAACCTGCGGTAGAACTGTTGCTAAAACTTACCGCCAAAGGAGCACAACCACTGCCCGGAGTGACAGAAAACGATGGTGTTGGTTTCGCGTGTACCGTGATGTAATTCGGCTTGGTGATCGATGCTGTTTGCGTTCCGTCGCTGATGATCAACGTGACCGTATAGGTTCCGGGTGCCGGGTACGCTGCCGATGGCGTGGGGTTATTGTTGTTCGAAATGTTTCCTCCATAGCCGAAGATCCATTCGCGTGAAGTGATCGTTCCGCCCGTACTCAGATCGGTAAAGTTCACGACAAGCGGCTCACATCCAGACGTTACATTAGACATAAAATCAGCAGTAAGCTGAGCTTCGGCGCGGAAAGTCAGAAAGAGTAAAAACAATAAACCTCTTCTTCGTAGCATTCGTCTTATATGTCCCAATCTTAGTCGTAAAAATAACGATATTAGTGATCCTTTGACTACGGAATTCAAATACATCCTAGCAGCAGCTCTTGTAATGCTGATCGGCCTTTCCGGTTTCGGACAGGATATTCACTTTTCTCAAAGTTTTCATTCGCCCCTGCTCCTCAATCCCGCGAATACAGGAAACTATTTCGGTGATTGGAGAGCCGTTCACAATTACAGACAACAATGGACACAGATCGGGAAACCGCTTTCGACCATTGGATTCGGATACGATCGACAATTCTATCTAAAACGCCAAAAGATGTCCGCCGGCATTCAGGTCGTTCACGACGAGTCGGGTGATTTTCGATTGGTCCATCAAAAGATTCTCGCTTCTGTAGCCTATCATCACACCCTCGGACCTAATCGATTCCACTTCGGCATCCAAGGGGGCTATGTGCTCAAACGCCTCGACGTGAATGGGGTCACCCTACCCGATCAATACGACGTCACTATTGGACTCTTCAATCCGGCGCTACAAACGGCTGAAGTGAACTTCAACAATCGTGAGGAGTACGCCGACATCAATGTGGGAGCGATGTACAGTCGTCAGATCGGCCGGTTTCGACCCGAAGTTGGACTCGCCCTCTATCACGTCAATCAACCGAATGAAACGTTTACATACGACATCAACTATCTCGCGGTTCGAACCGTGACGCACGCCAACGTAACCATCGAACTCAACGATCGATATAGCATTGAACCAAGGGCCATCTTCATGGTCCAGAACAAGGCGCGCGACTTGGTATTCGGCTCTCTAGGGTATATGAACTTGGCGAAGAATGGTCTGAGGGCCAAACAAGCTTTCGCCGGCATCTACCTACGAGACGGACTCACCAGAAACTGGGATGCGTTCATCCTGCAAACTGGTCTTGGTTTCAAAAAGCTGAGGGCGGCGGTCAGTTATGACATTACCGTAAGTCGATTGAGACTGGCCAACTCCTTCCGCGGTGCGATAGAGTTTTCGGTCATCTACACAGGTCTCAGTAGTATCCTCACCAAATGCGCCATTCCCTGTCAACGGATGTGATGAAATTGCGCGCCCTGTTCATATTGTCTCTTCTATTCTGCTTTGGAACCTCTCAGGCACAAACGCTCATCGGTGATAGTCTTGCCAAGCAATCTGCCATCAAGATCCTTCGCATGGCGCACCAGAGCATGAAGTATGAGGACTGGTACTCCGCGATCGAGCTATTTGAGATCTATGAAAAGAAGCGGCCGAGGAAACTTCATCCAAAGTATGATCTAGGGCTTCTCTACTATAAGATCAGAGAATACAGAATCGCCGAAAAACACCTGAAGGAGGTCACGACAAAGGACACTGCTGCCTATCCGGAAGCCTGGTTCTTTCGGGGGCAATGCCTGAAGAGCCTTGGGGAATATGGAGAGGCAGCGCACTGCTTTGAAGAGTTTGGGGAACACTACCGCGGACTCAAGGACCGAAGAAAGTACAGGCGTTTGATCAAGGCCGAAGAAGCTATCCTTCCAAAGATCGACTCCATTGCCAATCACCCCTTACCAGCCGAAGTGCGCCACGAGAAAGATCTGAGTCTCAAAACCTCTGAATCCGGATTGGCCTTCTTTGACGAAAACACCCTCTTCTATTCGGCGGTTGAACGCGACGAACTGCCCATCGTGAACGTCCGAGACAGCGTTCCAGATATTCCTCTGAATAAGATCTATCAAGCGAATCTGGTCAATGGCGAATGGATCAAGAAAGGCTTGGTGGAAGGAGAGATCAATGAGCTGGACGGCCACATAGTAAATCCGATCATAACCTATGACAAACGCTACATGATCTTCAGCGTGTGTAAAGAAGATTGGAAAGGCGAAAACAACTGCGACCTCTATCAAGCACGACGGGTAAACGACTCATGGAAACGAGTGGAGAAAATGAAATTTGGGATCAATGCCAGCGGATATACTTCCACTCAGCCTGCGATCGGACGAGATCCCGAGAAGAATCGATACATCCTTTACTTCGTCAGTAACCGTCCAGGAGGAAAAGGAGGCTTGGATGTATGGTACACTCGCTACAACAAGCGCGACGATGAATGGGATAAACCGCGGAACTGTGGAAGTAAGATCAATACCGTAGGCGACGAGGAGACGCCCTGGTTTGACATCCAAGAAGGAACGATGTATTTCAGTTCGAATGGACACCCAGGCATCGGCGGTATGGATGTTTACAAAGTTCTGGGTGAACGGAGTCGGTGGACAGAACCCGAGCTATTGGGCATTCCGATCAACAGCGCTGCGGACGATGTGTACTTCCGCAAACAGCCCCGAGATCGCTACATGATGCTGACGAGCAATCGCAAAGGCAGTGAGTCGCTGTGGAAAAGTACCTGCTGCGACGATATCTATGAACTCTTCTTCCCTCAAAGCTTTCACTCCATCTTGAAATTAACGGCATTCGAAATCCCGGATCCGGACGGCGAACTGAATGGACGTGCAAAGCTGCCGGACACGCAATTCAAGGTCTTCTACATCGATCCCTTGACGAAAGAGAAGTTCTATGTGAAAAGCGACACCGCCCATGATGGCGAGATCTACATGCAAATCGAACCGGGTAGGATCTACTCCGTGGAAGGAGTGCATCCGGGCTATTTTGCAGACATCCACCAGATCGATATGCGCTCGCTGCTGATCAACGACACCATGAGCTTGGATATGGAAATGAGGAAGTGGGATGACCAACCGATCGTGGTTTCCAACATCTATTTCGAATTCGACAGCGACCAGCTCACTGCCGACTCGAAGTCATCGCTAGACTCTAGCATCTACAATATTCTTATCGAAAATCCGGAGATCATCATAGAGATTCTGGCACATACCGATAACAAGGGAACGAGTACCTACAACAGAAAACTCTCTCAATCTCGTGCGGAGAGCGTGGTGAATTATCTAGCGGAGAAAGGCATCGAGAAAGACCGTCTCAAGGCCAAAGGCTACGGCGAGGACAAACCGATTTCCCCGAATGAGAACCCTGACGGCAGTGACAATCCGGAGGGACGCGCCAAGAACCGTCGCGTGGAGTTTCGCGTGATCGGAACGAAGTTGCAGATCCAAAGCATGGATTGACCCAATATTTTGTCAGCTTTGCAGTCGCCATGAAGGATGATATCTACATCAAGAACCGCAAGGCGAAATTTGAATACGAGCTATTAGAAGACCTAGTGGCCGGTATCGTCCTGCGCGGAACGGAGATCAAGAGCATTCGGGAAGGACAGGCGAGCATCAATGAGGCCTTCTGTGAATTCATCAATGGCGAGCTGTATGTGGTGAACATGAATATCGCCGAATACAAGTACGGCACCTATGCGAACCACGAACCGAAGCGCCAGCGTAAACTACTGATCAAAGCCAACGACATCAAGAAGTGGCAGAAAAAGGTCAATGAGAAAGGACTGACCATCGTTCCTACCGCCCTATTCATCAATGAAAAAGGATTGGCCAAACTAAAGATCTCCCTAGCTCAGGGTAAGAAGTTGTTTGATAAAAGAGATAGTATCAAGGAAAAGGATACCAAGCGACAGATCGATCGCTTGAAGAAGATGACGCGATGATCAATTCTTGCTCAAGCGCAACACCAAAGAGTCGGTTTCGGAATAGAACGGATGATTGACCGTTCGTGAGTAGCTCATCCACAATTCATCATTCGCCAATCGATCCAAGCTATAGACCTCTCCATCCACAGGTCCCGATACGGTGACAATATCAATGTTCGAACCTTGGTCTGATCGTTCGCTTTCATAAGCCTCGGCGAGCAACAAAAGCATCGATTTATTGGGTTCGCCATTGCCACCCGTAAACTTCCACTCACCCTTTTCTCTAGAGGTCAACATGAAAGAATTTCCAGCCGTACTGGAGTCTGCCGGAAAGGTTTCGATCTGTTCTGAAGTGTAAGCTCCATCGCTTTCGAACTGCATGGTCCAAGAAAAACTGCGTGAGAAGGTGGAACTATCTGCGCGCATATATACGATGTTAGAATCCTTCACATACGCCACTTCTCGAATACCACCGTAGTTACGATACAACTCAAAACGCTCTACTGTCCAATCTCCCGTAAGCCTACTCTTTCGAGACTGAATGGTAAAGAAAGGATCGTCCTCGGCTCTCCGACAAGTGGGGAGCGTCATGATGGCGATCAAGGTCAATATGCCGAGCTTGCGCATCATCTAGGCGAGAAAAAATAACCGATCGTGATCATCGCCATGGGATCGACAAAGACATTCAGATCATTCACTCGCTGAGAACTCAGATTCCTTGTAGTAGTATTCGCGCCAGAAATCGGCTCGAATTGAACCACCTCCTGACGATCTCCTCCACTCACTACATTCTGAATTCCCAATCCGTATTCCATTCCAACAAAGAGTCCTTTGGTGAGAAAGAAGCTCATACCCGCACTGAGCTTTGCACCGATGGAAAAGCCTCCGTCTTCGGTGATCGTCCTTGACAACCTAGAAGTCCCGGTCGTATCCGTCACATTCGTTACACTGCCGATCGTGAGTCCTCCTACGACACCAAAGTCCGCATCCAAAGCCACATATGGATCCAGTCTATTGCTTCCTCTGAAATGGTACTCCACTCCGGGACGGAATCCCATGATGGAGCGACTAGCGGTAGAATCGAACCCTACGAGGTCCTTGCTTACGCTATCCGTCGTACTCACGCTGTATCGGTAGAGGTGCGGAGCAAGGCCAAAGCGGATGGTCCACTTCTCGTCCTTGACGTATCGGATCAAGGCGGTACTATTATTCAAAAGATCTTGTCGCGGCTGCAATGAAATATTCTGAATGAGTCCATTGACGTTCACAGTAACGCCCCAGTCCTTCGCTTCGGGAAGCAATTTTGGTTGGATCAAAGAGCGAACGGCCATAGACGGCACGGCTGATGTTTCCTGAGGAACAAATTCTTGAGCAATGCTCAGAAAACTGAAGCAGACAAGACATAGGAGTAGAAAGCTATTCTTCATGGTTTGAAAATAATGGAAATTGAACGAATCCTTCCCGTTATTATTTCATTCAGCGTTGTCGGTGCGCTCTAGCATTGGAACAAATCGGAATCCGCCATGTTCTTCGACAACGAATTCGTCCTGAGCGACCTTATCGAGCGTGATCATGTTCTGAACTCCATTCACCTCACCAACAGGAATCACCATACGCCCGCCCACTTTCAGTTGTTGCTTGAGTGCTGCCGGGATCTCTGGCGCGCCACAGGTTACCAGTATCTTATCGAATGGCGCAAACGCAGGCTTTCCGGCATACCCATCCCCATAAAACAAGCGGGCAGGCATCCTCATTTCCTCCAACAGATCGCGACTCTTCAGGTGCAAGGCATGCTGTCGTTCGATGCTGAATACCTTGAGTCCTAGTTTTACCAAGACCGCGGTTTGGTAACCACTCCCGGTTCCGATCTCCAAAACCTTTTCCCGTTTTTTTGGATGAAGAAGACTGGTTTGAAAAGCCACGGTGTAAGGCTGAGAAATGGTCTGTCCAGACCCTATTGGAAAGGCCTGATCTTCGTAAGCGAGATGAAGGAAGGCCGTATCGAAAAAGAAAAGGTGCCTTGGAATGTCGTTCATCACTTCCAAAACCTGCTCATTCTCAATCCCTTTCTCACGCAAGACCTCCATGAGCTTCTTACGCATTCCCTTGTGTTTCAACGTATCCTTCATCACTCTTCGAAAGTATCTATTTCGACAATGAAGTGTTAAACGAATGTTCGGTTGTTTTTCGACAAAGCACTATTTGAAAAGACCTTTGTAAGAGCAATGGGAAAGATCAAACTCGGTATACTCGGTGCAGGACACCTCGGAAGCATTCACATCAAGCTCGCACTCGAACTCACCGATGAGTTTGAAATGATCGGATTCTACGACCCTGATCCTGAGAAAGTAAGCAAGGCGAAGGAAACCTATAACCTGCCTTCTTTCGATTCGATGGAAGCCTTGATCGACGCGTCTGATGCCGTGAGCGTGGTCACACCTACCCTTTCCCATTTTGAATGCGCCATGTATGCCTTGCGAACCGGCAAGCACGTCTTCATCGAGAAACCGGTCACCAATACCGTCGAAGAAGCCAAAAAGCTCGTTGACCTGGCCCACGAGGCGAAGGTGAAGGTGCAAGTGGGACACATCGAACGTTTCAATCCTGCCTTCGTTGCGGTCAAAGGGAATTTCGAGCAGGTCATGTTCGTTGAGACACACCGCTTGGCGGAGTTTAACCCCAGAGGAACGGATGTTTCCGTAGTATTGGATCTTATGATCCATGACATTGACATCGTCCTAAGTGTCGTCAAAGCTAATTTGCGTAAAGTCAGCGCTAGTGGGGTCTCTGTGATCTCAGACACACCGGACATCTGCAATGCGCGCCTCGAATTTGACAACGGGTGTGTGGCCAACTTGACTGCTAGTCGGATCTCATTGAAGAATATGCGGAAGTCGCGCTTCTTTCAAAAGAACGCCTACATCACGGTTGATTTCTTAGAAAAGTCATCCCAGCTGGTACAGATGAAAGACGTTGATCCCAACGACCCTTTTGCCGTGGTGATTGACCCAAAGAATGGCAAAGAGCCCAAGCAGTTGCTGTTTGACAAGCCTGAAGTACCTGCCACCAACGCTTTGAAAGACGAACTTCAAAGCTTTGCTCGCTGCATTCAAAACGACAGCAAGCCAGTAGTAACCGTGGAAGATGGCTATGAAGCCATTCAAGTTGCTCACCAAATACTCGAGCAATTAAAGGTTACGAATTCTATTTTCGCAGCCTAATTCGAGAGAGAAGAAATAACGCGACCCAACCTGCGTTCTTTACTTCTACTATTCTATGGCCCTCCTAGGAAATCGATACGTATGGATGTTCGTGGGACTCGCGATGATCGCGTCGTCGTCGTGCAGCCTGTTGGACCCCAAAGAACCGGAGCCATCTTGGATTCGAATTGACAGCTTCAGGCTGGTCGACAACCCCAGCGTGGAAGAGGGACACCTTTCACACGATATTTCTGATGCTTGGGTTTTCGTCGATGATGAGCTTGTCGGCATTTTTGAGCTCCCCGCTGAGATTCCCATTCTTGAAGAGGGTACACACAATCTATTGATCGGTCCTGGCATCAAAGTGTCAACCGTATCGACGATGAGAGACAATTATCTCTTCTATAACGGCTATACCGAACGTGTTGACCTGATCCCGAGAGAGAAGTTACCGATCACACCGGTCACGAGTTATCGTGATGAAGGAAACAACTACACTTACCGTGTCGTTGAGGACTTCGAGGATGGCTTCATCGATCTTTCGGCCAATGTGAATACGGACGCTGAGATCAAACGCACCACCGACCCTTCACAAGTAGAATACGGCCTAGGTGCGGGCATCATTCCGATCACCGACACTACCAAGGCGGCATGGATCAGAACCTCAGAAGATTTCGTCCTTCCACAATTGGGAAAGGTGATCTACCTAGAAGTCGATTATTACACCCAATACGACCTTGTGATCGGCGTTCACCTGAATCGCGGTGCACTTTCCGATCAGAACACAAACTACCTGACCCTTCGCGCATCAGAAAGCGAAGAGGTGGAATGGAAAAAGGCCTACGTAGCCTTAACGGATGTAATCAGTAGCGCGCAGAACTTAGAATCATGCTACATCTATTTTCTGCCAGACATTCAAACAAGTTCGCGTGAGGAGGGCATTGTTTTGTTAGACAATATCAAGCTGCTCTACCAGCAATGAACCGGAAGCTACAGGTCATAAAATATGTCTTTAGCGACGCGATCGCGGCAGCTCTCTCCTATTTGGCAGTTTTCACGTTCCGAAAGACCATTATCGAGACGAAGGTCTTCGGCGATAATGTACTGGTCATCTATGATCAAAAGTTCTTTATCAGCCTTGCGCTGATCGTAGCTTTTTGGTTGGTGATCTACGGCGTGACCGGAGTGTACCAAAACATCTACCGTCGATCGCGTTTGAAGGAATTCACCCAAACCTTCACTTGGAGCATCCTGGGTAACATCTTTCTATTCTTCACCATCCTTCTCGACGACTTCATCGACTCGTATAAGAGTTACTACCTTTCCTTCTCCATCCTCTTTGGTGCTCATTTCATTTTCACGGCGCTCGGCCGACTCACACTCTCGAGCATTACCGCTAACCGCATTCACAACCGGAAGATAGGGTTCAATACCTTGATCGTTGGTAGCAACGAAAATGCCTTACTTCTTTTCGAAGAACTGGATACCCAAAAGAAATCCAGCGGCTTCTTCTTGAAGGGCTTCGTGCACATCAACGGTGAGGGAGGTCATGCATTAGACGATGTGCTACCTCATTTGGGGCACTTCAAGGACATCGAAGGTATTATAGAGCAACACGGCATTGAAGACGTGATCATCGCCTTAGAGACCAGCGAGCACGATAAGATCGGACAGATCCTGAACGAACTCGATGGCAGACCCATCAACGTCAAGATCATTCCGAAGATGTATGACATCTTGAGTGGACAGGTAAAGATGACCTCCATCCTTGGTGCACCCTTGATCGACATCAACCAAGAGATCATGCCGGTGTGGCAGCAGTCGGTTAAGCGCATCTTGGATATTGTGGTTTCCAGCTTGAGCCTATTGGCTCTCACTCCCCTATTCACGGTGATCGCGATCTTGGTCAAGACCGGATCCAAAGGACCCGTGATCTATTCACACGAACGCATTGGGCTGAATGGAAAGCCATTTACGATCTATAAGTTTCGTTCCATGGTACAAGACGCCGAACGCAACGGTCCAGCTCTGTCCAGCGAGAACGATTCGCGCATTACGCCGATCGGTAAATTCTTGCGCCGTACCCGCATGGACGAACTCCCACAGTTCTACAATGTCCTGATCGGTGATATGAGTTTGGTAGGTCCACGACCAGAGCGACAATTCTTCATCGATCAGATCGTCCAACAAGCTCTGCACTACAAGCATTTGCACAAAGTACGTCCGGGCATCACCAGCTGGGGACAAGTAAAGTACGGCTACGCCGAGAACGTCTCAGAAATGATCGAGCGACTCAAGTTCGATGTGCTCTATATCGAGAACATGTCTCTTTTGGTGGATTTCAAGATCCTGATCCATACGATCTTGATCGTACTGCAAGGGCGCGGAAAGTAGGCCTTGGGGCGATATTCTATTTGGTATTTGTTAGTTGTTATTTGCCATGTGAAATGTGCTCGGTGTCATTTTTCATTTGCGCTATGATATTAGCCGCGCGATAGGTATTGAGGATATACTTTGAGTCTTCCATTTCCAACGGAAACGGCTAATGGCTCTTCGCGATCTACCGTATTCTCAAAGTTGTTTGTTTCTGGATTGCTAAGTGGTAATTTCAAGCTAACAACCATTCTCATCACTCGCTACGGGGTGAGAATATCAAGCTACTGCTCTATGGATTTGCCAGAAAAATTGAGGATCCCGAAATCTGCGGCTATCATTCTCCTCCTTATCGCCTTCTTTTCAATTTCATCCTGCAAAAAGGAAAACCAAGAGGTTGAATGTCGTCTCAGTTCGATTCACGAATCTTCATCCTATTAATCCGTCACCACAAAGTTTGAATACGACCCTACCCGCACGTTACTTACGAGTGCCTGTCGTCACGATAACGACCGTGGAGGCTCGATCTGCTATTCTTATCGATATAACGAATTTGGAGAAATGGCCTCCTATATGATCGATCGGACATTTCCAGCGGACGAATTTGATCCAAACTTTACGCCAGCTCAAATCAGTTTTGAATCAGGGAACATGAATTGGGATGGTCGAGAGTCGTACTTGCAGGAATTATATGAACAGGGCGCCTATCGCGGCTACACCCATTATTTCGAATTCGATGACGAGATCAAGATCATTAGGACCTCCGTAGACGGAATAGACACGGTAAGCCAAGAAACGCACACCTACAGGTTTGATTCATCCGAAAAACGTCTGACCATCAGTATATGGAATGCAGTGGGCAGCAATTATGTCACAGAGCTTCACTACGATGAGCATTCCTTGAATCCGAATTTGATTGACCAAAATTTGGCAGATCTCAAACGAATGCCATGGTTAAAATTCAATAGTTTGGATGATAGGAAGACATACTCTATCAATGCCTCAGGAGACACTACTCTTACGTCCGGTGGTGGAATCGGTATTGAATACCTACCCAACAAGTGTCATTATCCAAAGTATCATCGCACCATAGGATCGAACGCCTGGTTGGCTCAATACTTCTACGAATAAAAAAAGTCCCGCACCAACCGGCGCAGGACTTTCATTTATCTATCTAAAATCAAGAAAGATGTCAAGCGCTCGGCTTACATCTCCTCCATTTCGATCATCTTGAATGGAATGTTGATGATGGCTTGGTAATCTTCACCAGCCTCCAACATATCTTCATCATCTTCTTCGTAGTGCCAGTTGATGGTGATGTTGGTCTTACCATTCACAGACTCTAGTTTCTTGAATACGTCAAGGATACACTTAGATGAACTCGTATTGAAATACTCGAGTTGGATGTTCACTGTGGTGTCAGGCTTTGCGCTATCACCGTACGCACCGATCCAATCAACCAGCGGCTTGTAAAACTCAACGGCATTCTCGGGAATCGAACGGCCCTTGATCTCAAGCACACCTGATTCAGCATCGAAATGTACGGTTGGCGTTTTTGGTGTTCCTTCAATTTTGATTGGATCCATCTTGATTATTTTGTTTAGGGATTACGGTTATTTCTAGACTTTTAATTTCAATACGTACAGGCCAAAGGTATCGCTTACTTCCGAAAAATGGTAATCGAGCTTGTTACCCGACTTTCGAGCGATATCGATCATGCCTAATCCACCACCTCCATGCACACTGTATTGACCGTTGTCCAAAACCTCTTTGTAGTAGGCACGTAGGCCATCTTTATCAAGAGAGTTGATCTTGTCCAACTTCGCTTTCAGTGGTGGAATGTTATCGAGATCGATGTAGTTGGCCGCTAGGATAGCGTATTCATCCTCTTGCTTCCCCAGAATTAAGGTCACTACCTTTTTACCATCAGCATTCGCCAAAGTATCCGTGTGATGATATAGATTCTGAAGTGTCTCAACGAGGATGTTGTACACTTTGCGTTGCTTCTTGAAATCCTCCTCCGTCGATTCTAGCTTTGACTCAACGTCACCAAGGATCTCACTGATGCGGTTTTCGTGAACCTCACCGTGAAAATTGACAAGCACATTAGCCTCATCCAATTCTTCCGTAAACTGCTTAATCACTTGGCTTTCCACAAACAGGGAAGGGGATTGTTTCTCACAAATATAACGGAAAGGATACACGCACATTTATAACAATTTATCAAACGTTTCATCAACGTATTGTTAGTTGGTCAACTCTTTCGTTAAAATCACCCTAAAGCTTTGTTACTTTTGGCGCCTCTAATGAAAACGACGAATATGAAAAAGATACTTACCCTCTTGATGGCCGCAGCCGCACTATTCAGTGTACAGGTGAAGGCCGACGAAGGAATGTGGTTGCCGATGTTGATCCAGCGTCTCAACTACGCGGACATGCAGAAGCACGGATTGAAACTTAGTGCCGAAGAGATCTACAGTGTTAATAAGTCGAGTCTAAAGGACGCGATCGTAGTACTCAATGGTGGGTCATGTACTGCTGAAATGATCAGCGGACAAGGTCTTTTCTTGACCAATCACCACTGTGCTTACGGCGTGATCCAGGACAACAGTTCTACGGAGCACGACTACCTTACCGACGGCTTCTGGGCCATGGCCATGAAACAAGAACTTCCTGCCAACGGAATGACGGCTGGATTCCTCGTTGAAATGCGTGACGTAACCGACGCTGTGTTGGGCGATGTCAGCATCACGCTAAGCGGACAAGAGCGCGCCAAGGCGATCCGCGAGGCCATTGGTAAAGTGGAAGAAGAAATCAAAGGAGACGTAGAAGAACACTACGATATCCGCATCCGCAGCTTCTTCGAAGGAAACGAATACTACGCTTTCGTTTATGAGACCTTCCGCGATGTTCGCTTGGTTGGTGCTCCTCCTTCATCCATTGGTAAGTATGGAGGTGACACAGATAACTGGATGTGGCCACGTCACACCGGTGACTTCTCCTTGATGCGCGTTTACATGGGCGCTGATGGTAAGCCTGCTGACTACTCTGAGGCCAATGTTCCTTATCAGCCAAAGCACTTCCTCCCTGTTTCTCTTGATGGAGTGAACAAAGGAGACTTCGCCATGATCATGGGTTACCCTGGTAGCACCGATCGCTATTTGAGCTCTTATGGTGTTGAGCAAGAACTTTCTGTTCGTCAACCAAACACGGTAAAGGTTCGTGAAACTCGTCTCGCTTTGATGAAAGAAGACATGAAGGCAAGCGACGAGGTTCGGATCAAGTACGCATCAAAGTATGCCGGTGTAAGTAACTATTGGAAGTACTTCATCGGACAGCAGCGCGGATTGAAGCGCCTTAAGGTGAAAGAGAAAAAGCAAGCGCAAGAAGCTGAGTTCATGAAGTGGGTGAATGCCGACAATGAGCGCAAAGAAATCTACGGCAATGTGCTGAACGATTGGAAAGAAGGATTCGAGTCGTCGAATGAAACAGCTCTCTATCGTACCTACATCAACGAATGTGTATTCGGAAGCGAAGCGGTGGTGATGGCTTGGAGAACTTCTAGTCTTTACAGTGCACTTTCTGCAGAGGAGCAAAACCAAGAGCAGATCGATGAACTGGTAGCCGACCTTAAGGATCGCGCAGATAAGTTCTACAAGGATTACAACATGCCAACCGACCGTAAAGTGTCTGCGGCATTGTTCAAATTCTTCAACGATGATGTTCCAGCCGACCTCCAGCCTGAATTCTTCAAGGAGAACGTGAGTAAATTCAAGGGAGACTTCACCAAGATGGTCGAGAAGATGTATGCAAAGAGCGTCTTCCGTTCAAAGGAGGCTTACTTGGAGTTCTTGAATGCTCCTTCTAAAAAGGCGTTGGACAAGGATATGATCTACGAATTCATGGATGGATTCCTTTCGCACTACCGCGGCACGATGGCACCAATGATGTCTCCAGCTATGGAGAAGATCGAAAACGCGAACCGTTTGTTTGTGAATGGTCTTCGCAAAATGAATCCGGACAAGAACTACTATCCAAACGCAAACTCAACCATGCGAGTAACCTACGGAAACGTACTGGATTACTATCCTGCTGACGCTGTGTATTACAACTTCTACACTACCCTTGATGGTGTGATGGAGAAGGAAGATCCGAATAACGACGAATTCATCGTTCCGGAGAAACTAAAGGAGTTCTACAAGGCAAAGGATTATGGTCCTTATGGCACTGACGGAGAACTTCGCGTTTGCTTTTTGACGAACACTGACATCACAGGTGGTAACTCAGGTAGTCCGGTGATCAATGCCAACGGTGAACTCATCGGCTGTGCTTTCGATGGCAACTGGGAGGCTATGAGTGGTGATATTGCCTTCGAACCAGAACTTCAGCGTACCATCGCGGTGGACATTCGTTACGTATTGTTCATCATCGACAAGTATGCAGGTGCTGATCACCTCATCAAGGAGATGAAAGTGGTTCACAACACCATGAAGAAGCCTGAAGTAGGTAAAGAAGAAGCTAAAGGAGCGATGGCTCCAGAGGCAAAAAGCCAGACTAAAGGGTAATCCATGAGCAAGGCGTGGTTTGAAACGTGGTTTGACACCCATTATTACCACCTGCTCTATCGACATAGAAACGAAGTTGAAGCGCGTCAATTCATTGATGCGCTTCTTCGTTTTCTAGATCCGGAGCCTAACGCAACGTTCATCGACATCGCTTGCGGCAAGGGTCGTCATGCCCGATACCTTCGTAGTCAAGGCTTTGACGTCACCGGAATCGACCTTAGCACCAATAGCATTGAAGAAGCACGTGCGGCATCAAGCGGTGATCCGGGTATCCATTTCCTGGTCCACGACATTCGAGAACCTTTCCCTGTAGAGCACTTGGATTATGCCGTAAACCTCTTCACAAGCTTCGGCTATTTTGATGATCACGCCCAGCACCAAGAAGCGCTCAACCACATCCATACCTGCCTTCAACCGGGAGGAAGATTCGTCCTTGACTTCCTCAATACATCTGAAGTACTTCAAAGCCTGAAGAGGGAGGACCACCAAACGATCGATGGAGTCGATTTCAAGATCACGCGAAGGGTGGATCAAGCTAACATCATCAAAGAGATCGAAGTACACGACGGATCCGAAGTCCATCATTTTGAAGAGCGCGTCAGGGCATTCACCAAAGATCAACTCGTTGAGCTCCTTGAAAGATTCGGTTTCGAGGTAAAGGAAGTTTTCGGCAACTATCAGCTCGCTTCCTACGCTGAGAATAGCCCGCGTGTCGTTATCATTGCACAAAAGAAGGCATGACCACCTACATTCTAGGACTTCTAATCTCTTTCGCGGCGGGCGCCTGGTTCATCTATCGAGCCCCGGCCAACAAGAGTTGGATCTACCTCTTTCTTTCGGCAGGTGGCGCCTACCTCATCACGATCCTCTTCACTCATATCCTACCCGAGCTCTTTGAAAACCTGGGTGAAAAAGCAGGTGTGGTATTGCTGATCGGATTCATTGTCCAGATCCTTTTAGAGAATTATTCACGTGGTATCGAACACGGACACGCGCACGCGTCCACTTCCAAAACTTCGTTATTGATTGCCTTTGGCGCTCTCTGTCTGCACGCCTTGATCGAAGGAATGCCGCTTGCATCAGTGTTGTTCGACACGCAGACCCAATTCGATCATGAGCTCACCTTGGGCATCATGCTGCACAAGATCCCTGTGGCGATCACGCTTTCTACCATGCTGTTCCGATCCGGTGTCCTCAGAAACGCCGCCCTACTTTGGCTGTTCGGCTTTATCGCTTGTACGGTAGTTGGATCGTTCCTGCAGCATTGGATCGTAGGATTCTCAACCGAACTCATGTTCATGAGTCTAGGATTGACCGTAGGTATCCTCCTCCACGTTTCTACCACGATTCTCTTCGAGAGCAGTGATCATCACAAGCTCTCTCCGACCCGACTCGCCGTGATCATTGTGGGTATCGCTGCCGGATTCGTGATCTGATCAGTTCTTCTTCGCTTCCTGCCAAAGCGCTTCCATCTCATCCAAGGACATGGAGGAGATCTCTTTGCCCATCTCTGCTGCCCGCTTCTCCAGAAACTGAAAGCGCTGGATAAACTTCTTATTGGTCCGCTCCAGCGCATCTTCGGGATTCACTCCGATGAAGCGGGAGTAGTTGATCATGCTGAACAATACATCACCAAACTCGTCCTCGATCTTCTCTGCTCCAGCCCCCGATTCAACTTCGTGTTGAAGCTCGGACAACTCCTCTTGGAGCTTTGCCCAGACTTGACTTTGTTGATCCCAGTCGAAACCAACTCCCCTAGCCTTCTCCTGGATGCGATTCGCCTTCACCATGGCCGGTAAGCTCTTCGGCACTCCTTCAAGCACTGACTTCTTCCCCTCTTTGAGCTTGATCTTCTCCCAATTGCGCTTCACCTCCTCCGCATCGTTGACATCCACATCACCATATACGTGGGGATGACGATGGACCAGCTTATCTGAAACACTATTGAGCACATCAGTAATGCTAAACTCTCCCATCTCAAAACCGATCTGAGAATAGAATACCACGTGCATGATCAGGTCGCCCAATTCCTTCTTCACCTCTTCCAAGTCACGGTCAAGGATGGCATCGCTCAACTCATACGTCTCCTCGATCGTGAGGTAGCGCAATGACTCCAAGGTCTGCTTCCGATCCCAAGGACATTGAGTGCGCAGTTCGCTGATGATGGTTACAAGTCGTTCAAATGCTTCAAGTTCAGGCCTCATGTGGGGTGTGGGTTTGGAGTTTGTGGGTTTGGGGTTTAGCTTCCTTCGGTCGCTGAGCTCGTCGCTTACGCTCCTCGGTTGCGGGTTTTGGGGTTTGGGGTTTGGGGTTTGCGGGTTCGGAGTTTGGTCGCTTCGCTTTGTTTGTGGGTTCGGGGTTTGATTCCCTACTCCCCAATCCACTGTTCACTGTTCACTGTTACCTGCTCCCTAATCTTCAATCTTTATTCTTTAACCGGACAAACATATCATTCGCAACTTTGTGAGGTCATGCAATTGCGCTTCATTTTATCCATGATGTTGTTCACATTGAGTGGAATAGCCGATGCTCAGTGGAATCAAACGGGCGTTGACCTGCATTATGGGCACGGATATCTCTGGCCTCACCGTCAAAACATGAAGCACCTGCCTCAGGGGCGTGCCCACTTTGGTGAAGTGAGAGTTTACAGGATTACCGATGGCTCCAAGTCATGGCACTCGCTCTATGCCAACGCAGAGTTTGGTGTTACGGTCCGAGTCTTTGACCTCACCAATCCTAAGGTGTTGGGATATGGCATTGGAAGTGCCTTCTATCTGTCGGCACCTCTCGTTCATAGCAATCGCTTAAGATGGTATCTAGAAATGGGAGCCGGACCCGGCTTCATCACCAAGATGTTTGACGAAGACGATAACTATAAGAACATCGCTATAGGAAGTCATGGCAATGCCTTTATAACGCTAGGACAAAGACTCAGCTATCGATTCAACGAACAATGGCGCGTAGACGCGACGATGGCTTTGAACCACTTCTCTAACGCAGCTTTTTCCCTTCCCAACCTCGGCTTGAACTACCCTACCGTCTCATTGGGACTCGGTTATCAATTCTCTAAGGAAGTGTCCGACAGCATCCTCACACCCGATGTCCCCTCAAGGATCGAACATTTTTGGTCTGCCGGACTGAATACCGGCATGCGGGAATACTCGCGACCCTTTGGCGTACCTGCTCCCATTTTTTCAGGTTACTGCGACTATAATCGTAGCCTTGGAAATCGTTCGTCCCTCTCTGCCGGGCTGGATGTGATGTACAACGTGGCACGACTGAAATCACGTCAAGAGAACGGACTGGAAACGAATCTTCTTCTGATGACTCAACTTGGTGCGCGATTGGGTTACAATCTTCACGTTGAACGGATGATCATTTCGTTTCAAACCGGAGCCTATGTACTCGGCCATTACCCAGAAGAAGTCGCGATCTACAGTCGGGTTGCCATGCGCTATTTCTTCGTCGAACACTTTGGGGTAAACGTCTCTCTAAAAACTCATCTCTTCAAAGCAGACTATGCAGAATTCGGGCTGGCATATCGTTTCTAAGCTTGCGCTGATCGCTTTGCTCATGGCTTCTGTTTCCTGTGAAAAGGAAGCAGCCAACTGCCTTGAAGGACGCGGAGAACAGCAGACGGAAGTGAGAGATGTAGCCTCCTTCACACACCTGTATGTCGAAGGGCGCATCAACGTGCGTATGATCCCTGATACGGTAGACTATTGCGCCGTCACCTACGGCGAGAATGGAACCGGCGGTATCCTGACAGAGATGGAGGGAGAAACCCTAAGCATCACGGAGATCAACGCGTGCGACTGGATCAGAGAGATCGATCCTCTTCCCGATGTAGAGGTTCACTATTCTTCCATGAATTCGATTTTCAGTCAAATTGCCGCTGCCTTGACGTTCGAAGAAGCTTACCGTGGAGATTCCATTCGCATAGAGATCCAAGACGCTGCCGGTTCTTTGCACGCCAACCTTCAATGTGAACACGTTGACCTCGTGGTTCACACGGGCGCAACCGATGTAACACTAGAGGGAACTTGCGCTACTTCCTATATCTACAATTCCGGATATGGACCCGTGCACGCGGAAAACCTAGTGAGTCGCTTCAGCACCGTGCACAACAACTCAACGGGTGACACCTACGTTCGAGCTTGGGAACGAGTATTCATCCAGATCTACCAACGCGGTGATATCTACGTAAGCGGAAATCCAGAGATCGAGTTCTGGAACACCTCCGGCGAAGGACAGGTTTTCAGGAATGACCCTTAGGCTGATCGCCCATCGACTCCCTGCCCGTTGCGGTTCAGGCAGGCGCTCGGTGTGACACCCTCACATGCGTTCGGGCAAGCAGCCAACACCGTTCACTGTTCACCGTTCACTTTCTGACTATTCAACCATTTGACTATTTGACTATTCAACTATTTAACTCCTAACCCGGAGAGATATGTCGCAGCTACGCAGCTTTTAGTCGTTTCTCGGTTTCCCCCACGTTATAGATGTGCCGCACCTACGGCGCTTGCACCTAGTTAAAATTCAACCTCTTAGCAATACTCCACCGCTTACCGCTCACTCAACTACTAGCTACCTCAACTATTTGACCAATTAACCATTTGACCATTTAACCTCTTGACCACTCCTTCTGGTTCACGCAAAGCCCGCGGAGAAATTCGCTGAGGACGCGGAGAGAAGTAAAAGATGAAGGAATAAAGACTAAAGATTAGTAGGGTCAGGATGTGATTCACTGTTCACCGTTCACCATTCACTCTCGAACTATTTAACCACTTAACCATTTGACAACTTGACCATTCCAGAACTTTACCCGAACTTTGCACCCATGAAATTGGTATTCATCGCAGCAGGATTGTTAGGGTTGGCTTTCGCCGGGATCGCCATTAAGATCTGGGGTAAGAAAGACGGTGAATTCGCGGGTACTTGTGCGAGCAACAATCCGCTCTTGAAGAACGACGACGGTAACTGTACCGTATGCGGAGCTCGACCGACGGAGCAGTGCCAGAAGTGATCAGGGCTTAGTCCAGCTCTTCGTTGATTATTCCTTCCAGTTGACGACTCTGGAATGTTTGATATCCTCCCGAACCATCATCTGAGATCAGATAGATATATGAATTTAAGTAGCTGTTCTCATTCAGATATTGGATCGTAGAATCCGTTCCCATGACCATAAAAGCAGTAGCAAGGGCATCGGCCTTCCCGGCTGTATTGCTCAGCACCGTGGCGCTCAATAATGAGTGCTGAACAGGATAACCCGTCTTAGGATCGATCGTATGGGAGTAGCGAACTCCGTTCTTTTCATAGAACTTGCGGTAGTTTCCACTCGTAGCTAAACCACGATTACGAAGCTCGATCACCGCCTGAAGCTCTCTATCGTAATTTCCTTCTGAGGGCTTGTCAATTCCAAAACGCCAGTTCTCACCACCATTGTCAGGTTTTGGATAGCCCGCTCGAATCTCCCCGCCAATCTCGACGAAATAGACCTTTAACCCTTGTGATTCAAGATATTCTGCCACCTTATCGACACTCCATCCCTGCCCGATGGCATTGAAATCAAGCTGCATTCCGGAAATCGGTTTGTGGAGAAAGATTTCTCCCTTGGGGTTGGGGTTGTTCAAGATATCCTTCAAGGAAACCTCCCGGTCGCCCCTGCGAAGCGTAAGGGTATCAAACCGAACCAGTCCCAATAGACTATCAATCTGTTTGGGATCTACCACCTCAGGATGGGCAATACGCTCCGGTCCGAATCCCCAAAAGCTCACCAAAGGTTTGACCGTCGGATCAAATGCTCCATTCGTTGCCTCATAGACCTCATAGCTTTGAAGCAGTAACTCTAAAAACAGCGGATCTACCGTGCAGCCTGAATCGCTTTTATTCCAGCGATCTATGGTCGATCCATCCAAATAGGTAGATACCGATTCATCTACTCTCCTAAGAATACTATCCACTTGGGGTGTGAGATCCCGCTCCTGAAGGTCGTAGTAAACAATCTGCCATGTGGTTCCCTGAGCTCGACCTTTGATGGCTTGTCTGAAATCCTCTGAATTGGTCTTCTCCAGCTCAGCGTTGCACGAGCATAGGTAAACAAGAAGAAAAAGAAGTGGAAGTCGCTTCATATGTGGCAAATCTAATCGAACAAAAAAATCCCCCGACCAATGGCCGAGGGATTCAACATTTTCACTTTCCAAAGATGCTTAACCTCCGAAGTCGTCAAAGGAAACGTTCTCTGGTGGAACACCCCAGTCATCGCACATCTTAAGTACGGCCTGATTCATCATTGGTGGTCCACAGAAGTAGAATTCAATATCCTCTGGAGCGTCATGCTTACTCAGGTACTGATCGATCACCGCTTGGTGAACGAAACCGACAAAACCGTCACCTTCATCCTCTGTGTCCTTCATCACCTTCCAGTTGTCAATTTCAAGTGGCTCAGAAAGTACCATGTAGAACTTGAAGTTCGGGAAATCCTTTTCTAGCGCCTTGAAGTGATCGATGTAAAACAATTCACGCTTCGAACGTCCACCATACCAGTAAGACACCTTACGACCGGTCTTGATCGTGCGGAACAACTCGTACAAGTGACTTCTCATAGGGGCCATTCCTGCACCACCACCGATGTACAACATCTCAGAGTCAGTATCCTTGATGAAGAATTCACCATAAGGACCGGAGATGGTCACCTTATCACCTTCCTTGCAAGCGAAGATGTAGGAGGATGCAACACCCGGATTGACGTCCATCCACTTATTGTTTGCGCGGTCCCATGGTGGGGTGGCAATACGAACGTTCAACATGATCTCACGTCCCTCAGCAGGGTAAGAGGCCATGGAATAGGCGCGCTCCACAAGCTCGTCGTTCTTCATGACCAATGGCCACAGGTTAAACCCATCCCATTCTTGCTTGAACTTTTCAGGCTCGCCCGGATGCTCCTTAGGGTGAGCAGTAATGTCGATGTCCGAATACTTTACCTCACAAGGCGGGATCTCGATCTGGATGTATCCACCAGCCTTGTAATCCATATCCTCGGGGATCTCAACTACGAATTCCTTGATGAACGAAGCCACGTTGTAGTTACGAACCACGGTCGCCTCCCACTTCTTGATACCGAACACCTCTTCAGGCACTTCGATCTCCATGTCTTCTTTCACCTTCACCTGACAACCCAAACGCCAGTTATCAGCTTGTTCCTTACGAGAGAAGTGCGGCTCCTCGGTAGGAAGGATTGCTCCACCCCCGCTGTGCACCTGACACTTGCACTGAATGCACGTACCTCCACCTCCACATGCCGATGGCAAGAAGATCTTGTTGTTACCCAGTGTAGAAAGCAAGGTGCTTCCCGCATCCACTTCGATGGTCTTTTCTCCGTTGATCGTCAACTTCACCTTTCCACTTGGCGACAATTTCGCTTTGGCAAAAAGGATGATCGATACCAAGGCCAAGATGAAGACCAGGAAAACGACGATACTGATGATTACTGTAGTAGCCATGTCTTTTTCTTAAAGTTCAATTCCCATAAAGGCCATGAACGCAATGCCCATGAGGCCTGTAATGATAAAAGTGATACCCAAGCCACGAAGAGGCGCTGGTACATTTGAATACTTGATCTTTTCGCGGATCGCTGCAATAGCCACGATGGCCAAGAACCATCCTACCCCCGATCCCAGACCGAATGAAGTAGCTTCCGCGATGGAAGTGTATTGACGCTCTTGCATGAAGAGGGCTCCACCCAAGATCGAGCAGTTAACCGCGATCAATGGAAGAAAGATACCCAATGCACCATACAGCGCTGGAGCGAACTTCTCCACTGCCATCTCCACGAGCTGAACCATGGACGCGATCACCGCGATGAACATGATGAAGCTCAAGAAGCTCAGGTCGATGCTTGCGTAAGACTCATCGAGCCAAACCAAAGCACCTTCTTTCAATACATAGTTTTCAATGAGGTAGTTCACCGGAACAGTGATACCAAGTACGAAGATCACGGCAGCTCCAAGGCCTACACCGGTCTTTACAGTCTTAGAAACAGCCAGATAAGAGCACATTCCCAAGAAGTAGGCAAAAATCATGTTCTCAATGAAGATGCCTTTAACGAATATGTTTACTAGGTCTAGCATGATTTAGTGATCTTCAATTAATGCAGTATTCTTTGAACGTTGGATCCAGATGATTACTCCTACCGTGATCAAGGCCATTGGAGGCAGGATCATCAAATTGTTGTTCGAGTAACCAAAATCATAAACCGACTGAGGGATGATCGTAAACCCGTAAAGAGTGCCAGAACCCAAAAGTTCTCTCACTACAGCAACAGCGATCAAGATCCATCCGTATCCAGCAGCGTTTCCGATCGCATCAAGGATCGAAGGCCAAGGCTTGTTACCTAAGGCGAACGCTTCAAGGCGACCCATGATGATACAGTTGGTAATGATCAATCCAACGAAAACGGAAAGCGCCTTACTCACATCATAAACATAGGCCTTCAAGACTTGGTCAACCAAGATCACAAGGGAGGCAACAACCACGAGCTGAACGATGATTCGGATTCGGCTTGGGATGATGTTGCGGATCAAGGAGATGATCAGGTTACCACCGATCATTACTGCCAATACCGACAAGGACATCACAACGGCCTGCTCCACCTTCACGGTGATCGCAAGGGCTGAACAGATTCCAAGTACCTGAACGGTGATCGGGTTATCGTCGTTCAAAGGATCGGTCAAGAGACGCTTGTTCTTCTTGGAGAACAGAGGCTCTCTCGGCTCCTTTGCCGCGACTTCCTGCTTTGCTTCTTTAACTTCTGTGCTCATAGTAGTTAGATTGATGCGATGTCAGAATTCTTTTTGAAGTAAGGAACGTATACACCCAAGGTGTTCTTAAGCATATCACGCAATCCGTAAGAAGTGATCGTTCCACCGGTGATGGCGTCAACACCATGCTTGTTGTCTGGAGCTGCACCACCTTTTACGACGTCAATTGAAACGAACTCCCCGCTCTCGTCGAAGATCTGATCTCCAACAAATGGCTCCTGGAACCACCCTTGGTTGATCTCCGCACCCAAACCAGGCGTTTCAGTCTTGTGATCGAAGGTTGCTCCGAACACGGTATTCATGTCATCCTCCAACGCAATGAAGCCCCAGATCGGTCCCCAAAGACCTGTTCCTACCAAAGGAACGACATAGTAAGTACTGCCATCTTTCTCGCATACGTACAGAGGATACTTGCGCTCTGCGTCAGACAGACTCTTGTCGCGATACTGCTTCTTAACATCTACGTTGAACGCGTCACTTTCGAAAGCCTCCTTACCATCAGTACCAAGTGACTTGATCGCACCGGTAGACTCGCTCACGACCTCACCCTTGTGGTTCAGGGTCAATCGCTTGGTGACGTACTGAGAAAACTTCTCACCAGCCTCTTCACGAGTGGACTCCACTTGGATAGAGCTGAGGATGTTCTGCATCTTTTCCTGCTTCATGTTCTCGTCCTGTGGACCTTTCAAGCCCATAGCTGCGAGCGACAAGGCGGTCGCCACGATCACCACCATGATGACCGAGAAGAGGAATGTAAAACCTTGTGATTCTTTATTGATTGCCATGATTCAATCTGGATTATGCGGTCGCAAGTTTTGCGCGCTTCATTCGACGGTTGATGTTTGCTTGCACCACATAGTGATCGATCAGTGGCGCCATTACATTCATGAACAAAATTGCCATCATGATACCTTCAGGATAGGCCGGATTGAACACCCGGATCATGATTCCAAAGAAACCGGCAAAGAATCCATAGATCCACTTGCCCGTATTGGTTTGAGCTGCGCTCACCGGATCGGTTGCCATGAAGACCATACCGAACAAGAAGCTACCCATCAACAATTGCTGGATCGGATGCACCATCATGAATGAATTTGCTCCCCATGCATTGAAGATCGAAGACATAGCTAAACCTCCAACGAGGAAGCTAAGCATGATTCTCCAGCTTCCAATACCTGTGTAGAGCAGGATAGCAGCACCGATAAGAATGGCGAAGGCAGATGTTTCACCGATTGAACCTGGGATCCATCCCCAGAACGATGCCGACATCGTTTCAGCTAAGCTACCGAAAGGCTCTCCCGCTGCATTGTATGCAACTGAACCAAACTCGGTTCCGGCAGGAGCGTTGTACGCTTGAGAAAGAAGCGTCTCACCTGTGTATCCATCCACTTGAGCCATTCCTGACTCTTGAGGGATCCACACCATGTTACCACTCATCTTGGTTGGATATGCGAAGAACAAGAAAGCCCGAGCGGTAAGCGCCGGATTCAAGATATTCATTCCTGTACCACCAAAAACCTCCTTACCGATGATAACCGCAAAGGCAGTTGCAACAGCAGCCATCCAAAGTGGGAGCTCAGAAGGAAGAACGAGTGGAATCAACATTCCGGAAACAAGGTAACCCTCGTTCACCGAGTGATTCTTGGCCACAGCCACGCCAAACTCAATACCGAGTCCGACTACGTAACTAACAATGACCAAAGGAAGTACTCGAATCGCTCCGAAGAGCAGCTTGTCAATCATCCCATCCATCAATCCGGTCATCTCACCGATTGAGAGGTAGTACTGATGTCCGGTGTTCCACATTCCGAACAGAAGCGAAGGCACGAGGGCGATCACCACCAAGAACATGGTTCGTTTCAGATCGATCGCATCACGAATGTGCGCTCCTGAATGCGTTGTATGCGGAGGCACGAATGCAAACGTTTCCATGGCCTCATAGGCCTTGTAGTATTTCTCAAACTTGCCGCCCTTCGCAAAGTTGGGACGGATTTTGTTGAACATCAGGTCCTGTAGAAATTTCATCTGCTGATCCTAGTTTATCCTAATTCTTCTTGAGCCAGATCCAAACCTTCACGAAGGATGTCTTGGACTGGAGTCTTACTTGTACATGCGTATTCGCAAAGCGCTAGATCCTCTGGAGCTACTTCATAGATTCCCAGATTCTCCATCTTCTCAATATCCTTGGTCATGATAGCCTTGAGAAGGTAAACCGGATAAATGTCCATTGGAAGGACACTTTCATACTCACCGGTCACTACGAATGCGCGATCCTCACCGTTCTGGTTCGTATTCAACGAATACTTCTTATTTGGCATCAACCAGCTGAAGTAGGAGCGTGACAAGCTGAACTTGTGGAAGTTCGGCGTCAACCATCCCATGAACTGTGGCTCATTACCCTCAGGGATAACGGTCACCACATCGTGATAAAATCCAAGATAGCCTTCCGCTCCCACCGCATCTCCGGTGAGCAGGTTTCCACTGATGATTCGGTTACTACCCTCGTTGATCTCTCCTTCGATCAATGCCCTCATAGAAGCACCGACGATGGTGGTCATATATCTTGGCTTCTTGACCTCTGAACCTGCAATCGCAATCGTCTTGCTGAAGTCTGGCTTACCGGTCATCAAGAATCGACCGATCATCATCACATGCTGTGCATTGACCGTCCAAACCTTATCGCCCTTATTGATAGGATCGATGTGGTGAATCTGGATACCGACGTTACCTGCAGGGTGAGGACCACTGAACGTGTTCTTCTCAACGCCAGAAGCTGAACTGAAAACTTCGTCAGGAGTTGAACCTCCACGCGTAGACAAATGAACCTTGCCATCTGTCATCAGCTTCAACGCATCCAAACCTCTCTGAAAGGCCTCCTTCTGACCGTGAAGAACGAAATCATAATCGGCTCCCAATGGCGCACTGTCGAAAGCTGAAACGAAGATCGCCTTAGGCTTGGTCATCGGATCAGCCACAACATCGTAAGGACGCTGCTTGATCATTGGCCAGAAACCTGAGGCCATCAGTACTTCCTTCACGTTCTCACCGGTGGTGATCCCACTGACGTCAAAGGTTTCGTACTTCTGCTCTTTGTCCGGAACGATTCGTACTTCGAGGATGCGACGCTTCGCTCCTCTAACGACCTCAGAGATCTCACCGCTCACAGGAGCCGTGTACTTCACCTTGTCATTGTACTTGTCGTGGAAAATCTCCTGGCCGGCCTTTACCTCGGCACCCTCTTTCAACACCATCTTTGGTGTGAGGCCATGGAAGTCAGTAGGTTTGATCGCAAATGAAGCAGGAAACGGTGCGTCTCCCTTGATCCGCTCAGCCACTCCGGCTAGCTTGATGTTAGCTCCTCTGCGAATTTTAACGTTCTTAGGCATTTCTGTCGGTTAAAATTGACGCTTCAAAAACGGGCGCAAACGTACATGATTTTTTAATCATAGACCTACAAATCCTTGACTAAAATCCATCAAGAATTTTAGGCTTTGTTCATCGAAGCAAAAACCCTTGTCCGAGCACGATACGTATTTCGTACAAGCTTCGTTTCTTTACCTGCGCAAAGCACCCATTCATGATCATCATCAATCCAAACAACACACATAAAACCTTGTTGACCTCGATTCGAAATTTCTTGAGCCTCACCGTGCTTATAGGTATACCGTTGCTTTCGATGGCTCAGTTCAACTTGGATGAGTCCGAAGCCGGCGACTCGTATTACGATGATCAGTTCATGCGTCTGGAAAACCACGTCTACGATCCTCAGGTCAGTACGGTCATGCTCCACCCGCGCGGATGGCCGATCGCTCCGCCCTTCATCAAACTGAATGATCCGCAAAGTGTGTTAGAACTGCATTTCGATGTCCTAGACTCAGCCATGGGAAATTATATGTACACCCTGATCCATTGCGACCACAATTGGCAGCAAAGCGACCTGAGCATTCAAGAATACATCGACGGACCTCCTGAAGACTTTCTCCAAGACTACGATTACTCTACCAATACATTTCAGAAATACATCCACTACACCCTTGAGATCCCCAACTTCAACATGCGGATCACTCAATCAGGCAATTACGTTTTGAAGGTGTTCGACTCAGACGACCAGAGTCTGGTCTTGACCCGTCGCTTTTGTGTGACGGAAGATGTTCTGGATGTCAAAGTGCAAGTGCGCCAACCTTCCATGGTCAGACAGCGCTACTCGCATCAAGAGGTCGACTTCACCATCGCATCAAAGAATTACGACATCACCAATCCGTATCAAGATCTACACGTGGTCATTCTTCAGAATCACTCCTGGGTGAATCAGCTTACGGGACTGGAACCAAGATTCGTCAAGCAAGACCTTCTCGACTACGACTTCGATGGTCCGAATGCCATGGAAGGTGGAAATGAATTCCGATTACTTGATATGAAGAACACACGTTTCACAGGACAGGGAATTGAACGCGTGAGCTATTCCGGTCGTGAAAACCATGCCTATCTCGAGCCTGACAAGAGTCGACTCAGCCTTACCTACCTGCAGAACCCCGACCTCAATGGCTGGTTCTACATACAAAACGACCTCTTTGGAAATGGAAACCGACACGTAGATGCTGACTACGTGACCGCAAACTTCAGCCTGCGAAGAGATCAACCTGAAACCGGAGGTGATGTATACGTGTATGGAGCCTTAACCGATTGGAAGGTCAAGCCCGAAGCGAAGATGACCTTCAACCAGATGGCGCTTCAGTACGAAACGGAGATGTACCTGAAGCAAGGCATCTACAACTACATATACGCCTTCGTGGAAGACGGGAAATCACAGCCCGACCTGACCCGATTTGAAGGATCGCATTGGCAGACCGAGAATGAATACTCAGTCTTGGTCTATCACCGTCAATTGGGCTGGGACTTCGATCGCCTGCTCAGCATTACCACGGTGACCTTTCCACCGCAAGACTGATCTTATCGTACGGCTACAACCTCGACGTCAAAGATGAGCGTAGCGTTCGGAGGAACCGCACTGCCTGCGCCTTGTTCGCCGTAAGCCAAATATGGAGGGATCACCAACTGAGCCTTAGAACCTTCGCGAAGCTGTGAAATACCTTCTTCCCATCCAGGAATGACCATGCCAGCTCCCAACTGGAACTCGATCGGCTCACCACGTTCATAGGATGCATCGAACTTGGTTCCATCTTCAAGGATACCATAGTAGTGTACGGCAACCGTCTTACCGGCCTCAGCCGCCTCACCGGTTCCTTCTTCTATAATGTAGAATTCCAATCCGCTGTTGGTGGTTTTCTTCTCCAAACCTTGGGTATCCCACAACTCGTGGGCAATCGGCTTGGGTCCGTCTTGAATATCCAAGATCTCCACATCAAAGAGTAGATCTTCATTCGGAGGAATGATATCACCCACACCTTCACTTCCGAAGGCTTGGTCTGCAGGAATACGCAACTTGGCGATGGCTCCCTTTGACAATTCAGCAATTCCTGAATGCCACCCCGGCATGCCTTGTCCAGAACCGATCACAAAACGCATTGGATTTCCAGGCATGCTTTGATCGAAAACCGAACCATCAGACAGCATACCTACGTACATCAAGGTCACCTTCTGCCCAACTTGTGGACGGACACCATCTCCTTCCTGTTGCACCAACACCTCCACTCCTGTCGGCGTAGTGATCAGCGTGCCTTCTCCTTCCAGCATGACGCTAGTAGAGTCTGTGCTTTCTCCCCCTTCACTTTCACTTTCATTCGCTCCGTTAGAACAAGCGGTCATCGCCGTGATCACGGCCAACATCATCAAAAGATTTCTCATGTGTAATTTTTCGTTTGGGCGCAAAACTAGCAGAATTACCCGCGCACTTCTATCAATTCCGCTTCATAGATCAAAGCGGCGAATGGCGGTACGATTCCTGAGGAGGATCCCTTCTCTCCGAATGCCTGATCGGATGGTAGAATGAATAACGCACGTTCACCTTCTGACATTCTGCTCATCGCCAATCCGAAACCCGGTAAAACTTGATCAGGCTTGCCCATGATATAGTGAAGTGCATCTCCTTGATAGGTATCGTCGATCAATGTGCCATCACTCAAGTAGGCTCTGTACCGAACAATGATCTCGTTTCCTGATTGCGGCTTCTTGCCTTTCCCCTTGGACATGCTCCTGAAGAATATCCCATCCTCTCTATCATCCATATCGAATCCAAGCGAATCCAACGCCGACTTGAATCGCGCCAACTCCTGAAGCTCGCTATCATTCTTAGCCCGTTCCTCCGCCCGAATTTGGAGGATCTCTTCGACATCTAGCACTTCCAATACGGCGATCTTGAGTAGGACCATTTCTGTATTCTCTCCCAACGAAACGGGACGAAACCAATCATTCGCCTGCAGCTCAGAGATCGAACCGATCAACTCTAGGCTATCTCCTTCAGCCGCCGTCCGTAAAAGATCAGACAAATGCCGAGGCCATTCTGACTTCGTCATAGCGAGGCGTTGCAATCTCTTTTTAGCAAGCGCTTTTCCGGTCGTATCGAAGGCATGAACATTCAAGGTGATGTAGCTCTCAGGGGTGATCTTCCGGTCCTCATCGCCAAGGGTTATCAACCGATAGTGTACGCTTCCCTCCTTCCGTTCAAATCCGGGATGATCGGTCGTATCACACCCAACAAGTGAGAGCAGAATCCAAGAAAAGAAAAGGAACCGTTTCATTTCAGAGCAATCAACTCGAGGTCATAAATGACCGTGGATCGAGGTGGAATCTTATCGTTATCGCCGGTGAGACCGTGCGCCAAATGGGTAGGAAGGATGACATGAGCTTTGTCTCCCACCTTCATATACTGGATAGCCTCATGGATACCTGATTCTACATTGTCCTGCCCGATCAAGAAAGAGCGATGCCCATCTTCTTTGGATGTGTATACGACAGAACCATCGATCAGACTCACTTCGTAATTCACCGTAGCGACTTGTCCCTCTGCGGCCAAAGGACCTTTAGGACCACTTTCGTAGATCGCATATCGAAGCCCGGTTCCGGTTTTCACCATCTCCCAGCCTCGGCGTGAAGCATATCCTTCGATCACGGCGTCTTCCTCCATGGCCATCTGTCGATTGATATCCTCCATACCCCGATTCACCTCCTTCTGCGTAGGCGCAGGTTGAGGGCTGGGGTTTTCTTGACAACCATGAGCGGCCGCAAGCGTGATGAACATGACTACAATTGCTTTCAAATTACGCATCCAATTTATTCTCGATGACATCCTTCAAATAATTGATCGCAGGCTTGAGCTTCATATCCAATCGACCTCCTGCCGCATTCTTGTGACCACCTCCGTTGAACCAGGTCCTGGCAATGACATTCACATCCAGATCACCCTTAGAACGGAAGGAGCACTTCGTCATATTCAGCTCCTCCGATAAGAAAACCGCCATGCGCGCACCCTGAATAGAAAGTCCGTAATTCACCAAGCCTTCCGTATCTCCTTTCTGATAATGGAACCTATTCTTTTCCGATAAACTCAGAGCGATGATACTCACGCCTTTCACAGGATCGAATTCCAATTTCCGAGAAAGAGCATAGCCCAGCAATTGCAATCGGTCAAAACTACTCGTGTCGAAGATGGCGCTGTGCACCCTATCAGGGACGAGACCGAGTTCCATTAAATGAGCCGCAATGCGATGAGTAGTTGCCGAGGTAGACGAGAATTTGAATGAACCCGTATCGGTCATGATGCCTGCATACAACGCCTCAGCAATATCCTTGTCCAATAGTTCTAGCCATCCCATTTGATCCGCGAAACGATAAATCAGTTCACAGGTTGAAGAAACCGAAGTATCGCTGAGGATATGATCAAAATCCGGAGACGGGTCAATGTGGTGATCGATCATGATCTTCGTCGCTTTCGAAGATTTCACGTGTTCTCCAACCGCAGCAATTCGATCAAGGCGATTGTAGTCCAAAGAGAAGATCACACTTGCCTCCTCTATCGCTCGTTTTCCATCTTCGGGGGTCTGCTCAAAATCAAGTATATCTTCCGAACCCTTCATCCAAGAAAGGAAGGCAGGCGCTGCGTCCGGAATGATCACCTGGACATCATGTCCTTGCTTCTCCAAAATGCCGTTCAGCGCAAGACTTGAACCGACAGCGTCCCCGTCAGGAGATCGATGAGTAGTGATAACAACCTTTTGAGGAGTTCTGAAGAGTTCTTGTAGCGCTTTTGGGTCCAATACTTGAATTTTGTCCAAATCTATTTGTTCTGCGCATTCTTCGCTGTGATAAATAGGAAAGCTTCACTTTCGCGGAAGATCAATGATGGAACAATTCACGCTTTTCGACCGACATGATCCACGTGTGAACCTCGCATTGGAGGAGTGGCTCTTCGCTCAGACTGAGGGAGACTTCTTGCGACTATGGCGAAATCCAAATGCCGTGGTGGCGGGTAAGCATCAGAATGCGCTTTCCGAATGCAACTTCTGGTTTTGTAGAGAAAATGGTATCCCTGTGATCCGTCGTATCAGCGGAGGAGGAACGGTCTTTCACGATTTGGGAAACGTCAACTTCAGTTTCTTTCGAAAGATCGAGAAGGAAAAGATGATCGACTACGACACCGGACTGAACCTCATTCATCAAGCCTTGCGCATCATGGGGTTTCCGGTGGAAATGAATGAACGCCATGACCTTTATATCGGAGACAAAAAGGTGTCAGGTAATGCTCAACACGTAAGGCGAGGAAGATCACTGCATCACGGCACCATTCTGTATGACGCCAATCTAGATCTACTGCGAAAGAGCATCAAACGTACGCACGGCGTTTTCGAAGATAAGAGCGTAAGATCCGTTAGAAGTCCCATTGCCAACCTGAGGGAATACAAGGACGTAGGAGACACAAATGCCTTTCCTTATTCTGCTGTCTAAGACCTTGGAAGATTTGGGCATCCCCAAGGTATCAGCCCCGCTGGTATCAGAAGAGAACGTCGAAAGCTTGATCGCAGAAAAATACGGTGAGGACGAATGGAACTTTGGGTATAGTCCAGCTTATCTCTTCGCTTTCGATCATGCAGGATGGAAAGGACAAATTCAAGTGGCGCGCGGTGGTGAGATCACAGACACCGAGATCTATCTCGACGGAACCAGAAGGGACGATATCGAGCTTCGATTGAAAGCAGAACCACACCATTTGAACCGCATCTCACAGATCCTCGATTCCATAGGTTTAGAGGAATCCGAAGCAAACTCATTTTTAAAAGCCTTCTTCTAAATATGTGGCAAAACGGTCCGCACTTCGATCCTGGGTTTGGAACCCAATTCAAACGCCGCACAAAACGAGTCATCAATAAGGATGGAAGCTTCAATGTAGATAAAGTGGGCGCCAAGTTCAACTTGAGCGATGCCTATCTCTATTTCATCAACCTAGGGTGGTGGTCGTTCATCGGTCACATCCTTCTCGGTTATTTAGTGGCAAATGCCTTCTTCGAATCTGTCTATTGGATACTTGGAGAAGGTGCTATCCAGGCTACCCAAACAGATGATCTTTGGGATCGATGGCTCTCCTGCTTCTACTTCTCAACGCAAACCTTCACCACGGTCGGATACGGAGCGATATCTCCCCTATCTCATGGAGCGTCATTGGTAGCATCCCTCGAAGCGTTGGTCGGATTTCTTTCCTTTTCACTGGCTACCGGACTCCTCTTCGGACGGTTCAGCAAAGCCTACGGCCAAGATCCGATAAAGCGAACAGGCCCTGATAAGCTCCGTGAATGGGGTTCGCTCCATCGTATTTAGAATGGTGAACGAGAGGCCCAATGATTTGATGGAAATGTCAGCAACCGTGCTCCTTCGTATGACGCAAGAAGAACAGGGTTCGGTAAAACGAACTTTCAAAAAGCTGAATCTAGAGATCGACCGAATCGAGTTCTTTCCTCTGAATTGGACCATCGTGCATCCGATGGACGAAAACAGTCCACTTTATGGCATGTCAGATGATGAGATCCTCCGCGCGCACGGTGAACTGTTGATCCATGTGAAAGGCTTTGATGAGATGTTCTCGCAAGTGCTACACAGTCGTTCTAGCTATGAGCTGCATGAGCTCGTTCCGGGACGTGCTTTTGTGCGCATGTTCGAGACGAATAATCTTGGGGAAATAGTTTTGAATCTGTCGAAGATCGACGAAACTGTAGCCGAGGCCTGATCAGGTCTTCAGTCGGTAATCGAGAGTGACGAAACCGAAGACGTATCCTCTGCGTCCGGTATCACTAGCTAGATCAGCAATTGGTGCTTCTTCCTTGGCAAAGGTGATAAGTCCGAAGTACTGGGGATCGGGAGAACCATCATCCGGATTCAGGAAGTCTTCATCCACGGCATAGACCCCGCTCACGTTGTCCACGTAATCACGGAACCCTAAACGATAACCAACCTCCAATCCAACTTTCCAGTTCCCGTTGATCAAAACACGAGCATTCAAACCAACCGGAATATGCAAGTGCATGCGGTTGTAGCGATCGGTATTTGGTACTGTAAGTGGATTTGTAATAGGTTTGAATTCCATCTTTCGTCCATGTAATTCACCAAACGGACGGATGTAACTCAATCCAAAACCAGCAAAGGCGCTGACACCCATGTTCAACCCTTTTGACATTCCTCCTCGCGAACGGCGTACTTTACCTCTTCGCCCCTTGGTGGTCTCATCGATGATATGATACTCAGCCATTCCGGCAAATTCCGTAATGGTGCTCATATAGTCCACTCGCTCATTGAGGCGATCAGCCAAACTCAGGCTTTTGTCATTCTTGCGTGAATACCCATGCGTGACGCTACCTCTCGCTGCAAAATGCTTCATGAAGTAGTATCGATACGTTCCATTGAACGTAGACCGCTGCATGACATAAACCAATCCGAGCGCATCGCGCTCACCTAGGTTTGCGAAGACTGAATTGACACCGACTCCAACGGCTGCCTCATGGCGGTATTTCTTCCAAGCCGTATATCCTCCGCGCTGGGAGAAGGACGGAACAGCGAGAATTCCGATGAAAATCAGGGTGAGTAGCGTTCGAATCAACCTTGGGTCGATTGAATACGTAAATGTAACCATTTACTCAAAGGAGATATTCGCCAGATGCAAAAGGGCTAACTTTACCTTCTGAATCTAGGCGTGATAAAAACCCGATCCATAATCCTTCTGCTTTTGGTCTTGATGTTTCACTCACGGTGCAAGCACAAGGCACTACTTCATTACTTACAGCGTAAATGAGGGACTCACAATCACAGGTACGTGACATCACTCAATCCGATGATGGATCTCTTTGGATCGCGACGGTAGGCGGGAATCAGCCGGTTCGATGGGGTGAATTTCCAGACCTTCAATAAATCGAATGGATTGATCAATAACCTGACGAACGCTCTCTATGCTGGATCGAATGGTGCAATGGTCGCTTCTTGCCCAGGTGGGCTCGTGTTCTTTGAAGGAACGAAGGTCAACGACCATCCATTTAGGCCTCCTTATGAGAACGTCTTGGTAAACGACCTACTCCTTGCAGACGATCATTACATCCTCGGCAGCAATGGCAATGGTTTACTCTTCTTCAAAGAAGACACCATCTTCAAAACGATCGACCTCGGAAGTAACAGCCGCAACTTCATCCGCTGCTTGAGTTGGTATAATGATGAGATACTTGCCGGTACGAAAGATGGTCTCATTCGAATTGCTGAGGATGGAACCTCAGTGCTGCTAAATGACTCTATCAGTGTAAATGAGATCGTGGCCTCTAAAGACGGCCATTGGATCGCAACAAACGGAGATGGCCTCTTCTTCTTTGCACACGACTCTCTCTATCAATACACGAAAAAGGATGGTCTGAAAAACAGGTATATCAGGGATGTGACCATCGATCATTTGGGACAACCTTGGGTTCTGAGTAAGAACAGCATACAAGTTCTGAATCCCGCTAACAAGAAATTTACCGAGATAAAAGCCTTCGAGCCTGAGCAAACCTCAAACATGAAGGTGATCTATGCCGATAGCGAACACAACATCTGGATCGGCACGGATGGATATGGTATACTTCGCTTTACTGGAGATGAATTTGAACTATACAATACAGAAGATGGCCTGAGTTCGAATATCATCATGGACATTGACCAATCGTCGGATAGCACTTATTACTTCGCAACGTATGGCTACGGGGTCGTGAAGAAAAAAGGCAATAAGATCGACACGATAAAGAACGAGCAAGGTCTTCCAAATCTGACCGTTTGGAGTTTACTGCCGTTTGAAAACACCCTATGGATGGGTACTTCTGATGGCATTCAGATCCTAAAGGGTCAAAGGGTCGTTCCTTTCAAAGCAAACGACCAACTCCCCTTTCCACGGGTGTCCAATATGTTCCGTGATCAGAAAGGCCGTATATGGATTGCCACACGCGACGGAATCTCGGTCTGGCAGGACGATTCTCTGTACGTTCCGTCGCCAATTTCAGATCTAGAACCGAGGGACTGCAAAGTGATACTGGAACACGAAGGAGCTATTTGATGACGTCAATCAAGGACTGATCAAATTCACAGAAGAGGCAGCAAAGAGCTATACCCTAGCAGCAGGTTTGCCAGAGAATTACATCACCGCCATGGCGCCGGGAGAACGTTCGGATCTGTGGCTCGGTTCTGAAGAAGGCTTGATTCATTTCGACTTCGCTAATGAAACCTTTTCGTCTTTTAAACTCTCAGACAAGGTCAGTAGTAACATCATCAACTTCATTGAGAATGAGAATGGGAAGCGTCTCTGGTTAGGCACCGACAATGGCCTTTTCCAGGTAGACCTTCCCCGATACTACAACGATGGGCAGTTCTCACTGAGGAGCTTTAATCAGTATGATGGGATCATCAGCAATGAGTGCAACCAAAATGCCAGCTACACTGATTTTGATGGGAATATTTGGTTCGGCACAAATGGCGGTCTACTGCGCTATACGCACGATCAATACGCTCAACAACAGATCAGCGTGATTGTGCACATCACGGATATCCAGCAAAACTTCGAATCCGTCTATTCACGTATTAAGCGAGATGCGGTAGACCCTTCATTGAACACCTTTCGCTACAACGAAAGTCGACTGACCTTCCGTTATTCAGCCATTCATTTCACTAATCCGGATAAAGTGGTGTACAGCTACCGACTTTCCGGTATGGATGAGGAATGGAGCCCGGCTACACAAGAGAATTACGTTACGTATTCCAGTCTTCCACCGAGCGACTACTACCTCTTCGAGGTACGCTCTAGAGTAGGGACTGGGTATCCGAAGACCCCATTCAACTTTTATGTTGCGCCTCCATTCTACCTCAGGTGGTGGTTTATTGTGGGTATCTTTCTCCTGACCGGGGGAATCATCTGGCTGATCTTCGACCAGTATCAAAGCAGGAATTGAGCAAGAGACAACTCCTTGACATGCAGAACAAGGCGCGTGTTCTGGGATTGGAGCAGCAGACGCTGAACGCGCATATGAATCGCCATTTCATATTCAATGCTCTCAACTCCATTCAATACTACATCAATACGCAGGATCGAAAACAGGCAAATCAGTATCTGACCAATTTCGCTTCACTGGTTAGAAAAAATCTAGACAGCGCCCAGGTAGATAGCATCTATCTAAAAGATGAGCTCGAGCGATTAGAACTCTACATCAACTTGGAGCAGATGCGCTTCAAGGACCGATTCACCTTCCATGTTGAAGTGGATAAATCCTTGGACCTCGAAAACATTCAAGTTCCTTCCATGATCCTTCAGCCTTTTGTGGAGAATAGTATCATGCACGGCATCTTACCGTCAGACCACCCGGAGAAGATCATCATCAAGATATCTCCTCATCCGGCCGGTATAATCGTGAGTATCGATGATAATGGAATTGGTATTGAGACTAGCGTGGAGAGAAAGAACGGCACTTCCCAGCACGTTTCCAATGGAATGAAGATCACCAAACAAAGGATAGAGATCATCGCAAAGGCCTTTGACAGTTCCTATGGCGTAAACGGTCCATTCCAGAAAAAAGATGCGCAAGGAATCAGTTCCGGCACACGAGTTGATATCATTCTACCCGTTAATTTCCAGAAATTCAAACAGATTTACGAGTCAAAACATTGATTCGAATTGCTTTTTGATTATATTTGATAGATTCTATTCATGAAACTGAAGTACTACATAGCATCAATCGCACTCGCATCCCTACTGTTTACGGGGTGTCAGAAGGATGAATTCTTTGAGCTCATGGAGCGGGAAGTCATTCAAGAAGAGTCACGTTTGGCTAGTGATGATCTTCTCAATGATGATGAAACCGGTATTCCTCCGGGTGAAGCCATTGATCCGGATAGAAAAAAGCGTCTTAATACCCCGGGTGTGGTAAAGGAAGTTTCTGATGGTGACGAGGAGTCAGACGATGACGACACCACTACTGAAAGCTAATTGCGAAACAAGATATTGAAGAAGGCCCACGGGCCTTTTTTTGTGCCCAATCTTTTCTTGTCAGGAAAAAGCAATTGCCTATTCCTTCGTTTGGTGTTCCCAATAGCGCTGATTGGTAGGTTGACCAGCGACGAAGAAGTATACACCTCCCCAGTTGTGTTGCACCTTCTTATAGGTTACGATAAACTCACCATTATTGATGTAAACCCAAGTGATGACACTATTACCTACGGTTTCCGTTTCCACGGTGCGGACATCCGGATATTTAGCCATGAGCGCCTTCATTTCTTCGCTGGCCTGAAACTCAGAAATCTGTTGCTCCGTGCGTTTCATCATTCCGTCGTAGACTTCATCCTCGGTTAGACGACCCGTTTTAGTATTGCGAGCATCGTCGCCCACCTTATCATCAGAGATGGTGATCGGTCCAACGGGCGCTCCAGGACGCTCATCAACTTCCATCACTGCCTGAGCTTGCTTGACGCCTCCACTCGGATTTGCATTAGGTGTTGGTTCAGCTATACTAGGATTCTTAGCCGCTTTGACCTCCTCCTCTTCAATGATCCTGGCGAGTTGTTCGCTTTCTCTTCCTCGTTGATCCGTAATAGCGATGGCCGCCTCCTTGTTCTTCTCTTTTTCCGCCTCTAGCTTAGAAAGGATATCATCGATCTGTTCGATACGATTCTTGGCTTCAGTGGAGTTAGCGTCAAGAGAGAGCACACCTTGATAAGCTGACTTCGCTTGTTTCAGCTTATTCGCATTGAAAAGTGCCTCGGCAGCCGACAATTTGGAGGCAATCTCCTGCTCGCGTTCGATCGCTTGCCTTTCAGCTTTAGCGGCCGCCTCTTCCTCGGCTTTACGTTTGGCTTCAGCGGCGGCTGCAGCAGCGGCTTCTTCTTGTCTTTGGAGTTCTGAGAGCTCAGAGCGAATCGCTGTCACTGAAGCTAGTCCGTCCATCGCCTCTTTCGGGTCATCGACCAGAGACTTAGCCTCGTTGAACGCTTTCTCAGCCTTGGTCAGTTCTTTGGCCGACAGAGCCTCATTACCTTCCGCTATTAGCTCATTGTAGCGCTCTTTGGTCTTTGCCTCAGCTTCTGCGGCGCTTACGAGTTCCTTTTCTTTGGTATCGATCTCTTTTTGAATGTCTTTGATCCGCGGGTTCGAGCCTAAGGCGCTTGCCGCAGTCAGAGCTGCTTTTGCTCCTGCCAGGTCTCCAGAGACCAAAGCTTGCTGAGCTGCGGATATCTTTTCATCGAGTTGTGCCAGCTTAGCCGCTTGTTCCTTGGCTTTAGCCGCTTCGGCAGCCGCTAGTTCGTCGCGTTTAGATTGAACTTGAGACAGGATAGCATCGACCTTTGAAGCTTCGGCACCTGCCGACTTAGCCTCGTTCGCCTTAGCAGCAGCCTCATCCAGTTTACCTTCGCCAAGTAGCGAAGATGCATCAGCTAGCAGAGAAGCGATCTGCCCTTGCTTCTTAGCTTGTTCTGCCTGCTCCGCTTGCACTCGCTTCTCTTCTGTTTCGATGGCTGAAGCAATGGATTTCAAACGATCGTCTTGTCCGAGTTCACCAGCAGCTGCCAACTTGGCTTTAGCTCCAGCAATATGACCATTGGCCAACAATTTCTCAGCCTCATCGAGAGCTGCCGTCAATGCCGCCTTAGCCTCCTCCTGCTTTTGCTGTTCAGCCTCCATCTGCGCCTTGGCGTCATTCACAGACTTTATATGCTGATCGATGGATGGATCCGCTTTCAATTGCTTTGCTTCTTCCAACGCAGCCAGGGCTGCACCGAAGTCACCCTTTTCTTTAGCCTTGGAAGCATCAGCTAGGAGTGATGCCACTTTCTCATCCAGTTCGGCTGCTGCCTTTGCCTCAGCCTCTGCTGCCTGCTTTGCCTTGGTTGCATCTGCCAAGATCTTCTCTGCCTTAGGGTCTGCCTTTATCTTCAATGCCTCCTCTGCCTTGGCAATGGCCTGATCCGGGTTGCCCGAACTCAAGGCTGTTTCAGCCGCCTTTACGGCATTATCAAATGCTTGGGCCTGTTGTGCTTGTTTCTTTTTCTCTTCTTCGATCTGAGCCAAGGCCTTCTGCACCTTTGAATCGCCGGCCATCATTCCATTGGCTTGTTGGAATAAACGCTTGGCCTCATCCATATCACCCTTGGCCATAGCTTGCTCAGCCTGCTCCACGGTCTTATTGAACTCTTGTTCCTTCTTCTGTCCTTCTGCCTCTTTCTTGAGTTCATTTATCCTCTGCTCGATTGCCGGATCCTTCTTCAATGCGAGCGCCTCCTCGTATGATTTGATCGCTTGCTCAAAGTTCCCGGACTTCGCGCTAGACTCGGCCGTCTTACTCAGATCGCTGATCTTTCCAGCGTTCTCAGCTTCTTTCTGCACCTTCTTTTCCTTTGCGACTTCCACTTCCTCCATGGCCTTTTCCACCTGCGCTTGGATAGACTTAGTGTAGTCGGTGTCATAGTCAAACTCGTCTATTAGTTCACTATACGAGATCCGGCCTACCGGCTGGTTGAAGATCACCATATTGACATCATCGTATTGCTCGAATATCTCTACGGTAAAAGGAAATGGTTCGAACCCATATTCGATACGCTCATTCGGAACGTGAGTATCGAAGCGAAGTCTTTTGGTCACGAATCCTTCTTTCTCAAAGGAAATGACATAGATCGCTTGAAAATCCAACCCGATCTCAAAACGAGAGTCCCCTTCGATCTGCTTGACCCGCTTCCCGTCTTTTTCTACAATGATCTTTGCTCCACTATTCGAGCCTCCGTCCACCTTGAACTTACCATTGATAAAGAACTTATCGCCCTGAGCATGGCCCACGGAAAACAGCATCACAAAGATCAATCCAAGGAAAAACCGCTGGATTAATGCCGGTGTGTTGAATATTGAAGAGTATATCGCTGTGGAGCTAATGATACAATGATAACTTTGGATTTTGAGTCTTGCACTTTCCGCGAAAGTAAAAGGACAAACCTATTTAAGAATGAATATACGTACGAGTTTAAAACCCATCCAAAGCTTGGCTTTGATTCTTGTGACCACCTTCATTGCGCTCACTGCCCATGGTCAGGAGTATGATGTAGACTACACGGTCGATTTTATCAATAAAAAACTGGACAAAAAATGTGCGCTTTTTGCTGAAAAGAAGAATCTCCGAGTTGAATTCTACTACAATGGTGAAGCGGCGAGGATCGATTACATCTTTCCGGAGTCTATCGATTTTGAAAAAGGAGTCTATTATTCAAGTGAAGAGGGTGCGGTCATCATTAGTTGTTACGAGAAAGCAGGGAAATGCATTGAACGCGATATCATTAAGCGCGATGTTAAGATGCTTTATGACCGAACCAACCTGACCTCAGAGTGCACGGATGACTGCGGAGCTCTGGAGGAAGCGGTGAAACACTTGATTCAGCTTTACGTATTTGATAATGTAGAGCGAACCGAACCATTTGAATAAAACACTATCATTAATAACCCTATCAACATGAAACCCTTTCTCTTAGGGATCATTCTTCTAGTCGCACCATTCATGTATGCTTCGGCCCAAGATGCCTCCAAACATATTGAGGACGGAAAGGCCTTGATCCAAAAAGAATCTTACGAAGAAGCCCTTGAACAATTCAATATGGCTTTGATCCTGGATCCCAGTTCTGTTGACGCATTACTTCAACGAGCATTCACGAGCAATATTCTAAAAAGCTATGACTCAGCGATTTCGGACTACACAGCCGTGATAGAGTTGAATCCTGCATTGATTTCTGCTTATCTTAGCCGCGGAAGCGCCTACAACAAGCTTGACCGCTTTGAGGAAGCTATTCAAGACTTTAATAAGGTGATTGAGCTCGATCCTAAGAACTTCGAGGCCTACAACAACCGTGGTTGGTCTAAGAAAGGACTTGGGGATCATGATGGAGCTTGTGATGACTGGAAGAAATCCAAAAAAATGGGCAACGAAGAAGCCAAGATCATTCTGAAAAACAACCAATGCTAAATAACCCTACTATGTACAATAAGCTCATCCCAGGCGTATTGATCGCGGGTATGGTTATGATCATATTCGCATTTAGTGCTTCACCAGAAGCAACGAATTTCAACGAAGTCAGCGACAATTACATCCTCGAGAACCTGGCTGAGCAGGACTGGAATGGCTGTATTCAAAAGGTTGATAGTGAATGGGGCGGTACCTGCCTCAACTATGGTTTCAGCGAAAGCAAGTACACCGTTCACCTGATGAACTCCTGCACCGAAAAAGTAGACTTGATGACCTGTGTTCAACGCGAGAACGAGCGTTGGCAGTGTTTCTACCGAATGGATATGAAGCAAAATGATACACTGCATGCCCACGCCTGCCATGGAAACGGCAAGTATCTGAAGTGGGTACGTAAAGCCGGCGACTTCATGACGAAATTCCCAACCCGTCAGGAGGTGAACGACGAGTATTGATCCTCACTCCTGAAGCATAAAAAAAGCCCCGTAGCACTTAGCTCGGGGCTTCTTATTTTAATGTCGTTTGTCTAGCCTGATGTGACCTCTTTGGAAGGTATTAGGCAGATGGCCCATTCCGGTCATCCGATGTCCACCGTAGCGGGAACCACAAGGGTTTCGGTCCGACCTCGATACACCAATACTGCACATCAGTGTCATTGAATTGTTAAGCTACCAGACGAAACAAACTCGACCAAAGAAGTTCGTTCGAAAGGTACAAAGCGAAGATCATTCATACCAACAAAGTGGACGAGTAAGCCTGGTTTTTACCTAAAATGTAGATAAAGTATAAAAAAACCGAAGTGGATTCTTCGGTTTTAAAATTTCGTATGGTTTATTGAGAATTATATATCCTCATCATCTTCGGAGGCATCACCGGCAACCTCCTCTTCTACTCCATCCATTTGCTCATCAGCCTCTTCGAATGACGTAGCGAGTTTCTTAGGCTTGGCGGGCTTATGTACAGCTCCCTTCTCAACCTCGATGTTGACCTTTATGTCGATCGGGTTTGCATAGGACCCCTTCTCTACAACCACGTTCCAAAAATTTGTAGAGGGTACTTGAAATTCATACTCGCCCTCTTTGTGACCACCATAATAGGTGAAGGACATATTGTTCTTATATCGCTTAAAGTTTCGGTCATTCATGATCAAAACTCTCGTGCGCATCGACACCTTCACTCTGATCTTACCGCCTTTATTTGCTTTTACCCTTCCGTGGAGAAACCTCATATGTTCGTGGTTTTGGTTCAACCAAAGAAATTAAAATTTTCATTCCCTTCAAACATTCCGAACTTCCATCGTACATCTTTGTTCCTGTTTTTGAAGAAAATCAGTCCTTTGAGCTATGAAACAATTCGAAATTCCTTCCTTCTACCGCAGTGAGTTCATTGGCCCGATCAAGAACCACCGAAAAAAGGACGACCCGCGTAAAAAAGATTTCACGCCGACTGTAGTGGACTTCGGCTCTATCGAAATCGTTCTGGCTAGACATTTCGGATTTTGCTACGGGGTTGAAAACGCCATTGAGATCGCGTACAAAGCATTGGAAGAGAATCCTGGAAAACGCATCTTCATGCTCTCTCAGATGATCCACAATCCCGTGGTCAACCAAGATCTGAACGACCGAGGAATGAACTTTATTCTAGATACAGAAGGAAATCAGATCACACCGTGGGAAGAAGTGACCAATGAAGACCTTGTCATCATTCCGGCGTTTGGAACTACCCTTGAGATCGAATCTTATTTGGAGAAGAAAGGGATAGAGACTCATCGCTACAACACCACTTGTCCTTTCGTTGAGAAAGTATGGAAGATGGCAGGAAAACTGGGACAAGATGATTACACGATCATCATCCACGGAAAATTCAAGCACGAAGAGACCCGAGCTACCTTCTCGCACAGTACGGCAGAATCCCCTTCTATTGTGATCAAAGACATCGAGGAGGCACGGATCATAGGAGACATCATCCTAGGCAAGCGCCCGATCTCTGACTTTCATGCTCATTTCGAGGGTAGATACTCGGCTAACTTCGACCCCAATGTGCATCTCGAAAAGGTTGGAGTGATCAATCAGACCACGATGCTGGCGAGTGAGACCCACGAGATCTCAGAGTACTTCCGCGATGTGATGATCGAGAAACATGGGGAGGAACAGATCAAAGACCATTTTGCTGACACAAGAGATACGCTCTGTTACGCTACGAACGACAATCAGCAGTCGACTTACGCTCTGCTCGACACCAAAGCAGACCTCGCTCTCGTGGTGGGTGGATACAACAGTTCGAATACCAGTCACCTCGCTGACCTCTGCGCTACCCAATTCGACACATACTTCATCAACGGACCTCAAGAGTTGATCAGCGATAATGAGATCCGTCATTTCGAATACGCCACAAAAAGTCATTTGATCACCGAAGGATTCCTACCAAAGAAGGATAAGCTGCGCGTGGTGGTGACCAGTGGTGCTTCATGCCCTGATAGTGTGGTTGAAGCCGTTATCGATCGATTGCTTTCCTTCTTCCCAGATCAGAAGTCTAAGAAGGAAGCTCTTTCCGAAGTTGGGATCAGCGAATAAAGGGAAGGAGACCTGGGTTCATCAGTGGACGAGCTAAGGCGATTGCGGCCTTCAGCTGTTGTTCCCGATCCAAATCCGTGGTATCTAAAACGATCGCGTCCTCCGCTTTTCTGAGGGGTGCTTCTGTGCGTGTGGCGTCTTTCCTATCCCTTTCGCTTAAGTTCATCCTCACCTGCTCCTCGTCGGCAACTTCACCTCTTCCAGTAAGGTCACCCATGCGACGTCGCATCCGTTCGTCCATCGAGGCGGTTATAAAGAGTTTAAGCTCTGCTTGGGGCATGATCACAGTTCCAATGTCTCTTCCTTCCATTACTACCCCTTTCTCGGCCACGCGAGCTTGCTGAAGGCCTTTCATATGCTCACGGACGTCAGGTAGGGCTGCGACATCACTCACGCGGTTCGCAATGGCCTGTTCGCCCCGTATGCGGCTCTCAACATCCAAGCCTCCGAGGAGAAGACGGTTTTCACCTGGGGTGAATTCCAAGGAAGGCATTATAGCCAAGCCCGCTCTCACCGCTGAAAGGTTCTGAATATCGACGCTCTGATCCAAAAAGTACAGCGTCACTCCCCTATACATCGCACCGCTGTCGATGAATACAAAACCTAAGGCTTGGGCCAGGTCTTTGGCTAACGTACTCTTTCCACAACCGGCATATCCGTCAATCGCAATGTTGATCATGAGGCGGTTCGTTTGGTGTACCACTCGTTCAGGTTTGTCGTGATCGCGAAGTGATTAGAAGTACCTCCCAGGTGATAACTAGACAAGGTGTATTGAATCCCGAAGCGCTTTACTTTGACCATCGCTCCGAATGAGAAACCAACCATTGCTGGTCGTTCTGCAATAGCTAACTCGAGTCGACGACGGAAGTTGTAGCCTATCATGAGGTTAAACTTGTCTGAAGGCATGAAGACCACTGACCCATTCAAATGCCTTGCGAAGTTATCGAAGGTCAGAACGGACCTTTCCCGCTCTCCTGTCAGTGGATCCATGTTCACATCATCCAGGGCGTCCTGATCTGCTGCCGCCAGATCCCATTTCTGAAGATCACTGTATTGCAGAGCAAAGAGCAACGGTGCCTTATCGAACTTCTTGGCAATAGCAACATTGATGCTCCATGGGAACAACTCATGACCATCCGAAGTGTAGTCAACCAACTTGACTCCAATATCATCGGCGGTGAGACCTAAGGTTAGGTTACCATCCTTAGATCTGTAGAATGCCCCGAGGTCGATCGCCGCACCGTAGGCGAAGTAATTGTACATGTTTGAAAACACTTGCTTGAACGTAGCCCCATAACTGATTCCGTACTTGTATGGACGGGCAAAAGATACCCCAAGCTCATAGTCCACCGCTTTGAATTGACCCAACTCAATACCAGTCTCATCGATCTCCTGGAAAGTGCCATAATCGAAATACCTCAGATAAGCGGACCCGAACCCAAGACTATCAAACTGATGACCATAAGCCAGCGAAGCTTGGTTGATGGTGGTGAGGTAATTCAGATAGCTCAAGCTCAACGAACCGTGCAACGTGCTATCCATGAAGGCCGGGTTGACCGTGGTCTGAGCGATATCTCCTCGAAAGGCCGCTACTTGTGTCCCCCCTAAGGCTGCCTGAATCGGAGAAACGGGCACCTGTGTAAATGAGAACGCCGAACGACCGGGTTGTGCCGAAAGTAGGATCGGCACCCACATCAAGAGGATCAGCAGGAATGACTTCATGGATACTTCAAAGGTAAATGCCCTAGAAGTACGAATCATCGAGAAATTTATTTCACAGGTCACACGACTTTCATCGCGCCTTTCACCCTTCTCGACTCCAACGCATAGTCCAATACATCGATCATGCGATCCACGAAGTGGAATTTCAGCCCTTTCAAGTATTGATCTTCAATGTCCCGAAGGTCCTTCTCATTCTGACTCGACAGCACGATCTCGTTCAAGCCCATGCGCTTTGCCGCCAAGATCTTCTCTTTGATCCCGCCGACCGGTAGCACCTTGCCTCTCAAAGTGATCTCGCCGGTCATGGCTACATTCCCCTTGAAGTTTCGCTGCGTAAAGATGGAAGCCAACGCGCTCAGAATAGTGATCCCTGCAGAAGGTCCGTCCTTAGGCGTAGCCCCTTCAGGTACGTGGATGTGAACGTTGTAGTTATTGAACACTTCCTCGTCTAGATCGAGCATGGCCGCGTGGGATTTCAAATACTCCAAGGCTATGACGGCAGACTCTTTCATCACATCACCCAGATTTCCCGTTAGGGTCAATCGGCCTTTACCCTTGGTAATGCTCGTTTCAATGTAGAGCACCTCGCCTCCAACCGATGTCCAGGCCAGTCCATTCGCCACTCCCGGCACCTCGTGCTTCGCGTCTCTTTCACGGCTATATCCAGGACCCAGCAAGTCCTCCAAGGCGGTGGGTGGAATATTTGGTTCTTCGATCACTTCATCCATGGCCAGTTTACGAGCCATCTTTCGCACTACCGATGCAATTCGCTTGTCCAACTGACGCACGCCCGACTCACGAGTGTAGCCTTCGATGATACCTTGAATGGTCTTCTTCGGAAGCTTTACATCTCCCTTCTTCATTCCATGCTCGGTCAATTGCTTTGGCAACAGGTGCTTCGAAGCGATGGACACCTTCTCCTCTACGGTGTAACCACTTAAGTTAATGACCTCCAATCTGTCGCGCAGGGCTGGATGCACCACGCCAAGATTGTTGGTCGTAGCGATGAAGAGCACCTTAGAAAGGTCAAACTCCTCTTCAAGGAAGTTGTCGTAGAACGAATCATTCTGCTCCGGATCCAAGACCTCGAGCAGGGCCGATGAAGGATCTCCATGTCCATCGCGACCCACCTTATCCAGCTCATCGAGGATGAAAACTGGATTGGACGTTCCTGCCTTTTTGATGTTCTGGATGATCCGTCCAGGAAGGGCTCCAATATATGTCTTGCGGTGACCACGGATCTCCGCTTCGTCTCTGAGGCCGCCCAAGGACATGCGGATGTACTCTCGTCCTAATGCTTCCGCAATACTCTTACCCAATGAGGTCTTACCAACGCCGGGAGGGCCATTGAAGCAAAGGATTGGTGACTTCATATCCCCTTTCAATTTCAATACGGCTAAATGCTCAAGGATCCTATCCTTCACCTTCACCAGACCATAGTGATCTCGATCGAGAATTCGCTTTGCGCGTTTCAGGTCGAATTTATCTTGGCTAAACTCATTCCATGGAAGGGAAACGAAGGTGTCGAGGTAGTTGAGTTGAACCGAGTACTCCATTCCATTTGGATTCATTCGCTCCAACTTGGAAAGTTCCTTTTCGAACGTCTCTTCGATCTTCTTACTCCATTTCTTCTTCTTTCCTCTCTCCCTCAATTCTTCCGCTTCCTGTTCCTGAGGATTCCCACCCAACTCTTCTTGGATGGTCTTCATCTGCTGGCTCAAGAAGTATTCGCGCTGTTGACGGTCGATGTCGTTGCGTACCTTGCTTTGGATATCGTTCTTGATCTCCAACATCTGCAACTCCTTGGTCAGGTGAGCGAGGAGTTTGTTCGCCCTTTCTTCAATGTCTGTCATTTCCAAAAGCACCTGCTTATCCTTGACGGGACTCTGCATGTTGGCAGAAATGAAGTTGATCAGAAAAACCGGGCTCTCAATGTTCTTTATGGCGATACTCGCCTCGGTCGGAATATGAGGCGACTCGTTGATGATCTGGAGTGCGATGTCCTTGATCGATCCGACTACGGCACCAAAACGCTTTTCCATTGGCGTTACCTCTTCTTGCGTAAAGGATTCCACCTTCGCTTTGAAATAAGGGTCTTCCTGAGTGATCTCCGTAATCTTCACGCGACGCATTCCCTGAATGATCACCGTGGAACTACCATCGGGCATCTTGAGCATCTTCAAGATCTTGGCGACGGTTCCCACTTCATACAAATGCTCAGGAGCCGGGTCTTCTTGTGCCTGATCCTTTTGAGCGATCACCCCGATCATTTTATCGCCAGCGTTGGCATCTTTGATCAATTTGATCGACTTATCCCGTCCTACCGTAATAGGAATTACCACACCAGGAAACAGGACGGTATTTCTAACAGGTAATAATGGCAGTTCGTCGGGAGTTTCCTCCTTGTACATTCGCTCCTCATCCTCGGAACTCATCAGTGGAATGAACTCAGAATTATCATCTGCCATTCCGGACAACTCGAGTAACGATAGCTTCAATCCTTCATCAGTCATAGCTTTCAGCGCAATTTTCAATCTTCACAAACGGGAGAATACCCGTGCGAATGGATGGAGGTAAGGACAATGCCTATGCCATAGGCCAGAAACTGCTCTTTTGTCCGATTCCTATTTCTGAACCGGATAATGGTCATGGATGTGGTTGTAAACCCCTTCCATTTCCTCGGACAATTCGATGTTGCGACGGATCATCACCTTGCGCGCCACATCGATGGCGTCGTTGAGTCGATACTGCTTGAATCCGGCGGCTCCACCCCAGGCAAAGTCAGGAATCACCTGATGCGGGAAGTCTCCACCGAAGACGTTGGCAAAAGCCCCACAGACCGTTCCCGTATTGAACATCGTATTGATCCCCGCTTTGGCATGGTCGCCCATAGTCAAGCCGCAGAACTGAGATGTTGTGCCCTCTCTTCTGCCGAGAGCGTAGTTAAACACCTTCACCTCGGCGTAGTTGTTCTTGAGGTTGGATGTATTCGTATCTGCACCGAGGTTACACCACTCACCGATGACGGAGTTGCCCAAGAATCCATCGTGGGCTTTATTGGAGTACCCAAAGATGACCGAGTTATTCACCTCACCACCCACTTTAGAGTGCGGGCCGATGGTAGTAGGGCCGTAGATCTTAGCTCCCATCTTTAGGGTAGAATGATCCATGAGTGCCAAACTTCCTCGAACCATGCTTCCTTCCATGATGACAGCGTCCTTACCGACGTATATCCATCCTTCATCAGCATTGATGATGGATGGAAGGATCTCAGCCCCCTCGTCGACGAAGATCCTCTCACCGATGAGCGTAACGTGCGATGGCACCGCCTGGCTCATAGCATTCTTAAAGAGCCATTCCATATCCTGATCGATCGCCCAACCGTTCCACTGGAAGATCTTCCAAGGACGTTCTACGACACTAATATCGCCCCGAGCCTCTGTGCCGTTGGCAGAAAACTCAGCGGGTCGCTCACTGCTTCGTGTAGCGATCCACTTGCCTTCAAAGGTCAACGTCTCCCCTTCTTTGAGCGACATGATCTGCTCTACCACCTCATCGGTCGGGAACAGTGCTCCATTGACATACAGTGACTCCCCTGATCGAGGCGCCCCGTATACCGGGGTCAAATACTCCTGTGTGAGGTAGGAGACACTTAAATCCCATCGACGTTTCCATCGCTCTGCGATCGTCCAAAGACCGATACGTATGTCGGCAACGGGTCGCGTATGGGTCAATGGAAGCAGGTGGTCGCGTTCTGCGTGATCGGTCAGAATAATGTGAGACATAGTCAATGTTTGAGGGAATCAAATGTACACGACACGGAATGGTCTGAAAACAAAAAAGCCTCTCGAATCATCGAAAGGCTTCCTGTATCTTAAAGAAGTGGAAGATTAATCTTCCTGCTTCGCATCTTCTTTGATGTGACGCTTGTATCGGTTGCGGAACTTATCCACACGTCCAGCGGTATCCACCAACTGAAGTTTACCAGTGTAGAATGGGTGAGATTGATTAGAGATTTCCAACTTCACAAGTGGATACTCGTTACCATCTTCCCACTTCACAGTTTCCTTAGATGTAGCGCAAGAGCGACAAATAAATTCGTAGCCGTTGCTCATATCCTTGAAAACGACCAATCTATATTCTTCTGGATGAATATCTTTCTTCATACCTTCCTCATTTGGGGCGGCAAATATATGAAGCTTTTAGAAGAAAGATGACGTTTCAGCAATATTTTAGAGAAATTGACGGTTTATTTGTACCCATGCAACGCGTACTCTTGATTCTGATTGTCTTTATTGCCGCACTCACAAGCTGTAGGCGAGAGAGAATTTTTGAAGGAAAGGCCGAGCTGGAATTCTCTACTGACACCATCTTTTTTGATACGGTTTTCACCACGATCGGCTCGATCACGGAGCGGGTGAAGGTTTACAATCCGTACGACAAGACGGTTAAGATCGAACGGATCTTCGTGGAAGAAGGGGAATCTTCCAATTTTAAGCTGAACGTGGATGGTACACCGGGCCGGGAAGTTCGCGACCTTGAGATCGCTCCATTCGATAGCCTGTTCGTATTTATTGAGGTTACCGTAGATCCGAACGGCGGAACTACGCCCATGATTCTGGAGGAGGATTTAAGGTTTGTCACCGAGCAGAATGTCCAATCGGTGAAGATGGTAGCCTGGGGACAGGATGCCTATTTCTACCCGTCCATATCCTTTGGCGATTCGGATGGGGATGGCGTAGGCGATGGATGGGTTCTTCCTACCGATAAACCCGTCATATTCTATGGATATTCTCTAGTGGATTCCGGGGCGGTACTGACGATCCCTTGTGGGGCTCAGGTTCATTTTCACGCCAATAGTGGTTTGATCGTAGGGCACGAGGCGTCGCTACAAATATTAGGCTGCCAGGACGACCCGGTGGTGATACAGGGAGACCGGCTAGAAGATTTCTTTGACGAAGCTCCCGGGCAATGGGGACAGATCTTTGGAGGTATCTATCTCACGCAGACTAGTGTCGACAACTACGTGAATCATGCCATCATCATGAATGGCACGGTTGGCTTTGTGGTGGATTCTAACACGAATGAAAACCCAACGCTCACCATCGAGAATTCACAGATCCTCAACATGAGCTACAGCGGGATCATCGGCCAAGATGCTAGAATTGAAGCTACGAACGTGGTCGTAGCCAATTGTGGCGATCACGCCGTGTCGTTACGCTATGGAGGTGACTACAAGTTCACCCATTGCACCTTTGCCAACTACTGGTCAGGAAATCCTCGCAGTCGCTGCATTCTCTATTTGAACAATTACTTCAAGGTGGACGGAGTGACGTACGTACGTGACTTTAACGCTCAATTTGAGAACGTCATCATTCACGGAACGTTAGATGAGGAAATTGACATCGACAACGACGATTCAGAAGCGTTTGACTATTACTTCGACCATTGCGTGATCAAGCGAGACACGACATCCTTGTCTTTCGATCACTTTGAATCGTGCATCTTGAATCCGCTAGGTCCTGTTGTCGATGGACAGCGTTTACACCCTTTGTTTGAGGATCAGAATGAAGGATATCAACTCTATGACCAGAGTGTTGCTAGACATGCAGGAAAGGTCACTGACCCTCCGACGTTAGTAGACATCGACGGAAATACACGGGATGGTTCTCCGGACATCGGAGCTTATGAATTCCTTCCTTGACCTCAGAACTGCGACGTACGCAGCATAACTAAGGTGCAGGCCTCTTCGGTATGAATACCCTGGGCTTCCGCCTTCTTTCGAAATTCTTCGTTCTCCGTTCCCGGGTTGAAAATGATCCTCTTTGGAGATAGCCCGAGGATATAGTCATACAACTCAGGCTGACGTTTAGGGCCAACGTACATGGTAACGGTATCCAGATCATCGATCTGTTCAGGCCAATCGATAATGATCGGAGTGCCTGTGATTTCTCCTTTTCTTACTCCCAGAGGAACAACTGGGTGCTCATAGTCTTTGAGCATATTGGTCGCCAGGAAACTGTATCGTTCGGGATTGTCGCTAGCGCCAATGATGGCGGTTTTCTTTTTCATCAATATTCATCGTCACCGTCGCCCCCGTGATCGTCATTGTCGCTCTTGTCTTCCGCCTCGTCAGTTGAATCGCCGTCTGAATCATCCGACTCCAACTCATCCGCGAAATCCTCACGCAGATTACCATCATCATCGTAATCTTCATCATCCTCGATGATCTGCTGTGCCTCCGCCTTGGTCATGCGCACCAGATAGTATACCTCTTCAGTCTCAAAGGGAAGCGCAGAGATCTTATTCCCTTTAGCATCCTTGTAGGTAATAAGGTTCTCTTCGAAACCGAACGGGTATTCTACCTTGATCTGGTTGATCAAGTCTTCAGTTAGCTTATCGTAATCCTTGGCAATTCTGGGTTTTCCTGATGACATTCTTTCTCTTTTCCTTGGACAAAGTAATGGTAAAGGATAAAGACAAATCAAAATTTCGTACTAAGATTTTTTCAAGCCGATATTATAAAGGTCTGTACGGCGGTCTCTGAGGTTACGCACGCTGCCTTTGGTATTGAGTTCTCAGCAGATCAAGGTCCACATCTACAATGAGGGTCATCTCATTATTTGGAGTAGCCTGCGCCTTGATCGCATTCTCCGGAAAGGCAAAATCTGCAGGGGTAAACACAGCCGACTGCGCGTACTGGATATCCATGTTACTCACCTTAGGTAAATTGCCTACACAACCTACTATAGCTACATAGCACTCGTTTTCAATCGCCCATGCTTGAGCGCACCTCCGCACGCGGTGATATCCGTTTTGGGTATCGGTGAGAAAGGGAACAAAAAGCATTTGCACACCTTGATCCGCATAAAGGCGACCTAATTCCGGGAATTCCACATCGTAGCAGATCACGACCCCGATCTTACCACAGTCGGTATCGAATATCCCCAGTTCATTGCCGCCGGTGATCCCCCAAGCCGTTATCTCACTCGGCGTGATGTGGATCTTCCGATACTCCTCGCTGCTGCCATCACGTCGACAAAGGTGAGAGACGTTGAAGAGCTGATTGTCTTGCAACATCGGATAACTTCCCGTGATGATATTGACGTTGTATGCCACGGCGAGATCCTTGAAATACGCTAGGAGAGGTTCGCTGTACATCGCCAATTCACGCATGGCTTTGGACTCCACCATGTCGTTGTACTGAGCGAGCAAAGGAGCGTTAAATAGTTCCGGGAAGAAGACGAAGTCACTGTTGTAGCCTGCGATCGCGTCCACGAAGAACTCGATCTGCTCTTTGAGAGCATCCAGATTTGGGGTCGGCCTCATTTGCCATTGAACCAAACCGAGTCTAACCACCGACTTCTGTCTATTGATCAGTTCGGGTTTCTTCTCATAGTAGAGGTTATTCCACTCGATCAATGTGGCGTACTCCTTTGACTGCACATCTCCTTCCAAGTAGTTGCTAAGGATTCTTCGCACGTGGAAGTTATTGCCTAGCTGAAAGGACAAGATCGGATCATAGATCTCATTGACTCGCACCTTTTCGATGTACTGACCAGGAGTCATTTCGTCTGAATACTTCGCATATCCAGGAATACGCCCTCCTGCTACTATTGAGCGTAGATTCAAGTTCTCGCAAAGCTCTTTACGCGCATCGTACAATCGACGTGCTAATCTAAGTCCTCTGTATTCGGGATGCACGAATACCTCGATGCCATAGAGCACATCGCCCTTAGGGTCGTGGGTTGAAAATGAGTAATTGCCAGTAACCTCCTTATAGGTATGATCATCACCAAAAGAGTCGTAGTCTAGGATGAGCGATAAAGCAGCGGCAACGACAACCCCGTTCATTTCTACGCATATCTGTCCTTCCGGAAAGATGTTTAACAACCGTGCGATAGACTCATGATCCCAGTAGCTCATGCGACTGCCTGTATAAGCCTCAATCATCGCCTCTCTCAAGTCAGTATAATCTTCAATCGTCAGGTGCCGAAGCACTACTGTTCTTTCATCTGTTTTTTAGCTCATGCCTCTTTCTTTTTGTTCATTTCGTCGAGTCGATCTCGGATCTCGCGAATCTCGCGAAGGAGTGCATCTTGCTCCGTCCCCTTTCATTCATCGAAGCCGAACATGGTCATGCCTTCTGCCTTCCAGACTTCGGCAATATCTTCGACATCCACTTGGAATGGATCATAGGCTGGATTATCGCTCTTGAGCGTGAGGTATCCTGACTTCAACTCATTCAGCACTCGCTTGAATACGATGCCTTCACTCCTACTAACAATGATGTAGAGTTCATCGTTCTTTATCCTATTCCAATCCATGACGTAGCTGCCCATGATGTATGCTCCGGAAGGAATGGGTAGCATGCTATCCCCATTGACCTGAAATACCCGATAGGTCTTCCCTTTGGACACTTCCGGAAACGGCAGGTCAAAGACGGGCAAGGACTCAATGAACTCCACATCCCCGAATCCATTGAGATAACCTGCAGCGGCTTTCACCGGTACGAGAGTGATTCGCTCTTCTCTATCCGCAGTATCCACTGCTATAGGTAGGATCCTCAAGGAGCTACCTGAAGCCCGTTCCATCGGAGACAAATTGCCATCCAAAGGTCGTCCCACCAGGTCGTCCATGGTGTAACCAAACTTCTCACAAACGTGGAGTAAAAACGAAATCCGGGGATCAGCCCTTCTTTCTTCATACGCGCCGATGAGAGATCGCTTCACTCCCAATTTCTTGGCAAGCTGATCTTGGGTTAGTCCGGCTTGTTTGCGAATGAATCTGAGATTATCAGCGATAAAATGCATGTGCTAAAAATACGAACATGCGCAATATACTAGCCTTGCTGACGCAACAAATTCTCCAGAGCGGCGAGGTGCTGTTCGAAGGCTGTCCGTCCTTCTGAAGTGACCCGAAACGAAGTATTGGGCTTTTTTCCAACGAAGCGTTTACGTACCTCGATGAAGCCCTTTTTTTTTAGCGCAGCGATGTGGCTCGCAAGGTTTCCATCCGTCACTTCAAGGAGAGTTTTGAGCTCGTTGAATTCCACCCACTCGTTCACCATTAGCACCGACATGATGCCTAGGCGAATGCGGCTCTCAAAAGCCTTATCGAGTTGATGGATGAGTCCCTTCATCGATCGTGTCTCACGTACATTAGAATACCATAAACAATGTGAAGCACACCAAATCCAAGCGCCCAGAAGATCAGTCCGTATCCGAGAAAGATCAAACAAACGAGACCAAGGATAATCTCTGAGAGCCCGAGGTAACTGATCTCTTCAAGACTGAATCGACCGGCATTCATGAGCGCTAATCCGTAAAAAACCAAGGTAGCCGGAGCAATGAGTCCGATCAAGCCGTGATAGAACAGGACCAGACAGAAGATACCACCTGTGACAAGGGGAACACTCAGGTTGACGAGCATATGTCGGCTGTACGCCCCCCACAGCGGCTGCTGTTTTCTATCGGCCTTACGCTTGGTGAAATAATAAGACACCCGGATACTTGCGAGTAAAACCAACAATCCATCCAAGGCAAGAAACCAAGCCACCCCGCTATCGATGTGGACAATCCTACCCGTTCCGAAGGGCGTATCTGTATCACGCAAAGCCTAGGGTGCGAGATTTACACGCCAATAGGCAGCCGCTGCTCCAAAAAGGGCAAACAGCCCGCTGAATACGCCGGCTAAACCACTCAGGGAGATGAAACGCGAGCTTCGTTCCATCAGCGATTTGATGTCCCTCAGTTGATCGAGGGGTTGTTTGATGGTCTCCATAATTCTACTTTGAAATACAAAGTAAGTGGAAATGGTCGTCCAAAACACGAACCCGCATGCGGCATCGTTCTTGCTATATTTAATAGTGCACCAACCTTTCACTATGGATTCAGTCTGTTACTTTTATCCCCTTCGGATATGGTTATGAGATTCCTCTTCGGTTTGGTTGCAATGTTGGTCTTCGTCGCTCAGGCGCGAAGCGAGGGATTTGTGCCCAATGCCGGGCAGTGGGACGGCTCCTTCTCCTTCCGCGGTGACTTGCCGAATGGAGCAGTATTCGTTGAACAGGGCGCCCTCACCTTCCATCTATACGATCTGGAGGTTCTCGAAAAGGCGCATCATCGACAGTTGGAGTCCGATGCACGAATGGGTTTCCATGCTTTCAAACTGCACTTCGTCGGTGCGCATACCGACGTCCCATTTGAGACTGCTGATCTCGAGCCCCATTATCTGAACTTCTATTTGGGCAACGACAAAACGCGTTGGAAGAGACGACTCCCCTCGGCTCAGACCATAACCTATAAAGGGCTTTACGATGGGGTAGACCTTCGATTGACGCACAACGGCGCTTCGTTGAAGTATGAATTCATCCTCGAACCCGGTGTAGATCCGTCGATCATTCAGATCCGGACTGAAGGTTTGGATGAATTGAAGATCGCTGGCAGCGGAAACCTGATCATGGGTACATCCATTGAAGACCTCATGGATTCGGCACCGTATTGTTACCAAACACGAAAGGATAAGCGATTCGACCTCATTTCTCGCTTCTCATTAAGCGGTGACACCATTCGATATGATATCGAAGATGTGGATCCGAATCTCCCTCTGATCATCGACCCGGAGATCATCTTTTCGACCTTTTCCGGCAGCTCTGCCGACAACTGGGGCTTCACGGCTACGCCCGATAAGAATGGGTACCTCTATGCAGGAGGAATCGTCTTTGGTCCGGGATATCCGACAACCACCGGCGCTTACGACCAATCTTTCAACGCAGGAGGTTATGACTTGGCGATCACGAAATACGACACTTCCGGAACAACCTTGGTTTATTCCACCTACCTCGGAGGTAGCGAACCTGAGCAGCCACACAGTATGATCGTCAATGACGATGGCGTGCTCTACGTCATGGGATCTACAGGGTCTTCTAATTTCCCAACGACCAACAACGCCTACGATCAAAGCTTCAATGGTGGTCCATTCACCAATGTCTTCTCCTCTTTCGACGACGGAACCGACATTTTTGTGGCCGCCTTCAATGCCTCGGGAACCAACCTCATTGGTTCTACCTACCTCGGCGGAACGGAAAACGATGGACTGAACCAAAGCGATGACTTGGTCTACAATTATTCGGATGAGTTCCGCGGGGAGATCAACCTCGACGACAACGGCAACGTGTACGTATCCTCGTGTACCTATAGTACCGACTTTCCTACGGTCAATGCCTTTGACGCCACCCACAACGGTGATCAAGACGCTATCGTTACGAAGTTCAACCCTACCCTAACGGGAATTCTCTGGTCGACCTACATTGGGGGAGCAAACGACGAAGCTGCTTATGGTGTAGATGTCGCCGAAGATGGAACGACCTTTATTGGAGGCGGTACGAGTTCAGGCAATTTTCCAACGACCCCGAATGCTCTCTTCCCGAATTATCGAGGTGGACGAGCGGACGGATTCATTCTTCACTTGAGTCGGTCAGGAGACAGTTTGATCTCGGGAACGTATTACGGTTCCAACGCCTACGACCAGATCTATTTTATGCAGCTGGACCGTCAGGACAATCCTCACTTCTTTGGTCAGACCGAACATGCGGGAAACACGTTGACGGTGAACGCTCTCTGGAGTGATCCGGGAGGAGGACAGATCCTTGGGGTACTACAAAACGACCTTTCCGATCGCATTTGGACTACGCAGTTCGGCAGCACTCCGGGTAGACCTAATATCTCACCAACCGCCTTCTTGGTTGACGTATGTAATTCAGTCTATATCAGCGGTTGGGGAGGAAGCTTGAATTCGATCCAGAACAGCAACAATGCGAGTAATGTGGGCAACTTGCAGACCACCTTCGATGCCTTTCAAGCGAATCCGGATAGCGACAGTGGGGACTTCTACCTTGCAGTAGTCGCAGCAGACGGTAACTCTCTCGTGTTTGGCTCATTCTATGGTGGCTCAGTAACCGACGACCATGTGGATGGAGGAACGAGTCGCTTTGACCGAGGCGGACAGATCTACCACAGCGTTTGCGCGAGCTGCCAAGGATTTGACGACTTCCCAGTCGAACCCGATCCAGGCGCCTGGTCAACTACCAACAACAGCGGCAATTGCAACAACGCGGTCTTCAAGATCGACTTCGAACTACCGATCGTTGTGGCCGACTTCAATATTCCGCCGTTCGCTTGCGCTCCTTTTACAATCAACATTCAGAATAACAGCGTTACCCAAAGCAGCACCTCGTTCATTTGGGACCTCGCTAATGGCCAAACAACGACCACGACCAATCCGTCCGTTACCTTCAACAAGAAGGGACAATACGACATCCGACTGGTAGTAAATGATCCTACTAGTTGTAACCTCACAGACACGCTGATCCGTTCGATCACGATCGTACAGGACACGAACATTCGGTTGCCGGATATCCAGCGATGTATTGGAGAACCCGCTGTATTGGGTCCTGACCCTGAAGACTACATCGACAACTTGAGCTTTGCCACCGTCAGCTGGCAACCCGCCAATCTGGTGGACGATCCTTCTTCCCTGAACCCAACGGCCACCGTAACAAAAAGCACCACTTTCCGATTGGTGATCGACTATGACGGTTGCCAAGAGCGTATCCTTCAAGACATTGTGATTGACGACTATCCCTTAGCCGTTTCTCAGGACACGATCGTCTGCAGCTCGTTCGATCCCTTCCTGATCACAGGTCAAGCAGTTAGCGATACGGCCACGTATGAGTGGAGTGATGATCCTTCTTTCATCAACATCCTCGGCACGGATACAACGCTGCTCATTGATGATCTTCCGGAAGCCTTGAACTACTTCTATTTCCGAAGCACGAAGAACAACGGTTGCCAAATGTTGGACACCGTACTCATCACGGTGAGCGATCTAGACATGAAATTGACGGCCGACACCACGATCTGCAAAAACGCATTGACCCGGATCGAGGCCATCTCTCAGAATCCGTTGAACACCTTCACTTATTTCTGGAGCCCGGAAGGATACACGAGTGACTCGACCGCCGTCATCGCCCCGCTCGACCAACCCTACTTGGAAGTAGTTATCGACGAAGCCCAAACTTACTATCTGCGAGCCATCGGGATCGCCGCGGATGGCTGCACGGCCCAAGACACGGTTCGCGTTGATGTATCAGGGCTTGATGCCTCCAAAGTGGAAGCATATGCGGAGGTCGACACCTTTTATCTAGGTCAAGAGATCCAGCTTTTTGGAAGTCCATCCGGTCCTGGTATTGACCATTATTGGACGCCAAACCAATACATCAGTGACGCTCGAGACGACAATCCTACGGTGCAGCCCAAAGAGGCCATGACCTACATCTGGGTGGTGAGCGATTCAGCTGCGGAAGAATGTACCTTCCGGGATACCGTCTTTCTAAAACCATTCTCCGTGGTTTGCGACACGCCCGAGGTATTTGTTCCTTCTGCCTTCTCTCCTGATTTTGACCGAATCAATGATGAACTGCTGGTAAGAGGAAAGAACATCCGCGAATTGGACTTCTCTGTTTTTGACCGATGGGGAAATGAAGTATTCCGCTCTACCGATCAGAACGTCGGCTGGGATGGAAACTATAACGGGAGCCCGGCACAACCCGGGGTGTATGTCTACCAACTCGAAGCCGTGTGCATCGACAACCAGCGCTACTGCATCAAAGGAAACGTGACCAAACTGTGATGAGGTGGTTCCTGATCATATCGTTGGTTTGGTTGGCACATTTAGGTGTAGCACAGGACATTCACTTCAGTCAGTTCTTCGCCACCCCTACGTTCACGAATCCTGCACTCACCGGACACTTTGAAGGTACCTATCGGCTTCACGGCATCACGCGCAACCAATGGTGGGCCATTTCTGATCAACCGTATCAAACCTTTGGTGGTGCGGTTGACATCAATGCTCCTTTCAATATCAAGAACTCTGGTGTTGGGCTGCAGTTGTCGCATGACTTTGCAGGGCTTTCTGCATGGACCACCACGCAGATCAACGGCATGCTATCCTACAGAATTCCGCTACTTCCGAATCGCAACATAAGCTTGCATTTTGGTATTCAAGGTGGAACCTACATGCGGAGCATCGATTATTCGCGGTTGACCTTTGATGATCAATTCATCAATAACCAGTTTGATCCGAACACTCCCACGGGGCAAGTATTCGGAGCGGCCTCATTTCGAGTTTGGAATGTGGGCGCTGGAGGCTATCTGGAGCAACGCTTTTCTGAACGCCTCAGATGGGGTGTGGGTTTTGCTTCGATGAACTTAAACACTCCTAACATTTCGCCTTACAAGGCATATAATCAAAGTTTGGAGGTTCGAAACGACGTTCATTTCTTATCGTCTTTCCCGATCGGAGGAATGTGGGACATCATGCCCGCCGGACGATTCCAGTGGCAGGGTCCACACACGGAGATCCATGTAGGTACGGCCTTCCGCTATCATTTGAGTACGGGTCAAATGAATCCGAGGTCGCTTCAACTGGGATTCTGGTATCGGTTGGATGATGCGGCCTATACCAGTATCGGAATGCAACTGAACAAGCTGTATGTAGGAGGATCCTATGACATCAATATTTCAAGATTGGAACCAGCCACCAACAATCGCGGAGGTTGGGAGGTGACGGTCATCTATATCATTCCCACGGTTCGTGAAAAAGTGAAGCGCTTACGGCAATGTCCAGATTACCTGTAATTCAGACGACCATAGCGATCCTAGTTGGCTTGTTCCTCTCAACAGAGGTTGTGGGACAAACGGCAGCTCAGTATATCGTAAAGGGTAACAAGGAGCAAGAACTAGGATACTTTCAAACAGCGATCGTCTACTACCGCAAGGCACTGCAGATCGACACCAATATCCTCGAGGCGAATTACGAAACCGCTAACGCTTACCGGCGCTTACGCAACTATAAGCGAGCCTTGGCATTCTATGAAGCGACCATCGATGTGGATGGGCAGGATCGTTATCCTGATGCGTATTTCTACAAAGGTCAAATGCTAAAGCAGCTCGGGCGATACAAGCCTGCACTGCTCAGCTTCCAGACATTTCTTTCAATGTATCGCTCTCGGGATGACATCTACCGTTGGGCACGGGATGAAGAAGCGAGTTGTTATTGGGCAATGGAGCACTTGGAGGACACGTCTTATTATGAAGTTCAGCGACCCGACAGCGGATTGAACAGCGTGCATGCGGAAATGAGTCCTTTTCTAAGGGATTCGAATGTGATGTACTTCAGTTCGATGCGCTATGAAAGCGATGAGGTGAAAAAGAGCAAGCCTGTTTTCATTGAGATCCACCGAGCACGCAGAGATTCGAATGCCTGGGAGTTGATGGAATTGGATCTTCCCATCGAGGATGGATCGGCGCATATCGGAAATGGGATCTTCAATCGAGACAGCACCCAGTTCTACTATTCGCGGTGCGAGGATCTTTCTACCTGTCAGATCTGGCGTACAGAAAGAGACGGTGACGGTTGGACCGATCCGGCTCCCCTCCCCGATCCGATCAACGTAGAGAACGCCTCATCTACCCAACCTTCGATCGCTTATGTTGGGGAGGATGCCTATTTCATTTTCAGCTCTAATCGAGAGCGCGGTAAAGGCAGGATGGACCTTTGGTTCACGCCCATGAAGCAAGGTCAACCGACGAGCAGATTGCGCAATATGGGGGCCATCGTGAATTCGAAGGGCGATGAGATCACGCCTTATTATGACCCACTGGACAGCACGCTCTACTTCAGTTCGAATCGCTGGCCGGGATTTGGTGGCTTTGACCTATTCCGATCGAAGGGTATTCCCGGAAACAGCAGTGCACCCGAGAATATGGGACCTATTCTGAATTCGCCGGCTGACGACTACTACCTCACGATGCACCGAGCGGATAGCATCGGGTTTTTCGCATCCAATCGAAGTGGTGGTTTGAAAAAGAGCAACAACGAAACCTGTTGTAATGACATCTACCGGATCAAAGTTCTACCCCCGCCGCCTCCCGAAGTGGTGGATTCTCTCTTAGCAGATACGATAGACACGGTACCACCCGTAGTTGTGGAGATCGAAAACCCTCAGAACCTGGAGGAACTACAAACTCTTTTGCCGATCAGTCTTTACTTCCACAATGACCGTCCCGACCCAAGAACTACCTCACGGACCACGGAAAGGACCTATGCTGAGACGATCGAGGAATACCTAGGACTTCGATTTGACTACATCGATCAAATCAACAAGAGCAGCTTTGACGGCACGACGAAGATGCAATACGGCAATCTAATGGAGCAGTTCTTTGAGGTAGACCTTCAAAGGAGTTTGGAGAAGCTGGATAAAGCGCTGAACGTGCTTCTCAGGGAGTTAGACAAGGGGGCCACGATCACCCTAGCGGTGAAAGGATATGCCTCACCTCTTGCGGATAGCGACTATAATCTTAATTTGACCTACCGCAGGATCACTTCGATGGAAAATTATATCAACCAGTACGATACCGGAGCCTTCGTTCCTTATTTGGATGGAGGTCAATTGACGATCGAAAAGATCCCTTACGGTGAGAGCCAAGCCTCCACCTCCGTTTCCGACGATATAAGCGATGAGCTAGGAGCGATCTACAGTCCTACAGCTGCACGCGAGCGACGCATTGAGATCTTGAGGATCGAGCGGAGCGAATGAATCTATCACGGATCAATACGATCGCACTAGTTGCGGTGATCCTCTTTCTCTTTGCAGAGATCGCGCTCTTATTCTTTACTCCGCGGAACGAGACCGTCCAGCTATTCACGGTTTATTTTGCGATGTGTGGCGCATACTTGGTACTCTATCAAGAGGTAAGAAATATCAGGTCAGCCGCCTTCCTCGGCGTCTTTTTCCGCGTGATCGCCTGGTTTGCTTTTCCGGTTCTGAGTGACGACCTCTACCGATTCATTTGGGATGGATCTTTGATCTTAGAAGGCGTCAGCCCATACGCCTTTACTCCGGCAGAGTTTTTCAGGGAGAACATCCACCCACCGTTTGACCAGTTGTATCCCATGATCAACTCGGCTGGATACTATTCGGTCTATCCAACCGTCATTCAAGTGATCAGCTCGTTTGGTGCTTTGGCCGCAAACGATATGTACCTATCATCGCTCATCATCAAGCTCCCCTTACTCATTGCGGAGATCGCAACCATCTGGATGCTTCCACAGGTCTTGCTCAACTTCAACATCAGTCCTAAGTATAGCTTGTTGTACATGCTGAACCCTCTGATCATCGTGGATGTATTGGGTAATGCTCATTTCGAAGCGCTGATGATCTTCTTTTTCGTATTGAGCTTGAAGTACATTCAGCAGAACCGGATGGTATTGGCAGGAGGAGCATTAGCATTCAGTGTTGCCACCAAATTGTTCCCCTTGCTGATCATTCCATACCTATTCAAGGCATTCAAACCGAAGAACACGCTTCTATTCATGGGGTCTTTCGGTCTGATTCTCGTGGTGCTATTCTTTCCAATTTACGCTTCGCCGAAGTTCCTCGCACACTTTCTCGAAAGCATACAGCTTTACTTCAAGAGCTTTGAGTTCAATGCAAGCGTCTATTACATCGCTCGATGGATCGGGGAAGCGATAGTGGGATACAATCCCATTCGAGTGATTGGTCCATCACTCGGAGTCATCACATTGGCTATCGCCGTCTGGCTATGGTTTCGCCAAAAACTAGGCTACTTGTCCGCTGCGTTACGTTCGGTCCTTTGGCTTTCTCTGACCTATTATCTTTTTGCGACCACGGTACACCCGTGGTATATCGCCTTCCTCTTGATCGTAGGGATCTTTGTTCGACGGTCGTTTGCCGTCATTTGGAGTGTAGTCGTATTCTTCAGTTACAGCGCTTACGAGACCGCATTTTTCGAGGAGAACTACATCTTGATCACGCTGGAGTACTTGATCTTGGCGATTGCGATTCTCTACCCTAAGTTGACACGGAGATTGATCACCTCGCCGATCCGGAATCTGTAGGAGAAGGTCTTAGGCAGTCGCCTTTTTCATCAGCTCACCGATGATGTATTCGGTTGAAACCCCTTCCGCTTCGGCTTTGTAGTTGCGCACGATACGGTGACGAAGCACATTCGTTGCCACAGCTCGCACATCATCGTTATCGGGGGTGTAGCGACCGTTCATCAAAGCATGGCATTTGGCACCCAACACCAGGTATTGACTAGCACGAGGACCGGCTCCCCAGTTGACAAACTCATTGGTAATGTCTGGGGAATAACCCTTCCCCGGACGAGTGGAATTAGCCAATCGCACTGCGAAATCTATTACGCCATCTGGCACGGGAACTTGTCGAACCAGGTTTTGGAAGAAAACAATCTCTTCGGCAGACATCACCTCATTGACCTGCACTTTCTGCATTCCGGTGGTAGCTTTCACGATATCCACTTCTTCCTTAAAAGATGGGTAGTCCACCCAAATGTTGAACATGAAGCGGTCGAGTTGCGCCTCGGGAAGAGGATAGGTACCTTCTTGCTCGATCGGATTTTGAGTAGCGAGCACGAAAAACGGAGCGTCAAGCTGATATCGGTGTCCGGCAGCGGTCACCACTCGCTCTTGCATTGCCTCGAGAAGGGCACTTTGCGTTTTGGGAGGCGTTCGGTTGATCTCATCCGCCAAGATGATGTTAGCGAAAATGGGACCCTTGACGAACTTGAAGTTTCGGTGTTCATCTAGGATCTCGGATCCAATGATATCCGAAGGCATCAAGTCTGGAGTAAACTGAATGCGGCTGAAATGAAGTCCGAGCGCCTTACTGATGGTATTCACCAATAGTGTCTTTGCCAGACCTGGTACTCCTACCAATAAGCAGTGGCCATTACTAAAGATCGAGGTGAGCATGGCATCCAATACATCCTCCTGTCCAACGATCACCTTATTCACTTCTGCCTTGAGGGCTTTCAACCTCTTGGTAAAATCATCTGCTGCTTCTACTTCGTCTTTGTATTCCTTCATACCCTTGATTGGAAAGCGGTAAATGTACTTATTGACGTTTTACTGAACGAATCGCTGCGGCCAATTCTGCTCCTAAGTTTTGTTACCTCTTAGTTTGTCGTTCCTGCTGTATGTGGTCTATCTGTCCACGGGCAAAGGCCGCTTGATCTTCATTGCCCGCCTTCTCGAGACGTTCATAAAACCGAATGGCATCGTCCCACTGCTTCATTTGCAGTAATGCGTAGCCGATATTGCTCAAGACTACCGGATCATCAGGTCTGATCTCGTGGGCTTTCATGAAGAACTCTAGGGCAGGCGCAAACTCCTGGCGTATCAGTTTACACGCTCCCACATTCGAGTAAAATCTAACGTCACCTGGATAGAGCTGGGTCATCATAGTAGATATTCGCTCTACTCCATCGATAAGCGGGTTCTGCTTATTGAAGAGTGCATAGCAATAATCCTGAACCGCTCCGGTAAAGCGATCATCGGGGTCCTGTACAGGTTGATCATTGGTCCATAGCCACTGATCGTGGTAGGTCTGGTGTTTCTGGATCACCTCCACGATCGCCTGAATATGACGATCGATCTCACCCCGTTCGCGCAGGACATAGATCTTTCCAAAGTGCATATCGAGACGACGAGGATGCTTCTGAAGTCCCGCATCGATCACCGAGATCGCTTGATTGAACAGGTCGTCGTCGTACACGATGATGCTGTACATATAACCCGCAGGCTCTCCTGTGGCCGTATCATTGATCACTAGGTATTCAGATCCATCTTGGGGAGGCACGTCATTTATCTGTACCACCTCCTTCCGGCACTCGTGGAAGAGGTAGTTGAATTCAGCCACGTAGCGCTGAGAACTTTCCGGTGCTTGATCCTCCCACCGATCCAACAGAGAAGGAACAGCCTCCCACTCTCCATCCTGGGTGAGTTGATCGAAGATGGCTTGGAAATTTTCTTGAGCGATCGATCCGTGTCCGGCTAACGCAAGCACAATGATTAAAAGGTATCTCATGCCGCTAAAGATACTGGGGCAAATAAGAAACGGTGGATGAATTTGGGTTGTCGTCAACGAATTCTACCTTTCTCGCATGTTCACGGAAGAAGAAGTCGGTAGGTTAAGTGCATTGGGCTGTTACCAAAGCGCACGACTTCTGGTTGAATCGCCGATAGAAGGCGTTCGGGACTTTCCGCTTGCATTCGATCCTGATCTACCCTCTTTTGAAGAAGAACTACCGGCGAAAGCCTTTGAACTTCACGACCTTCTGAACAGCATTTACAACCTACAGATCGAGGCCTTCGAACCCGGACTGGAACTGGAGCTAACGTTGAATGAGATACTAGCCGCCCATGCTCGCAACAATAAGCTCTTAGAAGAGGATGAGAATGCCAATAAGGCCAATGCCACCGTAAGGCAACGCCTCTATGAGATGAAGAAGACAGCTCGCACTCTGGAACTCGAATCGATCGTCAGAGAAACCCTGAGTCAGTATGGATTGGCCGAGGTGATTCCAGAACGACCGCGACTCGCCTATGAGTTGTTGCGCATTCCTTCAACCTGCAATCGGCCTCTCCTCTGAATACGTGGACCTCTTCTTCACTCCGAGGACAACATTCGTATATGTCGAGGATCTTTGGATATCGATGGAAGCAGATTTGCAGCAGAACTACATCACCGATGAGGCGTATGCGGAATATCTAGGATTGAAAGCGAAGAAGCCCTACAACATTTTCGTGGAACCCACAGTCACGCTCCGTGCGGGAGCCCCATTTCTTAAAGGCATGCTGCAACTGGGCACCAGTTTAGCGACGATACCAAATGTAGAAACCACCTTTCGTCAGCGACCGATCATCATCATTATCGGCTTACAGATGGATGTGAACGTGTTGGGTAAAAGGAAGGAGTCGATCGACAAGATGCCTGTCGACTAAGGATTCACCCTGACCTTTGCCGCTGCGTCAGACGCGCGCTTTCGGAGCGCATCCATGTCTGAATCCAGGTCGTCGTATGACACCACTACTCCCATCCTTCTGAAAGGACGCGTACTTGGCTTACCGAAGATCCTTAGATCATTCTTGGGATGGTCCAACGCTTCACTCAGACCTGAATATCGGGGAGTTTCTGAGGAAGAATCTTTCGCCAAGATAACCGCACTCACCCCAGCTCTTTCCAAGCGGATCTCCGGTATCTGGAGTCCGAGGATCGTACGGGCATGCAATTCAAATTCACTCAGGTTTTGTGAACCGGCCAGCGTAGCCATTCCCGTATCATGTGGTCGAGGAGATAACTCGGAGAAGTAGACGCCGTCATTTGCGATGAAGAACTCGACTCCCCAAATGCCGGCACCTGTAAGCGCTTCGGTAACCTTCTGAGCCATATCCTGAGCATCTTTCAGGTCTTGAGCAGAGATCGCGCACGGTTGCCAACTCTCTTGGTAGTCGCCTCGTTCTTGGCGATGACCGATCGGTGGACAAAACAACGTAGGACCATTCTTCTGAGTGACAGTCAGCAAGGTAATTTCCGTATGGAAGGAAACGAACTCCTCGATGATGACCTCCTTCAGATCTCCCCGACTGCCCTCCATGGCGTAATTCCAACTTTTCTCGATGTCCGCTTCCGTCTTGATGACCGACTGCCCCTTTCCAGAGGAAGACATTAACGGCTTTACGACACAAGGAATACCGATCTCCGCTACCGCAGCTTTGAACGCATCCAGTTCGGTCGCGTATCGATACTTAGCGGTTCGAAGGCCTAGATCTTGAGCCGCAAGGTCACGAATCAATTTCCTATTCATCGTAAAATTGGCCGCCTTAGCACTAGGCACGACGGTATACCCATGATCTTCAAACTGATAAAACTTCTCCGTGCGGATGCTCTCTACTTCCGGTACGATTAGCTTTGGATCGTGCTTCCTTACAGCCGCCTCCAACGCAGCTCCATCAAGCATATCGAAGACCTCGAACTCCTGTGCCACTTGCATAGCTGGTGCACCTGGATAATTGTCACAGGCAACCACTTGTTGACCCAGTCTTTGCAGGACAATTACCAATTCTTTTCCGAGCTCACCGGAACCTAGGAGGAGGATCTTTTCTGACATGATGTTCTATTCTTTGGCAAGAATAATAATTGGAGATTAGTTAAATGGTTAAATAGTTTGGGAGTGAACGGTGAACAGTTTGAAAGTGAACATTGAATATTGAACATTGAACATTAAAAAAGCCCTCCTGCGAAGCAGAGAGGGCTTTTTTCAATCTATGTATTCGGCCTTAGCCGTTGTCGATCATTTCGACGCTTCGTTCGATGAACTGGGTAAGCTGTTCGCCTTTGAGCATTCCCTTTGATAGGAGTGCTAAGTCAGCCGCTTGCTTCGCCATTTGAGAACGCTTTTGTTCATCCTGCTCCGTGAGGATCTTAGAGACCAGCTTGTGGTTGCTGTTCACTACCAAGTTGAATGAATCTGGTAGGTTACCCATTCCCATCATTCCTCCTCCGATTTCGGCTTGCTCCTTCATGCGTCGCATGAACTCGCTCTGAGTGATCATCATGGGCGGATCATTCTCATCCAAGCTTTCGAACTGGATGGCAAACTTCGCCTTGTCCACCACGCCTTCAATCACCGGAGTCAGGGTATTTTTCTGCTCTTCCGTGAGATTACTTTCTACTGCATTCTCCTTTGGAACCAGTTTCTCCAAGGCATCCGCATCCACGCGCTTGAAGTTGACCTTCTCCATTTTCATTTCGAGGTGCTGCACCAAGTGCGCGGTGAGAGGAGTATTCATCTCAAGGACGTCATACCCCTTATTGTTTGCCTTGGTGATCAAGCTGTGCTGGGCCTCTGCATCGTTCGTGTAGAGCATGACCAAGTTTCCATCCTTATCGGTTTGGTTCTCCTTGATCATTTTCTTGTACTCCTCGAGGGTCTTGAATTCGCCTTTGGTATTCTTTATTAAGTAGGTTGGCTGGATGCGCTCGTAGAACTTCTCGTCAGTTAACAAGCCATAATCCATGAACACTTGCATGTCTGGCCACTTCTTCTCGAAATCCTCACGGTCGTTCTTGAACATCTCGGCCAGCTTGTCGGCTACCTTCTTCGTGATGTGACCGCTGATCTTCTTCACGTTGCTGTCGCTCTGTAGGTAGCTACGGCTTACGTTCAATGGAATGTCAGGTGAGTCGATCACACCATGAAGCAAGGTCAAGAATTCAGGCACTACGTTCTCGACACTATCGGTAATGAATACCTGATTGCTGTAGAGTTGGATCTTGTTGCGTTGCAATTCCACCTTATGCTTCGCCAGCTTCGGGAAGTACAGGATGCCCGTCAGGTTGAACGGATAGTCCACATTGATGTGGATGTTAAACAACGGCTCCTCAAAGGTCATTGGGTAGAGCTCGCGATAGAAAGCCGAATAGTCTTCTTGCTTAAGATCAGCTGGCTGCTTCTTCCAAAGAGGCGAAGGGTTGTTGATGATGTTATCCACCTCCTTCTCCACCTTCTTCACATTGCCATCGTCGTCCTTCTTTCCTTTCGGATCGTCGATCCATTCGGTCTTTGTCCCGAACTTGATCTCAACAGGCAAGAACTTACAGTACTTGTTCAGTATCTCCGAAATGCGTCCTTCTTCTAAGAACTCCTTAGACTCCTCATCGATGTGGAGGATGATCTCTGTGCCGCGCTCGGTCTTCTTTGATTTAGTGATGTTGAACTCAGGACTTCCGTCGCAGGTCCACTTCACTGCTGGTTCATCCTTCCAGCTCTTGGTGATGACCTCCACCTTCTTGGCTACCATGAAGGCGCTGTAAAAGCCAAGTCCGAAGTGACCGATGATACCAGAATCCTCGACCTTGCCTTCGTACTTCTGCAGGAATTCGGAGGCTCCTGAGAACGCCACCTGATTGAGGTATTTCTCCACCTCCTCTTCTGTCATACCGATCCCCCTATCGATCACGGTAAGGGTCTTTTTCTTTTCATCCAACTTGATCTCAATGGTGGTGTCACCGATCTCATCCTTCATCTCTCCCATACGATTCAACGCCTTCAGTTTTGAAGTCGCATCGACCGCATTGGACACCAGTTCTCGTAGGAAGATCTCGTGATCCGAATACAAGAACTTCTTGATGATCGGGAAGATATTCTCCGCTTGTACGTTAATGGTTCCTTTCATATCCTGTGTAGTTTTCTCAATTTCTAAGTGGCAACCCAAAGTCAAAGCTTGTGCCACAGCGCGAAGGCTGTCAGAATGACAATGATAAAAGATCGATCACTGTCAAGATGATCAAAACATGCGGGTAGAATTCCTTCCTCACACTGACCTATCCGTCGACGAGAGACTCAGAAACAGGGCTAGGATTCATTATTATTTCGACGAACAGAAATTGACCTTCACAACGAATCCTAGTATTTGTCAACAAGGTGACATACAGCACATGGAAACATGCATACCGAAAGTTATATTTGAGCAACCTAACTAGAAATTCATGAAGCAGTTTTTACTCTCTCTTTTTGTCCTTACCGCCATTTCATTCACTTCCAATGCGGAGCGTGTCCTCGAAGGTCGTGCAGCATATAACGATGTCCGCGGTGCGGAAACCGTCCGCTACAAGGATCATCTTTCCATTCCCGCCTTTATCAAGTTCCGAGAGAACGATCGCATTGCGTTCAGCTCGTGGGAAGCTTGGATGACCGAGCACTATTTTAAAGATGCAACACACATCGGATTCGCGCTGGTAGGAACGGAAACCGATCGACTCGGCATGGTCCACTATCGATTCAAGCAGACCGCCAATGGTCATCCGGTGTATTTTGGAACGTGGATCGTGCACACCTTGAACAATGAGGTGGTAAGTATGAATGGCGTCTTGTTTGACGAAGTTCCTGCAAACCAAGCCGGATTAAGCGAGGCACAAGCGCTTTCCAAGGCATTAGACCACGTGGGAGCGAACTCGTACAAGTGGGAGATTCCATTGGAAGAAGAAGCGGTCAAGATCATCGAGAATGATCCGAATGCGACCTACTTCCCACAGGGGAAACTTGAGGTGATCAATACGGACCTCACCCTTCGCGAAAAGGATCTTCGTCTTGCTTGGCGATTCAACATCTACGCCCATGAGCCGATGTCGCGTCAAGACGTATTTGTAGATGCGAATAGCGGCGAGATCGTTTGGACCAATGATCTGATCCACCACGCAGACAGTAACATTACAGCGGTAACGGGCTATGTAGGCACGAAGCCGATCACGGCAGATTGGACAGGCTCACAATTCCGATTGAGAGAAACAGGTCGAGGCAACGGCGTACAGACCTTCAACTTGAACAACGCTACTTCAGGAATGGGTTCGGACTTCTTCCATGGTGATTCGTTGTGGGACGAAGCTTCCATCGAGAAATACGCAACGGACGCTCACTACGGAGCCGAGATGACCTATGATTTCTTATATAATCATTTCAACAGAAACAGCATCAACGACAATGGCTTCACGCTGATCAGTCGCGTTCACTACGGAACCAATTACGGTAATGCTTTTTGGAACGGACAGGTGATGACCTATGGTGATGGAAGTTCAGGCAATTCTCCTTTCACCGCTATCGATATCGCAGGACACGAGATCGCGCATGGCTTGACCACTTTTACTGCCAACCTCGTATATGCCTACGAGCCTGGCGCTTTGAACGAAAGCTTTTCAGACATCTTTGGAGCAGCGGTAGAGTTTGACGGATTAGGCTATGCCAATGGAGACTGGCTGATGGGTGAAGACCTTGGCTTTGTGATCCGCACGATGAACAACCCGAATGCCAATGGAGACCCTGACACTTATGAAGGCACATATTGGTACGTCGGAACGGGCGACAATGGTGGAGTGCACATCAACAGTGGGGTTCAGAATTTCTGGTTCTACCTTCTTACTGAAGGAGGGAGCGGCACTAATGACAATGGTGATTCCTATTCCGTAACAGGCATTGGACTGAGTGATGCTGCCGCTGTAGCTTATCGCAACCTCGTCGTTTATCTCACTGAGTCAAGCGAATACGAAGACGCTCGCTATTATGCGATCCAGTCGGCTGTGGATATCTTCGGTCCTTGTACCCAACAGACCGAAAGCACCTGGGATGCTTGGTACGCCGTCGGAATTGGAGACGAGTATTCAGGAATCATAACCGCAGACTACGCCGCAGATATCGAGGAGCACTGTCAGTCCCCTGCCATAGTGAACTTCCAGAACTTCTCAACGCTTTCAACATCCTACACTTGGGATTTTGGGGATGGAAACACTAGTACAGCCTTCGAACCTACGCACACTTATCAGAACGATGGTGTCTACACCGTGAGTTTGATCTCTTCATCGAATTGCGGAGCAGATAGCGTGGTGTATGTGGATCTCATCAAAGTCGGTCCAGCTTATCCGTGTAATGTCAGTCTACCCGCCAACGGTGGACTAGCTCAAACGCAAACCGGTTGCGAAGGTTTCTTGTATGACGATGGAGGACCCGCAGGTGCCTACAGCGCCAACTACAATTCGACTATTACGATCGCGCCGACCAATGCAGTGGCGGTTACACTCGAGTTCATCGAGTTCGATATCGAAGCGGATCCAAGTTGTCAGTATGACTACATGACCATTTACGACGGTCCTAGCTCGGGATCACCGGTGATCGGAACCTATTGCAACACGAACAACCCTCCTACTTTCATCAACTCTACGGGCTCGGCCATCACGATCCAGTTCACTACCGATGAAGGTTTGGAAGAGGAAGGATTCAAGATCGGATGGGAGTGCAGCATTCCTTCTGCCCCACCACAAGCTGACTTCGAGGCTGACATCTTGGAAACATGCCAGGGCAACGTGAACTTCTCTGACATTTCTGCTGTAGGCGAGAACATCCCTACCGCTTGGTATTGGGAGTTTGGCGACGGTGATACTGCGAGCGTCAAGAATCCATCGCACACTTATTCCACCAGCGGACAATACACCGTGATGATGGTGGCCAGTAATTCCTTCGGTGCCGACACGGTTATTAAGAGCAACTACATTAGCGTAGACAAGCCGGCTGCACCGGAAGGTCCGGACGTGGAGGTTTGTCCTGGAGACCAAGCCAACTTGATCGCATCTAGTCCTGGTGTTCACAAGTGGTATGATTCTCCGTTCGGAGGTAATCCGCTTCATATCGGTGACACCTTCACTACTCCGATCGTGCAACAGTCGACTCCATTCTACGTGGAAGCGGAGGTGGAAGGTCCAGACCAATTCACAGGAGCACCTGACAATAACATCGGAGGCGGAGCATACTTCAACTTTCAGCAGTCGCTCTACTTTGACGTATTCGCACCGGTGAAGCTCTACAGTGTCAAGATGTATGCACTGATCCCTGGAAATCGTCACATCCAGATCTTCGACAATACAGGTGGAACGGTTTTGGACACACTCATTGATCTAGAGATCGGAGAGCAAGAAGTGGTACTTGACATTGCCCTACCAACCGGAGTGGACTTCGCGATCACACTAGGTGATGACGGTATTCGCAACTGCTATCGTAGTAATAGCGGCGTGGACTTCCCATACGAGATCCCTGGTTTGATCAGTATCCATAGCTCGAGTGCGCAAACAGCACCTTTGGATTACTACTACTTCTTCTACGATTGGAAGGTGCGTGATTTCTGTATCAGCGATCGTGAGATGATCTCAGCCAGCGTTGGAGAGTGTACCGGCATCGACGAGATTGCGGCCGGCTCCATGCAGTTGTTCCCGAATCCAACCCACGGATTGGTAAGAGCAAGTTGGGAAAATGGAATTGCTCCAACTACCCTGTCCGTATTCGATGCTGCAGGAGCTCAAGTGAGAAGCTTCCAAGTTCCTTCCGGGTCCAAATTCTTGGACCTTGATCTAGAAGGACTGTGCGCAGGTATTTACCTCGTACGCGGCACCGGAAATCAAACGGTGATGACGCAGCGCATTATTCTGCAATAAGTAAAACACACTAAGATAGGTTCAGTCATCCTCCGCGAAGGCTGAACCTATTTTCTTTTCAATCGTCTTATTTGAGTACCTAACTATTCACCATGGTGAGACATTTTCTGACACTCCTTTTAGCCTTCCTTTTCATTGATGTAAATGCCGATGAGGTCCTGCGTGGACGAGAGGCACATGAGGTGATTCCTGGAACTTCCGTTCTTCGTTATCGGTCATTTTCCTCCTTCCCTACCTTCATTAAGTTTCAGGAAGGACAGCGTCCCAACTTCAGTACCTGGGAATCCTGGATGTCTGATCGATTTTTCAAAGAATCTAACGGAAATGGATTCACCTTGGTCGATACAGAGAATGATCGTCTTGGCATGGTCCACTACAAGTACCAGCAGACCTATCAAGGAGTCGCCATGGCCTTTAGCTATTGGAATGTGCACACGTTGAATGGGGAGGTCGTCAGTATGAATGGGCATCTCTATGAGTTCGATGGAACAAGCACTCCTTCCTTGAGTGAAGCTCAGGCATTGGATCTGGCGTTGAACCAGATCGACGCTGAAGTCTACATGTGGGAGGTAGCGGAGGAAGAGCAAGCATTACAAGTGATCGAACAAGATCCTAACGCCACGTATTTCCCAAGCGGGAAACTGACCTGGGTGGCAAATGATCCGTATGACAAAGAAGCCACGCTAGCTTGGCACTTCAATATCTACGCAAGTGAGCCCATGTCTAGGCGAGATATCTACATCGATGCTTCACAGGGAAGTGTAGTCTTCGAGCAAGACCTTATCCACCATGTGGACAGTAACTGTCAGGCGATCACGGGATACTCTGGTCAGCAGGGTATTGTAGCTGATTTTACCGGTACTAACTTTCGTTTACGCGAATACAGTCGCGGCAACGGTATCTTCACCTACGACCTGAACAACGCAACGGGAGGTTTGGGTTCTGACTTCATTCACTCGGACAATCTTTGGGACACGACCACGGTTGAGCGCTTCGGAACGGATGCCCACTGGGGTGCGGAGATGACATACGACTATTTCTACAACCACTTCAACCGAAATAGCATCAACAACAACGGATTTGCCTTGATCAGTCGCGTTCATTATGGAACGAACTACGCCAATGCATTCTGGAATGGTTCCTTCATGACCTACGGCGATGGCAATAGTGGTAACGCCCCCTTCACTGCGGTAGACATTGCCGGACACGAGATCGCGCACGGCTTGACCACGTTCACCGCAGGACTCATTTATTCCTATGAATCCGGTGCCTTGAATGAAAGCTTCTCTGACATTTTTGGAGCAGCTGTGGAATTCGATGCCGTTGGCTTCAGCAATGGTGATTGGTTGATCGGTGAGGATCTGGGTTTTGTTATCCGTTCTATGTCAAACCCGAACGCTTACGGCGACCCTGATACTTACCTAGGAACGAATTGGCATTATGGTCCTTCTGACAATGGAGGTGTCCATACCAACAGCGGCGTGCAGAACTACTGGTTCTACCTACTCACGGAAGGAGGTTCAGGAACGAATGACATTGGTAACAGCTTCAGCGTCACGGGCATTGGAGTGAACGATGCTGCAGCCGTGGCCTACAGAAACCTCGTGATATACCTCGGTCCGAGCAGCGACTACGAAGACGCGCGTTTCTATGCGTTGGAGTCGGCTTTAGATCTATTTGGTCCTTGCAGCCAACAATTGATCAGTACAGGAAATGCATGGTATGCCGTGGGTGTGGGGACTCCATACGAAGACGACATCACCGCCGACTTCATCCCTAGTTCCACCGGCAATTGCTCTGTACCGCACACGGTTCAATTCCAAAACATCAGTTCGAATGCAACCAGTCAGTTCTGGTTCTTTGGCGATGGTGGATCTACTGCTCAATTTAGTCCATCAAGAACATACACTACCGCCGGGTCTTATACCGTGACGCTAGCGGTGTCTTCGACCTGCGGCACGGATACCTTGGTCATGCCTGACCTGATCCAGGTAGGCCCCAATGCTCCTTGCGAGGTAACCATGCCTTCCAACGGTCAGAACAGCACCTTTACCGATTGTGAGGGCGTGCTCTATGACAACGGAGGGGCGACCGGAAATTATGCCGACGATATTGATAGCTACGTCACCCTCACCACTCAGGGAGCAGCCAGTATGACCCTTCACTTCGACGACTTTTCGGTAGAGCCGGGCGGCGGGTCGAACTGCATCTACGATTATCTGGAAGTCTACGACGGCGACAACCTGAATGCTGCGGTTCTTGGTCGATTCTGCAACTCCAACCCTCCTCCAAGCAACTTGGTCAGCAGCGGTGATGCGGTCACGATCCGTTTCTCCAGTGACGGCGCGGTGAACTACTCCGGCTTCCGTATCGCGTGGGAGTGTAACGAACCGACGAGTCCTCCACAGGCAGCATTGATGGCAGATGTGATCCAAACGTGCAACGGAACGGTTCAGTTCTCCGACCTCTCCACCAACGGCACGACCTCTTGGACTTGGAATTTCGGGGATGGAAATAGTTCATCCGCTCAGAACCCCGTCCATACGTACTCAGAAAGTGGACTTTATACCGTGACCTTGATCGCCACCAACGCCATCGGCAGTGATACGATCGTTGAGCCGGCTTACATTCAAGTGAACCTACCCGAACCCCCAACCGGAGAGGATGATGAGATCTGTCCGGGTGATTTCGGTATGCTGGTCGCGTCGAGTTTAGGAGAACACCGATGGTACGCCTCACCATTCGGCGGCAGTATCATTCACGAAGGCGACACCTTATTCACTCCTATCGTACAGCAATCCACTCCATTCTATGTGGAATCGCTCGTGAAAAGTTCGGCAAAGGGCGTAGGCCCTGAGGATAAGGACTTCGGAAACGGTGGTTATTTGGCTAGTCCGGGTTCGATGTATTTTGATGCTTTGAGCAAGGTGGTTCTTCATAGCGTGAAGGTCTTCGCTAACTCAGGGGGTAGCCGCCATATCATTCTAAAGGACAACAACGGGAATGTTTTGGATGACACCATCACAGCCGTATCCAGTGGTGAGCAGGTGATCATTCTCGACTTTGAGATCGAGGCAGGAAACGACTATGAACTGGCCATTGGCACCAACAATACCATCAATCTTTACCGTAACACGAGTGGCGTGAACTATCCGTACGATCTGAACGGTGTTCTGAGCATCACCTCGGCTAGTGGCTCCTCTCCTACTTCAACTTATTTCTATTTCTATGACTGGCAAGTAGAAGAAGTCTGCGTGAGCGAACGTGCAGTGATCTCAGCGAGCACAGGCGTTTGCACGGGCATCGATGAGGTTTTGGCAGGAGATGTGTCGATCTTTCCTAATCCGGCTCAAAATGTGGTTTATGTCCAATGGAACGAGGCCATTGTTGAGTCGATCCAGTTGATCAACATGGATGGCCGAGTCATTGGAGATCATCGCAACTTGAAGGGACAGCGTAGATTGGATATCAACGTAGGAGAAGTATCCCGCGGGGTGTATTTGATCCAATTGCAGAGTGAGCATGGTTCAAGCATGCAGCGCTTGATCCTTCAGTAGAATTACGGCGTGATCTGGATGATCACTTGGTCGCTATTCGAAGCCCGAACTTTCATGTTCTTGCGGGAAATGTTGTGCCCCTCGAGGTGCTCGATCAGCGGCTCCACGTCCTCTTCTGACAGGGTACGCAACTGTACATCTTCGCTACCGCCGCCCGGTGTCTCTACGTAGACTCGGATGACAATGTTGTAATCTTTCTTCGCTTCTTCCACCACCTGATCAAGCGGTTCAAAGTCTACGGCTTTCAGCAGATCCAAGTCGAATTCGTGGAATGATCGATCGACGCTTTTGTTCATGCGTACGCCGTCGAGTTCTGCATCCACATCCGAAGGCATCCCGTCATCCTTCTCAAACGCTTCGGTCAGAAGAACATCCTGGGTTGGAAGGACTTTAAAGGCGAAGACAAATCGGTTGGTTCGGTTGACTAGTACGTTCTTATTCTCTCCGGACAGATAGATCTCATAGATATCCGAAAGCCCTTCTGCATCCGCCGAAATGAAGTAATTCTTCTCGGAGGTGAACTTGCTGAACTCAAAGCTTCCGTCTTTACTCACCTGAGTCGTTTGAACGATGTTCTCATCCTCATCTAAAAGGGTCAAAGTGACACCTTTCTTAGGAAGCTTGTCGTAGTTGAACTTTCCTTTCAAGGTCGTTCCTTCGTTTACCAAAACTCCGCTCTCGGCTTGTTCTTCAAAGCTGTACAAGGTCATGGCTTGCTTGCGAGCCAATTTCTTAAAGGCAAATACACCGGAGCGATCATCATTCAAGTAGAACACCACATCATCCGGATTCTTAGCTAGAAAGATCTCGCTGCCCTTTAGTTCTTCGGTTTGTTCCGGAGTCAAGCGCAATTGGTATTCGCCTTCGTTCATCGGTGTATCAAAGGTGAACGCACCGGAATCATTCGTTCGAACCTTTCCTAGCACCTCTTCATTCTCATCCAAGAGCTCGATCTCTGCATCGATCAAGGGAAGGGCACCCTTTCGCAGGTATCCGGCCAACTCATTGCGACCAGAGGGCATGAGACCGAAAGATTCATAGATATAACCCGGCATACCATAATCGGGCTCGTCGATCAATTTGATCGGGCTATTTCCAGCATTGACTAAAGAACTGAACTCAAACAGGTGCTTATCGGTCTTTGTCACTACGATATCCTCCTCCGGATTGTCATTGGTCAGGAATACCTCATACACATCCACCAAGCCTGCCAAATTCTTATCGATGCTCAAGAAGTATCTCTTCTGCATGGCATCGGTACTGAAGCTGAAGAATCCTTCGTCGTCAGTCTTCACCGATTTGACCACATTGTTTTGCTCGTCGATGATATTGAGGGTCAGCTTTTCGGGAATCGTTCCGAATGAAGTGACCTTACCGGTGATCGTCGTGGGTTCATCCACGACCTTTCCTGCTCTGGCCATATCTTCAAATTCATCTACACCATCCATCGTGCTGCCTGAGATCACCTTGAATGCGAACATTCCGAGCTCCTCTTCATTCATAAACACCATGCGATCACCGAGGTCATTGGCCAAGAAGATCTCCGCATCTCCCAACTCATCTTTCAACTCATCAGCGATGGCCAGCTTGTAGTCGCGGTTGGGCAGAAAAGACTGTAAGTTGAAGTATCCATCCTCGTTGGTGGTGATCGACTGGATGATCTGATCATTAGCGTCCATGAGGTTCAGTTTTACCTTCATGGGCTTTAGCTCGTTGAACTTGATGAATCCACTAGCCATCTGATGGGGTGACTTCTTCTCCATGGTTGGGTCGATAGAATGGGGAATGCGATAAATCCTGCCAATACCATCGATCCGGTCAGAGAAGAAGTAGGATTCGTTCAAGGTTTCATTCAAACAGAAGTAGGCCTCAAAACCAGGGGTATTGATATTCGGACCTAGGTTGATGGGTTTCGACCAATTCTGCCAAGTGTCGTCCAAACGTGTCGAGACGAAGATGTCTCCCTTACCGTAGCTTCGGTGTCCTTCACTGCTGAAGAAGAGGTGCTTTCCATCTCTTGACACAAAGGGCGACATCTCGAAGCCGGCGGTATTGATCCGAGCTCCCATGTGTTTTGGCGCACTCCACACTCCATCGCGCTTCAAGCAAATGTAGAGGTCTTCTTTTCCGAAGGTGTACTCCCCTTTCATCGAGATGATAACAAAGGACTCGTCTCGAGCCACATAGAATCCGAAATAAGAACCTGTGATATTCAACTCAGGCAGGTCAATGACATGATCATGCACATATCGATCATCGATCCATCGATACGCATTGATCGATGTCATCTCGCGTGTCGCGTTCTGCTTGTACCGAAGGAGGTAGACCAAGTTGTTTTCTGACTGGCCTACCATCAAGTCGTTCTTCTCACTATTCAGCCCACCCCATTTGTTGGAAGGCTCAGACCAATGACCTTCATCGAACTTCAAAAACCAAACATCCTGATCTTCCACACCGCCCAAGTTTTCAGGGTGTCCGGTTCGCGAGAACCAAAGGAAGGTGCCGTTGTCTCCAATGACGGGATTGAAGTTAGCAGAACCGTCATTGACGATGTTAAAGGGTTCAGGAAGGGTTGTATAATCGTCGCTGGTGTATTGCGCCAAGGCAACAACACTCCAAAGACAGGTCAATGCAAATGAGATAAGGGTCTTCAATCGGTTCAGTGCTAGTCCGTTCATCGGATGCATGCAAAAATAGTCTTTCCATCCAGCGTGAAAAGTGAAGAGCCCACAAACAAAAAGCCCCACCGAAGTGGAGCTTTCCTGACGTTACCTATCAAACTTCCTTAGCGTGAAAGTTTGATCGAATTACCGCAAAAGAATCTAGCCATCCTATCAACATCGCCTGGATGGTGACTTCCCGCTAGAATACGGTTGAACCAATCAGAAATCTGCCCGTTTTTTCTTCTTGGCGCCCGGTTGGGAGTGAGACTTCGCTTGCTCTTCGGGGTTAGCCTCCGCATAGTCAATAGCTTCCTTCAGAGGGATCTTATTTCCATAATTGAATGCCACTACGAATGCATCGCCGATACCCATGGTCTTCAACTCTTCTCGATAGCGCGCTGCTTCGGCATACTGACCGAAGTTACCCACAGTGAGGATGACCAAGTCATTCTGTTGATTTTCACGAATACCATCCACTTCGAGGTACTTCTCAGCAACAGCGCTCGGAACGATGGTGCGGAAGGCGCCGATCTGGACACGAAAATCCACACCCCCGGTGATGTGCCAGTTGATGTTCTCCGCTCCCACACCGAGTACTTCATTCTCATAGAGTGGACGATTCACATCCACGATGAAGGCATCTCCATAGCCTCGTTCACGGATCTTCTCCAACAAGGACTCAGCCTGCTTTCGATATGGGAAGCGACCGATGACATAGCGGAAGATGCCGTTCTCATCCACGTACACCTCTACGTTCTTGACGTTCTCAAATTCACGGGTAGGCTTGAGATCGATCAACGCCGCGATCTGCACGCCGTAGAGTGACGACATAGTGGTGTAGTCCACCTCACGCGTTCTTAGGTCATCCCAATCGTCGAAAGGAACGAGGCGTTCCTTCATCTGAGGTTCGGTTCGTTCCTCTTTGATCTCTTCCACGATCTCCTGACGGTATTCCTCTTCGGTCAATTCTTCCGCAGTTTCCTCCTCAGTTGATTCGACCGGTTCTTCGACCACAGCAACCTCTTCTTCAGCCACTTCTTCTTCCTTATCCTTGAGGTTACACTCACGCACCCACTTCTGTCCGTCTACCAGGTAGTATTCATCGTTGTACGTATAGACCTGATAGAACTTATTCAAGGCCCTTAGTGCTTCCTCGCATTGTCCGTTCTTAGAGTAGGCAATGGTAAGGTAGTAGTAAACGTATTCGGGTGCCCTTCTCTCCTGTGCTGAACCACTCTCATACTTGGAAGTGTAGATCGTTGAGGCCGTTTCCAGTAATTCCACCGACTTCCGGATCTGGATATCTTCCTTCACATAGCAAAGCCCGAGTAGGTAATTCAAATTGGCGTTTTGAGGATCCTTCGCCCAGAGTCGTTCAAGGATCGGAATGGCACGATCAAGTTTATGATTGGCCAGGTGAAGCTTGGCCTGATTGAAGTTTTGTGCAGTCTCCTGAGCCAAACCGGAGGTCGCGATAAGGGCAGAAAGAACAAGGAACAAGAAACGTTTCATGTGTACGTGGGCTTTGTACTCAAACTTACCGAGATATACCCCCAGCCCCAGCGCAACTAATAGGAGTTATCGACACGCGCATGTAGATTCGGTCAAATGGCCACGGTCGCCATCAATCCGTAGTGATCGGAGGGGAAGTCCGTCAAGCGTTCGAAGTTGATTGTACGCATCTGTTTACGGGTAAAGATGTAGTCGAGCCGTGTAGGCACTAAAGCATGCGTAGGCAGTAGGCCTTGTCCGAATGCACGTTGCACATCCCGCCATTTACCCGCCAAGCTTTCGTAGTAATAAGACCCCACGGAAGCGTTCAGGTCACCAACGACGATGTCAGATTGGTTGCGCATGAGCACATTCACCTGACTCTTTCGTCTGGAGAGGGTTTCGGATATCCGCCCGCTCCACGTGAGACCCGGACTGCGTTGGCGTCCGAAGAGGTTGTAGCTCTGCAGATGAACATTGGTCAGCCGAAGTTCTTTGCCGTTGACATTGAAGGTGTAGCGTTTCGCCTCATTGGTGGCGGAGAGCATGTTGAAAATCGTATCCGTCTCGATGATCGGGAACTTGGAGAAGACCGCCGTGCCGAAGATGTTTCCCTTATGGGGTGAGAAATCGTAGTGTTTCATTCCTATTCTTTCAGAGAAATCCTTTGCTACCGACTCAACGTCAGGCCATTTATAATAGAGTCCAAATTCCTGAAGACAAAGGATGTCCGGATCATTGCGACGGATCTCCTGGATGGTCATTCGCACCTCGCCTGTATCGTTATTGAACTGACCTACATTCAAACTCAAGACTTTGATCTCCTCTCCACCTCTTTCTGTGTATTCCGGCATACTTCCATAGCCTCGCCAAGCGACCAAGAGCGTCGCTAAAAGGAAGGTAACCGATGAAAGCACAGGTCGATAGCGCCGCACGCTTGCCGCGAAGAGCAGGAATAGCGACAAGAACCAAAACAAGAGGTCAAACGACGGAAAGATCTGGAAGAAAGGCAGTAAGCCAGAGTTGGTCAAAGGAACGATCGCTGATGCGAGCACCAGCAATACCAAAGACCAAAGGAATATCGTTATTAGCAGTCTCAAAACGATTCTTCTATGCAATCAAAGATGGTTTTCTTTCGAATAATGAGCCCCTTCTTCTATGTACTTCTATTGACGGTGGTAGGTTACGCTCAAGACTTTCCATCGATCCAAACTACAAAACCAGACCGAAGTGAGGAGCGGATTCCTGAGGACCTAAAAGGAAGCAAAAGCATCCTTTTCCTGGCTTTCACCAAACAAGCTGAGACGGTACTAGAAGATTGGTACTACCCAGTCTACACCATGTTCATTGACGAAAGTAGCTTCAATGCCCTCGCCTATGACTGTCATGTGAAGATGGTGATGATGTTTACCGGCGTAGGGCAATCGATCTCAGACGACATCCTAGACAAGATCAGAGACAATGTGGATCCTTCTATGAATGATTACGTGCTCTTCTATCAGGGCGATTTTGGGCAAGCGATGAAGGAACTCGACCTCAAGAAAAAGAATGACGCCTATGTATTCGTTCTGGACGAAGACGGAAAGATCATATATCAGGATCAGGGACAATATTCGGAACGAAAACTCGACAAGATCGCCGAGTTGGTGGAGCTTTAATCGTAGTTCCGAGCTCCGAAGATCGAGCTACCGATGCGCACCATATTACTCCCCTCTTCGATCGCCATTTGGTAGTCGCCGCTCATACCCATGGAAAGGATCTCTGGCTGCCAGCGCTCGTTGATTGGGAATTTCTCCTTTAGACGTTCGAAGCGATCCTTCAGCGAACGAAACTCTCTACGTACCTGGTCTTGATCCTCGGTGAAGGTGGCCATTCCCATCAATCCCTTGATACGAATATGGGTCATCTCCTTGAGTGCCGGATCAGCAAGAAGATCTCCCACCTCATTCTCGTCGAAACCGAACTTGGTATCCTCTTCGGCGATGTGGACTTGGAGCAAGCAGTCGATCACGCGATCTGCCTTTGCGGCGCGTTTTTCGATCTCTTTCAAGAGCTTCAGACTATCGACCGAATGGATGAGGTGGACAAAGTCTACGATGTACTTGACCTTATTGCGTTGAAGGTGGCCGATCAAGTGCCAACGGATATCCTTAGGCATGACCTCCGCCTTTTCGCACATCTCCTGCACCTTGTTTTCACCATAGTCTAGATGTCCGGCTTGGTATGCCTTGATAATGTGATCTACCGGATGGACTTTAGATACCGCCACGAGCGTGACATCCGTACCTATTTCCGCTTTGATCCGATCTATGTTCTCTGCTACGGTCATGGGACAAATATAGTAGTCGGCAGTGGGCAGTCGGAAGTCGGTAGTTGGCAGTCGGCAGTTGGCAGTACGCAGTACTTAATTTAGAGTTAGTAGATATCCAAAACAATTCGCGTAATTGGCGTAATTCGCGGCTATTTTTAATCATCTATTCACGTTCGGAGGAGATCGTTGATTAATAAAGATTCGCTGGCGAAAGACATCATTCCATCTAACAAGTTGCCGTTAACAAAAGCGCCAAAGCTGAATCTTCAGCGGAAAAGTCGGCCGTAAATTGCCCCTGTTTTCAAACCTATGGCTTCAGCATACGGCATCAGTACCCTCAGCGTGATCCCAGGGCGGGCAGAACCAGCCGACGCCTCTGAGCAGGTTACCCAGTTGCTCTTTGGAGAACACTATGAAATCAAGGATACCCGCAAGAAGTGGATGCGCATCAAAATTGCGCTCGACGGGTATGAATGCTGGATCGACGTCAAGCAACACACCCCGATCGATGAGAAGTTCTACGAACGACTAGAGAAGCAAAAGTTCATTCCGGTAAGTCTGGAGGTGGCTGGAATCGTAATACGGGAGTCGGATCAACAAATGACTCCGATCCTCCAAGGAAGTTCACTTCCCTTTTTCAAGGATGGAGTATTCAAGATCGGCAAGGAGGCCTACCATTTTGAAGGGCATGTTCAGGAGAAAGCCGACAAGAGAAACCTCGATCTGCTGGTGCAGAATGCCATGGTCTACTTGAAGACCCCTTACCTATGGGGCGGCCGACATCCATTCGGGATCGATTGTTCCGGCTTGGTTCAGGTGTGCTATAAAACGATCGGAGTGAAGGTTCCACGCGATGCCTATCAGCAAGCAGAGTTGGGTCATTCCTTGAGTTTTATCGAAGAAGCGGAGCCAGGTGATCTCGCGTTTTTTGACAATTCCGACGGCAAGATTATCCACGTGGGAATTTTGCTGAAAGACAACTTCATCATCCACGCTGCCGGTCATGTAAGGGTCGACCGCATCGATCATCAAGGGATCTACAACAACGAGGAAAGGGATTACTCTCATCGGTTGAGGATCATTAAGCGGGTATTGTAGTAGTTCGTTCCCCGTCCTTGTCATTCTTTCTTCTTGTGGCCTACTTTCGTCCACCTAACTAGTTATCTCCATTTAATGACCAAACCAAGAACCTTTGCCATCACAATTGGCGTCTCGCTCCTCTTGATGACTGTAGCTGCTGGCGTGGCTTTCGGATATATACACTCCCTACTAATTGATGCCCCAAATTCTATCGGTATTGGTGCAAATGTGGCCGCAAACAAAGACCTTTTTCTAAATGAAATTCTGCTTTGGCTTTTCATCGCTCTATTGGACTTCATTATATCCTTCGCGATGTACGGTTATTTCAATAATGGTGAACTTAAAGGTCTAAATCGCATCATGACCGGATTACGAGTAGTCTAAACGTTTATCCTGATTTGGTCAATTTCAAGTTTAGGAAGTGCCTACAGTTTGGCGGGACCTGATATGACCGATGAGGTTGCCGTTTCAATCGCATTAATGCTCCAATCTTTTGACATAAAATGGAACACGGGCCTCATACTATTTGGATTCCACTTGGTAGCATTGGGCATATTGACATGGAAGCACCGAAGGGGGTCAAAGCTCTGGGCTGTGCTACTCCTCATCGCTGGGGCTGGATATGTGCTTGTGGATGGCTGAAATACCTTCATATCCCATACGAAACCCTAGAAATGGTCTTGATGGCGCCTATGACCATCGGCGAAGTCGGATTCGGCATCTGGCTTCTCGTCAAAGGTGGAAAAGAATAGAAAGGAATAGCTAATTTAGATTTCAATCTACTCACTATGAAAATTGCCCACCTAGCCATCAGCGCTGTCTTAAGCGTGCTCACGCTCCAACTTCAAGCTCAGTGTAACAACGTAGCCACCAATGGTGACGCCTCCGGAGGATTGACCGGTTGGAACTTCAGTACCGGGACCGGCACCAACTGGACCATTCAGAACAATACCTACGGAAGTGCTTTTGTGTCTTCGTACAACTGGTGTACGATGAACCAGACCATCGACCTATGGGCAAATGGTTATTCGGCGGTCTATCTGGACAACCAGCAGCCTGAGATCAGCTACATGCAGATGTATGTGGGTCACACGGTCAACTTTGCTGATAAGTATTACTTCAAGGTTGAGTTGAGGAATAGCAACAACCAAGTGATGGACAGCTATAGTCTAGGGTCGCAGAACAGCCCGATCACCACAACCTCTGCATGGGATACCGTTTCCGGTTCCTTTACCAACTACGGCAATGGAGCGCGTTATGTCCGCATCGAATGTGGTGGGGATGACGCCGAGTACTGGGCGGGCTACTACGGAACGGTCATCGACAATACGATCATCAGCGTGGAGGAGATTCTCAACGTCAATATCTGTTCAGGAAGCTATGTATGGAACGGCAACACCTACAGTGCATCAGGACAGTACGGCGGAAGCTTCACCGGGCAGTATGGCTGCGATTCGAATGTGATATTGAATCTGCACATCGGGCCCTACAACATCGAAGACACCTTCGACCTGTGCCAGGGAGACACGTTCTATTTCAATGGACAGGCCTACACGACAGATGATACGTTGGGCGGCAACTTCACCTCCTACGCCGGTTGTGATTCGAATGTGAGCTACATCGTTCACTTCCGACCATCCTATGACGACACTATCGATGCTTACATGTGTCCTGGGGAAGGGTACAACTTTGGCGGACAGATGTTGTTCACACCAGGCAACTATACCGGAGCATTCACCAGTGTTCATGGATGCGATTCTTTGGTGGATCTGACGCTGGACTTCGCCCCCACCCCTTTTCTTCAATTGACCGATTATTTCTGTGCCGGTGAGGGATACATCTTCGGAGATACCACCCTCAATGCCTCCGGTCTGTACGTTCGAGCCTTCCCGAGTTCGTATGGCTGTGACTCGACGGTGCAATTGACCTTGATCCAAGATCAGGTGTATAACAATACCTTCCAAATGACTCTGTGCGATGGCCAGAGCATCGAGTTTGGAAGCACGACCATCACGGAGGCCGGCAATTATTCAGAAACATTTGCCACATCAGGGGCGGGATGCGACTCGAATGTGACGTTAGAAGTGGACGTGATCAGTTTGAATACTGGAGTGACCGCTACGGAGAATTCGTTGAAGTCCAAAGACAACGACCCGAACACGACTTACCGTTGGCTGAATTGTAACCAAGCCATGGCGCCCATTGCTGGAGCGGCTTCGCAGAGCTTCTTTCCCATTCTAGGTGGATCCTATGCTGTGGAAGTGACTAATGGAGATTGCGTTGACACCTCGGCATGCGTGACCTTCTTCCCTGTGGGAATGCAGCCTATTGAAAATGAAGCGATGAGGGTCTTCCCGAATCCTGCAGTCGATCTGGTTACGATCAAATGGACAAATGATCAGTCGATCGAGGAAGTAAGCTTGACCAATGCGATGGGACAGGTTGTACTGACAGAGAAGCTGTCGGGCTCAACACAGCAAACCACGATCGATCTTGGCAACATCCCGGTAGGTACCTATTTGTTGTTGGTGAAAGGAGAAGAAAAAGTACGACGGAGATCCTTGTGGTGCACTAAGCATTCATCAAATCATCCAGATCAAAATCCAGATCTTCCATTCGCTTTTTCATGACAACTTGTGCGTCCTTAACTCCCTGATCATAGAGCTCAGAGCCCATGCCTTGTAGAAAGAAGTCGATCAGTTGCCCTGCAGCGATGACGCCTATCTGCTCGTCTCTCTCCTCCTCATAGAAAGAGATCAATTGGTCTTGCAGTCGATGGCGTTGCTCTTCGCTCAGGCGATCCCATTTGCGTTTTTGTGGAAGGCTCATTTCAATGATTTGTGCACGAAGTAAAGGAATCGGAGATGGATAGACAGATGTCAACTCTTTCTCAACCATCCACGATCCTTTGCTCTTCCTGCATACCATAGCAAGAGCGCCCCGAGTATGACCACTAAGATCGGCATGGTCACGGCTTGTGCCACCCCATAGACCTCCATCGCGCTGGTGAAGAAAACGTTGTGGGTCATTTGAATGATGATCGCTACCAAAGAGATCGATGCCAAGAAGCGGACACCCTTTTGCCTCATCAATAAACCTATGGATGCCAAAAGGCCACCGATCACAGCGACAGCAAATGCAATGTCTGTCCAGAGAGGATACTCAGCATACATGGCAGCCTCAGCTTCAGGTAATGCGGCAATAGCCTCATCGGATATAAATACATGCATGTAAAAGGACATGACGCCCATGAGATTCCAAAGAAGGAAAATGATAGATACTATCCAGAATGAGGTAGGTACTTTGGCCGAAGTTGTTTCCATAGTGATGTGGGTATTAGGTGAAGGAAAGTTAGGGAAAGTGATTTGATATGTTACGTGTGACATGCGATATTTAATTTAAGGTCAGGGCTAGACACTCCTTCTCATTCGGGCCAGCACTGTGCCACTGTTCACCGTTCACTTCCTCACTATTCATAACAATTTATTCACTATTTGAACCTTCACCAACACACCCCGTCCGCCTGAGGCGGACACCCCTCTCTAGAGGGGAAAGTAATCTGACAACTTAACCGCTTGACAACTTCACCATTTGACCTTTTGACCATTTGACCACTCGCCCAAGGCGAGTAAGTTTGACCATTCAACTATTTGACCACTTCACCACCCAACTATTCCCTTCCACTCCGTACCTTCGCTTTGGCTTATCAAGAAAGACCGAGGGAATTGGCCCGAAGACGTCTTAGCAACCTCCGCCACATCGGAAAGGTGCTAAATCCTATCTCTCACCACAGCGAGGGAAAAGATGAGTTCAGAAGTCTCCTCACACTTCTTGATCAGCTACTAAAGCAACGCGATGACGCTATACGAATTGGCTGAACAAAAAATCCTGATCCTCGACGGAGCGATGGGAACGATGATCCAACGGCACAAGCTGGAAGAGAAGGATTTCCGTACGCCTGAACTCAAGGACCACCCTAAATCTCTGAAAGGCAACAACGACCTGCTCTCCCTCTCCCGTCCAGAGATCATTCGCGATATCCATCGAGCCTATTTTGAAGCCGGTGCAGATATCGTAGAGACCAATACCTTCTCATCGACTTCGGTCGCCCAGGCCGATTACGGGTTAGAACATCTCGTGTACGAACTCAACGTCCGATCAGCACAACTCGCCAAAGAAGCAGCCCAAGAATTCAGCACAGCAGATCGTCCACGGTTTGCAGCAGGTTCGATCGGACCGACCAACCGCACGGCTTCGCTCAGTCCGGATGTGAATCGACCTGGATTCCGCGCCATCACCTTCCAGGAATTAGTGGATGCGTATAGCGAACAAGTGCACGGACTCATCGACGGAGGTGCCGATATCTTGCTGGTTGAAACGGTATTCGACACCCTCAATGCCAAGGCGGCCCTTTTCGCCATTCAGCAGGTCTTTGATGAAAAAGGGACCGAACTTCCGATCATGGTTTCGGGAACGATCACAGACGCGAGCGGACGCACGTTAAGTGGCCAAACGGCTCATGCTTTCCTGATCTCGCTATCCCATGTCCCCTTGTTTTCCATCGGACTCAATTGCGCTTTGGGTGCGGATCAATTGATGCCCTACATCGATACCCTAAGTCAGCACGCTGAGGTACGCATCTCCGCCCATCCGAATGCGGGACTTCCCAATGAAATGGGCGACTACGATCAAGACTCTGAAGAGTTTGCCCAACTTCTACGAGCCTACTTCGATCGAAACTTGGTCAACATCGCGGGCGGTTGCTGCGGTACGACCCCAGATCACATTCGCGTCATGACTCAAGTGGCTGCGGAGTTCTCTCCTCGTTCCATTTCTAAGGTTTTCTCTGCATGAGTCACAAAGAAGACATCGTATTGGAGCTTTCGGGACTGGAACCTCTGATCGTTCGTAAGGACTCGAACTTCGTCAATGTGGGTGAGCGCACTAATGTGGCGGGCTCGAAGAAGTTCCTTCGACTCATCAAGGAAGGCAATTTCGAGGAAGCCTTGTCCATTGCACGACATCAGGTGGAAGGCGGCGCACAGATCCTCGATGTGAATATGGACGACGGCCTCATCGACGGCAAAGAAGCCATGGTGCACTTCCTCAACCTGATCGCGGCAGAACCAGATATCTCTCGCATTCCCATCATGATCGATTCTTCCAAGTGGGAAATCATCGAGGCGGGACTTCAAGTGGTTCAAGGAAAAGCTGTAGTGAACAGCATCAGTCTCAAGGAAGGCGAAGAAGAGTTCAAGCGACAAGCGCTGGCTGTCAAACGTTATGGCGCAGCGGTCATCGTTATGGCGTTTGATGAGGAAGGCCAGGCCGATTCCTACGTGCGACGAATCGGAATCTGCGAACGCGCCTACCGGATCTTGGTAGATGAAGTTCTCTTCAACCCCAAGGACATCATCTTCGACCCAAACATCTTTCCCGTGGCCACCGGCATGGAGGAACACCGAAAGAATGCAGTGGACTTCTTCCTAGCCACGAAGTGGATCAAGGATAACCTTCCGTATGCCCACGTAAGCGGCGGAGTGAGCAACGTATCGTTCTCCTTCCGCGGCAACAACAAGGTGCGAGAAGCCATGCATTCCGCCTTCCTATACCACGGCATAAAAGCCGGTATGGACATGGGTATCGTGAATCCGGCTATGCTGGAAGTCTATGACGATATACCGAAGGATCTCTTGGAATTGGTGGAGGATGTTTTGCTAGATCGGCGCGAAGATGCCACCGAGCGACTCATGGCCTATGCCGAAGAGGTCAAGCAAGAAGACAAAGTACAAAGCGGTCCTCCCGAATGGCGTTCTTGGGAAGTATCAAAGCGCATCAAGCATGCCCTGGTGAAAGGGATAGCCGACTACATTGAAGAAGATACCGAGGAAGCGCGTCAGCAACTGGAACGACCGCTGAAGGTGATCGAAGGTCCGCTGATGGACGGCATGAATGTGGTGGGCGATCTATTTGGCTCGGGAAAGATGTTCCTGCCACAGGTCGTGAAGAGCGCCCGCGTGATGAAAAAGGCCGTCGCCTACCTCACCCCCTATCTCGAAGCGGAAAAGTCTGAAGGAGGAAAGACCGCAGGCAAGATCCTCCTAGCCACGGTCAAAGGCGACGTTCACGACATCGGAAAGAACATCGTGGGCGTAGTATTGGCCTGCAACAACTTTGAAGTGATCGACCTCGGCGTCATGGTTCCGGCAGATAAGATCCTCGATGCCGCGGTTGAGCACGACGTTGACATCATTGGACTCAGCGGTCTGATCACGCCTTCTCTAAATGAAATGATCCACGTGGCAGAGGAGATGAACCGACGAGGGATGAAACTCCCTGTACTCATCGGTGGCGCAACCACCTCGCGGGTGCATACGGCAGTGAAGATCGAACAAGCCTATCCGCACGGAGTCATTCACGTTAACGACGCCTCCCGAGCGGTTCCCGTGGCGGGCAAGCTCAATTCTGACGACAAAGACAACTTCCTCACCTCGATCCGAGAGGAATACGTGGGAGTGCGAGAGAACTACGCCAAATCGCGGGAGCGAAAGACCTACATCCCGATCGAAGAGGCACGGGCAAATGCCGAGTCCATCGAGTGGAGCTCCTATCAGGCGACACGACCCAAGTCATTAGGTGTAGAGAGCATTTCACCTACGGTGCAAGACCTTCGACCTTACATCGACTGGACACCTTTCTTCCATACTTGGGAGATCAAGGGGAAATATCCCGAGATCCTTGAACGTCCTAATATCGGCGAGCAGGCTAAGCAACTCTTCCAAGACGCTAATGCGATGCTCGATCGATTAGAGAGAGAAAATGTGTTGGGCATCAAGGGAGTGTACGGCTTATTCGAAGCGAATCGGATCGGTGATGACATCCAGCTCTGTTTGGAAGACGGTGCACCGATAGAAGTCATTCGCACACTCCGCCAACAACAAAAGAAAGTAGCCGGTGAACCGAATTTGGCCATGGCAGACTTCATTGCTCCGGAAGGACACGAGGATTACGCAGGCGCCTTTGCCGTCACGGCAGGACTGAATATCGAAACACTCCTAGCGGAGTTTGAAGCTGACCACGATGATTATCAGTCGATTATGCTGAAGGCGGTGGCTGACCGTCTAGCTGAGGCCTTTGCTGAATACTTGCACGTTCGCGTTCGCAGGGAATTCTGGGGGTATGCCAGCGATGAGCAACTCGGCAACGACGATCTGATCAAAGAAAAATACCGCGGTATTCGTCCCGCTCCCGGTTATCCCGGCTGTCCGGATCACCTGGAAAAACTCGCTATTTGGAACTTGCTCAACGTGGAAGACTATACCGGAATGACCCTGACCGAATCACTGGCGATGCAACCCGCTGCTTCCGTCTGCGGATACTACATCGCCCATCCCGAAGCGCGCTATTTCGGACTGGGAAAGATCCTGGACGACCAAGTGAGTGACCTTGCTCAGCGCAAGGGCATGGATAGAAACGAATTAGAAAAATGGCTACGGCCGGTACTTGCTGAATCTTAGCAACCAACGCCTAGCTCCTAGAGACTTTAGAATGAAAGTAACTGAACATATAGCTAACGCGGAGAAGACGCTTTTCTCCATTGAGGTACTTCCCCCTTTGAAAGGACAGACCATCAAGTCCATCTACGAAACCATGGACAAGCTGATGCCCTTTGAGCCAGCCTTCGTAGACGTCACCTACCACCGACAAGAGGTCGTGTACCGAGAGGTAGAAAAAGGCTTGATGAAGCGGCACGCCGTGCGCAAGCGCCCGGGTACTGTTGGAATCTGCGCCTCGCTGATGAACAAGTACGACATCGACACGGTACCGCATATCATCTGCGGAGGATTCTCCAAGGATGAAACCGAAGATGCGCTGATCGACCTCAACTTCTTGGGCATCGAGAATGTGCTCGTTCTTCGTGGTGACCCCGTCAAGAGCGAAGGTGTATTCAAACCAGAACCGGATGGACATGCCTATGCAAGCGATCTGCTTCAGCAGGTGGTTGATATGAACAACGGCGAGTATCTCGATCCAGAACTGCACAATTCGTCGCAAACCAATTTCTGCATTGGGGTGGCGGGATATCCGGAAAAGCACTACGAAGCTCCCAATTTCAAGAGCGACCTGAAGTACCTAAAGAAGAAGGTCGACCTAGGCGCTGAGTACATTGTAACCCAGCTTTTTTACGACAATCAGGTCTACTTCGACTTTGTCGATAAATGCCGCAAGGCGGGCATCGAGGTTCCCATCATTCCGGGATTGAAGCCCATCACCAACAGCAAGCAGATGAACATTGTCCCTCACTTCTTCCACGTGGACCTTCCCGAAGCCTTGGTGGACGCCATCGAAGACGCAAAGACACCGGAACAAGTCCGTCAAGAAGGCGTCAAATGGTGCATCAAACAATCGGAAGAGCTCATCGAAGCCGGCGTTCCCGTGCTGCACTACTACACCATGGGCAAGGCCAAGAGCGTACAGGAAGTGGCGCAGGCGGTGTTTGGAAGCTGACGCTTATTGTAGTGCATAAAGATTAGTGCAAAAGATTAGTGCAGGGGCATAGGCGTCTCTACGGTAGAGATTAGTGCGAATTACTAATCTTTTTGCTCTACTTCCGGCGTCAGCCGGAATGCATCGTACCCAAAGCGCGCTAGGCTCGGTTCGCTCATTACGAGCAACACCACCTCGGCTTCGTCTAGGGCCTGAAGGCGAAGGTCGTCGGTCAGTGGAGTTCGGTCCTTGGAGTTATCAGTGTAAATGTCACGGTTGTAGTAGAAGAACTTGCTTCCCGGGGCAAATAGTCCCTCGTGGGCACCGAGGTAGTAATAGGTCCAATAGTAACTATCGCCAATAACGAGAGTCTTGGGTTTGTACCCGCCGGAGAAGCTGAGTTTGGGGTAGGCCAACTCCTCATCTCGCGGACCGAGCATCACGTTCAGAAGGTCGTGTAGGTCCTTGTCGGTATACCTCGGCTCGTCCACCACCTCCACGGTATCGAAACTCACCCTTGGAAGGATTATACCCTCTTCTGCAAATGCATAGCTCAGGTAGTCGAGCGATAGCGCCGCGCCGAAGATGCTCCAATGCGTTCCTTGCTTGCTGTGAAGAGCGTGTTCCGGCTCATTGGTCTGGTCGTATTGGAAAATATCGATCGCATCACATACCGCGTAGCCTCGGTGCCTGATCGTCGGAATGAAGGCCTCGTAATTCGTCATGCCCGTCTGGCAGTCCCAGTCGACACGCTCGCTGAATGTTCTCCATTTGTTTGGTGTGATCAAGATGACCATCTTCTTCCCTTGGGATGCCAAGTAATTCTGAAAGTGGTCGAGCGAATCCAATCGAACCTCTACCAAGCTGTCGCCAATGAAGTCAGATCCACAGACCGAATTTCGATAGGCATTCTCGAAGAGCGTCCCATCCTCTGCCCTTGTGAGCACATCCGTATGCTCATTGAAAAAGGAATAACGTAATTGATTCACCAAGCGCACGACCGCCGGACGAAACCCAAAGGTCTTCGCTTCTGCACGCTCCATGTGCTGCTGCCACGATCCTTCGCTCCAATCATCCAAGGTGAGCGTGTCGGCCTTGGGTAGTGGTTCATAACCCGTCAAAGGCGTTTCAGGAAGGATATGGAATGCCGACTGCACCCACAGTGTCAGGAGAAACACTAGGGAAACCAAATAGAGGACTTTATCAGAGCTTTTCTTTTCGATTGCGTATCTGCCGGTTGAAGTAGTATCCGATCTTGAAGTCTATTCCAAAACTATTCAATCGAACGGCAAATGGGTCGCTGGAAGAAAAGGCACCGAAAAAATCACGTGCGTCGTGGACCTGCCACTTGTACATCGGTTGGATGATCAGGACCAACTGACTCTTGATATAGGCTGAGATTCCCGCACCGAAATGCGCTCCGACGTAATAGTCTACAAACAGATTCACGGGCGCCGCTCCTGCAGAATTGTCGATGAAGCCTTGCTGCGGAACATCCTCACCGGAGTAGTAATTGTTGCGAACGCGTTCGGAGAATAAGTAGCCTCCTGCTAACCCGGCGGTGTAGATCATCTCCACCCGCCTGCGAAGTCGGTGATGCATGTTGATGTAAAATGGAACGGCAGCGATGTGCATACTTGCCAAGGTCACCCCGATCTGATCTTGGGTTCCCGTATTGGTCGTCGTGGGATCGGACAGGATCTCGTTACGAAACCCTTTGTTCAAGTACATCAAGCCCGTACTAAAACTCAATGATGGGTCGATGAAGTGCTTGTACTCCAATCCGAAGTTGTAGCTCAGCTTAGTACCCCAAAGTGAATTGTACAGCGGAGCATTCAAGCTCTGACTGAACCGCATCCATTCAGCGGTAGGCGATAATAAGAGTGTGATCTGGAATTTCTCGTTTCCCGCTCGGCTGACCGGAACAAGGAGGAGGATCAAGAGGACCGACAGCAGTGCCCTTCGCATCAGGAAAATAATGCTGGGTAAGACCCGGGATCGCTTTCGTTCATGATGGCATACACCTTTTCGAAGATGTCCTCGTTTGAAGGCTTCGAGAAGTAGTCTCCGTCAGAAGCATAGGCTGCGCGATGAGCCTTGGCTGCAAGCGTAGCCGGAGCCGAATCCAAGAATCGATATCCACCCTGCTCTTCCAATACTTGCTGCATCATGTAGGCTGAAGCTCCACCTGGTACATCCTCATCCACGAACAAGACACGATTCGTCTTCTTGATGCTCTCTACGATGTCCTGAGATAGGTCAAATGGCAAGAGCGTCTGCACGTCAATCACCTCGGCTGAGATGCCCACTTCGCGCAACTGCTTTGCTACCTCAACACACATGCGCACCATCGATCCGTAGGTCACGATCGTGATGTCATCTCCTTCCGTCATGGTTTCCACCTTACCGAGCTCTACCTTGAACTCGCCAAGGTTAGTTGGAAGCTTTTCTTTCAATCGGTATCCGTTCAACGACTCGATCACGATCGCAGGATCGTCACCTGCCATCAGCGTATTGTACATACCCGCAGCTTGGGTCATGTTTCGTGGAACACAGATGTGCATTCCTCTTAAAGCATGGATGATCACACCCATGGGCGAACCACTGTGCCAAATTCCTTCCAGTCGGTGTCCACGCGTACGAATGATCACTGGAGCTTTCTGTCCACCCTTCGTTCTGTACTGGACCGTTGCGAGGTCGTCGCTCATGATCTGAAGCGCATACAGCAAGTAATCGAGGTATTGGATCTCCGCGATCGGACGCAAACCACGCATCGCCATACCGATCCCTTGTCCTAGGATGGTACACTCACGGATACCGGTGTCGAACACTCGGTTGACCCCATACTTAGACTGCAGTCCTTCCAGACCTTGGTTCACTCCACCGATCTTTCCACTGTCCTCACCGAAGATGATGAGTTCCGGGTGCTTGCTTAGCAAGGCATCAAAGTTGTCACGGAGCACCTCACGTCCATCGACCAGTTTGTCTTCCTTGTATTCGGCTGCAACAGGAGCGATCTCAAGAGGAGAATCCTCCGAAGCGGAGTACAAATGAGAAGAGTAGCGCTCCTTGTTCTCGGCCATATGGTCTTTTAACCATTTTATCGCAGCCTGCTTGCCTGCGGTCTGCTCATTACGCGCATAGCGAATCGCCTTGCGTATGGTCTCGTAGATCTCCTTCCTCAAAGGATCCACCGCCGCGGCCAACTCATCTTTGAGCTTGTTGATGAAAACGGCATTCTTGCTCTCTGCTCCCAACTGGGTCAGCACAACTACCGCTTCTTGATGTTCTTTCTTGATCGGCTCGAGGAAGGCTTTCCAAGCATTGGTCTTGGCGTCACGGGCTTCTTTCTTGGCCGCCTTTTCAATCTCTTCCAACTCTTCAGGAGTCGCGATGCCCTTGCTTAGGACCCACTCCTTCATCTTGGTGATCGGATCAAAGTCTTTCTCCCACTGCAGACGCTCGGGAGACTTATAACGCTCGTGCGAACCACTGGTCGAGTGACCCTGTGGCTGGGTTACTTCCTCTACGTGCACCAATACCGGAACGTGCTCCTCACGTGCGATCTTCGCTGCCTTCTCATAGGTCAATACCAGGTGCGGATAATCCCAACCCTTGGTCTTGAGGATCTCAAATCCCTTCTTGTCCTTGGTGCGTTGGAAACCCGACAATGCCTCTGAAATGCTCTCCTTGATGGTCTGGAACTCTTTCGGAACTGAGATACCGTGTCCGTCATCCCACACCGACATCACGATCGGTACTTGCATCACGCCTGCGGCGTTCAATGCTTCCCAGAACATGCCTTCACTCGTAGAGGCGTCACCGATGGTTCCGAATGCGATTTCGTTTCCTTCGTTGCTGAATTGCTTGTGGTCCTTGAGCTCCTTGTTCTCTCGGTAGAACTTACTGGCCAATCCGAGACCCAAAAGTCTTGGCATCTGACCCGCCGTTGGAGAGATATCAGGAGACGAATTCACCTGCTCTGTGAGCGTCAACCAATTGCCCTTCTCATCCAGGGAGCGCGTCGCAAAGTGACCGTTCATCTGACGACCCGCTGAAGCCGGTTCGCGCTCGAGATCTGCGTCTGCATAAAGCTGAGCAAAGAACTGCTCGCCCGGCAATAGACCCGCCGCCATCATCATGGTTTGATCGCGGTAGTAACCCGATCGCCAGTCGCCCGGCTGCCATTGCTTGGCCAATGCGATCTGCGCAACCTCCTTACCATCTCCTAGGATACCGAATTTCGCCTTACCCGTCAGCACCTCGCGGCGACCCATCAAACTGATCTCGCGACTGTAATTCGCTAAGCGGTAATCGTTGAGTACCTCTTGCTTCAGCTCTTCCTTGGTGATCTCTTTTTCTGCTGCGGTCGCGGTTTCTGCCATGGTGTGAATCTTACTATAAAACTGGTCCTGTGAGGGAGCGCGAAGATACGAAACGAGGGGCGGAATGTCTAGTACAAAAAAGTCCCGGAGCGACCCGGGACTTGAACCTAACTAAACAGAGAAACTGAAAGAACGATATTCTTAATTGTTGTCTTTGATCACTTTGTCTACGGCGTCCCTGAGCTCTACCCAGGAGTTCGCCAACTCATGGTAAAAGGTCTTGCCTGTTTCTGTGAGACTGTAGTACTTGCGGGGCGGTCCAGATTTAGACTCCTCCCAGCGGTAGGTCAGCAGTCCGGCGTTCTTCAGTCGATTCAAGAGAGGATACAGCGTACCCTCCACTACGATCAACTCCGCGTCCTTGAGCGACTGAAGCAAGTCCGATGGGTAGGCTTCCCCTTCTTTCAGGAGGGCAAGCACACAGAACTCCAAGATTCCTTTGCGCAACTGAGCTTTTGAGTTTTCAATATTCATTGATTCATTATTGCATTACAAATATATAGGCATTAGACTTTACCTTGTTATACATAGTACTGTATATTTTCGAAAACGATACGTAAATTACTAATTATTCTAAATGAATAATTTTTGACCTAGTTCTAGGTTATACAAGTTACTGGTCAATTTTTGATGATTTGGGCGCCTCTCGCTTGCAGCGAGACCGCGCTATACGCTATATCTTCCCGATACCTCGGGAAGGATGCCGCTCCTATCGCTGGCGCGGGGAAACTGTATTCGGGAATTGGGAGTTGGGAGTTAGGAGTTGGGAAAATGAAATAATACATGAACGGCGCTTGCACCGAGCCTAAAATTCAACTTAGCCAATTATAATCATCCCGCACTGATCACTGATCACTGTTCACTTTCAAACTATTTGACCATTTGACCATTCAACCATTCCCCATTCCCCAAATCCACCGTTAACTCATTTTTTCAAATCAGACCACGATATTTGCCACCCTTAAGCAAAACGATATGAGAATCCTTCTTTCCTTTTTAATTGCATCCATCGCCTTGACAGGATGTGTATCTCAAAAGAAATACGCCGAACTCCAAGCGGAGAACGAACGACTCAAAGCTGAGGCACCTGCTGCCCAAGCACGCAATGAAGCCGAAGCCGTGGAGATCGCTGCGAAGCTGGATCAGATCCGACAGCTAGAGATGCAGGTCAAGACCCTGACCGAGAATGAAAAGGAGATCCACAAAATGATCGAGGCCGGAAAGCTTCCACAGCCAACAGCGGAGCAGATGCGGATGTATGAAATGGAGAAGATGAAAGAACTCGCTCCTCCTCCCGCCCCTGGTGAGGATCCTATGATGCACGAACAACAGCGTTCTGATCTTTCTATCCAATTCGAACAAACTGCCTTCGAGTACCGAATGGTCACGAAAGCAATGCAAGCTAGTTTGAAGGGTTACACGTCAGAACAATTGGACTACGACCCAAATGGAGGTCGCTCGGTGGTTTGTATCGCCAACAAAGAACTCTTCGAAGCGGGATCAACCGAACTCAGCGATATCGGAAAAGCCCTCTTGGGTAAGATGGCTGTTTCACTGCGTGGTCAGGCTCCTCTCTACTACCGTATAGTCGGTGTGACAGATGGTGATGCTCCCGCTGACCTAGCTAAAGCCAACCAGCGCGCGAATGCGGTTTATGCTCAATTGAAGAAAGAAGGCGCTCAAGTTCGCATGCCGATCTCTGTGGGTTCCTCTTCATGTAAGAATGCCGCAGGAAACACCAAAATGAAGTGCGATCGTGTAGAGATCATCTTCGAGCAGAACTATGAGCCGATCATGGGTCAGGTAGAAGGAATGCTCGCGCCTCGCTAGATCAACGGATCAAAGTAAAACTCCCGCGCGTCACAAAGCGGTCGGCATTGACGACCACGTAGTCTTTATAGACTACCGTGAAATAGTAGGTCCCCTCTGAGGCGGGCTCTCCATTTACGTAGCCGTCCCATCCGTAGGAGATGTTCTGACTCTCATGCACCAATTGTCCCCATCGGTTGTAGATCAACATAGAGAACTGGAAGATCTCGCATTCAGATTCGACGCGGAAGCGATCGTTCCATCCATCACCGTTTGGCGTGAAGATGTTTCCGTACTTCAGGTCACAGTCTAACTCTGGACACGCCGTATCGCTCGACAACACTTCCCTAGACTCAACCGCCTGACAGTCGCGAAGCGTGATGGTGACTATGTAGTTCTTGCTCTCTCCTACCTCGGTCACAATGGTATCTGTAATCTCATTGGTGTTCCAGACATAGGTCGCCAATGAGTCCGTTCCCCAAAGGCGAATGCTGTCTTCACTACAAATGACGGTGTCTTCACCCATTTCGGTCTTGATCTCTCCATTGAATACTGCGTGGAAGGTGTCTACCGTAACCCCACATTCATTGAACGCCGCCAGCCAGACGGTCATCGTCGTGTCTACTTCAAAGACTTCTACATCCGAACTATCCGACCACACCCAAGTGATACTGTCATTTTGCGGACGAGTCAGGAAGATCGCGTTTTCAAAACAGTTGAGCGTATCCGGTGGCAATATGGCCGAATCGGGCACGGGTATGATCGTGATCTCGACAGAATCAGACACCGCACCACAAACATTCGCAGCAGTAAAGATGTACACTCCCGATTGAGAGACGCTAAGTGTTTTGGTTACATCACCGGTATTCCAGCCATAGACCGCACCCACATTCAGGCCAGGATCAAGGACCTTGGTATGCGGTTCACAGAACGTCGAATCCGGTCCCAAGTCGAGTATGGGAAGCGTATCAAAGCTCACGCGTATCGTATCCATCAAGGTATCACACACGCCTAGTAGTGTAACCGATACGACCGAATCACGATACACATCAAAGGTGGGTGCCGTTGTGCTGTCGCTCCATAGATAGGACGAATAGGGCTCCGTCGCATCCAAGGTCAAGGTATCACCAAAGCAGAGGGTCGTATCGTCTCCCAATTCCAAGGTCTGACGGGGATAGATCTGTACGGTATTGAAGATCGTATCAAAGTTGGTGTCCACTTGAACGATCAAGGTTACCGTATAGATACCGGTGTCCGAGAAAACGTGGGCGGGATTGATCAGAGTGGAAGTATTCGCCGCACCCGAAGCAGGATCACCAAAGTTCCATCCGATCACCGAATCCAAGGCGAAGGTGTCCACGTAGAAATAGGTCGAATCACCATAGCATCTACCATCGGCATCGATTCCCGGCAACAGGAAGGATTGTACGAACGTCGGCAAGCCATAGCGGCTGATCGTTCCGATCGAATCCGCGATGTAAAGGCCAGAGTCTTGGTAATTACAGCCCGGGCCATACACGTCGGGATCATTGATGATGCCGAGGTATTGGCTACTGACCTGTCCAAAATAAATGCGATTATCCAAGCCTAGCTGCAATGCTCCCGCGGTATAGAACATCGTCCTAGGAATGGTATACATCGAAGCTAGGATCGTCGATTGAACCCCTGATGAGACATCATATTGGTACAGGGCATTCCCTCCCCAACTCCAGCCAGAGATGTACATCAACTCACCTGAAGCAGAGAACTCGATCCCGTAAGGCAAAGTGAAGGTCTCTATCTCCCTTAGATTGGTCAACTCGCCGGTATTCCGATTAAAGTCCATGTACTCCACCAAAGTGTCACTGAGGATGGCCGAAGCAATGTGTTCACCGGTTGGGTGAAAACGCAAGTATCCGCGGGTACGAGAGTGGTTCTGGAAAGGATATTCGATATAGGTTCCGATCTGAGAGACCACAGGCGTTTGCTGTACGCCATTCGAAGTTACTTTCCACGACAAGTACTCATCCGTGTGGATAGCATGTCCTACTACCCAAAAGTCATAGCCATTGGCATGAGGATAAGCCGCGATCTTCTCGGTGGTCGAGTCGATCAAGACCACATTCAATGAATCAGTTACCACATCTCCCATCCCGCCGTTCAACGTCATGTCGACGAGGGTGTATCGAAGTCCATTCGAACCACTGTTCTCGGTGGCATCCACGGTAAAGATGTAGAAGAGGTTTTGGTTGCCCGGTTTGGGAACAATGATCGCAGAATGCGTAGAAGATGACCATCCTAAGAGTCCTGTTCCATTCGGCATGATGGTGTGGTTGGCATCATATACCGTGCTTCCGTCGGTGTAAAAAAGCAGTTCACCTTGGTTATTGGAAATCGTGGCACACCCCTCGAGGGTATTCAACTGTCCATCATAAACGGCTGAAGGCGTGCCATTCTGGTCAAAGTGAATTCCGGCATTCACACCAAAATACCACCAGTCGGCCTGTGATTGAGCGTACCCCATCAACGACGATAGCGAAAAGAATATAGCCAGCAAGTAAGTCTTCATCCGTAAGATGGACGAAATTAACCCCTAAAAGGACGCCTGCAACTATCGAATTAGAGTAAAACTACCCCGAGTGAAGAAGCGGTCCGCATTCACCACAACGAAATCTTTGTAGACAACGGTGAAATAATATGTGCCAGGCGTGGCCGGTTCTCCATTCACATAACCATCCCAACCGTAGCTGATGTTCTGACTTTCATGCACCAGCTGCCCCCAGCGATTATAGATGAGCATGGAGAACTGGAAAACCTCACAGTCTGAATCCATGCGGAAGCGATCGTTCCAACCATCACCATTGGGCGTGAAGACATTGCCATAGCGCAGATCGCAGTCCAAGTCAGGACATGCGGTATCCGAAGCAAAGACGCGTTGTGACTCGACCAACTCACATTCACGGAGACGGATGGTGACGATGTAGTTCTCCGTTTCACCCGGGATTGTCCAGATGGTATCGGTGGTATCACCCGTATTCCACTGGTAGCTAGCCAAGGAATCTGTTCCCCAAAGTTGGATGCTATCCTCATTGCAGATCACCGTATCCTCGCCCAGTTCGGTCTTGATCTCTCCATTGAAGACGGCTGTGAAGGTGTCCACGCTAAACCCACAATCGTTGAAGGCGGCTAACCAAACGGTCATGGTCGTATCTACCTCGAACACTTCTACACTCGAACTATCCGACCAGATCCACGTGATGCTGTCGTTGTCGGGACGTGTGAGGAAGATGGCGTTATCAAAGCAGTTCAGCGTATCCGGAGGAAGGAATGAACTGTCAGGGTTCGGAGTGACCTCAATGATGATCGTATCTGCGAACGGACCGCAGCCATTCAAGGCGCTGAAGATCAGGGTGTCGGATTGAGTTCGACGAATACTGAAGGTCGTGTCTCCCGTATTCCACATCCAGTCAGCACTCACTTGAAGATCTGCGGTTACCGTGATTGATCCACCTTGGCAGAAGGTGGTATCCGGACCAAGATCCAAGACCACCGGGTCGTCAAACCTTACTTGAATGGTGTCGGTCAGCGTATCACAAAAGCCAAACAGAGTAACGTAGACCAATGAATCATCAAAGACAACAAAGGTGTCGGCCGTGCTACTATCTTGCCAGAGGTAAGTGGAAAATGCGTCAAAGGCATCAAGGACTAGGGTATCTCCACGACAAAGGAGCGTATCCGCCGGACCGATATCCAAAGACTGACGAGGGTAGACAAAGATCTCTTGCACCACCGTATCGACGAGCGTATCGCCCCAAGCGATCAAGGTTACCGTAAAGCTTCCCGTGTCGGTGTAAGTATGCGTTGGATTTACCGAAGTAGAAGTGTCGGAAGTACCAGAAGTAGGATCACCAAAGTTCCAAAGCAGGGAATCCACTCCCAGCGTATCCACACTAAATGCAACCTCCTCACCAAAGCAATGATCTTCGGCACTAAATCCAACGCTAAAGAAAGACTGAATAAAGGTCGGCAGTCCCCAGCGCGAGGTGGTTGGAGAGATCAGAACCACAGCAGAGTCTTCCCAGTTGCATGCGAGGCCTAATTCGTTTGGATCATTGATCCTAGAGATCACGCCTTGGGTGTTTCGTGCGCAATATATGGCTCCGTCTTTGGCTAATTGGAGCATACCTCCACCGTTGTTGGATGCGCCCACGACTACCTCAGAAGCCGAGATCGCTGCGGCTGTTACTTGGGTGAGGTCGAATTGCCTAACATCCGAAGTACTGTAACTGCACATGTAGAGTATTTCACTGTTGGGAGAAAACTCTAGGCCATACATCTGTCCATAGGGTAACGAGCTTCCGATCTTCACATCTGCCGTAACGGCTCCAGTATTCACATTAAAATCAAACAAATGCAAGCTGTCCGTCAAATGGAAGGTACATGCGATCTTCTGTGCATCTGGAGATGCCTTCATACCAAAACCAAAGCCGGAAGTCGGCCATCCGGTGTTCGAGATGACAGGGGTTGTATTGACGCCGGAAGAGGTAACCTCGTATGCATTGAATTGATCGGTCCCATTGAGATGGGTCACAACCCAAAAGCCGTTAGACTTCGTGATAGCAGCGACTTTCTCACTCGTGTTGGGCACGAGTTGAACATTCTTTTCGGAAGTAACTACGTCTCCATTTCCTGAGTTCAGCGTGAGATCCACCCTGGAATACTGCAATCCATTAGCCGCCCCACCTTGATCTACCGTGAAAACATAATAATCATTAGGATTACCAGGACGAGGCACAATGATCCCCGAGTGTGTGGAGGTTCCACTTCCAAGAAGCCCAGTTCCGTTCGGCATTACGTTATGGTTCTTGTCCCACACCGACTGCCCATCCGTATAAAATAGGAGATTTCCTCCTGCATCACTGATAGATGCGCAACCCTCGCTTGTATTGATCTGACCATCATCTACAGGCACCGGACCCGAAGAAGTGAAATGGATCCCCGCATTGCTGCCGAAGTACCACCAATCGGCCTGACCTTGAGACCACGCGAATAGCGGCAATAACATGAGGATTACTATCAGTCTGCGAAGCATGTTACAAATAGACGTAGAAATGGGTTAGAAGTCGCCTGTCTTTACGTTAATTTTCTAAGAAAGTTCTGTGGATTAACGGTCCAGCAATATGGATAACTCCTGAAATTCCTCCCCCGCCTTTTCCCAGCGCTGCATGTACTCCTCCAGCTTGCGTTGTTTTTCTGCGTGCTCAAAAAATATCCCTTGGTCCTGCTTAGACGTAGCGGGATCAGCCATCTTCTTCTCCAAGGCCTCGATCTCTGCCTCCTGCTCTTCGATCTTCTTCTCTAAGCCTGACAGCTGATTCTTCATGCGCTTCCACTCCTTCTCTTTCTCCTTTCTTTCCTTGTTCGAAAGTCCGTCCGAGACCTTTGGTTTTTCAACTTGCTTTGGCGGCTGCTCTTTCTTCACCGCAGGCTTGGCTCCCTCAAACTCACGGAAATCGCGAACCTCGTAGTTGGCCAAGAAATCATCGATCGTACCCAAGTGTTCCTTCACCTTCCCTTCCTTGAACTCAAACGTTCGGTCAGTCAATCCTTGCAAGAATTCTCGGTCGTGGCTCACGACGATCAAGGTTCCTTTATAGTCGATCAGAGCTTCCTTCAATACTTCCTTCGCACTGATATCCAAGTGGTTGGTCGGCTCATCAAGGATTAACAGGTTACACTGCTTCAAGAGGAGTTTCGCCAAGGCCAATCTTGATTTCTCACCCCCTGAGAGTACCCGCACCTTCTTATCGTAGTCGTCCGGACCAAAAAGGAAGGCTCCTAGTAGGGCCCTGACGCGATGGATTTTCGCATCGTCACTTGTCGCTTCGTGTTGAATGATCTCTTCTACCGTAGCGTCGTGATCCAAGGTCTTTTCTTGGATCTGGGCATAGTATCCGATATCCACGTTGTGTCCGATCTTCAACTCTCCCCCTCCTTCGGTATCGCCCACGATCATCTTGATCAAGGTCGACTTACCCTGACCGTTCCGTCCGACAAAGGCCACGCGGTCGCCGCGGAAGATATCAAACGATGCATCGGAAAACACTTGGTGCTCCCCATAGGTCTTTTCAGCATCCCGCGCCTTCACTACTACATCACCTGAACGCGGTGCCGGCGGAAAGCGAAAGCGAATGCGTGAATCGTCGGTCTCATCGATGTGCACGCGCTCCAGCTTCTCGAGTTGCTTCATCTTACTCTGCGCCTGCTTGGCCTTCGTGTTCTTGGCCTTGAAGCGTTCGATAAAACGCTCCTGCTGCGCGATGTACTTCTTCTGGTTATCGTATGCTGCTTTCTGCTGCTCAATGCGCTCTTCGCGTAGCTCGAAATATTTCGAATAGGGCACCGCATAGTCATATATACGACCCTTCACGATCTCCACCGTGCGCTTGGTGATGTTATCCAAGAACATACGGTCGTGTGAGATCATCATGATCGCACCCGGATACTCTTGAAAGAACTGCTCCAGCCAAAGGATTGAATCGATATCAAGGTGGTTGGTAGGCTCATCCAGCAGCAGCAGATCGGGCTGACGAAGGATCAACTTCGACAACTCCACACGCATCTGCCATCCTCCGCTAAACTCTGACATCTTGCGATCGAAAACGTCTCGCTTGAAACCTAATCCGAGCAACACCTGCTCCGCACGTTGCTCCGTCTTACCATCATCGATCAGTTCTAAGCGCATATGGATCGTCCCCATCTCGTCGATTATCTTTTGGTAAGAATCGCTTTCGTAATCCGTGCGCTCCGTGAGCTCCTTCTGGATCTCTAGATCCCGCTTTTTGAGGGTATTCAGTTCGTCAAAAGCCTTCAGGGTCTCGGTCCAGATCGTCTCCGATCCTTCAAAATGCATCTCCTGAGGGAGGTAGCCTACGCTTCGGCCATCAGGCACCACCACCGATCCACCATCAGGCTGCTGCCATCCTAGGATGATCTTGAGCAGTGTACTTTTTCCTACCCCATTCTTCCCGACGAGACCAATGCGGTCGCGCTCGTTGATGACCAACGAGATATCTGTAAAGAGGTCGATTCCACTGAAGGAAACGGATATGCTATTGAGGCTGATCATTTTCGGCGTGCAAAGCTAGAAGTATCCGATGGACGAAATGATATTTGATCCTATTAAAAGGAAATGGACCCAACTAATCCCTTCAATTATTCGGCACATGACTCAATATGAAGTGTATGAACCCTTAAATTTGAGAGGAATCAACCTCAACCTATGAAGTTACTGTTACGCTCTTTCCTTTTGATCAGCCTTGTGACGATCATTTTGGCTTTTTGACCAAGCAGGAAGCGTATTCATTACTCAGACAGGTTATGTAAAATTCTCTTCCGACGCGCCGCTGGAATTGATCGAGGCGGAGTGCAAGCAATTGAGCGGAGTGCTCGATATCGAGAAGTGAACACTCGCGTTCAAAGTGAAGGTACAAGGATTCCAAGGCTTCAATAGCGCGCTGCAACGTGAGCACTTCAATGAAAACTACATGGAGTCGGACGGTTTCCCTGAAGCGACATTCACGGGGAAGATCATCGAAAATGTAGATCTCACTGTACCCGGCGAACACAAGGTTCGAGTCAAGGGAATGCTAACCATCCCCGGCATTGGTAAAGAAAGGATCATTCCGGGAAAGCTGATCGTCAAGAACAACGGGATAGACCTGGCCTGAGACTTTGAAGTCCCTCTCTCTGATCACGACATTCTGATTCCAAGGATCGTTTATCAAAAGATCGCCGAGGTTATCCGTGTGCAAGTCAAGGCCACCCTGACCCCGAAAGCATGATCTTTCCCCTGAGTCAATAATCCATCGGCACAAAACCGTATTTGCTCTCTCTTACGGCCGTACTGATATCGATCTTATCGTTTCCCCAAACGCCTGCGTTTCAATCTTTCCAGGTATCAGTAGGAAAATATGACGGTCGGGTCCAAGCCATGATCCAGGAGTCGAACCACCACATTTTCATGGGGACGAACCTAGGTATCATGGAATTCAACGGACTGGAATTCATTCAAGTACCATTCGTCGACTCCATTAAGACAGCATCCATTACCTCGTTGGCCTGGTTTGATGAAACCCTATGGGCTGGTGGTTCGAAGGGGGAGATCTTTAAAATGGCCGATGGAGAACTCGAATCCTGCAGAAAGAAAAGGTGCAACTAGAAGAAGAAGTTGCCAAGAGAACCGTCGAGATCGTTAGGCAGAAAGACATCATCGAAACGAAAAACGAAGAGATCCTTTCGAGTATCAGTTATGCTAAACGCATCCAATCGGCCATTCTTCCCGACAATAGCGTGATCGATCGGAAGTTTGTGAACTACTTCATTCTGTACAAACCCAAGGACATCGTTGCGGGAGATTTCTACTGGCTCGACACGGCAAAGATCGATGGTAAGGAGATCACGCTTCTAGCTGCTGCCGATTGTACTGGTCATGGCGTGCCGGGTGCTATGGTGAGCGTGGTATGCAATGGCGCCCTCCATGCCGCTGTGAGAGAATACAGTCAAAAACAACCGGCTTGCATCCTCGATAAGACCTTGGAATTGGTGCTTGATCGGTTCCAATCGTCGGAAGATGAAGTGAAGGATGGAATGGACATCGCCTTGATCGGTATGCACCCAGTGGATCGCAATGGGGATCGACAGATCGAATTTGCCGGAGCACAGAACCCACTTTGGCTAGTCACCACGCATGAACGCAAGGATATCCAGTGTCATTCAACCATGTCAGAGAATGGTATCTACCTCTACGAGATCAAAGGAGATAAACAGCCCATTGGGAAATATGGTGAACCCAAGCCGTTTACCAATCACAGCATCAAGGCGATGAAAGGAGATATGATCTATCTCTTCACGGATGGCTATGCGGATCAGTTTGGTGGACCGAGAGGTAAGAAGTTCAAGTACAAGACGATGAAGTCCGCTCTGATCTCCATGCACGGCAAGGCTGCGGTAAATCAAAAGAACAAGCTTGAAGCCATTTTCGAAGACTGGAGAGCAGACCTAGAACAGGTGGACGATGTGTGCGTTATCGGAGTGAGAATCTAAGGACAAAACCTTTTACAAGACGCCCGTTACTCGTTACTCGCTATTCGTTATTCGTTATTCGCTATTTGCTACTCCTTATCGTTCACATCACTGCTTCACAAAACGCTCTCTTGCGATCAACTCTTCACCCGTTTGGATGGTCACGATATATGTCCCACTGGCTAGTGAGGCCACATCGAATGTCAACTGATTCTTGCCCGCCTTGACATTTCCTTCGCCTAGTGTCGCTACGTATCGCCCTTGCATGTCCCGCAGCTGGATAGAAACGCTTCCTGTTTGGGGCATGTCGAACTCAAACTGAACCCACTCCATCGTCGGATTTGGGAAGACGTTCATCTCTGCTCCTCGCCGCACTTCCTCTACTCCGATCGGACCGTCTTTAGGTCCAGCGATCTCACCGATGTACATACCCGGACGATTGCTTCCAAAGCCCCAGTATCCCGCCGTCCAAACCTTGGCCGTCTCGTTGAACTTACGCTGGATACCGACATAATCTCCCCATCGCTCATCGTTCCATGGCAAGGCATCCACGTAGGCTTCGCCTTCGGCTACCGTTTGTACCTCGCCGTAGTTGCCTTGTCCGTAGATCAGGATGACCGAGTTGCCCGGGTAGACGGTCTGTCCTGTGTGATTGGCCATGATGACCACGTCTCGATCACTGCGCTGCGCTCCTATGAAGTCGATGTTGGGAAAGCCCAACTCCTTTTCGGGATCTATGATGATCGAACCAGTGACTTCCGGGTTATCCAAGTCTACGATCACCCCGTGGTAGATCGTAGCACGACCTGAATTGGTGTCGATGGTGTTGCCCGTAAAGTGGATCTCGTTATCCATACGAACCGCTCCGAGGATGCGGGCATCGTTGGTCCAGAACTCTTGATTGCCTCCGGGTTGCTTTGCATAGGGAGGATGACCATAGCGCAAGCTCGATGGCATTATCGTGACCTGTATATCGTCATTCGGGTCATCGGCTGTACCAGTGACACGAACCAAGAAGAAGGTGTCATTGGTCGTCACAAATGGTCGGTTAGCGATCATGTACATGGTATCACCCTGCGGCCCCATGTGGGTCTTGACCGGATGCAAATAGCGGATGTTCTTGTTGTCATACGTAAAGCCTGTCCACAATTTCGTCGTGACCGACTCATCCCCGGCAAACGCCTCATCGAGGTCCATTTGCCAGAGCACCGTCTCCGCAAAACCTTCCACCCAACCGGAGTCGGGATACAACTGATTCAGCGTCAGGTAAAAGCTCTCTTCGTTGATCGCGATCTGCGGATAGTCCGTCCAAGTATCATAGCTCAATGGATTCCCTGGAAGTCGATAGACGTGCCATAGGTCTTTGGGATCGCTTGAGCTCGAAAAGCAAACTACCGTAGCGCTGTTCGAAGGCTCCCGACCGGTAAGGAACAACATGATGAATCGATCGCGGATGGGATCGTACAAAAGCTTCGGATCGAAAGGAAAATCCAACGATAAACTCGTATCCCCATACACGTTCAAAAACTGGCTGAACGCCGGGTGCTTAGCCGGATAAGCGAATAGATAGGTATCGGCGACCACATCATACGCCCAGATCTGACTGTTCCATGACGTCATGAGGTTTCCGTCGTCAGAGATGGCTACCGTATTGTCGTTTGGCGTACCTCCGATCATCGGATTCTGTGTTAGGAAGAAGTCGACCGGAAAGGCACGCTTGATAGCAAGGGTGTCGGTGGATCGTCCGCCGCGCTGCACCGCTTCTACCTCACGTCGGGGATAGAGCTCATTCATCTTGCGTTTGAGGGCACGCATCTCTTCGCGCTTGAGGTCCCCTCCGGGTAGCGGAGCTTCTTGGTGCTTGACCTGCACGTGAAAGTCCTCCTTGAACTCACGAGGGTTTACGGTCCAGTGTTCGGTGATCTCGACTTGTTGCACGTTGACCTTTCCCTGCTGAGCAAAAGCGAACACAGGAAGTAAGATCGTGAGGAGTAGAATGCGTTTCATAGATTCGAAATTAGAGGTCAGTACACGAGGTACCAAAGGCTAAAGATCAACAACAAAGCGATCGATGCGATATTAAAACGTTTCAACCAAAGCGAAGGTTTGGCTTCTTCAGGCACATCCGAGCGATGCATGGCGACGAAATTCAATATGGCAAAGACCGGCGCAATGACGAAAGAGAGCGTCGTAGCAACATCAACCAAGGCTCGCATATCGCGGGTGAAAAAGAGCAGAATGACAGACGTACCAAGCGCGGTAAGTATCAACCAGAACCAGTATAAACCATTGTGAAAGCGACGATCCTCATAGCGCTGGCTCACCAACTTGGAAGAGCAACGCAGCGTGCGAGGAAAAGCGTCTAGACAGGTGAGCAGCGTGCTGAACATAGTAGTAAAGGCCGCTAAAGCGATGAATGGAAATGCCCACTGTCCGAGGTTGGCGGTATACATCCGTAACAACTGATCGGCAAAGTCGACGCTGCCAGATGCGGGTGATTCAGGAGTGCCGTACATGATGACCGCACCCAGTCCTACAAAGCAGCAGGCTAAAAGCATCGTTCCCCAGTAACCAACCTTAAAATCAAGCAATGCCTGCTTGAGGGTCGCCCGCCTGCCTTGCTCCTTGTTCTTGGAAACCGACCACACGGAATGCCAGATCGAGATGTCGATCGGAGCAGGCATCCATCCGATCAAGGCTACCAGAAAAAGCACATGCGTTCGATCGCCGAAGTCAAAGACCTTCATGAATTCCTCAGAGCGAATCGTTGGTTCGATCCACGAGAATCCTAGGGCAAGGACAGTAGAGACGGTGAGTAAAATGATGATGAACTTCATCACGCGATCCAAGGTGGAATACTTCCCCCACCCCAAGATGAAGAGCGAAATCACCAAGAGGATGACGGCCACAAACGTAGCCTCAAGGGTCATTCCGGTCAAATGGGCGAACAAACCGGCGGTAACCAGCGAGATGGCTCCCATGACAATAAACATGGTGGCCACACTCATGATCATATACACCGCCACGGTCCACTTGCCGATCTGCCGATAGCCATCGAGCAGTGACTTACCGGTTGCAGCCGCGTATCGCGGTCCTGCCTCGAATATGGGATACTTGATCACGTTGGTCAAAATGACCACCGCCATCAGTTGAAGTCCAAACTCCGCTCCGGCTCGCGTGCTTTGGACCAAATGGGAAACTCCCACGGCTGCTCCGGCATAGAGCAAGCCTGGTCCAAATTGTGCCAAGCGATCGCGGAGGGTCATTCGCTACGAATTACCTTTTGCGTGGTCGGCGAGGAACTGCTTCAACCCTGCATCCGTCAAAGGATGATTTAGCAATTGCAAGATCGGCTTGAGCGGACATGTAGCCACATCAGCACCGAGCTTAGCACTTTCGATGATATGAATCGGGTGACGGATCGAAGCCGCCAAGATCTCCGTATCGTATTCGTAGTTGTCATAAATGGTTCGGATATCCTCGATCAGGTCCAGTCCATCGGTACTGATATCGTCGAGTCGTCCGAGAAAGGGCGACACGTAGTTCGCTCCCGCCTTTGCAGCGATCAACGCTTGACCAGCCGAAAAGATGAGCGTACAATTCGTACGAATACCATTGTCGCTAAAATACTTGAGCGCCTTCACGCCCTCCTTGATCATAGGCACCTTCACCACGATATTCTCGTGCAACGCCGCGAGCTCCTTTCCTTCGTGGATCATTCCTTCAAAGTCGGTGGAGATCACCTCCGCACTAACGTCGCCGTCGACGATGTTGCAGATATCCACGTAGTGCTTACGAATATTGGCTTCGCCGGAGATCCCCTCCTTCACCATCAAGCTAGGGTTCGTAGTCACCCCGTCCAACACACCTAAGTCATTTGCCTCGCGAATCTCATCCAGGTTCGCTGTATCAATAAAGAATTTCATTCGGTTCAGTTTAAGGCGATGAAAATAAAGAAAGCGATGTAGTGCAGGAAGATTAGTGCAAGAAGATTAGTGCAAGAAGATTAGTGCAGCGCCTTAGGCGTCCCTTCGGGAAAAGATTAGTGCAGCGCCATGGGCGTCCCTTTGGGAAAAGATTAGTAAGGCCTGCGACCAACACCGATCACTGTTCACCGTTCACTTTCAAACTATTTGACTATTTGACTAGATCCCTTTCTTACCCCCTCCATCGACTCTCCCTCAACAATCTCAGGACAGGCTGCTCGCCCCTCGACTCCGCTCGGGGTGACACCCTCACATTCGTTCGGACAAGCAGCCAACACCGATCACCGTTCACCGTTCACTTTCAAACAGTGGTTACTTTTGCCCGCCAGATTCAAAACGAACGCTAGAAAATGCCTCAACCTCCAATAGCCAAGAAGGTGCCCTTTGAGATCACTACGCACGGTGACACCAGGATCGATAACTATTACTGGATGCGCGACATGGAGCGAAAGGACCCTGAGATCCTCGCTCATCTGGAAGCGGAGAATGCCTACACCAAGGCTAAGCTCGCCCATACGGAAGAGTTCCAAAATGAACTTTTTGAAGAGCTCAAAGGGAGGATAAAGCAAGATGATTCGTCTGTCCCTGTGTTCTATGACGGCTATTACTACTACACGCGGTTTGAAGAAGATATGGAGCATCCGTTTCACTGTCGAAAAAAGGGTAGCCTAGAGGCAGCTGAGGAGGTCATGCTCGACGTTCATGAAATGGCCAAGGACTACAACTACTATCAAGTCGGTGGAACTGCCATCAGCACTAACAATCGAATACTCGCCTTTGCAGAAGATACCTTGAGTCGACGGATCTACACCCTTCGCTTCAAGGACCTGGAAACTGGAGAATACATCGCCGACCAGATCGAAGGAACTACGGGTGGGTGCACTTGGGCAAATGACAACATGACCGTTTTCTACACCAAGAAAGATCCGACGACGCTTCGATCTTACATGGTATTCAAGCATGTGCTAGGCACTTCCGCAGAACAGGATGAAGAGGTCTTTCACGAAGAAGATGAAACCTTCAACGTCGGTGTGGGAAAGTTCAAGTCGAAGCGATGGATCTACATCCACAGCGGTGCTACCGTATCTGACGAATACCGAATCCTAGATGCGAACGATCCGGAGGGTGAATGGAAGGTCCTTCAACCACGCGAGCGCGATCTTGAATATGCGGTTTCCCATTTTGATGGACATTTCTACATCCTGACCAACAAGGACAAGGCGACCAATTTCAAATTGATGAAGACGCCGGAAACCGCTACCACAAAGGATAATTGGACCGAAGTCATTGCACACCGCCCGGATGTATTGCTGGACGACTTCGATGTATTCGATCACCACCTGGTGTTAAGTGAAAAATCAAACGCAAAAAGTTCATTGAGGGTGATCAAGAGGGATGGCAGTGACGACCACTACATCTCATTCAATGAAGAGGCCTATACGGTCTATTCGCATAGTAATCCTCAGTTCGAAACCACCACGCTGCGCTTCGGGTACACGAGCATGACAACTCCCGGCTCTGTCTTCGCATACGACATGGACTCGAGGGAGCGTGATCTCCTGAAGGAGCAGGAGGTACAGGGTGGATTCAACAAGGAGGACTATGTCGCCAAGCGACTCTGGGTCAAGGCTCGAGACGGCAAGAAAGTGCCGATGTCAATGGTCATGCACAAAGACACCAAGCCCAGTGCAGACACTCCCCTGCTCCTCTATGGGTATGGTAGTTACGGCATCACGGTAGAACCAACCTTCAGCCCTTCACGACTCAGCCTTTTGAATCGCGGATTCATTTTCTGCATCGCACATATTCGGGGAAGTCAAATGCTGGGACGACAGTGGTACGAGGATGGGAAGATGCTGAGGAAGATGAACACCTTCAACGACTTCATCGACTGCGGGCAGTTCTTGGTGAACGAAGGCTATACGTCATCCGAACACCTCTATGCCATGGGCGGAAGTGCGGGCGGACTCCTCATGGGCGCTGTGATCAACATGGCACCAGACCTTTGGAACGGAGCCATCGCTGCCGTGCCGTTTGTGGACGTGGTGACCACCATGCTAGACGAGAGCATTCCGCTTACGACCGGTGAATTCGATGAATGGGGCAACACGAAGAACGAGGAATACTACCATTACATCAAGTCCTACTCGCCGTTAGACAACATCGAAGCGAAGAACTATCCGAATCTGCTAGTAACGACCGGACTTCACGATAGTCAGGTACAATACTGGGAGCCGATGAAGTGGGTAGCCAAACTGCGTGAACTCAAGACCGACGACAATGTGCTTCTCTTCCATATCAACATGGATTTCGGACACAGCGGTGCGAGCGGTCGTTTCGAAGCCTACAAGGAGATCGCCTTGGAATACGCCTTCCTGTTGGATCTAGAGTCGAAGTAAGGATCAGTAGATCTCCGGGTAATCTTCCCTAGCTTGGATAAGCGAGAGAACCTTTTCTAAGTCCTTGATGTAATTGTCACGGTACTTAGGATCCGCATTGAGCGCGGTTATTCGGAAGGTATAACCGCCGGCCACAGCCGTGGAGTCAAATACCTGCTCGCAAGGTCGTGAGGTAGGAGTTTCTATCACATCAGAGTAGACCGAAACGACGAATGCATAGTGCGGTTCAATCACGGTCTCGCCCCAGAGCAGGATATCCTTTTGGTCACGCACCAGTTTGCCAAAACAACCCTTGGTCTGCTAGATCTTTTTTTCCGCTTTCTTAGGTGAGGTCTCAAAGGCCACGTCACCGGGAAATTGGAGATAGACCTGAAGGGAATCATTGTAGACCTTCTTATACACCCGACTATCGAACTTGGATACTGCAAAATGCTCGTGCAAATGGCTCGCGCAGGAAGACAGCATTAGAACGAGTGATGCCCAAAGGAAGTGAGAACTGATTCGCTTCATGTCACTCATCTATTGGTCTGACGCAACGAACGGGAAACATGCGCTGGGCGTTGACCACGTTATGATTATGAAGCTCTTGTTCGTCGCCGAAGGTGTGCCAGTGGGTGATGTATCCATCCACCAGTTCCGATTCGATCCAAAAAGTATTTTGATCACCATCGCGTGTGTGATTGCCATTATCCACTCTACCACACAAAGTAATCTCGAGCGTATCAGAGAGAGCAATCTTGTCTTTCTTATCCAACTTGACCAAGACCTTTACTTCCTTTTCATTGGGAAGTCTCCATCCTGACGGACAAACCTCAAAGGAAGCGGTGACATCGTAAAACACTCCACATGGAGCCGACCCTTCACTCGGAATACGCATGGAACGCTCGGTCTCAAAACGCAAATTCTCCTTGAACCAAAGCAGTTCGCCGATCTGAACCAGTGCATATTGATGTCCATCACGATCGTCTAGAAATGTCTCGGGGACCTGAGCTCTTAGAGTATTTGAATTCCCTGTGATTGAAACAAGGACAACAACAGCATAAAATAGACACCTCAAATCTGCATACATAGGGTAGGCTTACATCAGTTTTCGGAAGGTAAATAAATTCACCATCGCCTCTGCCGCTCGCTTCTTCGGCGTTGCCAATCGTCCTCCTTTAATCGTCACCTCGCCCATCCACAGCTCTTCGTAGTTGCTGAGATCAATGGCCGTAACCTGGTAGACAATGGAACCCACCCTTTTCCCATACTTGGTCAACTTGTAGGGCATGATGAAGAACATCACCTCTCCGTTGTGCTTCTCCGCTAGATCAGTGACTACGGCCTGTACGGAAGTGGGGATCTCAGTTTCAATCTCCTTTTTCACATTGGCGAACGTCACCTCCTGTCCTTCTTCAAACGAACGCCGCATCCGGTCTTGCATCTTCGCGTTAAAGTCCTCGGTCTTGTCATCATGAAAGAAGATCATCAATGGACGCTCGTATCGCTCTTCGACCGATGTTCCCGCGATCGCTTTAATGTCGACCGAGCAACTCGATAGCAACGCGACCAACGGCAAGAAAAGAAGGTATCTCATCATGCAGACAATGGTAGTAAATGATCGGTGATCAATGACTAATGAATAGTGAATATTGAATAAGTGGACGCTAGCCTATGCGGTATTCGTTATTCGGTATTCGGTATTCGGTATTCGTTATTCGGTATTCGGTATTCGGTATTCGGTATTCGGTATTCGGTATTCGGTATTCGGTATTCGGTATTCGGTATTCATTATACGCTATTCATTATGCGCTATTTATTATCAATCTCAGCTTCCGGCAAACGGTGTCCCGAATACACCGACGGCGAGTTCGGCCCAAACGAGGAGGAACATCAGCAAAGCCACGGCGATCATGATCCAGCGGACCTTGGCTTTCTTGACCGTTGTCGTTATGAAGGCCACGAGGCTTCCGATTCCGAGTAGGAGAGCACCACCTACCATGAAGTCGAAGGTGGACCAATTGACCTCGTCGCTTACTTGCATTCCGATCAGGGGCAGTAAGAGTAAGGTCAATGGAATAAAAGCGATCAGGAGAGCACGAGAGGTGGTTGTCATAGTGGACATGATGAATGGGTTTCCCTAACGAACGTACAACATTCTACCCCCATGATGATCAGCCTGTTATCAATTGTGAAAACAAAAAAAGGGCGTGCCAGTGACACACCCTCCTTACGTTCAGTATTTCCCATTATCCCTTTGAAGGAACCGGAAAGCCACGATCGCGCATCAGGGCATCGATCTTTGCATCCCGACCACGGAACAAGCGATAGGCCTCGGCAGGATCGATCGCGTTGCGTGGAGCAAAGAGGTACTTGACCGCCTTATCGGCCAGCTCCTTGTCGTAGAATCCATTGGGTGCTTCTGCGAAGGCTTCAGATGCATCAGAGGTGAGTACATCCGCCCACATATAGCCGTAGTAGGCTGTAGCGTAGCCTTCACCCGAAAATACGTGCCCGAAATGCGGCGTGCGGTGACGCATCGGCAGCTCGCTCGGCATGTTCAACTCTTCCAAGGTGTTGCGCTCAAACGCATCGATATCAATGCTCTCCGGATCTGCTAAGTGGAGCTTCATATCCATGATCGCAGAAGCGAGATACTCCGTGGTGGAAAAGCCTTGATTGAACGTTGCCGCCTTCTTGATCTTCGCCACGAGCTCAGCAGGCATGGGCTCGCCCGTCTCCTGATGAACCAAGAAATTCTCAATCACCCGATCGGTAGCCAACCATCGTTCAAGCAGTTGGGATTGAAACTCAGTATAATCGCGAACACCGCTGTTGAGCGTCGGATATTTCACATTGGAAGCGAAGAAGTGCAAGGCGTGACCGAACTCATGGAAGAAGGTAGTTGCATCATCCCAAGAGACCAATAAAGCCTCGCCTGGCGCAGGTTCGATGAAGTTGGAGTTGTTCGATGCCAACACATTCTTCTTACCGTCAAAGGTGGTATAACTTCGATAGGTGGTTGCCCAGGCACCGGAACGCTTGCCCGGACGAGCGTATGGATCCAGGTACCACAATCCCACATTTTCGCCGGTATTCTTGTGGGTGACCTCCCAGACCTTAACATCAGGATGAAAAACCGGTACCGTGCCTTCCTCGACCGGAGTGAATTCGAAGTCGAACAATTCACCCGCTACATAATGCATCGCCTCGGTCAACTTATCGAGCTGTAGGTATTGCTTGACCTCATCTGAATTCAAGTCGTACTTGGCCTTGCGCACCTTTTCTGCATAGTAGCGATAATCCCAAGGTTCGATCGTGATGTCGGCACCTTCCTCATCCGCCAATGCTTGCATATCGGCCACCTCTTCTGCCACTCGAGCAATGGCGGCGGGCCAAACGGCCTCCATCAGCCCCATAGCATTCTCAGGGTTCTTGGCCATTCTATTCTGAAGTCGCCACTCGGCGTAGTTGTCATATCCCATCAACCCTACTCTCTCCTTTCGAAGTCGAAGGATCTTGGCAATGATCTCGTTGTTGTCGTATTCATCGCCGTTATCTCCTCTTGAATAGTAGTTCGTCCACACCTGCTTTCTCAACTCTCTTTCGGTTGAGTAGGTGAGGAATGGATCCATCGAAGATCGCGTGTTGGTAATGGCATACATACCTTCCTTCCCATTGGCTGAAGCGATCTCAGCCGCAGACTTGATGAAATCTTCCGACAAGCCTCCAAGCTGGTCTTCCGTCAGATAGGTGATATACCCCTCTTCGTCATGGAGTACATTGTTCGAGAAGTCGTTGTACAGACTAGAAAGTTCCTTACTGATCTCGGCATAGCGTGCCTTCTTCTCGGCATTCAGCTCGGCACCGTTCATTTCGAATCGCTTGTAGATCAAGTTGACCACCCTTTGTTGATCAGCCTCAAGCGGCTCCTGTTGTGACTGTTCGTACACGGCTTTGATACGTGCAAACAGCTTCTCGTTCTGGGTGATCTTTGTGGAGTACTCGGATATCTTCGGAGCCAATTCAGACTGCACATCACGAAATTCCGGGGTCGACATGTTCGCGCTGTAGATACCGTAGTAGGTAAAGGCGCGATCGAGTGCCGCACCGGCGCGCTCCATTTCTTCGATGGTGTTCTCGAAGGTCGGAGCATCCTCGGTGTTAGCGATTGCGTCGATCTCTGCGAGGTGCATTTCCATTCCTTGCTCGATCGCACTTTGAACGTCAGCGACATTCATTTCATCAAACGCAGGAACTCCTCCGTAAGGTCCTGTCCATTCAGCGAGCAAAGGATTGGTTGTCTCGGGCATATCGTCTTTAGCTTCTTGGGACTGTTCGCTGCATGCACCAAAGGCTATGGCACCTGCCAGCATAAGGGGTAAGTGAAATCGTTTCATGGCCGTGAAAATAAAGCTTCCCAAGGCTTTTCGGAAGCGTTGTGATCAGAGAAGTCTGTCAGCGATCCTGCATACCCTTCCCCATGAGGATGGCCGGCGCCCATTTCTCGATCCGGTTCAGCCGAGTAACGGACTGTTTGGCTTGGGCGAAATGAAGAATGTAACCACGCTGCCGCCCCGGAGTCAAGGATTCGAACGCCTCCTTGAACGCTGCATCAGTCTTCATTCGGTCGATCAACTCATCGGGCATCTCAGGCGTCTTGCTGGCCTGTCCAAAATCGACCTTCGCGCCAGCTCTTTCTAACTCGATGGCCTCAAAGATCAAGGCTTTCAATTCGTCACGATCACGTTCTAGCTGTTCCACCTCGGTACAACGATACTGACGTGCTGCATGCGAATGATCACCGGGCGCAACCAGGATCTTTTTTTCATCCGAAAGCAAACTACCCTTGAAAAAGGAAAGGGAAGCGTAATGCTTGAAGGCTGACACGATCAGGACGTTCTTACCCTGTATCGTATAGCAAGGCTGACTCCATTTGACTTCTTCCGTCAGGCCACATTCCAATACCAACGCACGCATGGCTTCCAATTCGTTTGGCCATGAATGCACCTTGCATTCCGGCGTTCCGCCGTATTTGCAGCGGCCGCAACCCTCAAGGAGGTAGTCTTGGACGGTAGTGGGTTTGGGTGGCATTTTTAGTGCATGAAGATTAGTGCAAATTAATTAGATAATTAGATCATTCGTCTTGGTTGAGGTTGAGGTTGAGGTTGAGGTTGAGGTTGAAGTTGAAGTTGAGGTTGCAGCCAACACCGTTCACTGTTCACTAAAAAACTATATGGCAATCTTAGGTCCGTACTCACCGGATCCGCTGTATCCACAACAATCCTGAATCGACGCCAAACTGGGTCTCGATGTGGTAGTAGCGTCGTTCGATCAGGCCTTCGTACTTAGCGTAGCGCTCTTCTGAGAACCGCTTGACGATGAAGTTGTCCGTATCGTTCTGCACGATGACGTGTAGGGTACTGTCAAACAAGCGACCATTGATCTCGTATGTGGCATGCGTTCGTTCGTAGCTTCGCTCGGCTTCCGGTAGGCTGTTGAAGGCATTGGCATCCCAGTCTTGCTCTCGGATCGGAGGATAGACCAGCACCACCTCGCGGAGGTTGTCCTCTACCCGCTCAGTGCGAACCCCATCCGTGACCACGTAGAACGAGAGGTCAAAATCGAAGCCTCCCGTATCCGAACGCTGGATCGAGCGCTCAAAGCGATACGCGATGCGTCCTTCGAGGTCGTGAAAGGTGTCGACGCACACCTCGCGCAATTGAAAACGATAGGTGTCGACGCTGTTGGTGAAGTCGTCGTAGACGATGGAGTCGACGTCGTACAGGCGCTATGAACCGATCTGAAGAGGGTAATACTCATAGCCCATCTCCACCTTCGGGGTGTCATTCTTTCGGCACGAGGCGACCATTCCGAGAAGGAGCAACATGGACAGGTATATCCACCTGCTACTCACCGGCCATCATCTTTTGGCTGAACGACAGAGGAATCTCACTACCACGTGCTATGAATCCACCACCGATGACGTCATTACCATCGTAGAACACGGCGCTTTGTCCGGGTGCAATGGCGCTGACCGAATGATCAAACTCCACGCGGAGTCGACCGTCGTCTTCGTTGTAGATCTTACTCATGGCGCCTTGATCTTTGTAGCGGATCTTGGTCACCGCTTCCAGACCGTCTTCAATGCGCTCGTACTTCTGGATGTTCGGGTTGCGGACCAACATGTGGTGTCCGAGCAAGTTCTCCTGACGACCCAAATGCACCGTATTGGTGACCGGATCGATCTTGGTGACAAACATCGGTTCACCAAAGGCCTGTCCGAGTCCCTTGCGTTGTCCGATCGTGTAGTACGGATAACCGCGATGCTCTCCGAGGTCTTCGCCGTCAGGTCCCACGAAGCGACCACCCTTGAGGCGATCTTCGAGTCCATCCACGCGGCGATTCAAGAAGCCACGGTAGTCGTTGTCCGGCACGAAGCAGATCTCATAGCTCTCGCTCTTCTTGGCGAGCGACTCATAGCCATGGTCAAACGCCATCTGGCGGATCTCTGGCTTGGTGAAGCTACCCAGTGGGAAGATCGTGCGCGACAAGGCCGCTCGAGACAATCCCCACAACACATAGCTCTGATCCTTGTTTTGGTCGAGTCCTTTCGAGATCACGTAGCGACCATTCTCCTCCCGGCGATTGGCATAATGCCCGGTAGCGATGAACTCACAATCCAGCTGATCAGCGCGCTTGAGGAGGGCGTCCCACTTGATGTGCGTATTGCACTGAATGCACGGATTCGGCGTACGACCTGCGAGGTATTCTTCTACGAAGTTGTCGATGATATGATCACCAAACTCCTCACGAATATCGAGGATCATGTGATGAAATCCACGCTCCACGGCCAAGGCACGCGCGTCGTTGATATCGTCGAGGCTACAGCAGCCGGTGGTCTTTCGCTCACCACCTGAGGTTGCATAGTCCCACGTCTTCATGGTCACGCCAATGACCTCATACCCTTCTTCATGCAGCATCAGCGCAGCCACCGACGAATCGATGCCGCCGCTCATGGCCACTAGTATTCTTCCTTTCTTGCTCATTTTCTTCTCCTCTCAACGAAGTTGAGGCTGCAAAGTTCGGAATTTATATGGGGAATTGGGGAGCAGGGAGCGGGGAACTGGGAATGGGGAGCAGGGAGCGAGGAATGGGGAGCAGGGAGCGGGGAGCTGGGAACTGGGAATAGGGAACGGGAATTCGGTATTCGGTATTCGGTATTCGGTATTAACTCCCTACGGTCGTTGAGCTCCCTCGCTTCGGCGAGGTCGGTTCGGTATTCGGAACTTGTGACTTGTGACTTGTGACTTGTGACTTGTGACTTACCCCAAGCTCCCTATCTTCACCCAATGCACTACCAACAGACCCAAACCGGCTGGTTTCTGATCGTCATCTTCCTGTTGGCTATTGTCTTGCTGTGGGCAGCTCATATCGGACAATTCGGCAGCGCACCTTCACAGACCGAAGCGCTAGTGATGACGCTCTTTTTATTGGTGCTTATCAGTCAGTTTTACCAAATGACCACCCGGGTGGAGAAGCACAAAGTGAAGATCATCTTTGGACTAGGCCTCATCAGGATCACCTACCGGATGGACGAACTCATCAGCACCGAAACGGTCAGTGTGCCGCTCATGTATGGCATTGGTATACGCATCACCCCTATGGGTTGGTACTACTCGGTGCAAAAGAGCAAAGCCGTCCGAGTTTATTTTCGCAAGAACGGGAAGCAGAAGTCTTTTATGGTCGGGTCTGGCGATCCGGAGGGGCTGAGGAGGGCGTTGGAGGAGGTTTTGAAGTAGCAGTCGGCAGTTGGCGAGATCTCCCTTTGGTCGATTGGCAGTTGGCGGAACGGATCAATAGCAGTTGAAGGACTTGTTGTCCTTGGTTCTGTTCAAGTGAGGTAGTCTCAGCAAAAATCATAGCTGCTTTACAGACGGTTAATTTTCCATTAGGAGGAACTTCGTTTGGTTCAACAGCTTAAAAAACCCACCCTCCACTCGCTATATAAAGAGGACCAGTGTTATGCATTCTAGTTTTGTTTATTCAATGGGCCAAATTCCGCGATTTTCAGGTTTCTGGTTCCATTGAACTTGCCAAGATTTCCCATCAATCTGGTCGAACAGAATGAATGTCCATAAGTTTTGAGTTGGGTACAATGTAAACCTGTTATTGATCTCCTTCTCTTCATCAACAAGAGGAATGAGATTCAAAAAGGTTTCATACCGATTATCTCCTTCAACATCAAAATGGACTTGTCTTACAGTGCTATTTCGAGTATTCAACTTTAGGAATGTCCAGGCATTCTGAGTAGGAAATAGTTGATAGATTGCCGGATAAAGATCATTCTTAGAATTTGACCTTTCAATTTCTTGACTTGCTTCAGTTTGTCCAATTGAGCAGACGGCCGTGAGGACTAAAACATGCACTAGTAGTAACCGTTTCATTCTAGGTTCTAATTATCCTAAGGCTCCACCTTTAGCGAGGCGGCCCTCCCCCACGCTCATACAGCTGCTGCTGAACCTTCTCTTCAGGAATGATGTCCTCTTCCTTTAGTTCGTCGAACTTCTTTTTCTCATACCCCTCTTCGATGCGCTCCTTGACCAGATCTCCTTCTTCGTACAGTCGCTGAACCATGATCCTACCATCGTCATCGTACTCTACCCACAGTCCATCTTTGACCGCAGCCTTGTACTTGCCTTCGATGTAAATATTCCCATTGTCATAGTACTGTTTGAACTCACCATCGTAGGTGTTGTCCTGATACGTTCCCTCACGGAGTACCTTGCCCGTCGTGGTGTATTCTTTGAACGGTCCATTCTTCCGTCCGTCAACGTAAGGAACCTCCGCAGCTAATTGGCCGTTCAAGTGGTAGATCTTCGTCACCCCTTCCAGCTTACCATGGCTGAAGTTCTCTACCGAACTCAAGATGGTCTGACTGTCGTAAAACTTCCATTCACCGTGCTTCTGCTGGTCGATGTACTTCCCCTCGCCCATCACGGTGCCGTTCTGATGGAAGAACCTCGCCATGGCCTCTCCACTCTCCTGGTAGTCGACCTGCGAACTCCTCTCTCCGGATTCGTAATAGTAAAAGAACGTGCCCACCGGCTGACCGTGGTCAAACTCGCCTCGGTAACGAACCACGCCTGACTTTGGGAATTCTACCTCCCATTTTCCGTGCTTCTTTCCGTCGGCATCCACCGCATTGGGAGCCTTCTCGCCTTGTGCCAACAGGGATCCCATGAAAAGGATGACCATGCTGAGCGTAAACAATAGTTGCTTCATTGTAGACAAATGTAGGGTCAAGAACGTACGTCCTTCAGCCTTTATTGGGAACTTAATCCGCTCCATGAAGTGGAATAAACTCGGAAAGCTCACGTGTTGAGGGTCGCTTTCCCCGATACGCACACATCGCATGCCAAGTCGGTGTCCAAACTCCATATCGCTGGGTGAGTCGCCTACCATCACGCACTTCTTGAAGTCGATCTCCGGATAATCCTCGCGTGCCTCAAAGGCCATCTCCGTGTTGGGCTTTCTGCATGGTGGATCATCTTCCGCTAGACCGGTACAGAAATAGACCTTGTCGATCCGTCCGCCGTGCGTGAATACCTCAGCGACCATGTGCTGGTGGATCAAAAGCAACTCATGCTCGGGCATCAATCCTTTACCCACACCCTGCTGGTTCGTCACCACTACGATCGGACCGAATATCTGATCCGCCTTGACCAAAGAGTCTAAGACCCCGGGAAGGAATTCAAACTCGTTGATGTGCTTCACATAGTCGCCCATCAACCGCTTGTTGATCACACCATCGCGGTCCAAAAAGAGGCTCCAACTATCGTCTATTTCGTCAAACCAGTCGTTGCTCATCCTCCAAAGAGTTCTGATTCGATCTCCTCGCAAAGCACGTGTCCCAGCGTGATGTGCAATTCCTGAATGCGAGCGGTGTCAGTCGAGGGTACATGGATGGCCACATCGGCCAGACCTGCCATGGCTCCTTCCTTTTCACCTAACAACGCGATGGTTGACATTCCAATCGAACGCGCCTTCTCCATGGCCTTGACCACGTTCTTTGAATTCCCACTCGTGGAAAGTCCGACCAGCACATCACCCGAACGACCCATGGCCTCGGTCATGCGCGCATAGACCTCATCGTAACCATAATCGTTGGCCACCGCGGTCATATAGCTTGAATTCACGTGTAAAGCTTCGGCAAACAACGGCTTGCGATCTTGCTTGAAGCGTCCGCTTAACTCGGCTGAGATATGCTGAGCGTCCGCTGCGCTCCCTCCATTTCCGCAGAACAGAACCTTCTTATCGCTTCGAAATGCCTCGATCAAGAGCCCACTGGCTCGAGAAAAGTTGACGGCAAACGACGCGTCGTTGAGCATCATCTCGCGAAGCCGGATCGACTCCTGTAAAGCTTGCTTGATCCTATCCATGGGAAAATGATTGTTGGTAATACTTTTTGAAATGATCGACGAAGGCATCCCAAGAGAAGCGTTCCTTCTCCACCCGAATGGCATCGATATATTGCTGGGCATCCTGCGCCAAGAAATGATCGATCTGTCGGGCGATGTCCTCCGGTTCTACGGTAGAGAACAACCCCGTACGACCTTCCACAATGAATTCATCCAATCCACCTACCCGGGTGATCAGGGCCGGACGATCGAAGTGCAGCGCCATCTGAGTGATACCACTCTGCGTGGCCGAACGATAGGTCTGCGTCACGAGGTCAGCGGCGGAAAAATAGAGTCCGACTTCCTCACCGGGAATGAACTCGGTCTTCAAGACAATGCGATCTGCCATGTTATGCTTCTCGATGATGGCGTGGTACTCGTCCATTTCGTCATAGCTTTCTCCGGCTACGACCAAGCGCACATCGTTCTTGGCCAAGCGTTCATCGCCCATGGCTTCGAGTAACAGATCGAGGCCCTTGTACTTGCGAATGAAGCCGAAAAAGAGCAGATAAGTAGCCCGTGGATCCAAACCGAGGAGCTTCCTAGCTTCTAGCTTATCCATCGGCGCGGGCAACTGATCGTTAATGGGATGCGGAAAGTAAGTCGCGGGCTTCTTCGAGAGGCTTTCCAGGTCTTGCAAGACGGATCTTGACAAGGCCATAAAGCCTTCGCAGGGCGACATGAAATACTTCGTAAAACCCTTGTCCATGAAGCGACTCTCGTGGGGTATCACATTGTCGGTCAGGCCTATGATCCGGATCTTCTTGTCCAAGAGCCGAGCGATCGAACCAAAGCACGGTCCCAGAAACGGAAGCCAATAGCGGATGATGACCACATCAGGCTCGAGTCGATTGATCTTGCGTGCCGCTGATATCCAGTTGAGTGGATTGAAACTATGGATCCAGCGTTCGATCTTGAGTCCGTGCGGAGCGGGATCGGTGCTGAATTGTGTCTTGCCCGGAAAGAGAAGGTCAGGATACTGCACGGTGAACGTCACCAGCGTTACCTCATCGCCTTTGCGTTGGAAGGCACGCGCCATCGCCTCGTTGGTATCGGCGATCCCTCCTCGAAAGGGATACGCTGGGCCTAGGATGACGATCTTTTGTTTCGACACGGGCAGTTTACTTCCAGAGTGAGAGGTCAATATTCGGGAATTCACGGGCCAATTCCTCGTTAAACGAGGTAAACCGTGATTTTAGTTCTTCGATCATCTCCTTATCTGCTGCCGTCACCTTCGGCATGGCGGTAGAATTGAACTTCAGATACAGAGGAATGATCACTTGCTCTTGCAGCCATTGCGGAACCAAGGGCTGTACTTTGAGTCCAAGGCGATGCAACTTGGTGCTGCGCATCTTACGGGTCTCGTTGCGCTTCATGAAGTCAAAGCCGTCGTAAAAGCTTCCATCCAACCCCAGGAAGTCCGCCAACTTCTTCATCTCACCCACTCGATCCTGAAAGAGCTGCTCGAGCTGCATCACATAGATGTGATCCTTGCCAAAAGCATCGATCCACTGGCGAATGAATCGGATATACTCGCCCCGCATCAACGGATCTGCGTCGGTGCCTTCGGTCTCCTTGAGGTAGTCGGGGTATGACTTCTTCAATTCAATGTTTCCGAGACGATACTTATTGAATCGAAACTGCGAGTGTGCGCGCTGCGATGGTTCGCGAAGAATCAGCACCACTTTCGGCTTGGGATCGAACTGGGAAAGGTGCTTCCTCGCGTTGTCTTGGTACAAATAGATCGGCGTGGCTTCCATGATCACCTTCGCATCGACCGAGCAATGATCAAAGTAGCGCCCGTAGCGGTCGAGACCGTGATCGATGACATTGGCCGAAGCATTGAAATTCGGATAGATCTTATCGTCGAAATAGTGCGTCTCCTTGGTCTTGGACGCGCAGACATCCGGATGAGAAGAAAGCCACCAGTAGAGGGATGAAGACCCACTCTTTGGGGCACCTGCGATGATGGTGTTTGGAAGGATCATAGTTGCGGCGCAAAGGTAGGGGCAATCCCCTACTTTCGTAGGCATGTTTTTCATCCTGTCGAAACTGATCAACTTTCTGTTCATGCCCTTGTCCTGGGTATTGATAGCGCTGGCATTGAGTTTCTTCTGGAAAAGGAAAGCTAAACTACTTCGCATCGGCGCCTTGGCCATTCTTCTCTTTTTTGGAAACTCCTTCATCCTGCATGAAGTGAACCTCCTGTGGGAAGTGCCAATCTTGCAAGACGATGAACTTGAACCGCATCAGGTGGGTGTGGTCCTGGGCGGCTATGCCTATTACTCTCCCGAAAATGATCGCATCACCTTCCGCAGCAGCGCCGATCGACTGATGCAGGGATATCGTTTGTACCAAACAGGGATGATCAATAACCTCATCCTTTCCGGAGGATCGGGGTACGTGATGCAGCCGGACCTCAAGGAGAGTCGTTATGTGGGTCATTACATGGATGACATTTCCTTTCCGAAGTTGAACCTGATCATCGAGGATTCTTCTCGCAATACCTACGAAAACGCGGTGCAGACAGCAGCCATCCTACAGCAACGAGGTTGGGACAAACAAACCATCGTACTGATCACCTCGGCCTATCACATGCGCCGCGCCAAAGCCTGTTTTGAAAAGCAAGGCATATCGGTCATCCCGTATCCCGCCGAACCTTGGACGGGTGAACGCATGTTCTACCTCGACCACCTCCTCCTCCCCTCTGCCGAAGCCCTCGCCGGCTGGAACGTTCTTATCCATGAGTGGGTTGGATTCATCAGTTACAAAGTTCTGGGCTACGCTTAGAACTCTTTGCTTCTCACCTTCTATTCTGTACATTCACTCAATGCAAGTACTCATTGTTCACGCTCATCCCGAGCCCATGTCGTTCAACAGCGCTTTGATGAAGCATGCGAGGGCATACTTTGAAGCAAAGGGCGACAGTGTAATGGTTTCAGACCTCTATGCCATGGGCTTCAATCCCGTAGGAGGGCGACATGATTTCCAATCAGAAAAAGATCCGGACTACTTTAAGTATCAAGCAGAACAAGTCCATGCTTTTCAGGAGGGAGCCTATTCAACGGAGATCCAAACCGAAATGGACAAATTGGATAAAGCCGATGTAGTCATCTTCAACTTTCCAATCTGGTGGTTTGGTCTCCCGGCCATTCTCAAAGGTTGGGTAGACCGAGTTTTTGCGATGGGTTTTGTGTACGGAGCAGGCAAAGGAGTATACGACAACGGACATTATAAGGACAAGAAAGCTTTCGTAACTATCACAACAGGGGGACCACAGCCGGCCTATGGCGAGGAAGGGAAGAATGGCGAGCTCGACGAGATACTTTTTCCCATCCAGCATGGCATGTTCTACTTCACCGGAATGACCGTACTCCCACCATTCATCGCCTTTGGACCTGCACGTAAATCTGAAGATGAAAGAGCTGAGGACCTCCGACGTTACACGGCCTATTTGGAGGCCTTGGATCATCACACTCCCGTGTATGAAGCGTCATTAGAATAAGCGCACTTTCATTATTAAAACTCCAGTTTCACACCATTCTTGAGGGTGTAGACCACATTCGGAACGCCATCCGGAGGACGCGAATCATAGGTCAGATCGAGCGTAGTGGCAAAGCGCAGCCAGGTCAAGACGCCAAACTCAAGGGTGGTACCGGTGGTGAGGCGGAAATCACTGAAGTCGGCTAAGTTCGGCTGGTAGTAATTGATGGTCTGGAATTCGAAACGCTCCTGTCCGTAGAAGAAGAACAGATACGTGCTCTGTCGGAAGTTTCGCTCGATGATATCGCTGGTCAGTTCCTCGTATTCGTACATCGGCAGGGTTCCCATCCAGAACTTGAGGGAATCGCTCTGATAAACGCTGAACCGAAGTCCGGCTCCGGCGAGATGACGGTATTGGATCAATTGAACCGAGTTGTACTGAACCTGCGTAAACGCCTCCATCGCCAAGCGACGCTTCTTTCCGAACTCATAGTTGTAGCGGATGTGCGTGTAGCCCTTATTCACGAGTTCATCACGGTCAGCTAGAATGCGATCGAGGTCGGCCAAAAACAGCAACCGGTGATGATCCTTCAGGTACTGGACATTGGTCCTATTCCCTAGGCTTAGAATGGTCCGAGTATTCTGGGTAACGTCAAAATTGAAGTCGACCGAACCATGCCATCCCTCTTGGGTGCTGTTGCTGCGCTTCTTCTCGACATTGACGATCTGCGCCATGGAAGTAAGGGAGAACAACCCGAGAAAAAGGAATAAGAGCCCTTTTCTAACCATTCAGCGTAGCCAATTGCTGCTTGATACTGGCAATTCGCGATTCAGCGTCGGCCCTCTTCTTTTGCTCAGCCGCCACGACCTGTTCAGGGGCGTTGTTGACGAACCTCTCGTTGGAGAGCTTCTTCATCACCGCATTCAAAAAGCCTTCTTGGTACTTCAATTCCTCTTCCAACTTCTCGATCTCTTCGGACGCATCGATCAATCCTTCCAGCGGGATCGCAAACTCAAGCGTACCCACGATGAAGGAGGCTCCTGGACCGGATGCAGTCTCATTGATCGCTACTTCAACGTTGGCCAATTTCGAGAGGATTCCTGCGAATTGAGTGTAGCCACCGGCCTCCCCTTTCTGGTGAAGCTTCAAACTATCCTTAGGCGAAAGATTCTTTTGAGCTCGGACGGCACGTATCTCAGAAATGATCTGCTTGGTCGTTTCGAATGCTTGGAGCTGATCTGCATCAAATGCTTCAGCCTTCGGCCATGCACCCACGATCAGACATTCGCCTTCATTTCGATCTCGCAAGCTCTGCCACACCTCTTCGGTAATGAACGGCATGATCGGATGCAAGATCGCCATCAGGTCCGCGAAGAGATCCAACGTCGATTCATACGTTTCAGCATCGATACCCTCGCCGTAGGCAGGTTTGATTGCCTCGAGATACCATGAGCAGAATTCATCCCAAACGAGCTTGTAAATGCTCATCGCTGCATCGTTCAGACGATACTTGGAAAAGTTTTCATTGATCGAGGTCAATTCGGAAGCAAGGCGCTGGCGCATCCACTGCACTGCCTTGGCGTTATCCTCGCTCTGAGCTTTGTCCTCGACCTTCCATCCCTTGATCAAACGAAGGGCGTTCCAGATCTTATTGGCAAAATTTCGTCCCTGCTCACAGATCGCGTCGTCAAATGGAATGTCGTTTCCTGCTGGCGCCGTCATCAACAATCCCAAGCGAACACCATCCGCGCTGTACTTATTGATCAGGTCGATCGGGTCGGGTGAGTTACCCAATGACTTCGACATCTTCCTACCTAGCTTATCACGGATGATACCCGTGAAATAGACATTCTCAAAGGGTCGCTTATTCTCAAACTCATATCCCGCCATGATCATGCGTGCCACCCAAAAGAAGATGATATCCGGTCCCGTAACGAGATCATTGGTTGGATAGTAGTAATCGAGTTCTTCTCGGTCATAGAATCCATCAAAGACACTGATCGGCCAAAGCCATGAGCTGAACCAGGTATCCATGACGTCCTCGTCTTGCTTCAGATCAGCTGGCTGAATGTCGGCCTTGATGGCACGTGCCTTTTCCAAGGCTTCGTCCGCCGTCTTGGCCACCACAAACTCCTCTTCACCCTCTCCATAGTACCAAGCCGGAATGCGATGTCCCCACCACAACTGGCGGCTGATGCACCAATCCTTGATGTTGGTCATCCAGTGACGGTAGGTGTTGTTGAACTTGGCTGGGTGAAACTTCACCTCGCCTTCTTCCACCGCTTTCAAAGCAGGTTCTGCCAGCGGCTGCATTTTTACGAACCACTGCAACGACAACCTCGGTTCGATGATCGAATTGGTGCGCTCGCTGCGGCCTACTTTATTATCATACTCCTCGGTCTTGATCAATGATCCGGCCTCCTCCAACATTGGAGCGATCTTCTTTCTCGCTGTAAAGCGGTCTTCACCCACCAAGATCTGAGCGGCCTCGCTCAACGTGCCATTCGCATTGAGAATATCGATCGTTTCAAGGTTGTGCTTCTGACCAAGGTCGTAGTCATTCACGTCATGGGCCGGAGTCACTTTCAGACATCCCGTTCCGAATTCGCGATCTACGTATTCATCCTGGATGATAGGAATAGAGCGATTCACCAACGGCACGATCGCGCGCTTCCCATGGAGATGCGTGTAACGCTCGTCTTCCGGATGGATGCAAATGGCAGTATCGCCCAAGATCGTCTCAGGTCGGGTGGTGGCAATGGTTACGTACTCGTCTGTACCCTCCACTTGGTAACGGACGTGATACAGTTTCGACCTCTCCTCCGTGTAGATCACCTCTTCATCTGAAACAGCGGTCAACGCCTCAGGATCCCAGTTGACCATGCGGTAACCGCGATAGATGAGTCCTTTTTCGTAGAGATGAATGAAGGTGTCGAGTACACTTTCGTAGTATTTCTCATCCATCGTGAAGCGCGTACGATCCCAGTCGCAACTGGCACCGAGCTTCTTCAACTGCTCGAGGATGACACCTCCGTACTCTTCTTTCCAATCCCAGGCGTGAGCTAAGAACTCATCACGAGAGAGGTCCGACTTCTTGATCCCCTTTTCGCGCAAGCGCTTCACCACCTTTGCCTCCGTAGCGATCGAGGCATGGTCCATTCCGGGAACCCAACAAGCATTCTTGCCCTCCAAGCGGGCCTTACGAATAAGGATATCCTGAATGGTGTTATTGAGCATGTGTCCCATGTGCAACACCCCGGTCACGTTCGGTGGAGGAATCACAATGGTTAACGGCTCCTTATCCGGATCCGGCTTTGAACCGAAATAACCGTTGTCCATCCAGTGTTGGTACCACTTCCCTTCTACCTCATGTGGGTTGTACTTACTCGAAAGTTCGCTCATGATCCTGCTCGCGTTTTTGGAAGCGGCAAAGGTAAGAGGCTAATTAGAGAATGAGGCAATTAGATAATGAGAGAATGAGAGAATCAGACAATAAATAATATGATGAGTCACCGTTCACTCTTTACTCCCACTGATCACCGTTCACCGTTCACTCTTCAATCCCACCGTTCACTGTTCACCGTTCTCTCTTCACTCCCACTGATCACCGTTCACTATCAAACCATTCAACTATTCAACTACTCCCTCCTCCCCAAAATCTTAACGGCGTGTTAAAGGGTTGACCTCCGTGGCAACTGCCCGTAAATTTGTCCCATCGAAAAAACACTAATACTGATGAAGAAGATTTTACTTGCACTGACCGCTGTCTTCGTTCTTGCACTCACTGTGCAGGCTCAACCAGAAATGGACTTTGAGAAGACGACACACGATTTTGGAACTTTGAAGCAGCACGGCGATGCTACTTATGAGTTCATGTTCACCAACACAGGAAGCGAAGCCCTGATCATTCAGAACGCTAAAGGATCTTGTGGATGTACTGTTCCAGAATGGCCACGTTACCCAATCGAGCCAGGAAAGACAGACAAGATCAAGGTAAAGTATGACAGCAAGCGCCTTGGTCCAATCAACAAGAGCGTTACCATCAAGTATCCAACAGGAGAAACTGATGCAGAAGGCCAGCCAGTATTGGCTACTGAAGTTCTTCGCATCAAGGGTAAGATCGAAGCCGCTCCAAAGGCTGACGAATCTGCGATGCCTGTGAAGGAACCAACGATGGCTCCCAGCGCAAACTAAGCGCAAGCTTTCAATAGAATTAAAAGGCCCCGACATCCGGAAGGATGCTCGGGGCTTTTTCGTTCCATACCATATCCGCAATGGCTATCTTTGGCGCCCTCATTAGCCTAGGCTACAAACCATACAGTCATGCCATTCATCTCAAAGAAAGGATATGCGATGCCAGAGTCTCCGATCCGGAAGCTCGTTCCTTATGCCGAAAAAGCCATCGTCGCAGGAAGAGAAGTCATTCACCTTAACATCGGTCAACCCGATATTGAGACCCCTGAAGTCGCACTCAATGCGGTAAAGAACATCGACCGCAAGGTCATCGAATACAGCCATTCAGCAGGCTATGAAAGCTACCGCCGTGGACTGGCAGAGTACTACAACAAACACGGCATCGACCTGACGTTTCAAGATCTGCTTGTGACCAATGGGGGTTCCGAAGCCATCGTGTTTGCCATGATGACCTGCTTCAACCCGGAAGATGAGGTGATCGTTCCAGAGCCATTCTATGCCAATTACAACAGTTTCGCCCTGCAAGCTCAGGTAGTGCTTCGTCCGATCACGACCCACCTGTCCGAGTCTTACAAGCTTCCGCCAGTCGAGAAGTTCCGTGAATTGATCACTCCGCGAACCCGCGGAATCATCATCTGCAACCCCGGAAACCCGACAGGATATCTGTACACGAAAGAAGAATTAGAAACCCTTCGAGAGATCGTTCTCGAACACGACCTTTTCCTCTTGGCTGATGAAGTGTACCGTGAGTTCTGCTACGACGGACGTGATCATTACTCTGTTCTTTCTATGGAAGGACTTGAACAAAACGCCATTGTGGTCGACTCTGTTTCCAAGCGGTACAGCATGTGCGGATCGCGCGTGGGAACTTTGGTAACACGAAACAAGAACGTCATCAGTACGGCCCTCAAATTTGCTCAGGCTCGATTGAGTCCTCCGACCTTGGGACAGATCGCCGCAGAAGCTGCATTGCAGACACCACAATCCTACTTTGACGATGTGATCCATGAATACGTGGAACGAAGGAATATCCTCGTCAACGGACTCAACTCCATCGAAGGGGTGACTTGTCCAATGCCCGGAGGCGCCTTCTACGCGATGGCTGAGCTGCCAGTGGAGAGCGCAGAGGACTTCTGCATGTGGATATTAGAACACTTTGAATACAAGGGTGCCACCGTCATGATGGCTCCTGCGGCAGGATTTTACGCTTCTCCAGGCCTCGGTCAGCGAGAAGTGCGTCTAGCTTATGTATTGGAGATCCCAAAACTGAAACTCGCCGTTGAAGTACTTGAAAAAGCCCTTGAAGCATATCCACACAAGATCACGAAAGCAGCCAATAGTGCGGTCCATGGCTCGTAACGGCTGGTGGCTCATCTTGGCTCCTTTTTTCTTGGTGGCTTGTGAGTCGTCGTACTCGGATTCTTCTACAGCACAAGAAAGTCCAACGCTCGCAGAAAACACCAGCCCAGCGCTGACTTCCGAGCCTCAGGTGGTGGTGAACCGAGACTATCCGGTGCGCTATGAGGTCAAGGACGGACATATCCGATATCGGTATTCAGGACTCCAGGAAGGCTTTGAAGATGTCTACTTCACCCAGTATGGCATGGTCGAGATCAAATTCACCAAGACCAAACGACCTAACCCATTCAAGAAGGCCGATGAACTCATCGACCTGACTACCCTCATGCACGACAGCGCCATCTACGTCGTAGATAATCTTACCAAGAACGCTCGTCGATTAGACAATGCCTTGCTTTATGAAACCGCATTACAGAGTCCTTCGCTTGACTTGAATGAAGTGGCCGAAGACATGTTCAGAGCAAGAGGTGGCTCCATCGTTGATACGCAAACCATCGCGGGTGTTCCGGCTGAAAAGTGGGTGATCAAGGAGGCTAATTCACAAGAATGGCGTTGGAAAGGTATCTTGATGAAGACGATCGTGGACCTTCCCCGCAACATGGTCAAGGTGGAAGCCATCGAGATCGATACAGTCTCTCCTCTGCCCGAAGGCATCTTTGATTTGCCCACTGACGTTAACGTACAGGAAGGAACGAGTATGAAGCAATGGATGGAGGACCTCAGTAAGCCGATCGAGCGCAAACAGTACTTCGACCTACAGGGAAATCCGATCTCACGCGACTCATTTCGCCGGATAAAGTAGGTAGGCCTCGCGCTTCTTTTTGAAATCAGACAACTCAGGCTCCCAGCTCGCACGGATCTGCTCTTCGGTCATACCGGATAGGATCTGCTTGCGCAATTGGTCTGTTCCCGCAAGCTTGTCAAAGAAGCCATTCTCGAGGAAGAACTTGTCCTTCTGTGGGAAGTTTTCGTAAGCATCCATCACCCAATCCAAGATCAGCGATTGCTTTTGCTGTATCCGCTTTCCACCTATTTCGCTGAGATCCCATCCTAAACAAGGCACTCCTTCGTGCTTGGGATGCTTGGCTCCTTCGTTGGGCTTTGGAACGAACATAAACGAACCCACACTCAAGTTTGGATGACCAAATACTTCAAATGGAGTGTCTGTTCCTCTTCCCACAGAAAAGTCCGTCCCTTCAAAGAAGCAAAGCGAAGGATAGAGCAAGATGCCATTCATCGTAGGGAGATTCGGAGAAGGCTTGATCGGTAGGGTGTAAATGTCGTTGTGGGTATATCCCTCACACGGGATCACGGTGAGATCGCATTGCACATCTCCTTCTAGCCAACCCTCGCCATTGATCATGTTCGCCAGTTCACCGATCGTCATACCATGCACAACGGGAATAGGAAGCATACCAACGAAGGACTCAAAGCCTTCTTGAAGAACCGGACCGTCGACATAGAATCCATTGGGATTGGGACGATCGAAGACGATGACAGAAACTCCATGCTCAGCACAAGCTTCCATCACATAGGTCATCGTGGAGATGTACGTGTAGAAGCGAGCTCCGACATCTTGAATATCAAAGATCACCACATCCAATCCCGCCAGGTCATCGGCAGCCGGTTTTTTGTGTGAGCCATACAAACTGATGATCGGTAGGCCGGTCTTGGCGTCCTTTCCGCTGTCGACCTTTTCTCCTGCATCGGCCTTTCCACGAAAGCCGTGTTCTGGCGCAAATACCTTGGTCACCTTGACCCCCATATCCAAGAGCTGATCCACCAAGTGCTGCTCTCCGACCATGGAAGTATGATTAGCTACGACGCCGACCTGATCGGCCGATTTCAGGGCTTCGAGATAGAGATCCGTTCGGGCCGCACCCATAGTAATATCCGCATCCGTCTTGAACAGCGGTTGAGAAAACAACGGGCTACAGAAAGCCGCGAAGAGAAAGAGTAGCAATGAATGTCGCATGGTTAAGCTTCTATGGTCAAATTTGCACATCTTCACAGCGGCATTGACCGTGCCAATCTCAAGTTTTAAACACGGAGTACGTGCAATTTGAATGGTTCATAGCGAGAAAAATGATCAGCGGAGGTCGCTCCGGGATCAGCAAGGGTTCGTCCGCGATCGTAAAGATCGCCGTGGCCGGTATCGCTATTGGTATGACCGTCATGCTCCTCTCCGTGGCAATCGTACGTGGATTTCAAGATGAGGTACGTCAAAAGGTCATCGGTTTTGGCGCCCACCTTCAGATCACCTACTTCCACCCGCAGAATACGATGGGAATGCGGCCCATGCAGGCTGATCAACCCTTCGTGGCGCCGATCAAAGCCGACCCCGCGGTCAAGAATGTACAGTCCTACGCCTACAAGAGTGGCATCATCACGGCCAATGGAGAGATCCAAGGCGTGATGTCTAAGGGCATCGGACCCGACTTCGACTGGGAGTTCTTCAACCAGAACATGGTCGAAGGAGAGGCTTTCCAACTCAACGCTTCCAAGAAGACCGACAGCATCGTCATGTCAAAGTCGATCGTCGACAAGCTCAAGTTGCACCTCGGCGACCGCGTGACCATCTCCTACTTCCAAGACGAGAACGAACGAAAACGCAGGTTCACGATCGGCGGCATCTATGAGACAGGGATGGAGCAATTCGACGGAAGTATTCTACTGTGCGACATTCGACACATCCAGCGACTCAACGGTTGGGAAGAAAACCAGGTAGCCGGATTTGAAGTGGTCTTGAACTCATTCGAAGACCTTGACCAGTTGAACTACCTCATTAATCAGCATGTAGGATACGAATTCAACTCCATCAAGATCACCGACCAGTTCATGGAGATCTTCGGATGGCTTGAGCTACAAGACATCAACGTCATCATCATCCTAGCCCTGATGGTACTTGTCTCTGGCATCAACATGATCTCGGCGCTACTAGTGATCATTCTGGAACGAACCAACATGATCGGTCTACTCAAGGCCATGGGTGCCCAGAATCAAAGCATCGGACGCATATTCTTACTCAATGCCGCTTACCTCATCCTTATTGGATTGATCTTAGGTAACCTGTTCGGTCTAGGTCTGGGATGGCTCCAACACACTGCAGAGTTCGTGAAGCTCGACCAAGAAAGCTATTACGTGGATCACGTGCCCGTGATGTTCGAGACCGGCACCATCTTATTGATCAATGCCGGAAGCATGATCGCATGCCTCGTCATGCTGATCCTCCCTTCGATGATCGTGAGCAGGATCGATCCCGTTCGGACGATAAAATTCAATTGATACTTGAAGGTCGAGATCAAAGATCCGTTGCTCCATAGGTGGCATTGAAGTAATCCACCATCTGCTCCCAATTGTCATAGGTGTATTCGCGCTTCTTCACCTTCTCATGCATCTCGGGATAGGATTTGAAAAGCTCCATCATGTTCTTACGAAACCCGAGTCGGACCACCCTCGCATTGTTTCCCTGATTCTCACCCTCTATACTCAGTACGTTCCAAGTCATGTCGTTGGTCTCAAAGAAGATGTCTTCGCCATTGGAAAGCGATGGATAATAATGCAAGACCCGCAGTTTATTGTTGATCACACAATTCATTAGATGGGTCGACCCGGCAGCATACGTACTGATCAATACAAAGTCGCGGTCGTCGAACTCAAACTCGATTCGTTGAACCTCACGTGGTGTGATATACTTCCTCATATCCTCCTTGATGTAGGCTAACTTTTGTTGCATCGTACCGAACGAGATCGTGGTACTCCCCGGAGGATCCAATTCCACGTAGATATCTTCATCGGTAGTGGTACCATCACTCCAAGTGACCCAAGCCAACACTTCTACACTACTTTGCGCTTGCAGGGTGAACAAAGAGAGGGTAAACAGGGTCAAGGCTAAAAAACGTTTCATAGCATTCGGATTTGCACAAGGATAGACATTGAACTTCATTTTCTCGGTTTTGAATTTGCACAAAGGATACAACTCCCCTGCCAAAAACCCTTGCTACCTTTGCAATCCTCAAAGTATTAGAAGAATTGGATATTAAGAACAACATCCTCGAGACCATTGGAAATACCCCGATGGTGAAGCTCAACAAGATCGCTGAAGACATCCCTGGTACCATCCTCGCTAAGGTGGAGTACTTCAATCCAGGACACAGCGTAAAAGATCGCATGGCCCTTAAGATGATCGAAGACGCAGAAGCTCGTGGCGATCTAAAGCCCGGAGGGACGGTCATCGAATGTACAAGTGGAAACACGGGAATGGGTTTGGCACTGGCGTGCATTGTGAAAGGATACAGCCTCATCTGCACCATGAGCGATAAGCAGAGTAAGGAGAAGATCGACATCCTTCGCGCCGTGGGCGCCGAGGTGTACGTGTGTCCTACCAACGTACCACCCGACCATCCTGAATCTTATTATTCCGTTGCAGAACGAAAGAGCAAGGAGATCGCGAATTCATTTTGGGTGAATCAATACGACAACCTATCCAATAGACTTGCGCACTACGAATCAACGGGACCCGAGATCTGGGAACAGACCGACGGTAAGGTGACGCATTTCGTAGTGGGTGTTGGTACCGGTGGAACGATTTCCGGAGTTGCTAAGTACTTGAAGGAAAAGAATCCGGACGTGCAGATCTGGGGCGTCGACTCCTACGGTTCTGTTTTCAAGAAATACCACGAAACCGGCGAGTTCGACGAGAAAGAGATCTATAGCTACATCACCGAGGGTATCGGTGAAGACATCCTTCCAAAGAATGTCGACTTCAGCTTGATCGACCACTTCGAGAAAGTGACCGACCGCGACGGAGCCGTTGTGACTCGGGAATTGGCCAAGAAGGAAGGATTGTTCCTCGGTTATTCAGGTGGATCTGCCTTTCAAGCCGTGCGTCAACTTAAAGACAAGCTGACCAAGGATGATGTGGTGGTCATCCTATTCCACGATCACGGTTCACGCTATGTCGGCAAAGTATTCAACGACGACTGGATGCGCGAACGTGGCTTCCTCAACGAGGAGAAAAAGACGGCCCAAGACCTCTTCGCCGATCACAAGGATCTACCTCTACTGCTTGTGAACTCAGGCGAACCCGTACATAATGCCGTCGCCATCATGCGCAAATTCGGTGTTTCTCAGCTTCCGGTCATGGAGGAAGGAAAGTTCGTCGGAAGTATCGACGATAGTCACCTGATTCCGGCGTTAGCAGCTGATCCATCGGCAAGAGACAAGGAGGTCCGCAACTACATGCGGGCACCTTTCCCGGTAGTTCAGCTGAGCGACCCATTGACTGCGGTAGCCAAATATTTCAATGAAGAGAATGGCGCCGTGCTGGTTGACCAAGGACAAGGAAGGTATCAGATCATCACGCGACACGACCTTGTAGCTTCGATGAGCTAATGCGAACCTTGTGGGCATATGGGTTGGTAGTTTGTGCCTCAATCGTAGCTGGCTGCACCGCAACCTCTACCCCGCCCGACGCTCCGCTCTACGCCATTTCATGGTACTACCCCAACGATGACTATCAGCATTGGGTTCGCAGCCAAGACAGTTCTGCCCGCTTCATTGAGCTGTACAGACAAGACATAGATAAGATCGATTCGATCCTAGGCACATGTGCCGGACTCATCCTATCCGGAGGGTCTGACATTGCACCTGAGCGTTATGGCGGGTCAGACACGCTCGCCTTGTGTGGTCGCATTGATCCACGTCGCGATAGCGTAGAACTTACCGCTGTTGCCTACGTACGACGCACGGGTCTTCCAACCCTAGGTGTATGTCGAGGAATGCAGGTGATGAACGTAGCCTTCGGTGGGGACTTGATCCTTGATATTCCAACCTTCAACGGCAGCAAGCAACATCAGACCGAAGGTTCAGACGCCATGCACTTGGTGTACCCGGCTCCGGCTCTCGCTAGGCTATTAGAAGCGGATACAGCTACGGTCAATTGCAACCATCACCAGGCCGTCGCACATTTGGGAGAAGGATTAGAGGCCGTTGCCTGGTCAAGTGATACCATTATCGAGGCCCTGCGCCATTCAGACACGGTCCGCTTTCCTTTTCTGTGGGGCGTTCAGTGGCACCCCGAACGACTGGATGGCAATTCGCCTATGTCGTCAAACTTATTGACCCGTTTCATCGAAGCGACCAAGAAGCCATGACCACGATCACTGACCAGCTTGGACGAACCATAGTGATGGAGTCGCCTCCAAGACGTATCGTCAGTTTGGTACCCTCTCAAACCGAATTGCTTTATGACCTGGGTTTGGAAAATGAAGTGGTGGGAATCACCAAATTCTGCGTACATCCTGAAAGCTGGTTTCGTAATAAAACTCGCGTGGGAGGTACGAAGAAGGTGAATCTCGAACGCGTTATAGACCTCCAACCGGATCTCATACTAGCCAACAAGGAAGAAAACACCCAGGAAGACATCCAAGCCCTCGAGCGGATCGCTCCGGTATGGATCAGCGACATCCGTAACCTTTCAGACGCGTTGGACATGATAGTACAGGTCGGAAAGCTCGTCGATAGAGCCCCGCAAGCAGAACGCATCATACAGCAGATCAAAGACGGCATGGCGTCGCTTTCAGCCCCTTCATCCCGAGAACAAGTGCTCTACCTGATCTGGAAGGATCCCTACATGGCCGCAGGTCGTGACACGTTCATCCATGAAATGCTCGAGATGGCAGGTTTTGACAATGTTTTGAAGGATGAACAATCGCGATATCCCGAGTTAAGCGTAGAAGACATTCTCTCGCTCCACCCAGATGTCATCTTTCTCTCGAGTGAACCCTTCCCATTCAAAGGAAAGCACACCTCTCAAGTCGAAGGGCATTTCCCTGATATCGAGGTGTTGGAAGTGGACGGCGAACTCTTTAGTTGGTATGGTTCGCGGATGATCAAAGCCATTGACTACATGAAGAAGCTTCGGCAACAGCGCACGGGCAGTTATCTTTCATAGATTTGAGGTATGCGATTCCGCCACCTCTTGCTTGGGTTGACCTTGGCGCTTGTTTCACCGGCTATGTCACAGTCGGTGGGCGTTGTGCTCAGTGGTGGTGGGGCATCCGGTATGGCACACGTAGGCGTGCTCAAAGCCCTAGAAGAGAATAGCATCCCTATTGATTACATCACGGGAACATCCGTCGGCGCTCTGGTCGGTGGACTTTACGCTGCTGGATATAGCCCAAAACAGATCGAAGAAATGCTCACGAGCGAGGCGTTCAGACAAGTCGCACTCGGAGAGATCGACGATCAATATGTCTACTATTTCCGAAAGCCGATCCCAAATGCAAGTTGGATCAATCTAAGATTCACCTCCCTGTCCAGTTTCTTGGAAACGTCTATCCCTACAAGCTTCATCAATCCGGCCGCCCTCGACTTGGAATTGATGCGCATGCTAGACCCGGCGAGTCAGGTGAGCAACTATAACTTTGACAGCCTGTTCGTACCATTTCGATGTGTGGCCTCCGATATCGAGGATAAGAAGAGTGTGATCTTCAAGGACGGAAACCTTAACGTAGCGATCCGAGCTAGCATGACCTACCCTGCCTACCTCAAACCGATACGCGTTAATGGCAAATTGCTCTATGACGGAGGTCTGTACAATAACTTTCCGGCGAGTATCCTCCGAGAGAGTTTTGATCCGGATGTCATTATCGGAAGTAATGTCTCTTCAAACGAGGATCCACCGCAGGAAGATGACTTCCTTTCGCAGTTGCGAAACATGGTGGTGAGCAAGACCAACTACGACCTTGAGGGCGACTCCACCATCCTGATCGAGCCCGAGGTGGTCTATGGAACATTCAACTTCAACCACTTGCAGGAAAACATCGATTCGGGTTATGCAGCCGCGGTTCGACAGATCGAAGCGGTGAAAATGAAGATACACCGACGCGTACATCCGAAAGTGGTAGAAGAGAATAGACGCGCGTTCAACAGCAAGAAACAACCGCTGAAATTCACGCAATACGAATACGACGGCTTGACCAAACCGGAAGTCAACTACGTCGATCGCATCTTGAAACCACGAAAGAAGTCTCCCGTAACCTTCGATCAATTGAAGAAGGGCTACTACCGCGTATATGAGAATGAGAAGATCGAGCGACTCTTCCCGTACGCCCGCTACAATCCCGAAGACAGCGCCTACACCCTCACGCTCAATGTGAAGAAAGAAAAGGACCTCGTTTTGGAATTCGGGGGTAACGTCTCTAACCGACCGATCAATACGGGATACATCGGTATCGGCTACTATAGCATCAACAACACCGGAACCAGTTTTCACGCCAACGCCTATTTCGGTAAGCTCTACGCGTCCGTCCTCGGCAAGGCACGCATCGACATTCCCATCCGCTTTCCGATCTACCTCGAACCCGTGGTCACGATCAACCGATGGAACTACTTCAACAGCCGGGCAACCTTCTTCGAAGACAACAACTCGCTCTTCCTCATCCAGAATGAGCAGTACGCCATCATGAATTCGTCCTTCGCGCTGAGTAATAAGATCAAGTGCAGCCTAGGAGGCGGAGTGGTTCAGCTACGCGACGACTACTATCAAACCGCCAGTTGGGGGCAGGATGATATCTCCGACAAGACGCTGTTCCAAGGAAGTACCGCCACGGCTTCGTTTGAGATGAACAGTCTGAACGACAAGCTCTACCCCAATGAAGGCTCCTTCCTCAACTTGAGTTTGCGGGTCACCCAGGGCGATGAGACTTACTCACCAGGAACCACGTCGCCCGAGCAGACGATCATCCAGAATCCCCATCAATGGCTAGACGCGAAGTTGACCTACGACACCTACTACAAGTCGAAGGGAACGATTCGACTGGGCGCCTATTTTCAGGCAGTTTACAGCGATCAAGAGTTGTTCACCAACTACACAGCCAGCTCGCTTCGTTCTCCGTCCTTCCAGCCCACGCCAGAAAGTAAGACCCTCTTCTTGGAGTCGTTCCGAGCCTATCAGTATGCTGCCGTTGGGCATAAGTTCCTGTTCAACTTCTACAAGAACATCGACCTTCGCTTGGAGGGATACGTTTTCCAACCCTACCGCTTCGTAGAGAACCGCAGCGACCAAGGCCTTCCCGCCAACGATAAGCGAAGTCTAGAACGTCGCTACACGATCGCATCCGCCAATGCCGTCTATAGAAGCCCTCTAGGCCCCGTAAGCTTCGCGGTCAACTACTACTTCAACGTACCCGAGATCTCCTCTGACAACCTCGGAGAACAGCGTGTGCCCCTCACGTTCATCTTCCACTTTGGGTACATCCTCTTCAATGATCGAGCGCTGAAGTAGACTTGGGCGTGCCCCACTCGCTGACGCTCGGGGTCGGGAAATCAATGCTCAATATTCAATACTTAATGAACATTGAATATTTGCTCTTCGGTTGAGAGTTGAGCATTGAACATTGGATATTAACCCCTGGATTGAACATTGAACATTGATCATTGAATATTGAATATTAAAAAAGCCCACCGCCAAAGGCGAATGGGCTTTTTCATCTTGTATGTAGTTCTGACTACGCCTCTCCCGTTGGACCGAAGTTCATTGGGAATGGAGCGACACCACCTTGATCGATGTCTGCGATCTCACCGTGTTGCGATTCGAACTTGCGAACGTTATCGTTCAGCGCCTTCAAGAGTCGCTTAGCGTGCTGTGGAGTCAATATGATTCGACTCTTTACGCGCGCCTTCGGTGTACCCGGCATCATGCTCACGAAATCAACGATAAACTCAGCCGAAGAATGAGTGATCACGGCAAGGTTAGAATACTCCCCTTGTGCAACCTCTTCGGATAACTCGATGTTGATCTGTCCTTGTTTGGGCTCCTTTTCGTCAGCCATGGTGTCTGTTCTATTAAGCGTTGTCTACTTCTTCTGCTTGAACGGCCTCTACTCCAACCATCTGGTCGTATTCCTCCTGGCTTCCGACGATGATGCTTCGGTAAGGCTTCAATCCGGTACCGGCAGGGATCAAGTGACCTACGATCACGTTCTCCTTCAGTCCCATCAAGAAGTCTTGCTTTCCGCTTACTGCAGCTTCGTTCAACACCTTCGTAGTCTCCTGGAAGGATGCCGCTGAAATGAAGCTATCAGTCTGAAGTGACGCACGTGTGATACCTTGAAGCATTGGTCTACCAGTAGCAGGCATTGCTTCGCGGAACTCAACAGGCTTCTTATCCTTGCGCTTGAGTACAGAGTTCTCGTCTCGCAACTTACGCGCTGAGATGATCTGTCCTGCCTTCAAGTTCTCAGACTCTCCCGGTTCAGTGACCACCATCATTCCGAAGATGCTGTCGTTCTCCTCGATGAACTCGACCTTGTTTACGATCTGGTTCTCCAAGAAGCGAGTATCTCCCGGATCTACGATATTCACCTTGCGCATCATCTGACGAACGATGACCTCGAAGTGCTTATCGTTGATCTTCACACCCTGCAGACGGTATACTTCCTGAATTTCATTCACGAGGTATTCCTGAACCGCAGTTGGTCCCATGATCGATAGGATGTCCGCTGGAGTGATCGCACCGTCAGAAAGTGGTTGACCCGCCTTCACGAAGTCATTCTCCTGAACAAGGATGTGACGTGATAATGGTACGAGGTACTTCGACTTGTCTCCCAATCGAGACTCGACGATGATCTCGCGGTTACCACGCTTGATCTTACCAAAGCTCACAATACCGTCGATCTCAGAAACGATCGCTGGGTTCGATGGGTTACGTGCTTCGAACAATTCCGTTACACGTGGCAGACCACCGGTAATGTCACCTGAAGACTTACCCCCTGAACGTGGGATCTTCACGAGGATATCACCTGATCCAACCTTAGCTCCTTCGTCCACCATGATGTGTGCACCAACAGGGATACTGTACGTACGAAGAACCTCACCCTTGTTGTCAACTACGTTGATCGCAGGGTTCTTGGTCTTATCACGGTTATCGATGATCACCTTCTCACGGAAACCTGTTTGTTCATCCGACTCCTCCTTGTAGGTAATACCTTCTTCGATACTCTCGAACTGGAGCTTACCACCGAATTCAGAAACGATCACCGCGTTGTATGGATCCCAAGAACAGATGAGCTCTCCTTTCTCAACCTCAACACCTGTCTTCTTAAAGAACTCAGATCCGTAAGGGATGTTGTTGGTCATGATGGTTAGACCCGTCTTCTTATCGATCAAGCGCATCTCAGCCGAACGACCGATAACGATCGTCTGCTTGCTTCCATCCTTTGCTGTCTTCTCAACCGTACGAAGCTCATCGATCTCGAGAAGACCGGTTTGCTTAGCCATGATCTTAGACTCAGATGCAATACTAGATGCGGTACCACCAACGTGGAAGGTACGAAGCGTCAACTGTGTTCCTGGTTCACCGATAGACTGTGCTGCGATCACACCGACCGCTTCACCCATCTTCACGTCCTTGCCATTAGCAAGGTTCTGACCGTAACACTTAGAGCAGATACCACGTGGCATCTCACACGTAAGTGCCGAACGAATCTCTACTTCGTCGATTCCAGCATCTTCGATCACCTTAGCCGTTACATCGTCGATGTATCCTCCGGCCTCTACGATCAATTCTTCCGTATCAGGATGAGTTACATCGTGAACCGAAGTACGACCTTGGATACGCTCGCTGAGTGCCTCCACGATCTCTTCGTTCTTCTTCAACGCTGACATGGTCAAGCCTCGAAGGGTTCCGCAGTCCTCAGAAGTGATGATCACGTCCTGAGCAACGTCAACCAATCGACGAGTCAAGTAACCCGCATCCGCCGTCTTAAGGGCCGTATCGGCAAGACCTTTACGTGCACCGTGCGTAGAGATGAAGTACTCAAGGATCGAAAGACCTTCACGGAAGTTAGAAAGAATCGGGTTCTCGATAATTTCACCTCCTTGTGCTCCGGACTTTCTAGGCTTGGCCATCAGACCACGCATACCGGAGAGCTGACGGATCTGCTCCTTAGAACCCCGTGCTCCAGAGTCGTACATCATGTAAACGGAGTTGAACCCTTGGTTGTCGTTCTTCAACTTGTTCATCAAGACGTGCGTCAACTTAGAGTTGGTGTGCGTCCAGATGTCAATGATCTGGTTGTAACGTTCGTTGTTGGTGATGAGACCCATGTTGTAGTTCATCATCACTTCATCCACCTCCTGATGTGCCTTACCGAGAAGATCTACCTTCTCATTCGGTACAAGTACGTCAGAAAGGTTGAACGAAAGACCACCCTTGAATGCCATGTAGAATCCAAGCGCCTTGATATCGTCGAGGAACTTAGCCGTAGCTGCCATTCCACAGATCTTCAAGACACGGCCGATGATATCACGAAGTGACTTCTTCGTCAACAACTCGTTAATGTAACCTACTTCTTCAGGAACTACTTGGTTGAAGAGAACACGTCCACAGGTAGTTTCGATGATCTTCGACTCACCACGATCCATCACGCGGACCTTGATCACAGAGTGAAGACCCAATTTACCTTCGTTGTGGGCGATGATTACTTCCTCTGGAGAGTAGAAGGTCATTCCTTCACCCTTCATCGGCAATTCCTTCGTACCCTGACGACCTTTGGTGATGTAGTACAGACCCAAGACCATATCCTGAGAAGGTACCGCCACTGGAGCGCCGTTTGCAGGGTTCAAAATGTTGTGTGATGCGAGCATCAATAACTGAGCTTCCAAGATCGCTGCGTGTCCAAGAGGCACGTGTACCGCCATCTGGTCACCGTCGAAGTCGGCGTTGAATGCCGTACATACGAGTGGGTGAAGTTGGATCGCCTTACCTTCGATCAGCTTTGGCTGGAAGGCTTGGATACCCAAGCGGTGTAGCGTTGGAGCTCGGTTGAGCAGTACAGGGTGTCCTTTCAATACATTCTCAAGGATATCCCAAACGACTGGCTCTTTCTTATCTACGATCTTCTTAGCAGACTTAACCGTCTTCACGATACCGCGCTCGATGAGCTTACGGATGATGAACGGCTTGAACAGCTCAGCTGCCATGTCTTTTGGAAGACCACATTCGTGCAATTTCAATTCAGGACCTACAACGATCACCGAACGTGCAGAATAATCCACACGCTTACCGAGAAGGTTCTGACGGAAACGACCCTGCTTACCTTTCAAGCTGTCTGAAAGTGACTTCAGCGCTCGGTTAGACTCGGTCTTCACCGCTGACGACTTACGAGAGTTGTCAAACAATGAATCTACCGCTTCCTGAAGCATACGTTTCTCGTTTCGAAGGATCACCTCAGGAGCTTTGATCTCAAGAAGTCGCTTCAAACGGTTGTTACGGATGATCACACGACGATAGAGGTCGTTCAAGTCAGACGTAGCGAAACGTCCGCCATCCAATGGAACCAAAGGACGAAGTTCTGGTGGAATAACAGGTACCACCTTCACGATCATCCATTCCGGACGGTTCTCGATGTGCTCGTTTGCTGAACGGAATGACTCAACAACCTGAAGTCGCTTCAAAGCCTCGTTCTTACGCTGTTGAGACGTCTCTGTGTTTGCCTTGTGACGCAGGTCATACGACAACGAATCCAGATCCAAACGCTGAAGCAATGCATACAATGCTTCTGCACCCATCATCGCGATGAACTTGTTGGGATCATCGTCATCGAGGTACTGGTTCTCACGAGGCATCGTGTCAAGGATGTCCAAGTACTCCTCTTCTGTCAAGAAATCGAGGTACTGAAGTGGCTCACCTTCCTTGTTCTTCGCCTCACCTGGATTGATAACAACGTATCGCTCGTAGTAGATGATGGTATCCAGCTTCTTACTTGGAAGACCCAAGAGATAACCGATCTTGTTAGGAAGTGACTTGAAGTACCAGATGTGAGCTACCGGAACCACCAATGAGATGTGTCCCATACGCTCACGACGTACTTTCTTCTCGGTCACCTCAACACCACAACGGTCGCAAACGATACCCTTATATCGGATACGCTTGTACTTACCGCAGTGACATTCGTAGTCCTTTACCGGACCGAAGATCCGCTCACAGAACAGACCATCGCGCTCAGGCTTATACGTACGATAGTTGATGGTTTCAGGCTTGAGGACTTCACCGTGAGATCGCTCGAGGATCATCTCGGGAGAAGCAAGACTGATGGTGATCTGGTTAAAACCGCTACTTGGTTTTGTGTCTTTTCTTAATGCCATTACAACTCTATAGAATGGTTAGATTGAATAAAACTTAATCAAGGGTGATGTTGAGACCGAGTCCTCGCATCTCGTGCAACAATACGTTGAACGATTCCGGGATACCTGGCTCTAGCATCGGCTCGCCTTTCACGATCGCCTCGTAGGCTTTCGCACGACCGATAACATCATCCGACTTCACGGTGAGGATCTCACGAAGGATATTAGATGCACCGAAAGCTTCGAGTGCCCACACCTCCATTTCACCGAATCGCTGTCCACCGAACTGCGCCTTACCACCGAGCGGCTGCTGGGTGATGAGTGAGTATGGTCCGATAGAACGAGCGTGCATCTTGTTATCTACCAAGTGGTGCAGCTTAAGCATGTAGATCACACCTACGGTTGCAGGCTGATCGAAACGGTCGCCGGTACCACCATCAAACAAGTATGTACGTCCATTTGCTGGAACATTCGCTTTTTCCAACCATCCATCGACGTCAGAGATTGTCGCACCGTCGAAAATTGGAGTAGAGAACTTCACACCGAGGTTCTTACCTGCCCAACCTAAGACAGTCTCATAGATCTGTCCCAAGTTCATTCGAGAAGGTACACCCAGTGGGTTCAACACAATATCCACCGGAGTTCCATCCTCCAAGAATGGCATATCCTCCTGGCGAACGATCTTAGCCACGATACCCTTGTTACCGTGACGACCCGCCATCTTATCTCCTACTTTAAGCTTGCGCTTGTTCGCCAAGTACACTTTAGCCAATTGGATGATACCCGCTGGAAGTTCATCACCAACAGTGATTGCGAACTTCTTGCGCTTCATGATTCCAAGTGCCTCGTTGCGCTTGATGTTGTAATTATTCAAGGTGCGCTTGATCAATACGTTCTTCGCCTCCTCTGTGGTCCAACCACTTGGGTTCACGTTCACATAATCCAAGCCGGTCAAGCTCTTCTGAGTGAATTTAGTACCCTTCTTGATGAGCTCTTCGTTGAAGTTATTGGATACACCTTGAGAAGTCTTGCCATTCACAATGGAGAACAACTTGTCTACAAGACGTGTATTCAATGCTTCGATCTCCTTCTCGTATTCCTTATCGATCTCCTCAATGATGTGCTTCTCTTGCGCCTTGGCCTTTCGATCCTTGATCGCACGAGAGAACAACTTCTTATCGATCACCACTCCTGATCCACTTGGTGGAACCTTCAATGAAGCATCCTTCACATCACCGGCCTTATCACCGAAGATCGCGCGAAGAAGTTTCTCTTCCGGAGTTGGATCGGTCTCACCCTTAGGAGTGATCTTACCGATGAGGATATCACCTTCCTTCACCTCCGTTCCTATACGGATCAAACCATTCTCGTCGAGGTTCTTAGTGGCTTCCTCACTTACGTTTGGAATATCGGCCGTAAGTTCTTCCAAGCCTCGCTTGGTGTCACGTACTTCCAATACATATTCATCCACGTGGATACTGGTGAAGATATCGTCGCGAACCACTTTCTCAGAGATCACGATCGCATCCTCGAAGTTGTATCCTTTCCAAGGCATGAACGCTACCATTAAGTTGCGACCCAACGCGAGCTCGCCCTGTTGTGTGGCATATCCTTCACAAAGCACATCACCCTTGTTGACCTTCTGTCCTTTAAGAACGATTGGCTTCAAGTTGATAGTTGTACTCTGGTTTGTTTTCTTGAACTTGATCAACGGATAAGTCTTGTACTCATCATCGAAGCTGACCAATTCGTCTTCTTCGTTGCGATCGTACTTAACCGTGATCTGCGTTGAATCTACTTCATGGATCACACCGTCACCTTCTGCGTGAACCAACACACGAGAATCGCGCGCTACCAATTCTTCCAGACCCGTACCTACTACAGGAGACTCTGGACGAAGCAATGGAACAGCCTGACGACTCATGTTTGATCCCATCAACGCACGGTTCGCATCATCGTGCTCCAAGAATGGGATCAACGATGCAGCGATAGACGCGATCTGGTTCGGAGCCACGTCCATGAGCGTGATCTCATTTGGCTCAACCACTGGGAAGTCACCCTCGAAACGCGCCTTCACACGCTCTGTCTCAAAACTTCCTTTCTTGTTGATCTGGGCATTGGCCTGTGCGATCATCTGCTCATCCTCTTCTTCAGCGCTGAGGTAAGTGATGTCATCCAACTTCACCTTTCCACTCTCCACCTTACGGTAAGGAGTCTCGATGAATCCAAGCTTATTGACCTTCGCATACACACAAAGTGAAGAAATCAAACCAATGTTTGGTCCTTCCGGTGTTTCGATCGTACAAAGTCGACCGTAGTGCGTATAGTGAACGTCACGAACCTCGAAGCCTGCGCGTTCACGAGAAAGACCACCTGGTCCGAGTGCCGAAAGACGACGCTTGTGCGTGATCTCTGACAACGGGTTGGTCTGGTCCATGAACTGAGACAACTGGTTGGTTCCGAAGAACGAGTTGATCACCGAAGAAAGCGTCTTCGCATTGATCAAGTCGATCGGAGTAAATACTTCGTTGTCACGTACGTTCATTCGCTCACGGATAGTACGAGCCATACGAGCCAATCCGACGCCGAACTGGTTGTACAACTGCTCTCCAACCGTACGTACACGACGGTTACTCAAGTGATCGATATCATCGACATCGGTCTTAGAGTTGATGAGCTCAATGAGGTACTTGATGATCTCAATGATGTCGACCTTGGTAAGTACGCGACTTTCCATATCGATATCGAGACCGAGTTTCTTATTGATTCGGTAACGACCAACTTCTCCAAGGTCATAGCGCTTGTCAGAGAAGAAGAGCTTGTCGATGATACCGCGTGCGGTGTCCTCATCTGGTGGCTCAGCGTTACGCAGAATACGATAGATGTGCTCGACCGCTTCAATTTCAGAGTTTGAAGGGTCCTTTTGAAGCGTATTGTAAATGATCGCGTGATCCGCAGCGTTCACATTCTCCTTGTGGAGGAGGATGTTCTTCACATCTGCATCCAAAATGATCTCGATGTGCTCATCTTCGATCACCGTCTCACGATCCACTACCACTTCGTTTCGCTCGATGGATACCACTTCACCGGTATCTTCATCCACGAAGTCTTCAAACCAGGTCTTAAGAACACGAGCCGCAAGGCGTCGTCCAACGACCTTCTTCAATCCTGTCTTGCTCACCTTCACTTCATCTGCGAGATCGAAGATCTCAAGGATCTCCTTATCACTCTCGTACCCAATGGCACGAAGAAGGGTAGTAACGGGTAACTTTTTCTTACGGTCGATGTATGCGTACATCACCGCGTTGATATCCGTAGCAAATTCGATCCATGATCCCTTGAATGGAATGATTCGCGCAGAATACAATTTCGTACCGTTAGCGTGGAAGCTCTGACCAAAGAACACTCCAGGTGAACGGTGAAGCTGAGATACCACTACACGCTCAGCACCGTTGATCACGAATGATCCACGTGGAGTCATGTAAGGGATAGTTCCCAGATACACGTCTTGTACGATCGTTTCGAAGTCTTCGTGCTCTGGATCTGTACAGTAGAGCTTCAGCTTTGCCTTCAAAGGAACGCTGTAGGTCAATCCGCGCTCGATGCATTCTTCAATGCCGTAGCGTGGAGGATCCACGAAGTAGTCCAAGAACTCCAACACGAAGTTGTTTCTTGAATCCGTGATCGGGAAATTTTCGCTAAAAACGTTATAAAGACCTTCATTCTCCCTGTCCTCAGGAGAGGTTTCCAGTTGGAAAAAGTCCATAAAAGACTTGATCTGGATGTCCAGGAAATCCGGGTACTGAAGTTGGTTAAGCGTGCGGGAAAAGTTAACTCTTTCCGGAATATTCGATTTGGTCATGGAATCAATGGATAAATTAAAGGAACAACTACAAAGCACAAAGGGTTTAGCCCATTCCCGCCCCTGATTCTCAGGAGCGGGAGGACTAAACCTTTGCTAGTGACTATGGTGAGGTCTTACTTGATCTCAACCTCAGCGCCAGCTTCCTCAAGCTGCTTTTTAAGTGCTTCAGCTTCGTCTTTAGCAACACCTTCCTTCAATGGTTTTGGTGCGCCGTCAACAAGTTCCTTAGCCTCCTTAAGACCAAGACCTGTCATTTCCTTGACGAGCTTCACAACAGCAAGCTTAGAAGCACCTGCGCTAGTGAGGATAACATCGAATTCAGACTTCTCCTCTGCAGCACCACCTTCACCGCCACCAGCCGCAGGGCCAGCAACAGCTACAGCAGCAGCAGCAGGTTCGATACCGTATTCATCCTTCAAAATTTCAGCCAACTCATTCACCTCCTTAACAGTAAGGTTTACAAGTTGCTCAGCGAAAGCTTTCAAATCAGCCATTTTATTGTCTATTAAATGTGTTTAACCTAAGTTCAATTGATAATTAAGATTCTCTTTCTTGAAGAGTCTTGACGAAACCTGCGATAGTGCCACCGCTAGACTTAAGTCCAGAGATAACATTCTTAGCAGGTGATTGAAGCAACGTAATGATCTCTCCGATAAGCTCCTCACGAGACTTGAGGTTCGCAAGCGTTTCCAGAGACTCCTCACCGAGGTATACTCCTTCATCGATGTACGCACCTTTCAAAAGAGGCTTTTCAGCCTTCTTTCGAAACTCCTTGATCAGCTTTGCAGGCACATTGCCCACCTCAGAGATCATAATACCAGTGTTGCCTTTGAGAACATTATACAAATCCCCATACTGGCGGTCAGAAACCTGCTCCATCGCCTTGCGAAGAAGCGTGTTCTTGACTACTTGCAATTGCACCTGTCGCTGGAAGCACAGTCGGCGCAATTTGCTAGAATCTTCCGCATTGAGACTTGCGATGTCCGTGAGGTACACCACGTTTGAGTTACTCAATCTCTCAGCAAGATCACTAATTAACGTATCCTTTTCTTGACGTGTCATCTTACGATTGATTAAGTGATTATAAGCTCGCTGACTTCGTGTCAACACCGATGCTAGGACTCATGGTACTGGACATGAAGATGCTCCTCACGTAAGTACCCTTCGCCGCAGCTGGCTTGAGCTTAATTATGGACTGTAACAGCTCACTCGCGTTTTCCGCGATCTTCTGTGCATCGAAGGAAACCTTTCCTACGGAAGCATGCACAATACCATACTTGTCGACTTTAAAATCGATCTTTCCGCCCTTTACATCCTTGACGGCCTTTCCCACTTCCATGGTAACGGTGCCAGTCTTAGGGTTAGGCATCAAGCCACGAGGACCTAATACACGACCCAATGGACCAACCTTACCCATCACGCTTGGTGTGGTAATGATCACGTCGATGTCCGTCCAACCACCCTGGATCTTCTGAATGTATTCATCCAATCCAACGTGATCAGCACCGGCCTCTTTTGCCTCCTCCTCCTTGTCGGGAGTACACAGAACAAGAACTCTCACATCTTTTCCTGTTCCGTGAGGAAGGGTAACAACACCACGAACCATCTGGTTAGATTTACGTGGATCGACACCGAGACGTACGGCAAGATCTACGGAAGCGTCGAACTTCGTATTGGTAATTTCTTTAACGAGTGCACTTGCATCATTCAATGAGTAGAGGGTGTTCTTATCCACCTTCTCAAGTGCTGCCTTTCTTTTCTTTGAAACTGTAGCCATGATCAAATTACTTTACAGTAACACCCATGGCGCGGGCTGTACCCTCTACCATGCGCATTGCGGATTCAACGGTGAAGCAGTTGAGGTCAACCATCTTGTCCTCAGCGATAGTACGCACCTGATCTTTGGTGATCGTACCCGCCTTGATGCGGTTTGGTTCAGCTGAACCTGACTTCAATTTGATCGCTTCTTTGATCTGGATAGCTACCGGCGGAGTCTTGATGATGAAATCAAAAGACTTATCGGCATATACAGTGATGATCACTGGCAATACCTTACCTGCCTTATCCTGAGTTCTAGCATTGAACTGCTTACAGAACTCCATGATGTTGACCCCTTTCGCACCAAGTGCGGGACCAACGGGAGGAGATGGGTTTGCGGCCCCCCCTCTTACTTGCAACTTAATAAGTGCACTTACCTCTTTGGCCATTTGTATAGATAATTTAGTTCAATCGTCACGTTGACCCCAACCGAGGGGGCGTAACTCCTAAAATTGATTACTCTTTTTCTACTTGCATGTAGCTCAATTCCAGTGGAGTCTTTCTTCCAAAGATCTTCACCATAACCTTGAGCTTCTTCTTCTCTTCGTTGATCTCTTCGATCACACCAGAGAATGAATTGAACGGACCATCGATCACTTTCACGTTCTCTCCCACTACGAATGGAATGTTCAACTCTGCTTCGCTTTCGGCAAGCTCATCGACCTTACCGAGCATTCTGTTCACTTCGTTCTGACGCAACGGAATTGGTTCGCCTCCTTTCTTGTCAGTAAGGAAACCGATCACATTCGTAACACCTTTCACGATGTGTGGAACTTCTCCAACCAAGTTTGCCTCAATGAAGACATAACCTGGGTAGAGGTTTCTTTCTTTGGAAACTTTCTTTCCATTGCGGATCTGATAGACCTTTTCGATCGGAAGAAGAATCTGGGTGATGTAATCCTGAAGACCCAATCTTTCGATCTCGATCTCGAGGTACTCTTTCACCTTCTTTTCCTTTCCGCTGATCGCGCGGACTACGTACCACTTATTTGTCGTTGTTGTTTCCGACATCCTATCCGAATATTTCCAAATAGATCAGGTCCATGATTTGTCCGAATGCGAAATCCATCAAATAGATCAACGCTGCAATGATGAAGGTTGCCACGAGGACAACGATTCCACTGCTTTGCAAATCAGACCAGGTTGGCCAGCTCACCTTATTGGTCAGCTCGTCTACCGCTTCTTCTATATATCCACGAACTCCTGCCATTTCTCTAATTTGCACGGGTGGTAGGAATCGAACCCACAGCCCCTGGTTTTGGAGACCAGTGCTCTACCAATTGAGCTACACCCGTTTGTAAAACTTGCGAACTCGGTCCGCCCTAATCTCTACGAATCTGCCCTAAACTAATGGGGCTAGATTTCCCTATTTATAAAACAACAGAAAGTGTGGAGCCGGAAATCCGGCACCACACTTCTGAATAATTAAACTATTCTTACTCGAGGATCTCAGTCACCTGACCAGCACCAACTGTACGTCCACCTTCGCGAATCGCGAACTTAAGACCTTGGTTGATAGCTACTGGAGCGATCAAATTCACCTCAATGGTAAGGTTATCACCAGGCATAACCATCTCACGTCCGTCTCCGAGAACGATCTCACCGGTAACGTCTGTTGTACGGAGATAGAACTGAGGGCGATACTTGTTGTGGAATGGAGTGTGACGACCACCTTCTTCCTTCTTCAAGATATAAACCTCAGCCTTGAACTTGGTGTGTGGAGTAATTGAAGCTGGCTTGCAGATTACCATTCCACGACGGATATCAGTCTTTTCAATACCACGAAGAAGAAGACCTACGTTATCCCCAGCCTCACCGCGGTCAAGGATCTTACGGAACATCTCAACTCCAGTGATAGTTGAAGTAAGTTTTTCATCGAAACCGATGATCTCAACAGGATCTCCAGTGTTGATCACACCAGACTCGATACGACCTGTTGCAACAGTACCACGACCAGTGATCGAGAATACGTCTTCAACTGGCATCAAGAAATCCTTATCTACGTCACGTGGAGGCATTGGGATGTAGCTATCAACAGCGTTCATCAACTCCATGATCTTCTCTTCCCACTGAGCTTCACCGTTCAAGCCTCCAAGAGCAGAACCCTGAATAACTGGAGCGTTGTCACCATCATAATCGTAGAAAGAAAGCAATTCGCGGATCTCCATTTCAACAAGCTCAAGAAGCTCAGCATCATCAACAAGGTCAACCTTGTTCATGAAAACAACGATCTGTGGAACACCTACCTGGCGAGCCAAAAGGATGTGCTCACGAGTTTGTGGCATAGGTCCGTCAGTAGCAGCAACAACCAAAATTGCACCGTCCATCTGCGCAGCACCAGTAACCATGTTCTTCACGTAGTCAGCGTGACCTGGACAGTCAACGTGAGCGTAGTGACGATTCTCAGTTTGGTATTCTACGTGTGAGGTGTTGATAGTGATACCTCTTTCTTTTTCTTCTGGAGCGTTATCGATAGAATCGAATGAACGCAATTCAGAGAAACCCTTCTTTGCCAGTACGGTTGTGATCGCAGCGGTCAAAGTGGTCTTACCGTGGTCAACGTGACCGATGGTACCGATGTTCAAGTGCGGTTTGGATCGGTCAAAATTTTCCTTTGCCATGACTTAATTACCTATTTAGTTTAATTATTAATTACTTATTTCAGGTGGAACACCCGGACTGGCAATCCAGATACTCCTATATAAAGAACAATACGTTCGAGCCAATGAGGGGATTTGAACCCCTGACCTCTTCCTTACCAAGGAAGCGCTCTACCCCTGAGCTACATCGGCTTGCATAACTCTGTCGGTTGAGCGTGATCGCATCAGCTCTACCATTAAGCGATCATCTTTAGAAAGAAAAGAGCGGGAGACGAGACTCGAACCCGCGACCCTCAGCTTGGAAGGCTGATGCTCTACCAACTGAGCTACTCCCGCTTTTAATTCCTTTCCGGTCGATGACCGAATGCTATTTCAAAAAACTCTAATAGAGGATCAGCATATCGCCGACCTCTATTCATCTTTCTTTCCAGTGGGGAGAGCAGGATTACTTCGTGAACCTGCTCAACTTTCATCAAGCTTCCGATTCATTCAGCGATCTTCTCAACCTCACCATTCTTTTTCCAGTGGGGAGAGCAGGATTCGAACCTGCGAAGGTAAAAACCAACAGATTTACAGTCTGTCCTCGTTGGCCGCTTGAGTATCTCCCCTCCCTCTTCTTTCACCATCGAAAGATGAACGAGCCGGTGGAGGGATTCGAACCCCCGACCCGCTGATTACAAATCAGCTGCTCTGGCCAACTGAGCTACACCGGCAGAAAAAGGTATTTCAATGAACTACATAAAAAATGCAGACCCTCTGAAAAAGGTCTGCAAATTTATACATAGTTTCAATTGAAACAATAGATGGACTCTTTTTTTCAAAAGCCCCCTATTTCTGCAGGTTCAAGACAAGCTTAAGATACCTGTTGAAGCTTACCTTTCTTCCTCCGAACCTGCCGACGAAGTGCTTCAGAGGCAAGGTCGGTCGCTTCCTCAAAACTTTTACACTGTTTTTTAGCGAACATTTCTTTTCCTGGTGTATTCAATCGAATCTCCGCCACTTTATTCCCCTCAACATTGTTCTTGTCCAATCGGAGATACACTTCTGAAGAAATGATGTCTCCATAATAAAGGGCGAGTTTCTGAATTCGATTTTCTACAAAATTGATAAGCTTTTGATCCGCGTCGAAGTGGATCGAATGAACTTTGATCTCCATTTGACTTTCATTTTTTGCTCCTTGGATGAGCGTTTTTGTAGACGTCTTTTAATTTCTCTAACGAAGTATGCGTGTATACCTGAGTGGTACCTAAGCTGGCATGTCCTAGAAGTTCTTTGATCGACTGCAAGTTCGCTCCTTCGTTTAACAGATGTGTGGCAAATGTGTGCCGTAGAACGTGCGGACTACGTTGTTCCATCGTAGTCACTTTCGAAAGATAATTTTTTACGATCGTATAAACAAGATTGGGATACATTTTCTGTCCCTTCGATGTGACGAAAAGATGGTCCGTATCCAGTCCATCCAACCTGTCTCGCTCTGATCGATACTGTCGAATCAGCTGGATCAGCTTTTCACCCATGGGAAGTATCCGCTCCTTATTCCGCTTGCCCAATACCTTCAATTGTCCGGACGACTCATCCCAATCCTTCAACTTCAATCCGATCAATTCATCTCTTCGTAAACCACATGCATAGAGCGTGGCCAGAAGCGCATGATCCCTCATTCCTTCGAAATCATCAGAAAACTGCTCAGGCGAAAAGAGCGCATCGATCTGCTCTGCCCTCATCACCTTTGGTAAATGTTTGGATGTCTTCGGACGCTGAATGTGCTTGGCCGGATTCTGATCTACCCACCCCTCTTTCAGTCCATGGTTATAAAACGACTGGATCGAACTCAGCTTTCTGTGAATTGAACGAGGAGCAATACCCGTCTCCGCTTGATCCGCGATGAAGGAACTGATCATCCTACGAGATACCTGGACTGGATCACTCAACTCATAGAACACCTCCAAGTAATCAGCAAATGCCATCAGATCATTGCGATACGCTTTGATCGTATGTTCGCTGTATCGCTTCTGAAACTCTAGGTGATCAAGAAACTTCTCTATCTGCTCCTTCATGGACTTGACTGGGTTAATGACCAAGATAGCAAATCCAATTCACCAGTCGATGGGAAACAAAAAAGCCACCCCAAATGGGATGGCTTGTTCAAATATATCTTGAAAAGCGTGGCTTATTCCTCGCTTCCGTACTTCTGATTCTTATAGATAGCCTTAAGCTTCTGCTCACGGTTCTCTACGGAAGGCTTAGTGAACTTCTGACGCTGACGAAGTTGCTTCATAACTCCTGTGCGTTCAAACTTCTTCTTGTACTTCTTAAGAGCCCTTTCGATAGACTCGCCTTCTTTAACTGGAATGATTAACATACTATCTCCTTCTTAATTGGGGGCGCGAAGTTAGAAATAAAAACTGTTTTACAATAACTATTTCAAAATTTCACGAGAGATCACCAATTTTTGGATCTCAGATGTTCCCTCACCGATCGTACACAATTTCGCATCACGATAGTACTTCTCAGCCGGGAAGTCCTTGGTGAAGCCATAACCTCCGAAGATCTGTACCGCTTCATTACCCGCTCGTACCGCAACTTCAGATGCGTAATACTTCGCGAAGGCAGATTGCTTGGTCACCTTCTCTCCGCGGTTCTTTAAGTCCGCTGCCTGAAGGGTGAGCAGTTCCGCTGCCTCGATCTCTGTGGCCATGTCAGCCAGCTTGAAAGAGATGGCCTGAAACTGTGAGATCGGCTTACCAAACTGTTCACGCTCCTTAGAGTACTGGATCGAGGCTGCAAGTGCCCCCTTGGCGATGCCTACCGATAGTGCCGCAATTGAAATGCGTCCACCATCTAAGATCTTCATCGCTTGGATGAACCCATCGCCTTCCTGTCCGAGCATATTCGCATGAGGAATACGGCAATTGTCGAAGAACAATCCCGCTGTCTCTGATGCTCGCATACCGAGCTTATCCTCTTTCTTCCCTCCTGAGAACCCAGGTGTACCCTTCTCAACCACGAATGCCGTCATACCATGGGAATCTCCCTTTTCTCCGGTACGAACGATGACCACCGCAACATCACCGCTGATCGCGTGGGTGATGAAGTTCTTGCTGCCATTGAGTACCCACTCATCTCCATCGCGAACTGCCGTGGTATTCATTCCTCCGGCGTCTGATCCCGTTCCGGTCTCGGTCAACCCCCAAGCTCCGATCCATTCGCCGGTGGCCAATTTTGGAAGCCACTTCTTCTTTTGCTCTTCGTTCCCGAACATTAAAATGTGATTCGTGCAGAGCGAATTATGCGCCGCTACGCTCAGACCGATCGAACCGCACACCTTAGCGATCTCGCTCACGATGGTGTAGTACTCAAAGTATCCAAAACCTGCTCCGCCGTATTCGGTTGGTACAAACACTCCCAACATCCCCAGCTCTCCCATCTTCTTGAAAAGGTCGACTGGAAAATGCTGCTTCTCATCCCACTCCATCACGTGTGGTCGGATATCCTTTTCAGCGAAATCCCTCACCATCTGTGTGATCATCTCTTGATTCTCGTACTGCCCAAAATTCATGCTGCTAGTATTTTACGATCGAAACAATGTTATTGCTATAAGGTTGAAGTAGCTTTCGTCCCTCCAAGAAATCCAACTCGATCAAAAAGGTAAAGCCCGCTACACTTCCTCCGGCTTGAATGATCAGCTCGCTCGCCGCTGCAGCCGTTCCCCCAGTAGCCAGTAGATCATCATGAATCAGGATCTTTCTTCCGTGATCGAAAGCATCCTTGTGCATCTCGATGGTCGCTTGGCCATACTCGAGGTCATAGGATTGTTCGTAGGTATCCGCAGGAAGCTTACCCTTCTTTCGAATGGGTGTGAATCCGCATCCCAGTTTCTGCGCCATCATCGGACCGAAAATGAATCCACGACTTTCGACTCCAGCGATAAGATCGATTCCTGCATCACGAAACGGCTCTACCAAGGCTTCTGCTAATTCATCACAAAGTTCCGGGTCAGCCAATGCTGGCGTGATATCCTTGAACTGTATCCCGGGTTTGGGAAAGTCAGGAATGGTGCGAATGTTCTCAGAAAGTTTGGTGGTTACGTTCATTCTGTGCGCAAATAGGGTGCAATTTTAAGATATACTGAATCGGAAACCACCTTTGTGTCCATTATTTGTTCGACCGAGTCGTACGCTCCGTGTTGCTGGCGATACGAAACGATCACCTTGGCCTGCTTCCACGTCAGATACGGATGGCGACCCAGAGGATCTACCGAACAATGGTTGATGTCGATCGTGCGAACGGCGGACGAGTCAATGAAGGTTCGCTCTGATATGGTCGTGATGGTCTCGTCTCGAATCTTGTATACGTCCAGCAACTGGTCATAAGTGAAATAGCCGCCTAATCGTTCACGCAATTCGACGATCTGTCTTGCGTAGAATCCTCCGACACCACGAATGGTCTTTAGGGCATTCGTATCGGCCCTGTTCAAGTCAATGATCTCTTTCTGCTCCGCTTTTGACTTGTTCGCTTCTTCGATCTTTCGAGCGGCTCCCGACTGCTCTGAAAACCTCATGTACGGTGAAGCCAACGCCACCCAAGCGGAATCAATACCATACAGCCTCAGCACATCTTCCTCATCATCAAAACGTCCGCCTTTGTTCCTGTAATTGTCCCATCGCTGCGCCAGCCCCTGTTCTACACCCAACTGCTCGAGCTCGGCAATCGACACCGAGTTAGGATCGAATGAAAACCACTGGATAGATTTCGTAGGAATCTCTGGTTCCTTTTTATTCGGCTGTAGCTCCGAAATCAAGAGCTCTGTATCCATCGTAGGATGAATTTGCTCGGGTGGACCAACAAACCTTAACGTGGCTCGAACACCGATCAAAAGGAAAAGCAGAGACAATAGAGCGACTATCCCTCTTCGCTCCCGACGATTGAAGGTGAAATATCCCCGTAGCACATTCTTCCACCTCATCTACTTCATTACTTATAGGCTTTGATCTCCCCGGAACGGATGCGACGCATGTAGTCCTTCAAGTCGAATCGAACCTCCTTTGAGAGGAAGTAGAGTCCGAGCACGTTCGGGAAGGCCATTGCAAAGATCATAGCGTCCCCAAAGTCAAAGACCTGGTTTGCGCTGATCGCCGCACCTACTACGATAAGAAGACAGAAGATCACTTTATATACGGTGATCGAAGACTTGCTGTCACCGAATAGATAGGTCCAAGCCTTGATTCCGTAGTAACTCCAACTGATCATGGTCGACAACGCGAAGAGAATGACCGCTACGCTTAATACAACCGGGAACCAGCTGATGGTCTGTTCAAATGCCGAAGATGTCAATCCGATACCGGCTGCACTTCCACCCGAAGAAGCAGCCTCCATAGCTTCCTGTGGAGTGTAGGCTCCATAGTCAGCGAAAATGATAACCAATGCGGTCATCGTACAGATCACAACCGTATCGATGAATGGCTCAAGCAATGCTACCACTCCCTCACTGATTGGCTCATCCGTCTTCGCCGCTGAGTGGGCGATCGAGGCTGAACCAATACCTGCTTCATTTGAGAATGCAGCACGTTTAAAGCCTAGGATGAGAACACCCACAAAGCCACCGTACATGGCTTCAGGACTAAAGGCTCCTACAAAGATCTGTTCGAATGCCCAACCGATGTGTCCGATATTCACTCCGATCACAATGATGGCTGCAAGCACATAGATACCGACCATGAAAGGAACCACCTTATCGGTCACCTTGGCAATACTCTTGATTCCTCCGATGATGATAGCACCTACCACTACGGCCATGATCACCCCGAAGATCCATCCTCGATCGTAGAACATACTTGCTTCACCGCCCGTGACATCGATCAACTGCTGGGTGGCTTGGTTGATCTGCACCATGTTACCTCCTCCGAAGGATCCACCGATACACGCGATCGCGAAGATGGCAGCTAACACCTTTCCAAGTCCGGCTTTGCCCTGCTTGGCGAGTCCTTGACTGAGGTAGTACATCGGTCCACCGCTTACGCTGCCATCGGGCTGCTCCTTGCGGTACTTCACCCCGAGGGTACACTCTACAAACTTGGAGGACATACCGATCAAACCAGCTACGATCATCCAGAAAGTAGCACCTGGCCCTCCCAGTGAGATGGCGATGGCCACACCTGCGATATTACCTACTCCGACCGTTCCCGATAAAGCTGCTGTCAATGCCTGAAAGTGAGAAACCTCACCCGCGTGATCAGGGTCATCGTACTTTCCTCGCACCACTTCGAGGGCGTGACGAAAGCCTCGAATATTGACAAAGCCCATGTAGATCGTAAAGAAGATCGCCCCTACGATCAACCAGATCAGTACGAATGGAATATCCATCGAACCTATAGGAATCGTAAAGAACACCACGCTCATGATCGCACTCGTTATCGGCTCCATGAAGTCATTGATCCGATCGTCCAGCGTGCGCTGAACCTGCTCTTGAGCGAACAAAACATTCGACATTAAAAGAAATAGAGAGACCGTAAATCCTCGTAGAATATGTGTCATAACTGATTTGGTGTGCCCCAAATATATGAATCAATCGAGACGGATTATTTGCGATAAATACTCCTGACCGAATCTAGCGTGGCACTTATTGGTTGAGGATCCCAATCGATCGTATTGGCTGCCAGGGAAGTATCGAAGCCACTGATCATGGGACGAGCGTCTTCGCCATCTCTAACCACTGTCTCAATTGCGGTAAGAAGTTCCGGGTCGAGATCGAAGCGCTCGGCAACCAGAGTGGCGAACTCCATGATGTTGAGGTAGTCGGGACCGCAGAGATGCAGCACGCCCGTGAAGGAATGATCGATCAAGGAAGCTACGGCACGAGAAAGGTCACCAGCATAGGTCGGCATGCGGTATTGGTCTGAGGTGATCGACATGCGGTCACCACGGGACAGCTTCTCAGCTACGAGAATCGGAAAATTAGGTCGGACGAGGTCAGCGTGATAACCGTAGACCAAGATCGGTCGAATCACCACTGTATTCTCTGATGTGGACAACACCGCCTTCTCGCTTTCGAGCTTACTGCGGCCATAATCGCTCAATGGACCCGACTGATCTGTTTCTTTCCAATCTCTGCGCGTGCCATCGAAAATGAAATCAGTAGAAAAGTGGACAAGTCGCGCATTGTTGGCCGCACACCACATAGCATTCTCTCTTGGGGCTTCCACATTGACCCTTCGTGTATATTCTGTGTCTAAGCTCGCCTCTGCGATGGAGGTGACGGCCGCCGTATGAACGATCACTTCTGGTGAGAGATCTGACAACAAAGGGCTGATCTAATCGGTTCGACTGATATCAAAAGAGCTGTGGGAAAAATCAGCAGGGAGAGGAAATCGACCTCGCGAAGAGAGGATCAAGTGGTGGTCAGAAGCCAATTCATCGGTGACATATCTCCCAATGAGCCCAGAGGCTCCAGTGATCAGGACACGCTTAGTCATCGATATTCAACGCCTCCTTCAGTCGAACGATCTGACTCGTATTTCCGAGCACGAACAACTTCGACTTCGGAACCAATTCGGTTTCCGGGGCAGGATTCACGATGATCCTATTCTCCGGGGTCTTGAATCCAATGATCCTTGCACCGGTCTGATACCTTTTCTCGAGCTCTAGGATAGACTTGTGATTGAAATCGGGAGGTAAGTTCTTGAACTGGATCTCCACCAGCGTGGTTTCATCTTCTCCCATCATCGAAATGTGATCTAAGAACTCCATGAGGTCAGGAGTAGTGACCAGGGATGCCATGTGGGATCCACCAACCTTGTCCGGTAGGATCACATTATTAGCACCAGCAATTCGAAGCTTGTGTTCACTTCGATCATCCGACGCACGCGAAATGATCATGAGCGACTTATTCATCTCACGTGCGGTCAACACCACAAAGAGATTATCGGTATCCTTTGGCAGGGTAGTGATCAATGCTTTCGCACGAGAAATTCCCACCTGCTCAATGATGGCATCATCCGTCGCGTCACCTTCAATGATCAAAAGTTCCGGATCGCTTTCTCGAGTCTTTTGGATCAGATCGAGATCACTTTCAAGGATCACGAATTTCTGTCGGTGGGCCGATAAGGTCTTGGCTGCTTGTCGGCCATTGCGTCCGTAGCCACAGACGATCACATGATTCTCTAGTTTCTCTAGTTCGCGCAACACTTGGAAGTCTTTTAAATAGATCTTGTACTCACCTGAGATCAAATATCGTGTAATCGTGCTTAAGACGTACGCGAGTGTACCGAAAGTGCTTATGATCAGTACTGAGGTGAACAGTTTACCAGCAGGGTGCAGTTCACGGATCTCTCTAAACCCAACAGTGGACACGGTAATCACAGTCATATAAAACCCATCCAGAGCCGAGTAGCCCTCGATGTACATGTACCCCACCGTTCCGACCAGTAGCACGCCAACGATGAAGGCGAAGGCGTAGTAGAGTTCTTTGAAGTACCTAAAGCTTAGAATGAAGCGCAATTGTCGCACGCATCAACGTATTAAAGATCCCAGATAGTAGGACGTTTCGTTCTGAAGAAATTTCGATTCTCGATCCAGAACAGCAGGATGAAGTAGATGATAATCGGAGACCCGAACGTGAAGAAGGAAACGTAAATGAAATACAAGCGAATGCGTGACGACTTGATTCCCCACTTCTCGCCCAACCACTCACAGACTCCGAAAGCCTGCCTTTCCAAAAACGCCTGAAAACTCTCCTTCATACTCTTTTAATTAGGGTCTGACCGACGTTGCAAATTACGCATTTTTTAAGTCTGCAGAATTGGTCATAGAGTTCGATCATGGCTTGTGAATCACCAGCTGAAGATGGCTTTCTCCCCCATTCATTCCACGAACGCATCAAGTGATTTTGCTCGGGCTTGATCTGATACAACATCTCCACGGCCATTTCCTTCTTGCTCGAGTCTCCGGCAACTTCACCGTAGTGAGATAGAAGCGGTGCGTGAACGTTGATCTTGATCAAATCCGCCATCGACTTAGATAATCTTTCCAAGGGTTTCTTTCTCGGTTTATCAACTTGAATATGGTTTCGCCAATAGTCACTGAGCTTAAGATCCACTTTAGACCAATCCCAATCCCCTTGTGCTATCAGTTGATCAAACACATCTTCCACCTTCACTGCGACACCTGAAAACTGAAGTATTCTATTCAAAGGAGCATTATCAGGACGGACGCTACCCGTCTTCCACTCTAGCATGCAGGCATCGATGTCGTGCTTCCTTTTTAAGTGTTCGAACTCTCGATGATACAAGCCCGGCGCATCAGACGGAAGCCAATTGGCCACACCGAGCAACAGGCTCTCGCGCTTGATGGCCTCATCTGAATAGTGCCTTAGGATCGTAAAGGGTATTCGTCTCGCCATCTCGAACATGGAAAGTTTATTCCAATTACCACCGATATAGCCAGCGAGCAAGGTATAGTAGACTTGGATCCAGTTTCCACGGAGGGTTCGGACATGCATGCCTACATCATTTGACTTTCGCATCAGTCGCTGAACCAGCACTCGATCCAGCCACGACCGCCATTCTAGTTCGGAGATGTTCGGCAAGATGTCGACACAGGGGATGTGCTTCGGAGTTCCCACAGCCTTGTGATTTAGCCCTTGGTACCTCGTCAAGACCTGACGTTGAATACGGCCTTTCAGCTCTAGTACAGGCAACACATCACCTTTGCGCGTGACTACCTCTCGATCGTGTTCGTAGACAACGTGAAGAACCACATTGTCATAGGCTGGATCAGAATCGTGTCTGTGGACGTACCAATCACTCGATCTAAGGTGGATCTCGACGGCGCCCACCCACCTTGTCCCGGCAATGCTCAGCCACGCTTGGGCAAAGTCAGGACCTGAAGACCGGTTTAACGTACCGGTACGAGATACCACCACCTCATCCCCAGTTGTGGTAGTTAGGCTTGAGGCATCATACAATCGATGCTGCCATATGAAGTGTAAGAAATCCTCTTTCATCCGTGCTCACCCTCAGGCGAGCATCGCTTGCATCTGTGCTTGGAGGGCAGCGGCCTCTTCCCCTGCTCTCTCCGCGAAGTCACCCTTGGAGGACGCATAGATAATCTGTCGGGAAGAATTCACCAAAAGGCCTATACTAGTCGGATGCATCAGTGGTTGCAAATCTTGCAACTTTCCTCCCTGGGCACCCACTCCGGGTACGAGTAGGAAGTGCTCAGGAATGATCTTTCGCACCTTCTCCAAATACTCTGTTTGGGTAGCGCCAACCACGAACATCAAGTTCTCCGTAGTCCCCAATTGAGCGACGCGGTCGATCACCGCCTCAAAGACGTAGCGACCATCTTCCAGCTTGAGCAATTCTACATCTTGAGCTCCTTTGTTGGAGGTAAGTCCCAAGACGATAGACCATTTGTCTTTGTAGTCGAGAAATGGCGTTACCGAGTCTTCGCCCATGTAAGGATTGACCGTGATCGCGTCACAATCAAATGTTTCGAAGAATGCCTTTCCGTAACGAGCGGCCGTATTTCCGATATCACCTCGTTTCGCGTCTGCAATGATCAAAGCTTCACCTTTAGGAATGAGTTGGATGGTTCGCTCCAACACTTCCCATCCTTTGACACCTAGTGCCTCGTAAAATGCAATGTTGAGCTTATACGCAGCGGCAAAGGGCAAGGTAGTCTCGATGATGGCTCGGTTGAATTCATACACCGCCTCAGCATCCTTACCTAAATGTTCCGGCAATTTATCAGGATCGGTATCCAATCCTACGCAGAGGAATGATCCCTTCCGCTTGATGAGTTCTACCAGCTCTTGCTTATTCATGACCTATAATTAGACGGATTCTCCTTCTTTCAATTTTTCTGCATTCTCTGCCACCTTCAACTCATCGATGATCTTTTGAATGTCACCATTCATAACGGCGTCGAGGTTGTACAACGTGAGTCCAATTCGGTGGTCTGTCACTCTTCCCTGAGGGAAATTATACGTTCGGATCTTGGCGCTTCGGTCTCCGGT
>JAYPQK010000003.1:0-78138 GCA_038131955.1 Flavobacteriales bacterium
AGTTACGTATTGCTGGGAGAAGCCCTGATGTTCAATTCGGCACAGCGAGGGTTTGATCATTACGCCGGACACTTGGCCATCGGTGGGATGGGTCATTTAGAAAGACTTGTTTTGGGCGACTTTCAAGTCCAATTCGGACAGGGTCTGGTTCATTGGACGGGCCGTGCTTTCCGGTGGAGCAGGGGTGACGTCGATCAAAAGAAACGGTCGTGGGATCCGTCCGTATGCCTCGGCGAATGAAGTTGACTTTCTGCGCGGTTCATCATCCACTTGGCGTTGGAAGCAATTCGTTTGGAGTGCCTATGCTAGTAAACGGCGGATTGATGCGAGTCAGACACCTCGACGGAAATGTCGTGGTTGAATCGATGCCTGTTTCAGACTGCGAAGGACGTCGGCTGAGATGGGCAGGGCGGCCGCCATGCCTTATTATCAGTGGGTACGCATTTGAAGTGGCAGTCAAAAGTTGACGGAAGTCGGACCGTTCGGTATCGAAGAAGCAGGTTGCTCATCCCGGTTCTTCGGTGGATCTGCGTGAGGTATTCCTCAGAGCCGGGGAGGATTTTTCTTGCGGCGGGCGTGGATTACAGCTGGGTGAAGGGAAACGTGTTGGTGTTCGGAGAACATGCCGTACTTGCAGAGGCGGGATTTGGTCACCTGGACGGATTGATCCTGAGCTTTGACCGGCGTTCTTCCTTGTCGTTGCTTCATCGTTGGTATGATCGCTCTTTTTCTTTTCCTGGGAATGCACCATGGGGACGTTCGGCTCGGGTAGAGGGTGAGCATGGGGTTCTGATGGGGTGGGATATCCAGTTGTGGAAGAGGTGGAGGGTGAATTCCACCATCGATCTTTTCAGATACAGCTGGCTGCGCTATCGAATTGATGCTCCTCGGATGTGATTTACTTGGCGATCGGATCTGGTCATCGACCGAATCGAAAGATGGAATTTGAATTGCGAATGCGATGGGAGGAGATGCAGCGTAACATGGCCATGATGGAATCCCAGAATTGGAAAGGTTGAGCCTTTAGAACGATGGGGGCTTCGGCTTCATGGGAGTTGGCAGTTTGTCGCCTTCTTCACTTGAAGTCGCGCGTCGAATGGCGTGGTGCGAACGTAGTAGGGGATAGCGCGGTGGGCTGGTTGGGGTATCAAGACCTTTGATTTGGAGTCCTCGGTTTCACGGTACAAGTTGAAATTTCGATACGCCATGTTTGATGTGCCTGCTTTTGATGCGCGCATTTTTCGCCTATGAATACGATGTGCCTCTGGCCTTTCCGCTCCGGCTTACTATGGTCGCGGGGCTCGGTGGGTAGTAACTTATCAATGGAAATTCTCTCGCTGGGGTGATCTGTCCATCAAGCTGTCACAGACGCTCTATGATGACCGTGAGACGGTCGGTTCGGGTTGGGAGGAGAGCTTAGGTTCGACCCGAAGTCAAATTCGCGTTCAGTGCAGAATCCGCTTGTGACTGTGTATCAGTTTGTTATTTTTGGCGACGACTAAAGTGCTTCTAAAGTTTGATTGAGATCCAGACTGGATTTGTTGAAGCACGTCATATGAATACACATGCGCAGGATTTATTAGACAAGGCGAGGGTCGTCCTTTCCGTCTTTCTTATACTCTTTATCTTGGCTCATATCTTCTTTTTGGATGAGCCTGAAGAAGTGAGCGAGGACCTCCGGATCGAGGTTGTCACTCCTGCCTCTATGGGTATGTTCAATCGTGAATTTCGACAATGGCAGTACAACAAGCAGACCTCGCCTTGTCGCAAACCTTGTAGGCGTTGCTAACGTTGCGGACGAACGTCGACGAATTTTTCCACTTGTTTCCAGAACCCGGGGTATGACTTGGCTACGACCATCGGACCTTCGATCACGAACTCATTGAACAGCATACTCAGCGGTGTCATCGACATCACCATGCGGTGATCGTCATAAGAAAGTAGTGGGCTTTCAGGCTGGGTAGGTGCGGTACCCGGTAGGGTCAGTGAATGTCCATCGACCGTGGTCTTGATCCCGATGCGTTCGAGTTCCTGTTGGATGGCAGCTATGCGATCTGTTTCTTTTAATCGAAGGTTGTCGAGTCCGTTTAAGGTGAAGCTCCTCTGTAGTCCGGCCAATGCAAAAGCGGCAGGCTGTACGAGGTCAGGGTAGTTTCGAAAATTCCATTCTCCAACTGGATTCGGATTCTCTTTGTGTTGGATGCGCAATCCACCATCTTCGAATGTGCAAGACAAGCCCAGTTGCTCGAAGAGTTCCACAGCGGCCAAATCACCTTGGATCGATTGCGGTTTGAGGCCCTTCAAAAGAAGGTTCGTCCTTCGTGCGAGGAGTCCAAAACTCATCCAAAAGGCAGCGGCAGACCAATCCCGCTCGATGATGAAAGTACTGGAGCGATATCGGCCCGGTTTTACCGTGATCCGATTGCCTGTGACCTCCACTTGGGCGCCGCACTGTTGCATCAGATGCTGGGTCATGTGGAGGTAGGGTCGCGAGAGCGGGTCTCCTTGGATATCCAGGACGAGCGGTTGCGGCAAGGTTGGACCGATCAGCATGAGAGCCGTAATGAATTGACTGCTCACGTTTCCATTGATGGGGACCGTACCACCTTGCAGTCGACGCCCTTGGATGTGCAATGGAGGATATCCGTCCTTTTCTAGGTAGGTGATGCTGGCACCCAACGATCGAAGCGCATCCACCAAGATCTTGATCGGTCGCTTTTTCATGCGATCAGAGCCGGTCAGTACCTTTTCTCCGGGTATGCTTGCATAGTAAGCGGTCAGGAAGCGCATCGCCGTACCCGCTGGTCCGACGTCGGTGATGATATCGTTTCGCTCAAGGGCATGTGTGAGCACAGAGGTGTCGTCTGCCTTGCTCAGGTGCTTGATGTCGAACTTCTGACGAGCGAGGGCTTGGATGATCAGTACTCGGTTACTGATACTCTTCGAGCCGGGGAGCTCGATGGCTCCTTTCAACGAGTGGGTCTTGGCTCGAAGGATGAATTTCATGTGCTTAACTGCTGCTGTGCAAAGCGAAGGCTCTCATGTATCCATTTCGTGTCAACATTGATCCCAACCTCTGCTCGACCAAGATGTGAAATCAAGGCGAAACGGATGTCGGCTCCTTCGTTTTTTTTGTCGTAGCTCATCAGCTGGGTCAATCGATCTTGGTCGATAGACAGATCTTGGATTGGGTAGCTCAATCCTTTGATGTAACCCACGATCGCTCTCGCCTCATCGGAAGGTAGACCACACATTTTTTCTGACAGGTAGACTTCCGCGATCGTGCCGAAGGCTGCGGCCTCGCCGTGAAGCAAGGCGGTGTCAGCCTCAAGGGCATGCCCGACCGTATGGCCAAAATTGAGCGACTGGCGAATGCCGGTGTCTTGGGTGTCCTGCTCAGCGATCTGCATTTTGATTTTTGCACTCCGTAGGATGATCGCCTTGTCTTTGGCTGCCTCCTTCGGGTTCAGGCTAATGATCCCTTGCCACAGATCTCGGTCTGCGATCAAGGCGTGCTTTACCGTTTCCATCCAACCGCTGAGCAATTCAGCTTCTGGAAGGGTGTTGAGGAAACGATCTTCGATGACCACGGCTCTGACCAGATGGAACGTTCCGATCTGATTTTTGGCGCCTTCGAAATTAACTCCGTTTTTTCCGCCGAGGGCTGCATCGACCATACCCAAATGGGTGGTGGGCACGTTGATCACCTGCATGCCGCGCTTAAAGGTTGCGCCTACGAATCCTCCCAAGTCCGTCACCACGCCGCCGCCGAGATTGATCAAAAGCGACTTTCGATCGATCCCTGAGGCCATCAAGCTTTCATAAATAGAAGAAGCGGTTTCTAAGCACTTTGAGCCTTCTCCCGTGTCAATACAGATGTGATGAAAAGGACGTTCGCTTAGGTAGTCAGTTTGAAAGAGAGGTAAGCAATATTCTGCTGTGTTTGTGTCGGTCAAAACGACGATCTGCGTTGGATCGAGTTCTTTTAATAGAACCTTGAATTGACCAGCCTCCATGATCAGTCGATCAGTCACAGTCACAGGTTTTCGGGTCGTTCAGATCTTGAATGAAGAGGAGGGTATAGCGCTTTCTTCGCTCCAATTCCGCCTCGAGATTCAGGTCGTCCGTTTGTAGTGAAATCTTATATCGATAAGGATCTCCACCCGGATTCAAACTCTCTACTTCCGAATCGGTCCACAATTGCAGCATCTGCTCATTTGTAAGTCCAATGCACGATTGAAAGCAAGCATATCTCTCGGTCGCTTGCATGACTGAATCTCCTCGAATCTCTTCCAAAATCCGCTGCGAAGGGGTCCAAATGTCCAGATCTCGAGAATCGTCTCGAAGGAACAAGACATAGACGAGGATCATGCCGATCCCAAATCCGGTGAAATAGATCCGCAATCTTCTAAGCATCGCCCTCGTTGTCGTTGTCTGCTTCGTTGACGTGTTCGATCGCCCTCCACAATAAGTCCTTCAGCGGACCTATGTTCTTCTGACTCACCGAAGAAAAGAACAAGTGCGGCAGGTCGTCAGGGAAGGTCTTTCGGATCTCCTCGATCAATTCATCGTCGAGCATGTCAGACTTAGAGATCACCACGAGGCGATCCTTATGCATCAACTCTTCGTTGTAGTTCTCTAATTCTCTTTCGAGCGTCAGGTACTCCGCGTAGTGGTCATCGCTGTCGGCAGGGATCAGGAACAGAAGCACAGAGTTCCGTTCGATGTGCCGCAAGAAACGGTATCCCAATCCTTTTCCTTCACTTGCACCCTCGATGATCCCGGGAATGTCAGCCATCACAAAGGAGCGGTCGTCGCGATAAGCAACGATGCCAAGGTTCGGGGTCAAGGTGGTGAAAGCGTAGTCTGCGATCTCCGGTTTGGCGGCAGAAACCACGCTGAGTAGGGTGGACTTCCCGGCATTTGGAAAGCCAACCAATCCTACGTCTGCCAACACCTTCAATTCCAGAATGAACCAACCTTCCTTACCGGGAGTTCCGGGTTGAGCATATCGAGGCGTTTGCTGGGTCGAATTCTTGAAGTGCCAGTTTCCCAGGCCTCCAATTCCACCTTCTGCGAGAACAACCTCCTGTCCTTCTTCGGTCACTTCGAATAGGATCTCGCCCGTGTCGGCGTCTTTGGCCACTGTTCCCAGCGGAACATCCAGAAAGATGTCGCTGCCACTTTTGCCAGTGGAACATTGCTTCCCTCCCGGTTTTCCGTGGTCTGCCTTAATGTGTTTGCGATACTTCAGGTGAAGTAGTGTCCACATCTGTTGGTTACCTCGGAGTATGATGTGACCGCCGCGACCTCCATCACCACCGTCAGGTCCACCCTTCGCTACGAATTTTTCTCGGCGAAAATGCACTGAACCAGCTCCTCCATTGCCACTGGCGCAGAAGATCTTGACATAGTCAACAAAGTTGCTCGCTTGTTCCTTTCGGTTCTTGGACATGATCAGTGCGCATCCACCGCTGAGCAGAGTCGTCCGAAGATCTCATCGATCCCTCCGACGCCGTCAACTTCTGCCAACTTATTCTGGGCAGCGTAATATTCTTTGAGTGGAGCAGTTTCTCTCTGATAGACGGCCAATCGATTTCGGATCACTTCCTCATTGGCGTCGTCGGCGCGACCACTGGTCTTACCCCGATTCAAGAGTCGAGCCACTAATTCTTCATCCGGAACTTGAAGTGATAGGCAAACGGTGATACCGGTCTTCAAGGAGTTTAATAGCTTATCCAAAGCCTCGGCTTGTGGAGTTGTTCTTGGGAAACCGTCGAAAATGAAGCCCTCGGCTTCCGGGTTGTCTTCCACTTTGGCGCGAAGCATTCCAATGGTCACGGCATCTGGTACGAGTTCGCCCTTGTCCATATAAGACTTGGCCTCGAGACCCAATTCTGTTTCGCCCTTAATGTGAGCGCGGAACAGATCGCCGGTCGAGATGTGAACCAGTTGATAATGAGCCTTCAAATACTCACTTTGGGTGCCTTTGCCTGCACCGGGAGGGCCGAAGATCACGATGTTGATCATGTCAATCTTTTAGGATGTAAACTTCGGGTAGGTTGCGGCCAAGGCCGTCGTAATCAAGACCATACCCGAGAAGAAATTTGTTTTCGGTCTCGAAGCAAACATAGTCAATCGGAATCGACTGTTGATACGCCTCTTTCTTGAATAAAAGCGTACAAACTTCCATACTTTTTGGAGAGGCTTTTCCGAGGTGTTCGTACAATGCCAGGAGCGTGTTCCCAGTATCGATGATATCCTCCACCACGATGATGGGGCGACCCTCGATGTCGAGTTTTCCCGCTTCATGGAAACTGACCTTGCCGGTCGATTCCATGCCTTCATAAGAAGCCGCCTTCAAAAAGCCGATCTCGCAAGGGAAGTCCATCTGTTTGATGAGGTCACTCATGAACATGAACGCTCCATTCAAGACTCCAATGAACAGTGGCGTTTGGTCCGCGTACTTCGACTTGATCTCGCCCGCGATCCGTTGGATCTCTGCGTTGATCTGATCCTGATCGAAGTAGACTTCAAACTCTTTATCTCGAACGGTGACTACTTTCATATTGAGGGGCACAAATGTAGCGTTTGGGGTCGATTCAGTTGTCGGTCTATTCTCTTTGTAAACCGCATTGAGCGTCTAACTTTGTGGGCTAAAATTGAATACCATGAGGATCGGGATCGTTGGAGGAGGACAATTGGGTAGAATGTTCATACAGAACGCGCTCAACTATGGGCACGAGATCGTAACGCTTGACCCGGATCCCGATGCGCCTTGCAGCCAGATCTCACATGAATTTGTCTGTGCAGATCGCAATGATGAGGAAGCGGTCTACAACATGGGAAATACCTGTGACGTGGTCACCATCGAGATAGAGAATGTTTCTGTTCCGGCTCTGAAAAGACTTGAAGCAGAGGGCGTGAAAGTGTTTCCACAACCGCGTATTCTTGAAATGGTCAAGGATAAAGGAGCGCAGAAACTCTTTTATCAGGAGCACGGTATTCCAACGGCGCCGTTCGCTTTAGTGGAGCATAAGAATGAGATTCATGAACACCTAGACCTTCTGCCCGTCATGCAAAAGATGCGCGTAGGTGGGTACGATGGGAAAGGAGTAACACCAATAAAGTCCGCAGCCGATATCGGAGGTGGATTTGACGCTCCCTCTGTGCTGGAGCAATGGGTCGACTACGAACTGGAGTTAGCCGTGCTGGTCGCACGAAATGAGAACGGTGAAGTGGCCTCCTTTCCGGTGGTGGAGCAGGTATTCAATGATGAAGCTAACTTGGTAGATTACTTGGTCAGCCCGGCTAGGATCTCACCTGAAATAGAGAAGACTGCCAGAGAACTTGCCGAGAAGCTGATCAGCGAGATCGACATGGTAGGACTCTTAGCGGTAGAGTTATTTCTGACCAAGGACGGACAAGTTCTGGTCAACGAGATCGCGCCGCGTCCGCATAACAGTGGACACCACACCATCGAGGCGTGTTTTGTCTCTCAATTTGATATTCATATGCGGTCGATCCTGAATTGGCCCTTGGGAGATACATCTTTGAGAACGCCGGCTGCGATGATTAATTTGTTGGGTGAGAAGGGTTACTCCGGTCCAGTGATATATCAAGGCCTTCCAGAGGCAATTCGCGTGAATGGAGTGTATCCCCATGTATGGCAAGGCGCTCACAAAAAACCCTATAAGATGGGGACTTTTGACAGTGGTTGGTATTCTTCCGAAGAAGCGTTGGAAAGCGAAGGCAGTGAAGGGGATTCGCGTAATCGCGTAACTTAGCCATGGCGGCACACCAAATAAGAGCATCGTCATGAGGAAGCAAGAGTGACCAGTCAAAAAGATACCGTCGATATTCTAGAAAGAATTCAGGATCGAAGTCGAGGTCGATATTGTATCGGCGCATCGTCCTCCTGAAAATGATGGACTATGGCAAGAATGCCCATGGTCGGGGCATCAAGGTGATCATCGCCGGAGCGGGTGGAGCGGCTCACCTGCCTGGAATGGTAGCATCAATCACTCCTCTTCCTGTTATCGGAGTTCCAGTGAAGTCGTCGAATTCGATCGATGGTTGGGACTCGATCTTGTCAATCCTTCAGATGCCAAATGGTGTTCCCGTGGCCACCGTAGCGCTGAATGCGGCTAAGAATGCTGGTATCCTTGCTGCCCAGATCATCGGATCTGGCGACAAAGCGATCCAGTCTAAAATGGAGGCTTACAAAGAGTCGCTCAAGGAGAAGGTGGCCCAAATGTCTCAGGACATCAAAGGCTAGGTACAACCTACATTCAAAATCTTCGTCTTAAATAGTAATGAAGCGCATCTGTCTCGCCCTGCTGTTTGTGTTCGCTGCCTCTTGGTCTGCCTTGGCGCAGATCGTGGTTGAGAATGCCCAGGAAACGGGCAATTGGGCAGAGTACTATGTAGAAGAGATCCTCCTCGGTGAGGGGATCGAAGCCTTCAATATCAGTTTCGAAGGAGATAGCATGCAGATCGGTGAATTCTGGAATGGACAGAATTCGAATCTTCAGCTGAACGATGGCTTGATCATGGCGTCGGGCGATGTGAACCTCGCTGATAGTTTTCCCAACAACGGTTCGCTGACAGCGGGCTTTCCAACAGCCCTGCCCCAGAATTACGATAGCATTCTCACGAGTCTGTCGGCTCCCTTGACCACCAATCACGTCGCGATCCTGGAATTTGACTTTGTCCCAACAGGTGATACGGTAAGATTCAACTACGTTTTCGCGTCGGAGGAGTACAACTTCTACGTGTGTACCCAGTTCAACGATGTCTTTGGATTCTTTCTCAGTGGCCCTGGAATTACGGGTATTGCCAACTTAGCCGTGGTGCCGGGAACCAATCTACCCGTGGCGGTCAATAACATCAATGACGGAAAGGCGGGATTCGGACAGTCGCCGCAACCGTGCACCTACAATACGAACAACTGCGCCTGCAACTCGCAGTACTACGTTAACAACAACTTTCCCACCGCTGGTCAGACCGTGAGCTACAACGGATTTACGGTCCCGTTGGAAGCCAAGCACGAAGTGATCTGCGGGGATACATATCATATCCGATTAGCCATTGCCGATGTATCCGATGGAGCATTGGACTCGGGTGTGTTCTTAGAAGGTGGAAGTTTTTCATCCAACCTGATCGAGGTACAGATCGAAACCGTGAATGGAGATAGTACGATCAATGAAGGCTGCGGAACGGCGGATATCCTCTTCACCCGAGGCGATACCACCGACACTTCGATCTCCTACTTGAGCTTCAGTGGAACAGCTACAAACGGGGTCGATTTTACTGCCTTGCCTGATACGATCATTCTCTTACCGGGTGTTCAAGACTCGATCATCACGATCAATCCATTTGCGGATGGACTACCAGAGGGAATGGAGTACATCACCATCTCGGCTATGAGCATTACCCAGTGCAATGATACCTTCATCAGCACGGGTACGATGTACATCTACGACGTTCCCAATATCGTCTTTGACAAATCACCGGACACCTCATTCACCTGTCCTCCTGATTCCTTTATACTATGGGCGCATGCCCTCAGCGGTGGTCCGCCGCCGTTTACCTATCAATGGAGTACTGGGGATACCTTGGATACCATTATGGTGGGACTCAGTCCAAATGGAGGGGTGGATACCTTCATTGTAGGGGTGCAGGACAGTTGTCAGCTGACCACGGTGTACGACACCATATTCGTTTTCAAGAACTACGCGGATGATCCTGTTCCCAACATCATCAATGATTCATTGGTGAATTGTGCGGGCCAAAGCATCGAGCTAGCCTGTTTGGTGAATTTCGGAATACAGCCTTTGACCTATGCGTGGAGTACGGGCGACTTAGATTCTACTGCTGTGGTTACGGTCTCTGGAAATACGACCGTAGTGCTCAGCGTCACGGATGGCTGCGGCAGGGTGCGCGTTGATTCGGCTTTCCTTGGGGTGAAAGTTCCTGACACATTCCAGATCGATTTTCCGGATACTATGGCCTTTTGTCTGGGATACGAGCTAACGGTTGAACCTACCTTCTCTGGTGGAGTTGGCCCTTATTTGTTTGCATGGAATGAGAACAACACAGGCTTCGGAAACGATTCCGCTATCTCTATCATGGTGTATGGTGATACGACGGTTCATCTATGGATCCAGGATGTTTGCGGTAGACAGTACTATTCTTCCTTCGAGATCGATGCCTTTGATGTGGAGCCGTTGGGTGCATTCCTTTCGTCACAGGAAGCCTTGTGCTCTGGAGAAGACTTCTTGCTTGCTCCTGAGGTATCTGGTGGACTCCCTCCATTCGAATACGAATGGTCGACAGGATCCACGGATTCAGCGATCCAATTCTTTGGGAATGTGAGCCAATTGGTTTTTGTTACCATCACTGATTTCTGTGGCAACCAAACCATTACTTCCGCCGATATTTTCGTTCCGGAGAATACCGAATTGACCTTGACTCTTTCCGGCGATAACGTCTTGTGTTTCGGTGACGAATACATCATCCGAGCACAGGCCTTGGGCGGAGCAGGCGGGTATGACTTCGAATGGTTCTCGGTAGAAGATCCGATCATCGGAGAGATGTACCAGCAGATCGACAGTGCTACTTTCCGAGTCATTGCACGCCAGAACAACACCCACTACGTACGCGTTTCTGACCAATGCGGTAACGCAACTCAGATACGCTCAGGTTCAAGGGATCATTGTCTTGAGATTCCGAATGTGATCACTTCCCTAACGGGGATGGATGGAACGATGCCTTCTACATCAATAACATCACTTCCTTTCCGGATGCTCATCTCATCATCTACAATCGTTGGGGACAAAAGCTGTTTGAGTCGAAGCCATACTTGAACGAATGGGTGCCAGTAGAACATCCTTCGGGAACGTATTACTACATCCTGAGCTCAGATCATTTTCCTGTGATGCGAGGAGATGTGATGATCATCCACGAAGAGCAAGGGCGCTGATGTCCAATGGATCATCCGTAGCACACGCCATTTCTTCAGACTGATTATTGGAACAGATGATCGTGATTCGGTGAGCCAGATGTTGACTCAAGGTGTCATTGAACCATTGAGTCCATCGCTTATCCAAGTTCGAACTCGGCTCATCCAACAGTATCACTTCACTTTTTACTGAGGATCGCGCCAACTTCCAGTCGTTGACACTGCCCGAACTCAGCTGACTCCAGCGGCTTCTTTTTGCATGTTGGGCTAGATCGATCTGCTCCATCAGTTCTGCGGGTTCTCTACGGGTCATTGTCTTCAAGCGTTGGTGGAGAGCAATGCTTCTCCACGGTGAATTCCTCGAAAAGATCCAGGTAGGGCGTGGCCATGCTGATGTGTTGATACCACTGCTCAACGGGAAGGTCTACTTCCCCCTTGCGATGCGAGATCCGACCTTCGTTCGGAGTAACGAAACCAGAAATGATCTGCAGTAACGTGCTCTTTCCGCTGCCGTTGTTCCCTATGATGGGGTAGACGTGACTTGATTCGAATGCTTGACTGACGGATTGAAATATCCAATGCTCTCCGTATTGCTTGCCGATATCTTCGAGCAGGATGCGCATGGCTATGAATTCACGCCGCGCATCACGCCATTCTCAGAAGCTTCAAAGAAGGCGATGATCTCATCGCGGTACGAAGAATCGTTCACGTTATCCTTCAAACCGAAGCTGTGGCCTTTGAGGTCACATTGTTCAGTACATAGATCTGTCGATAGATGTCTTCAATAGTGCGAATATCGAGCTCGTCATATCCTCTGCGCTTCAGTCCGATCGAGTTGATGCCTACGTAACTCAATGGCTCACGAGCTGCCCGTACGTAGGGAGGAACATTCTTTCTCACCAAGCTGCCACCCGCGATGAAGCAGTGAGCACCGATGTGAAGGAATTGCTGCACGGCTACCATGCCTTCCAAGATGGCAAAGTCGTCGATGCGGATGTGTCCTGCTAGGTTCACGCAATTCGCGAGAATGACATTGTTACCCACGCTGCAATCGTGCGCGACGTGCACGTAGGCCATCAATAGACAGTTTGAACCCACTTCCGTTTTCCAGGCGTCTGTCGTTCCCTTATTGATGGTTACGCATTCGCGAATGATGGTGTTGTTACCAATGATCGTGTGGGTTTCTTCACCGGCGTATTTGAGGTCTTGTGGAACCGCAGATATGACTGCGCCGGGGAAGATCTTACAGTTCTTCCCAATGCGAGCACCATCCATTAAAGTCACGTTCGACCGATCCATGTACCATCTCCGATCTCTACGTCACCGTAGATCGTGGAGAAGGGCTCGATGGTGACTTTCTCACCGATCTTTGCGTTAGATGAATGTTCGCTCTAACTCGCTCATCGTTCCTCACTTTAATGATCTGTGCCATCAATTCTCCTTCAGCCACAATTTGATTTCTTACGTACGCCTCTGCACGCATGCTCACCATGCCTCGGCGGATCGAGCGATCAAATGCAGGCTAAAGACCAGTGTGTCTCCCGGAAACCACCTTGCGCTTGAACTTCACCTTGTCGATCTTGACGAAGAGGTCTCATAGTTCCGCGGGTCTTCGATCTGACTCATGCGAGGATACCACCACACTGAGCCATTGCCTCGACTTGAAGCACGCCAGGCATCACAGGATTACCTGGGAAGTGACCTTGGAAGAACTCCTCGTTCATCGTCACGTTCTTGACACCAACGACATAGTCTTCGCCCATCTCGATGATCTTGTCCACGAGAAGGAACGGATAGCGGTGGGGAAGCATCTCGCTGATCTCGTTGATGCCGTAGATCGCATCTGCGTTGAGATCGAAATTAGGAGATGACTTCGAGTCTTTCTTGAGTCAGGTCTTTCAACATCTTTCGCGAAAAAGCTACATTAGCTGTGTATGACCTGGAACGCGCTGTAAGGATGTGACCTTGGATCGCTTACCGATCAAGGCAAGGAGCCAATGATGTCCAAGTGGTTGTGTCGAGCCGGTTCGTTCTGGAAATGCAGCTTGACGTTATTCAAGATGCCGATTCCAACGGATTCGAGCTCTGATTTGTCGCGGTGGAAGGTCGCAGCCAATCGATCTTTATCCTCTTCAGACATCTCTGAAGTATCGGTGTCAACCATGACGATGGCGTTGTCCACGTCGCCCCCTTTGATCAGTCCATTGTTCACCAACTGCATCAGCTCGCGTAAGAAGACGAAGGTTCGACATCGGGAGAAGTCGTCCTTGAACTCTTCGATCTTGTGGAGTTGAGCGTGCTGCGTACCCAGTAAAGGAGAGCGATAATCCACCATCACCGTGATACGATAATCCGGTGAAGGAACGGCTAGCATTTCCACTTCACGCTCAGGATCTTCATAGGTGATGTTGTCCTTCAAGATATAGATATCGCGCTCTGCATCCTGCTCCACCATCCCTACGGCTTCGATGGCATCTACAAAAAGCTTTGAGCTACCGTCGAGGATTGGAACTTCAGGGCCATCCATTTCGATGAGGGCGTTATCGATTCCCATTCCGTACAAGGCGGCGAGCAAGTGCTCAGTGGTGTGTACCTCCATCTTGTCATTCCCTAGAGAAGTACCTCTCTTTGTGCTGATCACGTTGTCTACATCAGCTTTGATAGTAGGCATGTCTGGAAGGTCGGTTCGCTTGAAAGCATACCAAGAGTTCACCTCCGATGGGTGAACCGTCAGTTTGGTATTTTTACCGGTGTGTAGACCTACTCCTTCAAGCGTGAAGGACTCCCGCAAGGTCTTTTGCATTTCAGCCATGGTTGTCGGTTTTGGACATATTTTTCTTGAGTTCAGCCACTTCATCGGCGAGCTCGTGTAATCTTCTAAAATGAACGTAAGAACGCCTATAGTCCTGATTGGTAGGGCAGGTGAACTCTTGAGTATGGCTCCTTTTCCTTCACTGTACCTCCGATTCCCGACTGAGCGGCGATCTTCACTTCATCTGCAATGGTGATGTGACCGATGATGCCGACTTGGCCTCCGATCATACAGTTCTTTCCGATCTTGGCGGAACCCGCGATACCCGTCTGGGCTGCGATCACGGTATTCTCTCCGATCTCAACGTTGTGAGCAACTTGGATCAAGTTGTCGAGCTTGACACCCTTTCGGATGATCGTACTCCCTAGCGTTGCTCGGTCTATCGTTGTGCCCGCTCCGATCTCTACGTGATTTTCGAGGATGACATTCCCGAGGTGCACCACTTTCTGGTATTCATTCTCACGGTTTGGAGCAAATCCGAAACCGTCTCCACCCAGGATAGCTCCAGGTTGGATAATACAATGAGCACCGACCACACATCGATGTCCGATATGCACTCGCTCGTGTAACACGGTCTCTTTTCCGATGCGCGCTTCCGCTCCAATGAAAGAGAGCGCGCCAATCGATGCACCTTCTTCTATCTGAGCTCCGGCTTCGATGACCACGTTCGCACCCACATGAGCCGATGCGTGTACCACTGCTGACGGATCGACCACAGCCGAAGGGTGAATTCCCGCAGGCTTCTGCATCATCTTCGCGTAGCTCTGCATCAAGGTGGAGAACGCCAACCTAGGATCTTCCACACGAACCAGGGTTAGGGTGGAAGGCAGTTCTTTTTCCGCTTTAAAGTCTTGTGCTACGATGGCAATACTTGCGCCAGTAGAGTAGATGTGTTCGGTATAGGCAGGGTTGGCCAAAAAGGTCAGCGTACCTGCCTTTCCAGCTTCGATCGGTGAAAGGTCGTTCACGGTCGCTTGCGAGTCCCCGTCAACACTCCCTCCCAGGATGCCTGCGATTTGTCCTGCACTGAATTCCATCAAGTTGGCGAATGTGGCGGCAAAGGTAGTTAACCCCTACGCAACCCCATTCAAAAGTACCGCGATAGGTTGGGGATGTTGCTAACAGTGATCGTAGTTATCAACAAGTGCTATTGAACCTCAAACTCCTCTGGGAAGTAAAGGAAGTGCTTGGTTTCGATCGTGTCGAGTGTGCTGAATTGGAACAGCGTGGCCGCTTCAGAGATGTCGTTGGCCGAGCCGTCCTTCTGGAGGATAGTGATCGAATCGTTCTCCATGTTGTACGCCGTGTTCGAAAGACTGCGCTGAAAAAGCAGATAGCGCATCTCTTCCTCAGTATAGCCCAATTGCTTGGCCGCTTCAGCGCGCATTTCATCCATTCGTTCGAGGGAGTAAGGTTCTTTCACCGGTCGGGTCTTCAGCAATCGACGATTGATCAATCGCTTGCACATCTCGCTCAGAACACGGTCCTCGCAGTCGATCCATTGCTTGATGGAATACATCATGTCGTAATCGTCCAACTTCACAAAATGCTTGAGCCATGATTCACTGTCCGATAATTCGCAAGGCTCAGAACGATACAAGAAATAGTGCATGGCATCCGACGCATCTAATTGCACGCCTTTGACAGCGAGTTCCTTCGCCCTTAGCAAGGTGTGCATCAGCATGAATTCAGCAGATACCACCGTCTTGTGCAAATAGACTTGCCAATACATCAGTCGGCGCGCGATCAAGAATTTCTCTAAGGAATACACCCCTTTAGCCTCCACAGCGAGGTTCCCTTCATGTACGGTGAGCATCTTGATGATGCGCTCTGATCCGATGACCCCTTCGGATACTCCGGTGAAGAAACTGTCGCGCTTCAAGTAGTCCAATCGGTCCGTATCGAGCTGGCTACTCACCAGTTGATGAAGGAATTGTACCCTGTGCTTTCCCGTGTAGATATCGATGGCTAGGGTGAGCGCCCCGTCGAACTCCTCGTTCATGTTGTGCATGATCTGAAGTCCGATACTTTCGTGATCAACCCCTTGCACGATAGTATTTTCCAAGGCATGTGAGTATGGACCGTGCCCAATGTCGTGCAGAAGGATGGCAACCTTGGCGGCTTGTTCCTCTTCAGCAGAGATATCGAAACCTTTTCCCCTCAAAGTGCCGATAGCACTGCGCATCAAATTCATTGCTCCGATGGCGTGTTGGAAGCGACTGTGGTTCGCTCCGCCATAGACCAAATTGGTCAGTCCTAGTTGGGTGATCCTTCTTAGCCGCTGGAAATGAGGGTGCTCGATGATCCTGTAAATCAATGGGTCATCGATGGTAATAAACCCATAGATCGGGTCGTTAAATGTCTTTATGGAATTGGGCTTGGGAGGGATACTCACTAGGTCTACCTTTGAATGCGAAGATAAAATCAACTTATGAGCAACGCACAAGCGAAGATCCTTTGGGCAGACGACGAGATCGATCTGCTGAAACCACACATCATTTTTCTAGAAAACAAAGGATACGCTGTGACGGCGGTCAGTAGCGGGGTTGAGGCCATCGACGAGATCACAGAGGCTGATTTCGACGCCGTGTTTCTAGATGAAAATATGCCTGGAATTTCCGGATTAGAAGTGTTGACCCGAATCAAGTCGATCAAGCCCGCGATCCCTGTTATCATGATCACGAAAAGCGAGGAGGAGACGATCATGGAGGATGCTATCGGCTCCAAGATCTCCGATTATTTGATCAAGCCGGTGAATCCGAATCAAATCCTCCTCAGCCTGAAAAAGAACCTCGAAGGCAAGCGATTGGTGAGTGAAAAGACCACCTCGGGCTACCAACAAGAATTCCGACAGATCGGTATGCGACTCAACGATCGACTCGATTGGAAGGAGTGGAGTGAGCTCTACAAGCAGATCGTGTATTGGGACCTTGAACTCGAGGAGAGCGGCGATCCAAGCATGCATGAGATATTGAGCATGCAGAAGGACGAAGCGAACAGCCAGTTTTGCCGATTCTTCGAAGACAACTACCTCGATTGGGTTTCAGGGAACTCAGACGACAAACCAGAGATGTCGCACACCGTTTTCAAGAACTGGGTGATGCCGGAAGTCAAAGACGGAAAGCCAACCTTTCTTGTGGTGATTGACAACCTGCGCTACGACCAATGGCGTGTGATCCAACAAGCCATCACCGAGTATTTCCGCGTCGACGATGAGCGCACGATCTTCAGTATTCTTCCTACGGCGACCCAATACGCTCGAAATGCCTTGTTCTCAGGATTGCTTCCGGGCGAGATCGAGAAGCGTTTTCCCCAGTATTGGATCAATGAGGATGAAGACGGAAGCAAGAACCAATACGAGAAAGAACTGATGGCCGAGCAGATCAAACGACTCGGACGTAACCTGAATACGAGCTACGCTAAGATCACCAACCTGAATTTTGGTAAGAAGGTCAGCGAGGGCATTCACTCTCTTTCGAAGAATGAGTTGAACGTCATCGTATACAACTTCGTCGACATGCTGAGTCATGCCCGCACGGAGATGGAGGTCATCCGTGAACTGGCCGACGATGAGTCAGCCTATCGCTCGCTCACGTTGTCGTGGTTCGAGCACTCGCCGTTGCGCGATATGATGAAGACCATCGCTGAGATGGGGGCCAAGATGATCATCACCACCGACCATGGCACCGTGCACGTCAAGCATCCGGTGAAGGTGGTTGGCGATCGAAATACGAATACAAACCTTCGATACAAGATTGGTCGTAACCTGAATTACAAGGAGCGCGAGGTGTTCGAGGTGCTCAAGCCGGAAGACGCCTTCCTGCCTCGAGCCAACGTGAGTAGCCGCTATATCTTCGCCCGTGGCAATGACTTCTTTGCCTATCCAAATAATTACAATCACTACGTGAAGTATTACAAGGACACCTTCCAGCACGGAGGCATCTCCTTGGAGGAGGTGATCATTCCTTTCGCGATCTGTTCTCCTAAGTAAGCTTGGTACGGGCTTCTAGCCGATATTTGTGTTATCTTAGAGAACCGTAAGATGCAACGTATCGTTTCTATGCCTGCCTTGGATCAATGTGATGAGCTGAAAAGCACCTTTCAGTCGCTGTACGCAGACCGACAAGTATTCGCTTTTCGCGGTGACTTGGGCGCTGGGAAGACCACGTTGATCAAGATCCTGTGTGCGGACTTGGGCGTGGAAGACGAGATGAGCAGTCCGTCCTTTTCCTTGGTGAATGAATACGAAGGCGATGCCGGAACCATTCTGCATCTGGACTTATATCGACTCAAGAAACCCGAAGAATTGATCGACATCGGTTGGTACGACTACCTGGATCAAGGCCATATTACTTTTGTGGAGTGGCCTGAAATGGCAGAAGAACTAATGCCTGCAGATACGGTAGATGTCCGGATCCAAGTGGATCCTTCGAGTGACACACGCACCCTGACCTTAACCTACGAACCATGAGCATATCAAAAGAAACCCAAAGAGCGCTGAGCGAAGCCGTGATGATGCTTCCTCAAGAGAAATTGCAGCCCATTGGCACCAAGCGTAAGAAGCTCTTTATCGGTATTCCAAAGGAGAACTCCATGCAGGAGAATCGCGTGGCTCTTGTTCCTGAAGCCGTGCAGTTGTTGGTCAACAACGGTCATCGCGTCTTAGTGGAGACGGGAGCAGGTAAAGGTTCTAACTTCAACGACAACGAATTCAGCGAGGCAGGGCAGAGATCGCCTATTCCACTAAGGATGTCTACGAAGCGGAGATGATCTTGAAGGTGGAACCGGTGACCGAAGACGAAATGGAGTTCCTGAAGCCGAAGCAGATGCTGATCTCGGCGATGCAGCTCAACGTTCATCCAAAGAATTATATCAAGCACCTCATGGCCAAGAAGGTCTCTGCCATTGCATGGGATTACATTGCCGATGAGGATAGCGTTTTGCCGATTGTTCGGAGCATGGGTGAGATCGCGGGAACTACGTCTGTGTTGATCGCGGCGGAATACCTCATGAATCCAAAAGGTCAGGGTATCATGTTTGGCGGGGTGACCGGTGTACCGCCGACGCAAGTGGTCATTATTGGCGCAGGAACAGTAGGAGAGTACGCGGCTCGCGCGGCCTTGGGATTAGGAGCTGATGTCCGAGTGTTCGATGACTCTACAGCAAAACTTCGTCGTTTGCAGAACGACATTGGTGTTCGCGTATCGACCTCTACCCTTCAACCTAAGGTCATGCAAAAGGCGCTGATGCGCGCCGACGTGGCGATCGGAGCCATTCGTAGCCGAGCTGGTCGCACGCCGTGCATTGTGTCCGAGGAGATGGTGCGACAAATGAAGCCGGGCTCCGTCATCGTTGACGTGAGCATCGATCAAGGAGGTTGTTTCGAAACCTCTAAGGTCACTTCGCTCGATCACCCTACGTTCAAGAAGCACGACGTTATCCATTACTGCGTGCCGAACATGGCGTCATTGATGAGTCGGACAGCCTCCCATACCCTGAGCAACGTAGTTGCGCCACTGGTGCTGCAGATGGGTGACGAAGGCGGGGTTGAAAACCTGATCCGAAACCATGTGGGTATTCAGAATGGTGTCTACCTCTACAACGGTACCTTGACCAATAAGTACTTAGGGGAATATCTGAACTTGCCACACAAGGATCTGAAACTCCTATTGGCGGCCTTCAATTCCTGATCAGTTGTCCATCACCTTCGGAAGGGTTAGAGTACCTTCCTTCATACGGTGATACTGACGTGCCAGGTGTGCCATCATCTTCGAGATCGATTTGACCGCTTCCTGCGTAGCGTCAGAAACTTCTCGCTTGTTCAGCTTCAAGACCAACACGCCAAAGAGACCGTTCATGGCGGTTTCCACTTCGGACTTACTGCCGCCCAGTGACTTCTTCTTGAGTTCTTCCAAATTAGGATGGGCCTGCGAAAGCAGCTCTTGATAGGTCTGGTCTTGATAGACAGTGAGCAAGCTCTGATGTAGATAGAGCAGCTCCGTCATGATCTCATTCAGTTCGTGAAGGTGTCCGCGCTCCACAATTCCTTGCTGACGCATCTCTTTGATCAGACCCTCATACCAGTGGATCATCTTGGCCTTCGACTCTTCGTCTACGTTGAAATTGTCGATCACTCCCTTTTCAATGGACTTGATATCGTGGTTGAAGGAACGGATCAGTTCTTCGATGTGCCACATGTATAGCACATACTCTACGATATTGGTCTCCTTGTATTTGAGAGCGATGAACATCTTACTTCTGAGCCTGAAGTTCCGTTTGCGCTTTTTCATTTTGGTAGGCTGAATTCAAGGAGTCGATCACAGCATCGGTGATGTCGTACGCTTCATCAATGTAGAGTACGTTGTTCAGGCCATTGAATCCATAGATCACGTCGTATCCTTGCGACTTACCGTATGCATCGAGGAAGTCTTGCACTCTCTCCAAGTAGCGATCGGTTTTCTCCTGCTCGCTTCGCATGAGTCGCTCTTCCATGGCCGACTTCTGCTGCATCACCTGCTGCTCCTTCTGAGCCAGTTTCTGCTGTAGGATATTCAATGCTTCTTGTGACAATCCAGCGGCTCCTGCTTGGGCATCGGTGTAGTCTTTCTCAAGAGAGCGAACCATGCCCTGAAGACGATTCTCCATTTCCAATCTCTCCTGCACGATCTCTTCCTCGAAGTCATTGATCATGTCAAACTTCATCGAAAGGGAATCGGTATTGACATAGGCGAATTTCATCGATCCGGTATTGACAGCTTTCACCTCTTTATTCTCCGCTGAAGCTGCCTCTGCTGGAGTGGATTCTGCGCTTCCTCCGTCGCAAGCGGACAAGGACATCGCCAAGAAGGCAATGGACAGAATATGCATGGATGTCTTAAACATGTTGTTCTTCGTTTGGCTGCGAAGATAGGAAGCTATTCTGAGGATGAATTCATCTTCCCAGGACATTGTCAAATCGAGTTTCGCAGAAAGGGTTTGATCTTAGAGAGCCATCATTTCCTTGAGCTTGACCGACTGTCGTCTCGATACCTCCACCTTGGTGCCATCTTTCAAGATCACCAACAATCCGCCATTGAACCAGGTCTCCACCTTGTCGATCCACCGGAGGTTGATGATGTGCTTACGACTGGCTCGGAAGAAATACTTTTCGCTGAGTCGATCGGTGAGGGCATTGAGCGATTTTAAGATCAAGGGTCTGAACTCATCGAAGTACACCCGGACGTAGTTGCCCTCGCTTTCGAATAGTCGGATCTTTTCCAATTCAACGAACCAGCATTTGTCACCATCCTTCAAGAATACCTGGTCCTTGATGTCCAGCTGACCTTCATTCTGGGGGTCGGCCTCTGCCTGCTCCTTGCGCTCCTTGCGCTCCTCGATCTTCGCGGTCACCTTTTTTACAGCATCCTTCAATCGTTGCTCTTCGACCGGTTTCATCAGGTAATCCAAAGCGTTCACCTCAAAGGCCTTCAGCGCGTATTCGTCATAGGCTGTAACGAAGATGACCTCAGGGGCCTTTCCTTCGATCTCGTCCAATAACTCGAATCCGGTCAACCCAGGCATTTGGATGTCTAAGAAGATCAGGTCCAGGTTTTCACGGTCGATCAGATTCAAAGCTTCTTCTGGTTTGCCGCTTTCAGCGACCAACTGTACGCCTTCCATCTGTTCCACCAAAGAGCGTAATTCCTGACGAGCAAGTCGCTCGTCGTCTATGATCATGGCTCGTATCATTTCTTTACTTGTTTTAGGGGAAGATGTAACGTCGTTTTGACCTGATCATCTCCGTGGTTTCCTATGGTCAGCCAGCCCTCCGATCCAAAGGAGAGGCTGATCCTGTTTCTGGTGTTCTCGAGTCCGAGAGAAGAGTCGCTCCGTGCATCCGGATCGTAATGTCCGCTGTTGATCACATCGATCTCTACAGCGTCGAGCATGAGCGTAGTGTGTATGGCGATCACCCCACCGTCGGGCAGTTTGGCGATGCCGTGTTTGATGCTATTCTCAACGATGGTCTGCAGCATCAATGGAGGAATATGAACGCGTTCGGTTCCTTTCGCTATGTCCCATTCCACGGTCAGTCGTTCTTCATACCGTGCCTTTTCGATCTCCAAATAGTCTCGAACAATCTCCATTTCTTTGGTCAGCGGAATCAACTCTTGTTTTCCTGCTTGAAGCGATGATCTCAAGACATTACTCAACTGAGTTACCGCCTGCTTCGCCTTGTCGGGATCCTCACCGATCATGGCTCGGATCGTATTCATGGCGTTGAAGATGAAGTGGGGATTCATTTGATCGCGCAGGCGGCGGAGTTCGTATTCGTTCCTAGCGGCTTCCAGCTGAAGGTTCTTGATCTCTTCCTTTCGAAATCGTTGGAAGAAGATGTAGGTGAAGTAGAAGAGGCTCCAAATGAAAAAGAGCATCGCCCACGTGATCAGATTCGAATCGGTGAAGGAGTATTCCATGTCCCAGCCAAAGGCCAAGTTTCCTATTCCGATGTAAACACCTTGGAAACCGAGAGCGATGAGAATACTGGCGACGGTTACCCGAGGAAGGAGAGAAAAGATGTCCTTCTCCAGCCAACTAAAGCGAATGATGACGTAACGATACAGGTGCGAAATGATCAACCCTAGCGCAAATACCAAGTAGATGCCTCCAATCACGTCGATCGAGAGCCTGGTGCCCGACTGCAACAGCACGACCGTAGAGATCAAGATGTACAGTGACCATCCGACGAGCTGTGCCTTGTAATAGTATCGAGAGGGTTTCATTCAGGTCAAAAGTAGACCTGTGTCCGAAATGGTGGCTATGTCTTTACATGATTGGGTCTTAGACAAGGAGCAGCGGTTACGTACCTTTGACGAACGTGAATTACCTCGCCCATTTCTACCTTGCTGATCCTGAGCCGGAACTAATGTTCGGAAACTTCATCGGCGACGGTGTGCGGGGTTCTCAATTCAGCCGATTTCCTTCGGAGGTAAGCCGAGGTATCCAATTCCACCGCTTTATTGATTCTTACACAGATCAGCACCCGGAAGTGATGGAGGCGAAGAAACTTTTCTATCCTACTCAATCTAAATTCAGCGGAGTAGTGGTGGATGTCCTTTTTGATCACCTTCTGGCGCTAGGTTGGGATGAGCATCATCAACAAGACCTGCCAACTTTCGCTTCCCACTGTTATCGGGTCGTCGAGCAACGCCGGAAATTGCTGCCGATTCGCTCAGAACGCTTTTTTCACTTCATGAAAGGCAATGACATCTTGCCTCAATACGCTTCCAAAAACGGTATCCGCCGTGTTTTTCAAGGTATGGACGGACGCACCAAATTCACCTCGAACATGACAACTTCAATTGACGAAGCTCAGGTCTTTTGGAGAGAGTTGGAAGGGCACTTTAAGCGCTTTTTTCCCGACCTTGTGGACGTTTGTGTGAAATGGAAGACGACGCACTGAAACCGAAATTGGTCGAGAGCTGGGATGGTTCACATACCCTGCGCGTAGAGTCGTTGAATGAGCATTACCACTCCCACAAAGGTGCGCTACGCGAGAGTCAGCACGTCTTTCTGCAGATGGGACTTCATGAGTTGATGGAGCGACAAAGGATTCGCATCCTCGAGGTGGGCTTTGGCACCGGTTTGAACGCCCTGCTCACGGCTCTATCGGATGGGCCTGAGATCCATTACCTGACCTTGGAGACCTATCCACTTTCCATGGAGTTGGTGGAGCAATTGAATTATCCGGATCTGGTCCAAGATCCGCGAGCAAGCACGCTGTTTAAGCAATTGCATGAGTCGCCTTGGGAAGAATCCGTCAGCCTCACCGATCGCTTTACCCTTGAGAAGAGAAAGTGTCCCATTCAGGACCTTCGAGATATTGAAAATGTTGATCTGGTCTACTACGATGCCTTTGCACCACATGCTCAGCCTGAATTGTGGGAACCTTCTATTTGGACCCAGCTTTTCGACCAGATGAATAGTGACGGTTATCTGGTCACCTACTGCGCAAAAGGACAGGTGAGGAGGGATATGATCGCTGCGGGATTTGAGGTGGAGCGACTCGAAGGGCCGCCCGGTAAACGTGAAATGTTAAGAGCTAAGAAGCCATGAGCGATAAACGATTTAATATCCGAGTCTACGGTATCGTAGTCAACGATTCCGATGAGGTATTGGTGAGCGACGAGTTGATCCAAGGAAAGCAATTCACCAAATTTCCCGGCGGGGGATTGGAATGGGGCGAGGGAACCCACGAATGCTTGGAGCGTGAGTTCAAAGAAGAGCTGGATCAAGAGATCGAAGTGATGGATCACTTCTATACCACCGACTATTTCCAACAATCAGCTTTTCGGGAAACGGATCAGCTGATCAGTATCTACTACCGTGTTCAATTCATTGGTTCGCCTCATTTCGAAGTGAAGGAGACGCGGTTCGACTTTCCGGACGACCTTGGCAACCAGTTTGAAGTCCAACGTTGGATTCCCCTTTCAAAGCTCTCGCCCGATGAGTTTAGATGGCCCGTCGACAAGATCGTCGCAGGCATGTTGAAGCAGGAATACCTTAGCGGATCAAATTGAAGAGGCCCTCGTCGCTGAGGTCTCTGCCGTTCTCATCCTCATACAATATCTGCCAGAAGTAGGTTCCGATCTGTGCTCGGTAGGAAATAAACCTAGTCGTCGGGGTCCTGCAAAGTAAGCAGGAATACAAGCTAGACGACATTCAGTACCAAAAAGATGCCTGTTCGCAAATTTACTCTTCTCCATATTCTTCTTCTTCCTCAAGTAAGTAGCCTGAATCCAGCCGTCTTTCCACGATCTGTTCGATCTTCTGATATAGTTGCAATGGACGGTACGACCCCCATGAGAAGTCATTCAACGGTCCACCCGATATGAAGTATTGATCTACGCCCACCTCCGAGAAGTCGCGAAGCACATGGTCTCTGAAATTCAGCAAGACGATCCAGCCGTCTTCGATGTCCTCAAACCATTCTTCGTAGTAGCTGTCGTCCGAACTATGAAAGTTTAGCAAATTGTCGCCGATCAAAATGAACTTCTGTATGCCTTCATCGATCAAGGTGTCGATGATGTCCCTCTTAAGGATCATGATGTCATTGTGCAGGGTGTCGTTCCACTCTCCAAGCAACTCAACGATCGCAAATCCATCGTCATAATCAGCAAACAACAGCTTCAGGAAGAGTGTCGATGAACCGATATTATCCCATTGCGGATGGATGTAATGATCGTAGATCGCGTCGGTGAAGTACACTTCCGAGTACTCGCGACCGAAGAACGGCGAACGCTCATCCTCCTCTGCCATGTAGAGGTTCCTCCAATTGAAATACGGTTCAATGTTGTGCATAACGCAAGTGCAAAGCTACCGAGCTCAACGCAGCTACACTATGGTTGTTGAGTGAGAGAATTGTTAAATAATAGACAGGTTAAGAAGCAGCTTCGACAGCCTTGCGAACGCTTCCGTGCTCGAGCAGCAAGGCATTGGCCTGATCATAGGAAAGTCCGGTCTCCGCCATCACCATCTTGGTGCCACGATCCACCAGCTTATCGTTGCTCAACTGCATGTCCACCATGCGATTCCCCTTCACGCGACCCAGTTTTACCATGACCGATGTCGTGATCATGTTCAGTGTAAGCTTTTGAGCCGTACCGGCTTTCATACGCGTTGATCCAGTGACGAATTCTGGACCCACGACCACTTCAACCGGATAGTCAGAAACATGACTCACAGGAGCGTCTGGATTGCAAGTGATGCAACCAGTGGTAATGCCATTCTCGCGACAATGTCGGAGTCCACCAACCACATAAGGAGTAGTCCCCGAAGCAGCAATTCCTATCACAATGTCCTTTTCGGATATTTCATGCGATTGAAGGTCTTTCCATCCTTCATCGGGATCATCTTCGGCAAATTCCACGGCCTTGCGAATCGCTCCATCTCCACCGGCAATCAGCCCGATCACCATGCCATGAGGTACTCCATAGGTCGGAGGACATTCACTTGCATCTACAATACCCAATCGACCGCTGGTACCCGCACCAATGTAGAAGAGTCGACCACCCCTGGATAGACGCTCATACGCCATTTTGGCCAACGCCTCGATGGCGGGAATAGCCTTTTCGATCGCGAGCGGAACGGTTTTGTCCTCTCGATTCATATTGGACAGCAGCTCCTGAAAGCTCATCTCTTCGAGACGGTCGTAGTTGGAACTGGATTCGGTGATCTTGTTTGACATGGCGCGTGCTTGTCGTCCAAAGGAAGTGAACGCTCAGCCATGCACAACGCACCCGCGACTCCACTTTTCAAGAACCGAGCGTCGATGACTAGGGATCGAACCTCACCGGTTCAGCCAGAGGAAACCATCGTGGCACTTGCTGCTTGTACCGGACATATACCTCGCCGAACTGTTTTTCTAGGTCGGGTTCTTCTTTGTAGATGAAATATAGGTGATTGATGCCCCAAAAGAGCAGGGACCAAGCAAAGACATAGACCGAATTGAAGATCAGAGTCTCACCCCAAAGGGCCGTAATCACGCCAAGGATCATCGGATTTCTCACGTACCGGTATGGTCCGATTACGACCAACTTCTTGGTCTTGTCCCATATTGCTAAGGTGCCTTCGCCGTACACCACGAAAAGCACGTTGGTCCAAGCAAGAAAACTCAGTCCCGTCAACAGCATCAACATCCCCGCGAGAAAGGCAAAATCCGGCTTAAAACTCAAGGGCTCCAACCAAGCATGAATTCCCCAAGGCACCAGGATCAATACGATCACCGGAAACACAAACGAACGAGCAATTTGCCATGTGGTCATGGAGCAAAACTCCTAATTAATATGATAGAAGAAAGACAAAAGACAAAAGAAATGGGAGCTGGGAGTAGGGAGTAGGGAATGGGTAGTAGTGGTGTGAGGCTGGATGTGATCAGAAACTCCGTCCCCTCTTGAGAGGGGTGCCGAGGGACGAGGCGGGGAGTGTTAGAATGACGCTAGTCACCTAACGATGAATTTCGTAGTTGACCTACACACCCCGTCCCCCAACAAGTCGGGGTCCACCCCTCTCAAGAGGGGAAAGCAAAGAAAGAGCCTCCATTCAGATTTGACCGGAATTCTTCGTGAACACACCTTTCCGTCTTTGCGTCTTTGCGCCAACCTCTGCGAACTTCGCGTGAACCAAACGAAATTTCCGAAAGAGTAGACTGTCAAATACTCCAAGAACCTCGTCATCTGATTGTCTCATTATCTAATTGTCTAATCAACTAATCTTCTCCTTTAGGGACGCCTATGGTGCCGCACTAATCTTTCCCGAAGGGACGCCTTCGGCGCTGCACTAATCTTTTCCCGAAGGGACGCCCATGGTGCTGCACTACCAATGAAGTCCCATCTTCGCACCATGCTCACCCTAGTCTCCTTCCCCCGCAGCGGCAATACCTTCCTCCGGAATGTGCTGTTCGAGGTCTATGGCATTTCGTCCAAGACCTATCTACAAGACGGACACGGACCAGATGAAGCATGGCAAGAAGCACTGGTGGTCAAGACCCATCACCTTCCCGACGAGCTACCGACCGAATTGACCTCCCGTCCCATCGTATACCTCGTACGCGACGGTCGCGATGCAGTAGTTTCCTTCGCCCACCACCGCAAAGACGTTGTCGCCCCCGAAAGCGACTTCCGCCAAAACCTGAAAGAATCCATCTACTCCGCTGAGGGGAGTCACTTTGGGGGATGGAGTAAACACGTAGAGACCTGGCTGCCCAAAGCGGCTGTGATGATCCGATTTGAAGAATTGATCCAAGATCCGATTGGACAGTGCGAGCGACTCAGATCAGTGATGGATCTTCCAGCTCCGAATCGAGATAAACTGCCGACGTTTCAAAGCCTCAAGGAAGGAATCCCCGAGTACGGCTCGGGAAAATATACCCACGATGGGGCTCTTGCCCAGCACTGGTTTCGCAAGGGTCGCTCCGGTGGTTGGAAGGAAGAAATGACCCAAGCTCAGGCCGACCTGTTTTGGCACCTGCACGGTGAGACCATGGAGCATGGCGGCTATAGCTACGAAGGGGGCATTTTTGATTGGAATCAATACTCAAGCGAATCCAAACGCTCGTTGCTCATCGAGGGAACGAAACTGGCCGAACTCTTCGTGGATGGCATCGGTCGCTATGTGCGTGAACTCTTGCATGCGGCCAAACGATTCCCGTCGGCAAACTGGGAGGTCGAAGTGGCTATCTCAGGCGATAGCTATGCACTTGATGAAGCTTTGAAGTTTACCGCAGACGAGCCGCGACGAGACAGTTGGTTTCAATTGGCAAAAGGATTGGCTCGGACGATCCTGCCAAGCCCAGGATACCAATGGTTGGCTAGGAATATGCCACGGAGTAAGGTATCCGTACGAGCCACCGGGAAGTCAAAGAAAACCTTCGACCACGCCTTGCTCACGCTGCCCCAACATGCGGCTTTTCTATCTTCCTTTTCGTTTCATGGCGCTACCGCCGTCATTCACGATGCTACTGATCAAACGCATCCGGAATGGCATGAAGAAAACAACATCCTCCGCTCCACGGAAGGTTGGCGTTGGATTGAGACCCAAAGGTGTAAAGTCATTGCCGTCTCGAAGTCGACCCAACACGACCTCGATCAGCGGGGAGTGCGTTCAGAAGTGGTCTACGAAGGGGTCGACCGACGCCGGTTCTTTCCGATCCAAAATGAGCACCTGAAAAGCCTCGTTCGCGAACGGTATCAATTGCCCAAGGGACCATTCCTATTGAGCGTGGCGACGATCGAACCCCGAAAGAACCTCCAACGACTGATCGATGCCTATGCGAATTTGCCCGATGAGACTCGCTCCGCATTTCCTTTGGTACTCACAGGCAGAAAAGGCTGGAAGGACCGATTGGATATTCCTACTTCTTGCCGAGACCAGGTCATCCTCACGGGCTTCGTGAGAGAAGACCATCTACCTGCCCTCTACACCATGGCGCATGGTTTCTGCTACGTCAGTCTGTATGAAGGATTCGGACTACCGGTGCTCGAAGCAATGGCCTGCGGTTGTCCCGTCTTGGTTTCCAATACAAGCTCACTACCTGAATTGGTCGGTGAGGTGGGAATTCAGTGCGATCCAACCTCCTTGGACAGCATTCAAATTGGACTGGAAGAATTGATCAAAGTGGATCGACTTCAAGAAGAGATGTCCATGATGAAGCAGACCTGGCAGTTCACGTGGCGAGAGAGCTGGCTGCAGAACCTTCAGGTGATTGCTGATCAAAGTAGAGATACATCATTACAAAGGCCATGAACATCATTCCGGACTGGCGACTGAAATAATTCTCAGTCATCAACAACAGTCCGGCGTATAGCAAGAATGCGATCAACGTGGATTGTTTTCTTCGAATGGCCTGAATGAAGAGCCAGATGAAGAAAGTTAAAAAGAGCAGGGCAGAGAAGACCCCTCCGGTCAGCATGAAATGCAAGTACTGGTTATGACTATTGAACTCCGTTTCGAAGAATTCTACCTGACCATAGCGCTCGTAGCAAGCATCCAATGCAGCCCTCGTATTTCCCGTACCCACACCCATCAACCAATGTTCGCTCGCGATATCGATCCCGCATTTCCAGATGCCTATACGCAGTTCAGTAGAATTCAACCATTGTCCTTCCTGATAATCTAGATTCAAGGTCACCAGTTCACCAAACCTCGCTTTGAGTCCGGGGTTCAACATGATGTTTCCAGCCATGAACACGACCAGCATTCCGGCCATCCCCAATCGTTTCCATGTCCCTTTCACTTGCTGAAGGATCATCCATCCTATTACAGCGACGAACCCAATGAATGGCATTTTACCTCCAAAGAGGACCGCCATGATCACCAGCGTTCCGACCGTCAATTGACGATAGCGCACAGGCCAGGATCTTTCCAGGACGATCCATATTCCCGACCATAGCCATACTGCACTGACATAGGTGGGGTGCACACCAAAGATGTCGCCCAGTTGGTCGCGCATGAATTGAGAGAAATTATCGGCGGTCGCATGGTCACTAAGGACAAAGACGCTCAAGACCACCACGGCCTGAGCCAGCGAATTCAGCGCCAGAGCGGTAGGGAAATGTCGTCGCTGTTCTCCGGTTCGGAAATACAATAACGCCCCCAACCACGTAGCCCAAAGTTGAACTTCCATTTCGCCCGCTGAGGTGAATCCGTGCACAGCCCAACCCACAAGGATTAAAACGGCAGGAAGCAAAAGAATAAGCTCCTTCAGAGATGGAAGGAACGCTTTTCTTTTCCGAACCAAGGTCAGGACGATGAGTCCGATCATGGAGATGGAAGACACCGCATTGGGCCAAAAGAGAAATCCGGCCATGGCGTAGATCAGAGCGATCTCCAATTGGTCAAGCCACCGTGTCGGCATGTTGAAAACACTTGTCGAGGAAGAAGTTCAGGAACGACTCACGGAATACCTCGCGGTCGAATTTCTTGGCATGTCGCCGAAGCTTGTATGGGTCGAATTCCATGCGCTCCATGCGGAGAATAGCATCTGCCAACGCTTCCGGGTGTTCTCGATGGAAGAATAGCCCGGTTTCATTTTCAATGACCGTTTCGGTGTATCCGCCTTTACCTAACGCGATCACAGGAGTTCCGCAACTCTGGGCCTCCAGGCCTGCAATGCCGAAATCTTCGATCGAAGCGTTCACAAAGGCTTTGGCACGCTGCATATAGAAAACGAGTTGTTCTTCCGTCAGCCACCCCAAGAATTCGATGTTCGGTCCGGCCAGACGACGTAGGTACTTTTCCAACGGACCACGACCTGCGATAAGCAAGCGCTGATTCGGGAGACGATTGAACGCCCGAATGATCAGGTCCAGGTTCTTGTAGTCTACAAATCGTGCCGCGGTGAAGTAGTAGTCCTTCTTCTCCTCGTGCAATCGAAGCGCTCAGTGTCCACGGGGTGGGTAGATCACCGTGCTCTTCTGCCATACGCGTGCTCGATTCGATCGGCAACAAACTTTGAATTAGCGATGAAATGATCCACCTCCTGCGCCATACGTAGGTCCCATTTTCGCAGTCGATTTATCATGAATCGCGCAAGGAATCGCTTCAGGCCTGACTGATAACCGTACTTCTCAGGTAGGTCTCTTCCAACCCCAAGCAAAGCGCATCGGCGTGTGACAATAGGAGATGTGGACTTGACCTTCTCTCTTTTGAATGCCCTTGGCAGCCATCCAGGAAGAAGAAATGACCACGTCTGATTTGACACATCCAGTCGGCTTTACGGCCTTCGGATAGAGCGGTGCGAGATGCCGATAGTGTCTATGTGCGGAATGGAACTTGCTGAAGAAAGGAAGCGCACCCCTCTACCTTGAGTGATGCTGCAGCGATCCAAAGTCCATGAAGTTGAACAGCGCAAATACCGACGATGGCTGGATCACATCGATGATCTCCTTTGCCACTTTCTCGGCTCCTGCCGGAATGGTAAACCAGTCGTGTACGAACGCCACCTTCATGAGCGAAAAGTAGGCATTGTCAACGGTTTCAAAAACGATGTGCGAGATCAAGCCATTCTTGGGCTGCTCGCGCATAGCTGTACTGCCGAGGGATGTCCGTTTTAGAAGTGGCATTCAGGGCTAGCTGAAGGTGCCGAGGCAGCGCCGACATGTTGTCCGCAGCAAAGAAATGGGCGTAGCCTTCGTAAACCTCCTTGTGCACCGGAATGTCAGAGAGCAAGACCGGCGTTCCCAAATGAAGCGACTCCAAAGGAATCAAGTTGAACCCTTCATAGGCCGATGGGTGAATGACGAGTTCAGCAGTCCGATACAACCAATTCAGCTGGGCGTCTGACGGCCCTTCGATCCATCGAACTCGAGGGTGATGGGGCAGAGTCACTTTGCCAAAATTCGTGGAGCTTCTTCCTACCACGATCAGGGTAAGTCCGAGTTTTTCGAGGGTGGGAATAAGAACCTCGGCTGCTTGATCGAATCGCTTTCTAGGATCCAGACTTCCTACCATCAAGACAAAGGGTCCGTGTGAGGTTTCCAACGGAGAAGGAGGGGTGTTCAATAGGTGAGTATCCACACCGGGCGCGATCACGGTGATCTTTTCTTCCGGCAAACCCAAAACCTCCATCAAGCGCTGCTTACTGTGATGCGAAACGGTGACCACATGTCTGGCCTTGCGACTGATCACCGGAAGCAATCGCTGATAATACACGGCAAAAGAGCGACGAAACCAGGTCGGATGCTCGATGGCTGAGAGATCATGGATCGTCACGATCTGACGGTCATAGGTGATGGGAGCTGTATTACAGAAATTGAGAAGCAAGGGTTCGCCCTGGTCCTTCAGTGTCTTTGGTAATTCAAACTGCTCCCATCTTATTCCTGCGAAGCGGCTGGTAGATTGAGGACGAAGAACCTGTTCTTGAGGGAGCTGTAGTTCGAGTAAAACACCACGACCATAGCGCTGCACACCCGATTGGATCTGGTGCAGAAATCGTCCGTTGATGAAATGATCATGCATGAGGTGCGACGGACCGCTTACGGTGCGCAGAAATTGCGAAAAGCAGCGTCCCCTTTTTCATAGCCATCGTCTACAGCCCGCTTCAATTCGGCGCAAGCTTCCTTGAGTCGGTGGTCAAAGAGTAGGGCCAATCCTTTGTTGAACCGGACCTCCACCATGCTTCCATCCCATTGCAAAGCTTCGTCATAGTCTTCGATGGCCTTTTTGTAGTCTCCGAAGAGCAAATGAATATTGCCCCGCATCGCCAGAGCATCTGCATCCCTCGGGCGTATCTCTACGGCTTTGTTTGCGTCGGCCAACGCAGAGGGGAAGTTGCCCAGCATCTTGTAAGAAAAGGCACGGTTGTAAATCGCGTCAAAGTAGATGCTGTCCCGTTCCTTGACCTTCGAATAGTCTTGAATGGCGCCTTCGTGTCGACCCAATTCAGTCTTCACCACCCCCCGAGAAAAGAAGCTTTCTGAGATAGCCAACTGCTTCTGAATGGCCTCGTCAAAGTATCCCAATGCCTTCTCGTCTTCATTCAACATCTTGTAGGTCACGCCTTTGTTGTAGAGCGCCAAACTGAAATCCGGATTGATCTCCAACGCCTTGTCGAAGTGATACAAAGCGGTGTCGTAATCGTTCTGTTGCAAACGGATCAGTCCTCGAATGTCGTGGGCCAAGGCATTATTCGGACTCAGTTCGCGTGATTGAACCAACGCATCGTCTGCGGCCTCATAGTTACCATCCAAGAATTCGATCAGGCCCTGCTTTAGGTAGGTGAGGCCCAAGTGGTGCGAGTGAAACAAAAGGTTTTCGATGTCCTTTTTCGCCTTTTCGTATTCGCCAGCCAAGATGTATCCATCCACCCGGTGGTCGATGAAGTTCATATTCTCCGGATCCATGTTGATCGCCTGCTGGATCTCCTCCAATCCCTCGGCATAGTCGGCAGAGATGAAGTTGAGCTTGGCGCTACCATCCATCACATAAGCCGAGTACGGATTCATCTGCTTGGCTTTCTCCATGTCCCGCTTGGCCTCCGTATATCGACCGACCCGCTGCAGGATCGAAGCGCGCTTCATATACGCCTCCGCATACGTCGGATCCGTAGTGATGGAATTCGTATAACTGAAGATCGCATCGTTGAAAAGCCCCATCTGAAGGTTGTTGTCACCTTCCTGGATCAACTGCAACGCCCGCATGCGCTGAGCAGATTGCGCGTACATCTCCGGGCCGACAAAAGCTAAGAACAGAGTCAGGATCAAAGACCAAAAAGAAACTTGAAAGGGAAGAGGGTAAGTGTTTCGCATCGGCAGTACAACGTTGTTTCAACTATAAAAGTACGAAGCAGAATAATGATCAATACTCAATTTTCAATGATCATTGCCGATCGAGAGAAAATTCATAGTCGATACTGCCAACTGGGCACTACCCTAAATCTACCGCGCACTGCGAACTGCCAACTGCGCACCAAAAAAACTAGGTCTGCAACACCCCCACATTATAAGGCTTCACATCCTGCTCATGACTCGCCATCTCGATTCCCATACTCACGATCGTTCTCGTTTGAAGTGGATCGATGATGCCGTCCACCCAAAGTCGGGAGGCGGCATAGTAAGGTGAGGTTTGCTCTTCGTAGCGTTTGGTGATCTTGTCTAGTAGGGCTTTATTGTCTTGATCTGAGATCTCTTCACCCTTGGCTTTCAGGGACGCGACTTCGATCTGAAGCAGCGTATTGGCCGCGCTCTTGCCACTCATCACCGCAATGTTGGCGCTTGGCCATGCGTAGATCAGTCTTGGATCGTAGGCTTTACCGCACATGGCATAGTTTCCAGCTCCGTAGCTATTGCCCATCACAAAAGTGAATTTCGGTACGACCGAGTTGCTCATCGCGTTCACCATCTTCGCTCCGTCCTTGATGATGCCACCATGCTCCGAGCGCGATCCGACCATGAAGCCCGTCACGTCCTGCAAGAAGACCAATGGAATGTTCTTCTGATTGCAATTCATGATAAAGCGAGCGGCCTTATCGGCACTGTCAGAGTAGATCACACCACCGAATTGCATTTCGCCCTTGTTGCTTTTCACTACCGTGCGCTGATTGGCCACGATGCCCACAGCCCACCCGTCGATGCGAGCATAGCAAGTCACGATGGATTTACCATACAGCGCTTTGTACTCATCGATCTCTGAGTCATCGACCAGTCGCTTGATGATCTCTTTCGTGTCGTAGTTCTTCTCTGAGAAAATACCGTAGATCTCCTTCTCGTTGAGTTTCGGCGGCTTGGCTTCTTTTCGGTCGAAGCCCACCTTTTGCTTCGTGCCCATCTTGTCGACAATGCTCTTGATGCGATCCAAGCACTCCTGGTCATCGGCGCACTTGTAGTCGGTTACTCCTGAGATCTCGCAATGGGTCGTGGCTCCGCCCAAGGTTTCATTGTCTACATCCTCACCGATGGCTGCTCTTACGAGGTAAGAACCAGCCAAAAAGATACTTCCGGTCTTTTCTACGATCATCGCTTCGTCGCTCATGATCGGTAGATAGGCACCGCCGGCCACGCAACTTCCCATGATGGCCGAGATCTGATTGATCCCCTTTGAACTCATTACGGCATTGTTTCTAAAAATGCGTCCGAAGTGCTCCTTGTCCGGGAAGATCTCGTCCTGCATCGGTAGGTAAACGCCCGCGCTGTCCACCAAGTAGATGATCGGAATGTAGTTATCCATCGCGATCTCCTGCGCCCGTAGGTTCTTCTTGCCCGTGATAGGGAACCATGCACCTGCTTTCACGGTAGCGTCATTGGCTACTACCACACACATCTTTCCGCTCACATAGCCCAGATAGACCACCACACCGCCGCTGGGGCAACCACCGTGTTCGGCATACATGCCATCACCGGCAAAGGCGCCCACCTCGATCTTCGGATGGTCATTGTCGAGCAATTCTTCGATCCGCTCGCGAGCGGTCATCTTGCCCTTGGCATGATGCTTCTCGATGCGTTTCGCTCCGCCACCTTCATAGATCTTTTCCAGCTTGCGCTTCATCTGGGAGATGAGCAACTTCATCTGGTCTTCGTTCTTGTTGAATTCGAGGTCCTCTTTCTTCTTCGCCATGTGTGGTTTGTTTTCCTTAGAAGGATTCAGCTTCAAAGATGTTTAAAATGCCGTCATCTTCCGAGAATGCCTTTCGTCGCATTATCTTCGACCCAATGAGTAAATCACGCATAGCCTTGAAATGGATCGCGCTAGAAGTGCTTGTAGTCATCATGATCCTATTGACGAGCTGCGAAAAGCGTAAGGCACGACAAGACATCATCGGCGACTGGACTGTCACCGGATATACCGGCGCGTTGGCGGATTCATGCTCGGGAAACACCGTGTATGCCGATATCGACAACGAGATCTTAGGCAACATCCGCATCGACGAACGCTACATGCGAAGAGAGTACGTGTTGCGTCCTGATTCCTTGGACTGCCTGCCCTACGCCAAAGCAGACGACCTTGTCCGCTGGAAGGTCACCGACCACGAAGAGATCACCAGCGCAGCCCATACCTACACCCTCGATCTGGCCGGACAAACCTGGAACCTCAACTTCGGCAACGAAGGCGTGGGAGAATACGCCGCCGGCCAAGAGCTTATCTACCGAGACCCAATCAGCCGACGGTGATGCCTTTGCGATAGGAGCTCACTAGGGACGAGGAGTGGACCTCCTTCTTTCTTTTGGCTTGGACCCAAAAGAAAGCAAAGGAAGAAAAGTCAAGGCTGTGCCTTGTTACCTTGAACTGCTAGCTTTTGACGCCATCTCACCCAAACTCGCAAATGGCTTTAGCCACGCCAAAGGCGTGGATGCCTGAGCTCAAACATGGGTTCGATGGCCGCTCTGCAAAAGCTGCAGCTACTCATGATCTGTTGTTTTTTACGGGTATTCGTGAACTCGCTTCGCTCGGTTCTACGGAGCACGCGGCAAGGCCGATTTTTTATACTTACTTGTACCCTTAAAGACCGGCCTTGGAAGCGTTGAGTGTTCTGATCAAAGCCAAGCCTTAGTAAGGACGGAAGCTCAAGACGGGAGGAGATCACCCGACCGAACCAGAGCCAACGACAGCCTTGATTTTCAAGAGAAAAGAACAGAGTCAACACATTTTAAGGATCGTACTAACCAACTTATCCATATCCTCGATCGAGGTATACACATTAGGAGTGACCCGCACACCGTCGACACCTTCATGGGTGATTGGGGTCGTATGAATACGAGCTTCCTTCCATAGGAAATTGTGAATATCCGGTCCGGTCATTACCTCTATTCCGAAGGTGGTGAGGGCACCGCTGCTGCAGGATCCTCCGACACCAGAACTGGATCCCGGTCGATCTTTTACGCGTTCTATCCCAGTACTGCTTGAGGTGAAGTCGCTCAAATTTTCGTTCCGATCCGATACTGTTGTGAAAGTCAATGGCCTGTCCGATCGCTAGCTCGGCCGGTACATCACGCGTTCCTTGGTGTTCGAACTTTCTGATATCGTCCGACTCAGGCTCAGGACCAGGGAACAACGCCCAGTGCTTGGCGATATGCTCCTTCTTCATCCAAAGCATGCCCGTCCCAAAAGGAGCGCAGAGCCATTTGTGCAGACTCGTACCGAAGAAGTCGCATTCCAGATCAGGTATCTTGAAGATCAGATGGGCGAAGCTATGCGCACCGTCTACCATCACCAGGATTCCCCGTTTCTTTGCCTCTTTGGCGATGGCCGCTACCGGAAGCACTTGTCCCGTCCAGTTCACCACATGCTCGATCAAGACTACCTTGGTCTTGGACAAAACTGATCTGTATACGCTTTAACGATGGCCTCGGTATCCGTGCTCGGCATGGGGGTCTTCGCCACTTTTCTCACGATCCCTTCGCGCATTTCACGTTGCTTCCAAGCTTGGTTCATGTTGGGATAGATGAAGTTGCTCGTGACAAATTCATCGCCCTTCTTCATGTCCAACCCGAATATCATCGTATCCAACGCCTCGGTAGTATTGCGATTGATCGCGATCTCCTCAGCAGAGACCCCCGCAAGTATTCCAAGCTTCTCGCGGATCGACTCGCGCCCTTTCTCAAACACGCGCCACATGTAGTAGGAGGGAGCTTCATTGCTCAAAGCCGTGAACCGACTCACGGCATCCTGCACCACCTTCGGATGAGGAGAAACCCCACCATTGTTCAGGTTGATCAAATTAGACGAAGCCGTGTAATTGTGCCTCACCCAACTCCAAAAGTCCTCGTTGGATGCCAATTCAGAAGGAGGAGTCAATTCCAGATCCTTCATAACCTCAGCCGCCTCAGCAGCATAGTTAGGATCGATCAAAGGCCAAGCCCAAAGTCCTGCACCCAAAGCAGACACTTGCTTGATAAAGGTTCGTCGGTTCTTCATGATTGCAATTTAGTGATTAGAGACTAGAGAGTGGAGATTTGAAAGGAGGTAAGTAGATAGGTAATCGAGTCTTCCTTCCCCTCTTGAGAGGAGTGTCCCCGACCAGTCGGGGGACGGGGTGTGTAGGTCATTTTCATTGTAAAGGAAGGTTGACACACCCCGCCTCGTTCCTCGGCACCCCTCTCAAGAGGGGAAAGCTCCCGTAATCTCCCCGCAGGGTTAAAAACGGCACTCCCAGCGCTTTCAGCGAAATCCTCTGCGTCCTCCGCGTGAAACATTTATTGCTCCGAAGGACCACCTCCGTCAGATTACGGACGCCCCAATTCTCTAATCATCTAATTTCCTCTAATTCACCAATTATCTCCTACCTTCCAACCACTAATCTTTATGCACCAATCTTCATTCACTAAAACGAAGTGTCTCGCTCCCAAACCTAGTCTTCGTCCATTCGCCTGCATCGGCTTTTCCCGATCACGGGTAGCTGGTGGGCGCATAGCATCTTAGGACTAGCCATCGAATTGATCGGAATCTTCATCGGCCTCTGGGCTATCGGAGTAATGGGAAGGTTTCAACTCACCGTTTTTCCAGAGCCCAAGCAAAACGCAAAGCTTCTAGAATCTGGACCCTACGCAGTGATTCGCCACCCGATGTATACTTCCGTTTTACTCGTCTGCGGTAGCCTTGCCTTTGATCGCATGGAGTTGGGAGGAGTGGCCGTATTCGCCGTGTTGCTCTTCAATCAATTGATGAAACTCCGCTACGAAGAAAAACTCCTCCGTCGTCACTTCGGTGAACCGTACGCAGAATACATGCAGCGTACCTCAGCGATCCTACCGTATATCTTCTAACGAATTAGATCGACCGTCCTCGGTCCTAAATTGAACAAAGCATCCAATATGCTCAAGTTCGGAGTAAACGGATGCCGATCCTCAAAGACCTGCATATAGGTCGCAGGGTTTTCAAGTTGTGTGAAAGGCTTAGAACGATGATCTGAAGCTACGGTGTCTTGGTATTCGGTTGACAGATCATGCGGAAGCTCGATCTGCAACAGTCGACAGATGGTCTCGTGCAGCTTCAAATTGAAGTCGATCAACAATTCCGTTTCCTCCTTATAAAAGGGACGAAATTCATCTTCATAGAACTCGAAGTACGGTGACCGCCGGTAAGCTGCCTCCAGACTCTTCCAGTGGTCCTTCTGCAATGCTCGGCGTAGCTGATCCCTACATTATTCATGGTGCGACGTTCGCCTGTCTTCACGGTCGGAATCACGAGCTTTTGAATTCCATTCGGACCCAAGATCTCCATGCGATTTCTAAAAGTCTGCTTTGGAAAGTGCTCGTGCTGTTCAAAGACGACTGTGTCAGGCGCGAGCGCTTTGTAACAGGCGATGTTCCCGCGTAATGGATAGGGAAGAGGGCCATCTTACTCAGGGATACTGAACATGCGACTGAAACGGATCTTGCCGTCGGTCCAATCCAATTCCGGATCGAGGGACAACCAGATAAAGGCCGCCTTCCCCACAATGTGATCCTCCGGCACAAAACCCCAATAGCGCGAATCCGCTGAGTTGTGTCGGTTGTCTCCCATCATGAAATAGTAGTCTATTTCAAAGGTGTAGGAAGTACTCGCCTCATCATCAATGTAGATAGTTCCATCCTTCACCTGAAGCTTATGTCCTTCATACACGGAAATGATTCGCTTATAGATCGGTAGGTTTTCAAGCGTAAGGTCCACAGTGCTACCCGCAGCAGGAACGGTCACAGGGCCCCAATTGTCCACCGACCAATCGTATCCCGGCACATTCGGGAAGATACTGTTGATTGGATCGCTACCCTGAGGCGCAATTCGAAGAGAAACTTCCTTGACTCCGTCGAGGGCCTTGAGTTGCTCTGACTTCTCCAAGGTAAGCGGCAAGCTGTAATAGTATCCGTCTTCGCCTTGGGCCATGCGGATGTCCTGTTCGTTGACGTTGAACTTACTCTTCAAGATCCGCTTGTTCAGGAATCCTCTCGTGTGAACCAGATACTGGTACTGAAACTGAGGCGGAATGTAGGCCATCTCTCCATTGATCATGAGTCGAGCCTGGTCGACCACGATCTCATCTCCGGGAACAGCCACACAGCGCTTGATGTAGTGCTCGCGCTTATCCACCGGCCGCACCGTGTATTCCATCCGATCCTTGATCATCTTGCGCGCCATGCTGTCGTACTCATCTAAGGTCTTCAGCGGATTCCCACTCTTTTGATCGCGCGACTTCATCCCGGCGATCGCCTCCAGGATGGCTTGGTTGTAGCTCTTGTTGCTCTGGTATTCCAACAGCACCGTATCACCTTCAGGGTAGTTAAAGACCACAATGTCGTTGCGTTCCACGTCACCGAACCCAGGTAGACGATTGTAATCCAGCTTCATCCAATCGAGGTAGCTAGGAATGGTGCCACCAGGAAAGCTGTGGTGAGCAAAAGGAAAGCTGAGCGGAGTTTGCGGCACCTTAGGTCCATAGGCCATCTTGCTCACAAAGAGGTAGTCGCCAATCAGCAGCGATTTCTCCATCGAAGCCGTCGGAATGGTGAAGGCCTCCAGGAAATAGGTGCGAATGATACTCGCAGCGACCACGGCAAAGACGATGGCATCACCCCACTCGCGCGGCCGTCTTAGGGAAATTTTTCGATCGATCGACCGACATAGGGGAAGGTCCTTTGGTTTCCCACATCGGAAAAGCGACGAACGGCAAAAAGATCGCGAAGACCTGATTGGGTTTGTCCAACTTGCCAAAGACAGAGGCAAGGTTGGAATTTATCACCATCAGCATCAGGATATTGACCCCCGGTAGGATAAGAAGCAGGATCCACCACCAAGGTTTCTGAATGACCTTAGTAAGGACGAAAAAGTTATATCCCGGTACCAGCGCCTCCCAAGCCTTGCGACCCGCTCTAGGAAAAAGGAAGTAAAACCCTACAAAGTACCCAAGGGCAATGATGCCATAGATGACGTAATTCATAATTGATCGATTACAAAGCGAAGAAACGAAGATTTGTTGGGAGAGCGGAAGGAGATAGGTTAAATGGAGGTACTATGTGATATTTCATATGTGTTGTATGATATGTGGTATTTGATTAGTGGCTAACGGGTGAAATGAATTAGTACCTGAGTGAACGGTGAACAGTGAATGGTGGGTTCGATTTGAATTAGGCGTGGCTCAGTTGAGAGTTAGGTGACAAAAGTTGTTCGTTTTGGCCCGACTGAATAGGAGGGTCCTCCCGAGCGGAGTCGAGGGACCAAAACCAGTGTGAGTTCACTCGCCCCTCGACTCCTGCCCGTTCCGGTACAGGCGGGCGCTCGGGGTGACCTCTCATATGCGTTCGAGCTCCTTCAAAGCACCCTCTGCGCCCTCAGCGAACCCCTCCGCGCCCTCTGTGTGAACCTCACCAAAGCTCCGATTGACCACCCCGTCAAATTAAACATGGCGCTCCTATTTCCAAATCAACCATTCCCTATTCCCCAACCCGGCGAAGCCAGATCCCCGGAACCATGATCATCAACAACAACGGCGACTGCGCAATACCCATAAAGAACCTCGCCGCCAGATAATAAGGCTCAAGGTCATTGGACAAAACATACCCAGCCCCCAAAGCCACGGCCGCTGCAAGAAACAGCACCCCATAGATGACACCGAGTTCCTTCCAATACCACCGATCGAAGATCTGCCGAAGCACCAAGAGTATGGCCCCATAGAAAAGCCCCGCAAAAAAGACCGTCAAAAACCACTTGGAACGATAGAGAGTATAGTAGTCCACGCTCTTAATGAACGGGATCCAATCACTAGCCCGCGAAGGCTCATCGTACCACAGCGCGAAGAGCTGTTCGTTGATATGGATGAAGATGAACTCCCGAAAGAAACCAAGCGCGATCACTCCGATCACCGACAATGCCACCAGAGCTTACGCGTCAGTGTCATCGTCTTGTTTTTTGAGCGCTTCCAATCCGGAAAGCTTTGTCGACCACAGATACCACAAGTAGAAGACAAACCCATACACCAAGATGGTAAAGGTGTAGTTGTGGTTAAAGTCCAACACCTCTGGGTCCGGGAAATAGAAGATGATCAACGACAGCGCCACGATCCGAACAATATTGATCGCATGCACCGCCAAGATCCCCACGGGAATAAACCAAAGCTTCTTCTTCAAAGGACCAGGGTAGGCGATCACAAAACCCGTAAAGAGAGCAAACAAGGTCAATCCATTACAAGGATCCCCGATCCAAAGCCCATGCGTCCCATCGATCCCAATGGTCCGAATATTCTCCACATGACTCTCCGCGAGCGTAGTATAGCCCATCATTTCCAAGATGAAGTACGAAGCCCTCTCCAAGCTCTTGATCACGAACATATCGAGCCCACCCTGCGGATGCAACCATCGTTCGTATACAATGTACCATACTACGTAGAGTCCCAATCCCTTTAATAGGAATTGGTACAAAGGGTCTTTCCAGATGGTCTTGATGTTCACTTTGTGAAGATACTTTCTTTGTTTCTCTTTTCTTGTCCTTTGGCTTGATCTAAATTGACTTCAAAGCCTTGATTTTTGCTCCACTTTTCATCAAGGAAAAGTGGAAGAAAGATGATCAAGAGAAAAGAACAGAAGAAATGAGATTAAAAAAAAAAGCCGCTAAATCGCGGATTAAAAATTTCATAAAAAGAAAGCGGTGCGAGCGCTATCTCGCAAACCTCGCATCACCCCTTACGGAGCTCATAAAGCTTCTTCCCACCAAAGGCGAGCCCTGCGGCCAGCAGAAAACTCATACCACCGTCAATAGGAATACAGGAGGAGGCCAGCACCAGGTTCACCACCACCTACGGGAGGTCCACCTGGAGGTTGCGCCATAACGGCTTCCGAAAATAGTACGGCCAGCACTAAAAACAGTGCGCCAAGGAGAAATTGCTTCTTGCTCATTACTGCAAAATTACTTTTTCCGTGGTTACACCACCGTTGATCTCGATATTGATCATATACACACCGGCTCCGACGTGCTCTAGATTCATGGTCTCGCGTGAGTACCCAACGGTCTCCTGAGCGGAGTAGACCAAGTTACCCACGATGTCATAGACCTTAATGTTGGCACGTGCACTGCGGTCGAGATAGAAGTCTGCAACCACCTCCTTACCGTTTGCGAACACACGTAGTTGCTGTTCAGTGAGATCAGCAGGAGCCATACAATCTTCATAGTCATCCTTGCTCAACAAAAGCTTGTATTCCTTGCGACATTCCTTCATCAAAGGAAATGCTATAACGCTGACCCGGCATGATCTCGATCTGCTCACCTGAATTCAGATCAAGGAGGTTCATACACTGGAAGTCACGGAATTTCGATAGTCCTTTAAAGTTCATCGTGAAATCACCCTTCAATCCACTCTCAACCACCATCGGAATCTCTACATGATCCACACTTGGATCGATGTAGTTCACCATCATTTCTTCACCGGCGTAGTCCATCCAAATGTTGACGGCACGTGAGTCCGGAACTTTCAAAGGAGGAATATCTTGCCAGTCCACCCCTTCGAAAGAACCGAGTTGCTTACGGATGCGTACCGCAGAACCAAAGACGGTGCTGTCTCCTTTAACCTCGATCTTGAATTCCTCCAAGTCTTCAGTTTTAAAGAATTCGCTGGTATTAAGATCAGAGCGTAGCATCAGTGTTGTCAGTTGCATGGTATAACTCGAGTTCGTATTCACCCAAAAACCTTGTCCGGGAGGAATGAACGTGGTTCCATTTCGGAAGTTGTATTGAGACGAATCCGCATCGTAATACCAAAAAGCATTACTAACAATCGGGTAGCCTGATTTGATATCATCCCAATTCAAATATCCCGGAAAGGGATTTCCAATGAGATTCCAACCACCACCGGTCCATCGATAGTAATATTGGTGTTTGATAAATTCAATGATGAATTGTTAGCATCTAGTACCTTGGCATTCCAAGTCGTCAAATTGTCGCCTAACCACATTTCGTATCCATTAGTACCAAGGGTCATCGTTTCAGAGGTGTTCGTAGAGCTATAGTAGGCGTCAGTGGTGTTTGTCAAAACGCCAAACAGAAACGAATTCGCCACCGCTGCTTACGGAATTGCCATCACCTCCTGGAATGCCAGAGATGTAAATGTCGTCATCAATGTCCTCAATCGTCATCCCAAGTAAACCGAAGCCAGCAATTGTATTCCAATCAGCAGCTCGGCCCGCAATGAATCGTTGAATGTCATAGGTTCCACCGGTAATGGTTCCACCGCCTACATTGGCGACATGAGCTGTACTAGAAGCATCCGATAAGAATGTCCAAATACTATTATTCAGAGCCGTACCATTGTTCAAGAACAGTCCTCCTGTATGACCGTATCCGTTGCCGAAGAAAAGAAGGGTAGTAGTCGAGGCCGAGACCACATTTCCGAACGCATAGCTGTAGCCGTACTGTTCTGAACTCACCGAATCGTACCATCCGCTCGGCGGAACGTAGCCGGTGAAGTAGGAGCGTACGCAGCAGGTGCACCTAACTGGAACTCGACATTCCCTTTGATGATCAGATTAGATCCAGCCAATAATTCCGTGCCAGCACCGTCCTTCTACTGTGTCAGGTTACGCGACCGCGCGCTGAAACTCGAATGCCGTTGGGAGCGAAATGGGCTACGCAGGGCGAGCAAAACAACTCAACAGCCGCGTTGATGGGCCGCGCGTCTGCGCCATCCACTGCTGAGTAAATTCTGTGAGACGCACTCATGCACTATCGCAGGCAAGCGTGAACATGGCCCATTGTGTATAGGTCAACACCGGTGAAAGTCAACATAGAACTTCCAGGAAGGAGAACAATGCACTGAGGGTGTTCATAAAGCATCACTCAGTTTCACGTCGCAACGTCAACTAAGAAGTCGCTAGTCTGTGAAGGAGTGGCACCGAGAGGAAACCAGCTCTCAATCAACGGCACGAGTTGCTGTTCCTGCGTTTCCATTCAGAGTTATCTGCTACCCAATTCACGAGTCGAATCGGCACAAGCACCCCTCCGGAGACCGACTAGCAGCGGGAAGCTCGCAGTGGTTGTGCTACTTCAGCGCACGCATTATTGTGCCTCTAAGTAAGTAGTCCCCATCATTTGGGAACTTCTGAGCCGTTGATCCGAACTCTGTGCAGACTACCTTGGCATCGCTGTGTGGCTTGGGCCGTGATGATTGACCAACGCCCGGGCTACTTCGTTGGGGGTGGGCGCTTTCAAATCCATACAACTGCAGTGATGGTAAATGCGCCATGTTGCCTGCAGCTGAGGCAGTTCCCAAGCAATATTGATTTTGACTTGGTTCAGAGCGAGATCGAAAGATAACACTTTGGAAAGCAATCCCGAAAAATACCTTTGAGTAAAACCACCATTTCTTCCCAAGGAAATTGAAGCGAACGTGTTTGTGTTTACGCTACCGGTGAAGGAAGAAGAACTAAACTGAGTTCCATTGAATCGATTGTTGAAAACGGATGATCCAGCGTCGATAACATTAGTGGACATTTTGGTAGTAGCCGAGGAGAGTAGGGGAAGTTGTTTCGCCCACCACGCTATCATCATCTTCTTTTCAGTAGGTGTCAGTATATCCAAATCCAACTAGCTCAACAAGACGGAAATCGCCATCTTCAGAGTTAAATTTACTATCTAATAAGATCTGAGTAGAACCTCCACTTCCATCAGGATCATAAACGTTGATATAACTCCTCGTCTGAAGACTGGAAGAGAACTTCCAAGGTAATACTCATAAAGTCTGATTACCCATAAAATCTAGAGATGTAATGACCATTTACCTACTCTGCGATGAAAGTATCATTATGTTTGTGGGTTGAGCAAATGATTAGATCCAAGCTGATCAAGCTGGAAAGTAGGGACAACGCCTTCCATTAGAGTACGCCTGTTGTCCGCATCCCACCAACCAAACACCGTTGTTGAATCTCCAACACTTCCAGGACCGGTTTGGGCGAGAGCAAATCCAGGAAGCCCAATAGAGACTAAGGATCGGATTGAGGCTAGAAGCTGCAAGATCGTTCGGTTTAAAAGATTCAATCGAAGACATGGCGTCTCCTGAGAAGATTTCAAAAGTACCATTCTTTACTCAGCAAGAAGGCTCATTTAGTCTCATTTGATGCTACTCGTTGCTCTGCATTCAGTCCAAAAAGAGTATTGAAACGTACAGCCGATATAATTTCTAGAAAGGACATTGTCCACATCATTGCTATCATATTTGGCAACTGGTACATTCTCTTATCGATCCCATTGATCGTGGGGGTCTTTTCCTACTTGTATACATATCGACTTGCTGATATATATGCGGCCAAATGCCAAATTCTTTTGAAGGCTAATGATACCTGATTACCGGGAACGATTTTAAAAGCGGCTTGTTTCACGAATTCGTCATACTCAAGTTGAAGAGTATACGGCAGTCAAATGAGGGTGATAAGGAGTGATCGACTAGCTTTGATTTCTAGGTCTTAGAAAAAGGTGCCACCTGATGTTTCATATTACATTGTGGGGTAGATTGAAAGTTACGGAAGTTTATAAGAATGTGCCGTTCTCGGTTGTAACAACTAAGAGAACGAATAACTACAACGGAAGAGAGTTTAACGTCACCATCATTGATACCTCAAGCTATTTCCTTACTTGGGAGCGAAATGGAAGTGCATTCAGGAAGGAGTTTTCATTTGGAGAATTGGTTTTGGATGATGGCTTTTTCTTCACAATAGAGAAAGGGAATAATTTAAACAACGTAACTATCCAGCCTCTATCAAAGATCAGTTACATGTTTACGGTCCAAAGCAGAGGAACGATCTTGTCGAAATACCAACGTGCAATTGAGGTGAAGAACCTTGACTATACAAGTATTGTCGAGATTTCTCTCGCGACGAGATTCAACAAAGGAGTCAGGTGGAGATCTTGATACCCTATCGGCGATTATGTTAAAACACGCTGGAGAATAAAGTCCAGGTAAATGATATTACCTAAAAAGTACATTGACAAGCAACTGGATGAAGTAACTGAATAATCAACGATAGTGAGAGAGGAACTTGAAAGCTATAAGCTAAAAAGCCCAGTTCTGTTCAAATGACAAGAAGAAGAAGAGACGTTTTTCACGCTTGAAAACAGAAATTATTGGGTTGGGGCTTTATGAATCTCAGTTTGCTGCTCTAGATGACTGACTGACTACCTACTCAAGGATGAGGGTGAGGACTTCATTCTCCCACCTAATCTTTTCGTGGCAAATGCTGACCCAGATTTAGGTAGGATGATTAAGGAATTGTATGATTTGCGAGAACAGTTCGATCAATCTTTGAATACTATCACCAAGCAAAACCAGAAAGCTGAGAATATCATCAAGGATATAGATGAGCTTAAGCAGAAGATCATCCGATATATTCAAGCTCAGCTTAACTGAACACCGGAAGATGTTGCGGAGCTTGACAAGAAGTCGATGATATTGAGTCGAGCATTAAAAAATATTCTGCAAGACCCAAAGGCAAAATGTTGAGCATTGAACATCGACTGCAGTGAATGAAGCCTTGTATTCTTTTTTGCTTTCAAAGCGTGCAGAACGGTTATCGCTCGTGCCGCCATCATTCCAGAGACAGAAGGCTGCTGAGAGGGCTGAGGGAGTTGGAGTGGTTTATCCGGACAAGGAGAAAATGAATCTTACTCGCTGTTTTGATTGCCTTTGTCGTCGCAGTCATCATCGTGGAAATTCTTAAGGAGCTGTTTTTCAAAAGGTTCGCAGCCTTGGTCAACTTCAGTCGATTACTGACTTGTCGATTTTAGTCAGTATTCAGAGGGTGAAAGTTTTTTCTAAAACCTACAGAATTCGCAGTGGTAGAGAGCGATCTGAGCTCGCTCAGGCATTTAGAATGTTGCGAACAAACCTTCAGTACTTCGTTGTCGGAGATGACTCCAAGGTTATTCTTGTGACATCGTTGCTTCCCGGTGAAGGTAAAACATTCACCAGCGTGAACTTGGCCTCTATTCTCGCAATAGCGGAGAAGAAAGTCTTAATTATGGATTTTGATCTGCATAAACCTCGTTTTGCTAAAGCCATGGAATTAAAAAACGAGAAAGGTGTTAGTTCTGTTCTGATTGGCACGGATTCATTTGAGGAGGCGGTTCAAAAAACGGATCTTGAATCACTGGATGTACTAACCTCTGGTCCTGTTCCTCCAAATGCATCCGAATTGATTTTTAGAAAGGAGCTGGATACTCTGATTGAAAGGGCTAGAACAAACTATGATTATGTATTCATCGATACACCACCTGTATCTTTGATTTCGGATGGATTGATTTTAATGAAGGAGGTAGATGTCAAGCTCTTTGTGCTCAACTCGAAGTCTACGTCCAAAACATCCATTGACTACATTGAGAGAATAGTGGAGATAAACAAACTTGAGAATTGCGCACTAATTCTCAATGAAGAAAGAACATCGCGCATCGACTATTACTACAGTCGATACGGGTTATGTGGAGGATATGGATGGTGGGTATGGATGGGTGGTTATGGTAATTTGACTATTCTGACAACACGTCAGAGTAGCCTATCGTGATTAGGTGGTTTTGGTGGATCTTAAGAAGAGCGCATTCAAGGCCGTTAGGTGGAACCTATCTGGTTCGGCAATTTCAACCATATTCAATCTGATCGTTTCGGTTGTTCTTGCTCGTCTCTAACACCTAGTGATTATGGTGCTGTATGCGTTAGTTTGACGTTGTTAAGTCTCAGTTTAATTTTTATTAATGGGAGGTTAGGACAGCGATCATACAATCGCAGTACAAAAGGAACATACACTTTAAGTTCGATATTCTATTTCAATTTAATTGTCGGGGTCACACTATCTATATTTATACTCATTTGTGCGCGAAGGATTTCTGATTCAATTGGGATTCAGGAGTTACATGTTGTTTTAGTATGGTTTAGTCCTCTCTTTTTAATCAATGCACTAAATGTTGTGCCTGCAACATTGTTTCAATGGACCTTTAATATTGATGTATTGAGTCAAAGTTGAACTTTGTCGTTCAAATTCTTGGTTCATTTGGGAATCTCTTTCGTAGCTTTTAGGTTGGATACAAGAGCTTGTTAATTCAACATCTTTCTACGTCATTCATCTATTCTATTTTCTTATGGTTGTCGACTAAGTGGTTGCCAGACTAAGTTTTCTTTTCATCCGTCTGAAGTGCTTTGCCTGGTTCGGTAAGTTCATAATATTCGAGTCTTTGACTTCGACTCTATTAAATCGTTTAGACAATGTTCTGATAATCGAAAAGCTTCAATGCCCAAACATTGGGATTTATACTAAGCCGTCGGATTGAGAGATCAGTTGGTCAACGTCGAGCAGTGTTTTAGGAGAGTTTTTTCCAATTTTATCCACAGTAAGAACAGATGCAAAAAGGCCTTTTCTAATTACTATCTGACAAGCCTTTCTGTAATTTCAATAATTGTTCATGGTGTTGCAGGGGTGGGGTACCTGTTTAGTCGGGAGTTAATTTTAGGCTTATTTGGAGAGCAATGGGTAGACTCCATTCGAATATTTGGCGTAATCATCTTGACCTTTCCGAGCATCTTGATTAGCTCTCTGTATATCAACGGAATGCTCAGCTTGGGACTTTCAAGGCTCAACTTTTGGTTTGGCTTATTTCGAAAAACTGGAGTATTGCTTGCTTTGTCAGTACTCTATATGAGGAGTGTATTGGAGTACCTATGGGTTTTAGTGGTTTTTAGTTTTATTGCTACGTATATTGGGTTACTGTTGTTAAGTCGCAATAGCTTTATATCATTTATTAGTCAATTAAGCGCCTCGTTGCGTGGCCTAATTCCTTTGATTTGCGTGGTTTCCATTAATGAAGTGATCGGACTGGATGAATTCGTAGAAAGATTATGGTTGCTAGGATTTTATATTCTAGCAATACTGCATGTCATCGAGATAAGGGTTTAGTAGTAAAGGTTGTAAAGGGGGTTTTTAATAGGTTTTAAATTCGCCGTATTTTGCGAAATAGTCTGATAATCGGGTATAGATTTTCAATTAGAGGTCTTTTCAGAAGATTACGTAAGTCCATTCAAATCTTAAGAGTGAGAATTCGCTGTAAACCGAAGTTGTTTTGTATTGGATTGAATAAAACGGGAACGACTTCATTAAAGAGTTTCTTCGAAAAAGTAGGGTTTATCGTGGGAGATCGATGGGAAGCTGAGAGATTGACACATACTTTATTCTGGTGATTATGATTTGATTCGCGAAAACACATCCGAACAGCTGAGGTGTTTAAGACTTTCCATTTTTACCGGAAGTGTGCTTTATAAAGAGCCTTATTGAAAAATACCTGGTTCGAAGTATACCTTCTTTCAAGAAAATGACTCAAGTGTGGTTCAATTCTGTTTTAAATTTTCATAAACAGGTATTCGGAGGAGGAGGTGAGGTAACGATTGATGATTTGAAGAATTCGGATTATATCGAAAAAGGTGCCGCTTGGGAAATGTTTTTCTGCTACCTATGGCGTTTCAAGAGACTGACATAAGGCTGTATGATAATGAGAGGTTGACTGCAGTCTATAATCGCCGTCACAATGATGTTGCAGATTTCTTTACCGATTCTTGGAACTCTAACAGTCATAGATTTGAAAAGTCAAAGATTTCAGCAGATTATGTGGATTTTCTGGGAATCAGAGCCGAGCTAAGAGGTTACACCTGGGGAGAATATAATGCCAAACGAAGAAATGATTCCTCCAGAATTCATGGCTTTTATTCCTCCTTTAGGAGAGCTACAATACCATTGTAGGCAAAGAAGGCTTTGAATCTGGGTATTGACTAATAGGGTGAACCTGTTGGAAGCTTGAAAGTGCTATCAGGAGCCTGAGAGAGGCTTGGTGTTTCTAGGGTTTATCGCGATGAATAAATGGAACGGTTCCACTTCAAATCGCATTATCCATATTGGGGAAAAAACGAGGTGAAATCATCTTCAACACCTTGCTCGCTATGTATTACACTTCATCGACTGTGTGGCAGGATTGCACAATTTGTTTTGCTGATATCGATGCGGATTATTTTGACCATCGACGAGCGTAAAGATTGAAGCCGCGATTACAGATAAAAACGATGTATCCTGGCAACCCATGGTATTCAGTACCCGTGCAACATCGAAGCCATTCAAAGCATTGCTCGAAAGCATAATATACATGTGATTTACGACGCTGCCCATTGCTTTGGGGTTCGCTACCAAAGGGAAAAGCATCTTCGGAGTTCGGTGATGTGAGCACGTGCAGCTTTCATGCTACGAAACTGTTTCACACGGGTGAAGGAGGCGCATTCTTTTCGAATAACTTAGACCTTCAACGGGAGGCATTCAGTCGGCACAATTTCGGGCATAAGGACGATGTGACTTTCCACGGAATTGGCATTATCAAGATGTCCAACCATGGTTACAAGCTACTATGTAGGCTTACGCCGTTTTCCGCACCTCGATCACATCATCGCGGAGCGCAGGAAAATGGTATGAATAATACGTCGATCATTTCGTCGATTAGATATAGTTGCTCTTCAACTAAAGAGAAGGTGCCGAATGGAACTACAGCTATTACCAGCTGTGTTCCTAAAATGAATCAGCGTTGAATATATGCACCGAAATATTGCGAACAATATTCTCTCATTTTTAATACATCATCGCTCAACACTCTGCCTTATGTGAAAGGGGGAATCCCATGCCTGTAAGTGAGTCCATTGGCTTCAAGGGTGTTGTGCTTGCCACTTTATCCTGGCTTAAATGGGACGAATGTTAACGCGATCGCTGCAGCCGTAAAGTCATCTTTGGAATGAGGCTGGCCATCATGCAACCATATTTCATGCCCTACCTGGCTATTTTCAGCTGATCTATGCTGATCGATCGGTTTTGGTCTACGACGATGTGAATTACATCAGGGAGCTGGGTGAATCGAAATCGAGTGCTGGTCAATGGTCGGGATTTTACCTTCACCTTACCGCTGCATCAAGCTAGTCAGAATAAGAGAATCAATGAGGTTAAACTCAGCCCTGATCCTAAATGGCGTAGGAAGTTTCTGAAGATGCTGGAAATGGCGTATAAGAAGGCTCCTGAATTTGAGGATGCGATGCCCGTCATCGAAAATGTATCAGGTATGAGACATTAGACCTCTCGACCTATATTCTGCACTCTTTGACCACCTTGAAATACTCCAACTTGAAACGGAAATCATTCCAAGTTCTTCAAAATATGACAATCGTCACTTAAGTGGTCAGGACCGTATTTTGGATATCTGTCTTCGGGAAGGAGCTTCACACTACATCAATCCTATCAATGGACATAGCTTGTATTCATTCGAAAGCTTTGAAACGAGGGGCGTTCAACTCAGTTTTGTTAAGTCATCTGAGAGACCCGTACCGGCAATTGGCAACAGATGATTTTGTTCCGTATTTATCCATCATAGATCTCATGATGTTGAACAGCAAGGAAGAACTGAAAAAACATCTTAATACCTTCGTTCTGCTTTCAGGCGAAAACGAATTAGAGAAGCTCAATCAACATGGCTGAATACACAAAAGAGAAGTTCATAAAGGAGTTCAATGAGCGGGGTTACGTTATCATGAATGACGTCCTGTCTGAGTCATTCATTCAACGAGCATTGGTTGAATTGGAGCAAGCACTGGAAAAGGAAGTGGAATACATGGGCACAAAGGATTACCGGTTTTACGGCTATGTGCTCTCCAATGCAAAGTATGGAGGAGCGTTTCTAGAGCTTTTTGAGAACGAAAAGGTAATCAACCCAATGGATTGGGTCCTTGGTGAGAACAGCATTATCTATTCCTATACATCTTCTTCAATGCCTCCGTCACAAGGAAATGACTCCAGTCATGTTCATGTAGACTGCCCGATATACCTTGATGATTATGTGCTTCGAATGGGAGTATTGCTTCCATTGGTTGACTTTACCCTCGAACACGGGGCTACATACTTCCTCGAAGGCAGTCAAATGCAGGAGGAGATGCCGGATGAAAGGTATTTTTATTCGAATGCAAAGCGCCTGATGATTAAAGCAGGGTCCGGATTTTTCTTCAATACACGCCTTTGGCACGCCGGTGGAAAAAACCAATCGGATGAATGGCGCCACGCCCTTACCATAAACGTGTGCCGTCCTTGGATGAAGCAGTACATTGATACACCCCGATTACTCAAAGACCTTGATTTGAGCGGCTATTCCGACAAGGTTCGCCAAAAACTCGGGTTCTACAGCCAACCACCCACTTCCTACGAGGAGTACTACGACACTGATCGCAAACGACTTTTCATCTAAGCCGCGGCGATCGCTACCATTAGCCATATAGGTATCGACCAGAGATCCGAATGGGAGGGTGCGTTAACGATCCCGCATACCGTTTATCAAAGTTGGGATTACTGTCGTGCCTTACAACATTCTGTGGATGCTGACATTCGCTTGATCGTGGCGCGAGATGATGCATCAGATTCGGCTGTGGTTTGTACCTATACCACCCGCAGCAAGGACGGGGTTTTCATTGACGTTTACTCTCCCTACGGCTTTGGCGGGATTTACGCCTTTGGAGCAAAAGAAGGTTGTGCAAGCCTAATCGATGAGGTGCGTACCCATTTGATTGAAGAGTGTGCTGTGACTTCTTTTTTGATGGGGCATCCGCTAATGGGTCCGGATCATGATTTGTTTGAAGGCCATCGAACGGCCTACCTAATGCACATTGGTAATCTTGATGATGCCTGGAGCGGAATGCGTCCCAACTACCGCAATGAGATAATGAAACTTGAGAAGGATGGGGATCACGAGGTAATATTCGACAAGAGCAGGCTTGTCCCGGCGCTGATGGACTTGTATTTTGAAACACTTGAACGAGTTGGCGCCTCAAACACATACTACTTTAGTAAGACAACGCTCGGCCTACTTATGCAAAGTGATACATGCACACTGGTAGGAGTGGATGTTAAAGGAAAGATACCAGCTGTCATTATGCTATTGAATAATCACTATTGTGCGGAATACTTTATCAATGCGAGCGATACGGATGGTCGACTGTATACCAAAAAACAGCTCATCTGGGAAGGTGTTAAGAAACTTCATGACCGTGGATGTAGTACCTTCAACCTTGGGGGTGGAGCACAAGAAGGTGATTTTCTGGAGTCGTTCAAACGAAGGTTTGGAGGAGAGAAGAGGGTCATACCTTTATGGAAGGATATCCTGATGTCCGGGCGCTATCAGGAGTTGTGTGAAACGTATGATGCTGCCCCATCATCTGCGGATTACTTTCCAGCCTATTGGAAGAAATAACATATGGCTAACTACGAAAACATTAAAAAGGCACTACGAGAAGCGACTTAAGGAGTTTGGTCCGAATGCACGAGGTATGGATTGGCCGAATGAGGAAGACCTGTCCAGCGCTTTCAGGTATTGAGCAGCATTGTTTCAACCGATGAACCTGTATCTCTTTTGGATATGGGTTGTGAGCGTTGGTCTTTTGATCGACTACCGGCATAAGGGAAGGATATCGAATATTCGATATCGAGGAATCGATATATCTGAGGATATGATCGAGGTCGCAAAGTCCATCCAGACATGGATTTTGTGGCTCAGGATGTTTTGAAAGATCCGTTAACAACTGGAAGCGTAGATTACATTGTTATGAATGGCGTGCTTACGGAGAAACAGGACATGACCCAGCAGGAGATGGTTTCTTTTGCTGAAGCGCTGTTGGAACACCTATTCGGTGTATGCAAAAAAGGGCTGTCCTTCAACGTGATGAGTTCACATGTCGACTGGACGCGAGAGGATTTGTTTCACTGGCCACTGGATGAGATTGTAGGATTCCTGGTTCGGTCGTGTTCACGACACATTCGCATTTATATGGACTACGGACTGTATGAGTACACCGTTCACGTTAAGAAAGAACCGGATATATGACCGTTAGAGAAATAACTACTGAAGAAGCACACGTGTATGTGGAACATCTCGAGCACCTCATACGTGAGACGATTTCGTTACCACCCGAGGCAATCGATTATTTTGCGGAGCAATGGACATCTGAGTCCATTAACGAAAAGCTTGAACGTTGGGTATTTCTCATTGCCGAAGATGAGGGAGCAGAATAGTCAGATTAGTCCTCGGTACACCACCGGAAGGGGCGTAGCAACAATCATCTGGGTGCTGGTAGATCCTTGCAAGCAACGAAGGGGAGTAGGCGGACAACTATTCCGCGCCGCCTGTGCATTCCCCAGGAGCGTGGTGCACATAAAATTAAACTCACCGTGCCGGACAAGGAAACGGTGGGCTTTACGAAAACAAGGAATGACCCTCGAGGGAGTGCACCCGTATCATTGGTGGAACCATGATTTTTGGTCGATGGGTATCCAAATAAATAAATAAGGTATGAAGTGGGAGAAAATAGGACTAGTCTTTAATCTTGAAGTGCATAAGCCCCATTGGCTTCGTTCTCACGCTATGACACCAACACCGATTGTATTGGATGAGGTAATCCGTGTTTACTTTACGGGAAGGGATCAGCATGGAGAAAGTAAGATTTCATTTGTGGATTTTGATAAGGAAGATCCTTCAAAGCTCTTGTATGTGCATGATAAACCCATCATGGATATTGGAAGGATGGGAATGTTTGATGATTGCGGTACAATTTGTACTTGTGCGGTATCTGATGGAAAAGATATTCTCCTTTACTATACAGCCTACAGCATAAGTTACAAGGTGCCTTATAAAAATGCAATTGGCTTGGGTATCAGTAAGGATGGCGGGGCGACATTTGAAAGAGCGTTCGACGGTCCCGTTTTAGATCGAAGCAAGGTTGAACCATATTTTGTTATTTCACCTTGGGTAATTAGAACTGATGGCATTTGGCATATGTGGTATGCATCTGCAACGGATTGGATCATGGTTAATGATAAGCCGGAGTCCGTTTATCATATCAAATATGCATGGTCGGAAAATGGAAGGGACTGGCAACGTGAAAACACCTCGTGCATATTACCCGTGAAGGATACCGAAGCGAATGCTCGACCAACCGTATTAGTGGAGGATGGAAAATTTAAAATGTGGTTTACGCATCGTGGTTCTTCGGACTTTCGAGATGGTTCGGACAGCTATCGTTTGGGCTACGCAGAAGCACCTTATCGGATCAACAAACTGGACTAGGTTAGATGACGCATCTGAAGTCAAACTTGGACGAGACTCATACGATAAAACCATGCAAGCATATCCTGCAATTCTAATGATGAATGGAAAGAAACATCTTTACTACAATGGTAATGGTTTTGGCGCAAGCGGTTTCTGTTTAGCACAAGAACGTTGAATGAATCGTGGAAAATGATTTGATGGTGTCAGTGTGTTGCGTGGTATTTAATCACCGCGATTACATAGGAGAAGCACTAGATAGTTTCGTTAAGCAGGAGACTAACTTTAAGTTTGAAGTTCTGGTTCATGACGATGCTTCCACTGACGGCAGCTCTGAGGTAATCAGCGCATATGCAAGACGATATCCTGACATTGTGAAGCCTATTTTGCAATCGGAGAACCAGTGGATGAGAAACACTCGGAACCCCCTAATTCACGAGCTGTTTCCACGAGCTCGTGGAAAGTACATTGCTCTATGTGAAGGAGATGATTATTGGACAGAGAAGGATAAGCTAAAGATTCAGGTAGAATTTCTCGAAACATGCCCCGAATATTCTATTTGCTTTCATAATACGTTTCAAGGCCATGTTGTTGAGAAGTCTAGACTCTATTCGTTTGACTCAGACAATGAAGTGTCGCTTATTGATGCTTTCAATCATCCAATTGGACATACTTCTTCACTCGTGTTTAGAAGAGAACTTGGATTTCCCAAAGCCTTGATTGAAAAAACGAACATTGGTGATTGGCCCTTGAAACTTCATATGTTAATGAGGGGTAAAGGATTTTACTTTTCAAAGCCTATGAGTTTTTACCGGATCCACGGCACATCAGTTTATGGGGCTAATCACGCTCTGCGTCAGATAATGACTAGTATAGAAACTTACCCACTATTTCTGCAGGAATATGGATATTCTTCTGCGATTAAATTGAAATCAAAGCTGCGTATTCACACATGACCGATAAGGCAATATTAATTTCTTTGCAAGGACGTAATATTGTTGGTTTCTTGCGTGCATTATATTGGAGTTTTCGCATATTGCCCCGTTCAAATCCAAGGAGAGTGATACTACATATCCTTCGTCTTCAAAGAATAGGGTTTGATCGATGATGCCTAACATCCTGCCTATGAAAGAAGAATGCGATATATGAGAACTTTACTTAGACATTTATTGGGAGATTACTCGACGGTCGGCCTATCGAATAAACAAACAAGACATTCATGGATCAAAATGAATCTCTTGCAATACCGTCCGATGAGTCAATATTAGATGCAGGCGCAGGTGAATGTCAGTTTGCTCAGTACTGTTCTCATCTAAATTATTCATCTCAGGATTTTAGTCAATACAATGGGGAGGGCGATGGTAAAGGCATACAAACGGGGGAATGGAATACTTCATCCATTGATATTGTTTCAGATATTACAAGTATACCAGTGAAGGAAGGGGCTTTTGACAATGTGCTTTGTACAGAAGTCTTAGAGCATGTTCCGGATCCAGTTGCAGCCCTAAAGGAGCTCGTGAGAGTATTAAAGCCAGGAGGACGCCTGATTGTAACCGTTCCTTTTGCGTCATTGACCCACTTCAGTCCATACCATTTTGCATCTGGTTTGAATACCCATTTCTTTACTCACTGGTCGAAAGTGCTGAGTCTCGAATTACAGGAGTTTCTCCAAAATGGCAATTCTTTTGAGTTTTTAGCTCAAGAGGCGATCTACTCAGAAAATGTTTCTAGACAGTACAATGGTCCTCACACTCCATTGAAAGTCAAGCTGGCAAAGAGGGTTTTCCTAGCATGGTTAAAGAAGGCCTCGAGCGATGCTTCAGGCTCTAAAGAACTCTTGGCTTTTGGGATTCATTTCGTAGGTCGAAAGAAACAATGATTCTAATTCGTCTTCAAGGGGGATTAGGAAAACCAAATGTTTCAATACGCATTTGCACGTTACTTGGCGATTGAAAGAAATGATGACTTAATGGTTGATTTGAGTCTTTTAAATCCATCAGATTTTAATGATAATACCGTAAAACGAGAATTTGAACTTTACAGGGCATTTGGAATTGAGGCAGAAGTTGCTAGTAAGGAATTAATAGAAAAATTCAACGGTAAGCCACATCCCAGTTTCAGGGAGAGACTGACTTATTGGATTCGTAGAAAACTGGGTAGATATCCATTGTTTATTCAAAGCGGTCACGAGGGTGTTGATGCATCGAGGATACCTGGACAAGATGTTTGTTTGGTTGGGGAGGTTTCAGAGTTATACACATATTCAGAGCATTGACAAAACCATTCGTCGGGAATTCGATCTTGACCGATTGCCTGTTGGAGATGAAACCAAACGCTGGTTGGCTGGGCTCAAAGACACATGTACGGTCTCAATCCACGTAAGACGTGGCGACTATGTTGCGCATCCTGTTTATAGTAAGATACTCGGAGGGTTGAATCTCGACTATTATCGGAGTTGTGTCAATAGGATTGAAGGCCTATTAACCAATGCGGTCATCAGGTATGTGGTTGTATCCGATGACATCGAGTGGTGCAAACGAAATCTGGACTGGCTTACCAATGTTCATTTTCAGGATAATAGCTTCAATGATTTATCTCATTTATCAGATCTTTACTTGTTAGCGTCGACCGATCATTCGATAATTTCAAATAGTACCTTCGGATGGTGGGGAGGATTTTTGGGGCATGAAAACCGAACTGTATGTGCCCCGAAACGTTGGTCCAAGGATGTCGCACATTCCCCACCAGGACTGATACCGAATTCATGGATCTTGGTGGAAAATGATTTTGATTGAAAATTAGAGCTTTTAGGAATGCGCATACTTATGTTTTCCGATCAGTATGGGTCCTTGACAACAACCTTCATCAGAAATGAGGTCAATTTTTTAGTGTATAGGCATGACTTTTACTATTTGTCTGGAGAAGCAACAAGACCTGTTCCACCTCCTGGTGAGCATATAGAACTTCCGTTCAGAACTAACCGTTTGGTTGAGCGAATTAGATGGGGCCTTTGGAAGCGAGATTTAGTGTGTAGTTTTCGAAATAGAGGTTATTCCTCACGTCTCTCAAATATTATCGATGAAGTTGATCCGGATATTATTCACTGTCAGTTTGGGTATGAAGCTCTAAAACTTCTTCAAAATCTTCCAGCTAGTATTAAAGTTCCTATTATCGTTCATTTTCATGGTTATGATGCATCGGAGATGCTTTTGAAGTCGAGCTATGTAAATGCATACCGATCAATTCTTCAGAATAATAAACGCATCTCCATTATTACTGTTTCGAGTTATATGATGCATAGACTCAATTCAGCTGGAATTCGCTCTAAATACAGGTTTGTTCTAAGATGTGGAATTGATATTGAGAAGTTTAGTCTTGGTGTGAAGGGACCATCGGGGCCTAAGGTTTTCCTACAAGTGTCTTCTCTGTCTGAGAAAAAAGGACATGAAATTACTTTACGTGCTATCAAATGTTTGGCCGAAAACGATCCCGAATATTTTGGTCGCGTGAAGTTTGTTTTCACCGGTGGAGGTATTAGAAGGCAGGTATTACAGCAATTGGCCCGAGATTATGGAATCGAGCAAATTGTTGAGTTTATTGGAGATAGAAGTACTGAAGAAGTTGCAGGCCTATTACATGAAGCGGATTATTTCCTTCATCCTAGCATTACAGCAAAGAATGGTGATCAGGAAGGTATACCTACCGCCATCATGGAAGCTATGGCAGTAGGTCTGCCGATAGTTTCAACTAAACATGCAGGAATCCCTGAATTAGTCGAACACGGAGTCAATGGGCTCTTGTCCAATGAGAAGGACGTTGAAGGGCTGGCTAGAGGAATATGCATGATATTCTTAGTTGGGATGTGTTAGAAATCAACCGAGATAAGGTAAAAGAGGAATATAATCTAGAGAAGCACAATCATTCTTTAGAGTCTATTTACCAAACTCTCATTTCTGAATCTGAGTGAAGTTTGAAAAAGAAAGATTGATGAAAGTATCTATTTGCATTGGAACGCGTCCGAACATGATTAAAGTTACCCAGTTTAAGAGACTGCAGTCAGAGTTTCCGAATATTGATGTTGAGTTGATTCATACGGGTCAGCACTTTGATCACAAAATGGCCAACATCTTTTTTGAGCAGTTCGATATGTTCCCAGATCATCGTATCACCTTGGCGGCGAAGGATTCAGCTGGTCAAATTGGCGAGATGATGATGAAATTGAGTTCCCATTTCGCACAATCAAAGCCGGACATAGTGCTAGTTCCAGGAGATGTGAATTCTACATTGGCAGCAGCGCTCACTGCATATAAGTTGTCTATTCCCGTTGGACACATTGAAAGTGGGCTTCGAAGTTTTGATCGAACCATGCCTGAGGAGTTGAACCGTATTCTCACAGATGAGATATCGGATATATTTTTTGTAACAGAACAGAGCGGAATGGAGAATCTCAAGTCAGAGGGGAAGCCGGGCTCAGAATTCATTTTGTTGGGAACACGATGATAGACACACTTGTGAGTTTCGATAGTAAAATTGAAGAGTCCTCCATTCTCCGTGACCTTGAGCTTGAAAAGAAATCATATGCACTATTGACCTTTCATCGTCCTTCAAATGTTGATACTTATGAATCTCAGGTCAAGCTTTTATCATTGATAAGAGGTCTTGCCTCCCGAGTTCAATGCGTCTTTCCTGTGCACCCAAGAACACGGCAGGCCTTGGAGAAGTCAGACTTATGGAATGAACTAACGAGGATTAAGAACCTTATTACTACACAACCTTTAGGTTACTTTGAGTTTCAAAAGCTGGTAAAATACTCTACTATTGTTGTTACCGATAGTGGAGGTATACAAGAAGAAACGACATTTAGACATGTACCCTGTATCACCTTGCGCCCAAACACTGAGCGACCAGTGACTACCACCTTGGGGACCAATGTTCTATTACCTTTTGAACATGATGTAGTCCTCGAACAGCTTGAGCATGTCGAGGATTTAAAAGCTCGTGCGTCGATTCCGATCTTTGGGATGGTCAATCTTCCTACCGAATTCTGAAGGTGCTTCAAGGTGTTTAAAGCGGCAAAATCTCACTGGTATCTCGTTTTTAATAATTCCTATTCTGGAATTATCAAAAGTCAAGTCATCGATCGAATTAGGTTTGTGCAATCCGAAAGTGAGGAACGGTTTATCGTCATAGTAATTGTTTCTCCTAGAATTTGGTTTTGTCAAATGGAATTGTTCAAATCAAGTTCATCCACAGATGTATTGGTCTTGCCGTCTATTGGAAGTCTGAGGTACTGGAAGTTGAATGTTTTTGTGCTCTACATTTGTTCTATCCTTTACAAGCCGAGGTCTATTATTTGTCGCTCTATGTTTGCTACCTCGATGGGTCTAGCACTTAAAAGATTAGGGAGGGTTTCGCACGTAGTTCATGACGGGAGAGGAGCTGAGTTTGCTGAATGGAGTGAGTACTTGTCGAAAGACGGCAGCCCTTTCTCATTAGCTTATATTAAAGAACTTGAGCGTAATGCTGTACTTGCTTCTGATGCTCAATTTTCAGTATCAAAAGAGTTAGTTAAATACTGGAATGAACACTACAATTACAAAGGCAATCCAGTTGTTATTCCTTGTACGGTTAACCCTGCTAGCATTGATAGTCAAACAGGGTCTAGTGTTTCTAGAGATGATATTGGCTTTAGTCAAGAAGATGTTGTGCTATTAAGCTCCTTGTCTAAATCGGATTGGCAGTCTTTGGAAGGAATTGAAGAGGGCATTAGGAAGTTACTAGATTTGAACCTAGTGTCAAATTACTTGTTCTAACAAATCAAGATTTACCGGCGAATTGGAAGAATGGTTATAACTCTAGAATATATAAAACCTGGCTTCGACCTAATCAAGTGATGGCATATTACAGATTGTGCGATTATGGGTTGCTTCTGAGAGAGAAATCAATAACGAACAAGGTTGCCTCGCCTGTGAAATTTGCAGAGTATCTCTACGCTGGATTAAGGGTCCTGATATCACCTGAAATTGGTGACTACAGTGAGATGGTGTCTTATTATAATCTTGGACATGTAGTCAATTCTGCCAAAGAATTGACGAGCCTTGAACTCAATTGGAGTTCCGAGCAAGAACGAGGCTTGCATCGCTTTGCACTGGATAATCTCTCATTTGAAAATAGAGTTGACGACTTCAAGGGGCGATAATTTAATCGTGACGATAAGCAGAAGTTCCTGGATAGAATTGCTCTGGCTTTTCTTCATCAAGATTTGTATATAGCTATATCTTAGTGAGTTTTGGAACGATAGATTATGTTGATTTGAGATATGTGCGATTAGGAATTTTCCCATTTTCAGGATTCAAGCTAAAAAGAACTGAGTTAATCGTATGAGGAATTATGGACTAGATGTAATTCGAGCGATTTCGATCTGGATGGTGTTGATCATGCACATGGGAGTCAACCCAGTATGGTTACGTCCATACGGACTAGGAGGTTATGGAGTTGAGGTGTTCTTCGTTTTAAGCGGATTTCTAATAGGGGGACTGTTATTTCGTTCCTTAAAGAAAGAGAATTCGGTTCGTTCAATAGCGCGGTTTTGGGTGAGGAGATGGTTCCGGATATTGCCGTTGTATTATTTATGTCTTTCACTTAAGTATTTTATCGTTGGGCCTTCAATAGGGAAAAACATCCTTTACTATGTTTTCTTTTTACAGAATCATCTTTATGGAGTTCAATTCTACTCGATTACATGGAGTCTAGTAATTGAGGAGTGGTTTTATATTTTCATACCTCTTTCATAGCGGGTGCTCTTTACTTTACTCGCGGAAAGACCAAAAAAGATGCTGGGATCCATGATACTCTTAATTGTCTGTGTCCTAATCCTTAGAAGCCTATACGTGATTGAAACTAATACTGGTTTTTATGGTGTTTATGGAAATGTTCCTATGCGGTTCGATTCTCTGTTTATCGGAGTCATTTTGGCCTATGTGAAAAGTGAAATGACCCCTTTCTATGAGAAGTTGAGAAATCTTAGATCGTTGAGTATTGCCTTGACTCTAATTGCTGCGGTCGTCATTGTCAATGGGCTAGCTAATATGTACGATTTAGTTTTATTTCAGAGATTTAGTCAGACGGTTGGCTTTTCTTTTCTAAGCGTTTTAATTGCCTTGATAATACCTTTTACCGAATCTATCACTATTCCAAGGCAGAATTTATGGAGTGCAAGACTGTATCGAGCCCTAACATGGACTAGTCTTTTGACCTACGGGTTATATCTCTTTCATCCTTTGGTTTTTGAATTGTTTGGGCCATTTGTTTCAGGGCATTTTCCTTATTGGATGAATGACATTTTACTAATAGCTACTACTTATTTAGTTGCCTGGTTGGCGTACATTGGCTTTGAACGCCAATCTTATTGATAAGGGATCGATTAACACAGGGCAGGATGAATAAAGGGAAATATGAAGCTTAAGAAGATCCTTAGAATGCGAGAGGTCAAATGAAGGTGGCTATTCTTGCAGATGGTATACCACCAATGGTCATGGGTGGAATGCAAAAGCACTCCCATTATCTTGCCAAATACTTGGCTCTTCAAGGTGTCAGTGTGGAGCTTCATACAATGGTTTGGAATGTTGAAGACCTAGAGATGCAACAACCATTTGACGATAATGAGTTGAAGAATATATCCGTTATTACTCATGTGTTTCCAACATCAGCGAAGTTTCCGGGTCATTACGTGTTCAATTCTTTTAGGCTTTCTAGGCGTTATTTCAAGGCTATTGAGAATCGATTGCATGAATTTGATTTTATCTATACTAAAGGTTTTACAGGTTGGGAGCTTCTGAGAAAAAGAAACGGTCGTTATTCAGGTAATATTGGAGTGAAATTTCATGGCATGAATATGTTCCTTCCGACCTATGGCTTTAAACAGCGCATGGAACAATTGTTATTGCGCCCCCCAGCAAGATGGATTTTGAAGCGAGCCGATAAAGGTCTTTTCATACGGTGGAAGGGTAACTGACGTCATTATCGGCATCGGAGTCAAAGCCTCCAAGATTATTGAAATGCCCACGGGCATTGAGCCTGAATGGGTCCGATCTGAAATCAAGGTTACTCATGATGACAGAAGGATAGTGTTTGTTGGGCGGTATGATCCTGTCAAAGGAATTAGGGAGTTAAATGACGTATTGAGTCAAGGAAGTTTCGCCCAACTCAAGTTGATTTCGTGGGCCCCTTTGAACCTTCCGATCAGGTTTCTATCTCGAATGCACATTATCACGGCAAACTCGATGACCCAGAGCAAATGAAAGTGCTGTGGATCGGGCTGACGCCCTAATCCTTCCTTCTTACTCTGAAGGCATGCCTAATGTGGTGTTGGAAGCGATGGCAAGAGGTCTGGTTGTTCTAGCTACTAACGTAGGAGCCATCGGCAAGATGGTTGATTCAAACGGCTATTTAATTGACCAAGTTTCGCCCCAAGGGATTTCATACCTATTGACCACCTTTCAAGAAGCGTCTTCGGATGAAATCGATGCCATGAAAAGGCGATCTTTACAAAAAGTGAATGAAGAGTTTCTTTGGTCTGGAATTTCAAGACTCCTGAAGGACTCGCTCAAAGAAATCTCTAAATAGGTAGGCGACCGTGGTTAAGGATCGGACATTTCTATCTCAGATTCCCTGGTATTTGAAGGCTCGATTGTTTTTAAATCTATTTTTTTCATTCTTGTTCTTTAGAGACCCATTCGACTTTACATTGGCTATATCGCATTCATTTTTCTATTGCCCATTTTGTATTCAGATACGGCATTCCTAGGCATCTTGGTGTCTTATATACAGTCTTAGTTTTTGTTGGAATAGCGCAGTCAATAGTTGGAAATAACTCCTTGGGATCTTTTCTCAAAGTTTTCATAGGCCTGTCAGCTTCTTATCTCTTCTTCTACTACGTGGTTTTTCAAGCGGGTTTTAAAATTCATTCACTTTTCAAATATTATCTAGTTGGTTCGTTTTTGTGCGCGATAGTGGGTATCGGTCAGGTGCTAAGCTTCTTTTTCGGCTTTGTGCCTGGTTACGACCTTAGCTGGATCTTGGATACTTGGGGTGTTGTTCCTGGCGGCTTGTTTGGTATAAGAGTAAGTACATTTTTTGGTGAACCCACGTATCACGCGATGTTCCTCAGCGGGGCTGTGTTTGTGGCAATTCATGATTTGCTCTACAGGAAGAAAGCATATTTTTTTAATCCAATATCGGGGTCTCTAATGATCATTGGAGTGTACGTGAGCTTTTCAAACACTGATTGGGTCGTTTGGTGCTGTCAATCGCTCTTATAGGTTTAAATTATGGGTTCATTCGATATGCTCTATTTGGATTTCCAGTAGCGGCTTTGATTTTAATTCAACTCGTTCAGTCAAGTGATGAGTTTCGAAGACGCTATGAAGGTACGGTCAATATTTTCATAGACTCACCAACTGAAGCTTTCAATGTATTTCAGTATCATGGATCTTCTGTCATTCTATATAATAATTTCTACATCGCGAAGGAAAATTTTAAGCGTAATTTTTTATTCGGCACCGGTCTAGGTTCGCATCCCGTGGCAGTTGAAAAATATTCCTTGACGAAAGATGTGCAGACCAAAGGGTTTACTCTCAATACAAAGGATGCTAACTCAATGTTTAATAGATTGTTGAGTGAAACGGGGCTTTTTGGATTGTTATTGTTTTCCTATGTTTTAATCAAATTCTTTGTTCCAAAAAGGCGAGAGTCGGTCGATGATTACTTCTGGTTGATATCTAGTGCTTGTTTGGTGATCATTTTCGTGAATCTATTAAGACAGGGACATTACTTCTTGAATGGGTTTCCCTTTTATATGTGGCTTTATATAAGAAGCTATCATGAGAGAAGTTTGAAGGAGAATGATTTATCAGAGATTGAAGAAGGTACAGGTCTATTAAATGAAGGAAGATGAATACAAGACAGAAATATCTTAAGTGGTCTGTTTTAGTTGTTTATGTGTTAATCTCATTTCCCCAGTTTTACTACTCATACAAGTTCGGGTCACCGGAAACGAGTGGACAGCGTGACTTCTATGATTACTACCCAGTATACAACGAGTTGAATGTTCAGGAGCCTGAAGCTCCATACAACATGAGAGTACTCTCTCCGTCGCTGGTATACGTATTGAATAAATCGGGTATTAGTTATCCTATCGAGATCAATTTTCAGGACCCGGATATCGATCAGGACGTTTATCTCAGCACGATCATCGTTCACTTTGCTGCAGCGGTATTGACCGCTTTCTTGATCTTTTTAACGTTGTTCTATCTTCAGAAGGATTCGGTGATTTCAGTCATTGGAGGTGGTTTATACCTGGTTCAATACGGTACGGTGTTTTGGGGAAGTGGAGGAATAACTGACGGGTTTTCAGCTGCGGTTTTTGCGCTATTCACCTTGTACTTTCTGAGGACGAGTTATTGGAGTATCCCAATTCTGCTAATAGCCATTTTCAGCGTGAACTGATTATCTTAGGGCTGGAGTTGTCTCTTTTGTTTATGGTGTTGCTGGGTACTGGCGTGAAAAAAGAGGATAGACAAATATTACTTGATTACATGGCTTGCGTCCATTGCGTCCTTCGTTTTTGTTCAGTGTTCTGCGTAATACCATCTTCTACACGCCCAAGAATGACCATCACTTCAACGTCTCCAATTTCTTTGGACGATTTGATGAGGTTGATTTCTCCTTATTTGTCTACTTGAAAGGAGTAGTTCTGAGTCAAAATATATTGGCTCTGTATATACTAGTGCTGCTGATTAAATGGATGTATGGAATGACAATCAATTGGTTTAGGATTGCTGTGATTTTGTCCCTTTTTATGTTCCTTCATCTAGTTAGGGCAGCGATCAACCCTGTCTTCTTTGAGGTGGGAAGGCACATGTACATTCTCAGTGCTTTGTTTATTGTATACATGGGAATGGAGTCGGTGCCTTTATTTAAACGATGGCACCAGAACGCAATTCAACTTCCTTCTTCCTAAATGAACTAGTTTCGAGTCATGAACCACACAGAAGTGTTGTACTCCATCGTCATTCCAGTTTATAGGAGTGAAGAAATCGTTGCTCAAACAGTATCGAGGACTATATCTTCCATGGAAGATGCAGCGTGCAGGTATGAGATTATATTGGTCAACGATGGTAGTCCTGATAATTCGTGGGAAGTGATCAGTAGTCTTGCGAAAGAGCATGAAAGCGTTCGTGCGATCAATTTTCTCCATAATTATGGACAGCATACAGCCGTCTATTGTGGTATAAAAGAGTCAAAAGGTGACTTCATCATTACCATGGATGACGACCTTCAAAACCCACCTACTGAGATCCCGAAATTGATAAGTAAGATCAATGAAGGGTATGACTAGTTTTTGCTGAATTCAGTCAAAAAGATGCATGGTGGTTTCAGAAAGATGGGAACAAAGGTTATTGGCTATTTTAACAAGGAGATATTCGGAAAGCCGAAGGATTTGAAGCTTACTAACTTCCGGATATTTACGAAAGAAACCGCAGAACGGATGCTTCATTACAGGACCAACTATCCCTATATTCCAGGTCTGCTTTTGATGCACGCGAGCAGAATGGCCAATGTGGTCACCGAGCATCATCCTCGAAGAATAGGGGTTTCTAATTACAACCTTTGGAGGATAGGAAAGCTGGTTGCACGATTACTGTTCAATTACTCCTCTTATCCCTTGAAGGTTGTGAGCGTATCCGGTATACTTATCAGCGCGCTGAGCTTTCTAGCAGGAGTATACTTCATCTTTAAATCCGTATTTGCAGGTGTTGAAGTTCAAGGTTGGACAACGATTGTCGTCTTGTTATCATTTCTGTGTGGCTTCATTTTGGTGTTGTTGGGAATAATGGGGGAGTATTTGGCACGCCTCATGAATCAAATGGCTAGTAGTTTACCATATCTAATACGGGAACGCATTGATTGAGCACGATCATCTAGTCATTATTGGCGCTCAGCGTTCCGGGAGCACCTGGCTGTACGATTTGCTGGACAATCATCCATCGATCTACATGAGTCGCCCCAAACGACCAGAGCCGAAATATTTTCTTGATGAAGCCAGTTCAAGGATCAATTATCTAAAAGAGGTCTTCTCCGAAGCCCCTTCGAATGTGCGGTATTGGGGAGAGAAGAGTACTAGTTATTATGAGCATACCGAAGTAGCAGAACGGATTGATCGATGTCTTCCTAATGTTAAGCTCGTGGTCATTTTGAGAAATCCAGTGGATAGGGCTTTGAGTAACTACAAATTCAGTTGGGAAAATGGTCTTGAAAAGCGAACATTGGAAGAAGTATTCATAGGTCGAGTCCCTCCCCCAAGTTTGAATAAAAGTGTTTCAGTAAGCCCCTTTGCATACTTGCAGAGGGGACACTATGCGCGACATTTGACTCCCTTCCTTCGAATATTCGGTTCTCGTCTCTTCGTGATGACTTTGGAAGAGTCAATAAATAGTCCTCTTCATGGAGGCATTTGGGACTTTCTACAGTTGAATCCGTCGAGCGTCGATTTTAAAGCTGTGAATGCCAGTTCACCCATCGAAGTTCCGGACGAGATAAAAGATAGCCTCCATGTCTATTATGAGCCACACATTGTTGAGTTAGAAAAACTTCTTGGGCGCTCATTCAATATTTGGAGAACTTAGTTGCTTTGCACTAATATGATTCGATTTAACCAGCCCTTTCTATTTGGGCCTGAACTAGAGCATGTGCGCCATGCTATTGACGAAGGACGTCTGTCAGGAAACGGAGAGTTCTCTAAACGCTGTCATAGCTTTTTTCAGGAACGTTACTCGTTTGGGAAATGTCTGCTGACTACCTCCTGTACGGACGCCTTGGAAATGTGCGCCATTCTTGCTGATATTCAGCCCGGAGATGAGGTTATTGTGCCGGCATACACCTTCGTGTCCTCGGCAAATGCCTTCGTATTGCGTGGAGCCAAGATCGTATTTGCGGATTCTCATCAGTACCATCCAAATATAGATGAGACAAAGTTGGAATCGCTTATCACGGATAGAACAAAAGCGATCGTTGTAGTTCATTACGGTGGTGCAGCCTGTGAGATGAACTCGATCATGGAGATTGCGAATAGACACGGACTCTTGGTGGTCGAAGATGCTGCACAGGCGGTCGATGCGTTTTATCATGGTCATGCACTTGGTTCCATTGGACATTTGGCTGCCTTTTCCTTTCATGAGACCAAGAATGTGGTTTCCGGTGAAGGAGGAATGCTCGTCGTAAACGATGACCGCTTTAAAAAACGTGCTGAGATCATATGGGAAAAAGGCACCAATCGGACGGCTTTCTTTAGAGGAGAAGTAGACAAATATGGTTGGGTGGATGTAGGATCTTCTTTTCTCCCTTCCGATCTCATAGCAGCATACTTATATGGCCAACTACAGCACCTTGAGGAGATTACTGCTCGCCGTGTGGCCATTTGGAATCGTTATCATGCATCATTTGAAGCATTAGAAGAAAGAGGTCGTGTCAAGCGACCCATGCTTCCATCCTATGCCACCAACAATGGACATGTGTATTACCTTGAGTGTAAAAATCTGGAAGAGCGCAGTGAGCTCATATCCTTTCTAAAAGAACAAGGCATCGGAGCCGTGTTTCACTACCTCAGTTTAGAGGATAGTCCTTACTTCAAAGAGAAGCACGATGGAAGGCCTTTGTCCAATGCCCATCGTTTCTCTGATACCTTAGTAAGGATGCCTTTACACCTTCATCTGACGGATGCAGATATTGACTTTGTCAGTAGAATGGTCTATGAATTTTATTCCGGCTGAAACATGCAGGCCAGTCATTTGAACATCACCATCCTCTATACCGAACTAGCTGACTATTCGCTAGCGTGCTTTCGAGCTTTGAAAGAGCAGGGGGTAAGCCTTCAGTTGATTCACTGGCCCATCAATCCGGAGGCGCCGTTTCAATTCGATCTGAGCTTTGTGGACGAGGTGATCTCTAGGGATACGGTGGACCGCAACACCATGCTGACCAAGGTGGACGCGTTCGGACCCGACCTGATCCTCTGCAGTGGTTGGATGGACAAAGACTATGTGGCCGTCTGTCGCAAGTTCAAAGGTGCTACCACCACCGTCCTCAGCCTTGATAACCACTGGACCGGCTCCTGGAAGCAACACATAGCCCGCGTCATCTCGCCCATTACCCTAAAGCGCTTCTTCGACAAAGCCTTCGTCCCCGGGGAGGTCCAGAAGAAATACGCCATCAAACTAGGCTTCGCCCCAAACGAGATCAAAACCGGCTTCTATAGCGCAGACGTGAGGAGGTTTGAAGGGGTTTTTCAATCTCAACTTCAACTTCAACCTCAACCTCAAAAGGAGCAAAACTCCAAACCCAGAACCCCAAACCCTCAAACCGACCAAACCCCAACGGACCTCGCCTCGGCGAGGGACCAAACCCGCAAACAGACCTTGCCTCGGCGAGGGACCAAACCCCAACCCACTCCTCACGCCCAGCTCCCCACTCCCGAAACCGAAGGTTCCTCTACCTAGGAAGATACGTCCACCACAAAGGCATCTTCGACCTCTGGAAGGCCTTCCAACAGTACCGAAACCAAGGCGGAACATGGGAACTTTGCTGCGTAGGCACAGGAGATCAATACGACAACCGAGTCGAAGCCGAGGGAATCAAGCACTTCGGCTTTGTCCAACCCTCAGAAATGGCACCGATCCTTCAGGAGTCGGATGTCTACATCCTGCCCAGTCACTTCGAACCCTGGGGAGTCTCCGTCCATGAAATGGCCGTAGCCGGATTTCCCATGCTGCTTAGCGACGCCATCGGCGCTCGAGAAGCCTTCCTTCAAGAAGGTAAAAGTGGTTCTGTTTTCCCTGCTGGTGATGCTGCTGCTCTCGCGCAGAAGATGAAATGGATCTCATCCCTAACTGACTCCGAGCTGCAAGCCATGGGGCGTCAGAGCCATGAGTTGGGGGTTGCTCATTCCCCTGAGCAGTGGGTTCAGACACTGCTTTCTTTTCTCTGATCCTTCTTTCTTTTGTCTTGAAACAAAAGAAAGAAGCAAAGAAAAAGTCAAGACTGTGCCTTGTTACCTTGAACTGTTAGCTTTTGGACGCTATCTCACCCAAACTCGCAAACGGCATTATCCACGCCAAAGGCGTGGATGCCTGAGCTCAAACATGGGTTCGATGGCCGCTTTGCAAAAGCTGCAGTTCTACGGAGCACGCGGCAAGGTCGATTTTCATCAATGCATTCTTGACTCAAAGGACCGGCCTTGGAAGCGTTGAGTGTTCTGATCAAAATGAAGCCCTAGTAAGACCGGGAAGCTTCCGAGTGGGCGAGGGAGATCACCCGGCCGTACTTGGGCTGAGTGAAGAGCAGGTTGCTTAACGATTCCACAGCCTTGATCTTTTGGTTCTTTTCTATCAAGAGAAAAGAACATCCCCTGCGACGAGCAGAAATCCCGATTACCCCACCCCAAATCTTCATTGCACTAATCTTTATTCACTAAAGAAGGTAAGACCGCTTGAGGTCTTACCTTCGCATTGTGTGCGGAATAGCCGGAATATTCGGTCTTGAAGACCTGCAGGATGCGCCTGATCGTGTCAAGAAAATGACCGATCGACTGGCCCATCGCGGACCGGATGCTGAAGGTCAGTATGTCGGCAAGAATGTGGTCCTCGGACACCGCCGACTCTCCATTATCGATCTCTCAGATGCGGCGAATCAACCTTGGCGTTCTGCCGATGGTCGATATGCGCTGGTCTTTAATGGTGAGCTCTACAATTACCGTGAATTGAAGACTGAACTGGATTACCCTTTTCAGACCAACTCTGATACGGAGGTCGTGTTAGCGGCCCTCATTCAATGGGGGATGCCGGCCCTGCAGCGATTCAACGGAATGTTTGCCCTCGCGTTTTGGGATGAACACGAAGAGAAACTTTGGCTCGTTCGCGATCGACTCGGGATTAAGCCGCTGTACTACGCTCGTATCGGAAGCTCGGTGGTCTTTGCTTCGGAAGTGAGAGCCATTCTCGATTCAGGACTGGTGGACCGAAAACTGAATCGCGCCGCACTGGTCGACTATCTCCGCTACCAGACCGTCCATGCACCACAAACCCTCGTCGAAGGGGTTCACATGCTCGAACCGGGTACCTACTTGGAGTTGGGCGATGTAGAGGAGAAGAAGACGGAGTATTGGAAACCCTGGCAGAAGTTTCACCTCGATATGGATCCGATCAAGGTGAAGAAGGAGATTCGTGAACGCTTGACCCGTTCCGTCGAGGATCGACTCGTAGCCGATGTGCCTTTTGGTTCCTTTCTCTCGGGTGGGATAGATTCGAGTTTGATCGCCGGGATTGTCCGTGAACGACTAGACCTCCCGCTCGATACGTTCAATGTCTCCTTCGATGAGTCGGACTTCAGCGAAGCCAAATACGCATCGTTGATCGCGAAGAAGTTTGGAACGCAACACCATGAGATCCGTCTCAAACCCAATGACTTCATGAGCTCTCTTCCTGATGCCTCATCGGCGATGGACCATCCTTCGGGTGACGGGCCGAATACATGGATCGTCTCTCGCGAGACGAAAAAGCAGGGCATCACCATGGCGCTCTCAGGATTAGGCGGGGATGAGCTCTTTGCGGGCTATGATGTCTTTACACGCATTCCCTCGATCGCGGACCGACATTGGATCTTGAGCTTCCCTAAAGGCACGCGCTCACTGATCGGAAATGTGCTGAAGACCTTCAAGCCCGGTATACCTTCGGCAAAGATCAAGGAGATCTTGACTGCCGACTACTACGACCTACAGCATCTCTATCCCATCTTTAGAAAGGTCCTCTTGGACGATCAGGTGTCGTCCTTGTTGGGAGGCAAGCTTCTTCCGAATCGGGTGAAAGAGATCATAACGGATCTGGAACAATACCACGATTTCACTGCCCTGCCAACGCTCTCACGTATTGGAATTGCGGAAATGACGACCTACATGCAGAACGTGCTGCTTCGCGATACGGATCAAATGTCGATGGCCCACGCCCTCGAGGTTCGGGTTCCCTTCCTGGACCACCGACTGGTGGAGTACGTTACCTACGTTTCTGATCCGATGAAGTATCCTCATTCGCCCAAACAGTTGCTGATCGAGAGCTTTTCGGAGCTTCTGCCATCCGAGGTGGTGGATCGACCAAAGATGGGATTCGTGCTTCCATGGGAACACTGGATGAAGAATGAATTGAAGTCGTTCTGCGAAGAGCGTTTGAACGGATTGAAGGAGCGAGAAGTACTCAACTCCCAAGCCGTGGATGACCTATGGAGACGTTTCCTAAAAGGGGATCCCATGGTAACCTGGTCGAGGATATGGCCATTGGTCACGCTTTCAGATTGGATGCAAACCCACGAGATTGAGTAAGCCCAAGGTGCTCATATTGACCGATTGGTATGTCCCGGGATACAAGGCGGGTGGACCAATCACTTCGGTATACAAAATGGTCAAGGCGCTAGGGGATGAGGTTGAATTTTCCATTCTGACCAACAACCACGATTGGCACGACCCTGAACCCTTTGATCAGGAGATTGACAAGTGGTTGAAGGGCGAAGGAGCCTCGGTGAAGTATCTATCTGACCCTAATCCGGGAGACGTGACGAAGGAAGTCAGGTCACACCATCATGATGTCCTGTACTTCAATGGTATCTATTCTCCCAACTTCCACGCCCTTCCGCTGCTCCGATCGCTCTGGAGTTCCAATTCACCTAGGATCATCGTTGCCCCTCGGGGTATGCTGAACCCGAATGCTATCGCCTTGAAGAGCACCAAGAAGAGAGTGCTGCTGTCGTTATATCGATGGCTGGGAATTGAGAGGAAGGTGACGTTTCATAGCACGGGTCCCAAGGAGACAACGGCTATCCTTCAGAACTTTTCGAATGCACGGATAAAGGAGGTGTCTAATCTAGTCGCCGCTCCCGTGAGTAGGGTGGAAGCGAAGCGAGAAGGATTCCTTTCAGTCGGACGAATCAGCCCGGTTAAGAATACCCTTGATCTATTGAAACTATTCGATCAACAAAACGAGAACCTGTCCTTGATCGGTACTCCCGACGATGTTGACTACCATCAGTTGTGTAAGGCGATTGCAGCGCGGAATGAAGGGGTTAAGCTATTGGGAGGAGTGGGGCCAGATCGAATCAGTGAGCACTACCTGCGATCTAAGTTTAGCATCTCAATGACAACCGGAGAAAACTTCGGCCACGCTATCATTGAAGCCCTTTCCCATGGTTGTCCGGTGATCATCTCGGATCGTACGCCTTGGAATGACCTGGAAGAACAGGGGGCGGGTTGGGTAATTCCGTTGGAGGATGAGAACCGCTGGCAGCAGGTGCTGAAGGAGGCGTCAGATATCGATCCGGAACGCTATTCTGAGATGTCAGCCAACGCAGTAGCTTACGTAAAGCGTAAATTTGACCTGAATCAACTGCGCGAGCAGTACCTAGAACTTTTCGGTGCAACGAACTGACCTTTCTTCCTTTGATAACAGCTGGTATGACCCGGGAGCCGGAGCGATCAAACGCCTAGCCTGGTACCTCACCTCTTGGTTCTGGCTGGAGTCGGGTATGCTGGTGCCTTATGCGTGGAAGCGAAACATCCTGCGCTTGTTTGGTGCCCGAATAGGTAAGGGGGTGGTCATCAAACCCCATGTTCAAGTGAAATACCCTTGGAAATTGGAAGTAGGGGATCATGCCTGGATTGGCGAGCACGTCTGGATCGATAACTTGGATGAAGTTACCATTGGTGCACACGCTTGCATCTCCCAGGGCGCGTTGATCCTGAGTGGTAACCATGATTACTCCAAATCCAGCTTTGACCTAGTCGTCAAACCCATCCGAATTGAAGGTGGGGCTTGGATCGGGGCAAAATCAGTCGTTACACAAGGGGTGACCGTCGGTTCTCATGCCGTCTTAACCGTGGGTTCCGTAGCTTCCTCTGACCTCGAGGCCTGGGGTATCTATCGCGGTAGTCCTGCGGTCAAAGTGAAAGAGCGTAGCATCGAGTCATGAAGATATCGCTGATCACTACCACTTTCAATAGTGCAGAAACCCTGCGCGATACGCTGGAGTCTGTGCGTTTGCAGGAATACAACGACATCGAATACGTCATCGTGGATGGCGGATCCACTGATGGGACCATGGATCTCATTGCTGAGTTTAAGGACATCGTTTCTGCGTCGGTGAGCGAGAAGGATGATGGGATCTACGACGCCCTCAACAAAGGAATCGCGATGGCAACGGGGGAAGTCGTTGGGTTCTTGCATTCAGATGACATGTTCGCAGATGCTAAGGTGCTGTCTCGCATTGCCGAGGCGTTTTCGCATCCTGATGTCGATGCCACCTATTGCGACTTGGACTACGTGCTTCGAGATGATCCGAGCAAGATACATCGGCAATGGCGCTCCCAGGAATTCGACCCGGAAGCTTTCTACCGAGGCTGGATGCCGGCCCACCCGACCTTTTACCTGAAGAAGGAGCACTACATCAAATTCGGTGGCTATGACACCACCTTTCGCCAGTCGGCCGACTACGAACTCATGCTGCGCATGCTGCTCAAACACGGACTGAAAGCCAAGTATATCCCTGAAGTGCTAGTAAAGATGCGGGTAGGAGGAGCGAGCAATGTATCCCTTCAAAACCGCTGGCAAGCCAATCAAGAAGACGCCCGCGCCTGGAAAAAGAATGGGCTAAAAGCCGGGAAGCTGACCCGGGTGATGAAACCGCTTTCGAAGCTGGGGCAGTTCTTGGGTAGGAGGAATGGTTGAACCAATGTTTTAGTGCAATAAGATTAGTACATGAAGATTAGTCGTGTCCCCACTAATCTTTTCCCGGAGGGACGCCTATGGCGCTGTACTACCTCACTTCCATAGCGGTTCATTGATCTCCAATTGGATCACAGGAGGATTAGTCCCTCGTAACACGCCCACGGCAAAAGAAGGGTGGTGACCAAGGTCGTCGATGTTATCGCTAGCAAACTCGATCGCCTGCTTTCGGTAGCCATCGTAGTTCATGTCCGTGCCTGCGCTGCGCTGGAAGCCTTTGCCTTCGACCTGCTCGAAGATCAGCTGAGCCATTTCCTCGACCTTTTTCTTGGCCTCGTCAGGCTTCTGTGCATCAAACAAGGCGATGTAGGTATGTGTATCCTCGTCGTCTACCTTGATATAAACATCCATTGCTCCGGATACCTTTCGAGTGGAATGAAACTTCGTATCTCCTTGGTCAGTAGTGCCGTTGGCCTCACCCTTGATGGTCTTGAATCCTGCATCTGCGGCTTCGTACAAGATGTCGATGTTCTTTCGAAAGATCTCAGGATTGATCTCCTGTGCAGAGAGATGAAAGCTGAATGCGATAGCGGTCAAGGCTAGGAGGTACTTCATGGCATGTTCATTTGAACGTGAAGGTAAAACAAGAATGATTAACGGGACTCGGTAGTCGTTGATTAACTCCCTGCGGTCGTTGAGCTCGTCGCTAGCGCTCCTCGGTTCGGGACTCGGTAGTCGTTATTCGATATTCAGGAGGCGGTGAAATTGGTGAAATCTCGAATAAACCAACCGAGGAACGCATGTTTTAACCACAGAGATCACAAAGTTTGCACAGAGAGCTCGAAGGAGTAACAAATGCTGAGCACTTCGAGAAAATTAGAAAGTAGTAAAAGCCAAACCCCAAACCCCAAACTCCGAACTGCGTACTGCGCACTGCGCATCGACCGAAGGGAGATCTCGCCACAGGCGAGACTGCCGACTCAAACACCGAGCGTGCCGAGTAACATGAAACCAAGAAGAATTTCAGGGAAAACCTAAACCTTAGAACCTAGCCCTACCCATGCGACCGCGTCGACGGCCATAGAGGTAGTTCTTGCGGCGACCGAATCTCTTGGATTGGCCTCGGATTACGTACGAATACTGAAAAGTAACCGTGAGGAAGCTATCATTCGCATCAGCGTTACCGCGAATACCTCCCTCTCGGAAGAAAGGAGCTAATTCTGCCGCTAGAGGATGACTAGCTACTTCATTGGTGCGATTAGACAATGCCCTAGCTTCATCGCTCTCCAGCAGGTTTGGATCCGGATAGAAGGTGCTCACGTCATCCAAGTAATCGGTGAACGTGTATCTCCAAGAAGCGCGCATTCCAAAACGGTGAATCCGTGAGAATGTGTAGTAGAAACCAAATCCCATCGGGATCGCAGCTTGAATTCGGCTGTAAGGGGTTTCCAATCCTTCCGTGTTCAACGGCTGAAGTGCTACCCAACTGCCATCATATCGTGCTTGTGGGTTGTTGTAAAATCCAGAAAGGCCGGCAAAAACAAATGCCTTGAAATCCAATAGGTATCGGCCAGTACGTCCGACGTCAGGTTGACTGAAGAAGTCGTATTCCGCTGTAGCTCCCAATTCGATCACCTCGTTCTTGAAGTGAAGGTTGCGTGCAAAGCGATTTGGGTTCTCTGTTAGGCTGTCAGCTCCCTGCAAACGAGCGTACTCCAAACTAACATTCACCGCCCAATTGTAATCCAATCGATAGCGAACAAACGCTCCTGGGTTCCAACGCGTTTGGCTCAATTCCATGTCTAGGATCCAATCACGAGCCTGACCCGGACCACCTCCGATCTCTCCGAGATAATTCGCGAAACCCGCACTCACACCGACGTCCAAGGCATATTGACCTTGTACGCTCGCGGCTGAGATGAGGCTGACGAAAGCGGTAATTATGAGTTTACTGCGCAGCATAAATGATGGGGCTAATGTAAAGTTTTTCATTGCCCGTTCAACCTTTGTTGGATTACTTCAATTTAACGGTGTGTTACACAATTCAAACCGGCCTTAGAACGTTGTAACTTTGCACTCCGGATTTGATGCGTATTCCGACATACCTCATTACCGCGCTGTTCGTGTGGATCAGTGTTCTTGCCATGGCGCAAGATGCTCCGATATTGCGCTGTATTTCCTTGGACGATAATGATGATGTTACCCTCTATTGGGAGCAACCAAGCGATACCGGCTCGGAGTTTAATGCCTACCTGATCTACTATCGTTCCGGTTCCACGTCCAATTTCAATCTTCTTTCCCAAGTCACAGACTACAATCAGACTTCCGAACTCATCAATGGCAGCTTCGCCGGTGCGGGGAGCTTCTTCGTGGTTCAACTCTACAACGGAGGCGCTGATACGAGTCAGGCCACAGATACCATCTCGCCCATGGTGATTGGGATCTCATCAAATGGAAAGAGAGTTAGCCTTGGG
>JAYPQK010000004.1:0-40177 GCA_038131955.1 Flavobacteriales bacterium
CCAATTGTGCATCCTCGTCGGTTTTGGATACCACGATGGCTGCATGCGACATGGGTATGTCTTCGTCGAGAAACTTCACGATCATCCGACTCACTGGGCCATAGCCGCATTTGACGATGATGTCACCGGGCTCAACCGCAGAATGCACTTCCTCGAAGGCGGGCGTTTCCCTTTGAAGACTGGATTTAGACTCCGTTCCGCAGCCGAACAAAAGCCCAAAAACAAAAAGAGGAAGTACAAGACTTCCTCTTCGTGTTAATGATGTTAAGATCGTAGAGATCAAATTTTCTCGATGGTAGTTTGAACCTCCTCACCGTCTTGAGTAGTCTCCCAGATGAACTTGCTCTTGGAGTGCTCAATGATGTGGTAAGATTCTACAGAAGGGAATCCAAAGACATCCATGTTGATTGTGATCATCTGTCCATCGTCAGAGATGGTGTAGGTAAAAGGAAAGTCGATACTACCTTTTGTTGGGTCTGGTGCAGACATTACACCATCACAAGCGCCCTTCGACACCTTACATTTTTCAAAAGTGTAATTTGTTCCTGAATAGGATGTGTCAGGTAGAGAAATACCGTTAACGGTCATCTCAGTTACTTCCCACTCACCTGAAGCAAGTTGTTTAACCACTTGCTGATCCTTGTTACAAGCAAACGTGATTACAGCTGCAATAGCGATAATCGACAGAGAAAAAATTCTTTTCATAGCACTACACTAGTTGGATTAATTAAAGTTCAAAGGAATGGGTTTCTCCTCAAATAGTAAGACTTCTTGAAGAGGATATGTTTAATCACTCATTTTCCGACACGAAACTTCCCGAAAAAATATTCCCTAATAAGTCGTCGGTGGAAGATTGATACCTGCATGATTTAAAAATTGACGTCAACAATGACGGGTTGATACTGAATTCTCATCTCATTACATAATGACAAAATACGCTTGACCTGACTTACCATTTCACAATTGGGTTGCTTAATATTGTCAATATCTCAATTGTGGGTCGTGATAAACAAATTATCATTTTCAATTCTTGAATTTATCAAGGGAACTGAGAAAGCGCTCAAAGTTTTTTGCGCTGAGAAACTTGGTGATCAAGTTTTAGCTGAGCTGCACGCACTTCTTGAAAGAGGGGTTTCAGTTGAGTTCATTTTCGCTAATCAACTTGTTGAGGATAGTGAGAATAGTCCTTTCTACCTATATAAGGTTCTAAGCATTGGAAATTCTGGAGCTCAAATTTATTCTGTAAGTGAATTTAAGGCTCAAGGAGATTACATTCTTCAACGCGATTTCTCAGAAATACTAGCAATAGAACTGAGTAAGGATACGGCTGAAGTCCTGGATTCTTGGGATTCGAGATTTGATCAGTTTGATCAAGCCTTTGAGCAAAATAGCCTTCTGAATTCTGAGTTTAGACAAGGTTCAACAGATTTGGAAGTTCGCTTTTGGGCTGAAAATCGAATTTCACTGAAAGACTCACAAACCAAGATATTTTGGGAAGTGCGGAATGCTGAACTTATTGAAATTGACCAAATTGGAGAAGTCGAATCATCCGGGGAAGCTTCTCAAACCATTACATCAAATCGAATAATTACCCTATACGCATCATCCAGTAATCAAAGAAAATTCAAATCGATTTACATCCCCGTCGTTGAACTTCCTTCGATCTTTTATGACGTTCAATTTCTGAATCCGACCTCGCAGTCTTTTGTTTCCTTGCCTGAAGATTCAGGTACAGGTGTCTTTGGCGTGAGCGCGGGTCATCGAATCTGTTTAACATGGCAGGTGAAAAATGCGGAGAATGTTGTTGTTGATCCTATTGGTGTAGTTGAACATACAGGATCCTATGAATGTGTTCCAAACGGAAAGATTGAGTTTACAATTAGAGCAAGCCTTCAAGAAGCAGAGGAGGTGAGTAGAATCATTGTGCAAGAATTTCCGGTACCAGTCTTTCAAGAAAAATTTATTGAAATAGATCCTATTTATTTCGCCGATGAAGTTTTTAAAGTAAAGGACAAGAGGCAGGATGCTATTGAATACCTGTCTTCAAAGAGTAACCTTAATGACTTAAATGCATCTTCTCTTTGGGAGAAAACAGCAGATCGAGAAAGAGAATTGCGACGAATATTAATGGAATCTACATTTGACGAATTCTTCAAAAAGTATAATATCACCAAGGTCAATCAAACAATCGGCGAACGCATTAAAAGCTACTTTCGAAACGAACCATCAGTACTAGAAATGATAAAGTCTATGCAGGAGTATTATGACTGATAAGATTAACGACGATTTTGGTTTGGTGATGCGCTTCTTTTTGTTTTGCGCGGCTGCCGATTTGGATTTTTTAAGAGACTGTCCAAAATCTGAACATCATAAATACTCTGGTGTTGGCGCAACCGTTTTTTTCACTGGTTTGCTCGCAAGTTTTTCTGGAGGCTATGCGATCTATACTGCCTTTGATAGCGTCATTCTATCAACCTTATTGGGAGTGTTTTGGGGATTGTTGGTTTTTAACTTAGATCGTTTTCTGGTATCAACAATGAAGAAGAGCAAGGGAAAGCTTAAAGAGGTTGTCCAGATAATTCCAAGACTCATTTTGGCAATCCTTCTGGCAATTGTCATTTCAGTTCCATTGGAGCTTAAAATCTTTGAAGAGGAAATCAATGAGCGGCTTTATTACTCTGAAGCCAGCAAAATAGACCAATTGGACTCGTTGTTTGAGGAGCGTATTCAAATCCGTCAAAATCGAATAGACCGGGCAAAGTCTAATTTGGATCAAATTCAAAGTCAACGCGACCACTACTATCAAGAATATATCTGCGAATGCGACGGAACATGTGGAACAGGGCGAAAGGGACGAGGCAGTGAATGTGAAAGAAAAGAACAGCGATATCTCAAGAGTGAGGAAGAATTCAAAGAAGCCAAAAAGTTGGCTGAAGGCGAGATAGAAAAGCTGGAGCAAATAAAATCTGACTTAGTCTCTCAAAATGAATTCGAACGACAGGAGCTGAGGGCTTCTATTGCCGATGGCTTGCTGGTTCGGATTACTGCGTTGGAAGATCTGCCTTCCGGACCGCAGATAGCGATTATTCTGCTTCTAATATCAATTGAAATTGCTCCGATTTTGGTCAAATTACTTTCCCCTTATGGACCTTATGACCATTTGCTTAAAACAGCGGAGTATGAATTTGAGATCAATGAAATTACAGCGATCAATATGCGCAATCAGCAGTTAAACAACAAATTGACGGTGATGGCAAGTATTGAACAAAGTAAGATAGAACAAGAATTGGTCAACAACGAAGGTGCAATGAAGCTTATTGGAGAAGCACATCTGGAGTTAGTTAGAGATCAATTGAAGATTTGGTTGGAAAAGGAAAAGCAGAAAATTCGTGATGAAGCGGCTCGAAAAAATGCATGACCTTGATTAAGCAATTGAACCAGTGAATAAGTGGCTTTTGATTTTGATTTTTATTGCAAGCGTTCTGCAGTCAAGATCGCAACTTCCCATAAAAATAAATCGACTATCTGATTTAGAATATTGGCTGGATAGGAAAGAAGTTAGAACAATCCCAATCATTGCTGATTCTGCAGATAGGATCAGCATTGAGGTTAAATCGAGCAGGCCGGTTAATTTTTCCATCACTGACCCAAATGGTCAAATCGTCCTTCAGCAAGTGGTTATTCGCAGGTCAGAATATTGGTCTGAACAAGTACCAGCCAGTGGAGCCTACGCAGTGAATATTGAGAATTTACTTTCTTTTTCAAAGAATAAGGTTCATGTTCTGGCGTCACTGCAGAAGGAAGAATTCATTTATGGTTCAGGTTCGAATCTATCTGACTCGGTCTTGAATGAACGTTCGGATAAACTAGTTATCAGAGGAACCTTTCGAATAAAGAAGGTTAATCCGAAGAGTTTGCCTTATCAAGTATTGAAAGGTGATACGATCAGATTAAGGGTGGAACCTATTGCTGGTAAGGCTCCATTAACCAGAATATCAAATGATCAGGGAGAGCAAGTTTTTGCGCGTCTTCCCGCGAAAGAGGTTGTTTCGTCTGAGTTTCCTGTTTTGAATGATGGAGTCATAACCATTGACCTTGAAGCGCGAAAATTGTTTGGAAGATTTGCATACCCATTTAAACAAGAGACTCAAATTGAAGTGAGAAAGATTTCTCCAAAGCGCCTAATTGAGATTGTTTCAGAGGAAGAGGAACAGGACGTTCCTATAGATCAAGATACGGTCATTGAGGTTTTCTTAGACACTAACTTCTTGCTAGGTGCAGTTAGGGATGTCATCCATCCAAGTAAGGCTTGGATAGATATTGAGTTCGAGGATCCTGAGAGCATATTGTTTTGGGGCATCCTATTCGGAGCGGGAGGAGAATTTAATAGTGAAATGAAGTCTTTAGAGAAAGATCAAACAATTAAGGCAGCAACGGGCAAGTTTCATACAGATCCCTTGGTAGCTTATTGTTTGGGAGAGATTCCTTCACTACCTAAGTCTCTATCAGGTCGGCTTTCATATCTCACGTCACCTGATATTCAGGACGCGTTGAGGAATCGTACTTATGGCAAAGTCGAATTCTTTGACGATAAGAGTTTTGTGAATGTTATAAACAAAAGTGAAAGTGTAGGGCAGACTATTTATATGAAAATAGTAATTTTCCGAGGTCGTTAGAGTCAATTTGGCGGAGGGATTTAACTTTTCTAAACTAACCTAAATGCCTGATTTCGCACCACAAAAAAACAACGTAAACCCAGTCAGCCAAGCAAAATCGGATCCAAAGACCGCTTCGGTCAATCAAGGTTCGCCATCTCAAGCTTTGGAGAATAATAGGAATGACTCCCAAGTTAATTCCGCCCTGTCTGCAATGACCTCAAATGCTGAGATTAGCGCAGAGGATGTGCAATTCATGGGCGGAGTATTATCGTTTTCAGGAAATCCAACAACAGGCGAGGGTGAATTTGAATATGAGCATACCTTTTTTCATATTTCAGGTAAAAGAAGTCCTAAAGACAATCCATCTGATGGGTTTGAATATGAAGGAAAAGGTCAGGTGCTTTCAAGTTCTGTTGAAGCATCGAGTTCACTACCCATTTTCGTATTACCTCTTGGCGTTCCCGGATTATTTGCAACTGTTACAATTTCTGCGGAAGCTTCAGCATCCGTTGCTGGCAACGTAGGTATGCGTTTCGAAACGGATGTTTCGAACGTCGTTAAACCTGGAAGTGTAGACTTTGTTGGCGCATCCATTGAGGCGACAATTGGTGCCAAATGTGGTGTGCAAGGAGGAGTTACTGCAGGAGTTCCGGGCATTGCAAGTGCTACATTAGGAGGGTATGGAGAACTGGGCGCTGAAATTACGGGTACAATTGAATTGGCGAACTATGATGACGAAAACTCTGTTTCCGGTACGTGGGCGATGACGGCTACACTCGAGGGTGAAGCCAAAGGGTCAGCAGGTCTAGTCGCCCAAGCTGAAGTGCTAATCTTCAAGGCAGTTAAAAAGATTCCTTTGGCAGAAGGATCATTTGGAAAGTTTGAAAGGAAGGTTGAAAAAGCGCCGCTTTCGCTTGCAGGTCTCAAGGAAATCGCAAGTATCGCTGCATATTCTTTTAAGCCAACATTGAGCGAGGCTCAACAGGAAGAGAAGAACAAAGAGCAAATACAAAAAGAAAAGGATGAAAATATTGTTGATGAACCGAAGAAAAAAAGTCTCTTCAGAAGGATACTCGGCAAGTAGGAACTTCATTTGATCGGCTACTAATCCACTTAAAATGTATAGATTTTCGAACGGAACGTATTTGACATTTGGTAATGGGCTCGACGGCAAGGGTTATGTGATAGTTTACGGGACGAATTCAATTATTAATCCTTCCTATCAAAGTTTTTGGAGCAGGTCGAATTTAGATGAAGGTAAGGTTATCTATTGGCGTAGAGGAAAAGGTCAGTTAATCGCGTTAGAAAAAAATTTAAGCATTGATGTAAATCAAATAATTCAATCTGAGCTATCCAATTTGACCATTAATGAAATTCATCCGAGTCTAACCAATGGGCTTCAAAATGATGCGGTTAGATTATTTCCAAGTCTACATGACGTCGTTCTAGAAGAGTATCACGAGTTTCTCAGTTTTTTAGAAAGCGAATTTATGCTTAGTAAGAATTTGGAAATTGATCAGGACCTAGAGCCTTATAGTGAGGATATAGGGCCTTGTTTATTAGGTAAGGTAAATGAAGAGTACTTTTTATTGCCGGAAATTCCTCGATTTTATTTAGCTCCAGATATTTGGAGTAAACTCACGGTGATGATTAATAATTCATTTTCAGGCCCATACCCGAATAATTTCTCAAATGATGCAGGGATAAATCAGAAAAGGTTTGATTGGGGTAATTTACATCTTGATGCCAGCATGAAAACTGATAAGGTGGAAGGACTAGCATATTACTTAATAACCAAGTTCATTATTTCACATGAGGCTTGGATGAACAGACCATCAGCCGATAGTTTGCGACTATTTTTTGAACTTTTAATGAAGCAAGGACATAGACCCTGGAGGGTTTTGTATTAAACGCAGCAGCAATTTAATGTAACCCATGTTGGTTTTAGATGATATAGTGATGATCTGTACTCTATATCGTTAATCTTCTTTTTATCAACATTCAGGGGGCAGATAATCAATTACTTAATAAAGATATTCCACTTCCACTATTCTTTGCTGTAACCATGTTGAAATATTGAGATTGGCATTTAATATTTTTGTACAAACACTCTGATTTTGCGGCAGACTATTAAACGCCTTTTTATCATATGCATGTTGTTTTTGTTGACACCGTTGGTTTCCTTGAATTCGTATTGTCAAGGAGTCGACGAAGTTAGGAAGGGTGTTTATGGAGTAAAGCGACAGGTGATGCGAGAAGTTAACCGAACACGAAGAGATGTTCGTCAAATGGATCGTTTGGTTAGTTCTAAAAAACGCACTGTAGACCCTGAAGCAGACTCAGGTGATGTGATTAAATGGACTATGTCGCCTTATGTGCCCAATAGTGGGATGATTCGAGACTATGATTTTATTTACACATTTCTCCATGCCAAGCAGGAATATACGTTTCTACATGACAAGAACTTAAAGTCATTGGAATACGACTCTGTCAACCATATTTTTTACAAGAATATTGGCGCAGGTGAAAAGCTGGAAGAAGGAGTAGAGGTGATGGGCTGGCATCCGCATTGGATGAATGACAGTTATAAGAATTACCCTTATAAGATGCTCTCAATTTTATCCTACTATTCGTATGATATAAATCCAAACACTGGAGACGCTTCTAATCCTGAAGTTATTGATTCGCTGAGAAATTCATCCATCCCAGACTCCACACTTAAGTATGGGACTAAACTATACCTATCGGTTACCTCCTTCGGAAGGCATAACAATCGAAAGTTCTTGTCTGATGAGCAATCCAGAGAGATTTTCATAACTGAAGTTTTAAACTTGATGAATGAAAGAAAAGGGGCATTTTCAGGTATTGATCTCAATTTTGAGGCAATCGATTCCGTCGACTCGCCAAAATTCACTCAATTCGTTAAGCAACTGAGTTCTAGATTAAATGTGGCAGGATATGACCTGATTCTTGATGTACCTTATTTCAATCGCCACGATATATTTAATTACGAAGAGCTTTCTCCTCATGTTCTTTATTTCAACATCATGGGATATGACTTTAATGGAGAACAATCGCTTTTTCCGGGATCAATGGCTCCTCTTCACGCCTTAGAAGGTGGTTTAAGTTTGGAAACAGCCGTAAATGATCTATTAGTATTGGGTATTCCCGGTAAAAAGATTCTTCTTTCGCTTCCATTATATGGTGTTGTTTGGGACATCACTGACGTAGAAAGAGGCGGAGCTTGCCAATACAAGACGTCCTTACCCTACTACCAAATAGAATCACAATATGGTATAGATTACAATCCCTTTTATGATGCCTTGAGTGGCAGTTTCTTTTATGTTATTGAAAACGACCAAGAGAGATTGGCGTGTTGGTATGAGAATGGAACCAGTCTGGATCTTAAATTTCGCTGGGTAAGGAGTAAAAATCTAAGAGGCGTTGGTCTCTGGGCACTTGGTTATGACCAAGCTTCTTTAGATATCTGGAATGCAGTTCAGGATGTCTATGGAGCTGAACTTGTTCAGGTTCAACCCGTAGAGACAAGATTGAGCGGACCTTTTGGCTTAGCTAAGGAGATTCTGCTTTACAAGAATATCATTGGTTTGGGATTTCTGGTTTTTGCCGGGTTTGTGTTTCTTGGGTTTGCTTTATCTCTAACGGATTGGCGGGTAAGGGAGGTTTTATTCCAGCAACAATCATTTCGAATCATTTATTCATTGGGGTTCCTAATTCTATCTGTTGTTGGAATTCAATGGTGGTGGAATCGAGATACAAAATGGGATATAGTCGTGGGTTTACTTATAGGAGGTGTGGGTGTTTTTATAATTAACTACATATTCACTAAATACAGGGATCAACTTAGATGATCTGGTCATGACATGAAAGTAGTTGCTAGAGAACTTATTTGGATTTTCATCGCGCTGGTCCTTTCGGCTCCCGTTGCATATCTATTTGGTAACACACTGGAACTCCGCCCTGAACAAGAAATCCTCTCCAAAACAGAAGAGGTATTTGAAATGGAACTTTATCTAATTGGAGGGATAATCGGATTCATTTGCACGTATGTGATGAGGGTTATAATTTGGGCGGTTTCAAAGTACATTGTAAGAGACGATCAGTGATTCATAACCTTTTACCCATAGTTGGGTCTGAATTGAACGAATATTTTAAGTCAAGATTCGATATTGATGAGGATCGAGTTTTGATCTCGAATCTTATGAATCAAGATGGATCGATAGCTGTGGAAGGTAACAATAAGGTAGTATGTTATCTTGCGAATATCGAAGAAGAGACAACACTGAAATCGACGGGAGGAACCAGTTCCTTCGGAGGTGCTTTTGGTTCGGGTGGGAGTGATATACATGTGAATCTTACGGTAATGTTCTCCGCTTTTTTTACTGGAAAAAATTATGTGGAGGCTTTGAAGTTTCTGTCAGGTGTGATCTATTTTTTTCAATCAAAACGGGTGTTCACTCAAACAAATACTCCAGGGCTATCTAGCAATATTGAGAAAGCTGTGTTTGACATTATATCTCTAAATCCGCGCGATTTGAACTCCATCTTCGCCATGATGGGGGCTAAGTATTTACCCACTATTGTTTACAGGGTTAGGATGCTCACATTCTCCAGTGATAATATTGATGATACGATCCCATCAATTAGTGGTATTGGAATGGAAACTGAGTCATACGATCCATTGTACCCATTATCCAGGCCAAACACACCGGAATCAAACAGGGATGAGGATTCAGAACAATATTCGAGATAACGGGTGATACTTTACGCTAAACTTTTCGAGATTAAATGCTATCAAAAATTCTACGATGCCTTTACCGTAAGAGATATAGAATTTGTAATTCCATCAGCGACTTCTGCATTGCTACAGTCCTTTTCCTTGCTTTTCAAACGAACTAACGAGGGGTTTGTGATCCTCTATAAAACAGATAAGAGGCATTTACTTGAAAAGCTACGTTCAAATATTAGGTTCACATTCGGGGTGAGGCCGTCTTCACGACATTTCGGCAATTTCACTCTGTTGGATCACGACCTACGGAATTCTAGATACTATATGAGTAATTTGTCAGGTCAAGATGCAGCAGAATCAGAGGGCCAAGGCCGAAAAATCAAATACTTGCACAATGGTGAGTTTTTAGGCTCCATGAATCAGGTCCTGCAAATTCAATTCGGGTCTAATTTATCAAACGCTTTCAGTGCCCGTGAATGCACCATTACCAGGCTAGGGGAGACAATCTTCAGCGGAGTTCTATCACCTTCTGCAACAGCTGGACAGATATTGGGAGATGATTCGGGTCTTTATCAATTTACTAATGTCGATACAAGTCAATCAACCGATTTTTACTATTTAGGTCCAGCGGTTCCAGGAATGTTTGGTATTCTCGACTTGTTCGTTGGGCCAACAGAAGGTATTCCGCTAAGCGAGGTTCTGGAGACAGAGTTCCAATTCCGACTTAACACCAGGTCTGCTCATTGGATTTATTACTTCGTTTCTCCCAATGACAGTGTCGTGGATGTGGTGGATGTCGGATCAACAAGCAATCAATTTTTATTCTCCGAGCCTCAAATTGAAACCTTAATAAACGGAAAGACAGCGACATCCATTGTTTCATTGGAACCTATCGACCTAATGAATCAATACAATGGTGAAAAATTGTTCGCAAATATTTCAATTTCTTCTTCCGAAATTTCTAAGAAAAGAATAAGATTGCCTATGCCCGATATAAGCAAGATTAAGAGTTCTAATATCAATGGCAAAAACAGGTATTTTTCAGAGATGTACGTATATCTATAATCAAATCCTCAATTAAAAATTATTTATGGCACAAGTACTAGCGACGCCCGGAGTCTATATAGAAGAAAAGAGCGCTTTTCCAAGCTCCGCGGTGCAGGTTGCCACAGCTGTTCCTGCGTTTATCGGATACACGGAAAAGGCTGTTCGGGCTAACAAGTCTTTATTTAATATTCCCACGAGAATAACATCGCTCAGCGAGTTTCATCAATTTTTCGGAGGAGCACCCAAAACGACATTCAAGGTCGCCGAAGATGACAAGACCGGCTTCAAATTGGAAGTGGACGCTGAAACAAAGTATAACCTATACCGTAGTCTCAGAATGTTCTTTTCGAATGGAGGAAGTACGTGCTACATAGTGTCGGTTGGGGATTATTCAGGAGGAGTTAAGTATAAAGACCTGAATGATGAAGGCTCTGAATCTGGAATTCCGACCTTATTGAAGTATCCAGAGCCAACGATGTTAGTTATTCCTGATGCTGTTCTTCTAGAGGATAATGACTGCTATGAATTACAAAAGGCAATGCTTGCACATTGCGGGCGAGACACACATAGTAGAGTTGCAATTATTGATGTGCTAAATGGTGACAAGCCCAGAACATATGATGATTCGGATGTTATCATTAAATCGAGAGAAGGTATCGGAACGAATTTCCTTCAATGGGGAGCCGCCTACTATCCATACTTGAATACTACAGTTGTTCAAGGAGATGAAGTAGACTTCAACAACATTAGCAATTTGGATGTTTTGGTTCCAATCTTGGATTCGGAGGCTGATTTGCTTTATGGTGATGATTCACAAATAATAAAAGACGAGACTGCAAAGTTGACTGGTGACAATGATCCTGTTTCACTGCACCAAACACTGCTAGCCAAATTGCCTATGTATAAGGCTGTTTTAGCAGAAGTAAGAAATAATCTGAATGTTTTACCTCCAAGTGGTGGAATGTCTGGCGTTATTTCTATGGTTGATGGTCAGGTTGGTGTGTTCCAATCTCCTGCTAATGTTTCATTGGGCTCGGTTGTTAGTCCTTGCGTCAACTTGACTTCAAAGGATCAGGAAGACTTGAACTTGCCATTAAATGGAAAAGCCATTAATGCTATTCGATCCTTCCCTGGTAAAGGGGTGTTGGTTTGGGGTGCGCGTACCTTAGATGGTAACAGTCAAGATTGGAGATACTTGAGTGTGAGAAGAACGGTAATAATGATCGAGCAATCACTCAAGAGCGCCTCAGAAGCTTATGTTTTTGAACCCAATGAGGTAAATACTTGGGTAGCCGTTAAAGGAATGATGACCAATTTCCTTAAAGATCAATGGAAGCAAGGTGCGTTGGCAGGTTCTGTGCCTGAAGATGCTTTTAGTGTTGATATTGGGCTTGGTACCACCATGACCCCTACAGATATACTTGATGGAATTATGCGGATCACTGTGAAATTGGCGGTTACAAGACCAGCGGAATTTATCGTGATTACATTCCAACAGCAAATGCAGAAATCATAAACAACATTAAAAACGATATATAAAACACTATAGATTATGGCAGGTGAAGTTCAAGACAATATATGGCCATTACCAAAGTTTCATTTTCGAGTAGAAATTGAGGGTGGATTAACGGCATCCTTTCAGGAAGTATCCGGATTGGATTCTGAAGTAGACGTGGTTGAATACAGACATGGAGATAGTCCAGAGTTTTCAACTATTAAAATGCCAGGACTCAGAAAGTCATCCGATGTGACGCTGAAGAAAGGTATGTTCACTGGAGATGTTGAATTCTTCGAGTGGTTCAATGAAAACAATATGAATACAATTCTCCGTCGCACTGTTCAGGTAATGCTTCTGAACGAAAGTGGCGATGCCGAGATAATTTGGACCCTCGCTAATGCTTTCCCAAAGCAAGTTCAGGGTACTGATTTGAGTTCCCAAAGCAGTGATGTGGCAGTTGAAACACTTGTGCTTGCACATGAAGGACTAGAGATTACCACTGCATAGTTAGATTTCGTAATATATTTTAGATTTGAAGAGCGCTTTACTTGTAGGGCGCTCTTTTTATCTTTAAGGGATACTATAATTGCATCTCAATTAAATCGTCATGGACATTACTAATCTCAATTTTCCAGGTGGAATTATTCAGGATAGGAATTGGCCATTACCCAAGTTTCATTTTGCGGTAAGGTTTGGGTATGAGATATGGAGTTTTCAAGAAATAGGAAACCTTAGCACAAGTGTCAATGTTTTAAAGCACAGACACGGAAGAAGCGGCCAAACTGGCGTTTACAAGATCCCTGGGATGCAAGAAGTAGAAGACGTGACCTTGAAAAAAGGCATGTTCACTGGAGACACGTTCTTGTTTGAATGGTTTAAATCAACCCGTACGAAAGATCCAATGCGCATGGATGTGTCGATTTATCTATTGAATCAATTCAGCATTCCAGAAATTATTTGGTCACTGACCAACGCATTCCCAGTAAAAATAGAAGGAGGTAACCTGGATTCAAAGGCAACGGGTGATGGGGCTGTGGCGATTGAATCATTGACCCTTACATTCGAAGAAATGGAGGTTGAAGATTTATTGAAAATGGGTATTCGAATGGCAGCTAAACTTTAATTGGTCAGCATGTTATGATATTCGATGATGCAATGTATCCTCCTGTTAACTTTCGGTTTCAGGTTACTATGGAATCGAACAGAGGCGAGTACTATTTTTCTAAAGTTTCAGGCATTGAAATGAAACTGAAGATAGAAGAAATCTTCGAAGGGGGGAACAATAACACAGTCATCAAATTGCCTGGTAGTACAGAATATACTGACCTTTCACTTCATCAAGGAATTGTAGCAACATCGTCTGCTTTTTTTAAATGGTGTCAGGAGACCGTGCGTAGCGACTTTGCTAATCCTATTGTTCCAGAGAAAATGATTATTGTTAAGCTGCTTGATGAAGAGGATGATTGCTTGATGCTTTGGAAGTTTACCAATGCATTTCCAATTTCAATGAAAGTAGGAGAGTTAGATGCCCAAAATCAGGCAGTGTTGATAGAAGAATTATCTTTTGCTTACACTGAATTCGAAAGAGAATTTCCGTAGTTATGGCAATCAAAGTGAATGAGTTTGTAATCCAAGCTAAGATTAATGAGTCGAAACCAATCCAACGTTCTGAAGATGCAACCACTTCAGCACAAGGACCAGTGGCTTTGCCGGATTCATACAAACAAGAGATTATTGACGAATGTCTTGAAATCGTCAAGCGAATGATAGACGAGAGATCTGAATAGTCACTATTATGCTCAATCAAGGTAAGCTTACAAAGCTTGAAATAAAAGGGTATAAAGACTCTAAATACAGTGAACCGGTCTCGGGCGCGAGAGGTGTGTTTAAATTACAATTAAACCCTAAGGATTATTCCGTTGAAACAACGGCACCTCCAATGGAGAAAAAAACGGAAAAACTGGCCAATGGTACCGAAATAGATAAGATTGTAATTGCAGGGAAGAAGTGCCTTTCTATTGAGTTTTATCTGGATTCAACGGGTGTAATATCTGGTTGCGATTCTGTAATAAAAGCTGTTGCCGACTTAAAATGGTTATGCGTTGAGTACCAAGGTGAAATACATGATAGTTTCTTTCTACAAGTAATTTGGAATGCCTTGGTGTTCAACTGTAAATGCAATTCTTTAAATGTCAATTACTTGGTTTTTAAGCCAGATGGAGAACCAGTCAGAGCAAAAGTCACTGCATCTTTTCAAGAATTTGTGGATGTAACCATACAAACTCTAAAAAATAACACAAGTTCCCCTGATTTGTCTCACTTAAGAACCATTAAGGCGGGAGATACCTTACCGATGTTGTGTAAAGAAATTTATGGAGATCCTAAGTATTATCTGCAAGTCGCAAAAGCGAATAGAATTGTCAACTTCAGAAGTATCAAGCCAGGAAGCCAAGTCTTATTTCCCCGATTAAAGAAGTAATCCATGGCTGAAACTCCATTAAGCAATACGTTATCAGGTATAGCCATTTCGATTTTGGTTGATGGTAATGCACTGAAAGAAGATTACAGCGTCGAAAGCATTCTGATTGAAAAAGAGGTTGGGAAAATTAGCGAGGCCAAAATTGTACTGTTTGACGGTGATCCGTCAGAAAACACATTCGAAATAAGTGAATCTGAGGATTTAGTCCCAGGCAAAGAGATTACTATCAAGCTGGGTTACGATGATCAGGAAAATGATGTGTTTGAAGGAGTAATTACCAAACATTCCCTCAAGGTAGTTAGTTATGAGCATAGAAGCGCATCTCAGCTTGTCGTAACGTGCAAGGACAAGGCTTTCAAAATGGATGTGGTACCTAAAAGTGCCAATTTTTCAAAGAAAAAGGACAGTGATATTATTTCTTCTATAGTCAGTGAGTATGGTTTGACCGCAACCGTGGATGCGACCACATATGAACATCCAACTTTAATCCAATACCAGACTTCTGATTGGCAATTCATTTTAGATCGCGCTCGCGCCAACGGTATGATTGTTTTAAACGATGCCAGGGCCCTAAAAGTAAAGGCGCCAGACTTTAGTGATGATGCTGTTTTAACTCTGGATTATGGCTCTACAGTCATAGACTTCAATGCCGATTTAGATGCAAACTATCAATTAGGTACGTCGACATACAAGTCTTGGGGCGGACTAACTGGCAAAATTCTTGAGGGCGTTGGATCAAGTCCCTCGTTAAATAAGCAAGGTGATTTTGATGGAGATAAATTGAAAGCGGTAGGAGGTGAAGCCGATTTAATTCTTTCCGGATCAATTCCTGAAACAGCTGCTGTACTTAAGAGCTTGGCTGATTCCGATTTGCTTTTTTCTAGATTATCGCGAATTAAAGGAAGCGTCTCATTTCCTGGTTCAGACAAGCCCATACCGGGCTCTAAAGTTGAACTTACAGGTTTTGGGGAAAGGTTTAACGGAGATGCTTTTGTTAGCAAGGTTACACACGAAGTAAAAAAGGGATTTTGGAAAACGAGAGTTGGTTTCGGACTTGAGTTTAAATCCAGAAGTAGATCAGCTTTACTTGGCCAAAGTAAGACTTCGGCTAAACTTTCGGAACTCAATGGCTTACATATTGGCACGGTGAAGAAAATTGATGAGGATCCGGACGGAGAATTTAGGGTTCAGATTGATTTACCTGTAATAGAGGAATCAGGCGATGGAGTTTGGGCACGCTTGAGTAACTATTATGCAACAAATGGTGCTGGTTTCAATTTCTTTCCTGAGGTAGGTGATGAGGTAGTCCTCGGATTTCTAGGAGCTGACCCCAGGTTCCCAATTATTTTGGGGTCACTTTACAGCAAAACAAATGTTCCGGAACAATCTCCAACTGCTGACAACTTTATTAAATCCATCTCGACAACAGGTAAACTTAAACTATCATTTGACGACGAGAAGGGAGTCATTATTCTCGATTCCCCTAATGGCAATAAAGTGACGCTAGACGACGAGAATTCAATTGTTGAACTTGCCGATAGCAACGGTAATACGATCGAGCTATCTGAGAATGGAATTGAAATTAAAAGTTCAAAGGATTTGAAACTAACTGCGGATGGAGCAATTTCCATCGCGGCACAAACAGACGTTAGTATAGAAGGCGCTGGAGGTGATGTATCTCTGAAAGGGAATAACATTAATTCTAAGGCTAACATCGCACTTAAAGCTGAGGGGGCTGCAAGTGCAGAGCTTAAGGCTTCTGGAAACGTCATTGTCAAAGGTGCTATGGTTATGATAAATTGATATTATTGTAGGTATGATGGCCGCTCGTATAACAGACATGCATCAATGCTCGCAAACAACGGGACCCGTGCCTCATGTTGGTGGTCCAATAATTGGCCCAGGTTGTCCTACTGTGCTGATAGGAGGTATGCCTGCGGCTGTAGTAGGTGATAATTGTGTTTGCGTTGGTCCACCAGATTCAATTGTTAAAGGCTCAACGAAGGTATTGTTGGCAGGTAAGCCTGCAGTAAGGATGGGTGACTCAACAGCGCATGGAGGTACCATAATTGCTGGGTGCCCAACGGTGATGATTGGCTAATATGGATAACGAATCCGCCTTTTTGGGAGTCGGTTGGTCTTTTCCACCAACCTTCGAAAAATCAACTTCTACAATTCGACTCGTTCGTGATGAGGAGGATATTGCCCAATCATTGAAACTCATACTCCTAACATCTTATGGTGAGCGGGTCATGCGTCCAGAGTTTGGATCAAACATTTCCCTAATCAACTTTCGGTCAATGGATGGTAATACAATCAACGAGCTGAAAACTTTCGTTGAACAGGCAGTATTGCAATTTGAACCTCGCGTGACCTTGCATGAAGTAAATATTGACACTTCAGAAATTTATGATGGGGTGCTGCAAATAATGCTTGATTACACTATCAGAAAGATTAATGTGCGTACCAATATTGTTTTCCCCTTTTATTTCAAAGAGGGTACGAATGTGACAGGGATGTAGTTAATTTGAAGGACCTACCCGATGATGAAAAGCACCGAACGCACTTCGTTTCAGTTTCACGGGGTGTCCACACTTTCGAGACGCCCACAAGCCTTAAGTGCCGAATATTGTAGTCTTGATGAACGCTCCTTGTCTGAGCTATTGCATCTCATCCATAGATTTTCGAAGTCAGTTTCCTACACGAATACTAAAAATGAATTGGACGGTGATTGGTCTGAATTCTTTAAAAACAATCTGGCATTTTTACTAAGCGATATCGCTTGTTTCGATGAAATCGAGGCTGCCAATAGAATAGGCATAATCACAAGTAAGCTCAAAAGCACGGATGATAATGTTGAGTTGAATGAATTGTATTTTAATCTGGTCCTTCAGACGTATAGATTATTTCGCCAATTCGATGAGTGGTACAAAAGATCAAAGAGAAATATTGAGCACATATCAGACAACGTTCTAGATCCTCATCTTCATAATGCTATCCAAACAAGGCTTTCACCGTTGCTCCATGACCTAAGACCGGAAATAGAGAAATTGATTAACACATTTCCTGAAGGTCAGGAATTTCACGAGTTTCAATTTAATCAGTTTGAGCCGGTTTGGTCAATTTCTAATGGCAGTCCAAAAAACGAGGTAGAAAAGGCTGATCTATACACATCTTCGACCATTGTAACCAGGATTCACAAGAATATCCTAGCCACCATTACTCACCTTAAACATATTGCGCCAAACCTTTTGAACCGAGTAATTACTGATTATCCATATCATGAACCTCATGTCTCGTTGATAATCTCCTTTCTACAGGCGTACAAACACGTGCAGGCTGATTTAAATGAAATTACTCGAAGACATTTAGATTATTACTTTAGGAATGTCCTAAAGCAAAGTCCAAGATATTCATTTCCTGACCGAGTTCATGTTTGTTTTGAGCTTGCCCAGCATATAAACCAAACAACGATTTCTGCAGGCACCTTGCTTTCGGCCGGGGTGGATGAGGAAGGCAGAACGAAGAATTATTTAGTTAGTTCGGATATTCAAGTTCACCATTCAAGGATTGAAGACCTTTTAGTTGTTCATGTGGCAAACAATCCTAGCATTGGCATTGGCACATCTTTTAAGGATGTATCTAATATTTACTCGTCCAAGATTTTATTCAATAGGCAGGGTTTTGTGATCAATGAATCAGGCAAGAAATCCTCGGCATTTCTTTTTGGACGTGATCAAGCTGACATTAGTCTTGCGCATCGCGATATGAGACAGGCAACAGTGGGTTTTGCCATTTCATCTTCTGTTCTAATTCTGAACGAAGGAAATAGGACAGTAAGCCTTACTCTAAAGTTTCATCTGAAATCGATGACTTCTTTGGTGTCTTTCGTGGAAGAAATTGCAATTAACGAAGGACTCTCCGCGGACAACGCATTTTACAAAATATTAAACAACATTTTTCGCCTAAGGATTACGACGCCTGAGGGCTGGTTTGAAACTTACAGATATGATATAGTTCGTCCAAAGGCGTGGACGGATGGTGAGATTCAAATTAACGTAAGCCTTGATGTTTCAGAACCCGCCGTTTCATGCTATTCAAGCGCTCTACATGGTTTCGGATATGAAACGAAATGGCCGATTTTTGAGTTTCATATCTCCTCTAAGTATGCAATGTATGCTTATTCGTATTTGAAGGATTTAGCAATAGAGGAGTGTAGAATAGCCGCTGAAGTTCATGGAATTAAAGATCTTTCAGTTTTCAATGATCAAGGTCAATTGGACATTCAAATGCCATTCTATCCTTTCGGATCAAATCCGGACATGGGATCGTACATTTTGCTGGGTCATAGCGAATTGTTTACCAAACAAATTGATGACATCAGTTTCGACATACAATGGCACAATCTTCCGAGAATAGCTGGGGGCTTTGAATCATATTATAGAGAATACGGTCAGGAAATAAAAAACGATTCATTTAAGGTAGGGGTATCGGGGCTATCCGAGTTTCATTTCCACCCAAAAGAAGAATCGAATATTCAAAAATTCAATCTTTTCGAACTATCCGAAGAAGGACAAACATTAAGGCAAAAAAGGGCTCTTAGAAATATCGATATCACTAAGCTTAAAATCAAGCCTAGTTATGCGCCCGTTGATGTTTCAAATTACACGGCCAAAACTCGAACGGGATTTATCAAATTAGAATTGATGGAGCCTGAAATGGGTTTCGGTTTTGATCTATTTCCAAGGTTGTTCTCAGATGCAGTCATTAAAAATGCCCAATCCAATTCAGGTATTCTTGGAACAAAAGAAGGTCCTAAGGTAGATCTGCCTAAAAATGCATTCGCACCTCAAATGCGATCCATAGCACTCAACTATAAAGCATCGACGGTTCTTACATTTCTTCCAGATAGAGCATCAGACAATGATGAGAGAATTGACGATAGAATTTTCCATATCCATCCATTTGGTAATACGGCAATCTTCAAAAATGGACTGCCGGAAACAAATGTGCTGTTAGGTCAATACGATGATGAAGGTTATTTATATATAGGTCTGTCTGAATTGAATCCACCTTTAAATCTCACGCTATATTTTCAACTTGAGTATAACGCACTCAACGTTATCAACTTCAGTGATATTCCAAAGGTTAAGTGGTCCTATCTAGTTGGCAATCAGTGGGTTGAATTTGATCGTAGTGGTGTCATTTCGGACGGTACAAATAACTTCACAACTTCAGGTATTGTCGAGCTAAAGCTCCCCTCTGGTATGGACATTTCTCATGACATTTTACCCGACGGTAAATTTTGGATATCAGCGTCAATAGCCAGGAATACTCAGATTTTGTCCAGGATGGTATTTGTAAGCTGTAATGCCGCGGTTGCGACTTGGCAACCACATAAAGCAGGTGTTAATTGGGAAAATAATATCTCGTCGGAAACTATCACAGGTTTCATTAAAAGTCGTTCAGATATTGTTAAGTTAAGCCAGCCGTTTCCTTCATTCGGAGGAAATGCGGGTGAAACAGATGATCAGTTTCATATACGTGTTTCAGAAAGGCTGAAGCATAAAAATAGAGTTGTAAACCCTGAAGATTATGAACGCATCATTCTAGAGAAGTTTCCAAACATTTTTCAAGCACTTTGTTTAACAAGTACCGAGCATCCGAGCTTTGTGTCACCTGGTGAACTCAGGGTAATCGTAGTACCGAAATTCAATCCTGAAGGTCCGTTTTTATTTCCTCGCGTCGACTATAATGGGATGAAAGTCATAGAGGATACGCTCATTGAATTAGCTTCTCCATTCGTGAAGCTAAAGGTTATAAATCCGATTTACGAGAAAGTGCGGATAAGCTGCAGTGTTCAATTTACTGGAGGTTCTAGTGCTGGCGAATACGTTTCCAAATTAGAGGACGACATTAGATCATTCCTTTGTCCTTGGTTTGGTGAGCAACAAGGTGAAATGTTGTTTGATCAAGGGATTGAGCAATCTCAGGTTTATTCTTTTATTGAGTCCTTGGATTATGTAAATTTCGTTACACGACTTTCAATTGTCGTATTGCATTATAAGAATGGAAAATATAGTATCTCAGATTCAGCCGCTGAAGAGGGAAAGTTAAACAGGATCAGAACTAGCTCTCCATGGAGCGTGCTGGTCCCAGATGAGAATCAAGACATAGCAATCATAAATCGAACAATTCACGGCAGGGCATCAGAAACGAAAATTGATACGATGAAAGTGGGTTCAGATTTTGTCATTTCAGAGGAAGAAGAGGAAGAAATAGTTTATCCTTACTTTGACCACGAACGAGATGTTTTCTATGCCATTAAAATCGATTTGTAGCACTATCAAATAGTATAGGAAATGGAGATTTTTAATCGATCAACACTCAAAGGTTTCTTCCAAAAGGGCAAGGTTCCAACGGAAGTACACTTCGCTAATCTCATAGACTCGACTATAAATAAAATCGATGATGGTTTTGCAAAATCTGTCGAGAATGGCTTAAAACTGGCACCTGGTGGTGACTCTACAAAGCTCATTAGCTTCTACAGTGACATTAAGGAAAAAAATTCGCTTTGGTCTGTATCAGTGAATCCAAGCGAAATCTCAGAGGGACTTAGTATATCAGAGGGAAATGACGAAACCCGAATTTTCTTGAAAAAGGGAGGAAATGTCGGAATCTCCACATTGGATCCATCATATACATTGGAGGTTGATGGAACTGCTGCAATGCGCAACCGTATTGGCACCTATCAATCCAAAAATGAAGTAAGTGCAGATGCCGAATGGCATGTTTTACTAGACAACCTCAGAGGTTGTCATGCATTTGAAGTGGTAGCCAAGGTGGAGGGAGTAAAGAAAAGAGGGAAATATGCAATGGCTCATGCAATCGCCGTGAGTGCTCATGATGGTTCTCGGAATAAAATTCGAGTTACTCAAGCTTGCTATGGATGGCTTTGGCACAGACTGCGCTTTAGATGGAGGAAGGGGCCAACAGGGGAATACAGATTGGAAATGAAATCAAGTAGTCATTATGGTACAGATGAAAAAGATGAGGTGATTCAGATATCCTTTCATGTTACTTCACTCTGGAACTAAGCATTGATGATGATTTTCTTTATCAAAGAGTATTGAAAGAATCAGCCTACATATCGGCAAAAGAAAAGCATAGAGTCAGCATGGACTATGACTCCTTGCGACGCGAAGCCATTGCTATTACTCAAAATATTTCAGGTAAAAAATGGACTGACTATAATATTCATGATCCCGGAGTCACCATATTAGAGCAATTTGTATTCGTGCTTACAGATATTGCTTACCGGACCAATATCGATATTGAAGAGTTGCTTTTCCATCGAAAGAATTTGCTTTCCTATGAAAAAAGTGGATTATTTCCGGCTGACCAAATCTTTCCCTCCTCGCCAATTACTCTAAGTGATTTCAGGATATTATTTCTAGATCAATTCGTTGACATTCTTTCAAATTGTTGGTTTGAAAAGTTGACAAATCATAGGGAAGGAATAAAAGGACTCTTCAATCTGGTTGTACAGCTGAAACCTATTATTTCTGAATCACAACATCACGATATTAAAAGACAGTTAAGAGGCTACTACCTACAATTCCGAAATTTCTGTGAGGATATTGAAGAAATAATAATTCTTAAACCAGAACCTCTTCAAATTGAGTTGGAACTGGAGGTCACCCAAGAGTCTTTGGTAGAAGAAATAATTGCTGAGCTACTCTTTAAAATTGAACAATACTTAAATCCATGGGTCGAGTTCAAGTCACTAGAAGAATTAGAAGAAATTGGACTTGGTTTAGAAGAGATTTTTAATGTGCCATCCAATCAACATGGGTTTATATTAAAAAGTCAATTACGTCCGAAACAAGATCAGTATTACATCTCCAAGATTCAAGAATTTATTTCTGTAATTCCAGGTGTAAGGCACTTGCAACATTTGCGAGTATTTCAAAATGGCGTTCCCGTTCATGGTGATATTATTCACGTTTCTCCGGATAAATTCATCACTTTATTGGGATCGGATGATAATAGAGAAGTTTCTGAACGCTTTCGCATAAAGGTACATAAGGGCGGTGTAGCGAATAAATTCAGAAAAGAATCAGTAAACCAATTGGTTGATTTGAAGAATTTCAGATACAAGCGCAATTATGAAATACTCAAAAGCCATCAACGCAAGTTCAATGCGAGGCTGACAACGTCAGAAATTGAGAATTACGAATCAATACAAACCGGATTTCCGGCAGTTTATGGGGTGGGGTCTTATACCCCTGCAAAAGAAGAGGGAGCTCAAAGGTTAGCTCAGTCATCACAGCTCAAAGCCTATTTAATCTTCTTCGATCAAATAATGGCGAATCATCTCGCTCAATTATCTCACATCGGTGAGTTATTGTCTATTGATGATTTCAATATTGAAGAGTTCTCTACTTACTATGCCCAATCACTATACGGCAATGTAACGGATGCCGAAAAATTGATACATAAAACTTTACGTCCATTAAAAGAAATAGAAGACGCAATTAAAGATCTGCGTGGATTTGATGAGATTCAAATGGATAGGACAAGGCATCAAATTCGATCGCTTGAACGAGAGTTGGCAAGAAAAAGAGAGCTAGTTGTAATGCTAGCCAATGAAAATTTAGATCGGCTGCTTCAAAAGTCTCAAGAGGCATTTAAGCAAGATAAAAGCTTTAACGACCTCATGATATATAAGCTTGCGGATGAATTAAGAAATCGAGAAAAAGATGATATTCAAAAGAACAGCAAGGGGCCAAAGAACGGCGAGCTCCGAACTAAGGTCATCGAGTTGATAGAAGCGGAGCTATTTCAACGTGAGCATAAGGTGGAGATGGCAGATGAAGATTTGACTGACCTTATGATCGGTACAGATAATAGAATGGATAGAAAAAATCGAGTATTATCCCATCTATTAGCTCGATTTGGTGACCAGTTTACATCTGATTTTCAATCGATGTTTTATCAAAATGTAGATCAAAGAACATCGGATAACGATAAAAAGTTGATTCAACTTAAATCCACCTTCCTAAAACAGATTGTAAGGATTAATCGATTTAGATCTCGTGGCGTTTTGATAGGAAATGATGAAAGTTATTCAGGGACACAAACTGAGCTAGAGACTAAAGTTTCTTTGCTCCTAAATCTTGAAGTTGGAGATAAAAAGTCAAAGCAGGAGGTTCTGACTGATCAATTAACTGTCGAGAGATTAACCACCGCCGACGTTAAGAAGAAAAAAAATTCAGGTAGTCAAGTTGAGTATCTCATCAGAAAATCATCCGATAAACAGAATAAGGTCGAATTCCTGGTGAATAGTCCGCAATATGTGAAGTACCTCTTTCAATTTGGATTGATGAAATCGAACTATCAAATTATTGAAGAAGGTAAAGTATTTGGTGTCTATTTTATTCCGCCTACCCACGAAGATGCCACTAGGTTATATGAAGCAAAATCAAAAAATGAAGCCAGGCAAATTGTTGAAAAACTTGTGAATGAGCTTCAAAGAATCAGCAATGAGTATGAAAGATTTAGAGTTGTAGAGCATATATTGCTTCGGCCACACAGCAGTTCTTATTGTAATTTCTTGCTTAAAGGCGCTAATGGGAGTTCCATTTTTAGAAGTTCGGCAGTTGCGCGAGAAAATATTCAAGTTTCTAAGGCTCATGATGCCTTACTGCTGGCGTGTTATAAAGACAGCTACCAAGTGGTAAAGAATTCAGATGGCGATTATAATGTGTTAATTAAGAATTCTGTAGGTGTAGAAATTGCCCATTCTTGCGATCTATTTTTGACTGAATTGAGTTCGGAAAAATTCATACAGTCGAGCGTTGCTCATTTTACTAAGTCCAGAGGAGACTTCAATCGTTTGTTTGAATTAGATAATAAGCTGAAATACTATTTCGAAGTTTTGGACGAGATGGATTCGGTTATGTTTTCCAGTATTGTCGCCAAGGATTTAGAGCAACAGGAAAGTTTAATAGAAAAGTTGTTCTCTCTAGCGGTAATTGAAAGTAATTATAGAATTTCTGAAAATAGAAGAACTCATCAACTTCAGGTTGAGATCCTTGAACAGGATAATCAAGTCTTGGTAATAGCGCAAGAAACTTTTAGGACAGAACCTGAAGCTCAGCGGTTTATCGATAATTCTGCCAATGAGTTCAGAAATTGGCGAGAATCTCGCCCCAAAGATCAGATAGTCAGGTATCGCCGAGAAGGTGGAAGAAGCTCCTCTGAGTATAATTCAACGCTCAGTGTGGTGTTTCCTGATTGGACATCCAGATTCCATAACATGGAGTTTGTAGATGTATTTAAAAATACAGTCTTACGCTGCGCGCCTGCTCATGTATCCGTTCGATTTGTCCCGTTAAGTTATACCGAGATGTTCGATTTTGAACAGAAATTTGATCATTTGATAAGTGAGTTGGCGGAAATCAATATCAACAATCGCGAACGCATTGGGGAACTCTCTAATTCTATTCTAAAGATCATATCAGATGGCGAGAATTGAAGGCCCTAACTCTTCAAGTGAGGAAAGAAAGTCGCGACTGAACAAAAAGCGATCAATTTTCCCTGGGCTTAAGCCATATGGTGAATCAGATCAAGAATTATTCGCAGGGAGAGAACGCTACAAATATTCGCTTCTAAAGAAACTAAACGAAGACAGCTTCATCTCAATTCAAGGATCAAACAGCGTAGGAAAAACATCGTTTGTAAACTGCCTTATTCTGCCGGAGCTTCGGTCGGGCTATTTGGTTCAAGGCAGAAGCAAATGGCGGATAGCCAAATTTAGGCCTGGTAAAGATCCAATTTCGGCCCTGGCCCTCGCACTATCCGAATCAGAGGTAATCCAAAGAGATCTGCAAAATAAGGTTGATCCTAATTTGAGTGATCAGTTCGAGAAGACACTCAGATATAAAAGGTATGGTATCGTTGATATTCTTGAAGAATTCGATCTTACCACAGATGCTAACTTGCTGTTGTTTATCGATCAATTGGATGAACTTCACTCTTATTCTGATCCTACGTTAGCTGATATTTTCATTCAAAGAATCGTTGAAGCAGCTAATCAATCTGCATATCCCGTTCATATTATAACGGCATCTAGAACCGAGCAGGTAGGAAGTTTTGCCGCCAAGCCTGAATTTGCCGAACTGATCAATCGAAACCACTTTCTCCTGCCGCAAATGGAAGTGAAGGAGATTCATGAAGTTTTTTCTAAAGTCTCTCAGTCTGGAAAAATTGTCTTTCGTCCTGCTTTCATTGATCGCGTATTGGAATCATATAAGTCGAATACAATTGATCTATCAAAGTTTCAGTTTGCAATGTATCGATGCTCCCAGGAGGTCGCTTCGGATAAGGGAGTTAAAACCTTGGGGGTTATCCATCTGAAGACTATAGGTGGGCTAAATGGAGCGATTGAAAACAAGTTAGATTCAATATATAACTCATTAAGTTCTGACGATAAGCAAGCTTGTAAAACAATCTTCCAAGGACTAACCGGTATCACTTCACTCGAGAGAATGTATGCGAGATACTGTTCGCTTGAGGAGTTACATCGGCTTACCGAGCTGCCGTACGACCGGCTGTCACGGGTTATTCAAATTTTCGCATCCGACCAAGCTCAAGTGCTCGAAGTCAGACAGTCTAAAGACATTAAGAGCAGATTAGAGCAGCTTGACGTTATTCACGTTAAGGAGGAAAAAAAATTTACATCGAATTCTGTAATCCACATTTTTAGAGATATCATCATCGATAGTTGGCCGAGGTTGCAGTCGTGGATTGAAGAGGATGCCGTAAATGCTCAAATTTATTTTGACATCGCTGAGGCGGCACGAAAAAAGGATCATCCATTTCAAGGTGAGAAGTTGAAGAGTACTTGGTCTTGGTACAATCATTTTAAGCCTTCTGCTGGTTGGGCTAGCCGATACCATGACGGATATAAGCCCGCAATTGAGTTTTTAGAGAAAAGCAAGGCACTCGCAGATCGTGAAGCTGAAACACGAAAGGCAGAGGAGATTTCCAGGGAGCAAAAATCTAAAAGGAATAAGAAAATAATTGCCGGATTCTTAGGAGTTGCCCTGTTGCTATTGGCAATTTCGATTTTTGAGAAAAGAGATGCCGATATGCAAAGCGCCAAGGCTATGGTTGCCGAAGAGAGCGCAATTAAAGCTTCTGCTCGAGCTGCATTAGATTCTTCTAATGCCGCCGCTGCAGTAATGCGGGCGATCATGGCGGTGCGCAAAGCTGATACATCTGAACAAAATGCTAAGCAAGCGGCGTTGGAAGCTGAAGAAGCGAAACTTAGGGCTATGGCTCTGCGATCGGAATCCGAGCAACTCACATATAACGTTCAGCAAAAGGAGTTGGAGCTGGAAAGGGCCGTTGTAGAAATGAACAAGTCGCGAGTGATGGAGGAGTATCTTGGAATTCTTTCAAAAATCAGAGAGCTTGCTGAAGAATCAAACAAAATATTTACTCGTTCTGAAGATAAAAATCAGCTAAATAATGGCGCTAGGATTGCTCTTGAAGCTTATCGTTTATTCAATACAACAACAGATAAAAAATACCAACAGGTAAGGGATTCAGTACAAGTAATTACGGAGTTGGCTCAAAAGAAGCTGTTTTCCTCGATGAATTTGGCAATTCAAAAGGTAGGTAAACCAGAATCGCTTCAAGATATTTCAGGTGGTGTTGTAGTTGAGAAGATTGTCGGATTAATCAATAATATGGCAACGGGAATTTTCCTCATAGGAACAAACGATCTCGAAGCCTCTATTTACGAGGTGAGAATAATTAAAGGTGAGGTAGAGTCGGTTAAAAAATTGACTCAAGCATATTCTTCGGAATATCAGGCAAAAGGGCTAAAAACTTTGGCCGTTTCGAATTCAAAGCAACATTTCATCGTTAGTCATCTGCCTTCTGTACAAAACGTTCGATACATCTCCAGCTTTTCAATGGACGGAGGGATTCAAACAACATCAGAATTTAAATACTTTATTAAGTCAGCTTATCCATTTGGTCAAGGCGACTTTCTTGTTGCCGATGACAAGGCAAACGTCTACATCTTGAGGAGAACGAATAACTCGAATTTCGCGCTTTCTTCTGTTCTGACTTCAAATGATGAATTGATGGACATTGACTATGAACCAGTAACATCCAGTTTGGTAATCGCAAGGTCAAATCGAAACTTGGCCATATTAACCTTTAATGACAAGGAAGAGCTGGAGGAATTGAATAAGTTTAAATTGACTGACTTTAACTCTGAAATAACTAGAATCAAATACATCCCAAAGTTTAGTTGGTTAGTCGTTGGTAATAGGAAGGGTGAATTATATTTCTACGATTCAAATTCTGGAGCATTGGTCTATAGCGCCTTGAACGAGCATGAAAATAATATCAATGTACTCGAGTTGAGTCCCGAGGGAGACATGTTAGTCAGTGGGGGAAGAGATAGAAATGTGAATGTATGGGACCTAAATGAACTGAATCAACGAATTAATCAGGGCGGTTCAATTAGCAAGTATCAGCCAATACAATTTACGGAAAATGAGTCAGTGAGAGATGTTGTTTTTCTGAATGAAGATTGGATAATGGTTGTTTCCAGTAGTGAAGGTATTTCATCGGCTCAAACGGGAGGTGTATCATTACTTCCACTTAATTTTGATATCACAGGAAAGGAGTTGGAAAAGTTAATCAAGTGAACCTTATGACTTCGATCCGAAATTGGTTGACAATCATTCGATTAGTGCCGATTGTCATTTTTATCTCATGTTTGACTAATCACCAAATCCTTGCTCAAAGGGGAGGTAGGGCAGGTAGTTATGATTTCATGACCAATAAGGCCATGGAAGAAAAGCTCAGCGACCTGAGAAGTGCTTATAATGGTCGCGAATATGAAGAATCATATCAGATTTATAGAAATCTCTATCATTCACATTACAGTAACGTGAGTGAAAGCGATAAAATGTTGATTCTCGACTGGGGAATTCGTTTGAGCTTTATTACAGAGCACTGGCAAGACTTAGATCGATATATCTATGAGTACTACAGTCTTGATCCATATTTTTCTTCATCGAGTTTGAAAGAATCGTCGCCGCAACTCAAGACCTATATCTCAAACTTTGTAAGGGCAAAGAGCGAGCGTTACGTTTATGTAAACAAGCACAAGCAGAATGTCGATCTGCTCCCGGCTTCCATTGCGGTTTACACGAAGGATGATATAGAGCGACTTGGCGCTAGAAATCTTTTGGATCTTATCAGGATTACTCCAGGTTTTGCTGAATTGGGAGACAATAATGAACGGATTATCGGAACTCGAGGAACATCAAGTACATCCCTTCAGGACATCCTCATTCTCATAAACGGTCACAGGATTTCTGATGTATTTACCAACTCAAATGCACCCGATTGGATTAGCTTAGATTATGTTGAACAAGTAGAATTGATGAGGGGGCCAGGTTCTGCATTGTATGGAGAAAACGCCTTCAGTGGTGTGATAAACATTATTACCAAGGACGGTCGATATAGGAATACTAACAGTTTAAATGTTGATGTAGGAAACGGTAATTCTCTGAGAAGTATTAGTTCTCCATACAATACCTATCATTTGAACTATCAATACGGAAGGAAACTAAGCAATAATGAAAGTGTTTTTATATCAGCTTCATATTATACCTCAGGCGGAACAGAAATAGATCATTCAAAAGAGAAACGGAAAACGGTGCTTCCTGATGTTAAGACAATTGATGCAGGTAACTCGACCATATATGATACTCTGAGATTTGCTGATATGAATGGCAGGGAGTATATAAACAGGTATTCACCTGGATATAATCTGTTGATGAACTATAACCGGCAAGCTTTGAAAATCACTTCCAACGCACAATCTAGTTCGTATGTATACCAAAGACCTTCCAGTCTTAATCTTTGGGAATATGATAGCCAGGACAATCGACGTTTAAGAACACGAAAGGATAGCCGTGAATTTGTTCATTTAGAGTATGACTTCTTTGATAAGTCAGATCGTATTAATCATGATTTACGTCTCAAATTAGGAGGAGATCATTTCCATAAAGACATTTACTTTCCAACTTTTTCCACAGGCATTAATGGCAATCAAAGGGTCTTAGGGGACGAATTTAGAGGTACTGCGAGCATTGAATTTTCCAGCGACAGCCTCATGAATAGATTTGATGCCATTCCTAACCAACATCTACTAATTGGCGTTGAAACGTACGTGAATCACTGGCACTACAATTATTTTCAGGCTAACGATTCAACATTTATTCTGGCTGAAACGGGTGATTTCTTTACGGAGGACAACGAGTCTAAATTTGAGTACGTAGGTGCCGGTTATTTTCAAATTGAGCAGCATCTGCTTCCAGATTTGTTCATTGCAACTACAGGTGTTAGGATAAATTACCACAGCATTTATTCCACTTTTAACGAATTCGAATGGGGCAGACAATATTCACCACGTTTCGCGCTCATTTTTCTTGCACCAAAGAATAAGCACGATTTACATGTGTTCAAAGCAAAACTGCTCTATAATTCCGCCTTTTTTCCGCCTCCTTTCCTCTATCGCAGGGGAGGGATTTTCGGTTTTGAAGGTTCAAATTCACTTACGGTACAAGAAATTGAAAGTGGTGAGCTGGTGCTAGGAGGAGATTTAACAGACCAATTTAGCTACACCGCTTCAGCGTATGTAAACAAGATTGATAACATCATAGAAAGGGTTTACATCAGCTCCTTAGAAAGAGATATCTACATCAATGCGCCAAAAGCTTTGAGACATGCCGGGGTTGAATTCGAGGTGCGTCATCTTGCTGAATTCACTCGCTTCACTGTCAGTTCCTATGCTAATTATTCGCTGGCTACCCAGAATCAATTTAACGACACGAAGGAACATACCTATTTTGATTTATTCAATTCAAAGAACTTCACAGGAGGAGATTCGCTAGCTTATTATCCGGGGAGGATGGCCAATTTCGGATTCAATCTTACAACGAATGGGTTCTCGAGTAATGACGACGAGATGGGCAATCAAAAATCGAAACCAAGGATCTCTATTGGAAGCAATCTACAATGGATTGGTTCTTCTAGGGTTAAATCGACCTATAGTTATAATGAAAACACAGAGCTGACCAATCATGATTTAGAAGGGATAAAAGTCTCTACTCTTCCCCCAGCGTTGGTAGTAGATGCACGCTTTAAGGTTTGCTTCAGGAAATTCAATCTAGGTGCTTCAGTTTATAACCTAACGAATACGATCTACTACCTTCCAAATGTGAGTTTTGCCACTCGCAGGCAAAACGCTGAAGGTAGGATGATCATGTTCAATTTCACATACCTCTTCAATGTAATCTGAGAGCATGGCCTTTTATTCCAAAGAGAATATCAAAAATGACCTTTTAGGTGGGTTCTCTGCTGGAATTGTTACTCTCCCGGTCGCGCTTGCATATGGAGTTGCTACTGGTCTTGGACCAATAGCAGGAATGTTTACAGCGATTTGTTTGGGTTTAATCGCTTCCATTTTTGGCGGCACTGATACGCAGATAAGTTCTCCTACTGGTGCAATGACGGTTGTCGTTGCATTTATTATTGCGACTGAGATCAAAATAGCTGATGGACTTGAATCGGCCTTTCCTGCTGTGATAGCAATTTTTGCTCTGACGGGAATAATACAAATGATCATGGGACTCTTCAAGGTTGGAGCCAATATCAAATATGTCCCTTACACTGTAGTGAGTGGATTCATGAGCGGCATTGGAATTATCATCATAGTACTGCAAATTCATGATATCTGCGGAATTTATGATTCTGGTTATAAATCGGTTCCACAAGTCTTGCTGCATCTCGACTATTTTATCTCTAATGCACATTGGCCGAGTATTGCGGTTGCTACGGTAACGCTAGGTATAATATACTTCATCCCTCGCCTTACTAAGAAAATACCCGGTAGTCTAGTAGCTCTCATTGTTGTTACTCTTGGTGTTTTTCTGACTGATTTGCCAGTTCATAAACTAGGATCAGTGTCAATTGAGTTTCCACATTTCAATTTTCATTCATACGATCAACTAATGCAGCCTGCTGCGTTAGGCAGAATTGCCTTGGCTGGATTTTCACTTGCTATACTAGGCTCGATTAATACACTTCTTACCTCGGTGGTCGCGGATAAAATGACCCACAGCCTACACAATAGCAACAAGGAATTATTTGGACAGGGCTTGGGAAATTTCGTCTCAGCATTGTTGGGAGGATTTCCAGGAAGTGGAGCAACTGCATGTACCGTTGCCAATATTCAATCTGGAGGTCGAAATAAAATTTCTGGGGTTATAGGTTCATTGTTTCTGCTTATAGTGCTTCTTTTTGGGACAGACATTGCGGCGAACATACCGAATGCCTTACTGGGTGCAATCCTCGTGCATATCGGATTCGTTTTGATTGATTTTAGGATATTGAAAAAGGTTCCGAAAATCAATAAAGTCGATAACCTGGTGATGTTCACGGTACTGATTCTAACAGTATTCTGGAATCTTGTTTTCGCAGTATCAATTGGCCTGGTGATAGCCGCATTTCATTTTATGAAGCGCATGTCTGATGTTGTAGAGGAAGACACTAATCGATCAAAGGTGGATGAAGTGGTAAATGAAACTATCAATCGATTCAATATAAAGCTAATGAAGGCGATGGTGCAATTATTTGCAATTCTCGCTGATTCAAAAGGTGGTGGAGAAAATAGCAGGGCAGCAGTGAAGGATTTTATTAGAGCCGGTGTGTCTCAAGAAGACGTTGCTATGTACTTAGATCATTACGATGATGTTCTGGATAATTTGCAAAGGTCAAACGATCGCGAAGTGAGTCGAAGGAAGAAAACTTCGATGAGTTCAGTAAAGGTTCTCCGAATTTGCACTCAGCTTGGCAATGAGCTTGGGCATAAGGAGAAATTCTTCGTCGTTAATAAGCTGATTGATTACATTCATATTGGTGAACAAGCATTGGAACAAGAATGGGAATTCGTTGATTTGGTGGCAGAAGTTTTCGGCTTATCAGGTGACGAACTGAAGCTCGCGAAGTTCATGGCCTCGCGAAACGAATCGGATTTCAGAGATTCTCAAACCTTCATCCGCGACGTAAAAAGCTTTGAGTCGGAGGTTCTTTTTAAGAATATCAAGGGACCGGTTTTCTTCGGCTTTTCGCACCGTTTTCTACTCTCGATGCGAAACCTGCCATCAAACATTAAGGTTGTTGTGTTCAATATGTCATTCGTGCCTTTTATGGACCATTCAGGCGCACGCACCTTTCTTGAGGTCGTGCGGTTTTTGAAAGACAGGAATATTCAAGTTTGTTTCTGCGATGTCGACGATGATAATCTATCACTTCTGAGAGGTGTCGATCTTATTCCTGAGCTGGTAGGTGATGAATTCATATTTAATTCCATTGAAGAATGTGTCCTATGGTTAAATCAGCCTGGTGCAATTCAAAATTGGAATGAAGGAAATTTATTTATCCCACTTGCTTTCGCTCCCGGTGCTGAAGGAGTTATAGGACTGTGGAACATAAGAAATACCCATCAATATCCGTTGCTCGAGATTACTGTTTCTAATGAAAGCGGAGAATTAGTCTTTCATTCAAAAGGATATGAAAACGCATGGGATGGAATGTTCGGTGGCAATATGCTTCCGCAAGGTCGCTATGATTACAAAATTACCTATAACCAAGAGAACTTACAGGAAAAACACGGGAGTGTTTATCTGATTCGATAATTATCTTGGTTTAACAATGTCTGCAGAACACGAAATAAATTCCCTTATAATTGAGATGTCTGGTGGTAGACCTCAATTTCGTCAAGCAAGACTGAAACAAGAGATCGAAAGCGTTATACAGCATTACTTCGACAAGTATGATGTTGAGGGAAAAGACATTTTTATTGATTCAATAAGGTTTGACATCGACTCGCTCGATAGCGACTACATTGAAGAAGAACTCCTTCTTAGGCTTTCATTTTTATTGGATAGTGAACTGAAAAAGTTTCTTTCTGATCCAGAAGTGATATCGCGTACTCAAAGTCAACGTAGCGAGATCTTACAAGACTCATTTAAGGAATTTATTCTCAACGGTTTCTCCAAGTCAGATAATCGAAGCTTGGATCAAATAGTTCAAGGACTTTTGAGATCTGACCTAATTGATTTTCAAGATTATGTCGATGAATATTCTGCATCGGAAAAGTTGCTGTTTCGGCTTTTTGAGCAAGTAAGCTTTAAAACATACGAAGAGTATTGGGAGTGGTCGCGAAAATCCGTCTATACCAAGGTTCGTAGATTCAATCTTCAAATACTAACTGATCTACAGCCCTATCTTAAGATTGGCAAGGAAAGAGATTTTCAACGCTTTATTGAACGGATAACATTCGAGGTGTTAATGTCGACAGCTTATGTGCGTTTGACGTCTGATGAAGTTATAAAACAACTTCTAGTTCGGTACACCAAGGAGGCAACGAAGTTTTTGGAGGATTCGCTATTAATCTCGGAACAGAATTCAAAAACAGCGATAGAACAATATTTATATCCGTCTGGAACTTCGGATGCTTCAGCCTCTATTATTGCTTACCTAAACGCCCCTGGAGATCATGATGAGCCATTGATAAAGGTGCTCAAATCTTTAGTTTCAAGATTGTCTACCGGGTCATTGGAGCGCGATTTACTTCCTTCGATTTTACTTGATGAAATAAATATACCCTCGGTACGTCTTAGGAAGCTCCTCGCAATATTGAATTCTGGACAATTTCAGGTAGTTTATCGATTTTTAAAGAAGCATTTATCATTATTCAAAGAGTTACCGGAATTCACATTGTTACAGGTTGCAGATCTCGCTAAAAAAAAATACCAGGTCATTGTCTACCCAGATCTCATCCATATTCTTGCTGATATAAAGGGTCGACCTCAGGTTAACGATAGGTTCAAGAAGACCCTGCGAAGGTTGATTGATTCGATTAGTGCAAGAAGATCTTTCTCAAGTGAGGACTTAATTTCCGGTCTTGTTCATGAACTGAATACAAGCAATTCTACCAAAGACTCGAATTTGGGAATCTTGTTGAATACACTGGCGGATGAGATTGTATTAGAGAAGCAATTAGCGGAAGAGGGATGGAAGCAATGGGGTAAGGTTAGGATACTTATACATTTTCTTGAAAGTGGTGTTTTTTTATACCATGACGATACTCCTAAAGATTTGTTGATTTCCATTATTGGAGAGGACTTCCAAGGACTGTTAAGACACTTTAATTCGCACATCGAAAACGATGTCTTTTGGGTACGCTTCATTCATCAATTTTCTCTTGATGACGTGCTTTTAGTTTTTGATGGTTTATTCGGTCAGAGACTCTCGTATCAATCTGTAAAAGGCATTATAAGATCCATTCGTGATTGGGGTGTATTTGATCCACAGAAAGATTTACTTCTAACCTACATCAGATTGGTGAGAGAATCGCATTTAAATTCTGATTCTTCTGAAAAGGTCATCAATGCCGAGATTAAAGCTTTCTGGGCTCAGCGCTACTACCCCCAAATTGAACAAACTGAATACGTGGTGGAGTCAGCCACAGATTGGTTGAGTGAATGGAAGCAAAACGGTCAGCCAGAAACTCCGTTGCAAGTTCGGAACGCTGTCCTTGCAATTTTAAAGCATGAAATTCATGTTCTGCTGAGGTTTCTAGTCGATGATGAAATTGAAATTGATCATTGGGAAGTTTTTTTTAAGGGCTTAGACAGAATCCAAATGGTTGAAATTATCCAAAGACTGTCCTTTTCCAGCCCGTTTCCAGAGATCATAGCAGGGTTACAACTCCTGCGAGTTACGGACGTAGCCTCGCGGCTTTCAATTCGTCAATTGACCTCGCTTATCGTCTTTGGAGCCAGACGTCAATCAGCTCAAATTAAGCTCGTAATGATGCAGGCTTGGGAAAGTTTTCAGACTGAAAAACCACAGAGAGTTGAAGAGGTTCTTCTCGTTGTAAAAAGGACTAGTACTTTAAATCGATGGCTTGAATCTACCCAAAACCTCCAAAATATAGATGACTTTGTTAATTCATTCAGGGATATTTTGAACTCAGGTGTATTCAAGCCTAAGCTTGAATACACATCATTTGGAAGCTTTGAGGTAGAACTTCGACGACACATACAACGAAGAGAACTTTCAATTTTGAGTGTCTTTTATCAAGTAGATATAGAGCGCGTAATTACCTTTCTTCAAAAACTATCCCATGTAACGATAAGTGCAATAAAGCTACATCTTGAGCAGAAGTATCGCGATACATTATACTTAGATTCTGTCTTCGCTCTTAAATCGACCTCAGGGGAGGAAAGAGATTTACTTGAAAGATTTTCCCTTGCCTATGGCTTAGTGCATATGCACTTTAATGTCGAATCTTTTCTTGCATTTGTTGAGATTAGAATGCCATCAATAAAAGTTACCGGAAATCTGGAATTGCTGAAGGCTCCACTCGGACGAGGACTTTCAACCACTCATATATATCAATCTATTAAGTGGAAAATTAACCAGGATCAAGATAGGATCAAGGTCTTTGAAGGCCAGGCACTTTTGGACATCATTCATACCGATCGGGATCAATTAATTTCTCTAATTCGAGCGGATATCAAGGCTGTCCATACCGTCAGTGAATTCTTTAGCCTTTTGCCAACGTCAAAATGGGCGTATTTCATTTCAGTGTTATTAAATAAGGATATGGAATGGGTGAAGAAGATGATTGGCGAGAATCAACCAAAGAATTTGAAATCTAGGAAGGATGAATTGTCTGCCCTTCTGATAGTCTCCATATTTAATCAGGGTTCAATTGAATCACTCGAGTCCATTTCAATCTTAAAATCCCCTTTAGATCTTGATCTCGAGGAGGTTGAGGTATTAAATGAAGTTGATTCTAGAATCCAAGATCACATTCTTAGAGAGGATATTCTAAAAATGCCGCATGGTTACGTTAGAATCGGAATCAATGAACTTTATCAAGATTTCTATACGGTGTTTCACTTGCTTGAGGAGGTGCTCAAAAATGGTGTGTTTCCATTTTGGTCATCGATTCACACATCACCAGAATTAATTAAGGTAATTGATGAATTGTATCGACATACACCTCGTTTGGCTGCAAAATTTGTAGTTGAAGAATTAGAGAAACCGAACAGACTTCGAAATCTACTTCGACTCATGGGTCCTGACAATTTCATCGAATTATTAAGGCGCATTGATCCAGAACGTCAAAGTTTGTTTCAAACCTTAGCTAATTCTCTTGCGACCATTCATATGGAGTGGATTTCATTCGATCGAGGATATGCCTATTTCTTGGACTCGTGCGTTAAAATTCTATCTCAAAGACCATACTTAGCCACAGAAGAAGTAGCTGTTTATTCTATGTCTGCATTTGCCATTGAATTGGGAGTATCTGATCGAATATATCTTGAGTGGATTTCAATGAAGCCCTCCGAAAAGCTGGACAATTATGAGATGGCATTTGTCCATGCTTTTTTAAAGTCAAGAAGTTACACGCTGAATTTTACAGAAGAACAAAAACTCCAGCAAAGTCTTGATCTGTTGGAAGCCCTCCTTGTTGATCAAAAAACTCCATGGTGGCAAAGAGTAAAGAAATCTGATAATCGCTCAATCAACAAGCAGGTAGAAGGTCTGGCGACAGTTATCCTTGGCTATGCTCAGGCAAAATGGATTTCTGCAGTTGAAAAAATGCGCTTTTCAGGTAAGGTGTACAATTTTCTATCCGGTCATTTAAACCATCAGCAATTTGACCAAATGCTTTTGGCTTTGGCTCCTTCATTTGGCGGATTCGTTGTAAGTGTCAATCTGCTCGTGGAGAACCTTTTCGCATCACACCCCCTAGATAATTGGCGTAAATTCCTGATTCTAACTATCCGCTCATCAGTGCAATTCGACGCCCACCGTTTCATTAAGTTGGCTCTTCCAAAATTGAAAGAATCTACTTCTTATCCAGAAAAAAAACTGCTGGCTGAGTTAACAAACATGGCGCGTGAGCTTCTTACTAAAGGAGAAACCAGATTCATGCCTGTCCTTGACATTCTTGAAAAATCAGACATAGCCCAAATCATTGATCAAGAGTCAGAAGAGTTCGAAGCGTCACAGCGCGATATTGTCGGATATCCAATCACCTATGATTTTGTGGATGTGTTGAGCTACTACCTGAGAGTCGGATCTATACCTATTGACAGTGCACAATTATTTGATAGTTTAATCGATTTCACGCTGAAACTTGATGAACAGTATCAAGCGGCGCCACATCAGATTAGAGGAGCGATTAGAAATGCTCTGAGAGAATCGACAGTTCGAAAACGCCTCCTCGCAGAAGAGAAAAGTTATTTAATTGGGAAGCTAACTGAGATATTATATCCACATGCGGTTCGAGAGTTGTACTTGGTTGAACGTCCTCTTATTGAGTTATTAAGCACACAATGGTCATCAGCATCTGAAAGCGTGTTGTTTGAAAGTTATTTAATTCATCTTCTTGAAAATGCGGTTCATCCAGCGACGACTGCGCTCAGGGCAGAGGCTCTTTTGGCTGGCTTTATTAAGAAGGCCATTGAGAGATGGGGTATTATAGAACTCGAAAACGAAGATGAGTTGCATGGAATACCTCCAAACATTGCCGATTTAATTTTGGAATTATCCTCAAGTAAGCATGCCGGTAGTAACCAAACGAAAGCAGAAAAATCAGATGATCAACAAGAAAAGAAAAACCAACCGGAGCCTCCAATAATTCCAGATGTGATGTTAGATTTTGAAGTCAATATCAGAAACGCGGGATTGGTAATAGCATGGCCATATTTGGTAAGGTATTTTGATATGCTTGAAATGCTGGACGGACAAAAGTTCAAGACAGAAGAAGATGCTGCCCGAGCGGTGCTGCTTTTACAATATGTCGCCACAGGAAATGAATTTGCTGCTGAACATGAATTGCTTTTGAATAAAGTTTTGTGTGGGGTCAAAATTGCTACACCGGTAGCATTCGAGATAAACTTAACGGATAAAGAACGTGAGGTGACAGAACAGATGTTGAAAGGATTGCTATCGAACTGGAATCGCCTGAAGAATACATCAATTGATGCTCTCAGGGAAGGATTTATCATACGTGATGGTCAATTAATGGAATCCGAAGAAACTTGGAATCTGAAAGTTGAAAAGAAGACCATTGACATTCTTATGGAAAGCATGCCTTGGTCTTATAGCATGATTAAGTTACCTTGGATGAGTAAAAGACTCTTTGTAGAATGGGGATAGCCTTTAATAACAGTATTGCGACTTTGGAAAAGGAGATTGATTGGCTCAATCAAATCATAGTCTACCGATTCGCCGATTATTTCAAACATTCGGAGCGCTACCCTTTTCCTAAGGCACCCGATTTATCGAATGACAATTCATACTATGCTGAGATGATTCGTGCCTACAATTTGGATGAAATGGGACGTGTTCTGGTCATGATAGCATTGGCGCCTCATTTAAAACCCTCTGTCTTCGATGTTTTCTACACCAAGAACGAACAATTTGATAGGGTATTCGCTGAATTTGGGGGGTTAAAAGGTGAAAAGCACAGCGGCTTTATACCAACAGGAGAGACAGCTGCTTTTATCATAGCTGGTGAAGATTTAGACAGGCGGTTTGAATTACAGCGATATTTCGATGAAAATCATGTGCTTTATCGAGAAAACATTCTGTCATTAGGCTTTACAAATGTCTACGAACCAATCTGGAGTGGAGAGTTGATTATTAGTAAAGAATGCTTGACCCATTTAACTAGAAATGAAGAGTATAAGCCTCGATTTTCACCGGCTTTTCCGGCGCACCTACTCACAACTAAGCTCACTTGGGAGGATGCAGTTTTTGATCAAAATGTTCTGACGGAAATCGAACATATCCAATCCTGGATTCGATATAAAAATCAAATTCTCCGTACCCCGAATCTTCGTCGATATCTAAAGGATGGATATCGAGCATTGTTTTATGGTCCACCTGGCACGGGAAAGTCTATGACGGCTGCCTTAATCGGAAAGTCCAATGAAATTGATGTCTACCGAGTTGATTTATCTGCGGTAGTCTCAAAATATATCGGCGAAACAGAAAAGAATCTTTCTAGGCTTTTTGACATGGCTGAAAATAAAAATTGGATACTGTTTTTTGATGAGGCAGATGCCTTGTTCTCTAAGAGGATGTCGACGCAGAGCAGCAACGATATGTTCGCTAATCAGCAGGTTGCTTTCTTGCTGCAGCGGATTGAAGAATATAATGGTGTCCTAATCCTGGCATCGAATTTCAAAGACAACATTGATGATGCGTTCCGCAGACGCTTTCAAAGCATTGTCTTCTTCCCCAAACCAACATCCGATCTCAGATTCGAACTATGGTTAAAGTACTTTGCCGAGTTCGACGTCAATAAACAAGATTTGCAGCGAATTGCTGCCGATTACGAAATTGCAGGTGGAGAAATAATCAATGTACTCAGGTATTGCTCCATAGTTTCCGCTCAGCGAAATTCTAATGAGATAGAAGAGGCCGACATACTAAAAGGAATAAAGAAGGAATTATTAAAAGAGGGTATAACCCTCCAAACGAAAGAATAACCTCTACTTCTCGATACAAAATGTGAAGTAAATCCTGAAATACCTTCTTGGTAAGCCCTATAG
>JAYPQK010000005.1:0-8977 GCA_038131955.1 Flavobacteriales bacterium
GACCATGGCTGAATTCGCCTTCTCTTCGCGTGTCTAGGATGAGCACTCCCTGCTGTTGCGCCTCCTCTACCTCGGTCACGTTCATCGCTCTCAACGACTCTTCGTACACATCGTCAATCGACTTGTAGCCTTTCTTATTCTGTCCGGCCGCCTTTGCGAAGTACTGTGGTGGAGGCAAGATGCCTGTAGTCAACTCCTTTACAAACTCTTCCTTGGTCAAGTCCTGAAGGGCGTAATTCGTCTGCTTCTGCTCGCCCAACGTTGAGAACGTCTCGCTGCTCATGTTCTTTCCACAAGCGCTACCTGCACCATGCGCTGGGTACACGATCAAATGATCCGGAAGTGGCATGATCTCGTTTCGCAACGAATCATACAGAGTAGCCGCCATATCCTCCGCGGTCATTTCTCCGCCTTTCTGAGCAAGGTCAGGTCGACCTACATCACCAATAAACAAGGTGTCACCCGTATAGATCGAGTGTGGCTTTCCTTCTTCGTCAAAAAGCAAATAGCATGATGACTCAGGCGTGTGACCCGGTGTGTGCAGTACTTGAATGGTAATATCGCCTAGTTCGAACACCTGGCCGTCCTCGGCGCCGATGATGTCATAACCTGTTTGAGCGGTAGGTCCAAATACGATTGGAGCACCGGTTTTCTCCGATAGATCCAAGTGGCCACTCACGAAGTCAGCATGAAAGTGCGTCTCGAAAATATACTTGATGGTGGCCCCGCGTTCTGCTGCGAGGTGGAGATAAGGATCGGTTTCTCGCAGTGGATCGATGATCGCTGCTTCTCCGTTCGATTCTATATAGTACGCCGCCTCGGCCAGGCAGCCTGTGTAAAGCTGTTCAATGTACATGTCGTGAAAAAATTGGAATATGCAAAGCTATATACAAACAACCCCCACAAGGCGAGGGTTGTTCTTTGACTATGTTATTCGAGCTTATTGCTGGTCCGCCGGAATAGGTGCCTTGGTGTTCTCCTTCGTAAATCGGATACCGAGCACGATCTCATGTGAGCCCGAGGTGGCATTACCCAATCGACCTAAGGCGAGGTCATAGGCATAACCGATCTGAAGGTTATTCTCAAATTGATAACCTGCCATGAAACCTGCTGCAGGTGGAATGAGCTCGGTGATCAAAGGGGTGCGGAAAGTAGCTCCCAACCAAACCATATCTCTGAAGATACCGCGCGCCTGGATGTCAAACATGTCCATCGGCGTCACATAGCGGCCCAAGAAGTTTGCATCGATCGCCCAGTGATCATTGAAATTATAGCGATAGCCCGCGTTCAAATAGAAGTGGCGCGCCAAGACATTGTCTGTTTGAGAATAATCGTTGAAGAACTGTGCCTTCAACCCAGCCACTTGTGGCACATAGATGCCCACGTGCCAATTGCTAGCAGAAAAACGCACTCCTGAACCGAAGTCCACGGCCCACAACGACATGTAACCATTACTCAATGCAGGATCCAACGCCTGCTGGACATCCAGCTTACCTCCGTCCACCGCAAACTGCAAGGCGCCGGTTGAGAGCGTAAAGCTCAGCTTGTAGTCCTGATTTAAGTCGAGGTGATAAGCATAGGCCGCTTGGAATCCATTACGACGTGTCTGTCCGACCACATCGCTGAACACGGTTCCGCCCACTCCCATCTTACCGGTAATGATCGGTCCCTGCACGCTGAGGTAGTATGTCCTCGGAGAGTCCTGGATACCCACCCATTGATCTCTGTAGAGCGCGTTGGCGTGGAAGTACTTATCAATACCTGCCATGGCCGGATTGATCATGTACTCGTTCATGTAGAACTGCGTCCATTGCTCCAGCTGCTGCGCCTTCGTGCTGGCAGCTCCGATGAACAATAGGCATATAATGATGAGCTTCTTCATAATACTCATGGTTTCAAATTATTTCAAGATGGTCACTGGACCGGTGATCAATCGATCGATGCTGTCGTCTTTCAGGTCGATCACGTAATAGTAAGTTCCAACTGGCAACGACTTGCCGTTGTAGGTTCCGTTCCAAGGGTTCTGATAACCCGGTTGCGACTCGAAGATCAAGTTACCCCAGCGGTTATAGATCTGAACCACGGCATTCGGATAGTCTTCGATACGATCGATAAAGAACAGATCGTTCACACCATCATTGTTTGGCGAGAATCCTCCTACCGGATCTACTACCTCTTCTACGGTCACGATGACACTATCGAGCCCGAAGCAACCATCATCATCGGTTGCACTCACATAGTAGACCGTAGTCTCCAATGGGTTCACTGAAGGGTTCATGTCAGTCACACTAGAAATATCCTGTGCAGGCGTCCAAAGGACCTCCACACCAGCATTAGCCGTTGGGCTGCCGCCAATACTCACGCTCTCACCTGGCTCCATGAACTGATCAGGACCCGCATCGAGACCCGGACCTTCGGTCCAACTGATGTAAACCGTATCGCGAGCGACACAGACACCGTTGATTCCTTCGAAGACGTACATGGACGTATCAGTACTCGTGTTCACGGTCACGCTGTTTCCATTTCCTGCAACAACGCCATTAGCAAACAACCAGCGCGTTGATGAAGCGCCTTGTTGGGTTCCTGTCAGGGTAATTCCATTCGAGAATGGACAAACCTCAAGGTCTTCCATCGCTGTGACTTCTACGAAGAACTCAGCATCCAACTGGAAGGTGTCGCTCAATGCACATCCGTTGAGATCAAATACCGTGAGGATGTAGGTTCCCGCAAGCACTCCTTGGAGGTCTTGACTTGTAACTGTATCACCAGTCTCCATGATCCATTGATAGGTATATGGAGCGGTTCCACCAGTCACCGAGATCTCTACAAATCCATCTCCTGTGTTGGTACAGGTCGCATCGTTGATCGCATCTAGTGTGATGACGATCGGCGTAGGACCATTCACGGTGAAGCTGTTGGTATAAGTACAGCCATTAGAGTCGGTCACGGTTACATTATATACTCCTGCGCATAGGTCAGAGATGGTTGCAGTGGTTTCACCATTGCTCCAAGCATACGTGTAAGGCGTGGTTCCACCAGAGATTGAAATGCTGACACTACCGTCGCAATCTGCACCGCAGGTAACTCCGACAACCGTACTAGAGTCAAGTACGATCTCGCTAGGCTCATCAATGGTATAGATATCGAACGACAAACAAAGGTTCGAATCCACCACCGCGATGGTGTCCGTTCCTGCACAGAGTGAATCAATACTTGCTGTAGTATCACCTGTACTCCACAGGATGCTGTAAGGCAACGTACCGCCGGTGATCGTGGTGAAGATCGCTCCATCACACTCACCGAAGCAAGAAACGTCAAACAGCGAATCTAAGGTGATCACCGGAGCGTTCGCATTGTTCAAGATGACGTTGAATGTATCCGTACATCCATTCGAATCGGTCACTTCTACATTATAGATACCCGCAGTCAGGTTGGTAGCATGATTCGTAGCCTGTGTCGGGATCAGAGGATCACCCGCGATATCCAACCAAAAGTAGCTGTATGTCGAACCGGTTCCACCGCTCGCTGTTACCGTGATCTGACCATTGTTGGTCTGACAATCAGGATTAGTCAAACTATCAATACTGATCGCAAGAGCCGCTGGCTCATTGATAACGAAGTCGAGGCTATCGACGCAACCGGCCGTATCTGAAACGGTCACGCTGTATACTCCTGCACAAAGGTTTGTTATGGTGCTGGTCGTATCGCCAGTGCTCCAGATGATGCTGATCGGTGCACCGCTACCGGTAATAGTCAGGTCGATGCTTCCGTCGCACTCACCCGGACAAGAGACTTGGTTGATGTCCGACACGATCGTGAACGGAGTTGGATCATTCAACACAGCGGAGTCGGTAATGATCGTTCCGTTCACATCAGTTACCGTCACCGTGTAAGTCCCCGCACACAAACCAGAGATCAGTGCTGTGGTATCACCGTTGCTCCATGCATAGGTGTACGGTGCAACACCGCCATTCACGTTGACTTGGATCTCACCATCGCAACCGTTTCCGGCACAAGTGATATCCGTGACCAAGAAGTCAAGTGACATCGATGATGGCTCAGTGATCGTAATGGTATCTACGCTAGAACATCCGTTCGTATCTGTTACTGTCACGATGTAGGTTCCTGCGCAGAGTGTATCTGCGGTTGCAGATGTATCGCCATTTGACCAGTTGTAGGTCACAGTGCCGAGTGATGTGATCACCGTTACTGTGGCCGTACCGTCACACGCTCCATTCGCCGTGGCGTTGGTTCCGCTCAACGAGATGGCCGGACCATTGGTTTCAGAGACAGGATATCCGAATACTTCGAAACATCCGTCCTGATCCGTCACCGTCACTTCGTAGAAACCGAAGCACAGGGTGTCTACTGCATTGGTCGTAGGACCATGGTTCCAGCTGAAGGTAAATCCTCCGGCACCTCCAGAGAAGTTCGGATCGATCTCACCATCACATACGCCGCAGGCAGCATCCGTGATGACCACGGTGTCCTGCACAATCGGCTGTGATTGGAAGAGAACGAAGGTGTCCACCTTGGTACATCCATTCGCATCGGTAATGGTCAAGAAGTAGAACCCACCGCAAAGGCTATCGGCCAATGATGTTCCATTACCATTGGATGGAACAGGACTCCAATTGAAGATGTATCCGCCAGCACCTCCACTTGGGTTCACGTTGATCTGTCCATCGCAGATATTACCGCAAAGTGGATCCGTCAAAGTCTCGTTCGACACGATCTCAGTAGGTTCATCGATAGTAAAGTTGACAATGGTATCGCAAGCGGTTCCATCCGAGATGGTAACAGTGTATCCACCAGAGCAAAGGCCGTTTACGGTCGCTGTCGTGTCACCATTGCTCCAAGCGTAGGTGTACGTTCCTGAACCACCTGTAGTAGCCAGAGAGATGCTTCCATCGCAGTTTCCGAAGCAAGATGCATCAGCCACCGTCGCATTAGGATCGATCGCTACAGGTTCCGTGATGGTCACAATGGCTGAACTCACACATCCAGCACCATTGGTCAATTCGACCGAGTAGGTACCAGCGCAAAGTGAATCGATGGTATCAGTGGTACCGATGACCGCTAGCGTGGTCAAGTTGGTCCACTCGACTGTACAAGGCGCCACTGAACATGTGTACTGGGCCACTACCATTCCATCGCAAGATCCACACGTAGGATCGAATCCGATCGCCACCACTGAGTCGGCACTATCGGCATTGATCGGTACGTTGACGATCAAATCACAACCACCTGCGTCGGTGATCGTGAGTGAATTGATGCCAGCACAAAGCGAGTCATTCGTTGCGGTAGTCTGTCCATTATCCCAGATGAAGGTATAAGGGAGAGTTCCACCTGAAGGATTCGCGGTAGCTGTTCCATCGCAAACGGTGCAGCTTGAATTGGTGATACCGCTAAAGTTGTTGGTGATGCCTGCCGGATCTGTAATGGCCACGCAGAACGTGTCCTGACAACCATTGGCGTCAGTAACGGTCACGCAGTAAGTTCCATCTGCCAATCCCGTCGCGGTAGAATCCGTAGTTCCATCAGGCCACAGGTAAGAGTAACCCGGCGTACCACCGGTCACGTTGATCGTGGCCTCTCCAGTAGTGTCACCAGGACATCCAGGATCCTGCACGTTTGAGAAGGACGCATTCACCGGACTCGGATCGATCACTGTGATACAAGACGTATCCGTACAAGCACCGACATCAGAAACGGTGACGCAGTAGTTACCTACAGGAAGCATAACCGTGTCGTTGGTCATTCCACCAGGCCAGCTGAACGAATAGACCCCCGACCCACCGGATCCAGTTGCTACTACCATGGCGCTGTCGCCATTACATAAAGGTGCCGTAGCGATCGAGACACCTGCTGTAACGCCAGTCGCTGGCTCAGCCACAACCGTATCTTCAATGGCGATACAGCCATTGGCGTCAGTAATGGTCACCGTATATGTTCCAGCCGGCAGACCTGTTGCACAAGCAGAGGTGCTTCCGTTAGACCAAGAGAACGTGTAAGGAGCAACACCTCCAGTGGCACTCGCACATGCTACACCGTCGCTGCCTCCAAGGCAGTTTACGCTGTCAACGGAATCAATGGAAACCAAGAACACTCCAGGGGTTCCTATGATCACGTCGGCGCTGTCGATACAACCCGAAACGTTGTCCGTTACGGTAACGGCGTGAATTCCGGCCGTTAGGTTATTGACTGTATCGATGTTGGCGCCATTATCCCACGCATAGGTGTAGTTTCCTGAACCACTTGAGGTCACTGCGACCACAGCAAATCCATTGGTATCTCCGAAGCAAAGGACATCGGCACTATCCGCGATCTCCACGCTGAACGAGCCCGGAGGATCAAGGACGTAGCAAGCTGAATCTTCACATCCATTTGCATCCGTAGCAGTTACACAATAAGTGCCGGCAGAAAGACCAGAAATACTGGTTCCGGTTCCGCCTGTGCTCCACAAGTACGAGTACCCACCGGCGCCGCCAGTAACAACCACGGAGATTGCTCCGTCATTTCCGGCACCTCCACAAGAGATCGGAGTCTCCGTGAAAGCAAAGCTCATGGAGTCCGCTTCGTCGATCACGACAGAAGCAGAATCCTCACAACCATCGTTGCCTGTGATGGTAACAAAGTACGTTCCGGCTTCTACGTTCAAGAGGGTGTCATTGGTTGATGCGTTGGACCATAGGTAAGTGTATGGTGCTGTTCCTCCGGACTGGGTCGCCACAGCCGATCCATCGATCCCTTGGAAACAAGATGCATCATTGATCAAAGTCGCAGTAGCCGTCAAAGACGTTCCTGCATCGATGGTTACAAATGCGGTATCCGAACATCCATTATTATCGGTTACGATCACCGAATATGTTCCGGCAGGCTGGTTAGCAATGGTATCGTTCGTTCCACCCGTACTCCAAGAGTAAGAGTAAGGACTGGTTCCACCGCTAACAGAGACTCCTGCACTTCCGGAATTCGATCCGGCACAGGCCGCTGCCGTGCTATCCATGTCCAATTGAAGTGGAAGTGGTGCATCTACGTCGATCGTGTCGAAGCGACTACAACCAAATCCTGTTGTGATCCTTACCAAGTACGTTTCTGCACAAACGCCTGTTACGGTATCTCCCGTTCCAATCAAGTTGGTCGTATCAGGGAACACGAACCACTGAGCAGGTCCACAAGTGAAGCAGTTAAAGCTAGCATAAAGCTCACCGTCGCAAGAAGTAGCACATGACGCATCCGCAGAGCTCGCAGTAACCGGTGGAGCAAAGAAGTCATTTACGGTCACAGAGTTAGAATCCTCACACCCTTGAGCGTCCGTTACGGTCACGGAGTAGGGACCAGACGAAAGCCCTGTGATCGTATCACTTGTAAGCGCAGAGTTATTGGTGGTGGAGTTACTCCATGCGTAGGTGTATGGACCTACTCCGTTACTTACGTTGGCGATCGCTTGTCCGGTAGCCACGAAGCAGAAGCTGTTAAGCGCGGTCATGGTCACTGACAAACCATTGGCTGGTTCGAAGATCTCGAACTGAACGGTATCCTCACAAGTGCCATCAGAGGCAGTCACCGTGTAGTTGCCTGCTGTCAGCATTGTGTCAGATGGTCCACTTCCGATGCTAGACCATGTATAGGTGAAGTCTTGCGTGATCGGAATGAAGGCCACATAGTCATTGGTTGCACTAAAGTTCGTGTTGTTTCGGCCGGGAACCGCATAGGCCTGAGTTCCGGCGAAGTTCTCGATACCCTGAACGTGAGTTCCTCCATCAGAGACCAACGAGTCCGAATGGATCTGGATGATGTTTGAGTTCTCGTAGAGAACGATCTGGAACGTCGAAATATCTCCCGATCCGTTTGGTGATTGGAAGTGATCTATCTCCAAATAGTTGACGACTCGGATTCGATTTGGCGCTGTACCCACCAAGTAGGTTTCAAGCACCGTTGATCCTACAGAAGGGTCAAGATCCTCCCAGTACGCGGCAATGAAATCTTTCGGAGTATTCGCTGCAGCACTTGGAATGGCAGTCGAGTTAGAGAACTGACCATTCACCTGCCCACTGTTCGGATTGGAAAGATCGAAGGTGATGAATCCTTGAGAGTTCATGATGAAGTGGGTCTTGCCAATTCCGAAGAACTCAAAGGTGTCGCCACCGAAGATGTTGATGGTATCCGAGGTAGCGTCATCCTGAAGCGGGAAGGTCTTGTAGTTGATCGCGTTCCAAGGTCGACCGGTTGGATACGGTTCAAAAGAACCTTCAGACTGATCGATGATGTATTCGCCCGTATTGGTTGAGGTAGCAAATCCACCATGGGCGGACAAGAACGCAGCTCCATCATTATTACCCGGACACGTAACACTATCCGTGCTATCCACCTGGGCAAAGATCACAGGACGCTCGACCAAGGCAATAAGGTCTACCGCCTCACATCCATTATTATCAGTTACGGTCACATAATGTCCCCCGCCACAAAGTCCGGTCACAGATGCTGTTAATCCGCCTGAACTCCATGCGTAAGTCAATGTACCCGTGCCTCCGGTCGCATTCACCGTCGCAGCACCGTCGCAGTCATTATCACAGGTAGGCGCAGAAATATTAGAGAAACTGTTGATGACCAACGCTGTAGCAGGCTGATCGATCACAACGACCGCCGTATCCTCACAAGCATCGTTGTCGGTCACGGTCACGGTATAGGTTCCCGCTGGCACATTGACCAATGAATCGTTCGTACTACCATTGGACCAGAGGTATGTCACTGGGTTGGCTGCACCTGCGTGCGTAACGGTTGCCGAACCGGTGCTGTCACCATTACAAAGCACATCAGAAACCAAGACACCATTCGCCGTCCAGTTACACAGACATGAATCTGCAACGATTGCTACTGCCGTATCCGTGCATCCACTGGCGTCGGTTACGGTCACAGTATAGGTATTCGCCGCAAGACCGATGATGGTCTGAGTGGTATCACCGTTCGACCA
>JAYPQK010000006.1:0-5689 GCA_038131955.1 Flavobacteriales bacterium
GCTGAAACTTATTAGTCAACCATGCCATTTGAGCCTTGAAACTCTTCGTGGAATGCGCGTAGCCATGCAAGAGATTTGTACGCATCAGTTTATTTGGTACAATGTGGTGATAGTTTAGGATAAGAGCATGGTCAAGGACAAAGTCACTTTTCCGCATTTTCCACTGGTACAGTCGGGCGCAGATATTCTTTACTAGGGATCTCATGAATCTTTACTCATGGACTGCAAAGGAAACCCTTTTAAAGGAGCGGAATTCCATGTGTAAAGGATTGACCTAGATTTGCGGGAGATAACTTAGTGTGAAGTACTCCATCATCATACCGGTCTACAACAGCGAAAAGATCCTCGAACGGACAGTAGAAGCTGTAATCAAAGAGATCCATTCTCTTGGTATCAATGCGGAATTGATCCTTGTCAATGATGGAAGTCCTGATAGGGTGTGGGAGGTGATCGAACGATTAGCGTTGAAACACAGAGAGGTCAAAGGGGTGAACTTTCTGAAGAATTATGGCCAACATACAGCGGTGCTTTGCGGAATGGAAGTGGCCGAAGGTGATTTCTTGATCACCATGGATGACGATCTTCAGAATCCGCCTTCGGAGATCTCCAAACTGATCGAAAAGATCCATGAAGGTTATGACCTAGTTTTTGCAAGGTTTGAGCAAAAGAAGCACGCGGGTTACCGAAGACTTGGGTCGAAATTGATCGGGTATTTGAACAAGAAGGTTTTCGATAAACCCGATGACTTGGTCCTCACCAATTTCAGGATCTTCACACGGGCGACCGCTCAAAGAGCACTGCAGTACCGAACTAACCACCCTTACATTCCAGGTTTGTTATTAAGGAGTGCTGGAAGAATGGCCAATGTCACTACAGAGCACCATGCTCGATCAGAAGGAGCGTCCAACTACTCGCTTTGGAAGATCCTACAACTGGTGTCTCGATTATTGTTCAATTACAGTTCGTATCCGCTCAGACTTGTTAGTATGATGGGAATCATCGTCAGTAGTCTGAGCTTCATTGCTGGATTGGTCTATGTGGTCAAATCCCTCTTCATTGGAGTCTCCGTCCCAGGATGGACAACGATCGTGGTACTGCTCTCTTTTCTCCTAGGTTTTGTTCTGGTCATCTTGGGTATCATGGGTGAATATATGGCGCGACTGATGAATCAGTTAGCCACAGAACGACCCTATCAAATTCGCGAGATCGTTGAATAGGAGTCCGAAGCATCTGATCATCATCGGTGCACAACGCTCTGGTACCACCAGTCTCTATGAGTGGCTGGATCAACATCCGCAGGTCTATATGGCTAAACCTATTAGGCCAGAACCAAAGGTTTTTTTGAAGGGTGATATTTCCATGGAAGAGTATAATGCTTGGCTCTTCTCGACAGCTCCACGAGACGTGATATATTGGGGAGAAAAGTCCACAAGTTATTATGAGAGCGCTGAGGTCGCCTTTAGGATGAAGCAAGCTATTCCGGATGCGATGCTTATCGCGATGCTCCGAGATCCGGTCGATCGGGCATTGAGCAACTATCATTTCAGCGTACAACATGAATTAGAAGACCGTTCGCTAAAAGAGGTTTTCCTAGAAAGGAAACCGAGACCAAAGGTGAATTTTCAAACTTCAGTTGACCCTTTTGATTACCTAGGGAGGGGAGAGTACATTCAGCATTTAACCCCGTATCGAGAGTTATTCGGAGATCAACTGATCACAATCGCGCACCGAGGATTCTCGAAAAAAGCGTCCGTGCGAAAGGAATTACTCGACCGATTGGGTTTAGATGATATTTCCTCATTGCCCGTAGGACATGCAAATGCCTCTGCACGGAAACCCGATCAAGATGAGGAGGAAGTTCGAGCTTATCTTTGCGCGTACTATCAACCTATGCTGGAAAAGCTGAGGATAGAATGGAATATAGATCTTGATGCCTGATCGAAAGTGGAACACGTGATTCGTTTTAACCATCCCTACCTATTTGGCCCGGAGCTAGAGTTTGTCAATCAGGCGATCGATGCCGGACGCCTTTCTGGTAATGGAGATTTCACTAAGAAATGCCATCGATTCTTTGAGGAACGCTTCGGTTTTCGGAAATGTCTACTTACTACTTCGTGCACAGATGCTCTGGAGATGGCGGCGATACTTTCACAGATCGAGCCCGGAGATGAGGTCATCGTACCAGCATACACATTTGTATCGAGCGCGAATGCATTTGTCCTTCGCGGAGCGAAGATCGTGTTCGCTGACTCCAACGCAGAACACCCAAATCTTGATGTGAGTCGACTAGAGTCGCTGATCACGACCAAGACCAAAGTCATCGTGGTGGTTCACTACGGGGGCGCAGCTTGTGACATGGATCCATTAATGGAGTTGGCAAATAGTCGTGGAATCCTCGTTGTGGAGGATGCCGCTCAAGCGATCGATGCAACCTATAAAGGACGCCCATTAGGGTCCATCGGACATCTAGCTGCATTTTCCTTTCATGAAACCAAGAATGTGGTGTCGGGTGAGGGGGGAATGCTGGTGGTGAACGATGATCGCTTCATTCAACGCTCTGAGATCATCTGGGAAAAGGGGACCAATCGAATGGCATTTTTCCGGGGTGAAGTTGATAAGTATGGATGGGTCTATGTGGGTTCATCCTTTTTGCCATCCGAGTTGAATGCTGCCTATCTATTTGGACAACTCCAGCATTTGGATGAGATCACGAGACGTAGGGTAGCCATTTGGAACCAGTATCACCTTGGTTTGGAAAAGCTAGAAGATGCAGGATTTCTTCGCACACCGGATATCCCTACTGATGCCAGTAATAATGGCCATGTTTACTATGTGGTATGCTCCTCATTGGAGGAAAGAACCAGATTGATTGACCATCTGAAAGTGCGTGGTATAGGTGCCGTGTTCCACTATTTGAGCCTTCAAGAGAGTCCATACTATGGATTGAAACACGATGGTCGCGCCTTGCCAAACGCAGATCGATTTGCAAACACGCTCGTTAGACTTCCTTTACATCTGCATTTGACTGAGGCAGATGTGAATAGGGTGGTAACCGAGATTCAGACCTTTTTCCTCGGTTAATTCTAACTCAGGAACTTCGGTTCACTCTTGGTTGGCAATCACTACTATTGTACCTACCAACGTCCATTGTGGTGAAGCCTACTGAAGAGTCTCCAATTGTGATTTTTTCTGACGGAATTCCTCCGTTCGTGATGGGAGGTATGCAAAAACATTCCAGGCTGCTAGCAGAGTACGTCGCCCAAACAGGACAATCGGTGGTCCTTTACCATTATGTTCCTTCCGATAGCGAATTGCCAACCGAGACTGAGGTGAGATCCCATTTTAGCAATGAGGCTAATCATCATCTCGAGGTTCGCACCTTCCGGTATCCGGCGGAAGATCGCCTTCCGGGACACTATTTGCGCGCGCAGAAGAGGATTTCCAGAATCTACGCGGACCAACTCAAATCTGAGCGTTTTACACCGAGGTTGGTCTACTCCAAAGGATTCATGTCTTGGGATCTGGTAAAGAGAAGAAAGGAGTTTGACTCGGGAATGATTCTAGCTGTGAAATTCCATGGAATGAATATGTTTCAGCAGCAGCCCGATTGGAAAGGCGAAATCGTTAAGTATCTATTGAGGCCTCCTGTACGAGATATTATGAATGCTAGTGATTATGTCTTCTCTTACGGAGGCAAGATCACCGATATCATTCGTCGCGAGCTGAAAGATCCTGATAAGGTGGTGGAACTGCCTTCTGGTATTGACAGTCATTGGCTGGCCAAGTCAGTGCAGTCGAATGATCGTGTGTCAGGAGAAGAAACAAGCTGTCTTTTCGTCGGGAGATGGGATCGACTCAAAGGGCTTCCTGAGCTATACAAAGTGCTGCGTAAGCGAAAGGACCTTAGGCTTACGATGACTTTCGTAGGACCCATTCCTGAGGAGTATAGGATGGATGATCCTAGGGTTCATTATACTGGGCCTATCCATGATGCAAAGGAATTGCAGGCTATCTATGATCGACATGATTTATTGCTTTGTCCTAGCATTTCGGAGGGCATGCCGAATGTGATCATGGAAGCGATGTCGAGAGGCCTAGCAGTAATCGCTACCGATTTAGGAGCTACAGCCGCTTTAGTTAATGAAAGAACAGGTTGGTTGATACCTGCGAAGGATACTATCGAATTGGAGAAAGCGATAGAGAGGGCTCTTAATAAAGTGTCAGTTCGATCAAAAGGTGACGCGGGAAGAGAGTTGATTGAAAATGAATTCAACTGGAGCGTCATTGCTGAGAGATTCTTGAATTGGTATAACTTCCATTGCAACCGATGACTTACAAGGAGCATCTCATAGTCCGAAAGGATGTCTACTTGATCATCTGTTTATGGGCCTTGGCTGGGGCTTTTCTTCCAGCCCCCGTGACCATTGGAATAGCATTGCTTACTTACTTGCTTGTCCTACGAACAAAGGATCTTTCGAAAATTTTCACGGTATTCATAGCCATGCTTGTCTTCTCGGATTCTCGAGCTCAGATCTTTCGCTTTGCCGAGACTGCCAAGATTGGAGTGGTTGTTATGACCTTGATTTTTGCCGTTTTAAATTATAGCCAGTTCAAAGTGAGGAAGAACGATATATTTCGATTCTTTGTTCCGTTTATTGCTTTTGCTGTGCTTGCGACTGTTTGGGCAAGCCAATCTTTTACCGCGTTTCAAAAGTCCTTTTCCTACGGACTGATCTTCTTTTTGATACCCCTATTGTACTTCAATGGGCGTGATCAGAATAGAATGTTGGGGCTCGAACTGATTCAATTCATTACCTCCATTCTCACAGCAGGATTGATCATTCACCTAATCAATCCGGAATTCACCTCGTTGGTTGGTAGATACCGAGGATTATTAGGTAACCCAAATGGTTTGGGTATCTTCCTTACCGTAGCCTTTGCAGTGGCGGTTCCGGTTTTTAGAAACTTACCACCTCAGTTTAGGAATAATCGATTCTATTGGTTGTTCCTTGCGGTTTTTTTGGTTAGTTTGATCTTGTCCAGTAGTCGCTCAGCCCTGATTGCTATTGGATTATTCTTCGTTTTTAATCGACTGCGTTACCTGTCAAATGCCTACACATTGATTCTATTTGCCGCACTAGTTTGGAGCTATGAGTATCTATTACTTAGTTTACCCGAGGTGATTCAGTTCTTTGGTCTTGAAGAATATTTCAGATTAGATACACTTGAGGAAGGTAGCGGAAGGTTTGTCGCATGGAATTTTGCGTGGCAACAAGTACAAGAGGTGTTCTTTATCGGCGGAGGTTTTGGTCATACTGAATTTGTTTTTAAATTGTTTCAAGATGAGCTCTCTAGACTCGGACATCAAGGAAATGCTCATAATTCATATTTAACGATATGGCTCGACACGGGCCTCATTGGAATCGTCCTCTTTGCCACGGGATTGATACCCTCGATTCTTAAAGCGATTCAGAACTCGCCATACACCTTGCCCATCATCTATGCAGTTCTATTCAGTACTTTCTTCGAATCTTGGCTCTCCGCTTCGCTAAACCCTTTTACAAGTCTCTTTATCATTAGTCTTACGATTCTAGCTTCTCCACCAGATCCAGAACCAGTTCATGATGTCAAAAAGGATTAGCATCCTCTACACCGAACTAGCTGACTATTCGCTAGCGTGCTTTCGAGC
>JAYPQK010000007.1:0-4707 GCA_038131955.1 Flavobacteriales bacterium
GTATCGAGATAAATAAGCTGGGTGTGGAGTTGGAGATGCTGACTTATATAGAGCGATTGCGTTTCGCGCCAAGAAAGAATGCCTCACTCTTCGAGCGCGCTTTTTCGCGGATACTTCGCGGTTTTAGGAAGGTTGAACTCAGGATTCAAAAAGGACATGCTTTCGAGGAACAGCATCTTGAACCTGTTGCTGAGGATACAGTATTAGCAGGAAGGTGGCAAGACTACAGATACTTTAATGACCAGGAAGAGTTGATTCGAAATAGGCTGGTACCATCACGAGATCACGTCAACCAGACCGTCCGAGCGATTGTCGATACTCAGAATTCCGAGTTTAAAGTCGCGATCCATGTTAGAAGGGGAGATTATGTAACGCATCCTTTGTATTCAAAGGTGCTAGGAGCATTAGATGTTGATTACTATCAAACCGCACTTGAGCGAATTGAACAAGAGAGAGGAAATAATGAGTTCAAAGTTTACGTAAGAACGCGGGGAGGCTTAGAAGTAAAGATCGCATGGTGTTTGCCCCTGCGAATTGGTCAAAGGATCCAGACTATTCGCCAGAGAGGATACAAATCCTCTTGATCAGTGTTGATAATGGATTTGACGATATCATCTAGTAAGAAGCGCATCAGATGAAAGCATCATGTTCTCGTGCGTTGGTAGTTTACCACCACCTTTCATCCGAAATGAGATCTCTCATTTCAGCGAGAAGCATGAATTGGTTTATGTAGCAACAAATGTTATAGGAAGTATTGCTCCGGGTAGGGCTATTGAGGTGAGATATGATCAAACTAAATGGAAGGAGAAATGGAATTGGTGGAGATGGCAGAGGGATATGAGCTGCAACTTCAAGAACAAAAATTTTGCTCATAAGCTAGAGGCAATCCTGGAAGAAGAAGGAGCGGACATTCATCACTTTCATTTTGGATACGAGGCACTCATGTTCCTGCAAAATTCTGAACCGCTTAAGAATGTGCTGATTCATTTTCATGGATATGACGCTTCCGAGATGCTTTGTAAGAGGAGCTATATCGAAGCGCTTAATTTGGAGATTAGACGCCACAAAGCGACCGTCATTTGTGTTTCTGACGATATGCGAGATCGGTTGGTAAGCTCAGGGGTTCGCTTTGAGAATTCGTTCATGTTGCGCTATGGGATCGACCTCTCCCTATTTGAGCCAACTGAGACAAACGAGGAGAAAGGAGTGTTTCGCTTTGTGCAAGTTTCCTCGCTCGTTGAGAAGAAAGGTCATGAGTATACACTTGCTGCCATTGCTAAAGCAGTTGAACTTGAACCCTCACTTAAAGAAAGAGTACATTTTACATTTACCGGCGACGGGCCCAGAAAGAGCAAGCTCCAAGAGCTTTCGAGTGAACTTGGAATTAACTCATTAGTATCCTTCGTTGGCAACAAATCTTCAAATGAGGTGAAGCAATTGCTGGATCAGAGTGACGCATTTGTCCATCACTCCGTAACCGCCAAAAACGGAGATCAAGAAGGAATTCCCAATGCGATCATGGAGGCGATGGCTATGCGGTTACCAGTACTTTCGACTCTTCATGCTGGAATTCCCGAACTTGTCGTTCATGGCGAAAATGGATTGCTCTGCAACGAGCGCCAGATCGATTTGTTTGCAGAGTACATCGTGGAGATTTCAAAGTGGGAGAAGCTGGAGATCAACCGAAACCGAATTGGGACCTATTACAACATGGTTCTGCATAACGAACAGCTTGAGTCTCAATATAAGAAGCTCATTGATGATCCAAACTAACTGAGAAGGATGAAGAAAGTACTGATATCTATAGGCACAAGGCCAAACACGATTAAGGTAACCCAGTTCAAGAAACTCTTACCTAAATATCCTGCGCTGGACATCAAATTGCTTCATACTGGTCAGCATTATGACCACAAAATGGCAAAAGTGTTCTTTGAGCAATTTGATCTTGTCCCTGATTTCCAGATATCGCTAGAACACCATGATCCGTTGGGTCAATCGTTGGAAATGACCAAGAAGATTGGAAAAGTAATTGAATCCTACAATCCGGATATTCTTCTCACTCCCGGGGATGTGAATTCCACGTTTTCAGCCGCATATGCCGCTTACAAATTGGGCGTGACGGTCGGTCACATAGAAAGTGGTCTGCGTTCCTTCGATCGATCCATGCCAGAGGAGATCAATCGAAGAATGACCGATCAGATCTCAGATATTCATTTTACGACTGAATCAAGTGGACGCGAAAACTTGGTAAATGAAGGTATTGATCCTGAAAGCATCCATTTTGTTGGAAATACGATGATTGATTCACTCGTAGCGTTCGCAGATCAGATCGACTCTTCAGCGGTGTTGGATAACAATGGGATAAGCTCGGGAGAATACTATTTGCTTACGTTTCATCGTCCGTCGAACGTCGATACTAGAGAGAGTCAGATAAAATTGGTGAACCTCGTGAAGATGCTTTGCAAAACAAGAAAATGCGTTTTCCCAATTCATCCTAGAACTGAAAAATCGCTTGATAAAAATGGACTACTCGGCGACCTGAGATTTCAATCAAACCTAATACTGTTGCCTCCTCTGGCATATTTTGAATTCCAGAAACTGATCAAGCACGCGCGGATCGTAATCACCGATAGTGGTGGGATACAGGAAGAAACTACTTTTCAGCGGATTCCTTGTTTGACGTTGAGAGAGAATACGGAGAGACCGGTTACTACTGAAGTAGGCTCTAATAGACTCATGGAGTTTGATGAGAAGGCGGTCCAGCTTGCTTGCCAAGAAATCGAAGATCGCAACGCATTGATTGGAGAGGTTCCACCACTATGGGACGGAAAGTCTACGAGGAGAATATTAGATGTCCTTTCTCGATGAATCTATATGTCATTTTTAATAACGGCTATTCGGGAATAATTCAGAGTCAGGTTGTTAATCGCTTAAACTATGTAAGCGAGTCCTTTGGTACCCACTATCAGATCGTAGCGTTTGTTCCGCTTCAATCCTATTTTTCTCAGCGAGAAGCCTATAAAGCACGCATTGACACTGCTATGGTTCTTCCAATGATCGGAGGATTGAAATGGTGGAGGCTTTCTGTGTTGTTATTGGCCGCGGTATGCATCATCAAGAGGCCAAAACAGATTGTTGGAAGAGCAATTTTTGCTACCGGTCTTGCATTATCCATGAGATCTTGGGGTCTGACAAAACGAGTGGTTTATGATGGGCGAGGAGCAGTAGCGGCCGAATGGAGAGAATACCTTGGTAAGCACGGCTGGCCTATCCCTTTGAACTCAATCGAAGGTATTGAGAAATCTGCGGTTTCTAATGCAGATTATGTGATGGGAGTGTCCTCGGCCTTATTTAGTTATTACGAGTCTTCATATGGGGTTAAGGTGAATGGATCTGTTGTCCCCTGTTTAATGGATGTTCGATTTCGCAAGCGTGCATTCAATGCCGAACAAAGGTCTCAGATTCGCCGTGAATTCGATTTGAAAGATTCTGATATTGTCTTGTTGATGAGTGCTTCTCGTTCAGACTGGCAGAGTCTTGATCAAATCCGCTTACATCTTATAGAACTATTCAATCAAAATGATAGACTAAAACTCATTCTCCTCTCAAATGAAAAGGTTGAAACTGAATCTTGGCAGGGCTTCCATGATCGGGTGATTCAAGATTGGGTTTCTCCTGAGGATGTTGTCAAATATTATTGGGCTGCAGATTATGGTCTGCTCTTGAGAGAGGATTCCTTGACTAATCGAGTAGCAGCTCCGGTTAAATTTGCAGAGTATATAGCAGCTGGACTTCGCGTATTCATTTCACCTGATATTGGAGATTATTCGATGATGGTTGTGCGCGAGGATCTTGGGAGGGTGCTTGATATAGCAAATTTCGAGGCTTTCGATATAACACCACGAAATCAAGAGGATAGAGACAGGATTCGGCAGTTTGCTTTGCGATTTTTTGTTGAAGACGCTTTTGAATCCGAATTGGAGTTCTCTTTTGTAGATAGAACGTCAGCTCGTGAGTAGAATCATTTTCATATTCGGTCCGCCACGGTCAGGCACGAGCTTGCTTATGCGAATGTTGATGGTTGGCCAACCGAAAATCGTGGGAGCTGACGCCGAATCTCAGGTCTACGCTTTAGATTCAATCAAACGATACCACGTCGATGAAGCGAAAGAACATCCCTATTTTAAGAAGTTATTGCCCGAGGCTGATATTGACCGACTTGCAGTTTCAGTCAAATCCTACAGACATTTTCTTCGAGAGGGAATCAACCGTTCGTTTGAATTGAGTGAAGGTGCAGAGAGCTTTATCGAGAAGAGCCCGATTCATACGCTTTATTATTCTCAAATACTCCAGGATTATCCGAATGCAGAAGTGATTTTAGTTTTAAGAAATTACGGAGCGATCGTGCACTCGATGGTCCGGGCGCGGTGGATACCGATTATTGGTAAAAGGTTAGCTGAAATTCCTATCCTTCGCATTATTCCCTATCTGGCTGCAGTTGTGATATGCTATGATTATCAGCAGGTAATCCAGAGTTTGAAAAAGGACATTGATTATAAACTAGTCCAATATGAGGAATTGGTGAAACTGGATAGGCAGGAGGCGAGGGAGTATTTGTCAGGATTGATTGGTATTGATTTAGAACCTCTCTATATAGATGGACCGTTTTCACCTGAGGCCTCGAGCAGAGAGCGGACTCTTCATACT
>JAYPQK010000008.1:0-2450 GCA_038131955.1 Flavobacteriales bacterium
TGCTAAAGTATTTCAATGTTCCGGATGAGGTGAATATCCCACTCACGATCGTGGTGATCTTCCTGATTCGTCATTTGACCCATCGCTATGGGATCAAGTTGCCCACGTATGACGAAGAACGTGGCTGGACTGTGAAAGATTGATAAAAGGATACTACATGAGGAGGGTGGTCGTTTTGTGACAAAACCCGTCCGCAATGCAACCCACACAACATTCCTCTACTGTTCTTCTGATTCTCACCGTAGCCTTTCTTTTCAGTCTTCTTTTCTTTCACGCCTATCCCGGCGTCAATTGGTTTCTCTTCAGCGTGATCATTACTGCTGCTTCTTTTGTGGTGCAGCGAAATTTTGGACGCATCCGACTATTGACTGCGGCGACGTGGGTTGGTTCCACCTTGTTTTTCACGCTTTACGGCACGACGTGGAACATGTTCCTGTCCATCATTGCCTTGTTTGTTTTCGCCGGTGCAAATAGTCAACCTGATGCACGATCATTTCTTGTAACCCTAGGGCAATCCGTGGTCAGCAGCGTATTCTCATACATCCGGTTCCTCCAGGCTCTAGTAAAGGTGAGATTGGGTAAACTCGGAAGAATTGGAAACCCAGGCAGGGTCTATTACTACATCCTTCCCGTGATCATCGTTTTGGGCTTCATCATGATGTACAGCAAGGCGAGTCCGTTCTTCGAAGAATACGCAGGGGTCCTAGGGGAGTGGTCGGGCTACGTAATTCGTTGGTTTGATGATCACTTCAGTGTGCAGTGGTTTTGGCTGTTTGTGCTGGGAATGATCATTTCCATCTACACGCTCATGCCATCTACTGTCAACTCCATGCATGATCTAGACTCCACGGGCCAAGAAGACATCACGAGAGTCCGGGATGGCTTTGATCGGACGTTTGGACTAATGGGATTGCGGAATGAGTACAAGTCGGCGGTTTTCCTGCTTGTTTCCTTGAATGCCTTGCTCTTGCTGTTCAATATGCTCGATGTCTACCACGTTTGGTTCTTCTTCGAGTGGAACGGTGAGTACTTGAAGCAATTCGTACACGAAGGGACTTGGGTCTTGATCCTCAGCATTTTCTTCTCCATGGGAATTGCTGTGTACTATTTCCGCGGCAATCTCAATTTCTACCCGAACCGGAAGCGACTGCTCTTTCTGACCAAGCTATGGATTGCCCAGAATGCCTTTCTCGTGATCTCCGTGGCCATTCGAAACTTCCATTACATGCATCACTTCTCCTTGGCTTACAAGCGCATCGCGGTGTTGTTCTTTTTGGCCTTGGTGCTCTATGGACTCTGGACCGTGTACCAGAAGGTGGTCGAGAAGAAGAAGCTTTCCTACTTGGTTCGGATGAATTCCCTAGCCGTGTTCGTCGTGCTGATGCTCAGCGCTGCGGTTCATTGGGATATATTCATTGTGAAGTACAACTTCTCTCACCACAAGACCGGTTACCTCCATTTTGACTTCCTCAATAATATGGAACCCGCTACCTTGCCCTACATGCAGTTCGATCTCGAGACCTTACAAGCGATGGAAGCCGATCGAAACGAGCGTTTCCCGATCGCGCCATCGTATATGAGCGCCGAGGACTTTCATCGATCGATCGAGAACCGGACTCAAGCATTCTTGGAGGGCATGGAAGAAGAGGATCGCAACTGGCGCGAATGGAATCTTGCTGATGCAAGGGCCTATCGGCTCTTGAAACATAGTCGCTAATTCTGCTCCTGCTGGGCTTGATAGAGTGACCATACCCGAAGCCATTCGGTGTCTTTGGTCGGCTCGTCGTTGAGGAAATAGAATTTCCCTCCCCAGTCATGAGTGACCTTCTTGTAGGTCATCAATTCTCCAGCTTCTAAGATCCGAAGGCGTTCAACCACCCGACCTTCCATTTTGTCTGTAAAATAGAGGATAGGAGGCAGGTCATCCGGAAGGGCGATCTTAGCTTCTTCTTGAACCTGGGGTGCTGGCTTCGGTGAAATAGCGGGGGTATGATCCATGATCTGAACCAAGCGCATGCTGTTGTGATCGACCCATACAGGTTTGGCAAAGCGCTTCGTGGTGGCGCGGAACTGATCCATGGCAGCATCGCGTTCCCCGGTGATCAGGTGTTTGTAGAGGGAGTCTACGCCTTGCCTGTAGATCTGATTGATTCCAAAATGTCGCTGAAGTGGCTCTAGGAGCACTTTTACTTCAGCCACGGTCTATTCTGGAGTAAGTGAGAGATTGGGGTTGAGTTCCGAGTTGGTTTTTGTAGGTGGCACATCTTTCAGTACCGCATTGATGTCTTCTAATAGTTGACTCGTCCACCTCGGATCCAAGTATTGCACGATCGCCGCATGGTAGGCGTCCTGTGCATCGCCGAACATTTCCATTTCTATCAGGTGGCGGCAGTCGGCCAACTGTCCTTTGAGTGTCAGCTTTCGCGCTTCTTCCTTGATGATATCGCCAT